>CAWDQN010000010.1:0-657500 GCA_963804495.1 uncultured Alphaproteobacteria bacterium | reverse complement strand
CAGCTTGATGCAAACCTGTTCGCGCCGGCCCCGCCTCGCCGGCCCGGCCAGCGCGGTCGTGCGCCGCTGAAAGGCAAGCGTCTGCCGAAGCTCAGCGCCATCCTGGAAAACCCAGCAACCGCCTGGACGAAGCTACAGGTGACCGACTGGTATGGCGGCGAGACAAGGCTGGTCGAGATCGTCTCCGGCACCGCGGTCTGGTACCATGCCGGCCTGCCGCCGGCGCCCATCCGCTGGGTGCTGGTGCGCGACCCGTCCGGCCAGCGCGAGCCGCAGGCCTTCCTCAGCACCAACCTCGACGACACGCCGGCGGACATCCTCAACTGCTTCGTCTCGCGCTGGCGGGTGGAGACGACGTTTCAGGAAGTCCGTCGCCATCTCGGCGTCGAGACCCAGCGGCAATGGTCGGACCTGGCCATCCTGCGCACCACCCCCGCACTGCTTGGGTTGTTCTCGCTGGTGACGCTATGGGCCGACCAATTGATGCGGGCACCGACCACCGCCCTGCGCCCGCGCGGGGCTGCCTGGTACGCCAAGCAGGAGCCCACCTTCAGCGATGCCATCGCCGCGGTCCGCCGGGCACTTTGGTGCCCACCGCATTTTTCAATGTCCCGGCCGGGCAAGGACGTCATCGAAATTCCCACGACTCTCCTGCACAGTCTCGTCGACACCGTGTGCTACGCCGCCTGACGAACTCAAAACCTCCGCCACCCGACGCTACGCCGAACCGGTGGGATCAAGAAATGGATGGCGGAAAGCCGAGCTGAGGAACTCCTCCAAATTTATTTCTCCAGAGGTCACTATTGCCTCAGAACGAACGGAATGCCTCGGTCGCGGGTTATTATTTTTTTATGCCTGTTAACCCTTCTTTAGGATCGCCGCGTGCCTCTGGTCGCGGCCAAACGCGCGCCTTTCGATGCCTTATGAACGAACCATGCAAGGTCAGGGAATAAACATGCACTCCGTCACCTTCGTGCTCCGCGCAGAAACCCGTCGGGCCACTCATGCCCTCGCCATCGAAACAGCCGAGTCTCTGCTTTCCGGGCTGATCCACGCGAAGAAGCAAGAGGACTTCGGAACACCACGGCTCATGGCGACCGAGCTTTTGAAACTCCTGGCCCAGCTTCATAGCGAAGCCGAGCCCGGGATTGCAGGGACTCGCAACCGCTCACACTCTCCGCCTGCCGGCGGCGAGTTTGATGGGGATAGTGGGCAGGGAGCCGCATTTCCGTGCGGCGATTAAGTCGCACCCATACGACCACGGATTGACACCCCGTTTGCAGCCGGTGTCGATGATGGCGCAGCCAGCCGCGTAAACTCGGCGCCCGTATCCGTTCTGGTACAAACGCCGATGCGGCGGACAATGACGGCCTGCCGCAACGTCCGCTCGGTGTCGTTGTTGGTTGGCGCGGTAGCCAATTGGCGACGAAGGCGAGGGCCGTCGCCCAGTGATTGGGAATGTCGTGCGCGAGGGTTCGCGTCCGTGCTGGATCTCATAGTGGTTGCACCGGCCGTGCAGTTGATGCGGGCCAGCGGCCGTTTGATGGCACGCCCCGGACCCGGGGTTGAATTCCCGTGCACGCTATCCCCGGCAAACAACGGATTTCGCTGCGGCGGGCCGCTTTCTGGTTTTTTTGAGGTCCACGTAGAGATTTGCCATCGCCTCATCCGCCAGCTCGCGGGTAATGCACGGCGGCAACCCGAAGCAGTTGCAGAGCTGCAAGACCTGATCGCACAGGAAGCGCGGCTGGAAGTTGGCCAGCTCGTACTGGGCGGCCAGCAGCCGTTGAACGATATACTCAAATACCTCGGGGGAGATGGTCAGACGGCGGCTTTCGGCCGCCGCCAGGAAGATCTGCCGGTATTCGTCCACGTCCGGACCGAGCAATTCGATTTTGTAGGGAATACGCCGCAGAAACGCCGGGTCCATCAGGTCGGCCGGCTTGAGGTTGGTCGAGAAAAACACCAGCTCGTCGAAGGGAACGAGGAAGCTCACGCCGGTGTTCAGCGTGAGGTAGTCGATGCGGCTGTCGAGCGGAATGATCCAGCGGTTGAGCAACTCGGTCGGATTGACCCTCTGGCGGCCGAAATCGTCGATCAGGAAGATGCCGTTCAGAGCCTTCATGTGCAGCGGCGCTTCGTAGAACTTGTTGATCGGGTCGAAGCGCAGGTCGAGCATGTCCAGCGTGAGTTCGCCGCCAGCCACGGCGACAGGCCGGCGGCAGGCGACCCAGCGGGCGTCGAAGCCATCGACCTGCATGCCGTTAGCGCCCGCAAGCATCGGAGTAGCATCTTCCTCGTTGAAGCGCTTGTGCAGTCCACTGTCGTACATCTTGATGATCTGACCGCCCACTTCGATCGCGTACGGAATGTAGACGACATCGTGGAACAGGGCGGCAAGGCGAAGGCAGATACTTGTCTTGCCGTTGCCCGGCGGGCCGTAGAGCAGGACAGTGCGGCCGGCCCGCACCGCGGGCAGCAGTTTGCGCACATATTCCGTCGGCACGATCAGGTCGGAGAAACCTTCCCGCAATGTCTCCTCGCGCAGGTTCTCGTGGGTGATGACCTGCTTCTTGACCTGTTCCTGAAACGCGGTGAGCGACACCGGCGCCGGGCCCAGATACTGCGACTGCGCCAGTGCTTCGGCCGCCGCCGCCAGTCCCCGGTCGGTCAGCGCGTAGCGCATGAAGCGGACGATGCCATGCGTGATCGAGCCGAGCACCTGCACCAAGCGTTGGGTCGTCGCCTCGTCGATCAGATTCTGCAGAACCGGGACCGGCAGCCGCATGCACCCGCTGAGCTCCGGCAGCGTTTCGTAGGATTCCACGCGCATGAATTTCAGCAGCAGAGCCAACAGGCGGCCGCGGCCGATGCCGGTCTGCTCGACGGTCAGCGGCGTGGCTGGTGTTTCGTCGAGCACCGCCGCCAGTTGTTCGGGCGATATCAGGCCAAGCGCGATGATGCTCTCCCCCAGCCGGCCGCCTTGTTCGCGCTGGTGTTTGAGGGCGGCCTCCAGCCCTTCGGCAGCGACCAGCCCACGCATCAACAGAATGTCGCCAAGACGCGTCGGCTTAGGGTTTGTCACGCCCACCCGCTCATGCAGCACGGCCTCTGCAGATAGCGTCACCACGTGAAGAGCCAGTTGACGAAAACGAGGGTGCGGCGACGCGGCGGTCCTGACGCAACCTCAGGGAGCTTAACCGGACGTTAATGGGGACGGACACAGGCTGCGCCCCGCCCGCGACGGGTGGGCGCTGTGGCGCGAGTGCCTGTCCCGCTGCTGCCCGCGCATGTTCCGCCCGACAGGTCTCGCCAGTCGGTGCAGTCGGGCGCGGTTGAGGGGCCAGCGCGCGTGCGGCGCACGCGCCCGGCTGAACCAGGCGCCAGAGGATGCCGCAGTGGTGCTTACCAGGCTGCGCGATCCGTCCGGGGAACCGCCGATAACGGTCAATCCGGCGATTGGCCGGACCCGCCTCGCCACGTCGCTGTCGCGCACGCGGCGGCAGCCGGCCTGCCGGCCGCATAGCGCCGGTCCGAGCGCCGCCGGCAGCCCGGGTTGCCTGGCCACCTGGCAGCCATCGGAAAACACCTCGTTCCGCAATGGAGGGACATGCCGATGAAACGCCCTTGTCTTTTGCGTTTCAGGACCGACCGCAGCGGCGTCTCTGCCCTGATCTTCGCGGTGTCCTGCCCGGCATTGATGGGCATCGTCGCCTTGGCGGTCGACCTGGCCGGCGCCACAGCGGCGAAAACGCAACTCGATCTGGCGGCCGATACGGCGGCGCTGACCGCCGGAATCACGGCGGCGCAAGCCTGGGAAAGCGGCACGACGAACAGCACCGCAACAGCCGATGCCGACGGCGTCGCAGCGGGCCAGCAGCGATTCGCCGCGCAAGCCGGCATCCTCAACAATGTGACAGTCGCTCTGCCGCTTACCGTCATCGTCGTTCCGACGATTATTGACAACAGTGTGACTGCCTTCACCGCAACGCTGACATATACCGCGACTTACACGCCCTACTTCGGCAAACTGGTGGGGTTAAATTCCATCCCGATCTCCAGCACGTCGGTGGTGAACACGCCGGTCACCGCACCGTATCTGAATGTTTATGTCTTGCTGGACAATTCCGGCTCCATGGAGATTGCCGCGCAGCCGAGCGATATCCAGACCCTGCAGGAACTGACGGCCTGCGCGGACACCGGCGCGTATTACTGTACAGCCAAGACCAACGGTAACTGCACCAGCTGGAGCCAGTCGAACGCGCTTGTCAGGTACTCAAACCAACTACCAATATTTCCAGACCTCCGCGGGAAATGCTTCCCAACAAAGCTACAGTGTCTATGGATGCAGTGCCGGTTACTCATATGTAAGCGATGGGCTGAATAATTGCCCGATCGGGCCCTTGTCGGTCGGCAGCAAGACCTTTCCGGCTTTTCCCGCGACGGACAACAACCCGGGACCGGCCTGTCCCACGGTGGTGCTCCCGACCCAGCCGACTACACTCAACTCCTACAATGGCATATCGGTGATGGCGGGCGCGCCCTGCGCCTTCGCCTGCCATTTCGACACCGGCAGCCCGGCCGGTTCCGGCCAGGACTTTTACGCCGTGGCAAGAAGCACGATCGGCACGTCCTACCACGTCACGTTGCGCTTCGACCTCGTCAAGCAGGCCGTGAACCAGCTGATTGCGACCATGCAGGCGGACAACTTATCCATCAACAACCTGAACGTCGGTGTTTACTGGTTCGCCGACATTCTAACCCCGGTTTATCCAACCGGCGGCGGCACAGGCAATGACTGGGCAGCCGCACTCGCGGCTGTCGGCTTGCCACCCACCACTGCCAACGGAGCGGACACGGGGATTCAGCCCTATGTCGGCGCCAATGGCGGCGAAACCGATTTCCCGACGATCATGAACGACCTGGCGGGCCAGTTGACCACGGCGGGCAACGGGGTGAATGCATCCTCGCCGCGCAAGGTGCTGTTCATTGTGACCGACGGTCTCCAGGACCCGGCCAGCCGGGCCATGTCGGCTTTCGACCCGAGTTCTTGCACCACCTTCAAAAACATGGGGTACGCCATCTATGTGCTTTACACACCATACTACTCATTGATGAACACTTGGTATATGGACGGCACAAATCCGTCTGTGGCGGCGATTGTTCAAGCGGAACCCACGGATCAAACGTCGATCCCGTACAACCTCCAGCAGTGTGCTTCCGCCCCCTCCAACTACATCGAAGCCAACGACAGCGCCTCGATCGCCGCCGCGCTGCAGACGTTCCTGAAGCTGGCGCTGGCTCCTCCGGCCCGATTCGCCGAGTAGCGCGTGCGAAAGCCGCGGCGATCCTGATCTTGGCTTTGGCCATTGCGGGTGGCACGGGAAAGTGCCGTCGACAAAACGGATGCGCGAGGGCAGGGTCAACCCAGGACATTTATCCTGACATGCCGCTCACACAGCCAGCGGGGCGGACACGTCAGTTCCCGCCGCGGAGCACCGCCTCGCGCATGAGGACCGAGGTGTTCGCTCGTCGCTGAGTGACCGTGTTGCCGATCCGGTCGCTCAGCACACCGAAGACTGCCAGGCGAAGCCCCGTTGATCGGACATGGGATTTGCCCGCCAATGGACGATGAGGGCCAAACGCATGCCAGCGGTTCGCTCCCCTCCCCGCCATCCGTCCGCATCGCGCAGCGGCGGATGCGATCGTCCCGACCTACCTCTCCAATACCCGCCCAGCCACCGCGTCCAGTTTCGCCATCAGCGCGGGATCGCGTCCGCCCGGCGCAGTAATAATGGCGTATTCCAGCGCCCGGTCGCACCCGGCCGGGCACAGCCCGCGCGGCCGGCCGAGGTCCGGCACCACCTGCCGGACCAGATGCCGGGCATTGTCGGCGTTGCCGTGCAGCACCTTGATGATCATCTCCACACTCACGTGGTCGTGTTCCGGGTGCCAGCAATCATAGTCGGTCACCATGGCGACCGTGGCGTAACAAAGCTCCGCCTCGCGGGCGAGCTTGGCCTCCGGCATGTTGGTCATGCCGATGACGCTGCAGCCCCAGGATCGGTACAACTCGCTCTCGGCCTTGGTGGAGAATTGCGGCCCTTCCATCACCAGATAGGTGCCGCCACGCGTCACCGGCAGGCCGAGCGTCTGGCAGGCGGCCTCCAGCGCGTCGCCAAGACGCGGGCAAACCGGATGGCCCATGGAGACATGCGCCACACACCCCTCGCCGAAAAAGCTTTTCTCGCGCGCGAAGCTACGGTCGATGAACTGGTCGACGACGACGAAATGCCCGGGCGGCAAATCCTCGCGCAGGCTGCCGACGGCCGACAGCGAGATCACGTCGGTGCAGCCCACCCGCTTCAGCGCGTCGATGTTGGCCCGGTAGTTCAGATGCGACGGGGAAAGCCGGTGGCCACGACCGTGCCGGGGCAGGAACACGCAGCGCACGCCCTCGAGATGGCCTTCCAGCAGCGCGTCGGAAGGATCGCCCCACGGCGTGGGAACGCGGCGCCAGACCTTGTCCTGCAGCCCGTCCACGTCATACAGGCCGGAGCCGCCGATGATGCCGATGACCGGCTGAATGGTCGCGTCGCTCATGCGAGATCCCGTGGCTTGTCCGGAAACGAAACCGCCGCGCCCCCGGACGGAGACGCGGCGGCGGCAGGAGCGCCCTTCAAGCCGGGAAGGGCAAGCATGGCAGACTCAGTGGTCGACGTTGGCCCACAGCTTGCGCTTCACCGCGTAGCTCAATCCGGTGAGGAACAGCAGGAACAGCACTACCTTCACGCCCATCCGGTGCCGCTCCTCAAGCTCGGGATTGGCGATGTAGGTCAGGAAGGTCACGATGTCGCGCGCTTCCTGATCGAGCGAATTGTTGGTGCCGTCGGTATAGGTCACGGTGCCGTCCCGCAGCGGCTGCGGCATGGCGATCTGGTGGCCGGCGAAGTATTTGTTGTAATTCAGTCCGGACATCATCTTGAAGCCGGCGGGTGGATCGCCGTAGCCGGTCAGGAGGCCGTAGATATAGTCTGGCCCGCCCTCGCGGGCCTTGACGAGCACCGACTGGTCGGGCGGCAGGGCACCGCCGTTGGCCGCGCGCGCCGCCTTGTCGTTGGGGAACGGATCGCGGAAATGGTCCGACGGCAAGGCCGGCCGCTCGGCAGGCTGGCCGTCGTCGTTGAGGGTCGGCACCATCTTGCTGGCGGCGATCAGCTTGATATCGGCGGCGCTGAAACCGATGCCGGCGAGGTCGCGGTAATAGGCCTCCTTGAGCGAATGGCAGTTCGAGCAGACCTGATTGTAGATCTGAAAGCCACGCTGCGCGGAGGCGCGGTCGAAGGTGCCGAACAGGCCGGAGAAGCTCCAGTTCACCTCCGGCAGGGCCGGACCCTCCTCGGCGCGGGCCGGGATGGCGAGCGTCGCGGCAGCCAGCAGGGCGGCGCCGATGAGAGCGGGGCGGAAAGTGCGCATCATGCCTTCTCCATCGGCTTGGCGGTAGCGCCGCTGGGCAACGGTCCGCCCCCAAGCACCGACTGACTGATACTCTCGGGCAACGGCAACGTCCGCTCCAGCTTGCCGAGTACCCGGCAGCAGAATCAGGAAGTGGAAGAAATAGTAGGCCGTCGCCACCTGACCGAGCGGCACCCAGATCCCCTCGGGCTGCTGCGAGCCGACGACGCCGAGCACGATGCAGGCGATCACCAGCACCCAGAAGAAAACGCGGTAGATCGGCCGGAACTTGGCGCTGCGCACCTTGCTGGTGTCGAGCCACGGCAGAGCGAACAGGATCAGGATGGAGCCGAACATCAGCGCCACGCCGAGCAGCTTCTGCGGCACCGCGCGCAAAATGGCGTAGAATGGCAGGAAGTACCAATCAGGGACGATGTGCGGCGGGGTGGAGAGCGGATTGGCCGGGATATAGTTGTCGGCATGCCCCAGGTAGTTGGGGAAGAAAAACACCAGCAGGGCAAACACCAGGAAGTAGACGCAGATGGCGACGCTGTCCTTCACCGTGTAGTACGGATGGAACGGCAGGGTGTCCTGCGGCCCCTTCGGCTCGATGCCCAACGGGTTGTTGGAGCCGGTGACGTGCAGCGCGGCGACGTGCAGGAACACGAGGCCGAACAGCACGAAGGGCAGCAGGTAGTGCAGACTGAAGAAGCGGTTCAGCGTCGGGTTGGACACCGAGAATCCGCCCCACAGCCACTGCACGATCGGCTCGCCGATCACCGGAATGGCGGAGAACAGGTTGGTGATGACGGTGGCGGCCCAGAACGACATCTGGCCCCAGGGCAGCACATACCCCATGAAGGCGGTGGCCATCATCACCAGGAAGATGAGGACACCGAGGATCCACAGCAGTTCACGTGGATATTTGTAGGACCCGTAGTAGAGGCCACGGAACATATGCACGTAGACCACGATAAAGAACATCGAGGCGCCGTTTTCGTGGCCGTAGCGCAGCAGCCAGCCATAGTTCACGTCGCGCATGATCCGCTCGACGCTGTCGAATGCCATGGTGGTGTTCGGCGTGTAGGCCATGGCCAGGAAAATACCGGTGGCGATCATGATCATCAGCGTGATCATGGCCAGGCCGCCGAACGCCCAGAAGTAGTTGAAGTTTTTCGGCGTCGGGAATACCCCGTATTCCTTCTGTATCATGGTGATGACAGGAAGGCGGGTGTCGATCCAGCGAAGGATCGGGTTTTTGACGTCGCTGTTATACAGGCCAACCATGAAACTTTGCCCTCAGCCGATCTTGATCTTGGTGTCGGTCTCGAACCCGTACGGCACGAGGGGAAGGTTGCGCGGTGCCGGCCCCTTCCGGATGCGCGCGGCGGTGTCATACTGGCTGCCGTGACACGGGCAGAACCAGCCGCCGAACTCGCCGCGCGGATCGGTCGGCTTGGCGCCGAGCGGGATGCAGCCGAGATGCGTGCAGATGGCGCTGACGATGAGCCACTGGGTGTGGCCCTCCTTGACGCGTGCCGAGTCCGGCGCGGGGTCGCGCATTTCGCTCAGCGGCGCGTCCTGGGCCATCTTGATCTCGGTCTCGGTGCGGTGGCGCACGAACACCGGCTGTCCGCGCCAGGAAACGACGATGGCCGAACCTGCCGGGATCGGCGACAGGTCGACTTCCAGTTCCGACAGCGCCAGCACGTCCTTGGACGGGTTCATGCTGTCGATCAGCGGCCAGGCAATCGCGCCCGCCCCGATCGCCGCCGAGGCGCCGGCGACCAGCTTCAGGAAGTCCCGTTTGGTGACGTCCGGCCCCGGGCCGTGGGCAGACGGGTGAGCGGTCGCAGACATTGTGTCGGCCATCCTTGTTGTCTCGCCGCTTCTCGAACGGTGCATGGCCAGGGTGCGGCGTTTGCGCGGCATGCAAGGGCTGCCGCCTTGCCACAATCGTGGCCGGCGCATGCCCTGGGCGGCGCAATTAGCCCAAACGCCGCACCGGGTCCATAGGCCGCCATTCGCTCATGCAACATAATTCCACATCCGGTTACGCTCGACCGGTCAGCCAGGATCGCACCGCCATGGCCAACGCCGCCCCGGAGACTGTCTCCCCGCCACATGCCGCCCTGCAGGACGCCGCCCGCGGCTGGTTCGAGGGGCTGCGCGATTCACTCTGCGCCGCCTTCGAGGCGATCGAGGATGAATCGCAAACCGGCAGGCAACTGCAGGCAGGCCGTTTCGTACGCACCGCCTGGCAGCGTCCCACCGAGGACGGCACGCCGGGCGGCGGCGGGGTCACCAGCGTGATGAAAGGCCGTGTGTTCGAGAAGGTGGGGGTGAACGTCTCCACCGTGTTTGGCACCTTCAGCCCGGAATTCCGCCGCCAGATCCCGGGTGCGGAGGACGACCCGCGCTTCTGGGCCAGTGGCATCAGCCTGGTCGCGCATTTATGCAGTCCGCGCGTGCCGGCCGCCCATTTCAATACCCGCATGCTGCTGACCAGCCAGGGGTGGTTCGGCGGTGGCGGCGACCTGACACCGCTGCGGCTCGACACGCCGGAGGCGGTCGCCGATGCGGCCGAGTTGCACGCCGCATTCCGCGCCGCGTGCGACCGGCACGACCCGGCGCTCTACCCGCGTTACAAGGACTGGTGCGACCGCTACTTCTATCTGCCGCACCGCGACGAGCCGCGCGGCGCCGGCGGCATCTTCTTCGACCAGCATTTCAGCGGCGATGCCGCCGCCGACCTGGTGTTCACCCAGGATGTAGGACGCGCCTTCCTGGACGCGTATCCGCGCATCGTGCGCCGCCGGATGGCGGAAGCATGGACGCCGGCCGAACGCGAGGCGCTGCTGGTGAAGCGCGGGCGCTACGTGGAGTTCAACCTACTCTACGATCGCGGCACGTTGTTCGGGCTGAAAACCGGCGGCAATGTCGAGGCGATCCTGATGAGCCTGCCGCCGGAAGTGCGCTGGCCGTAGTTGCATCAACAAAGGCCAGGGCTCTGCCCTGGACCCCGCGACGTTAGCAACTGTCCAAAAGTAATGGGTTCCAAGGGGCCACTGCCCCTTGGCGGGTCCAGGGGCAGAGCCCCTGGCCTTCCTTCCTTCACCCAGGCTGCCGCTTCTCCTCAGCCCCGAGCGACAGCGGCACCCACCGCGGCCCCTCCTGCCCCTGAATGAGCATCAGCACCGACTTACGGCTGGTCTTGCGCACCCGCTCGACCCTGTCCACCACGTCCGCCGGCGTATTGACCTCCTGCTGCTGCACCTCCACGATCACATCGCCCGGCTTGACGCCGCGCTCGGCGGCCGCGGAGCCGGGCGTGACATCGGTGATCAGCACGCCCTTCTGGTCCGGACCCAGCTGATAGTGGTCACGCGCATCCGGCGTGATCGGCGCCAGTTTCAGCCCAAGTCCGGCAAGCTCGGTCGGTGCCGCGAGAACGGGCTTATCGGGGACCGCGGTGGCCACCTTCTGCTCATCCGGCAGTTCTCCGACCGTCGCGGTCAGGGTGATCTCGTGGCCGTCGCGCCACACCACCACCGGCACCTCGTGGCCGATCGCTGTCTCGGCGACGATGCGCGGCAGGGCGCGCATTTCCTTCACCTCCTGGCCGTTGAACTTCAGGATGATGTCGCCGCCGCGCAGCTTGGCGTTGGCGGCCGGGCCGCCCGCCTCGACGCTGGCCACCATCGCGCCGGACGGTTCCTTCAGCCCCATGCTCTCGGCAATGTCGGGGGTGACCTGCTGGATCTTTACCCCGAGCCAGCCACGCTTGGCGTGGCCGAAGTCGCGCAACTGCGCCACCACCGTCTTGGCCAGGTTCGACGGAATAGAAAAGCCGATGCCGATCGAGCCACCGGAGGGCGAGTAGATCGCCGTGTTGATGCCGATCACTTCGCCATCGAGATTGAAAAGCGGCCCGCCGGAATTGCCACGGTTGATGGCGGCGTCGGTCTGGATGAAGTTGTCGTAGGGCCCCTGCTGAATGTCGCGGCCGCGGGCGCTGACGATGCCGGCGGTGACGCTGCCGCCCAGGCCGAACGGGTTGCCGATGGCCAGCACCCAGTCGCCCACCCGCGAGTGATCCGAGTCGCCGAAGCTCAGCGCCGGCAGCGGCTTGTCAGAGCTGACCTTCAGCACGGCGATATCGGTGCGCTCGTCGCGGCCGATCAGGGTGGCCTTCAGGCTGGTGTTGTCCTGCAAGGTCACGGTGATTTCGTCGGCGCCATCGATGACGTGATTGTTGGTCACCACGATGCCCGTCGGATCGATGATGAACCCCGAGCCGAGGCTTTGCATCTTATGCGGCGGCGCCTGCGGGCCGCGGTCGCCGTGCTGGCCGGGGCGGTTGCGGTCCAGGAAGTCGCGGAAGAACTGCTCGAACGGCGAGCCGGGCGGGAAGGTGGGAATTTCCGGCCCTTGCCGGTCGGCGCGAGATTGCACCGTCTGGCTGGACGAGATGTTCACCACCCCAGGCAACAGGCGCTCGGCGAGGTCAGCGAAGCTCTCCGGCGCAGGCCGCGCCTGAGCGACCGCCGGGATTGTGGCGGGGAAGATCAGCGCCGCGGCCAGCAGCAGGGTGCTGGCGCGCATGGCCAGTCGGGTGTGGTGTCGCATCGGCGGAGCTCCCAATGGTCGCGATCGTAATCGTCAGAGTGTGGCGGCGGCCGCAGCCGGCGGCAAGCGCGGCGGCGGACTTGTGGTCATGGTCCGGGCTTCGCCTCGGGTGGCTTGGCGGGAGCGGCGGCCGGGACGGCGGGAGGCGCCGCCTCGGGCTGGGGCGCCCGGCGCAGAAGCTGCAGGAAATCGCTGTTGGGCGACAGCACCAGCCGCGACCCGCCGGAGGCGAAAGCCTCGCGATAGGCCTGCAGCGTGCGCCAGACACTGAAGAAATGGGCGTCGCGCTGAAACGCATCGGCATAAATGGCGATCGCCTGCGCCTCGCCCTGGCCGCGCAGCTGATCGGCGCGTGAACGGGCATCGGCGAGGATGACGGTTCGCTCGCGCTCGGCATCGGCGCGGATTTTCGCGGACGCCTCCGCCCCCTCGGCGCGCGCCTGCCGGGCGACGCGCTCGCGCTCGGAGTTCATCCGGCTGAGAATCGCCTGAGTGTTCTCCTCCGGCAGGTCGGCGCGGCGGATGCGCACGTCCTCGACGGCGATGCCGAAGCCGCGCATCTCCTCGTTCACCTGGCTGCGGATAAGTCCCATGATTCGGCCACGCTGCGAGGACAGCACGTTCAGCAGTTGCTCATTGCCCAGCACCCGGCGCAGCGAGGACGACACCACTGAATTGAGGCGGGCGCGGATGCCGTCCTCGGTCGGGCCGACCGCCTGGAAGTAGCGCAGCGGATCGGTGATCCGGTAGCGGGTAAAACTGTCGACGATCAGGCGGCGCTGGTCGCCAAGGATCACTTCTTCCGGCGGCACTTCATAGTCGAGCAGGCGGCGGTCGAAAACGATGGCGTTCTGGATCAGCGGCAGCTTGGCGTGCAGACCGGGCTCGGTGATCAGGCGGATCGGCTGGCCGAGCTGGGTGATCAGCACCTGCTCTGTCTGGCCCACCACGAACAACGCGGACCAGGCGAGCAGCGCCAGCACCAGGGCCAGCGCCACACCGGCGGCGATCAGGCGGCTCATCGCGCTGTCCCCCGCGGCGCGGCCGACGGGTTGGGCACGCCAGCGCCCGGCAGCAGCGACCCTCCCGTCTCGCTCAGCGGCAGCAACGGCAGCACGCCCTGCAGGCGGTCATCCAGGATGACGGCCGGCGTCTTGGTCAGGATCTCCTGCATGGTTTCCAGATACAGGCGCTGCATGGTCACGTCCTTGGCGGCGTTGTAGGCCTGCAGCACCGACAGGAAACGCTGCGCCTGGCCGGTGGAGGCGGCCACCGAGGCCTGGCGGGCGCCATCCGCCTCGGCGATCACGGCGGCGGCGTCGCCGCGGGCACGCGGCACGATGTCGTTGCGGTAGCTCTCGGCCTCGTTGCGCATGCGTTCGGCGTCGGTGTTGGCGCGCTGCACATCGCGGAAACTGTCGATGACGGCGGCCGGCGGGTCGACCTTCTGCAACTGCACCTGGGTGATTTCGACGCCCGAGCCGTAGGCATCGAGAATCGCCTGCACGCCGGTCTTGACCCCTTCCTCGATGCGCGCCCGCGCATCGGTCAGCGCCGGCTGGATGGGGGTGCGCCCGATCACCTCGCGCATCACGCTCTCGGCCGCCGACTTCACCGTATACGCCGGGTTGCGGGTGTTGAACAGGAAGGCGCCGGCATCGCGGATGCGCCAGAACACCGCGAAGTCGATATCGATGATGTTCTCGTCGCCGGTCAGCATCAGGCTCTCGGCGCCGACATCGGCATTGCCGTCGCCGCGGCCCTGGGCGCGGATGACCTCCGGCGCCGACCGGTAGCCGATTTCGATGCGGTTGATGCGGGTAACGGCGGGCAGAAGAACGCTCTCGATCGGCCAGGGCAGATGGTAGTTCAGCCCCGGAAAGGTCGTGCGGCTATAAGCGCCGAAGCGCATCACCACGCCCTGCTCGTCTGGTTCGACGCGGTAGAACCCGCTCAGCAGCCAGACCCCAAGCAGCAGAACCAGCAGCAGGGACAGCGCGTTGCCGCCGCTGAACTTGCCGCGGCCACCGCTTGGGCCGCCGAGGCCAGGCGGCAGCAGGCCGCGCAGGAAGGCCTGGGCACGGGCGATCAGTTCGTCGATATCCGGCGGAGTCGGTCCCCCGCCAGGGCCTCCCGGGCCCCGCGGACCGCCGCCCCAGGGGCCCTGCGGGCCGCCGGGCCTTCCGCCCGGCCGCCGCCCGTCACCGCCGCCTGGTGTGCCCCAGGGGCTCGGACCGCCTGCCCCGCCGCCGGAGCCCCCACTGCTGGAGCCATCACCGGGGCCGCCATTGTTCCAAGACATGAAGAAGGGTCGCTCCTGTCTAGCGGGGGACTGGCCTGTCCAGAGAGGGCCGGGCCACGCACAGCGGTTACCGAAAGGCCACTGGCACCTTCCGGCGCGCGGACCATATCCCCTGGCCATGGCGCGGCTGCATATTGACCGACGACGAAAGGTTTTCAAGCGGATGCCCGAACTGACACACCAAGCGCCCACCGAGGCGAGCCTCCTGAACGCCCTGAGCGCCATCGCCGACCCCGCCAGCGGACGCGACATCGTCGCCGCCGGTCTGGTGGAGGGCATCGTGGTCAAGGGAGGTTTGGTACAGGTGTCGCTGCTGACCGACCGCGCGCATGCCGCAGCGATGGAGCCGCTGCGTCGGCAGGTGGAAGCGTTGCTGGCCCGCCAGCCCGGCGTGCAGAACGCGACCGCCGTGCTGACCGCACACCAGGCAGCGGCGCGCCAGGAAGCCGGGCCGGCCGGCGGGCATGGGCATGCGCAACAGGGCCAGCAACGGGCCATGCTGCTGCCCGACGTGCGCGCCATTGTCGCCGTGGCCTCCGGCAAGGGCGGCGTGGGCAAATCCACCACCGCCGTCAACCTCGCCGTGGCGCTGGCGCAGCTTGGCCTCAAGGTCGGACTGCTGGATGCCGACATCTACGGCCCGAGCCTGCCGCGCATGCTCGGCCTGTCGCGCAAGCCCGACGTGCGGGACGACCAGATGCTGCCGATCCCCGCCTGGGGCGTCTCGGCGATGTCGATTGGCTTCCTGGTCGAGGAAGAAACCCCGATGATCTGGCGCGGCCCCATGGTCATGGGCGCGCTGGAGCAGATGATGGGCCAGGTGGCCTGGGGCAAGCTCGACATCATGATCGTCGACATGCCGCCCGGCACCGGCGACGCCCAGCTGACTATGGCCCAGCGCGTCGCGCTGGCCGGCGCCGTGATCGTCTCGACACCGCAGGACATCGCCCTGCTCGACGCGCGGCGCGGCGTGCGCATGTTCGAACGCACCAACGTGCCGGTGCTCGGACTCGTCGAGAACATGAGCTTTTTCTGCTGCCCGGCCTGCAACCACCGGGCGGAAATCTTCGGCCACGGCGGCGCGCGGCAGGAAGCGGCGCGCCTGGGCACGGAGTTCCTCGGCGAAGTGCCGCTGCTGCTGGACATCCGCACCGCGTCCGACGCCGGTACCCCGATCGTCGCCGCCGACCCGGACAGCGCTGCGGCGCAGGCGTTCATGGGCATCGCCAAACGCGTTTGGGAGAAGGTGCAAGCGCCCGCCGCGGCGGGGCCTCGGATCGTGATCAAGTAAGCGGGGCCTGGGATCCCTGGTCCCGCCGTCGCGCAGAACGCCATTCGCGCGACGGTCGAAAAGCCCTTGGAATCCACTCGTTAAGCCGCCATCCAGTTGCCGTGGAACCCATGCGGAACACGGCGGGGGAGCGCGACCTCGGCCATTGGCGGCGCCGCTATATCAACCGCGTCCAGCATGACGAAGCGCGACGCGTCGCGGCTATGATCATAGACATAGGCGCCGACCCAGCCGTCCCCTTCCGTCGTGGCGCCGGGACGAGGAATGAAAACCGGCTCATCCACCTCCTGCCCGGGCCCGAAATCATGAATGGCGAGGTCGCCGCCGGCCAGGTCATAGCGGGCCAGCGCCGTAAACGTGCCCGGCAGACCGCGCCTGGCGCCGCGGACCAAACTCCAGCCGTAACGATTGCGCCGCCCCTCCACCGCCGGGTCGATGCGGGGGAATTCGGCGCTGCGGTCGTGCAACTGGGTGCGCCGTGCGGTGCCGCCCACCGGGTCGAGTTCCATCCGCCACAGGCTGGGCGGCGGACCGGAAGCGCGTCCGAAGCCAGCATGCTGGATGTAATCCACCGCGATGCTGTCCTCCTGCTCATGGGCGTTCATGAAGTGAAAGACGAAGAACGGATCGGCATCGAACCAGCGCACCGGGGCATCGCCCTCGCGCGGCACCACGGCGATCCTGGTGCCGCGGGCCGGCTGCCAGTCCAGCGCCCGGCCGCCGCGCGCGGCGGCCTCGATATCGATCACCACCGGGCAGAGGAAGAACACGGCATGCCGGGCAGTGATGGCGAAATCATGCACCATGAAACCGGCCTCCATCCGCAGCGCCACCTCGCGGACAAACCCGCCGGAAGCGTCGATCACGGAGAAGAACAGATCGGGCGCGCAGCCGGCATAGCGGAAGCCGAGCATCTCGCCGGTGGCGGGGTCGATTTTCGGGTGGGCGGTGAAGGCATGCGGCAGGCTGCCGCCGAAATCATACGGGCCGACGGTTTGCAGCAAGGCATCGACCTCGGTGGGCGGGCCACCTTCCCACAGGGCAAACATGCGTCCGGCATGGCGCACGACGTTGGTGTTGGCGGTGTTCTTGATCGGAGTCGGATCGCCATCGGGGCCGATCAGCACCGGGTCGACGGGGCGGATCGCGGCCATGCCGCCATAGAGCGCCCGACCGGCGCGACGCTCGGCCCGCAAGCCCGCGGTCAGCACGAAACGATTGCGGTAGGACGCCTTCCCCTCGCGCAACCGCAACGCATGCAGCATGCCGTCGCCATCGAACGGGTACAGGTAGGAAATCGGCTTGTACGCCGGATTCGGCCCGTTGCGCACATAGGTGCCGTGAAGCTCGGGCGGGATTCGGCCGCGGACCGGCAGATCGTCCACCGCGATTTCATCCTGCACCGGGGCGAAACCACCCTGTAGGAAAGGATTGGGGATCATCCGCCCAAGCTTATGCCCGGCCAGCGACATCGACAGCAGAACCTGCAGGCGACCCGCCTTGACGGACAAGTCAGCGAGCGAACGCTGGATAAAGCTCATTTTGGATGTCCTTTGCCTTCCCGAGGGCGTTTCTGATCTGGACCCGAACCTCCGCCTGTCCTGCATGACGATGCGGTGACGCGGGAGGAGACGGTCCATCAAAGGCACAGCTCTTGCGTTGACACGCCATGCGTCCGCGCTATAACCCGCGCCTTCCCGGCGTCCGGCGTTGAACCGGCCGCCGCAACCCATGTTGATACCCAGCTCGGCCGGCTCCCACGTGCTCGGGCGACGACAGGATGCCAGACCGATGTTCGCAGTCATCCGCACCGGCGGAAAACAATACCGCGTCACCCCCAACGCCGTGTTGAAGGTGGAAAAACTCGAGGCCGAGGCCGGCGCCACGGTCACCTTCACTGACGTGCTGGCGGTGGGCTCGGATGGCAACCTGACGATCGGCGCCCCCGTGGTCGCCGGCGCCTCGGTCACCGCCACCGTCATCGCCCAGGACCGGCTGGACACGGTGATCATCTTCAAGAAGCGCCGCCGGCAGAACAGCCGCCGCAAGAACGGCCACCGACAGCACGTCACCGTGCTGCGGGTGGCTGAGATCACCGCGGCCTAAGGAGACCCACAGATGGCACACAAAAAGGCCGGCGGGTCATCGCGCAACGGGCGCGATACCGAAGGCAGGCGCCTCGGCATCAAGAAATACGGCGGTGAGGCCGTGCTGGCCGGCAACATCATCGTCCGCCAGCGCGGCACCCGCTGGAAGCCCGGCACCAATGTCGGGCTCGGACGCGACCACACGATCTTCGCCCTCGTGAACGGCCATGTGACCTTCCAGCGCAAGGCCGACGACCGCGTTCACGTGTCCGTGACTCCGCTGCCAGCCGCCGCCGCACCGGTCGCCGCCGAATAGACGCGCCGGCCCGGCCGCCTGCATCATCCGGGGGCCGGCGCAAGCCGGCCCCCGTTTTCGTTTGAAATCACCATGAAATTCCTCGACCAGGCCAAGATTTATTGCCGCTCGGGCGACGGCGGAAACGGCGTGATCGCATTCCGGCGCGAGCGCTTCATCGAGTTCGGCGGCCCCGACGGCGGCGACGGCGGGCGCGGCGGCAATATCGCGTTCGAGGCGGTGCAGAACCTCAACACCCTGATCGACTTCCGCTACACGCAGCATTTCCGTGCCGCCAAGGGCGGCAACGGCGCCGGCGCCAACAAGACCGGCGCCGGGGCGCCCGACGTGATCATCAAGGTGCCCGTGGGCACGCAAATCTTCGATGACGACCGCGAGACGCTGCTCGCCGACCTCGATGCGCCGGGCAAGCGGGTGGTGCTGCTGCGCGGCGGCGATGGCGGGCACGGCAACACGCATTTCAAAAGCTCCACCAACCGTGCTCCCCGCCGCGCCGACAAAGGCTGGCCGGGCGAGGAACGCTGGGTCTGGCTGCGCCTGAAACTCATCGCCGATGCCGGGCTGGTCGGGTTGCCGAATGCCGGCAAGTCGACGTTTTTGTCCGTTGTTTCGGCGGCGCGCCCCAAGGTCGCCGACTACCCGTTCACCACGCTGCACCCGCAGCTGGGCGTGGTGCGGCTGTCCGACACCCAGGAATTCGTGCTTGCCGACATTCCCGGCCTGATCGAAGGCGCGCACGAGGGCGCCGGCCTGGGCGACCGGTTCCTCGGTCATGTGGAGCGCTGCGCAGTGCTGTTGCACCTGGTGGACGGCGCGGCGGGTGACGTGGTGCAGGCCTGGCGCACCGTGCGCGAGGAACTTTCCTCATACGGTGGCGGGTTGACCGACAAGCCGGAAATCCTGGCGCTGAACAAGTCCGACGCCATGACCCCGCGCGAGGCCTCGGCCCGCCGCACGGCGCTGGCGCGCGCCTCCGGGCAGAAGGTGCTGCTGATCTCCGGCGTGTCCGGCCAGGGCGTGCCCGAGGTGCTGGCAGCGCTGTGGCACGAGGTGGAGGCGGCACGGGCGCGGCGCGCCGGGAAGGCCGCTTGAACGAAGCTGCCGTCGCTATGAAAGGCAAAGAAAGACAAAGATTCACGGGGAGACGGAGAGACGGAGGGGTTCTTGATCTTCTCTCTGTCTCTCCGTCTCCCTGTGAAGTGTTCTTGCTTGGCCGCGCCGGCGAAGGGCAGCCCGGATGACACTCTCGATCGCGAGCGCGCGCCGCCTGGTGGTGAAGATCGGCAGCGCGCTGGTGGTGGATCAGGCCCGCGCCGCGCCGCGCACCGCCTGGCTGGACGGCGTGGCCACCGACATCGCGGCGCTGCGGGCGCGCGGGGTCGACGTGATCGTGGTGTCCTCGGGCGCCATCGCGCTGGCGCGCCGGACCCTCCATCTGACCCAGAAGCGGCTGCGCCTGGAGGAAAAACAGGCCGCCGCCGCGGTCGGCCAAATCCGGCTGGCACAGGCCTGGACCGAGGCGCTGTCGGCGCACGGCCTGACGGCCGCGCAACTGCTGCTGACCCTGGACGACACCGAGGACCGGCGGCGCTACCTCAACGCCCGCGCCACCCTGACCACGCTGCTGGGCCTGGGCTGCATTCCGGTGATTAACGAAAACGACAGCGTGGCGACGGCGGAAATCCGTTTCGGCGACAATGACCGGCTGGCCGCCCGGGTGGCGGAAATGGTCGAGGCCGACCAGTTGCTCCTGCTCTCGGACATCGACGGGTTGTACACCGCCGACCCGCGCCGCGACCGGACCGCGCAGCATATCCCCGTGGTCGCGGCGATGACGCCGGAAATCGAATCGATGGGGGGCGAACCGCCGCCCGGCTATTCCTCTGGCGGGATGCGCACCAAGCTGGTGGCGGCGCGCATCGCCACCGGCGCCGGCTGCGCCATGGCGATCGCGGTCGGGCATGTGGAGCGCCCTCTGGCAGCCCTCGAGGCGGGGGCGCGCTGCACCTGGTTCCTGCCGGCGCCAGAAGGCCGGTCGGCGCGCAAGCGCTGGATTCTCGGCACATTGCAGCCGCTGGGCAGTTTCATCGTCGATGCCGGCGCGGCGCATGCGCTCAGCACCGGGCGGTCGCTGTTGCCGGCGGGGGTGCGGGCGCTGGAGGGCAGTTTCGACCGCGGCGATGCGGTGGAAGTGCGCGGGTTGGACGGACGCGCCCTGGCGCGCGGTCTGTCCGCCTATGCCAGTGCCGACGCCGCCCGCATCATCGGCCACCGCAGCGCCGATATCGAGGCAATCCTGGGCTGGCGCGGCCGCGACGAGCTTATTCACCGCGACGATCTGGTTCTTCTATAGATTCCAGCCGCACCACCTGGTCGGCGCGCCCGATATCGAAGCGCGGATGGCCGGCCGCATCCTCGGAAATCAGTTCGGCGAAGGCGCAGCCGAACAGGATGTCGGCGACATGGAACAGATGGAAGGCGTGCATCGGGGCGAGCGTGGTGCCCTCGGTGGCGGTGATGCTGACCATCACCTGCGCCTGCGCGTGGCCGAGGTCGGCGGCATCGAGGCCGCTGAGCGGGCTCGAGGGGTCGATAATGTGCACCAGCGTCCAGCTCATCATTTCCACCAGCGAACGCTCGCGCAGCAGCTTCAGGTCGCGGATACGCCAGACGCTCGGCCCAACCTCGGGTCGATGGCGGGTGATCAGCACCATGCGCGCCTCGACGTTGTAAAGCGGGTTGAGGCGGCGGTTGACGATGCGGGCGCTGAGCGCCATGCCGCCATCGTGCGGGCCGATCACCAGGTTGCGGGCAAAGGTCAGGCGCGAGCGCGGACGCGAGAAACGCACGAACACCACGCCGGCGATCACCGCGATCGACATCAGGCCGACGAAAATTTCGATCGCCGAAATCAAATTGCCATAGGTGGTCTGTGGCGACATCGCGCCGTAGCCGACGGTCGCGAAGGTCTGCACGCTGAAGAAAAACGCGTCGCTCAGATGCCCCGGACGAACATTGGAGACGCTGCCAGGCTGCATTGCGTAGAGTACAGCGAAGAACAGATTGACCAGCAGGTAGTATGCCAGGGTCAGGAGCAGGAACCAGCGCCAGGGCAACGCCAGGGCGACATGGTAGGGATCGCCCCAGTCGTAATGAGTTCACGCCGGGGCTCATGCCGATGCCCGGGTGCATCGGCCCGGTTGGCCGGCGGACCCGTGGCCGCCAAAGGCGTCGCAACCAACTCCGCAATGCCCCTCTCTCCGTTATGACGAGAGTCACGGGTTCCAAGGGGCCACTGCCCCTTGGCGGGTCCAGGGCAGAGCCTTGGCCTTCCTTATCTTGACGGCCCGCGGCTAAACTGCCCGCTCCGAGACGGAACCCCGCCCATGAACAGCACGATCGAACTCGGCGACGTTACCATCCATCGCATCGTCGAGCAGCAGCAGGCCTTCAGCAGCGCGTTGGACTTCTTCCCGACGCTCACCCCCGAATGCCTGGCCGAGAACCGTCCCTGGCTCGCCCCGCAGGCGCTCGACGAAGCCGACCGGCTGGTGCTGTGTTTCCAGAGCTATGTCATCCAAACGCCGCACCATATTGTGCTGGTGGACAGCTGCATCGGCAACGACAAGGAACGCCCGGCGCGGCCGTCATGGCATCGCAAGACCGATGATGCCTTCATCGGCGGCCTCGCCGCGGTCGGGCTCTCGGTGGAGGATATCGATGTGGTGATGTGCACCCATCTGCATGCCGACCACGTGGGCTGGAACACAAGACTGCGGGACGGACGCTGGGTGCCGACGTTCCCGCGCGCCCGGTATCTGTTCTCCGCCCGCGAGCTTGACCACTGGACGGCTCAGAGCGCGCAAACACCGATCGCCGCGATCGAAGACAGTGTGCTGCCGATCGTCGCCGCCAACCGCGCCGAATTGGTGTCGAGCGATCACGCGCTCGACGATCATGTACGCCTGCTGCCGTCACCGGGCCACACGCCCGACCATTTCGCCGTGCGGCTCGGCCGTGGCCAGGACGCGGCAGTGCTCACCGGCGATCTGATCCATTCGCCGCTGCAGGCGCGCTATCCGGACCTGTCCATGTGGGCCGACACCGACCGCGCTCAGGCCGCGCACACCCGCCGCTGGTTTCTGGAGCATTACTGCGACACCGCGACGCTATGCTGCACGGCGCATTTCCCGTCGCCCTCGGCCGGGTTGATCAAGCGCTGGGGCGACGGGTTCCGGTGCGAGAGCGTGGCGGGCTGACCCCGCTCCGCTTCCCGCCGCTCAGCGGGTGACGGGGAAGCGGCGGAGGTCTTCGGCCGGCACGATCGCCTTGCCGATCGGCCACAGCGCCAGGGCCGCCAGCTTCAGATGCGCCCAGGCGAACGGAATGCCGATGATGGTGATGGCCAACAGAATGGCCTCGGCCAGGTGGCCCAGCGCCAGCCACCAGCCGGCGAGCACCAGCCACAGCAGGTTGCCCAGCAGACCGAGCGGGCCGGTACCGATGTCCTCCCGCCCGGTCAGCGTGTCGCGCGGCACCACCCGGTAGCCGAAGGGCAGCAGCGTGTAGACGGCGATGGAAAAGGCGGCCCGCGCCCACGGCAGGCCGATGATGGTGATCGCCAGGATGACGGCGGCGATCAGCCACGCCACCGCCATCCAGAGTCCGCCAGTGAGGATCCAGAGCAGGTTGAGCAGCAGGCTGACAGGCGACATCGCGGTCCGGCCTCGCGCGGGAGTGATGGGCGAGGATGCGGGAAGCCAGGCGCGGATGCAAACCGGCGGCCTCTTTCCCGCATCTGCGGCCACAAATGAGTCCGTCACAGTCCGTCCGGGAAGAAGCGATGACGTTTCAAGCCGATCCAGGCCACGCCTCAGGCATTTTTCTGAAGATGCCGAGGAGTGCGATCCTTCCGAGTCCAAGAACTCTACAAGGCGCTGATTTTGCAAATATAGTTTCCTGACGGACGCGCAGGGGCGGGAGAAGATGGACCGGCGTCGTCCGAGCGTCACAGAAGCGCAGCTTGCAATGACGCATCACCCCGCAACGGCAAGTGTAGCGAAAAATTGATCCACCCTCTTGGCGCGAAGCATGCCGGTTCGGCACGATCGGAATCAACGAACCGTGAGAAGTGCGCTACGCAGCCACTTGGACGAGCGGCGCGAGGTCGAACGTGAAAAGCCTTCTGGCGCGACTTTTGCTTGTCGTATCGCTTGCCCTGGTGCCCGCCCTGGCCTTCCAGGCCTACACGGAATCCGAGGCGCGCCGGTTCCGCCAGCATCTGGTGGAAGACGAGGCCATGCGCCTCGTCCGCCTGGTCAGTTCCGAACAGCAGCGCATCATCGAAGCGGCGGAACAGGTGCTGGACACGCTCGCCGCCTCCCCCCCCGTGCAGGACAACGTGCCCGAGCTTTGCCAGCGTCTGCTGGCCGGCGTGCTGCACCAGTCGCCGCGCTACAACACAGGCGGGGTGATCGGGCTCGACGGTCATATCCGCTGTGCGCCCGGCCCGTTCGATCCCGCCATCGACCTGTCCTACCGGCCGCATTTCCGCCTCGCCCTGCAGACCGGCGGGTTCGTCATCGGCGAGTACGCGGTCGGACGGATGTCGGGACGGCCGAGCATCCACGTCGCCAAGGCATTCAGGAACCAAGACGGGGAGGTCGCGGGGGTTATCGACCTCGCCCTCGACCTGGAATGGCTGGGCCAGCAGCTCGACCGCCTCCCCATGCCGCCGGCGGCGACCGCGTTCATCGCCGACCGCAACGGCACCATCCTGGCCCGGCGACCGGACAGCGCGCGCTATACCGGCACCCCCATCCTGCCGGAGAACCGGTTCGCCCTCGCCGGCAACGAGATCGGTACCGCCACGATGAACAGCCTGAACGACCGGCCGATGTTCGTCGCCTATTCGCCGCCGGGCGCCGATCCGAAGGGACTGCTCATCAAGGTCGGGCTGGACCGGGACGCCAGTTTCGCCACGGTGACGCAAGCCGACCGCGCGGGCCTGGTGCTGATCGTCGCCGGAGGCGTGGCGGCGCTGCTGGTGACCGCCCTGGCGGGCGGGCGGCTGATCCGCCGGCCGCTCGACCGACTGCTCGGCACCGCCGACCGCTGGCGCACCGGCGAGCTCGCCGCCCGCACCGGTCTGCCCAAGGACGGCAGCGAATTTGGCCGCCTTGCCGCCGCATTCGATACGATGGCCGCGGCACTGGAAGCGCGCGAGCGCAATCTGCACACCGCCCTGGAGAGCACCACCGACAGCGTGATGATGTTCGACCGGTCCTGGCGCATCACCTACCTCAGCGAGCGCGCGAAGACGCATGTGGCGCAAGGCCGCGACCTGATGGGACAGATCGTTTGGGATGCGCTGCCCGGAACCGCCGGCAGCGTTTTCGCCAATGCCTACCGGGTGGCAATGGAAACCGGCCTGCCGACGCACACGGTCGGCTACTCAGACGCGTTCCAGACGTGGTTCGAGGCGCACGCATACCCGTCGAGGGACAGTCTGACGGTGTTCTTCCGCGACGTGGCCGAGGAACGACGTGTCGCCGCCGCGCTGCGGCAGAGCGATGAGCTGTTCGGCGCGATGTTCGAGCAGGCGGCCGTCGGCATGGCGCAACTCGCGCTGGACGGCACCTGGCTGCACGTCAACGACCGGATGTGCAGCATCGCCGGCTACCCACGTGAGGAATTGCTCGCCCGCCCGTGTCAGGACATCACCCATCCCGACGACCTTGAGCTCACCCTTGCCCAGGTGCGGGCCCTGCTCGCGGGCGAGATCACCCGGGTCAGCCTGGAAAAGCGCTTCCTGCGCCGCGACGGCGACGTCATCTGGGTGAACGTCACCGCGTCGCTGCTGCACGATGCCGACGGCAGGCCGGAACGCTTCATCGCCATTGTCGAGGACATCACCACCCGCAAGCGCGCCGAAGCTTCCCTGCGGGAGAGCGAGCAACGCTTCCGCAAGCTGTTCGACGCCGCGCCGCTGCCGGGATACCTGATCGATCCGCGCGATGCGTCGATTGTGGATTGCAACGACTCCGCCGCGGCGATGCTCGGCTATGGGCGCGATGCGCTCCGGCGCATGCGTGTGCCGGACATCGACCCAACCGCGAAAGAAGGCACGCCGCGCGCGCAGCAGACCGTGCTGACGGGACAGTCGGCCCAGTTCGAGACCCAGCACCGGACCCGCTCCGGGGAAATCCGCGACGTCGTTATCGCGCTGGTTCCCATCGAGATCGACGGACGCCAGTTGGGGTTCGCAACCGTGATCGACATCACCGACCGTAAGCGGGCCGAGGCGCGCTTCCGCGCCACCTTCGAGCACGCAGCCGTCGGCATCGCCCATATTGCGCCGGATGGCCGCTTCCTGCGGGTCAACCGGCGGATTTGCGACGGGCTCGGCTACACCCAGGAGGAACTGCAAGGCCGCTCGGTGCACGAGCTGGTGGCGCCGGAGCACCTGCCCGACCTGCTGGCGCGGCTGCGCAGCGTGGCGTCGGGGGAGATCGAATTGTACACTGCCGACCGGTGCTATGTCGCCGCGGACGGAAGGGTTCTGGAGCTATCGGTCACCGTCTCGATGGTCCACGACCGCGCCGAGCCGCCCTATTTTCTCGTCGTGGCGCAGGATATCGGCGATCGCAAACGCACCGAGGCCGCGCTGCACCGCTCCGAGCAGCGGCTGCGCATGATGTTCGACGTGTGCCCGCTCGCCATCGGCGTGCTGGCGGACGAGGAGCGCCACATCGTGCAGGTGAACCCGGCGACCTGCGCCATGTTCGGCTACACCGCCGAGGAATTGATGCAGCTGTCCGTGGCCGACCTGTTTTGCGACAAGGCGGACTTGCGGCTCCCCCGGATCGGCACCCCGGGCTTCGACGAGACACGGTCGGGGGAGGTACAGATGCGCACCAAATCCGGCGAGACGATCTGGGTGCGCTATTCGCGCACGCGGTTCGATCTGCCCGGGGATCCGCGGCCAAAGGTGCTCATCATCGGCGAGAATGTCACCGAGCGGCGGAAGATGGAGGTGGCGCTGCGTCAGGCGCAGCGGCTGGAAGCGGTCGGTCAGCTCACCGGCGGGATGGCGCATGACTTCAACAATCTGCTCAATGTCATCGTGCTCGCCGCCGAATTGCTGGTCGCCGACGCCGGGCCGGATGCGCAGGCGGCCAAGGAGATTCTCGACGCCGCCCTGCTCGGCGCCGATCTGACCCGCCGGCTGCTGGCCTTTGCCCGCCAGCAGCCGCTGCAAGCGCAGATTGTCGACGTGAATGCGCTGCTGGTCGACGCCAGCCATCTGCTGCGCCGTGCGCTGGGCGAGCGGATTTGCGTCGATATCCAGCTCGCTCCGGCGCTTTGGCCGACCGAGGTGGACCCCTCGCAAGTGCAGGACGCGCTGCTGAACCTGGCGATCAACGCCCGTGACGCCATGCCGCAGGGCGGCTGCCTGACCATCGCGACGGCCAATACGGTGCTGGACGAAGCGGCGGCGCTGGCAATCGGGGTGGCAGAGGACGCCTATATTGAGTTGTCGGTTGCCGACAGCGGAACCGGCATGCCGCCCGAGGTGCTGCAGCGGGCCGTGGAGCCGTTCTTCACGACCAAATCGCCAGGCATGGGCAGCGGCCTCGGCCTTGCCAGCGTCTACGGGTTTGCGCGGCAATCGGGCGGCACGCTGGTGATCGCCAGCACACCGGGCCTTGGCACCACCGTGCGACTGCTGCTGCCGCGGGCGGAGGGAACCGCTTCCGCGGCGCCCCTTCCAACCACGCTGCCGTCTGCGCACCGGCGCGGCAGCATCCTGCTGGTCGATGACAATGTGGCCCTGCGCAGCGTCGCCACCAGGCAGTTGGCCTCGCTGGGCTACCAGGTGACCGCGGCGGAAAGCGGCCCGGCCGCGCTCGCCATCCTGCGTGGCGGAGCGCGCTTCGACCTTCTGTTCACCGACGAGGTAATGCCGGAAGGTCTGAGCGGCACCCAGCTCGCCGAAGCCGCGCGGGCGATCCAGCCCGACCTGAAGGTGCTGTTCACCAGCGGCTACCACCAGTCGCTGGCCACGCAGCCGGGACAGGAGCCGCGCCACCTGCTGACCAAGCCTTACCGGCGTGCCGATCTCGCCACCAAGGTGCAGGAAGCGCTGTCCCTCTGAAGGCACCCGGCCTGCGCGGTTCCCGCGGCTTGCCCTGGAGCCATCAGGCCCTGGCAGGGGACGGATCGCTCGTCTGCGCGGAGACAAAGGTCAGAACGGCAATGAGCTGGTTGCCGAGATAGAGGCGCTCCCGTTCGCCAAACTGCTCGAATTCGGCCAGAACGCGCGTGACCACCCGCACGCGGTAGCGTTCCGGATCGCGCTCGGCGGCATCCAGCCCCAGATCTTTCGCCACGTCCACGGCGACGCGAATGGCGGGGAACAGGCGCGCCGGCAAGCCGGATTTCTCGAACAGCGATCTCAGGCCGGTCGGGCCGGCATCCCGAACCAACCGCATCGCGTTCCTGACCGGCACGTTGGCCATAGAAGCCAGTACTACCACAAAGAACGCCATGTCGCCCATGCACAGTGCCCGCAGCACCAGGAACGGCGTCAGCCGACCGGACCGCTGCATCCCGTGGGCAAGCTGCTCCAATTCATCGCCGTGACAGGAATTGCTGAGGTTGATCGTTGTCACTTCGCGGGTTTGCACCGCGATGTCATTCGCGATCGTGGGCGGCAGTGCGTGATGGGTGACAAGATAGGTTTCGAAATGGTCGGCGGCCACGGCCACGAGATGCTCGGTGATGGCAATCGGCACATTCTCCGGCCGCGCCAGTCGCGCTCCCACTTCCTCATCATCGGCAAGCCGGTGTTCGCCGCTGCCGAGACCGCTCTCCCGGTTTTGCCCTGTCGGGTAGGGCATCAACGTGCTGCCGGCGCTGATCGAGGCAATCGTGATGCGCTCGTCGGCGGCACACAAGGCGGAATCCCCGCACGCGGCGACGCTGACCTGCCTGACCGGGGAAGCGGATCGTACGATGTCAATCCGGTCCTTGGGTGTAAGCGTGGTCGCCCAGGCCGTTCTCGGCAGCGTCCCGTATTCAATGTCCCGCGCCAGCCGCTGCGCCAGGTCATACGGCAACTGGCTGAAATGGCGCAGGCTGCGCGACAGATTCGCGCGCACCCTTGCTTCGATGTTTTGCGTCAGACCGCGGACGATATCCTCGGCGACCTGCGCCTGCTGCGCGGTCAACCATGACGGGTCGGTGTCGTCCGAAACTGTCGCGCTGCCGTGCAGATGCGCCGCGCGCGCGGTCAATAACCTCGCCACGTCGGACTGAGAGAGGGGGGACATCGCAGCTCCACGACCTTGCCTGGCAGACACGGACCCGAGCGAGGCGGCGAACCATTGCTCATGCCGATCCCCATTGCTCATGCCGATCGGTTGACAATCGCCGGCAATCGTTGTTTTCGTGTTAATCGAGCTGTTCCTATAGCGAAGCGGCGTTGTTTTGGCCGTTCGCTGCGGCTTCGTTACCTGCCCGGCCAAACCCGCGCAGGCTTGCCCATCGCGCCAAACCGGAGGAGACGCCGCTTGGAGCGCCTGCTGGTCGAAGCCGTGGGGTGGCTGTCCGCGGCCACCGAGGCGATCTCGGCTCTGATCATTGCCGTCGGTGTGCTGCATGGCGCCGTGCTGTCGGTGGCGCTCATCCTGCCTTCCGGTCCGGCCGGCGGAGCGCACAGGCTCGACCCGCGCGAGAACATCCGGCTGAGACTGGGCCGCTGGCTGGCGCTGGCACTGGAATTCCAGCTGGCCGCCGATATTCTCAAAACCGCCGTAGCGCCGACCTGGGATGACATCGGCAAGGTGGCCGCGATCATCGTGCTGCGGACGATGCTGAACTTTTTCCTGGCACGCGAGATCGCGGAGGCCGAGCGGAACATGGAGTGAAGGAAGGCCGCGTCAGAGCCCCTGCCGTCCTTCACCCACGCCCCAACGCCCGCCCGAACACCACCGGATCGACATTGCCGCCGCTGATGACGGCCCCCACCACCTGCCCCCGCGCGTCGTATTTTCCCGCCAGCAGCGCCGCCAGCGCCACCGCCCCGCCCGGCTCCACCACCAGCTTCAAATGGGCGAAGGCGAAGCCGATGGCTGCCAGCACCTCTTCGTCGGTCACCGTCAGCCCGCCGGCCAGCCGCGGGCGGTTTACCTCGAAGGTGATCTGACCGGGCATCTTCGACAGCAGCGAGTCGCACAAGGTCGACCCCCCCGGCGCATTGGCGAGCCTGGTGCCGCAGACAAGCGAGCGGGCGGTGTCGTCCCAACCCGCCGGCTCGACCGCATAGAGTTTCGTGCCCGGCGAGGCGCCCTCCACGGCCAGCGCGCAGCCGGCGATCAGCCCGCCGCCGCCGGTGCACACCAGCAGCGCATCCAGCGTCAGTCCCGCCTCGCGGGCGTCGTCGATCAGTTCCAGCGCCAGCGTCCCCTGCCCGGCGATCACATGCGCATGATCGAAGGGCGGCACCATCACCGCGCCGGTGCGCGCGGCGTAGGCCCGCGTCATCGCCTCCCGGTCATCGGCGGCACGGTCGTAATACATGATCTCCGGGCCCCAGGCGCGGGTGCTTTCCAGCTTGATGCGCGGCGCGTCGGCCGGCATGAACACGGTGGCATGCGCACCCAGCGATGCGGCCGCGCAGGCGGTGGCCTGGCCATGGTTCCCCGAGGAATGCGTCACCACGCCGGCACGGCGCTCGGCGTCGGACAATTGCAGCACCGCATTGGTGGCGCCACGCAGCTTGAAGCTGCCGGTACGCTGCAGCGGCTCGGGCTTGATCAGCACCACCCCGCCGCTGCGTTGGTCCAGCAGATGGTGGCGCAGCATGGGGGTGCGCACGATGTGCGGGGCGATGCGGGCGCGGGCGGCAGCAACGTCGTCGAAGCTCGGCAGGCGCACGGAAGCCCTCCCTTACTTATACTTACCGGCGCGGACGGGGCATGAACACCATCGGCTCGGCCCCCTCACGGCCGAGCACACGATAGAGGCGCATGCGCTCGGCCACCATCCCGTCGCGCGCCCGCTCGACCAGACCGAGCCGCTCGACCGCCGCGAAGTCCGCCGCGTGCGGCTGGTCCGCCAGCCGGTCGCTGCGCACCATGAGCCCGGTGCGTCCGTCCACGAAGCCGACGCCGCCGGGCAGGTCGAACCAGCGCCAGCGCGCGTCCAAAGCCAGGACGGGCAGGTCCGGCGGGCAGTGCCAGGCCAGTTCGGCGGCGATGCCGTAATTATCGGCCACCACATACGCCGCCCCCTCGGCCCGCGCCGCCGCCGCGACCGCCCCGGCCATGCTGTTCCAGCCCCCCAGGCGCAACAGGGTGATGTCATACGGGAATGGCAGGCGGAGCGGCGCCCAGATGGCCTGCACCCAGATCACCCCGGTCAGCAGAAATCCGAGTCCCACCGCCGGCGGCCGCAGCCGGCGCCAGACCCCGGCCAGCCCGGCGGCGGCGATCGCCGCCTGCGGATACAGCAGCGACGGCCAGTTGGCCTGCACCCGGTCGCCCAGCGCGTGCTGCAGGAACACCAGCGACGGCACAGCCAGCAATGCCGCCAGCAACGTCCACCCCGGCTCGCGCTGCGCCCATGCCTGCCGCAGCGCCAGCACGAACCCGGCGCCGAACAGCACCGCCAGCAGCGGCGTGGCCAGGCCGATCTGGCCGCCCAATAGTTCGCCGACGAATTGCAATGCCCTGGAAGGCTGCCAATCCCCGACCCGCCCGCCCTGACGGACAAAACTCACCCAGTCATGGGTGGCGTTCCACGCCAGGACCGGGGCGAACACCGCCAGCCCGGCCAGCGCGCCGAGCCACGGCGCCGGACGCCACAGCCAGGGACGCAGCGATGGCACCGCCAGCAGCCAGACGAGCACCGCCGGGACCAGCAGCACCGCGGTATATTTGCTCGCCGCCGCCAGCCCCGCCGACACCCCCACCAGCACCCACCAGCCCGCCTGGCCGGTGGCGAGCAGGCGGCCGAGACCGAACAAGGCCAAGGTCCAGAAAAACAGCAATGGGGTGTCGGGCGTCATGGTGGCCGCGCCGGCACCGAACAGCAGCGTCGCATTGGCCAGCACCGCCGCCGGCAGACCGGCCCCGCGACCCGGCAGCACATCCTCGGCGGCGCGCCACAAAAACACCGTCCCTAGGGCCGTCGCCAGCGGACCGAACACGCGCACGCCAAGTTCTGTGTCGCCCAGCACCGCCGTGCCGGCGCTGATCCACAGCGCGACCATGGGCGGGTGGTCGGCATACCCGCCGGCCAGGGCGTGCGACCACACCCAGTAGTAGGCTTCGTCCGGAGCGAGCGGGGTCCATGCCGCGACCGCCAGGCGTAAAAAAGTCAAGAAAAACAAAAAAAACAAAGGCCAGGGCTCTGCCCTGGACCGGCCAAGGGCCGAGAGGCCCTTGAAACCCATTCTTTTCAGAGGGGTACGCCCGTCAGGTGGCGGCTGGTGCGAATGGTCTGCAATGTTTGCACCCGGCTGACATGGGGGGCGCCGGTGAGCTTCTGGGTCAGGATGTTCTCATGCGCGGTATCGCGCGCCACCAGCCGCAGCAGGAAGTCGCCGCCGCCCCTGATCATGTGACACTCCCGCACCTCGGGCCAGTCGGCGACCATCTGCTCGAAACCGGACAGCACCAGTTCCTTCTGGCTCTCCAGGCCAACGATGGCGAAAAACGTGATTTCCCAGCCCAGCGTCTGCGGGTCGGTGTCGGCATGATAGCCGCGAATGATGCCCGCCTCCTCCAGCCGGCGCACCCGGCGCAGACAAGGCGGTGCGGAAATGCCGGCCCGGCGCGACAACTCCACATTGGTTATGCGGCCATCGTCCTGCAGTTCGGCCAGAATGCGACGGTCGATGGCGTCCAGAACGGGGATCTCAGGGGTCGGTTTCATCACTGGACGCTCTTCCCGCCGGGACGCGATCGACGAAATCCCTTTGCACCGTTGCTCAGGGGGGTCGATCCACGAAATATTATTGCACAGGCCCCGCTGGCAAGGGCAGCCTGGCATCGGCAGCCATGTATGGTTGCTTGTGTCGGCACGGATGGCGCCGATATGGTCGACTCGAGAGAGAGTGGCGGATTCCCGATACATGCCCGAAACCCATCGCACCCGCATCCTGATCGTCGGTGCCGGCCCTGCCGGCTATACCGCGGCGATCTACGCGGCCCGCGCTGGCCTGCAGCCGCTGTTGGTCGCCGGCCTGCAGCCGGGCGGGCAGCTCATGATCACCACGGAAGTGGAAAACTTTCCCGGGTTCGCCCAGGCTGTGCAGGGCCCCTGGCTGATGGAGCAGATGCAGGCCCAGGCCGAGCATGTCGGAACAATCATCCACCACGACCTGATCACCGAAGTCGATTTCACCACCTCCTCCTTCCGCTGCCAGAGCGATTCCGGGAACACCTACCTCGCCGGCGCGGTCATCATCGCCACCGGCGCGCAGGCCCGCTGGCTGGGGCTGGATTCGGAGAAACGGCTGCAGGGGTTCGGTGTCTCGGCCTGCGCCACCTGCGACGGGTTCTTCTTTCGCGGCAAGCGCGTCGCGGTGGTGGGCGGCGGCAACACCGCCGTTGAGGAAGCGTTGTATCTGACCAACCACGCCGCAAGCGTGGCGCTGATCCATCGCCGCGACTCGCTGCGGGCCGAGAAAATCCTGCAGCAGCGGCTGTTCGCCAACCCGAAGGTAACCGTGGTCTGGGACCATGTGGTGGACGAAATCCTCGCCGCCGGCACGCCGCCGACGGTAGCTGGCGTGCGGTTGCGGCACGCTCGGACGGGCGCGGACAAACAACTGGACGTGGAGGGGGTGTTCGTGGCCATCGGCCATACCCCCAACACGGCGATCTTCCGCGGCCAGGTGGCGCTGGATGACGAAGGCTACGTGGTCACGGCGCCGGGCACCACGCGCACCTCGGTGCCCGGGGTGTTCGCCGCCGGTGACGTGCAGGACAAAGTGTGGCGCCAGGCCGTGACGGCAGCCGGAACCGGTTGCATGGCGGCACTGGAAGCCGAAAAGTGGCTGGCCGCGCACGACGCCGATTTCGGCGCTGGCGGCGGACTGAACGATGGGGTCTTCCCGGTGCTGGGACCGGGCAGGCAGGGCATAACAAACGACTGGCCGGCAGGCACCGGACGGACAGGGGTGGCCAAACGATGGACTGGGACAAGCTGCGCGTGTTCCACGCGGTGGCCGAGGCGGGCAGCTTCACGCATGCCGGTGATGTGCTGAACCTCAGCCAGTCGGCGGTCTCGCGGCAGATCTCGGCGCTCGAGGAGGCGCTGCAGGTGCCGTTGTTCCACCGCCACGCGCGCGGCCTGATCCTGACCGAGCAGGGCGAAAGCCTGAACCGGACGGTGCGCGAGGTGTTCGCCAAGCTGGCGATGACCGAGGCATTGCTGACCGAGAGCAAGGAAAAGCCGGCCGGGCGGCTGAAAGTCACCACCACGATGGGGTTCGGGTCCGCCTGGCTGGCCCCGCGACTGCACGCCTTCTTGGATCAGTATCCGGACGTGACGATGCAGTTGCTGCTGGACGACACCGATCTCGACCTGGCCATGCGCGAGGCGGACGTGGCCATTCGCCTGCACGCGCCCAAGCAGCCCGACCTGGTGCAGCGCCACCTGATGTCGATGGAATGGCATGTTTGTGCCAGTCCCGACTATCTCAAGCGCTACGGCACACCGGCGCGTCCCGAGGATCTGGACGATCACCGCCTCATCCTGTTTGGCACCTATCGCCCGCCGGTCGAGGATGTGAACTGGCTGGCCGAAATCGGCCGCAAGCCCGGCCCGCCCCGCCGGGCGGTGCTGGAGGTGAACAGTCTGCAGGGCATGTTGATGGCCATCAGGTCGGGCCTTGGCATCGCCGCGGTGCCCGACTACGCCGGACTGAACACCGAGGGGCTGGTGCGGGTGCTGCCGGACGTGAAGGCGCCAAAGGTGGACGTGTATTTCGTCTACCCCGAGGAGTTGCGCAACTCCAAGCGCGTCGCGGTATTCCGGGACTTCCTGCTGGCCCGACTGGCCGAACGCCCGCACTGAGCGTTGTTTCATCCCTGTCCGCCGCGTTTCCGGACCGAACGGAGCGCGGCGGGCATTCACGTGCGACTTCGCTTGCCTGAGCCGCCCGACCGGCATGCCTGCCTAGAGTGCCGCACCATTCAGCGAATAATCGCAGCGACTTGAACGACGGCATGCGAATCGGGCATGACCGACCCGGTGAATCGGGAGTGGTTGAGCATTGCGGTGCACCATAATTATTTGCTGGTCGAATTCGGCGGCGCTGCGCTTGTTGGGAGTCTTCCCGCAGCCACTGCCAGCATTCCCGCCTCTTGAGGGCGGGAAGAGAGGTCGATGACCTCTTCGTCTCCCAGACGTGAAGCCTCCCTGTACCCTTGCCCTGCCAGCTCAATCATCTGGCAGGGTTTTCTTCGGGCACTCGAACCACTATCCAATCTGCTGGCTTGACGGCGAGGGATATTGGCGGCGGGGGTAGATTGGCGCATTGCCGCACTCATGGCATGCCGCAGCCTCCTGTCAGCGAAATGGTCTGCTTTTTGTTCAAGACTGGCCGGGGCCTCATACGCGCGCCGCACGTGCGCGGCCACGGCTCACCAACCGCAACTCCTCCGGATAGGGCGCGTACCGAGGCAGCGCAGCGTTGGGATGCAACGAATGAAACTGGCTAATAGCGGCGGGTGGTGCATCCGACGCCAACGGTACACGAAATCAGGATCGGACCACCCGGGTTGACGACAGGCGGGACAATCGGCTGGGGCCGGACGCCTGGGGGTCCGGGCCAGTCCGTGCCCCGACCGGCCGCGACATTTGCCAACTGCGTATCGGACAGCTTGACCGGGTCGGCCAGCGCCGGCGTCACCCCTGCGGCCAGGACGACAATCAGAACGGACGGTCTGCGCACCTCGTTCCTCCCAGGTCCAGAATGGCGCACCGTCACGCGGCATCGGGTTCTGGCGCAAGCCGTCCAAAAGACGTAGCAGGCGAAATCCCGCACCGCAGTCTGCACCACTACGCACGCCCGGGCGAACGAGATCAGCGGAACAGCAACACGAGCACCACGATCAGCAGCAGCAGGCTGATACCGCCGCCCCCGTAGCCATATTGGTAGGGAATGAATCCTGCGTAGCCGCCAAAGAATGAGACCAGCATCAATATAAGAAGGATTACCAGAAGATTGCGTAACATTAACCTGTCTCCTCATGTTGTTTAATATCAGGCACGATTCCGGCCTGACCGCGACTGATCCCATTGCGCATTACGGTCGGCCGCATTGGAATACGACGGTCCTGGTCCCGTCAGCGCCGGAAACAATATTGGAAGCCACTGGCTGGGAACCGCTATTGCTACAATAATTTTGTGCGTTCTGCGAAGCCTCAAGCAATTCCGGATCGGTCCGGTAGCTGTAGCTGAGGTTTGAATTATACTGCTGTTGTGGCACAATTTGCGTCGTTGTCTGCACACATTCGAAAACAACGACCTTGCTGCCACTCGGATCGTTGGCAAAGCCCGAAGTTCGCGGGCTGGAGTGATACTGGCTGCAGAATGCCACCGCCTGCTGGTCGGCCTGCAGCAACTCCTGGTCACCGAAATACTTATAGGTGACGCTCGGATTGCTCGCCGCGACCTGCTGTGGCGCCTGGTATTGTGGCGCACAGGACGCCGCCAGGACGCCTGCCAACACGGCGGCAGCTCGAACGGTCAGTTTGCCGAAGCAGCAGGGATGAGAAATCATTTTGAGACCTCCTTGTGTTGCAGATCGACCGACATCCGCCTCGGCCGGCCGCCCGGAGGGGGAAACCTCTCCGGCGTCCTGCCTGGCCCAGTAAATCGCCGCCGCGACATGAGCTGCGGAGCCTCGGTTTTTGCCTCCATGGGACTGTCGGCCATCACCGCCCGGCTGGCAGCACCGCACCGGTTTGCTCAGCCGGAAGCGATCCCCACATCATTGAACCTGCGCAACGCAAGCGCCCGGACCGGACGCAATCCCGGCCCGGGCAGCGTCGCGCGACGCTATTTCTTCGGCTGGTCTTTGTTCGGCGCATGCGTCGCGTCTTTGCTCGGCGCATGTGTCGCGGTACCGGCGGCACTCTGCTCCCGCCCGGCGTCCTGCGCGTGCCGACCGGCGGTTGCCATCTTTTCGCTGTGGACAGCCTTGCCGAGCAATTCTTCCATCGTGCCGGCGATTTCCTTGGCCTTGCCGAGGATGCTATCTTTGTTCATGGTACTCTCCGTTTGTTGATGCCCGCGGGGGGCGATGCCGCCAGCCCGTGACAATGCGGGCCGCCGGTGCCAGCCGCTCTCGCGAAGCGGCTGATCGTGCGTCGGTTATTGATCGGGTTCTTGGCGGCGCCGATCCCGTGAGGTCTGATCGGTCAAACAAATAATAGCCGGCGATCAAAACGCGGTGCTAGCTTCGGAAACTACTCAGGCCTGTTCGGATGATACTTGCGGCAGCCAGTCCATGCAGCCAACCTCGCTCTCCCAACAGGGACGAGGAGCACGTGATTGACCTGGATGGGTTGTCCGGCCATGCCCGCGGTCAGGCAGGCGCCCCATCCAGGAATGCCGCCACCTCGGCCACTGCGCGCAGCCCGGCCAGATCGGCTTCAGAGGGCAATTGCGGCCGGTCGCGCGCGTGGTTGACCATACACAGAAACCCGAACGCCTCGTCGGCCGTCGCGCGGAACTGATGCCAGGTCCAGGCTGGGATGGTGACCAGATCGCCCGGTTTCACCCCATGCACAGTCGTGCCGAGCAGGCAATGCCCGTGGCCGCGGAAAATCATGACGCCATGCATATGCTCGTGGCGTTCAAGGGTGGAAAACCCCCCGGCAGCCATTTCGAAATACCGCAACTCGCAGGCCAGCGCCGGTTCTTCGAACAGCACCTGGCGGGAGATGGCGCGGAACGGGGCGCTGCCGTCCTCCTTGTAGGGGCGGTGTTCCACCGCGTCCCAGCGAAACCCGGAAAACGCCCTTATGCCGGGCGGAACGCTCCCGCTCACGCGAAATACCCCTCCACTGCGCGATGAAAGGCGGCCCCTTCCTGCGGGATGCGCTCACGCGCCAGCAACAGGCTGCCGCCGATCAGCAGCATGACGTCACGGCCGAAGAAATCCAGCAACTCGGGCACGCGGGCCAGTTCCATCCCGCCGGCGGGCGTGGGGGCGCTGGTGCGAACGTCGTGCAGCGGCGCCAGCGCCCGGGCGGACAGGCTGTGGCACATCTGTTGGGTGAAACCGAAGCGCCCGCCGAAATTGGCGAAGATCAGCGCATCCGCCCCCCATAGCCGGAACAGCGTGCCGAACAGCAGGTCCGGCGCGATCTGGCCGCCGCCGGTCATGGACGGGTGCGCCAGGATCGCCATGTCCGGCCACTCCCGCGCGATCGCCTGCAGCGTGGCCACGCCCGACAGCATCGGCGCCATCATCACCGTGTCGATGCCGCACTCCCGGGCGAGCCGAAGCTGCGCCTGCATCCGCCCCCAGTCGCCGTTCAGCATCGGCACGTAGCGGGTCGGATGCCCGGTCTCGGCGACCGCGCGCCGTACCGCCGCGGCATTCGCCGGCACCCGTTCGGCGAACGGCGAAAACGCCTGGTCGGCGTGGCTGTGGTCGTCTTTGATGTAGTCGAGCCCGCCAAGCGCCAGCCGATAGGCAAGATCGGCGAGTGCGGCCACCGGCACGCCCTGCGGCTTGATGGCGGTGGCGGTCAGCGGCCGCCGCCCGGCGCCGACCCGCGCGCGCAAGCCCTCGATGCCATGCCGCGGGCCGCCGAAGATCTCTGCGAACACCGGCGGGACTTCGACATCCACCAGGCTGACGCAGGCATGCATCGAGGTGTTGCCGAGAATCATGTTCAACATCTGGCCGGCGTCATGGCCGACCGTCTCGATCGCCAGCGCGATCCGCACCTGGTACACGCCATCGCCCAGATCGGTGATGCCGGCCACCTGGCCGACGATCTCCGCCAGCACGCTTGCATCCTCGATGGCCGCCAGCGGCATCTCCACGCTCTGTTCGACGGCGATGCCGCGGGCCCGGGCTTCGACTTCGTTCGCCGGGCAGCGGACGTGATAGGTCGTGTGGAAACGAGCGGACATTCTGCGGGCCTCCTCGCCCGGTCATCGTTCAGCCGGCGAGAGCGGCCAACGCCATATCGAGATCGCGGATCAGGTCGTCGGCCGTTTCCAGCCCCACCGACAGCCGGATCACGTCCGGCCCCGCGCCTGCCGCCAGACGCTGCTCATCGCCGAGCTGGCGATGGGTGGTGGAGGCGGGATGCAGGATCAGGCTGCGGGTGTCGCCGACATTGGCGAGATGGGAAAACAGGCGGACATTCTCCACCAGCCGGATGCCGGCCTCGAACCCGCCCTCAACGCCGAAGGTGAAGACCGAGCCGGCGCCGCGCGGCAGGTATTTCCGCGCCAGCGCATGAAACTTGCTGTCCGGCAGCCCGGCATAGGAAACCCAGGCGACTTGATCGTGGCCATGCAGGAATTCAGCAACCTGCTGCGCATTCGCCACGTGACGCTCCATGCGCAGCGGCAGCGTTTCGATGCCGGTGATGGTCAAAAACGCATTCATCGGCGCCATGGTGGGGCCGAAATCGCGCAAGGCCACGGCACGCGCTTTGGTGGTGAACGCAAAATCGCCGAAATTCTCAAAGAAGTTCAGCCCGTGATAGGCCGGTTCGGGCGAGGCGAGACCCGGAAAATTGCCGTTACCCCAGTTGAACTTTCCGGACTCCACGACCACGCCGCCAAGCGAGTTGCCATGCCCGCCGAGAAATTTTGTCGTCGAGTGGCAAACGATATCCGCGCCCCACTCGATCGGCCGGCACAAATAAGGCGAAGCCAGCGTGTTGTCGACGATCAGCGGAATGCCGGCGTCGTGCGCCACCGCCGCGATCGCTGCGATGTCCACCACGACACCGCCAGGATTGGCCAGGCTTTCGACAAAAATCGCCTTGCACCGCGGGGTGAGCGCGCGGCGGAAATTCTCCGGGTCGGTCGGGTCGACGAAATGGCAGGTCCAGCCGAGGCGCGGAAACGACAGGCCGAACTGGGTCAATGACCCGCCATACAAATTGCGCGAGGCAAGGAATTCATCGCCCGGCTCCAGCAGGGTAAAAAACGCAAGAAACTGACCGGCATGGCCGGACGCCGCCGCTACCGCCGCGCGCCCGCCCTCCAGCGCCGCCACCCGCTCCTCCAGCACCGAAACCGTGGGATTGGAAACGCGCGAATACAAATGGCCGAAGCTGTGCAGGTTGAACAGCGAGGCGGCCTGGTCCACGTCCTCGAACACGTAGCTGGTGGTCTGGTAGATCGGCGTGATGCGCGCGCCGGTTGCCGGATCCGGTGCCGCGCCGGAATGAATGGCGCGGGTTTCGAACCCGTATTCCAGATTGCGCGGCGCCGCCGGGCGCTCACGCCGCGGCCGCGCGGTCGGTGCCTGCGGCGGACGGTTCTGGATCAGGCCGGTGTTCACCCCCGACCATGACAACTCGCCGCCGAGCCGCCCGAACTCGATCTTCGGGCAGCGGTTCATGATCACCTCGAGTCCGGCCGCCTCGGCCACCGCCGCGGCGGCGTCGTTGCGGATGCCAAGCTGCATCCACACCACCTTGGCACCGATGGCGATGGCGTCCTCGACTATGCCCGGCACCGCATCGGCGGCACGGAATACCTCGACCATGTCGATCATGTCGGGAATGTCGCGCAGCGAGGCGTAGACGCGCTCGCCCTGGAGGTCCTTTCCCGCGAGGCCGGGGTTCACCGGGATCACCCGGTAGCCCTTTTCCTTCAGGTATTTCATGACGAAGTAGCTGGGCCGGTTCCAGTTGCCGGACGCCCCCACCATGGCAATGGTGCGGACCCGCTGCAAAATGCCGCGGATCTTGGCGTCGGAGTACGCGATCGGCTCTAGGGTGCTGCTCATGGCGGCGCGTCCGGAGGGGGCTTGGGTGTCGGGTTAGCGCAGCGCCCGGCGTGGGGGCAAGGGAAGCCAGGAAAGCCAGGGCTCTGCCCTGGCCTTTCTTACGGCCGCAGCCCCGCCAGGCTCTCCACCGTGTCGAAGTCGCGCAGCACGGCATCATCACCTATCTCGACCTCGGCCACCCGCTCTGCATGTCGCTTGAGCAGGCCGCGCGCCCCGCTATCGCCGGAAAGGGAAAGGATTTCGGGGAAGTAGGAGCGGTCCCACAGCACCGGATTGCCGGCGCGCCCCTGGTGCACCGGCAGCACGATGGCGCGCCCCTCATCCGGGTCATAGGCCGCCAGGATGCGGTCGAGGATGTGTCCGGTCACCAGTGGCATGTCGCCCAGGCATACCAGGACGCCAGCGGCCTCCGCCGGCAGGGCGGCGATACCGGATTTCAGGCTGGCCGAAAGCCCGGCGGCGTGATCCGGCGCGTCGATGAAAGTCACAGGCCGGCCGCGCAGCGCGGCGCGGATGTCCTCGCCGCGATGGCCGGTGACCACCAGCACCGGACGCGCCTGGGAAGACAGCACGTTGTCCACCACCCGGGCGATCATCTGCTTGCCGGTCGGGTCGGCCACCAGCAGCTTGTTGTGCGGCGCCATGCGGGTGGACTGGCCGGCGGCCAGGATCATGGCGGCGACCTTGCGGCGGCCTGGCTTGCCGGCCGCGCGGGCGCGGGGCAGCGGGCGGGCCTCGGTGTCCTTCAGCAGGCCACCCACGCCCATACGCATCACGTCTGCCGGTCCCAGCTTCAGGCCGGCGAAGACGCGCTGCAGCACGAAGTCGATGCCGTTGGGTTTCGGGCTGCGCGCGCAGCCGGGCAGGACGCAGGCGGGGATAGCACCGATGCGGCCAAGGCAGATCAGGTTGCCCGGATCGACCGGCATGCCGAAATGGGTGATCTCGCCACCCGCCTGCAGCACAGCGGCGGGCCCGACATCGCGCCGGTCCACCGTGGCGGAGGCGCCGGCGACGAGAAGAAGCTGCGCGCCATCCCGCAGCAAGCGGCGCAGCGCGTCGGCGATCGGCGCTTCCGCGTGGGCGCAGCGCAGCGGCGGCAGCAGCGTGCCGGTGAGGCCGGCGATGCGGGCTTGGGTCGCGGCGATGGTGGCCTCGGTGATTTCCGCCTTCAGCCCGGGCAGTTCGGTCAGCACCAGACCGACGCGCAGGCGGCGGAACGGATGCAGGGACAGTGCGGGGGCGGTGCGGGCGATGTGTTCCACCCGCTCCAGCACGGCGCCCGGCACCGCGAAGGGGATCACTTTCACCGTGGCCACCATGTCGCCCGGGGACACCAAGCTGGCGTCGGGCAGGGTGCCGAGGGTGAGGCTTTCGTGGCACAGGTTGATCCGGTCGACCAGGGCCGCGTCGACGTGTAGCAGGCCGAGCGCTGCGGCGTGGATGTTCGCCCGGCCGGTGCCGGCGCGCCCGCGGGCCAGGTTGGGCGCGTCGAGGGCGGCGCCCAGGCGTTCGGCGGCCTCGTTCTCGGGGATGTCGCCCGGCTCCAGCCGGGCGGCGACGATGTCGCTGCGCCCTGCCGCGCGCAGCGCCGCGATAGCGGCTGCATCCAGCATGGAGCCTTTCTTCAGCACAAGCCCCGGCAGCCGGTGTGAGTGTGCGAGCACGGTGCCAAGCGCGTCGTCGAGCGAAAAGGTGCCAAAAATCATGCCGCGCACCCCAGTGAAGATGGGTCCAGGAGGCAAAGCCCCCTGGCGGGGTCCGGGGCAGCGCCCCGGCTGCCGCATCCATAGGATCGCCCATCCCGCACATCCAGCCAACCCGCCGCCAGCGTCGTCTCGCCTTATGTTGACCCTCCTGCCCGCATCCGCTTGACTCCCCTTCCCTTCCCCGGGAGCAAGCACATGGGTCTCATCCGCGCGGGCATCACCACGCTGGACGACAGCCCGATTATCAGTATCTGGCGCTTGGGCTTGGTGGTGCCGGATGTTATCGGGCTGTGGGCCGGCGAGCCCGACATGCCGACCCCGCCGTTCATCTGCGAGGCAGCCAGCAAGGCCTTGTTCGCCGGCCACACTTTTTACTCACCCGACCGTGGCATTGCCGAACTCCGCGAGGCGCTGGTGGAGTATCATCAGCGCCTGTACGGCCTCGACATTCCCGAGCATCGGCTGACGGTAACGCAATCCGGCATGAATGCGGTGATGCTGGTGGCGCAGGCGATGGTGCAGCCGGGCGACAATGTGATCGCCGTTACGCCGTCGTGGCCCAACATCATGCGGGCTATGCAGATCAACGGCGCGGCGGTGCGCGAGGCCCCGCTCAGCCGCGGCAACGAAGGGTGGAGCATCGACCTCGACCGGGTGTTCGAACTCTGCGACGACCGCACCCGCGTGATCTACACCGCCTCACCCGGCAATCCGACGGGATGGATGATGCGCCGCGATGAGGGCGAGGCGCTGCTCGAATTTGCACGCACCCGCAACATCGCGCTGCTGTCCGACGAGGTGTATCACCGCATCGTGTTCGATGGGAACGCGGCGTTCTCGCTGCTGGAGATCGCCCGGCCGGATGATCCGGTATTCGTGGTCAACAGTTTCTCGAAATCCTGGGCGATGACCGGCTGGCGCCTCGGCTGGATGATTTTTCCGGAGGGGCTGGCGCCGCAGTTCGAGAAGCTGATTCAGTTCAACACGTCGGGCAGCCAGGCGTTCCTGCAGTATGGCGCCATCGCCGCGCTGCGCGACGGCGAGGATTTCGTGTCGTATTTCGTCGATCGCTGCCGCAAGGGGCACGATGTGGTGAACGAGCGGCTGTCCCGCATCCCGCGCATCCGCAACATCCCGAACCACGGCAGTTTTTATGCGATGTTCGAAATCGACGGGGTGATGGACAGTTATTCGTTCTGCAAGCGGGCGGTGACGGAAGCGCATGTCGGCATGGCGCCCGGCAGTGCATTCGGTCGCGGCGCGGAACGGATGGTGCGGGTGTGCTACGCCAAGACTCCTGAATTGCTGCACGCGGCGATGGACCGGTTGGAGGGGTTCGTGGCGAGCTACAAGGAGTGAAGTCTGGGCGGAGGATCGGCGAACGATCAAAAACTGGAGGCAATCAGGCTGGGGCGGGTGCAGCCCGTCGGCGGATGAGGTCGGGGAGGCGGGCGAGGCTATTGGCGGCGATGCCGAGACGATCGCCGAGGCAAGCCCAGAACGAGAGGGTGTTCTTCTGACGGGTCTTTTCACCCTTATTGCGAAGGTTGTTGTCAGGGTCCCAATTTCGCGGCACCCATGACCGACGCCTCCGGGGATGAGGCGGCTCCGAAGGCTTCGATGGTTCTGCGCCAGCTGAGGGAGTTTGGCAGCCTGGCAGTGGCGACCCCGCGGAAGCGCCGCAGCCACTGCTTCAGCAGACCATGGTAGGCGTCGACGGTATTGATGTGCAGATCGGGTGCCTCCGGTCGGGTACGGTCTTCCTATCGCTGCCGGCGTACGGCTAAGTCGGCTGATGTCCAAGCACCTTCCGTTCCCTGCGCGCGATCAGAATGACGGACGCCTCCCCGTAACACCGACGCTGAAGAAACGCCCTCGCAACACACGCGCACGGGCGCGGAAATCCGCGCCGACAAGGCGCCTTCCCCGGCTACTAGCGATGGCGTTCCTTGGCATGTGCGCGTTCCTGGCGGTCTTTCTGCTGGACGCCCGCGCTGTTCTCCAGGTGCTCTCGGCGCTCCTCGCCGGGGAGGAAGGTGCGCTGGCCCGCGTGGCCGCCTGGGTTTGTTTGCTTGCAATTGCTGTGGTCGTCCTCATGGCTGTACGCCAGGCAGTCGCAGGCAACCGGCCGAGCCGGCGGGGAGCGAAAAAGCAGCCTGGCCTCATTCCCGGTAACTGGACGCTGATCGTGCTTGGAGCAACCGCGATGGCCACCACCGGCATCGCCGCCTGGACTGTATTCACCTGGGTGGCCAACATTCTTGCCGACGGCCTGGTGCTTGCGACGCTGGCTGTGGGCGTCATGTCGATCGGCTCCATGGTCTGGGCCATCCGGCAGCCGACCTATTCCGAATCGGGAAAGAAAGCCGGAAGGAAGCGCGCGGCTCGGCCGCCCGGTCCGCGGCCACGTCCGAAGGCCGATGACGCCCAACTTCTCCTGCCACCGCCGACGGACGTGAGGGAATCGACGTTCCTGCACCCCCCTGCCGAGGCAGCCGTCCCGGCCAAGACGACTCAGAACTCCTATTCCATCCAAGGCGGCGCAGCGGAGGCGCCGCGCAGCCAAGCCACCGGAGCCAAGCCTGCCGGGGTCATGACGGGTTCCACGCCCAACAGTGCGCTTCGGCCTCCGGCAGTTCGGTGACCGTCCCGTCCCGGCAACTATCCAGAATCCCTCGCCGCCGGAATGCCCACGCCAGCGCGCCTTCACCGGCGTGCTCCCCACCCACGCGCGCGGTGGCGAGTTTGCCGGACTGGCATCTGCGCCGGTGGCAGGCGGGGTGGCCAGCACCGCGCGCCGATCGCGACGAATATCCAGGGGTAACCAGGAGCCTTTCGCGCCGGATCAGGGCGTGAGCACCGAACCGCCGGCCTTTCGAAGTAAATCGTCAAGCTTTTCCGGGGTCAAGGCGACGGTAACAGAGCCGCCCGTAGACAGGGTCACGTTGGTATTGGGGCCTGTATGCTCGCTCTGCGTGTAAGACACGATATGCTCAGGATTTAATCTATATGTGCCTTTGGGTGAAGTCGTTGGGACCGTGATGAATGCTGCCATGTGCCTACCCGCCGTTGCCTATCGTTTTGTGCACCCCGATAAGGCCCTTTGGAATGGAATGTCCACCGTCCATAATCCGCTGCGGACTCCAGATCACGCAAGCCCCGGCAACCTCCGAACACGGGACGGGCATCCCCGGGTTTGCGGACACAGTGCGGACATTTTTTGGCATAAATCGCGGCAGGCTCGTATCGTGGAAATTTATCTTTGATTTTCAGAGAGTTCTTGGTGAGCCCGGTGGGAATCGAACCCACGACCCCAAGATTAAAAGTCTCGTGCTCTACCGACTGAGCTACGGGCTCCGCGCCGCGCCTTGAACGCCAAGGCGCGGCTCCAGTCAAGCGACCCTTGTCTAACCAGCCGCCTCTGTCACGTCCGCCGCAACCCGCAGTTGCACGATCCGGTCCGGACCGCTGACCGACCCGTTGCTGCCCGTGCCGCGTCTGATGTTGTCAACGAACTCCATGCCGGACACCACTTGGCCCCAGATCGTATATTGCCCGTCCAGGTTCGATGCCGGCGCGAACATGATGAAGAACTGGCTGTCCGCGCTGTTCGGATTGTTCGTCCGCGCTGCACCCACGGTGCCGCGCAAGAAGCGACGCTTGGTGGTGAACTCCGCCGGTACATTGCCCAGCCCGCTGCCGCCCGAGCCGCTTCCGGTCGGGTCGCCGCCTTGGGCCATGAAGCCTTCGATCACCCGGTGAAACGGCGTACCGTCATAGAACCCCTTGCGGGCCAACTCCTTGACCCGCGCCACATGCTTGGGCGCCAGATCGGGCAGCAACTGGATCACCGCCCGACCATCCTTCAGATCGAGATAGATCGTGTTCTCGGGATCGAGCGTCGGTTCGCCGCCGGCATCGGACATGGTGGTGTCCCTCTGAAAATCTGTTGAACAAAAATCCGGAACGGCGCGGCACAAGCCGCGTTCTGACCGGATGATCGGATGCGTGCCACCCCGGAGCGCCCCGCTCGCAGTGCGCCGCTATTTCACATCCGCTGCCACCCGGAATTTGATGATCCGGTCCGGACCGGTCACCAACCCGTCGGAACCGCTCCCCGGCTTGATCCGATCGACGAACTCCATGCCGGAAACCACCTGCCCCCATATCGTGTATTTTCCGTCGAGATGTGGGGCGGGCGCAAACATGATGTAGAATTGGCTGTCGCCGCTGTTCGGGTCGTCGTTGCGGGCGGCCCCCACCGTCCCGCGGAGGAACCGGCGCTGGCGGGTAAATTCGGCCGGCAAACCTCCCATTCCCGACCCGCCCATTCCGCTGCCGCTCGGATCGCCACCCTGGGCCATGAAGCCTGGAATCACGCGATGGAACGGCGTGTTGTCATAAAACCCCTTGCGCGCCAGCAGCTTCACTCGCTCGACATGTCTCGGGGCCAAGTCCGGCAGGAGTTGGATCACGACCCGCCCATCCTTGAGATCCAGATAGATCGTATTCTCCGGATCCAGCGCCGGCTGGGCGCTGGCACGGGGCATTTTGGCCAGGGTCAGAAGCGGGCCGAAATAAGCCAGAAAGCTGCGCCGGCGCATGACGTGTCCTGTTCCTTTGGCATCAAGGGTATCAGCCCGACAAGGTAGTATCCAGCCCGGCTGGTGTCACAACCAGGTCGCGCAAAGTCCAACCAGCTTCGGGCCATCCAGGTTGGGGCCATCCAGGTTGGGGCGGGCGCGAACATGACGAAAAATTGGCTGTCAGTGTTGTTCGGGTTGAGTGTCCGCGCTGCCCCACGGTGCCGCGGATTTTCTGCCCGGCCATTCCCTTCGGCGACACGTCCCATCAGGCCGCAGGGTTGCCGCCCAGCCGCATCCGCGTCCGTTCCAGGGTTAGCACCGGCACGAACGACGAAATATCGCCGCCCAACTGGGCGATCTCCTTGACGAAGCGCGACTGGATGAACTGGTGGCGCTCGCTCGCCATCAGGAACACGGTCTCTATGCCGGCGTCCAGGCGGTAGTTCATCCCCGCCATGGCGAACTCGTAGTCGAAATCCGACACCGCGCGCAGGCCGCGCACGATCACCCGGGCGCCGACCGCCTGGGCGAAATGCATCAGCAGCCCGTCGAACGGCTGCACCTCGATCACCGTGCCGGTGCGTGCCGAAACCGCGGCCATCTCGGCACGCACCAAGTCCACCCGCTCGTCCAGCGGGAACAGCGGGCCCTTGCCGGCGTTCACCGCCACCCCGACCACCAGCCGGTCGAGCAGCCGCGCCGCCCGGCCGATCACGTCCAGATGCCCATTGGTCACCGGGTCGAAGGTGCCGGGATACAGCCCCACCCTGGGGCCGGCGTGTCCTGCGTCAGACATCCTCGGCCTCTCCTTCCGGGGGCGCCGGCCGGTCGTCGCCGCCATCCGCCGCATCCTCCACCACCGGGAACACGCTGGTCACCCGCTCGCCGGAATCCAGCCGGAACAATGTCACCCCCATGGCGGTCCGGCCCGTCAGCCGCACCTGGTCGACCGGCAGGCGGATGAGCCGCCCGGCATCGGTGACCAGCATGACGCCGTCGCCCGATCGTACCGGCAGGGTGCCGGCCACCGCCGCCCCAGTGCGCGCCGTCAGGGTGATATTGGCCAGTCCCTGCCCGCCGCGGCCGGTCACCCGATACTCATAGGCGGAACTGCGCTTGCCGAAACCCTGGTCGGTCACCGTCAACAGGAACTGCTCACGTTCGGCCAGTTCCTCGACGCGCTCGGGCGGCATCGCCACCTCCTGCGCCCCCTCCTCCACCTCCACCGGCGCATCCGCCTCCTCACCGGCGGCACGCCGGCGCAGGGCTGCGAGCTTCAGGTAGGTGGCGCGCTCGTCCACGCTGGCCTCCACATGGCGCAGCACCGCGAGGCTGACCACCTCGTCGCGCGCCCGGCCTTCCTGCAGCTTCACCCCGCGCACGCCCGAGCTGTCGCGGCCGGCGAACACGCGCAGATTGTCCTCGGTGATCTGGAAGCGGATGCAGCGGCCGAGCCTGGTGGCGAGCAGCATGTCATCGCCGCCCTCGCGGCAGGTGGCGACGCCGATCAGCCGGTCGGCACCGCCCGGGCCGCCCTCATCGAGCTTCATCGCGATCAGGCCGCTGGCGCGGACGTTGCGGAAATCCGACAGCCGGTTGCGCCGCACATTGCCATGCGCGGTCGCGAACACCAGGTGCAGATTCTCCCACAGCGTTTCGTCCTGCGGCAGCGGCAGCACGGTGGTGATGGTATCGGCGCCGAGTTCGGGCAGCAGGTTCACCAGGGCGCGGCCTTTGGCTGTCGGTCCCGCTTCCGGCAGGCGCCACACTTTCTCCCGGAACGCTTTTCCGCCCGAGGAGAAGAACAACACCCATTGATGCGTGTGCGCATTGAAGCTGCGGGTGACGATATCGTCCCCGCGGGTGCCGGCGGCACTGCGCCCGCGGCCGCCGCGGTTCTGCTGTCGGAACGTCTCCAGCGGGGTGCGCTTGATGAAACCGTCGCGGGTGATGGTGACCACCATCTGACCAGGCTCGATCAGGCTTTCGTCGTCCTGGTCGGCGGCGGCCTCGACGATTTCCGTCAGCCGCGGCGAAGCGATGGACGCCCGCGCCTGCAGCAATTCGCCGCGCATCACTTCCATGCGGCGCGGATGGCTGGCCAGAATCTCCAAAAGGTCGGCGATCTTCGCGGCGACCTCGCCCATCTCCTCGTTGATTTTTTCCCGCTCGAGTCCGGTCAATCGCTGCAGACGAAGATCGAGAATGCCCCGCGCCTGTTCATCGGTCAGCCGCACGGTGCCGTCTTCGGCCACGACGTTGCGAGAATCTTCGATCAGCGCCAGCAGCGGCACCACCTGCTGGGCTGGCCAGGCGCGCTCCATCAACGCCAGCCGCGCGGCGGTCGCGTCGGGGCTGGCGCGGATCAGCCGGATCACCTCGTCGATATTGGCCACCGCGATGGCCAGCCCGACCAGCAGATGCGCCCGGTCGCGCGCTTTTCCCAATTCGTGGCGCGCCCGGCGGAGGATCACGTCCTCGCGGAAGCGGATGAAAACCTGCAGCGCGTCCTTCAGCCCCATCAGGCGCGGCTGGCCGCCGTCGAGGGCGAGGAAGTTCACGCCGAAGCTTGTCTGCAGCGCGGTGAAACGGAACAACTGGTTCAGCACCACTTCCGGGGTGGCGTCGCGCCGCAGTTCGATGACGATGCGCATGCCGGAGCGGTCGCTCTCGTCGCGCATGTCGCCGATACCCTCGACCTGCTTCTCGCGCACCAGCTCGGCGATGCGTTCCAGCAGCGTCGCCTTGTTCACCTGGTAGGGGATTTCGGTCACGACGATCTGCATGCGCTCGCCGCCGCGGCCGATTTTCTCGAACTCGGCACGCGCGCGCAGCACCACCGAGCCGCGCCCGGTCTCGAACGCCTGGCGGATGCCGGCGCGGCCCAGGATCATCGCCCCGGTGGGGAAGTCCGGCCCGGGCACGATTTTCATCAGCGCGTCGAGGGTCAGCGACGGGTCGTCCACCAGCGCCAGGGCGGCGTCGATGATTTCGGCCGGGTTATGCGGCGGGATGTTGGTGGCCATGCCGACGGCGATGCCGCTGGCGCCGTTGATCAGCAGATTGGGGAAACTCGCCGGCAGGACGCGCGGTTCCTCGGCGGTCTCGTCGTAATTGGGCTGGAAGTCGACGGTGTCCTTGTCGATGTCTTCCAGCATGAACATGCTGGCGCGGGCCAACCGCACTTCGGTGTAGCGCATGGCCGCCGGCGGGTCGCCGTCCACCGAGCCGAAATTGCCCTGACCGTCGATCAGCGGCACCCGCATGCTGAACGACTGCGCCATGCGCACCATGGCGTCGTAGATCGCCGCATCGCCGTGCGGGTGGTATTTGCCCATCACGTCGCCGACCACGCGGGCCGATTTGCGGTATGGCTTGTCGGGCGTGTAGCCGGCTTCCTGCATGGCGAACAGGATGCGCCGGTGCACCGGCTTCAGCCCGTCGCGGGCGTCCGGCAAAGCGCGGCTGACGATGACCGACATGGCATAGTCGAGGTAGGAGCGCCGCATCTCCTCCTCGAGCGTGACGGGTACCATGTGGGATGCAGGGCCGGGGCCGTCCGGAGGCGTGCCTGCCGGCGGGTCCTGGGGCGTATCGCTCACGTCGGTCTCAATTCAGGTTCGGCTCCTGGCCCGGAATCGGGCGGGAGGTATCGCATGGTATGTTTCAGCCCGGCCGGGTGGCGGCGTGGCGGCGGAGACGTGCCGCCAGAACGCATCCCTGCCGCGAGCCGTTCTTAGCACGCCGTGCCGGCGGACGGGAGTCACCGCGACGGCAAGCCCTGCCAGCAACGTGAGCGGACCGGACCCGCATCGCCCCGACATCATGGCGCCATCGTCGACAGGCACAGCCTGAACGCGCCAATGCCAGAACTCCGCACCGGCGTCCGTGGCCGAAAACATCGACAGGATCATCCGTGTCGACAATGCCGCCCTGGAACGCCGCTCCGGCGGCGAGGCCTCGGTCGATGCGATCAGCGCCTGCATCGGCACGCCGCATTTCGTCATGTTGCAAATCCTCGCCTGTGCCGCCTGGGTGACGGTGAATGCACTGAAACTTCCCGGGATCGTCGCCTTCGATCCCTTGCCTTTCCCGTTGCTGGCATCGATCACCTCGTTCGAGGCGGTGCTGATCGCGGCCTTCGTGCTGATGAAGCAGAACCGGATCAGTGTCATCGTCGCCCGGCGCGATCACCTCGATCTGCAGCTCAACCTGCGGACCGAACGGCAGGCAACACAGATCATTCAGATGCTCGATCGTTTGAGCGCCCATGTCGGTTTTGAACATGACCATGGCGCCGACGGACGCGAACTCGGGCAGCATGTCGCCATCGCGCATCTGGTCGATGAACCGCACCGCCGCCTGCCCGACACGCCCGGCGGGTGAGGGCCGGCACCCACCCGGCGCCGTCGCTGATCCACGCCAGGCCGGCATCGCCCTGGCCGGACCTTCGCCGTGACAGCGCGCCGCGAACCTGCTAAACGCCCGCGCATCCTATGAGCACCTGACCCGACCTCTTTGAAGACATTGAACCAGCCGGCACCCGGACTCTGTTCGGACGGTCTGGAGCTTTTGTCTTCACCAAGGAGGTCCCAGTGTTCCAGGTCCAGGCTCCCGTCGTCATCGTTCCGTCCGCCGAGGCCCGCGCGGCGCTCGGAATCCAGCTTCGCCCGGCCGCGCTGGCGGCGTGGCGGGAACTCGGCCGCCGCGGCGAAGGGCTCGAAATGGCGCATTTCCAGATCGTCCACGCCGGGGTGACGCTGGCCGTCTGCTCGCGCCTGCGGGGTGACGGATTCATCGAAATCGGCCTTGGCCTCGGCGATCCGAGACAGGCGGCACGGGTCATTCCCGAGTCACAGCTTCGGCGCGCGGAAGCCCGGGTCCGGGGCCGTCATGGCCAGCCGCCGCGCTGCTGACATAAACCGGTCTCGGCAGCCCCTGCGGCTGCCGAGACGGCACCCCCAAACCGAAGTCAGGAGATGTCGGTGCGGTCGGCCATCCCGCACGAGGCGCAGCCGCCTCGCGCGGGATGACCGCGCTACTTGTGAACGGGAGGCTTCGGATTCGTTGCCGCCGGATGCGTCGGGGCGGCGGCAGGGTGCGCCTGAGTCGCGGCGTCCAGCTTCGCCTGCAGCGCGTCGCGCTCCTTGGTCCGCGTGGCCAGATCCGCGGTCAGTGCGGTCACGCGCTGGGTGGCCTCGGCGGCGGCGGCCTGCGCCTGCGACACCTGGGCTTCGGCGGCGGTGAGTTTCTGGCGCAGCTCGTCAGCCTGGGCGGCGGCGGCGTGCGCCTGCTCGAGTTCAGTCGCCAGACCAGCGCGCGCGGCTTCGGTCTGCGCCAGCTTGGCCTCCACCGCGCCCCGGTCGCCGCCGGCGGAGTAGAAGGCATAACCGGCGACTGCCCAGCCAAGCAATGTAATCGCCAGGATCAGGGACAGCGGGGGACGGGTTGGGGCGACAACATCGCTTGACATGAAAGCGTATCCTTGTGCTCGAAGCGGGTCGATCGGTGCGGTTGCGGTCATACGGGCACGTCCCCGGGCCGGTCCCCACGCGGCGTTGCGGACAGGACCATTCCGAGGCCAAGCCATATCATGCGCCGCAACATAGGCCAGCACCGCGCCGTTGAACACCCGCAAGTGGAAGGAACGGCGTGGCGCCTGGGCGCGGGAACAAAACGAGACACGGCTTGCGACCGCCGTCCGGCCATCCAGGTGCGCGGGTCAGATCGCGCCTTTGTCTCGCAAGGCCGCGATCGTGCCAGATCGTTGCACCCCCGGCGGGCCCGGCGGCAGCAGGAGGTGCGGGCATGCATCGGTCTTGCCGGGGGGCTTGGGTTGGGTCTATGCGCCGCGATCAATGAGCATGGAGAGGGAGCGCACCACGATGCCGGACCATCCGACCGCGGCAAAAGAAGCGGGGCCGCATGATGCGGGCGCACCGCCTCTGGCGGCCACGCTGGACGAGCGCGCACTGGCCCGTGCCCTGTCCGGGCGCCACCTGATCGGCGGCGCCTTCGTGCCCGCCGCCTCCGGCGCGACCTTCGCCATCGTCAACCCGGCCACCGGCGTCGAGGTCGCCCGCGCCGCCGAGGGCGACGCCGCCGATGTCGATGCCGCCGTGCAGGACGCCGCGCGGGCGCAGAAGGCCTGGGCGCGGGTGCCCGCGCGCAAGCGCGGCGCGCTGGTGGCGCAGTGCGGCGCCGTGCTGCGCGCCCACACCGAGGAACTGGCCCGGCTGATCACGCTGGAAACCGGCAAGGCGCTGCGTACCGAAAGCCGGATCGAGGCGCAGAACGTCGCCGATATCCTGGAATTCTTTGGTGGCCTCGGCGGCGAGCTGAAGGGCGAGAGCGTGCCCTTCGCCCCCGACGTGCTGAGCGTGACGGTGCGCGAGCCGCTCGGCGTGGTCGGCGCCATCATTCCCTGGAACGTACCGATGCTGCTGATGGCGCTGAAGATCGCGCCGGCCCTGGTGGCGGGCAACACGGTGGTGGTGAAATCGGCCGAGGAAGCACCGCTCGCCGTGCTGCGGGTCTGCGAGCTGATCAACCGCGTGCTGCCGCCGGGATGTTTCAATATCCTGTCCGGCTTCGGCCCGGAATGCGGCGGCCCTCTGGTGGCGCATCCGCTGGTACGCAAGGTCACCTTCACCGGCAGCGTTGAAGTGGGCAAGATCGTCGCCCGCGCCGCGGCGGACAAACTGATCCCGGTGACCCTGGAACTGGGCGGCAAGTCGCCCATGCTGGTGTTCGCCGATTGCGACTTCGAACGCACGGTGGCTGGCGCGATCACCTCCATGCGCTTCACCCGCCAGGGCCAGTCCTGCACCGCGGCGAGCCGCATCTATGTCGAGCGGCCGATTTTCGAGCCGTTCGTGGCGGCGCTGGCGGCGCGGGTGGATGCCATGGTGATGGGCGACCCGCTGGACGAAAAAACCGATATCGGCACCATCATCAGCGACGGCCAGTTCGCCAAGGTGCGCGCCTTCATCGAGGAAGGGCGCGCGACGCCGGGGGCCACGGCGCGGGTCGCCTCCAGGCTGCCGGACGATCCGGCGCTGGCCGGCGGCAAGTTCATCCAGCCGGTGATTTTCACCGGGCTGCCGGACTCCTCGCGCCTGGTGCGGGAGGAAATCTTCGGTCCGGTGACGGCGGTGTTCCCGTTCGACGATGCCGAAGCGGTGCTGGCGGCGGCCAACGACAGCGAGTACGGCCTGGCTGCCTCGGTCTGGACCAACAACCTCAAGCGCGGGCTTGATCTTGCCCACCGGCTGGAGGCGGGTCTGGTGCAGATCAACCAGAACCTCGTGGTGCAGGCCAATCTTTCTTACGGCGGGGTGAAGTCCTCGGGATTGGGGAAAGAGGCCAGCCTTGAGTCTATGCTGGAGCATTTCACCCATAAGAAGACGATTATGGTGAACTACGCTTAGGAAGTAAGGCCAGGGCTCTGCCCTGGACCCGCAAGGGGGCAGTGGCCCCTTGACCCCATACCTTAAGGAAGGGTTCCAAGGGCAAAGCCCTTGGTGGGGGTGCAAGGGGGCAAAGCCCCCTGGTGGGGCGCGGGGCAACGCCCCGCATTCCAGCCCCCCGCAAATCCCCCTCCCTGGCCGCGCCCCCCCAGGTTACGCTTTCATGTTAAAACCATCCCGGACCGCCTGAATGGAGGGCGTCTTTTGTTGCTGAAACAGGACCTCGCCATCCCGGTCTGGAGCCCCCCCCTCGCCGACCCTCGGCCCCGCTCGCTTTGCACCGATTGCGGCATTTCGCGCACCGAGGACCACAAGCGCTGCGGCACCGCCTGCCAGTTCATCAGCCCCGACTACCCGGCGATGGAAACGCGGGTGCACGGCCGTACCCGTGACCCCGCCCGTGACGATGAGGCGTTCTTCGGTCCCTACCGCCGCATGCTGCGCGCCGCCCTCGATCCGCCCGCAGCCGGCGCGCAATGGACCGGCATCACCACCCGCATCGGCGCCCGCCTGCTGGAAACCGGCGCGGTGGACGCCGTGCTCACCATGGCGGCCGACCCGCAGGATCGCTGGCGGCCGCGTCCGGTGCTGGTCACCAAACCCTCCGGCATGGCAAAATGCCGCGGCATGCGCATGGGCTACGCGCCGCTGCTGGCGCTGCTGGAGCCAGCGATCGCCATGGGCTACCGAAGGCTCGCGGTCATCGGCATCCCATGTCAGGTCTACGCCTTGCGGGCGCTCGAGCGGGAACTCGGCCTGGAACGCCTGTATGTCATCGGCACGCCGTGCTCGGACAACACCACGACCGAGCGCTTTCACGAGTTCCTGGCGCTGCTGGCCGACGATCCGGCCAGCATCACGTATCTCGAATTTTGCGCCGACTATCACGTGCACTTGCGGTTTGCCGATGGCAGGGAGCGCCGCATCCCGTTCCTGCTGCTGCCGCTGTCCAAGCTTCCCGGCGACTTCTTCCCCCTCACCTGCCGCACCTGCGTGGACTACACCAACAGCCTGGCCGACCTCACGGTGGGCTACATGGGCGGCGAGGGCGAGCAATGGCTGCTGGTGCGCAACGCGCGCGGCGAGGAACTGCTGGACCTGCTCGGCAGCGAGATCCGCAGCGCGGCCCCAAGCAGCGGCGGCAATCGCCGCGCGGCGGTCAAAGGGTTCCTGAAGAACACCGAGCGCGCCGCCGGCGGCTTGCCGGTCCGCGGCATGCCGAACTTCCTGCGCCCGCTGGTGGGCTGGCTGATGCCGAAGATCGGCCCGCGGGGCCTGGAATTCGCCCGCGCCCGGCTGGAGATGAAAGCGATCGAGACCATCCTGCACCTCCGCCGGCATGAACCCCGGCGGCTGCGGCACATGGTGCCGGCGCATGTCTGGTCGCTGGTGGCGCCGTACGGCCTGACGCCGAACGACGACGAAAAGCCCTGACCCCGGCCCGCGCCGGGCGTCAGTCGGCAGCAGTCAGGAACAGCCAGAATCCGCCGCAGCTCGCGGGCTGCATGCGGCCGCGCAGCCCGTGCAGCGGACCGGCGAGCGCTGCGCCGTGGCTCAGCTCCAGGTCGATCGCGCCGCGCTCCAGCGCCCGCGCGATCCGGCCGCGAATCTCTGCCTGGGCCAGCGACGGGGCGACCTCGTCGTAGAACGACCGGCCGATGGCGCCTTGCGCCTGCACGCCCGGCAGCGCCGCGGCGGCGCGATTGAGGACACGGACAACCCCTGCCGCGTCCACCCGGATCGCGGCGAAATCCAGCTGGTCCACGGCGCCCGGCGACGAAGCCTCGAGCAGGTCCGCGAGGCCCACCGTGTCGAACTCCAGCCGCGTCGCGCCGTCCATGCCGAGGCTTGGACCCATCCTGCATCTCCCGCTGTCCTGCAAAGGCGGGCAGAGTAGCGGCCAACGACGATACGGGAAGACGCCAATGAGCTGGACTGACCGTCGGCACGCCTTCCGCGCCATCCTCGCCGAACCCGGCTGCGTGCATCCGGCTTCGGTGTTCGACCCGGTCTCGGCGCGCATTGCCGAGGATCTGGGATTCGAGGCCGGCATGTTCGCCGGCTCGGTCGCCGCGCTGGCGGTGCTGGGCGCGCCCGATCTGGTGGTGCTGACGCTGACCGAGCTGGCGGAGCAGGTGCGGCGGATCACGCGCGCGACCGGCCGGCTGCCGCTGCTGGTGGATGCCGATCATGGCTACGGCAATGCGCTGAGCGTGATGCGAACCGTGCAGGAGCTGGAGGTTGCCGGGGTCGCGGCACTGACCATCGAAGACACGCTGCTGCCGCGGCCCTACGGCTGCAGCGGGCTCCAGTTGGTTTCGCGCGCGGAAAGCGTCGACAAGCTGCGGGCGGCGCTGGCGGCACGGACCGATTCCGCGCTGGTGATCGTCGGCCGCACGAGTGCGCTGCAGGCCGGCGGGCTGGACGAGGCGCTGGCACGCGCCGTTGCCTTTGCCGCGGCCGGGGCGGATGCGCTGTTCTTCACCGGCGTAACGGCGCTGGAACAGGTGCGGGCGTTGAGCACGGCCACCGGCAAACCGATCATTCTCGGCGGCAGCAAGGGCGGCTTCAGTTGCGAGGCGCTGGCCACCGCCGGGGCAAGGATCGCCTTGCAGGGGCACCACCCGTTCCTGGCATCGGTGCGGGCGGTGCAGGAGACGCTGGCCGCATTACGGAGCGGCACCCCGCCGAGCGCTCTCAGCAACCAGCCGCCGGCCGCCCTGGTCGAGCAGGTCACAAGGGAGGCCGACTACGCCGCGGCAGCGCGTGACTTCCTGAGTGGGCCAAAGTAACGGGGTGCAGGTGGCTCTCGCTGCTTTCTTTCAACCGTCGTGCAAATGCGCCCGCGCTTCCTCGGCGGTCTGGTAAATATGCGGCGCCAGCCGCCGCCGCCCGAGGGCATCGCCGAGCTTGATGCGCATGAACCCGCTGGTGGTGTAGCGCGTCACCCCGGCGTAGAACTGGGTGGTCAGATCCGCCACCATCGCCGAATACGTGTCCATCAACTCCGGCACGATGGAGAAATTCTCGTAGTTGACGATCGCGTCCACCTTGTGGCCGAGCGGCGCCAGCATTGCCGCGACCAAGGTGGCGATCTCGGCCACCTGGGCGGCGCTGCGCAGGGACAGGCCCTCGAAATTGACGAAGAACAGATTGGCCTGCGGGTCGTAGCTCAGCCGCTCGGCCAAGGGGATGGACAGCAGCGCCTCGCGCAGCCCCATCGGCTCCGGCCGGAAGATGCGGGGGTCCATTTCGACCGGGTTGCGGATGATCGGCACAAAATCCATGTGGCGCAGGATGTGCCGCTCGATGTCGAGCCCGGGCGCGACCTCGGCGAGTTCCAGGCCTTCGGGCACCAGGCGGAACACGCAGCGCTCGGTGACGAACAGCACCGGCTGGCCGCGTGCGCGGGCATAGTCGCCGCTGAAGGTGCGATGCTCGACGGCGCGCACGAATTTGCGGCTGCGGCCGTCGTGCAGGATGGCGAGCTTGCCGTCCGCGACCTCGATCTTCAGCCCGCCGGCATCGAACGTGCCGGTGAACACCACTTTCTTGGCGGCCTGGCTGATGTTGATGAAGCCGCCGGCGCCGGCCAGTTTGGGCCCGAATTTCGAGACATTCACGTTGCCCTCGGCATCGGCCTCGGCACAGCCGAGGAAGGCCAGGTCCAGCCCGCCGCCGTCGTAGAAATCGAACTGATAGGGCTGGTCGATCACCGCCTGGCAGTTGATGGCGGCGCCGAAATTCAGCCCGCCCTGGGGAATGCCGCCGATCACGCCGGGCTCGGCGGTCAGCGTCATCAGGTCGATGATTTTCTCCTCGTGGGCGACCGCGGCCACCCCCTCGGGCATGCCGATGCCGAGATTGACCACCGCCCCGGGCAACAGTTCCAGCGCGGCGCGGCGGGCGATGATCTTGCGCTCGCTCATCTCCATCGGCTCCATCGCGCCGGAGGGGGCCCGCAGTTCGGCCGAGAAGGCGGGGTTGTACTCGGTGGCGAAGGTCTGCCAGTGGTATTCGGGCTTCTCCGCCACCACCACGCAATCGACCAGCACGCCCGGCACCTTCACCTGGCGGGGGTTGAGGCTGCCCACGTCGGCGATGCGCTCGACCTGGGCGATCACCACGCCGCCCGAGTTGCGCGCCGCCATGGCGATGGCGAGCACCTCCAGCGTGAGCGCCTCGCGCTCCATGGTGATGTTGCCGGCGGCGTCGGCCGTGGTGCCACGGATGATCCCCACATCGATCGGGAAGGCCCGGTAAAACAGGCACTCCTCGCCGCCGATGCTGACCAGTTCCACCAGCTCCTCGGTGGTGCGGGCATTGATCTTGCCGCCGCCATGGCGCGGATCGACAAAGGTGCCCAGGCCGATTTTCGTCAGATGGCCCGGACGATGGGCGGCGATGTCGCGAAACAGATGGGTGATGACGCCTTGCGGCAGGTTGTAGGCCTCGATGCGGTTGTTCACCGCCAGTTCCTGCAGCCGCGGCACCAGGCCCCAGTGGCCGCCGATCACTCGCCTCACCAGCCCCTCGTGGCCGAGGTGGTTGAGCCCCCGCGTGCGACCGTCGCCTTGACCGGCGGCATAGACCAGGGTGAGGTTGCCGGGCTTGCCGCCTTCCTGGAACGGGCGCTGCTCGGCGGACAGCCAGAATTCCTCCAGCGCCACCGCGATGCCTTCGGCGAAGCCGATGCCGACGAAGCCGCCGGTGGCGACGGTGTCCCCCTCGCGGATCAGCCGGACGGCGTCGGTCGCCGAAACCACCTTGCCGGCATGGCCGGATCGCAGCGCCGCCAGGAACGGATGCATCGCGCGTGGCATGGTGCCCCCTCCCCGGCGGCGCGGGTTGTCAGACGATCCCGGTGAGGTAGTAAACCGCGATCACCACAAAGACCGCCAGCGTCTTGATGAAGGTGATGGCGAAGATATCCTTGTACGACTGCCGGTGGGTCAGGCCGGTCACCGCCAGCAGGGTGATCACCGCGCCGTTGTGCGGCAGCGTGTCCATGCCGCCGCTGGCCATGGCGGCGACCCGGTGCAACACCTCCATCGGAATGCCGGCGGCATTGGCGGCGGCGATGAACTGGCCGGACAGCGCGGCCAGCGCGATACTCATGCCGCCCGAGGCCGAGCCGGTGATGCCGGCCAGGGTGGTGACGCTGATCGCCTCATTCACCAGCGGATTGGGAATCGAGGCCAGGGCGGACTTGATCACCAGGAACCCCGGCAGGGCGGCGATCACCGCGCCGAATCCGTATTCGGTGGCGGTGTTGATCGAGGCCAGCAGCGCCCCGAGCACCGCCACCCGCGTGCCGTCGGCGAAGCGCTGGGTCACCAGACGGAAGGCCAGCAGCACGGTGAGCAGGATGCCGCTGACCAGCGCCAGCTCCAGCGCCCAGATGGCGACGATGCCGGGCACCGCGGTGACGATCGGGTCCTTGAGCCCGGGCAGGGTGGTTTCCACCGTCGCCCCGTAGAGGCGCGGCAGCGCGATGGTGAAGACCTTGTTGAGCACGCCGACCGCGATCAGCGGCAGGATCGCGACGATCGGATTGGCCAGGCTTTCTTCCGGCACGTGCTCGGGCTCATTGATATGGCCGCTGCCATAGCCCTCACCCGCGTTGGCCGCCTGGCGCATCCGCCAGGTGAGATAGGTCATGCCGCACAGAAAGATGAACACCGCCCCGATCACGCCGAGCCAGCCGGCGGCGTAGGCGTCGGTCTTGAAGAAGGTGGTCGGGATGATGTTCTGGATCTGCGGAGTGCCCGGCAGGGCGTCCATGGTATAGCTGAAGGCGCCGAGCGCGATCGCCCCCGGGATCAGCCGCTTCGGGATATTTCCCTGGCGGAACACCTCGGCGGCGAACGGATAGACTGCGAACACCACCACGAACAGCGACACGCCGCCATAGGTCAGAATGTTGCTGACCAGCACGATCGCCAGCACCGCCCGCTGCGGCCCGACCAGGCGGATGGTGGCGGCGACGATCGATTTCGAGAAGCCGGACAGCTCGATGACCTTGCCGAACACCGCGCCGAGCAGGAACACCGGGAAGTACAGCTTCACGAACACGACCATCTTGTCCATGAACAGGCCGCTGTAGACCGGCAGCACGCTGGCCGGGTCTGTCACCAGCACCGCGAGCAAGGCCGCGATCGGCGCGAAGATGATGACGCTGAAGCCGCGGTAGGCGACCAGCATCAGAAAACACAGGGAAGCCAGAACCACGAGAAAACTCATGTGGGCATTTCCATCCTCGGTTGCGTACTGGTGCGACGCGGTGCGCCGCGACTCTTTTGATCGGTTCCGCCGCCACGCGCAACGAGGGACCGGCGCGCTCAGGGCCGCCAAGGCAGCCGCTGCAGCCAGCCCGGCCAGGCGGTGTCGAGCACATTGTGGCCGCCCTCCCAGATCATCTTCAGCGCGATATACAAAACGATCAGCAGCCCGGCCCAGGCGATCCAGCGGAACCGTTCCAGCAGCGTGGCGATGAAGGTGGCGGCGACCCCCATCAGCACCACCGAAATGCTCAGCCCCACCACCAGCACCCAGACGTGCCCGTCGGCGGCGCCGGCGACCGCCAGCACGTTGTCGACACTCATCGACAGGTCGGCCAGCACGATCTGCAGCATCGATTCGGACAGGGTCTTCGCCCTCCCCGGCAGGTCGGCCGGCTGGGCCGTGCAGGAGCGGCGCAATTCGCGGTACATGCGCCAGCAGACCCAAAGCAGCAGCAACCCGCCGGCCATCACCAGGCCGACGACATGCAAGAGCTGCAGTGTGACCGTGCCCAGCAGAATGCGCAGCACGGTGGCGGCGCCGATGCCCAGGATGATGGCCGGCCGCTTCTGCCGCGGCGGCAGCCCCGCCACCGCCATGCCCACCACCACCGCGTTGTCCCCGGCCAGCGTGATGTCGACCATCAGCACCTGCAGCAGGGAAGACATCGCCTGCAGCGTCACGTCCATGCGTCGTCCTTGCGCGTTGCTTGCCGGCCGTCCGGCACCGGCCTAGATGGGGCGGATCCCTTTTTGCAGCCCGCCGGAGCGCCCATGGTTCCCCGTTACACCCGTCCGGAAATGGCCGCCATCTGGTCGCCGGAGAACCGCTTTCGGACCTGGTTCGAAATCGAGGCGCTGGCCGCCGAGGGAATGGCCCGGCTCGGCGCCATTCCCGAAAGCGCGGCGCGCGCGATCCGGGAAAACGGGGCGCCGGCGCTAGCCGCCATTTCCGCCGCCGACCTCGACCGCATCGACGCCATCGAACGCGAGACGCGCCACGACGTGATTGCCTTCCTCACCTGGCTGGCCGGGCATATCGGCCCCGACAGCCGGTTCGTGCACCTGGGCATGACCAGCAGCGACGTGCTGGACACCTGTCTGTCGGTGCAACTGGTGCAGGCGGCCGACCTGCTGCTGATAGATCTCGACGCGGTGCTGGCGGCCCTGCGCGCCCGCGCGTTCGAACACAAGCACACGCTGACCATCGGCCGCAGCCACGGCATTCACGCCGAGCCGACCAGTTTTGGGTTGAAACTCGCCGGGCATTACGCTGAATTTGCAAGAAACCGCAAACGGCTGGAGGCGGCACGAGCCGAGGTCGCGGTGTGCGCCATCAGCGGCGCCGTCGGCACCTTCGCCCATCTCGATCCGGCAGTGGAGGCTTATGTCGCGGAAAAGCTGGGACTGGCGGTGGAGCCGGTTTCCACCCAGGTCATCCCGCGCGACCGGCACGCGGCCTATTTCTGCACCCTCGGCGTCATCGCCTGCGGGGTGGAGCGGCTGGCCACCGAGGTGCGGCACCTGCAGCGCAGCGAAGTGCGGGAGGCGGAGGAGTTCTTCCATCCGGGGCAAAAAGGCTCGTCGGCCATGCCGCACAAGCGCAACCCGGTGCTGAGCGAGAACCTGACCGGGCTCGCGCGCATCGTGCGGGCGGCCGTGGTGCCGGCGCTGGAAAACGTCACCCTGTGGCACGAACGAGACATCAGCCATTCCAGCGTGGAGCGGGCGATCGGACCGGACGCCACGGTGACGCTGGATTTCGCCCTCGCCCGGCTGGCTGGGATGATGGAGAAGCTGACCATCCATCCGGATCGGATGGCAGCCAACCTGGAGAGCCTGGGCGGGGTGGTACACTCCGGCGAGGTGCTGCTGGCGCTGGCGCGTGCCGGCATTTCGCGCGAGGACGCCTACCGGATCGTCCAGCGCAACGCCATGGCGACCTGGGAAAACCTGGGCACGCCGGACGGGCGGAGCTTTCGCGACAATCTGGCGGCTGACCCGGACGTGGCCGCCCGGGTGCCGGCGGAGGCAATCGACGCGGCGATGGATGCGCGGCTGCACCTGGCGCAGGTGGATGCGGTGTTCGCGCGGGTGTTTGGGTGAAGGAAGGGAAGGCCAGAGCTCTGCCCTGGACCAAGCTGCTGAAGCCGCCCCGCCCACCCCGTGGCACGATGGCCACACGGCTGCTATACCCAGCCTCGCGCCCCGGGGGGACCCGGCGGCGTAGCGCGAACGCGTGCCCCGCGGGGTGCCACGCGCCCGCGGCTGCCCAGAAGGAACCGCCCATGGCCCGCCGCCGTCAACTCTATGAAGGCAAAGCAAAAATTCTGTTCGAGGGGCCCGAACCCGGCACGCTCGTGCAGTACTTCAAGGACGATGCCACCGCCTTCAACGCCCAGAAGAAAGGCATCATCACCGGCAAGGGCGTGCTGAACAACCGCATCAGCGAGTACCTGATGACGCGGCTGGGCGAAATCGGCGTGCCCACCCATTTCGTCCGCCGGCTGAACATGCGCGAACAACTCATCCGCGAGGTGGAGATCATCCCGATCGAGGTGGTGGTGCGCAACGTCGCCGCCGGCAGCCTGTCGACCCGCCTCGGCATTCCCGAGGGCACCCGCCTGCCCCGTTCCATCATCGAGTACCTATTACAAGAACGACCAGCTCGGCGACCCGATGGTGGCCGAGGAGCACATCACCGCCTTCGGCTGGGCCGCCACCCAGGACCTCGACGACATGGTGGCGCTGACCCTGCGGGTGAACGACTTCCTGACCGGCCTGTTCCTCGGCGTCGGCATCATCCTGGTCGATTTCAAGCTGGAATACGGCCGGCTGTGGGAGAACGAGGAAATGCGCATCGTGCTGGCCGACGAGATCAGCCCCGACAACTGCCGGCTGTGGGACGTCAAGACCAACGAGAAGATGGACAAGGACCGGTTCCGCCGCGATCTCGGCAAGGTGGAGGAAGCCTACCAGGAAGTGGCGCGACGCCTGGGCATTCTGCCCGAGGCGGGCACCCGCGACCTCAAGGGGCCGGACATGATGCAGTAATAGGGACCCGGACCATGAAGGCAGTCGTGACGGTGATGCTGAAGGCCGGCGTGCTCGACCCGCAAGGCAAGGCGATTGGCCAGGCGCTGCACAATCTTGGATTTTCCGGCGTCGGCGAGGTGCGCGCCGGCAAGCTGATCGAGCTGGAACTGGCCGAGACCGATCCCGAGGCCGCCCGCGCCCAGGCCGAGGACATGGCCCGCCGCCTGCTGGCCAACACGGTGATCGAGAGCTTCCGGGTGGAGCTTACCGCGTGAAGGCTGGCATCGTCGTCTTCCCCGGCATCAACCGCGAGCGCGACATGGCGATCGCCTTGCAGCTCTCGACCGGCCGCGCCCCGCGCATGGTCTGGCACCGCGAGACCGATCTGTCCGGGCTCGACCTGGTGGTGATCCCGGGCGGGTTTTCCTATGGCGATTACCTGCGCTGCGGCGCCATGGCGGCGCGCTCGCCGGTGATGGACGCCATCCGCGCCCATGCCGTCCGCGGCGGCCACGTCCTGGGCGTGTGCAACGGGTTTCAGATTCTCACTGAGGCCGGGCTGCTGCCGGGGGCGTTGCTGCGCAACGCCTCGCTGCGCTTTCTGTCCATGGATTGCTGGCTGCTTGTGGAACGCGATGACACCGTGTTCACCCGGAACTACCAGCCCGGCCAGGTCTTCCGCAGCCCGATGGCACATGGCGACGGCAACTACTTCGCTGATGATGATACGCTTGACCGGCTGGAGGGCGAGGGTTTGGTCGCCTTCCGCTACGCCACCCAAGGCGGCGCGGTGACACCGGAAGCCAACCGCAATGGCAGCGCCCGCAACATCGCCGGCATTTTTTCCGCCAATCTGCGCGTGCTGGGACTGATGCCGCACCCCGAGGATCTGGTCGATCCGCTGATAGGCGGCACCGACGGCAAGCCGCTGTTCGACGGATTGGCAGAGGCGCTGGCGGCTTGATTCTGAAGCTTTGACGACCCTTGCGGCGCTCCCTCCCCCCGGCCCCCTCCCACAAGGGGAGGGGGTGGGCCGCACGGACGAACGAACCAAGGCACCCACCCATGGCCCGCGACGTGACGGATTCCCTCGCCCGCGAGTTCGGCCTCTCCGCCGAGGAATATACCCGCGTGCTCGCCATCATGGGCCGCACGCCCACCCTGACCGAGCTTGGCGTGTTCAGCGTCATGTGGTCGGAGCATTGCAGCTACAAATCCAGCCGCGTCTGGCTCAAGCAACTCCCCACCAAGGCCCCCTGGGTCATCCACGGCCCCGGCGAGAACGCCGGCGTGGTCGATATCGGCGAGGGACTCGCCGCCATCTTCAAGATGGAAAGCCACAACCACCCGAGCTTCATCGAGCCCTACCAGGGCGCGGCCACCGGCGTCGGCGGCATTCTGCGCGACGTGTTCACCATGGGCGCCCGCCCGATCGCCAACCTCAACGCGCTCCGCTTCGGCGATCCCGCCCTGCCCCGCACCCGCCGCACCATCGACGGGGTGGTGCGCGGCATCGGCGGCTACGGCAACTGCGTCGGCGTGCCGACCGTGGGCGGCGAGATCAATTTTCACCCCTCCTACAACGGCAATCCGCTGGTCAACGCCATGACGGTGGGCATCGCCCGCACCGACCGGATTTTCCTGTCCGCCGCCGCCGGGGTGGGCAACCCGGTGGTCTATGTCGGCTCGAAGACCGGGCGCGACGGCATCCACGGCGCCACCATGGCCTCGGCCGAGTTCGGCCAGGACTCCGAGGAAAAACGCCCGACGGTGCAGGTCGGCGATCCCTTCGTGGAAAAGCTGCTGATCGAAGCGTGCCTCGAACTCATGGCGACGGATGCGATCGTGGCCATCCAGGACATGGGTGCGGCCGGCCTGACCTCATCGGCCGTCGAGATGGCCGGCAAGGGCGGCGTGGGGATCGCGCTCGATCTCGACGCCGTGCCGCAGCGCGAGACCGGCATGACCGCCTATGAAATGATGCTGTCGGAAAGCCAGGAGCGCATGCTGATCGTGCTGCGGCCCGACCGCGAGGCGGTGGCGCGGGCGATCTTCGAGAAATGGGAGCTGGATTTCGCCGTCATCGGCCACCTGACCGATACCGGTCGCATCGTCGTCACCCACCGCGGGGCGGTGGAGGCGAACATTCCGCTCGCCCCGCTGGCCGACCAGGCGCCGCTGTATCACCGCCCCACCGCCGACACGCCGAAGCCGGCCCCGTTGGGCGAGGTCGCCGATCCGGCCGGGCTGGCGGCGGCGCTGCTCGCCCTGATCGGCAGCCCGGATTTGTGCTCGCGCGCCTGGGTGTGGGACCAGTACGACAGCACAGTGGGCGGCCAGACCGTCCGCCGGCCCGGCGCGGCAGATGCCGCGGTGGTTAAAATCGAAGGCAGCCGGCGCGCCCTGGCGCTGACCACCGACTGCACCCCGCGCTATTGCCAGGCCGACCCGGAGGCCGGGGGCGCGCAGGCGGTGGCCGAGGCCTGGCGCAACATCACCGCCACCGGCGCCATCCCGCTGGCGGTCACCGACAACATGAATTTCGGCAATCCGGAAAAGCCGGAGATCATGGGCCAGTTCGCCGCCGCCATCCGCGGCATGGCGTCCGCCTGCATCGCACTCGAATTCCCGGTCGTGAGCGGCAATGTGTCGCTGTATAACGAAACCGAAGGCCGCCCCATTCTGCCCACCCCGGCGATCGGCGGCCTCGGCGTGCTGGCGGATGCCGCCAGCGCGGTCGGGCTGGCGCTGGTGCCCGGGCTTGATCTCGTCGTCATCGGCGCGACCGCCGGCCATCTCGGCCAGTCGCTCTGGCTGCGCGAAATCGCCGGCCGCGAGGACGGCCCCCCACCGCCGGTTGACCTCACCGCCGAGCGTCGCAACGGCGATTTCGTCCGCAGCGAGATTTTGGCCGGACGGGTGCGCGCCTGCCACGACGCGTCAGACGGCGGGCTGCTGGTGGCGGTGGCGGAAATGGCGCTGGCCGGCAATGTGGGCGCCCGCCTGCTGCCCGGCCCGTTGGAGTTGGCGCCGCATGCGTTCTGGTTCGGCGAGGACCAGGCACGTTATCTGCTCGCGGTTCAAAACGCCGATACCCTGCTGGCAGCGGCCGCAACGGCCGGCGTGCCGGCCTCGCGGCTGGGTGTTTCGGGTGGCGGGGATTTGACACTTCCGTCCGGTGACACCATTTCGCTGGCAAGGCTGCGCGCAGTGCACGAGCATGCCCTGCCGTCGCTGATGGGCGGCTGACCAGCAAAGGGAATCGCGACGCGATGGCGATGTCGGCGAATGAAATCGAGGCGTTGATCAAGGCGGCGGTGCCGGATGCGTCCGTAACCATCGAAGACCTGGCCGGCGACGGCGACCACTACGCGGCAACCGTGGTCAGCGAAAGCTTTCGCGGGATCTCCCGCGTCAAGCAGCATCAGATCGTCTATGCCGCCCTGCGCGGCCGGGTGGGAGGCGAACTGCACGCCCTCGCCCTGCAGACCTCCGCCCCCGAACAAGGACCCCAAGCATGAGCAACCCCGTCTTCGAGCGTATCCAGGCCGACATCACCGAGAACCCGGTGTTTCTGTACATGAAGGGCAACGCCCTGTTCCCGCAATGCGGCTTCTCGGCCCGGGTGGTGCAAATCCTCACCCATGTGGGAGTGCCGTTCAAGGCGGCGAATGTGCTGGAAGACGCCGAACTGCGCGACGGCATCAAGGCATTCTCGAACTGGCCGACCATTCCGCAGCTTTTCATCAAGGGCGAGTTTATTGGCGGCTGCGATATCGTGACCGAGATGTTTCAGTCGGGTGAGCTGGCGACGCTGCTCGCGGAAAAGGGTATCCAGCATACTGCGGCGGCCTGAGCCGGGGCGTTGCCCCGGAGCCCACCAGGGGGCTTTGCCCCCTGGACCCACTTGAGTGATGGGGTCAAAGGGGCCACCGCCCCCTTGCGGATCCAGGGCAGAGCCCTGGCCTTCCTTCACCCCCAAAAAGCCTCCAAATGCAAGGCCAGCTCGCCATCCGGCAGCTTGACAAGGTCCTTGGCCAGGGTGCCTTCAAGCCGCGAAGCGGCCAGCCCGTCCAACGCCTCGCGCACCGCCTGCAGGGCATGTGCCGGCGCCACCAGCACCAGCCGGTCGTACTGACCCTCGGCCGCCGCGTCATTCATCAGCTCGGCGAGGCTATGGGCAAACCTCTCCTTGGCGGCGCGATGCGGGTCGGTCTTTGCCTCGATCGCGTGCCGGGTGGGGCTGGCGCTCTCGAAGCTGCGACCCGGCCGGTCGGTGCCTAGATCGGAGGAACGGTGGTGCGCCGCGGTGGAATCGATGCTGTTGATGGTGCGGAACTGGCGCTGTGGCGTCGGCACGACCACCCGCGCATGTTCGCCGTCGGCCAGCAGAATCCAGGTTTTCCCGTCCTTGCCTGCCATGTCACCCCTCCCGTGCAGATAGTCCAATGCGGCCAGGCGATCCTGCGCCCAACGGCGTCCGGCAACCATTGACGGGCATCAACACTGCCGCCGGCGCACGGCATTGTGCGCGCCGGAGGGGTTAAGGGTCACCGCAGCCCGTGGGTAAACGCCGCGATCCGCTCCATCCCCTTGGCCAGCGCGGCGTCGTCGGTGGCATAGCTGATGCGCACATAGGGGCTCATGCCGAACGCCGCCCCTTGCACCACCGCCACGTGGTTCTCCTCCAGCAGCGCCCGGGCAAAATCCTCGTCGGTCAGCAGGGTGCGGCCGCCCGGGGTGGTCTTGCCAAGGCAGCCGGCAATGTTGGGGAACACGTAGAACGCTCCCTCCGGCCGATGGCACGACAGGCCCGGGCACGCGTTGAGCGCCGCCACCACAAGGTCGCGCCGACGCCGATAAATGGCTGCGCGCTCGGCCACCAGCGCCTGCGGACCGTCCAGCGCCGCCGCCGCGGCCGCCTGGCCGACGGTCGATACGCCTGCCGTCGCGTGCCCCTGCATGGTCACCATGCCGCGAATAAGATCCCGCGGCCCGCCGGCGAAACCGATGCGCCAGCCGGTCATGGCGTAGGTCTTGGACACCCCGCTCACCGTCAGCGTGCGCTCGCGCAGGCGCGGCTCCACCTCGGCCAACGTCGCGTAGCGCTCGTCCGAATAGTACAGATGCTCGTACATATCGTCGGACATCACCCAGACATGCGGATGGCGCAGCAGCACCTCGGCCAGTGCCGCCAGTTCGCCGCGGCTGGCGACGGCGCCGGTCGGGTTGTTGGGGAAATTCAGTAGCAGCCATTTGGTCCGCGGTGTGATGGCGGCCGCCAGATCCTCCGGCCGGAGCCGGAATCCGTTGTTCTGCGGGCAAGTGATGTGCACCGGCGTGCCGCCCACCGCCTGCACCGTCAGCGTATAGGCGGCCCAGCACGGCACCGGGATCAGCACCTCGTCGCCCTCGTCCACGGTGGCCATCAGGGCGTCGAAGATCACCTGTTTGGCGCCGTTCGCCACCATGATCTCATCGAGCGCGTAGTCGAGCCCGTGGTCGCGCCGGAACTGCCGCTGCACGGCCTGCTTCAGGGCCGGCGTGCCGTCCTGCGGCGGGTATTTGGTGTCACCACCCAGCGCCGCCTGATGGGCGGCGGCAATGGCGTGCGGCGGGGTGTCGAAATCCGGCTCGCCGATGGTGAGCGTGACCACGTCGTGGCCGGCCTCGCGCAGGGCGCGGGCCTTGACGGTCATGGCGATCGTGGCGGCGGGCCCGGCGCGGCCGAGCCGCCGCGACAGGCCCGGCCGGGTGGAAGCCGGCACCGGCGCCTACGTCAGGCCCTGGCAGAAGCGCTGGATGCGGCTGCACGCCTCGCGCAGGCTTTCCGTGTCGGTGGCGTAGCTGATGCGGAAATACCCCGGATACATGAACGCCGAGCCCTGCACCGCGGCCACCCCTTCCTCATCCAGCAGGGCGATGACGAAGCTCTGGTCGTCGGTGATCTTCGCCCCCTTGGCGGTGGTCTTGCCGATACAGCCGTGCACCGAAGGGAACACGTAGAACGCGCCCTCGGGCTTGTGGCAGGCGATGCCCGGCGCGGCATTCAGCATGTCCACCACCAGGTTGCGGCGCTCGCGGTAGACCGCCACCATTTCGCCGATGAAATCCTGCGGCCCGGTCAGCGCCGCCAGCGCCGCCGCCTGGCCGATCGAGGAGGCGTTGGTGGTCGACTGGCTCTGCAGCTTGTCCAGTGCCTTGATCAGCAGTTTCGGCCCGCCGGCGAAGCCGATGCGCCAGCCGGTCATGGCATAGGCCTTGGAGCAGCCGTTCATGGTCAGCGTGCGCTCGCGCAGGCCGGGCTCGACCTCCACCACGGTGGCCGGACGGAACCCGTCATAGGCGAGTTTGTCGTAAATATCGTCGGTGAGCACCCAGACATCCGGGTGCCGGAGCAGCACGTCGCAGATCGGCCGCAGATCGGCGGCGGAATAGGCCGCCCCGGTGGGGTTGCTGGGATTGTTGAGGATCAGCCATTTGGTGCGCGGCGTGATCGCCGCTTCCAGGTCCTCGGCGCGCAGCTTGAAGCCGTTGTTCTGGCCGCCGGGCACGAACACCGGCGTGCCCTCGGCCAGCGCCACGATATCGGGATAGCTGACCCAGCAGGGGGTGGGGATGATCACCTCGTCGCCGCCATTCAACGTGGCGAGCATGGCGTTGAAAATCACCTGCTTGCCGCCGGTCGAGACGATCACCTCGTCGGGCGTGTAGTCGATGCCCTGGTCGCGGCGGAACTTATCGGCGACGGCGCGGCGCAGGGCCAGGGTGCCGGCGACGTTGGTATACTTCGTCTCGCCGGCCTGGATGGCGGCGATGGCGGCGTCCTTGATGAACTGCGGCGTGTCGAAATCGGGCTCGCCGGCCGACAGGCTGATGATATCCCGCCCGGCCGCCTTCAGCGCCCGCGCCTTGGCGGAAACGGCGAGGGTCTGGCTGGGGCTGATCCGGTTCAGGCGTTCGGCGATGAGCTGCATGGCAAGGGCTTTCGGGCACTGGCGAAGAGCGGGAAGGTAGTCCGTGGGGCGGCCGGGGGCAACCGATCCCACCCACCCATCACCCCCACCAACAATCAGGAGTTCCCATCGCGATGCGCCTCGATATCGACCATTTGCGCGGCTGGATCGGCCGGCAGCAGGTGCTGCACGACAGCATCACCAGCTTCCCGGTGGCGGCGCTGGCGGCCACCCTCGACCGCGACGATGCCGAGCCGCAGCCGGGCGACACCCTGCCGCCGCTCTGGCACTGGCTGTATTTCCTGCCGCGGGCACGCCAGTCGCAGCTCGGCGCCGACGGCCACCCGCTGCGCGGCAGCTTCCTGCCGCCGGTGGCGCTGCCGCGGCGCATGTGGGCGGGCGGGCGGCTGCGATTTCCCGGCACCCTGCGCATCGGCGATGTGGTCACCCGCACCTCCACGGTCGCCGATGTCTCGCTCAAAGAGGGACGCACCGGGCCGCTGGTGTTCGTGCTGGTGCGCCACGACATCGCCGGGCCGGGCGGGGTGGCGGTGACCGAGGAACACGACATCGTCTATCGCGGCCTGCCCGGCCCCAACGAGCCCACCCCTCCCCCCCGCCCGGCGCCGGACGCGGAAGCATGGCGCCGCGACGTCGCACCCGACGACGTGCTGCTGTTCCGCTATTCCGCCCTCACCTTCAACGGCCATCGCATCCACTACGACCGGCGCTACGTCACGCAGGAAGAATCCTATCCGGGCCTGGTCGTGCACGGACCGCTGCTGGCGACGCTGCTGGCCGATCTGGTACGCCGCAACACCGACCGCCGGCTGGCCGCCTTCCGGTTCCGCGCCGCCAGCCCGGTGTTCGACACCGCCCCCTTCGCGCTGTGCGGCCAGGCTGAACCGGACCGCGCAAATCTGTGGGTGCGCCGGGCGGACGGTGCGCTCGCCATGGAAGCAGAGGCGTCGTTCGAGTGACCGCCCGTGGAGGGCGGCCAACAAGACCGCCTTAACCCTGACCGCAGCCGGTCAGGACGCTCTAGCTCTTTGTTTTGGCAAGCAACTTTTTTGTTTTGGCGAGCAACTTTATCGGCCGGCTGCCGCCGGTCCGGCCGATATTGCGCTAGCGCCGGTGGAACCGCAGCCGGCGCATCGGCTGCAAACGTGGCGTGCAGCGAGCGCGGGCGCGCCGGGGCGCCGCGGCAAGGCACACCAGGGCCAGCCCCACCACGGCCAGCGCTTGCGGCTCGATTTGGAGGTCATCCGCCAGCGCGTTGCGGCCGCGCAGGTTGAGGTCGGTGACAAACACCCCGCCCTCGCCGAACGGACCTTCTGCGGTGATCTTCAGGTCGGCGCGATGCAGGCCGGTTTCGCCGGGCACCAGCGCCGGCACCGGTTGCCGGGCGGTCAGCATGTCCAGGATGTCCCGGCCGGGCGGCGCGCCATAGGGGCTCCAGGCCAGCGACTCGCCGCTGCCGATGGCCATCGGCCGCAGCGCGCGCAGGGCACCCGCCGACACATAGGTGGCGATCACCGTCGAATTGCCGACATCGCCCAGCAGGTCGGGGCCGAACATGGGCAGCACCGCCGTCAGGAATGCCTCCGATTCAGCAGATGCCGCCACCGGAGCCGGCGGCACGCTGGACCGTGTTGCCACGCAGCGATGCACCGGCGAGCGCAGCGACACGGTGCCGACAAAAACGCGCAGCGGTGCCGTTGGGGCGGGCACCGTGGGGGCAGCATCCGCCGGGGCCGCCGCCAGCAGCAGGATCAGGCCGAGAACCGTGGTCGTGCGCGCGCGCATATGGTTTCCCTCGCTTTGCCAGTGCCGGACCAGCCTGGATAGGCTGCGTCAAAGCCTATCAAATGCTTTCGGTCGGGCACTGTATCATTTTGTATCCGGGCGATGGCAAACATCGATCTGTAGAAAAAGAAATCCCGCACCGCGCTCCCGCGCCCAAACGACGCACAAGCAAGCCCGCCGGCCCCGCCCCCTGCGGCGCATCAATGTATCTCCGCAGCCTGCCGCAAGACATCGCGCATCTTCGCCGCGGTAAATCCAGGGCTGCGGGCAACTTCGAGGATCACCTTCTCGCGACGCGACACGAGCTCGATCGCGGCCGGCAGTTTCGACACCGCCGCCGCCGGGATGACCACCGCACCGTGTGCGTCGGCATGGATCACGTCATCATGCGCGACGAGCATGCCGAAGATATTCGCCTGACAGTTGAACTGCAGCATGTGCACATGCGCGTGGCTCGGACCGATCCGCCCGCCGAGGATCTGAAAGCCCGGCGCCAGCATGTCGCAATCGCGGAACGAGCCGTTGGTCACGCAGCCCAACACGCCGAGCGCCTGGTGCACGGTGGTTTGCACCTCGCCCCAGAAAGCGCCGGTGCCGGGCCGGTCGTCGATGTCCTGGATCACGGCAATGGTCGGCAGGCCGGTGGCCTCGACGTAGTCGTACCATGCCTCGCGCGGCGGAACCGGTCCGCGCGGCGGCTCCTTGGCGCGGATCAGACCGGTGCGCGCCAGGCCAACAATGGGTGGCAAGCCGCGGTCGGCGGCAAGCATCGGCTCGACGGTGAAACCGATGGCCCGCCGCTCCGGCGCCACCAGTTCCAGCCCGTTGCAGATGGTCGGCGTGTCCCACTGCCGGAGGCACTCCAGATCGTCCCTGGAGAAGGGAATTTCCGCCATGATGGTTTCCTCCCGAAATCGCGTCAGGCCAGTGTCGCCCGGACGCGACCGCGCCGCAATCGCGGGAATTGCCACACAAAATCAACCATCCGCCGGCCGCCTCCCCTGGACGCCGGAGACGAACTGGTGCGACACCATCGGACGATCGGCGCCATTGTCCCGGAGTGCACCACCATGCCGTCCACCCCCCACGCCCTGCCGCCCCCCCGGGTGCACCCCGGGATTTCACCCCGGCCGGGAGCCTGACCCATGGTGATGCTGAGCATTGACGCCCTGCTCTGGCTGGGGCTGCACCTGGGCGTGGCCGGAACCGACATCCGCTATGCGATCACCCGCCGGATCGGCGTGAACGCCTACCGCGGCCTATTCTCGGTCTCCTCCCTCGCGGTCATGGTGTTCATCTGCATCTCGTATGCGCACGCCGACACCATCGTGCTCTGGGAGGCGCCGGGCTGGTTGCGCTGGGTGCTGGCGCTGGTGATGCTGCCCGCCTTCGTGCTGTTCGCCGCCTCCTTCGTGCGCAACCCGACCGCGGCCGGCGGCGAGAAGTATCTCAAGCAAGACGTGCAGGGCATCCAGCGCGTGACCCGTCACCCGATGATGGTGTCCTATGCCATCTGGGCGGCGGTGCACATGATCGGCAACGGCGACATCGCCAGTCTGGTATTCTTCGGCACGTTCTTCCTCACCGCCGTGATCGGCATGCCCTCGATCGACAGCAAAACCTCCGACCGCGACGATCAGGCCTGGGCCCGGCTTGAGCGGACCACGTCGATCGTGCCGTTCGCCGCCATCATCGCCGGTCGCAACCGCTTCGTGCCGGCCGAGATCGGGTGGATCGCACCCTCGGTCGGGCTGGCCCTGTGGGCCGGGCTGCTGATCTTCCACGGCAGCATCTTCGGGGTGGCGCCGGTCGGGTTCTGATCTTCCTCGCGCACACCGAAAAGGAACGCCCGATGATCTACGAGCAGCGCGTCTACCGCACCCTGCCAGGCCGGCTGCCCGCCCTGCTGGCCCGGTTCCAGAACCACACGCTGCGCATCTGGGAGCGCCACGGTATCCGCCAGGCCGGGTTCTGGACCACGCTGGTCGGAGAATCCTCGTCCGACCTGACCTACCTGCTGACATGGGAAAGCCTGGCGGAGCGCGAACAAAAATGGACCGCGTTCACGACCGATCCGGAGTGGCTCGCGGCGCGGGCGGACAGCGAGAAGGATGGGCAGATCGTTTTGAACGTCAGCAATCAGTTGCTGGCGCCGACGGTGTTTTCGGTGGTGAAGTAAGTTCAGGCCAGAGGCTCTGCCCCTGGACTTGCTTTCTTCCCCGCACTCCAAGCAAGGCAGGCAAGCGCATGAGGAAACCGTAATCCGCCGCCCGGCCGCTTTCCCCATATTACAGATCGTAGCATACCCAGGCCGGAAGACCGGAGGCCGCCATGAACGACGCCACTCATCTGGGCCGTTTTCCCACCACCCGCCTGCGCCGCAATCGCTTCGACAGCGCGACCCGGCGCCTGGTCGCGGAATACCGGCTGTCCGTCGATGACCTGGTCTGGCCGATCTTCATCACCGACGGCCGCGACGTGATCACCGAAGTGGGCTCGATGCCGGGCGTGCAGCGGGTGTCGCTCGACCACCTCGCCGAACATGTCGCCCCGGCCGCGCGGCTGGGCATTCCGGCGCTGGCCCTGTTCCCGGTGACGCCGGCGGAAAAGAAAGACCCCGACGGCACCGAATCCGCCAACCCGAACAACCTGATGTGCCAGGCCGCCCGGCTGCTCAAGCGCGAGTTCCCCGACCTCGCCCTGCTCGGCGACGTGGCGCTCGACCCCTACACCGACCACGGCCACGATGGGGTGATCCGCGACGGCTACGTCGCCAATGACGAGACGGTCCGTATCCTGACCCGGCAATCGGTCAACCAGGCCGAGGCCGGCATCGACATCATCGCGCCGTCGGACATGATGGACGGGCGCATCGGCGCCATCCGCGCCGGGCTCGACGCCGCCGGCTTCATCAACACCCGCATCATCAGCTACGCGGCCAAATACGCCTCGGCCTTCTACGGCCCGTTCCGCGAGGCGGTCGGCTCCGGCTCGTCGCTCAAGGGCGACAAGAAAACCTACCAGATGGACCCCGCCAACTCCGAGGAAGCGTTGCGCGAAGTGGCGCTCGACATCGAGGAAGGCGCCGACATGGTGATGATCAAGCCCGGCATGCCGTATCTGGACATCGTCCGCCGGGTGCACGACCGCTTCGGCGTGCCGACGTTCGTCTATCAGGTGTCGGGCGAATACGCGATGATCGAGGGCGCGGCGCGCAACGGCTGGCTCGACCACGACCGCGCCATGATGGAGAGCCTGCTCGCGTTCAAGCGCGCCGGCTGCGCGGGCATCCTGACCTATTTCGCCCCGGCCGCGGCCCGGCTGCTGCGGGGGTAACGCACGCACGACGGCGTCCGCCGCCGCCGGCATGTCGCGCAATTACCACTTTATTCTGGAACTTGCCACCCGGTACCGGCCGCCGCCGGCGCGGCTGCTCGATTTCGGCTGCGGTGCCGGCGAGGTGGTGGGGCTGGCGTTGCAGGCGGGGTACGACGCAAGGGGCGTCGATACGTTCGACACTGTCTGGCAGCAATACGGGCACGCGGCGGGCGGGCATGACGGGCGCATCGTGCATGCCGCACCGGGCGCGCCGCTGCCCTTCGGCGATGCCTCGTTTGACATCGTCGTCAGCAACCAGGTGTTCGAGCATATCGAAACCGCCGCGCCCGCGGTGCGGGAGCTTGCCCGGGTGCTGCGCCCGCAGGGCCTTCTGGTGGCGATATTCCCCACCCGCGAGGTCATCATCGAGCCGCATTTGCTGGCACCTTTCGTGCACTGGTTCCGCACCGGTTCACCGGCCCAGGAGAATGCGTTGCGGCTGTGCCATGCGCTGGGCCTGTGCAACGACCCCGGCCGCCCGCGCGACGCCTGGGTGGCGGCGGAGATGGAGGCGCTGCGCCGCCACATGTTTTACCGCAGCGAGCGTGACGCGCTGGCGATGTTCGCGCCGGCGTTTCGGGTGATCGCGCGGGGCGAGGCGGATTTCATCGCCGACCGCATCCGCCACAGCCGCGCCCTGCGCTGGTGTCGCGGGGCACTGACCCAACCGGTTTTCGCCCCGCTCCTGCGCCTTGCCTGCCTGCGGCTTGCCGGCGTGGTTCTGGTGTTGCGTGCCGGCGCGGCCGAAAACAACCCGCCCTAATCCAGCCCCGGGATGGCAACCCCGAGCGCCTGCACCACCAGCAGCGCATTCAACGCCAGCACCACCAGCGCCGCCAGCGTCGCCGCCAACTGGGTGAGGCGCCCGTTGGCGAAGCCGCCCATCACCCGCCGATCGCCGGTCAGCAGCACCAGCGCCAGCATCGGCACCGGCAAGGCGAGGCTCAGCACCACCTGGCTCCACACCAGCGACTGGGTGACATCGGCACCGATCCCCACCAGCACGAAGGGCGGCGCCATCGTCACCGCCCGGCGCAGCCAGAGCGGAATGCGGAAATGCACGAAATCCTGCATGATCGTCTGCCCGGCCATCGTGCCGACCATCGAGCTGGAAAACCCCGAGGCCAACAGCGACAGCGCGAACACCAGCGCCGCCCCGCCGCCCAGCAGCGGCACCAGCGTGTGATAGGCGGCCTCGATTTCGGCCACGTCGGCATGACCCTGGTGAAACGCCGCGGCGGCCATCGCCACCATCGCCATGTTGACCAGCCCCGCCAGCCCCAGCGCCACCACCACCTCGATGTTGGAAAACCGCAGCACCGCGCGGCGCTCGGCAGGGCTTGCGGCCGGCATGCGGTTGCGGGTCAGGCTGGAGTGCAAATAGAGCGCGTGCGGCATGACGGTGGCGCCGATGATGCCCACCGAGAGGGTGATCGCCGCGGCGTCGGGCAGCGCGGGGGAAACGGCCCCGTGCAGGAAGCCGCCCCAGTCCGGCAGTGCGACAAACAGCTCGGCGACATAGGCCAGTCCGATCGCGCCGACGAAGCCGCTGATCACCAGTTCGATCGGCCGGAAGCCGCGGTCGCCGAGCGACAGCAGCGCATACGTCACCACGCCGGTCGCCACCAGGCAGGGAAACAGCGCCACCCCGGTCAGCAGCGACAGACCGAGCGCGCCGCCGAGGAACTCGGCGAGGTCGGTCGCCATCGCGGCGATTTCGCTCACCACCCACATTGCCCACACGACGGGGCCGGGAAACCGGTCGCGGCAGGCTTCCGCCAGGCTGGTGTCGGTGACGATGCCGAGCTTGGCCGACAGCGCCTGGAACAGCATCGCCACCAGATTGGCGACCAGCACCACCCATAGCAGCGAATAATTGTATTTGGCGCCGGCCTGGATGTTGGTGGCGAAGTTACCGGGGTCCATGTAGGCGATCGAGGCGATGATCGCCGGGCCGGCAAACGGCAGGAACCCGCGCAGCCCGCGCCGCCGTCCGGCCAAGGTCTCCCGCCCCGCCGCCACGGTGCGTTGGCTCAGCGTCAGGCGCTGCATGGCTGCTCCGCTCATTGGTTCCCCGATGGCTCCGACGCCTGACCGCAGTATGGACGACAAAGTGTAGCCTGAGCTACACTTCCTGTACGCATATCGGCATCGGCCCGGCCGCTGTCAACGCGGGCAGGGAAACCGGGGGAAGGAAGGTAAGGCCAGGGCTCTGCCCTGGACCCGCCAGGGGGCAGTGGCCCCCTGGCGGGTCCAGGGGCAGAGCCCCTGGCCTTACCTTCCTTCCCCCGGTTTCCCTGCCCGCCAGATTGAAAATCCTGCCCACCACGGTCCATGCTGGCCAGCCCATGGAGGATCGCCCACGTGGCCCGACGCCCAGCCGCCAGCGCCTCCCCCGCCGCTCCGCCCGTCGAGTTGCCGGCCGAGCCCACCCAGGCGCGCCGGTTCGGCAAGACCCGCACGGCGCTGTCCACGGTGGTGCTGGAGGATTACGCGGAACTGATCGGCGATCTGCTGGCCATCGGCGGCGAGGCGCGGCCGACCGACATCGCCCGCCGTCTCGGCGTTTCCCACGCCACCGCCATCAACAACATCGCCCGCCTCAAGCGCGAGGGTCTGGCCACCGCCCGCCCCTATCGCGGCGTGTTCCTTACCGAGCAAGGGGAAATTCTGGCGGCGCGGGTGCGCGCCCGCCACCGGCTGGTGGTGGATTTGCTGCAGGCCGTCGGCGTGCCGCCCGAGGCAGCCGAGCAGGACGCCGAGGGCATCGAGCACCATGTGTCGGATGCCACGCTGGAGGCGTTTTGCCGGTTTCTGGAGCGGCGGCGGGGGTAGGTCCAATCCCGGGCGATGGCAAGCATCGCCATCAGCCGGAGCGCAGGCGGGGCGGCGGCAGCCACCAGGGATGTCGGCTTGCGGTGGGAAGCGGGTCGGGAGTGGGGTGGTGCGGGATGGGGGCCGGCCGGGGCGGCGCGCGGCGGGGCGTTGCTGCGGATGCGGGCGTGACAGGACGGGGTGGGTTCGCGGGCGGCAGGCCGAGCATGCGGCGGACCGGGGCGAGGGTGCGGCGGGCGGCGGTGGAGGCGAGAAGGTCGGCGGCGGCGGGATCGGCCAGCAGCGCCCCGAGTTGGGCGGCATAGGCGGCAGCCTCGGCGCCGAGGGCGCGGATCAGCCAGGCGCTGGTGGTGGGAAAGGGTGAGCGGCGGCGGGGACCGCTGTGGTTGCTGGCGCGGGGCCTCGGCGGCGGCAGGGGGCCGGCGGCGAGACGGGCGCACAGGCGGTCGAGGCGGGTCGCCGCGCGGGTGAGGTGCCGCCACAGGGGGATGATGAGGGCGGCGAGCCGCGGATGATTGAGGAAGCGGCGGGCGATGAGGGCGGCGAGGTTGCGGAGGATGACGCCGAATCCGGGCACGCCGCAGGACGGGGCGAGGTTGGGGGTGGCGGGGTGGGGTTGGGCGTGCATGGATTATATTCCTAGCACGGGCAGTGGCGGATGGCAAGGGAGATTACGATAGCGGTTGTGCCTTGATGCGCGGGGCCGGAACGGATGGGGGCGCGTTGGAGGCTGGCGGTGCCGGGCCTGCGCCCCTATAGGTCAGCACGGGCGGGAGAGCGCAGCGTATCCCGCCGTCGCGAGTGGCGGTCGGCTGGGCGCCGGCGGAGGAACAACGGCAGCCGCAAGAGGCGGGATACGCTTCGCTTTCCCGCCCTACGGCTTGATTACGGCTTGTTCGCCATTCCGGCGACGCATCCTGCCGGGCATACTCGCCGGCATGCCGGACTACCGCCGCAACCGGGTCCCGGGTGGAACCTTCTTTTTCACGGTGAATCTGCGTGACCGGCGAACCAACCTGCTGGTGACGCAGATCGATGCGTTGCGCGAGGCCGTACGGCAGGCGCGTGTCCGGGCACCTTTCCATATCGATGCATGGGTGGTCTTGCCCGACCACATGCACTGCCTGTGGACGTTGCCGGATGGGGATGCCGACTTCCCCGGCCGCTGGTGGGCCATCAAGACCAGGTTCTCGAAATCCGTGCCGGCGGGTGAAGGGCGGTCACTGGTTATGCAACGCAGGGGCGAACGCGGCATCTGGCAGCAGCGATACTGGGAACACACCATCCGCGATGATCGGGACTATGCCGTCCATATGGACTACACACATTTCAACCCGGTGAAGCATGGTTTTGTCGGGCACCCGGCGGATTGGCCATATTCGTCGTTCCGTCGTTGTGTTGCCGACGGGGTTTATCCTGCCGGCTGGACAGGCGGCGGCGGCGGGGAGCCAGCGGAGGCAGGAGAGCGGCGGTGACATGCAAGAGGCGGAATACGCTTCGCTTTTCCGCCCTAGCTGCTCCCATATCGCCCAGCACGTAGGGCGGGAAAGCGCAGCGTATCCCGCCGTCGCAACTGGCGGTTGGCTGGGAGTCGGCGGAGGAACGACGGCAGCCCGCAAGAGGCGGGATACGCTTCGCTTTCCCGCCCTACGGCTTGCTGGGCGCCGGCGGATGAACGACGGCAGCCCGCAAGCGGCGGGATACGCTTCGCTTTCCCGCCCTACGGCTTGCTGGGAACACACCATCCGCGATGATCGGGACTATGCCGTCCATATGGACTACACACATTTCAACCCGGTGAAGCATGGTTTTGTCGGGCACCCGGCGGATTGGCCATATTCGTCGTTCCGTCGTTGTGTTGCCGACGGGGTTTATCCTGCCGGCTGGACAGGCGGCGGCGGCGGGGAGCCAGCGGAGGCAGGAGAGCGGCGGTGACATGCAAGAGGCGGAATACGCTTCGCTTTTCCGCCCTAGCTGCTCCCATATCGCCCAGCACGTAGGGCGGGAAAGCGCAGCGTATCCCGCCGTCGCAACTGGCGGTTGGCTGGGAGTCGGCGGAGGAACGACGGCAGCCCGCAAGAGGCGGGATACGCTTCGCTTTCCCGCCCTACGGCTTGCTACGGGCCGAAAGCCGAGATCCGTCCGCCCCCCCCCTCACCCCAACCGGACCAGCGCATCCTCCGCCCGTGTCAGCAGTGCGGCACGGATCTGCGTCTCGATGGCCCCGGCCAGATCCTCTGCCGGCCCCTCCTCCAGCGCCGCGCGCAGCTTGGCGGCGATGTCGGGCACGCCCTCGCGCACTTTTCGGACCAGACGCTCCTCGGAAATCACGGCGCGGCGCGCCAGCACCGGAATGTTCCAGCCCTTTACCGCCTCGCGCGCCGCCTTCTGGCCGGCGAACAGCAGCGCCGCGGCGCCGACGAAGCCGATCACCCAGCCCACCGGCCCGGCCAGCAGCAGCGCCTTGCCGCCGCCGCCCACCAAGGAGGCCACCACCGCCGCGGTGACCAGATTGACCACCGTGGCGATGCCCTGGATATGGCTGAAATTCAAACTGTCGGTGGTCCGCCCGGCCACCAGGTCGCCCGACACATGGGTGTTGGCCTCGATCACCAGGTCCCGGCGGGACAGGCGGTAGCGGTCGCAGATCGGGTCGGTCAGCCGCTCCAGCGCCCGCGCCAGCCGCACCAGCCAGGCCTGCGCCGCCGCGGAGACCGCCGCGTGGCCGGCGTCGGACTCGATCCAGCGTGCGGCCTGCTCCTCGGTCGCGTGCTCGAACTCGCGCAAGGTGATCAGTTGTCCGGTGCGCCAGGCGCGGCCCCAGGGAATGATCACCTGCTCGGCCAGCCCGCGCGCGAGCGCCGGGGCCAGCGCGTCCAGCAGGGCCGGCAGTTCGGCGCGCACGACGGCGCCGATGGCGCTTGGCCCCTCGGGGGGCTGGGCGCACAGCGCGTCCACCTCGGCGGTGAAGGCGGCGGCGCGCAGCCTCGCGCGGCCCCACCAGGCCAGCCCCTTGGCGATCGCCAGCTCCGGCGCCTTGCCGCGCACCACCCGTGCGGTGGGGAAAATCGCCTGCGCGTCCTGGGTCACGAAGCCCATGCGCGAGGCGCCGCCGGTGAACAGCACCAGGTCGGGATCGCGGCCGAGGCCGGCGCGGGCGCCGCTCAGGCTGCTGCGCAGCGCCTCGCGCCAGCCTTCCCCGCCCAGGATCGGCTGCGGCTCGGCCAGCGCCGCGCGCATGGTGGTGCGGTCCACCACGGCGCGCAGCAGCAGCTCGTCGCCGTCCTCGAGTTCGAAGGCGAAGATGTTGCGCGCCCGCGGCTCCACATTGCCGGCCGCCTCGGCGTTGAAAAATTCCTCCTTCAGCGTCCGCCAGCAGAGCTCGTCGTACGCATGGCGGGCGGGATGGCGGTCGTAAAAGGCGCCCAGCCGGCGCGCGTCCTCGTGCCGCTCCACCGCGTGGCGCAGCAGCGTCTGCTCGATCAGCGCCGCGCCCAGGGCGTTGTGGCCGAAATCCATCGGCAGCGGATTGAGGTCGCGCACCTGGGTGCAATCGGCGGTGGAGGAGCCGAGATCGACCACCAGCACCTGGCCGGACAACTGGTCCAGCCCCAGCTGCAGCTCGCCGGATTCGCGCGCCTGCATGAAGGCGGCGCGGGATTCCGGCACGAACTCCACATGCACCAGCCCGGCCGCCCGCAGCGCCGTACGGTAGATTTCCAGCCGCCGCCCGCTCTCCGGCTCGCCGGTCCAGCCCGAGGGCACGCCGACGAAGAACCGCGCCTCCTCGATGCGCGGCAATTGCCGGCTTTCCACCAGCTCGCGCACGATGCCGCCGATGAACAGCACCAGCGCCCGCTCGCCCGGCCAGGGCCCCTCGAGCGGCGGCAGGCCTTTGAAGCGGACGAACATCTCCGCCATGTGCTCGGCCTGCCGCACCGCGTTTTCGCCGATCGCCACCCGCCCGCCGGCATCCACGCCGACCACGCTCAGCACCGTCGGGTGGTTGTGGATGGACAGCGGCTCGGGCTCGTTGGCCGATACCAGCGTGGTGTGCGCCAGCGCGCTTTCGCCGTGGCCGAGGTCGAAGCCGACAATTTCGAGATTGTCGCTCACGCAGCGCGCCCCGGCCGCGTGGCGGCCAGCCCGCGCTTGACGCAGCGCCCGCCGGCCAGCAGGGCCGGGCGGCGCGTGGTGGCCTGCACCGGGTCGCCGTCGATGTCGAAATGCTCGGCCGTGGCAGGGCCGTATTCGATGGCCTGCAGGTCGCAGGCTTCCAGCACCACCGGCAGGCGGAATTCGATTTTCGCCAGGGCGAACTCGGCGCGGTTGCGCAAGGCCGCTTCGGCGAGGTCCTGCAGGAATTCGAGGGTGGTGTCGTTCAGGGTCGAAAGATCGGTGCGGGCGGCCCGGCGGCGCTCGGCGAAGCCCACCAGTTCGTCGATGCGCTCCAGCGCCCGGCGCACCGCGGCGGCGATGATTTCGGGCTGCAGACTGGCGGTGGGCGCTTCCGGCGGCGGCGGCGCGGCCGGCGGCAGCGGCGGCAGGACGGGGGCAGCGACCGGCCGGTGGTAGCTGCGCAGCAGCACCATGCTCGATCCGGCGGCGGTGGCGAGCACCAGCAGACTGCCGAACGCGCTGCCCTGCATCGGCAGCGCGGCGAGCGCGCAGGCCAGCGGCACCAGCGCCAGCACATCCACCGGCGGCCGCGACGGGGCGATTTGCGGCCGGGGCGGGGGCGGCCGGGGCGCCGGCGGCGGGCGGCGCGGCGGCGGCATGGTCAGGACGCAGGCCGACAGCACACCGAGCGATTCGGTCACCGCGCCGGCCGCTTCCTCGGCCAGGCGCCGCGCCTCCAGGCTGGGCGGCTGATACGCCTGCAATGCCGCCTCGACGGCAGCGACGGCGAGGCTGGCCGCGTGGGAGGGGATCGGGTCCTGCCGGATAGCCTGGATCAGGCGGTCGGCATCGACATGCTGTGCGAGGGTCGGCATCATGGAATTCCATGCCGGCCGAGCAGTCCGGCCGGGATAGTTTCGTCATTATCCCGCATTGAACCGACCCGCAACGGGGGCCGTTGCACAGGTGGGGTGCAGGCGCTGGCGGGCAAGCCCGCCTCCGGGCTTTCCCTGGCGAACCCGTCTCGGTAAGGGGGCGGCCATGGAAGCCCTGCTCATCCGCTGCACCCCGCGCGCCTGGCACGCGAAACTGCCGCTACTTACTCAGTTCCTGCGCTTCGGCATTGTCGGCACCGGCGGGTTCCTGGTCGATACCGCGACGGTCTATGCCACCAGGGGCGCGCTCGGGCTGTACGGCGCCGGCGCGCTGGCCTACCTGACAGCGGTCACCGCCAACTGGCTGCTCAACCGGATCTGGACCTTCCGCGGCCGTGGCAGCGGGCCGGCGCACCGGCAATGGCTGGCCTATCTCTCCATCAACCTGCTCGGTTTCGTGCTGAATCGCGGCACTTATGCCGTTCTGGTGACCCTGAGTGCCACCTGCGCCGCCGAGCCAGTGTTCGCCGTTGCCGCCGGATCGATCGCCGGCATGTTCGTCAATTTTCACCTGTCGCGGTCAGTGGTGTTCCGCTAAATCGAGGTCACGGATCTGCGCAAAATCCATTATTTCAGCGAAACCAGCTCGCGCACCGCGCGATGCGCCTGGTCGATCGCCGAATCGGTGAAAGCGGCCGCGCCCGCGTCCGAGTTGGCGATGGCGATGCGTCCGAACCGTGCGCGCCCGATTTCATGCGGCGCCTGACCCGGCGGCCATTGCGGGTCAAACAAGTAATTATACTCGTACGCATAGCCGTGCGGCCAGCGATTGACCGTGATAGCGGTGATGTCCTGCGCCGCATCGAACCCGGCCGGTCCCAGGATGCGCTGCAACTGATCGCGAATGTTCCGCTCGAAGGTTTCGAACGGGGTTGCCAGCAGCTCGCCGCGGCCGATCCGGTGCTGCGCGCGCTCGTCCAGGCCGGGCTTGCCGGGAGAGCGGACCATGGACACAAGCGTCGGCTCATCCGGCGATCCCACGCTGCGGTAGCCGCCGATCACCGTCTGCGGATTGAGGCGCAGGAAGGGATGATACGACCCCGGCGCGTAGACCTCGGCGATGCCGAGCTTCTGGAAGGCGCGCCAGTTGCGGAGCGCGACGCTGGTGTAGACCAGGGGATTTTTGACGAGGTAGGCCAGCGCCTGTTTCTGCGCCTGCGGCATGGCCGGACACAGATACGGGATCATCATGTTGTAGCAGGCCAGCACGCACCCCTCGGCATGCACGCGAAACACCCGCCCGCCCTTGGTATAGGCGATCTCCACCCCCGCGGAGGCAGCCGGATCGCCGATGTTGCGCACGCCGACCACGGTGCTGCTCAGGCGGATGCGCACGTCCGCTTCCGGCCGGTCCAGCTGCCGGTAATCCACCTCCGCCGTCACCACATCCTCGGCGCTGCTGCCGGGCACCGCACCCGGCACCAGCAGCCGCACCAGCAGCCGGGCAATGGACGCGTTGCCGTCCGGAAAATGGAACTTGTAGGAGCTGGTGGCGGCGTATCCCGCCGCGGTGAAGCCCATGCCGGCGGCCGGGCCGGGTGCGAGATCGAGGCCCTGGAATCCGGGTAAACCGAAAGCCCAGACGTTGAGCGCGTTGATGGCGTCGCAGCCGATGCCGCATTCGTCCTGGCTCATGGCCTGGAAATACGCGCAGGCGCCGGGATCGGCCTGGGCGATATTGACCAGGAAATCGAGGTAGCTCATGCGCACCAGCCGCGCCTTCTTCTCGTCAGATGTCAGGCCCGGCAGATAATCGATCTTCGCCTCGTAGATGCGGACGATATCCGCGCGCACCCGGTCGGTCAGCGGTGCCGCCTGCAGCACCGCCTGCCACGGGCGGGCGCCAACTCCGGTGGCCAGGTGGTCGGCACCGAAGGTCTCGCGGTCGAAGAACACCCCGTTCCCGAGCCCCTGCCTGGCGTAGAAACTCTTGTCGGTGCAGCGCTGCTCCAGCGCCTCGGGGTCGATGCCCAGGGTGCGCAGCAGCGAGTCGGCAACCGGGCTGTACGGCCGCGGGCTGTCGATATCCAGGGTTCCCCCCTGCATCAGTCCGAGCCAGCCGCCCTCGCGGAACTCGTTGCGCCGGGCATGGCCGCCGAAATCATCGTGGTTGTCCAGAATCAGCACCCGCGCCTCCGGGCGCGCGGTGCGATAGAAATGCGCCGCCGCCAGGCCGCTGATGCCGCCGCCGACCACGACCAGCCCGTAGCGCGCGGCGTCCTCGGCGGGTGGGCCGGCGGTGTCCCAGAACGTGCCGTCCCGCAGGGCGTGCGCGGCTTCGAACGACCCGGCATGGCTGCCGCGCAGCCCATGCAATAACGGCGGATAGGGAAGTTGCGTGTCCGCCGCCTCGCCCGCCGCGGCGTGGCCGGCGAACATGGCCGCGGCGAACGGCGCCCCGCCCAGGAAATCGCGGCGCGCGATCGACCGGTGCATGCCCAGGGCACGATCGGCTGCGGACATCGATTTTGAGTCTTGATGGCTCATGCGGGCACCGTCCACGGGCGACATGCTGCGCGGCGATCGTCACCGGCGATCCGGTCCTAGCCTGGCGCCCGAGTCGGTCAAATTCTCGATCCCGCGAGCGATTCCCGCAACCCCTTCCCGAATGGCGCCGCCGGTGGTCAAGTCGGTTTCACGCAGAGCTTGAGGAGCACGACAGGATGGCACACGCCGGCGCGGCACCGGGTTTCCCTGGGGCGACGAATTCACCCATCGTCGCCGCCTACCGCCAGCGCACCCGGCGCTCGGGGGAACTCGCCTGCCAGGCCGCCGCGTTGTTGCCCAGCGGCATCGCCCACGATGCCCGCCATCTGGACCCCTACGGCGTTTACGTCGCCCGCGCCGCCGGGCCTTACAAATGGGACGTGGACGGCAACCGCTACATCGATTTCTACGGCGGCCACGGCGCCTTGCTGCTGGGGCATTGCCACCCCAGGGTCACCGAAGCGGTCACAAGGGCGGCGGCCGAGGGCACCCAGTTCGGCGCCAACCACCCCGGCGAGGTGCTCTGGGCGCGTGCCATTCAGCGTCTGGTGCCCTCGGCCGAGCGGGTGCGCTTCACCTCCTCGGGCACCGAAGCCACGCTGATGGCGGTGCGGCTGTCCCGCGCCTTCACCGGGCGCGACACGGTGCTGCGCTTCAAGGGGCATTTCCACGGCTGGAACGACCACATGACGCACGGCTACGCCAATCATTTCGACGGCACGCCCACCCCCGGCGTGCTGGCGGGCGTGGCGGAGCGCGCCATCCTGGCGCCGCCCGGCGATCTCGACGCGGTGGCCGCCATCCTGCGCAGCCGGCGCGACATCGCCGCCGCCATCCTGGAGCCCACCGGCGCCTCATTCGGCCAGGTGCCGGTGGAACCGGACTTCCTGCATGGCCTGCGCGAACTCACCCGGCAGCACGGCGTGCTGTTGATCTTCGACGAGGTGGTGACCGGGTTCCGCACCTCGCGCGGCGGCGCCCAGGTGGCGTTCGGCATCCACCCGGACGTCTCCACCTTCGCCAAGATCGTCGCCGGCGGCATGCCCGGCGCGGCGGTGGCGGGGCGGCGCGACATCCTCGACCGGCTCGACTTCGCGGCCACCGAGGCGGCCGGGCAGGAGAAAATCAACCATCCCGGCACCTTCAACGCCAATCCGGTCTCGGCCGCCGCGGGCATCGCCTGCCTGACCGAACTCGCCGAGACCGACGCCAACGAGGTGGCCGACGCCAGGGCCGCGGAACTGCGGGCCGGTCTGAACGATCTGCTGGCGGCGGAAGGACTGGCCTGGGCCGCCTACGGCACCAGCTCGGGGTTTCATCTGTTCACCAACCCGAACCGGCGGAGCGATATCCGCCCGGACCGCTTCGACCCGCATGCCTGCACCCTCGACGAGCTGAAAGGCGGCCACAAGGCTCTGGTCGGCCGCCTGCGGCTGGCCTTGCTGGTGAACGGGATCGACACCAACCAGCGGCTCGGCGGTTTCACCTCCGCCACCCACACCAGCGCCGACATCGCCGAAGCGGTCGCCGCCTGGCGGGAGGCGATTCATATGCTGCGGGCCGAAAACGAGCTGCCGGTCTGAGCCGGCACGGGGAAAGGCATGACCGACGAGGAACTGGGTTTCCTTCCCGCCATCGACATGGCGGCGCTGATCCGCGCCAAATCCGTCTCGCCGGTCGAGGCGACGGCGGCGATCATCCGGCGGATCGAAGCGCTGGAGCCGCGCCTCAACGCCTTCGCCCATTTCGTCCCCGAACAGGCCATGGACGCCGCCCGCGCGGCCGAGACGGCGTTGATGCGCGGTGAAACGCCGGGGCCGCTGCACGGGGTGACGGCGACGATCAAGGATCTCGCCTGGACGAAGGATTTTCCTACCCAGTTCGGCTCGAAGATTTTCGCCGGCCACCGCACTCCGGCGGACACCCCGGCGGCGACACGGCTGAAGGCGGCCGGCGCCATCCTGCTCGGCAAAACCACCACCTCGGAGTTCGGCTGGACTGGCGTATCGCGCAGCCCGCTCACTGGCATTACCCACAACCCCTGGAAGCACGGATACAACGCCGGCGCGTCCTCCGCCGGCGCCGGGGTGGCGGCGGCGGCCGGCTATGGCTCGCTGCACCATGGGTCGGACGGTGCGGGCTCGATCCGCATGCCGGCGCATTTCTGCGGCGTGTTCGGCCTCAAGCCGAGCTTCGGGCGGGTGCCGGCGGCGCCGGTGAGTGCCGGCGACTACACCACCCATTTCGGCCCGATCAGCCGCACGGTGGCCGATGCGGCGCTCATGCTGGAGGTCATGGCCGGCCCGCACCCGGCGGATCACACCACGCTGGAGGCCTGGCCGGCCCCCTATTTGCGCCGGCTGCACGAAGGCATCTCCGGGCGGCGGATCGCCTACAGCGCCGATCTCGGCCATGCCCGCGTGGACCCGGAGGTGGCCGGGCTGGTGGCCAGCGCCGCCGAAACATTCGCCGCCGCCGCCGGGGCGCGGCTGGAGGCGGCAACACCCTCCTGGGGTCCGGACGGGCCTGAGCTCGCGCGCAAATTCTGGGCCGCGCACATGACGCGGCTGGCCCGCCATCTGCCGACCTGGGAGGCGGAAATGGATCCCGGCCTGGTTTCCTGCATCCGCGCCGGCACCGACATCGCGATGGCTGACTACCAGGACCTGCGCGAACGCAAATACGCCTATGTGGCGCGCATCCATGCCTGGTTCGCGGACTGGGATTTCCTCATCACCCCCACCGTATCGGTGGCGGCTTTTCCGGCCGAGTTGCTGATGCCCGCGGATTGGCCACCCCACCCGTGGGACTGGCTGTCCTGGGCGGAGTTTTCCTATCCGTTCAACATGGCGTGGAACCCGGCCGCCACGGTGCCCTGTGGGTTCACGCGCGAGGGGCTGCCGGTGGGCTTGCAGATCGTCGGCCGGCGGTTCGACGATCTCGGCGTGCTGCAAGCAGCAGCCTCGTTCGAACGGGCGCTGCCATGGGCAGACAAGCGGCCGGCACTGGGGGGCTGAGGCGGGACCGGTTCAGATTCGGCGCAGCAGCACCCACAGCAGTACCACGGCGATCAGGAGGATATGCGTGAGCGCCGGACCGGGTTGATAGGGTGTCTCGAGCATGGAATATGTCCTCTTCCTGGTTTTGGCAGATGCTACGCCGGGTCCGCCTGCCAGCGCGCGGGGTCGCATCACGACAAATCAGCGGTTTTTCGACGCTGCAACCGGTGGGCGTGCCGCTTCGCGAGGGCGCTCCAGGTTTTTGTTTTACCGAGCACCTTTGCCGGCGCGCTGTCGCTGGTCTGGCCGATGCTGCTCTCAAGCGACATGTTGACAAGGTCGCCCAGCCAGCCGGCGATATCGTTCACGATGCGGTCCTCAATCTAGATCTGGTATTGCGCCGCCGTTGCCGCCTTGCGCCGCGCGTCACCCGTTGCTGATGGACTCCGCGACATCTCCAGATACTTGCCGGCGGCGTCAGACGGCGAAGCGCGTCTCCGGCGCGACCGGCAGTGGCCCCCTATACCCCGCTATCATAGGTCTTTTCGAAAAGAGCAGGGGCGAGGAGACGATTCGAGCGTCTCCTCACCCCCTTGCGCTGGTTATTCATGACCACCATCATGTAAACCATGCGCGTCGATCGGCCCACCTTCGCCTCCCACCGCGCCGCCATCCTGGCGGCCGCCGGCCGCCTGTTCCGCGGCCGCGGCATCGCCGCCGTGCCGCTGGCCGAGGTCACCCGCGCGGCCGGCCTCACCCATGGCGCCTTCTACGGTCACTTCTCCAGCAAGGACGCGCTCGCCGCCGAATCCTGTCGCAGCCTCCTGCACGACGCGGCCGACCGCTGGACCGCCCGTGCCGCCCGCGCCCGCGAACAGGGAAACGACCCCATCGCCGCCCTCATCGACGCCTATCTCACCGAGCGCCATCGCGACGCGCCCGAGGAAGGCTGTGTGCTGGCCGCCCTCGGCCCCGAGATCGCCCGCGCCGACCCGCCCCTCTCCGGCGCGCTGAGCACCGGCGTATCCGCCCTCGCCGCCGTGCTGGAGCAGGAAATCGCCCGCCGCACCCCCCGGTTTGACGCCGCTGAGCGCGCTCGCGCGTCCCTCGCGATCCTCGCCGCGCTCACCGGCGGCATCATCGTGGCGCGCGCCTGCCGCGCCGATCCCGCCCGCTCGCGCGCCGTCCTCGATGGCGCCGCCCAACTGGCGCGCCAGGCTGTCGGCCTGCCGCAGGAGCCGCGCTGATGCTGGCCACCATGCTCGCCCCCTGGCTCGCCCGCCGCGGCATCCATTACGGTTGGGCGATCGCCGCCGTCACCTTCCTCACTATGCTTGCGACCTCGGCTTGCGTCGGCCTGCCCGGCGTGCTGATCGTGCCGCTGCGCGGCGAATTCGGCTGGGACACCGGCGCAATCTCCGGCCCGCTGGCCTTGCGCATTGCCCTGTATGGCCTGGTCGGCCCGTTCGCCGCCGCGCTGATGCTGCGCTACGGGGTGCGGGCCGTGGTCTGCACCGCGCTGGCGCTCATCATGACCGGGCTCGGGCTGGCCAGTTTCATGACCGAGATCTGGCAGCTCTGGCTGACCTGGGGGCTGATCGTCGGCTTCGCCACCGGGCTGACCGCCATGGTGCTCGGCGCCACCGTCGCCACGCGCTGGTTCACCGCCCGCCGCGGCCTGGTGCTGGGCCTGCTCGCCGCCAGCACCGCGACCGGCCAGTTGCTGTTTCTGCCCGCCGCCGCCTGGCTCGCCCAGCAGGCCGGCTGGCGCGTCGCCGTCATCCCGGCCGTCGTCGCCTGCGCCGTCTGCCTCGTGCTGGTGCTGCTGATCCTGCGCGACCATCCCGGCGACCTCGGGATCCCCCCCTACGGCGACACCGCACTCATCCCGCCCCCACGACGCGCCGAGGCCGGCAGCGTCGCGCGCCTGTCCGTCACCGCCCTGGCCGACGCCTCCCGCAGCCGCATTTTCTGGCTGCTGTTCGGCACCTTCTTCGTCTGCGGCCTGTCCACCAACGGTCTGGTGCAGACGCATTTCATCCCGCTCTGCCACGATTTCGGCATGCCCAACGTCGAGGCGGCCTCCGTGCTCGCGCTCATGGGCGTGTTCGATTTCTTCGGCACCATCGCGTCGGGCTGGCTGTCCGACCGCTACGACAATCGCTGGCTGCTGTTCTGGTCACTATGCCGGCCGGGGCGTCAGCCTGGTGGTGCTGCCCTTCTCCAGTTTCTCCTTCTACGGCCTGACCGTGTTCGCCGTGTTCTTCGGCCTGGACTTCATCGCCACCGTGCCGCCGACCGTCCGCCTCACCGCCCAGACCTTCGGCCGCGAGCGGGCGGGCATGGTGTTCGGCTGGATCTTCGCCGCCCACCAGCTTGGCGGCGCGACGGCGGCCTGGGGTGCGGGCGCCTCGCGCGACGCGCTGGCGAGCTACCTGCCGGCGTTTTTCGCCGCAGGCATTGCCTGTTTTGTCGCGGCACTCGCCGCCCTCGCGGTGCGGCGGGGGCGGGTGGTCGCCTGACGAAGACAGGCCAGCACCCTGCCCTCGACCCGCCCCAGCGCGCATCTTGCGTCCGCGCAACGGGCCGGTTGCCCCGTGGAGCCATTATTTCAGAACAAGGCCACACCCCCGCCGACTGCCGCTCGCCGGCATCGCAGTTGCGGCAGCGCGGAATTTTGGCTATCCGACTGATTGTTTAAGGCCTTCGCCCTCGATCGAGGGAATCCGGCGTCAAATGAAACGTCTCCGGGTCGCAGCGATGCCGCCAGCGAAGTTTGTCATGATCAGGGAATGCCCATGAACCTCACGCGACGCGGCCTGGTTGCCGGCCTGGCCGCCACGGCGCCGCTGGTGCCCGCTTTGGCCGCGGCCCCGACGAGCGATCCGCAACTCGACCGGGAGGCGGCGGCGGCGCTGCGCCGGCTGCTCGCCGGCAACGAGGTGGCGCGACTGCTGAGCGATAAAGCGCTTGCCATCCTGGTGTTCCCGAAGATCGTGAAGGTCGGCTTCCTGCTCGGTGGCGCCTATGGGGAGGGTGCGCTGCGGCAGGGCGGCCGCACGCTCGGCTACTACAACTCGGCGGCGGCGTCGTATGGCTTGCAGGCCGGGGCGCAGTGGTTCGGCTACGCGCTGTTCTTCATGAATGCCGGGGCGCTGAAATACCTCGACAACTCCCAGGGGTTCGAAATCGGCGCCGGCCCCAGCGTGGTCGTCGTCGACCAGGGCGTGGGGAAGAAATTCAGTTCGACCACCCTGACGCAGGACGTGTATGCCTTCATCTTCAACCAGAAGGGCCTGATGGCCGGCCTCGGCATCGAGGGCTCGAAGATCACCAAGATCAAATAGGCCAGCCGCCGCCGGGTGGGTCGCCGCAGCCGTTCATTGTCCGCGAGCCTGCGGCCAGTGACGGGCTCGGCCTGGCCGGCGCTTTGCCCTGGAAGACACGCAGTGCACGCCGCGACCGCAATCGGATCATGTCCATGCAGCAGACGATGAGCGGCCGGTCCCGGCATCGGCAGTCCCGCCGGGGCATGCTCGGTCTCGCGGCCGGCGCCGGCGTCTCGGCGGTGCTGGCGGGATGCGCGACGCCGGGACGTGGGCAGGCGGTGCCGATCGGGCGGACGGCGACTGCCAGCGTCCTGGGGCTGGCCAACGAGCGGTTCTTCCCCTTCGAAGGAGTGGGGCCGCTCAATGCCGAATTGCAGGCGACGCTGCGGCGCCAGCGCCAATCGCGCGGCCTGGCGCCGGATGCGCCGCTGCCCGAACTGCAGTTGCTGGCGGTGTCCGGCGGCGGCGAGAACGGTGCCTTTGGGGCAGGGCTACTGTGCGGCTGGTCCGAGCACGGCACACGGCCGGTTTTCGACGTGGTGACCGGTGTCAGCACCGGCGCCCTCACCGCCCCCTTCGCCTATCTCGGCTCCCGCTACGACGCGAAGTTGCGCGGCGTCTACACCGAGATTCGCCCGAACGACGTGCTCATCAAGCGCTTTTTGACCGCTGCCCTGTTCGATGATGCGCTGAGCGACAACGCCCCGCTGTTCAGCACCATCTCCCGCTACCTGAACGAGGAGATGATGGCGGACCTCGCGACGGCCTATGGCGCGGGTCGCCTGTTGTTCATCGGCACCACCGACCTGGATGCCCAGCAGCCGGTGATCTGGAATGTGGGCGCCATCGCCAGCAGCGGACATCCGGACGCGCTCGCCACGATCCGCCGCGTCCTGCTCGCCTCCGCCGCCATTCCCGGCGCGTTTCCGCCCACCATGTTCGATGTGACCCTGGACGGGGTGCCGTATCAGGAAATGCATGTCGATGGCGGCGCCTTCGCGCAGGCCTTCCTGTACCCCGATGCCCTGACCGCGCAGCGGCGTGCGCGCATGAGACAGGGCGAGAAAGTGGTGCCCGCGATCGCCTATGTCATCCGCAACGGCCGGCTCGACCCGGAATGGTCTCGCGTCGAGCGCAGCACGTTGAGCATTGTCGGGCGCGCCATTTCCACCATGATCACCGCGAGCGGATACAACGACGTGTTGCGGATGTATAATACAACCACGAACGACGGTATCGACTTCCGGCTGGCCTATATTGGAACCGACTTCAACAAGCCGCTGCCGGAACCCTTCGATCAGACCTATATGCGCGCTCTGTTCGACTATGGCTATCAACGAGCCCGCGGCGGCTATGACTGGGCAACCAAGCCGCCGACCTAGAAGGTCCTCCCCTCATGGCGTCATGCAGGCGGCATTGAGCAGCCCAAGCACCACCGAGCCGCTCGCCAGCACGATCGCCTCGGCCATGTCGCCCTGTCCGATCGCGTGCGCCACATCGCGGCGCAGCAGGTGCATGGCGGCGAAGGCGCCGAGTTGCACCAGCAGCGATATGCCCGCCCACAGCACCATGTCGGCGAGCCCGTCGGAATGGGCGATGGCGGCGGCCAGCGGCAGGGTGAAGCCGAGCGCCGCCCCGGCCAGGCTGAGCGCCGCGGCGGCGTTGCCCTGACGGATGCGCTCCCATTCGCGGCCGGGCACGATGACGCAATACAGCGTCAGGAACATGCCCAGCAGCAGCACGCCGGTGGCGAAATAGGCCAGGAAGGCGGGCACCGTCTGCAGCGTGGTCAGTGTCATCACAGCTCCTGGGGCGTCTCTGCGCGCGGCAAGAAGAAATGCGGGACGAAACGGCTCGCGTCGGTGGTGATCGGCGAGGCATCCTCGCGGATGCCGAGGCCACAGGGCCGGCCGGCCACCAGCCAGCTTCCCAGCACCGGATAGCGACCGTCCGCGCAGGGCAGCTCGGCCCAGGCCTGGTGGACGAACCCCTCGGCACCGTATGGCCCCGGCGTGGCAAAGCCCGGCGCGGTGATATTCGCGCCCTCGCGGCCCCACAGCGGCTTGGCGATTTCGCGGCCGCCGGTGCGGCCGGGCACCCGGAAGGCGGGCAGCAGGTTGGGGTGGCCGGGGAACAGCTCCCACAGCAGCGCCAGCAGCCCCTTGCCGGACAACAACATGCGCCAGGCCGGCTCGATCAAGCGCATGGAAGCGGTGGCGATATGGACGGCGAACCTGTCGCGCAGCAGGAACTCCCACGGGTACAGCTTGAAACAGGTGGCGATCGGGCGGTCGGCCAGATCGAGGAAGCGCTTGCCGTCCCAGCCGATGTCGTCGATGAACAGGAACGGCACCTGCAGCCCGGCCTGCATGGCGGTGTCGCGCAGGTAGTCCACCGTCCCGCGGTCCTCGTCGCTGCCGCGCTGGCAGGTGAAATGGATGCCGCCGGGCAGGGCGATCCCCAGCCAGGCGGAGATCAGCGCCTCGTGGATGCAGTTGAACTGGTCGGCCTGCGGAAACAGGCAGGTCAGCCACTCCCACTGGACCACCGCGGCCTCGTAAAGAGCAGTCGGCGTGTCGGCGTTGTATTCCAGCAGCTTGGGCGGGCCGGTGCCGTCCCAGCGCAAATCCATCCGGCCGTACAGGCTTGGCTCCTGCTTCTCCCAGCTTTTCACCACGATCGGCCAGACCGCGGCGGGTATGCCGAGCAATTCATGGCAACCGTGGCGGACGGCGTGCCCGGCGGCATCCAGGCACCGGCGCTGCAGTTCGGCGGTCGCGTCGTCAAGCACGTCGATTTCGTCGGCGGTGAAGCGCCAACAGGCGGTCTCGTCCCAATAGGGCTCGCCGGCGATGTCGGCGAAGGCGAAGCCGAGGGCGGAAGCCCGCGCGCGTGCATCCGGTCTGGGGTCGAGGCGCTCGCGCCGCACGGTCAGCCGCCGAAGTGGAAAAAATGGAAGCCGGTGGACCCGAAGCCGCCGCGCTCGACCGAGGTGCTGCTGCTGGTCGACCCGGCCGAAGTATGGGTGGCGTCCGTGCCGGAGGAGCTGCTTTGGGACGCGCCGCTCCAGCTTCCGTGCCAGCCGCCGCCGTGGCCGCCGCCATGGTCGTCGCGGCAAATCTCCTCGGCATCGGGCTGGTGCGCCGCGCGCGCATCGGCGCAGGCCTGCGACGGCCGCGACAAGAACGGCGACAGGATCATGATCCCGCCGCCCATCAGCATGAGCGTGATGGCTGTGGCCCGCCGCATCGGCTCACGCTAGCGTACCCGGTCCGGCGCCGATACGGTGCCGCTTGCCGCCGGGCCGCCGCGCCCCATCTGCCGTTCATGCCAGACCCCATCCTGCCGCCCGAGGACAGCAAGCTCACCCGCGCCAAACGGCAATGGGCGCGCAACTCTCGCCTGCTGACCGGCACCCCCGCGGACCCCGACGTGACCCGCCTGCCGCCCGGGCAGCGTCTGGTGCAAGACTGGCCGGTGCTCGACCTCGGCAACCAGCCCGAGGTGACGCCGCAGCGTTTCCGCCTGGATGTGGATGGGCTGGTGCGGCGACCGCTCAGTCTGTCGCTGGCCGAGTTCATGGCCCTGCCGCAGCGGGATTTTTTCTCCGACATCCACTGCGTCACCCAATGGTCGCGCTATGACAACGCCTGGCGCGGGGTGGCCGCGGCCGCGCTGCTGGCCATGGTCGAGCCGCTGAAGTCGGCCCGACACGTGGTGCTGCATGGGTTCGACGGTTATTCCACCAATGTCCGGCTGGACCAGTTCGCCGCCGCCGATGTGCTGCTGGCGCATAGCTGGAACGGCGCGCCGCTGACGGCGGCGCATGGCGGCCCGGTGCGGGTGGTCATCCCGCGGCTGTATTTCTGGAAATCGGCGAAATGGGTTCGCCGGATCGAGTTGATCGCGGCGGACCGGCCGGGCTTCTGGGAACGCAACGGCTACCACAACAACGCCGACCCGTGGATGGAGGAGCGCTATGGCTGAGATCGGCCGCCGGTCGGTGCTGATGGGGGCGGCGATGGCCACCAGCAAACCGCTCTCGGCGGTGACCGCGTGGGATTTTTCCTTCCCGTCGATCGAGGAGGGCACGCTGGATCTGGCGGCGTTCCGCGGCCGGGTGCTGCTGGTGGCCAACACCGCCAGTTTCTGCGGCTACACCTACCAGTATGAGCAACTGGAAAAGTTGCACCGGGCGTTCGCCGGCCGCCGCCTGACCGTGGTCGGCGTGCCCAGCCAGGACTTCAACCAGGAGAGCGGCAGCAATGCCGAGGTGAAGCAGTTCTGCGAGGCGACGTTCGGCGTCGAGTTCCCGATGGCGGGAATTTCCCACGTGCGTGGCCCGGAGGCGCATCCGTTCTATGTCTGGGTGAAGGCGCGGTCCGGCTGGGAACCGGACTGGAACTTCAACAAGGTGCTGATTGGCCGCGAAGGCCGGGTGCAAGGCACGTTCCGCTCGGGCGACGAGCCCTATGGGCCAAAGCTGCAAGCCGCCATCGCCGCCCAACTGGCCTGAAGCTGCAACGTCCAGGGCAAAGCCCTGGCCTTTCTCGCTTTTCTCAATAGGATCGCAGCTTGCCTACCAGCGAAAGCATCACCGCCTCGAACATGTCCGCGGTCAGGCGCCGGGTGGAGGTGTTGTAGCGACTGACATGGTAGCTGTCGGCCAGCAGCAGCCCGTCGGGCAGTTCGTGTTGGGCGCCGTGCCGGAAGCGGAGTCGGCTGGGGGGAATGCCGCAGGCCTTCAGCACCGCCGCGTGCGCCAGCACGCCCAGGGCCAGCACCGCCCGCAGGTTGGGCATGGCGTGCAGTTCGCCGGCCAGGAAAGGGTTGCAGGCGGCGACCTCGGCCGGCTCGGGCAGGTTGGCCGGCGGCACGCAGCGCACCGCGTTGACGATGCGGGTGTCGCGCAGGATCAGCCCGTCGCCGGGGTCGGCCCGGTAGCAGCCTTCGGCGAGGCCAAGGCGCAGCAGCGTCTGATACAGCAGCACCCCGGCATGGTCGCCAGTGAACGGCCGGCCGGTGCGATTGGCGCCGCGCACGCCCGGCGCCATGCCCACCACGAGCAGCCGGGCTTCGACGGGTCCGAAGCTCGGCACCGGCGCGTTGAACCAGTCCGGATTGGCCGCGCGGTTTTCCCGCCGGTAGGCTGCCAGACGGGGACACAGCGCGCAGTCGCGCGGCGGGGCGGTGATCGTGGCGGACTCGGCGTGGAGCATGCGCAATCCGTTGCCTGAGACAAGAGCGCGGGTCAGACCGGCTCCGGACCGTCGGCGAACGGCTCGGCGGGGGTCTGGCGCAGTGAGAGACGCGCGTTGGTACGCGGTTCCATTTGCCGGCGGGTAAACTCCGGTGCGATTTCGGCGAGTTCCAGGAACTGGTCGGCCTGGCGGCGCAGTTCGTCGGCCACCATCGGCGGGGTGGTGCGAATCGACGACACGACGGAAACCCTTACACCGCGGCGCTGCACCGCCTCGACCAGCCGGCGGAAATCCGAGTCGCCGCTGAACAGCACCGCATGGTCGATCTTGTCGGCGAGCTCGAGCATGTCGATGGCCAGCTCGATGTCCATATTGCCCTTGACCCGGCGGCGGCCGGTGGAATCGGTAAACTCCTTCGCCGGCTTGGTGACCAAAGTATAACCGTTGTAGGCCAGCCAGTCCGTCAGCGGCTTAAGCGGTGAATATTCCTCGGTTTCCAGCACGGCCGAATAATAATAGGCACGAATGATATGCGTTTTCTTACGAAAGAAATCGAGAAGATTGCGGTAGTCCACATCGAAACCCAAATTGCGCGAGGCCGAATACAGGTTAGCGCCGTCAATGAACAATGCGGTACGTTCGGTGGGAAGGAAATGCATCAGATACGTGCCTTTCTGGCGGTGGTTGTGATTGCTACGATGGAATCGGGCCAGATGAACAAATGCTTCCGGCGCGGACACATGATAGTGCAGGCCGGAAGTTGCCGGAAGGTGAAAGCTTCATTTCCGCGTGAGGGGCTGACCTGATTCTCATTGCCATCGGCGCCAACCTGCCCGACCGGAGCGGGCGCTCGCCGCTCTTCACCTGCCGGGCCGCGGTCGAGGCGCTGCGCGCGGTGCCGGGCCTGCGTCTCGTTGCGGTCTCGCCCTGGTACCGCACCGCGCCGGTACCGCCGTCCGGCCAGCCCGACTATGTCAACGGCATCGTCCGGCTGGCCGGCACCGCCGATCCGGCCGAGCTGCTCGCCCGCCTGCAGGCGATCGAGGCCAGCGCCGGCCGGGTGCGCGGGGCCGCCAATGCGGCGCGGGTGCTCGACTTGGACATCGTCGAGCTGAACGGGCTGCTGCGCGAGGCGCCCGATCCGGTGCTGCCGCACCCGCGGACGCATCTGCGCGGCTTCGTGCTGCGCCCGCTGCACGACGTGGCGCCCGACTGGCGGCATCCGCGACTCCTGGGCAGCGCGCAAGCGCTGCTGCGGACCCTGCCACCGCAGGATGTCGTGGCGCTGTGACGGCGGCGCTTCGCCCGCCGCCGCATGCTGCTGTGCAGCACCACCTTGCGTTCACGCCCCCGCAGCCTTATCTAGAGCAATCACCCGTATTGCCGACCGGAGGTTGAGCGCATGGCGCGCGTCACCGTTGAAGACTGCGTTCAGAAGATCCCGAACCGCTTCGAGCTGGTCCTGCTCGCGGCCCAGCGCGCCCGCAACCTCTCGCGCGGCGAGGAAATCACCCTTGACCGCGACGACGACAAGAACCCGGTCGTTGCCCTGCGCGAAATCGCCGACGAGACCATCCCGTTGGAAAAGCTGGAGCAGGACCTGATCAAGTCGCTCTCCCGCGCCCCCGAGCCTGAGCCGGCCGACGAAGAGGTGCTCGACCTCATCCCGACCGACCAGAACATCTTCGGCCTGCAGGACATCTCCGCCGACGAGGAATTGCAGCAACTGCCGGTGGAAGGCGAGGAATTCTCCCCCGACGATCTCGAGGCGGCCATCGAGGCGGAGCTTGGCGGCCGCCGCCGGTAGCATGTCATGACAGGCGGCGCTGCCTGGGTCCGGCACCGCGCGCCGGCCGCCGGACCCGACGGAGCCAGCACGGGCCCGCCTCCCCCGGCCGCGCCGCTGCCGCCGCGCACGCCTGACCCGGCCACCTTGCCGGACATTTCCGGGCTGATCGCCCGCATCCGCAGCTACGACCCCAAGGCCGACACCGCCGTCGTCGAAGCCGCCTTTCACCTCGCCGCCGAAGCGCACCGCGAGCAAAAGCGCGACAACGGCGACGCCTACATCAGCCATCCTGTCGCGGTCGCCGAAATCCTCGCTGGCTACCGGCTCGACGTGGGCAGCATCGCCACCGCCCTGCTGCACGACGTGATCGAGGACACCGGCATCTCCCGCGCCGAGCTGGAGCGCCGCTTCGGCCCCGAAATTGCCGGCCTGGTGGACGGCGTCACCAAACTGACTCGGCTGGAACTGCAGTCCGACCGCACCAAGCAGGCGGAGAATTTCCGCAAGCTGGTGCTCGCCATGAGCCGCGACATCCGGGTGCTGCTGGTCAAGCTGGCCGACCGGCTGCACAACATGCGCACCCTGCACTTCGTGGAGCAGCCGGCGCGGCGGCTGCGCATTGCCCGCGAGACCATGGACATCTACGCGCCGCTGGCCGAGCGCATCGGCATGGACTCGGTCAAGACCGAGCTGCAGACGCTGTCCTTCGCCCAACTTGAGCCCGAGGCCTCCGAGACCATCCAGGCGCGGCTGAACTTCCTGCGCGGCCAGGGCGCCGACGTGATCGAGGAAGTGCGCGCCGAACTCGCCCGCATCTGCCACGAGGCCGGCATTGCCCGGGTCGAGGTGTCGGGGCGGGAGAAATCGCCTTACTCGATCTGGGAGAAGATGCAGCGCCGTAACATCCAGTTCGAGCAGCTGTCGGACATCATGGCGTTTCGCATCGTCGTGCCGACGCGCGAGGCCTGCTACGCCGCCCTCGGCGCGGTGCACGCCGCCTATCCGGTGATCGCCGGCCGCTTCAAGGACTACATCTCCACCCCCAAGCCGAACGGCTACCAAAGCGTGCACACCGGGGTCACGCTGCGCGAGCCGCGCAACCAGAAGATCGAGGTGCAGATCCGCACCCCGGAAATGCACGACATCGCCGAGAACGGCCTGGCCGCGCACTGGATCTACAAGCAGCACGACGCCAGCACCGCCGAGGCGCAGCGCTTCCGCTGGGTGCAGGACCTGTTGGAAATCCTCGACAACTCCACCCCCGACGAGTTCCTTGAGAACACCAGGCTGGAGCTGTACCAGGACCAGGTGTTCTGCTTCACGCCGAAGGGCCAGCTGATCCAGCTGCCACGCGGCGCGACTCCGGTCGATTTCGCCTACGCCGTGCACAGCCAGGTCGGCGATACCTGTGTGGGTGCGAAGATCAACGGCCGCCTGCTGCCGCTGCGCCACGAGCTGCAGAACGGCGATCAGGTGGAGATCATGACCTCGCGCGGCGGCACGCCGAGCCCGCAATGGGAGCGGTTCGTTGTCACCGGCAAGGCGCGCGCGCGCATCCGCCGCTACGTGCAGCAGCAGCAGCGCCAGCAGCACCGCGACTTCGGCAAGTCCGCGCTGGCCAAGGCGTTCCGCCAGGAGGGGGTGGACGGCGCGGAGAAAGTGCTGGAGGGCGCGCTCAAGTCGGTCAAGGCGGCCAGCATCGACGATCTGTACGTGGCGGTCGGCAAGGGCGATATCGGCGCGCGCGAGGTGGTCACCGCCGCCTATCCGGAACTGCGCCAGGCGGCGCGGGCGCCGCGCATGTTGCCGGCGCTGCCCACCCGCGCGCCGCGCCCGGGCGGGGGCAAGGTGCTGCCGATCAGCGGCCTGGTCGCCGGCATGGCGATCCACTACGCCGGCTGCTGCCATCCGCTGCCGGGCGACCGCATCGTCGGCATCGTCACCACCGGCAAGGGCGTGACCATCCACACCCGCGAATGCCCGACGCTGGAAAGCTTCGCCGCCACACCGGAGCGGTTCATCGACGTGGACTGGGAACCCGCCGCCTTCGATCCCAAGCAAAAGGGAGAGGGCCATACCGGGCGGGTGTCGGTGATCGCCAGCAACGAGCCGGCGGCGCTGGGAGAGATCACCAATGCGATCACCAAGCAGGACGGGGCGATCGCGTCGTTGCGGGTGGTCAGCCGGCAGAGCGATTTCTTCGAGGCGGTGGTGGATGTGGAGGTGCGTGACCTTGGACATCTCAGCCGGGTGATTGCCGGGCTGCGGGCAGCCAGCGCAGTGCATCAGGTGGAGCGGGCGAAGGGGTAAGGGGAAGGCCAGGGGCTCTGCCCCTGGACCCCGCCAAGGGCCGGGAGGCCCTTGGAACCCATTACCATTATACGGTTCCATTGAGAGGGGGGGAGGCGGTGAGCCGGTTCACCACCTCACCCCCCTCTCAATGGAACCGTATAAAAAGTCTCGGGGTCCAGGGGCCTCCCGGCCCCTGGCGGGTCCAGGGCAGAGCCCTGGCCTTGCTTGTTTCATCCCTCAGAACGTGACCTCAAACCGCACCTGCCCCACCGTCGCATTGCGCACATGCGGGTCCGTATTGGGGCTGATCACGTATTGCACATCCGGCTGCACCGAAAGCCAGGACGCGAGCTGCGCGCTATAGGTGGCCTCGATCGCCGTCTCCGCCGGACTGACCGGCAATCCTTGCTGCTGCTGCGCGCTGATATAGCCCGACCCGTTGCGCGCCATCGCCACGCCGATGCCGAACTGGTCGTCCGGCCGCCCCGGAAACACGGCGGAGGCAACCAGGCCGGCGCCGATATAGGTGCCGATACGGTCCACCACCTGGTCGGCGATGCCAAGCTGGAGGAACGCGGCCACACGCCGCTGCGGATCATCGGCCGACTGATACAGCAGATGGTCGACCAGTATATACGCGCCGCCTTCGCCACGATGCTGCACCGGCGTGCCGTTGGCAGTGACGGCGCTGAGTTCATCGAAGTCGGCCGTGTAGTACCAGGCCCCGATGGCGATCTTGTCATCGTAGGGCGACAGTTTGTTCAGCCGGCCGATGCGCTTGCGCGCCTGCGGTCCGGGCACATCGGAGGACGGCGGGCGGGCCAGAAACGCCGCCTCGCCGACCAGCAGCACCCCGTTATGCGGGTCGAACGGGGGCGGCGATCCGTCCTGCCGGTACAGCGGCGCGCCATCCAGAACGGCGAACCGCAGCACGCTGTTCAGGCTCGGCTTGTAGGCGAGCCGCACGCCGAGGGCGGTGGCGGGATAGATCGACGGCCCTTCCAGCCCGCTCAGCCCGAACTCGGGGCCGGTGCCGAAGGAGCCGTTGAGGAACAGGTCCGACGAGTCGAGACGATAGAATTCCGTGTTCAGATCATACAGGCCGCCGAGGATGGAGACGTGGTTGCCGGGGAAATTATACTGCAGCCATGCCTGGTACAGCCGCACGGTCGGCGCGGCGGCGATGTTGTCCACGCCTTGCGCGTCGCCGGCGTATTTGCTGGGCTGGCCGGCATTGACCCAGAGCACATCCAGAAACCCGATCAGGCCGGGCTGGCCGACCAGATGAATCCCGTCCAGCGCGAGCTGCAAATGCAGGTTGCCGGAATAGATCGTGCCTTGTTTCAATCCGCCCGATGCGTTCGTCGCCCCATTGCCGTCGTAAACCGCCGACGGCGTAACCCCGGCCTGCGTCAACTGGTCCTTGAATCCCTGCCAGTCCCCGGCCCGGGCAATGCCGGAGCCGAGCGCTGCGAACAGCAGCAGCGATGCCGCGGCGGGCTTCAATGCAGCTTCACGCTGGGGGTCGGCCGTTCCGAGACGGTGCTCATCAGGCTGCGCCAGAGCACGGTCGAGCCACCGTGCAGTGCCGCTTCGTGCATTTTGTACAACGAGCGATACATGGCGCGGGCAAACCACCCCTCGATGAACATGCCGCGCCCGACCAGCGCCCCCATCAGGCTGCCGATCGTGCTGTACCTGCCCAGCGACACCAGCGAGCCGAAATCCCGGTAGCGAAACGGCTCCAGCAGCCGCCGGTCGAGCACGCGGTCGATCTGCCGCACCATGTGGGCGGCCATCTGATGCGCCGCCTGTGCCCGCGGCGGCACCGGCGTGGCCTCGCCCGGGCGAGGACAACTGGCACAATCGCCGATGGCAAAAATATTCGCATCGCGCGTGGTCTGCAGCGTTTCGGTGACAACAAGCTGGTTGATGCGGTTGGTCTCCAGCCCGTCGATGTCGCGCAGGAAGTCCGGCGCCTTCACCCCGGCCGACCAGACCACCAGCTCGGAGGGAATGAATTCGCCGCTCGCCAGCACCACCCCGCCGGCGCGCACCTCCGCCACCCGCGCTCCGGCCCGCACCTCCACCCCGAGCGATGTCAGCAGCTTCACCGTGGCTGCCGAGATCCGCTCCGGCAGGGCCGGCAGGATGCGCTCCGCCGCTTCGATCAGCACGATGTGGATGTCGCGCGCCGGGTCGATGCGGTCCATGCCGTAGGCCACCACGTCGCGCACCGTGCGGTGAAGCTCGGCGGCCAGTTCGGTGCCGGTGGCCCCGGCGCCGATGATCGCCACGTGCAACTGGCCGGGCCGCACCGGCTCGGCCTGGCTGTTGGCGCGCAGACAGGCATTGACCAGCCGCCGGTTGAACCGGCTGGCTTGTTCCGGGGTTTCCAGCGGCACGGCGTGTTGCGCCGCCCCCGGGGTGCCGAAATCATTGGTCACGCTGCCGATGGCCATGACCAGGGTATCGTAGGGCAGCGACCTGGGAGGGGTAATCTGCCGCCCTTCCTCGTCGCGCATCTCGGCCACCAGCAGTTGTTTCTTGCCGCGATCAAGGCCGATCACCTCGCCGTAGCAATAGGTGAAATGGTGCCAATGCGCCTGTGCCAGATAGTTCAGCTCGTGCTGCGACCGGCGCAGGCTGCCGGCGGCGACGGAATGCAGCAACGGCTTCCACAGATGGGTGCGCGAGCGCTCGACCAGGGTGACCTGCGCCAGGCCGAGCTTGCCCAGCGTATCGCCGAGCGCGGTGACGAGTTCCAAGCCGGCCGCACCGCCGCCGGCGACCACGATGCGGTGCGGTGCGGCGGCCGGGTTCGCTGGCGTGGTCATGCGCTCATGCTCCCTGTTTCGCTGATGCGTCGTGGGGCGCATGTCCGCGCTGCCGCGCCGAGGCAATCGCCGCCCACACCACCTGGGGCGTCGCCGGCATGTCGATATGGGTGATACCGAACGCCGCCAAGGCGTCCACCAGCGCATTCATCACCGCCGGCAGACTGCCCGCGCACCCTGCCTCGCCACAGCCTTTCACCCCCAGCGGGTTGGTCCGCGCCGGCACGGGATGGCTGGCGAACACCAGGTCCGGCACGTCGGCCGCCCGCGGCAAGGCGTAGTCGAGAAAACTGCCGGACAGCAATTGCCCGGTTCCGTCGTAGCGCACGCTTTCGCACAACGCCTGGCCGATCCCCTGCACCACGCCGCCATGCACCTGCCCTGCCACCAGGGCGGGATTTACCAGCGTTCCGAAGTCGTTGACCATGTGATATCGCACCACCTCGACCACGCCGGTGTCCGGGTCCACCTCCACCTCGGCGACATGGCAGCCGTTCGGAAAGGTGCTCGGCGCGCCGGGAAAGACCAAAGCGGCATCCAGCGTCGGCGGCACTTCCGCCGGCAGTGCCGTGCTGCGGCGCAGATTCTCCGCCAGTTGCATGATGCCGATGCCGCGGTCGGTGCCGGCAATCGTGAACCGCCCGGCGGAAAACTCGATATCCGCGACCGCCGCCTCCAGGACATGGGCGGCGATCCGCCGGCCGCGCTCGATCACCGCCTCGCCCGCGGCGATGATCGCCGCCCCCGAGTTCATGATGCTGCGCGAGCCGCCGGTGCCGCCGCCGGCGATCAATTGGTCGGAGTCGCCCTGCTCCAGGCGGATTTTCTCGAACGGAATGCCGAGCCGGTCCATCATTACCTGGGCGAACGGTGTCCAGTGCCCCTGGCCGTAGTCCAGCGTGCCGGTGACGATGGTGACATGTCCGTCCGGCTCGAAGCGGATGCCGCCCATTTCGTTGCTGGCCGGTGCCGTCACTTCCAGATACTGCCCGATCCCGCGCCCGCGCAGAAGCCCGCGGCTGCGGCTCTCGGCCTGGCGGGCGGGGAACCCGTGCCAATCGGCCGCCGCCAGCGCGCGATCGAGAATTTCGGGAAAATCGCCGCTGTCGTACTCCATGGTCGAGGGGGCGCGGTAGGGCAGCATGGAAGGGGTAATGTGGTTGCGCCGGCGCAACTCCACCCGGTCGATGCCCAGCCGGCGGGCGGCGGTATCGACCAGGCGCTCCATGTAATAATTGCCTTCGGGCCGCCCGGCGCCGCGATAGGCGCCGACCGGCGTCGTATTGGTGAACACGCACTTCACCGCCGCGGCGATCAGCTTCGTGCGATACACACCCACCATGTTCTTCACGATGTTCATCGTCGGCGGCAGCGTCGTGCTGTTCGACAGATAGGCGCCCAGATTGGCAAAGCCGGTGACGCGCAGGGCGAGGAAGGTTCCGTCCGCATCCAGCGCCAGCGCCAGCGTGTGGTCGTGGTCGCGGCCATGGCTGTCGGAAAGAAAGCTCTCGCTGCGCTCATCGGTCCATTTCACCGGCCGGCCGAGCTGCCGGGCCGCGTGCAGCACGGCGACATATTCGGGATAGATCGAGGCTTTCATGCCGAAGCTGCCGCCGACATTGCCGGTGAGCACGCGCACGCGCCCGGCTGGCGCCCCCAGGATGCCGGCCAGCCCGTTGCGGAACCCGAAGGCGCCCTGGCAGGCGGCGCGCAGCGTCCAGTGGCCGGTGGCGGCCTCGTAGGCGCCGATCGCCGAGCGCGGCTCCAGCGGCGCGACCACGACGCGACTGTTGCGCGGGCGCAGTTCCACCGTGTGGGCGGCGGCGGCGAATGCGGCCTCCACCGCCGCCATGTCGCCGAAGGCCCAGTCCAGGACCACGTTGTCGGGTGCCTGCGGGTGGAGCACCGGCGCGCCCGGCGCGGCTGCCGCGGCCGCCCCGGTGACGGAAGGGAGCGGATCGATATCGAGGATAACCATTTCGGCGGCGTCTTTTGCCTGCCGGGCGGTCTCGGCCACCACCACCGCCACCGGGTCACCCACGTAGCGCACCCGCTGCTCGGCCAGCGCCCATTGGGGTGGCTTCGGGATGGGACGGTTATCGCCGTTATGGCCGGTCACGTTGGCAGGCATGGGGCCAATGCCGGCCGCCTTCAGCGCGGCGGCGGTGATGATGGACAGCACGCCCGGCATGCGGCATGCGGTTTCGGATTCGATCCGGTTCAGCACCCCGTGCGCGACCCGGCTGCGCACCACCACCGCGCAGGCCTGGCCGGGCAGGTTGAGGTCGTCGGTGTAGCGTCCCTCGCCGCGCAACAGCACCGGGTCTTCCAGCCGCGACACCGGCTGCCCGACGGCAAAACGGCCGGACTCGGGCGTGGCTTCCGTGCGCAGCGGTGCGTTCATCATGCCGGTCCTTGCGGGCGGTTGCGGAGGGGGATGACGCCAAGGTGGCGACCCGTCCGGCAGGGCGCAACCAGGGGCAGGCTTGCTGGATTATCATGGGATATGACAATCATGCGAAATCCGGACGTTCCTCCCCTTGCATTCCGCCGCGCCGGCGGCAGAGTTTCTGCATGACCACATGGATCGCCGACCTGGCCTGGATCGGCGGCGCGATCCGTGAGCGGGTCGCGCTCGAGATCGATGCCGAGGGGTGGCTGACGGGGGTCATCCCGGACGCCCGCGCGGGACAGCGCATCGCCGGCCTGGTGGTGCCCGGGCTCGCCAATCTGCACAGCCGGGCCTCCCACCGCGCCATGGCGGGGCTGGCCGAACGCGCCGGGCCGGCGGGCGACGGCGCCTCGTGCTGGCGGGAGATGACGGACCGGCTCCTGGCCGTGCTGACGCCGGATGATGTGCAGGGCATCGCCGCCCAGCTCTACGCCGAGTGCCTGCTGCACGGGTATACCTCAGTCGCGGCGTTCCACGCGCTGCACAACGCGCCGGACGGCGCGCCCTATGACGATCCGGCCGAGATGGCGCTGCGCATCGTCGCCGCGGCGGAGCAGACCGGAATCGGATTGCGCCTGCTGCCGGTGCTGTGCCGCCACAGCGGCTTCGGCGGGGCGCCGCCCACCGAGGCGCAGCGCCGGTTCGTCCTGCCGCTGGAGGCCTATGGCCGGTTATGCCAGGACCTTGCCGAATACGCGCCGGTCGGCGTGGCGGTGAAGTCGCTGCGCGCCGTGGCGCCGGACCAGCTGCGCGCGGCCCTGGTCATCGCCGATGTGCTCGGCCCGGCCACACCGGTGCACATCAGCGCCGCCGCGCGGGAGTGCGAAGTGGCGGAGTGCCTGGCCTGGAGCGGCAGCCGCCCGGTGCAATTCCTGCTTGCCAACGCGCCCGTCGACACGCGCTGGTGCCTGCTGCACGCCACCCATATCGACGCCGCCGAATGCCGCGCCCTGGCCGCCTCCGGCGCGGTCGCCGGGCTTTGCCAGAGCAGCGAGGCGAACCGGGGCGAGGGCCTGTTTCCGCTGGTGCACTTCCTGCGCGACGGCGGGCGGTTCGGCATCGGCAGCGACAGCAACCTGTCCACCAGCCCGGTCGAGGAGTTGCGCTGGCTGGAATATGTCCGGCGTCTCGAATTGCGGCGTCGCGGCGCGGTGCCCGGGGTGCCGGGCGCTTCGGTGGCGGCGGGGTTGCTGGGGGAAGCCGCGGCCGGCGGCGCACAGGCGCTGGCACGGCCGTCCGGGGTGATCGCGCCGGGGAAACTGGCCGATCTGGTGGTGCTCGACCCCGAGCATCCGTCGCTGGTCGGGCGCCGTGGCGCGGCCTTGCTGGACGGGTGGGTGTTCGCCGGCAACGCGACGCCGGTGCGGCACGTGATGGTGGCCGGCCGCTGGGTGGTGCGGCACGGGATGCATGTGCGCGGGGCCGAAATCGCCGCCGCGTTTTCGCGGACGATGCACCGGCTGGCCGACGTGCTCTGACCCGCCGCGCAGGATTGTGACCCGGCCGGAACCTTGCAGGAATCGCGCGGCCGGGCCAGGATCGATGGTGAAAATTTCACCGGACGGGACATGTCGGATGAAGCGCGAACAAGAAACATTATGGTGTTGTCGGGGCCGCGGTTTGTTCGGCATTTGCCTGGCGATTGCCGGTACGCTCGCCTGGCTGTCGCCCGCGCAGGCCGGGGTCACGGAAGACAATTTCCACGCCCAGACCACCAACGACATGGTTGCCATCTGCTCGGCCAGCCAGACCGACCCGCTGTACAGCGCCGCCATCAATTTCTGCCAGGGGTTCGCGGTCGGCAGCTACCAGGTGATGCGCGAAATGATGGCCGCCGAACCGAAACTCCGGCTGTTTTGCGTCACCGAGCCGGGGCCGACGCGCAACGAGTTCGATCGCCGCCTTCCTGACCTGGGTGCAGGCCCATCCCGAGCAGGGGGCGAAGGTGCCGGCGGAAAGCATCGCGGCCTTCCTGGCCGAACGCTACCCGTGCCCGCAGGCCGCCGCCAGCAAGCCCAATCCGGCGAAGAAGCACTGAGGGGAAGAGAGCCATGAACATGCGTCTCACAGTGGCCGGCGCCGGCATGCTGCTTCTCGCCGGCTGCACCGGCATGTCCGACACCCAGCAACGCGCGCTGACCGGCACGGTAGGCGGCGCCGCCGTCGGCGGCGTGATCGGGGCAATCGGCGGCAATGCCGGGCTTGGCGCGGTGGTCGGCGCCGGCGCCGGGCTGGCGGGCGGGCTGATTTATGATTCGGTGAAGAAGAACGAACAATCCGCCTATCAGAGTGGCTACGCCGCCGGGAGACGATCCCAGTAACGATCCGCGCAGGCTTGCCCGCCCAGGCAAGCCTGCGCGGATACGTGCCGGCCGGCCGGCCCTTCCATGACGAGCAAAAGGATGCGCCAGAATGTCCAGTTTGCGACCCATCATGGTATTGCTGTGCCTGGCCTTTGCAGCCGCGGCGCCGGCCGCCGCCCAACAGGGCAAGCCACCCAACATCGTCGTCATCTGGGGTGATGACATCGGCCTGACCAATATCAGCGCCTACTCGCAAGGGCTGATGGGCTACCAGACGCCCAACATCGACCGGATCGCCCATGAGGGTGTTTTGTTCACCGATTACTACGGGGAACAGAGCTGCACCGCCGGCCGGTCCGCCTTCATCACCGGGCAAAGCACCTTCCGCACCGGCCTGTCCAAGGTCGGGCTGCCCGGCGCGGATATCGGGCTGCAGAAAGAGGACCCGACGATCGCCGAACTGCTCAAGCCGCTCGGCTACGCCACCGGCCAGTTCGGCAAGAACCACCTCGGCGACCGCAACCAGTTTTTGCCGACCGTGCACGGGTTCGACGAATTCTACGGCAATTTGTATCACCTGAACGCGGAGGAGGAACCGGAGAACCGCGACTATCCGAAGGACCCGGCGTTCCGGGCAGAGTTCGGGCCGCGCGGGGTGCTGCACAGCTGGGCAACCGATGTCGATGATCCGACGGTGGAACCGCGCTGGGGCCGCGTCGGCAAGCAGCGGATCGAGGATACCGGGCCGCTGACGATCAAGCGGATGGAAATCATCGACGACGACATCGCCGCGCGCGGGGCGGAGTTCATCGAACGCCAGGCGCGTGCTGGCAAGCCGGTGTTCACCTGGATCAACTTCACCCACATGCATTTTCGCACCCATGAGAAGCCAAGCAGCGTCGGCCAGTCCGGGCGCTGGGAGAGCCTGTATCACGACGTGATGATCGATCATGACCGCGACGTTGGCACGATCCTTGCCAAGCTCGATGAACTCGGCATCGCGGACAACACCATCGTGTTTTACGGCACCGACAACGGGCCGCACATGAACACCTGGCCGGACGGCGCGATGACGCCGTTCCGCAACGAGAAGAACTCCAACTGGGAGGGTGCGTTCCGGGTGCCGGCGCTGGTGCGCTGGCCCGGCCACATCAAGCCCGGCAGCGTCTCCAACGAAATCATGTCGCAGCTCGACTGGATGCCGACGCTGCTGGCCGCGGCCGGCCAGCCGGATGTCACCGACCGGTTGCTGGCCGGCTATCAGGTCGGCGACATGACGTACAAAGTGCATCTCGACGGCTACAACTTCCTGCCGTACCTCACCGGGCAGGTGCCGAAGGGACCGCGCGAGAGCTTCTTTTACTTCTCCGACGACGGCGACCTGATGGCGATGCGCTATGACAACTGGAAGCTCCACTTCGCGGTGCAACCGGTGGAGGGAACGCTGAAGGTGTGGATGCAGGAGTTCCAGCACCCGCGCATCCCCTACATCGTCAACCTGCGGACCGATCCGTACGAGCGGGCGACGATCACGTCCAACACCTACTTTGACTGGATGCTGGATCGGGCCTTCCTACTGGTGCCGGCGCAACACTATGTCGGACGGTTCCTGGCGACGTTCAAAGCCTATCCGCCGCGGCAGAAGGCGGCGAGCTTCACGATCGGAGAAGTGCTGGAGATGCTGAAGATGCCGGAGCACTGACGGGCTTCGGTCGGGTCCAGGGGCAAAGCCCCTGGCCTTACCTGCGTCCCCTGCCTGCGTTCACCCGCGATCTCGCATCAGCCTGGCCTTGTCGCGCTGCCAGTCGCGTTCGGCGATGGCGTGGCGCTTGTCGCCCTTGGTACGCCCCTGCCCCACTCCAAGCTGCACCTTGGCGATGCCGCGATCGTTGAAATGGATATCGAGCGGCACCAGGGTGATCCCGTCGCGCGCCACCGCGCTCAGCAGCCGGTTGGCTTCCTTGCGCTTGACCAGCAGCTTGCGCGGCGCGCGCGGCTCGAAACGCGACAGCACGCCGCCCTGGTATTCCGGGATGTAGCAGTTGAACAGGAACAACTCGCCCTCGCGCTCGCCGGCCCAGGCTTCGGACAGGGTGGCGCGACCGGCGCGCAGTGACTTCACCTCCGGCCCTTTCAGCACGATGCCGGCCTCGATCTGCTCCTTGATGGCATAGTCGAACCGCGCCTTGCGGTTCTGCGCCGCGACGCCGTGCGAGATCAGGGAGGATTTCTTCTTCGCCGTGGCCATGGATGTGATCTGAGATACTGAACGTTCAGTTCAGCAGCCCGACCTCCGTCATCGCCGCGCGGACGCGGGCCTTGGTGGGCTCGAAACAGGGGGCCAGCGGCAGGCGGCATGTTTCGCTGGTATGGCCCAGCAGGCTGGCGGCGTATTTCACCGGGCCGGGGCTGGTCTCGGCGAACAGCGCATCGTGCAGGGGCAGCAGGCGGTTCTGGATCGCCATCGCCTCGGCCAGATGTCCGTCCTGCCAGGCGGTGTGCATGGCGCTGACCAGACGCGGCGCCACGTTGCCGGTGACACTGATGCACCCCATCCCGCCGGCCGCCAGGAAGGCGAGCGCGGTGTGGTCCTCACCGGAAAGCTGGCAGAAATCCGCGCCACAGGCCCGCCGCGTGTGCAGCGGACGGCCGAGGTTGGCGGTGGCGTCCTTCACGCCGACGATGTTCGGATGTTTGGCCAGCCGCGCCATGGTCTCGACGGACATGTCGACCACGCTGCGCGGCGGGATGTTGTAAATGATGATCGGCAGGTCCGCGGCGTCGGCGATTGCCGTGAAGTGGAGGAACAGCCCCTCCTGGGTCGGCTTGTTGTAGTACCGGCGTCACCACCAGGGCGGCATCGGCGCCGGCCTGTTTGGCGTGACGGGCGAGGGCGATCGCCTCCGCGGTGCTGTTGCTGCCGGCGCCGGCGATGACCGGCACCCGCCCCTTGGCGACCTCGATGGTGATCTCCACCACCCGCCTGTGCTCGTCATGGCTCAGCGTCGGGCTTTCGCCGGTCGTGCCGACCGGCACCACCCCGTGGGTGCCCTCGGCGATCTGCCAGTCCACGAAGGACGCCAGAGCCTTCTCGTCGACCGAACCGTCCGCGCGCATCGGGGTGACGAGGGCGACAAGCGACCCTTTGAACATGAACTTCCTCCGCAGGATGGGTTCGCGGCGTTGCGAGGGGCAAAAGCTAGGCGCGCGGGTGATGCGCCGCAAGGCCGGGGCTTGTACAAGCGGGCATGCGCTGTTTTCGATTCGTTTTGCTCCTGCTCGCCGCCGCGCCGGTGCCGGCTGCGGCGCAGGAATTGATGGCCGCCGTTCGCGCCGACCATTGGGCCGAGGCCGAGGCCGCCGCCGCGCGCCTGGCGGACCCGGTGGCGGGCAAGCTGGTCACCTATTACCGGCTGCTGGCGCCGGGCGCGGCCAGCGTGAGCGAGATCGCCGCCTTCATGGCCAGCAACCCGGACTGGCCGCTGCCGGCCTCTCTGGCCCGCCGCCGCGACGAGGCGCTGGCGGCGGAACCCGACGACGCCACCGCCGCCGCCGAATGCGACCGGCCAAAGCCATTCACCGTCACCGCCGCCGCTGCCCAGACCCGCTGCGCCGAGGCCACCACCAAGCTGGGCCGCACCGATGACGGCACCGCCTGGGCCCGCCGCGCCTGGGTGTCCGGGATCGCCGACCCGGTCTGGGAGGCGCATTTCCTGTTGCGCTGGTCCCCTGCCCTCACCCGCGCGGACCAATGGGCACGGTTCGAGCGGCTCGCCTGGAGCGATACCGCCGCCGCGCAGCGGCAGATCCCGCGCCTTGATGCCGCCGACCGCCCGCGCGCCGAGGCAAGGCTGGCGCTGCGTCGCGACGCGCCGAACGGCCCCGCCCTGGTCACCGCCCTGCCCGAGGCCGACCGCCAGGACCCCGGTATTGTGCTGGAACTGGCGCGCTGGCTGCGCCGCGCCGGGCAGGACGACGAGGCGCTGGTTTGCTGGAAAACCCAGGGCACCGCCGCCGAGCGGCGCGCGCCCACCGACCACCTGGCGGCGTTCTGGGACGAGCGCAATCTCCTGGCCCGGCGGCGGCTGCAAAAGGGCGACGCCGAGGGGGCCTATGCGCTCGCCGCCGGCCACGCCCAGACCGGCGGCGGGAGCCTGCTGGACGCCGAGTTTCTCGCCGGCTTCGTGGCCCTGCGCAAGCTGAAGGCGCCCGACCGGGCCGTGCCGCATTTCCGCGCGCTGGCGGCCGCCACCAAGGCCGCCATCACCCAGGGGCGGGCGCATTTCTGGCTGGCGCAGGCCATCGCGGTGCAAGGCGATGAAGCCGCCGCACGCAGCGAATACGAGGCCGCCGTGGCGTTTCCCTCGACTTTTTATGGCCAGTTGGCGGCCATTGCCCTCGGCCAGATCCCCGCCGTCCGCATTGCCACCACCAGGGACCCGCAGGCCGATGCGCAGCGCGCCCTGGACTTCGCCGGCCGCGAGTTGACGCGCGGCGCCATCTGGCTGGCGAGTTGGGGGGAACCGGCGCGGGCGCAGGCGTTTTTGCTGCGCCTGGACGATGTTAGTCAGGACGCCGCCGACCTTGCCCTGGCCGCCCGGCTGGCGACCGGCTTCGGCATGCCGGACGCGGCGATCATGTTGGCCCGCCGGGCCGGGCGGGACGGTATTACCCTGCTGCAGACCGGCTGGCCGGCGCCGGCGGACATTCCGCCCGACGCCGGCATCGATCCCGCCCTCGCGCTCGGCATCATCCGCCAGGAGAGCAGTTTCGACGGCAGCACCGTCAGCCCGGTCGGGGCGCGCGGGCTGATGCAGCTGATGCCCGCCACCGCCACGCTGGTGGCGCGCAAGCTCGGGCTGCCGGCCAATATCCCGGCCCTCACCCTCGACCCGCATTACAATATCCGCCTGGGCACCGCGTATTTGCGGGGCTTGCTCGATCAGTTCGGCGGCAGCGTGCCGCTGGCGGTGGCGGCCTATAACGCCGGACCGGGGCGGGTGCAGGAATGGCTGGCGAGCAATGGCGACCCGCGCGGCGACGGGACGGACATGATCGACTGGATCGAGCTGATCCCGTTCAATGAGACCCGCAACTATGTGCAGCGGGTGATCGAGAATTTGGCGATCTATCGGGTGCGTCGTGGAGATATGTCGGCCTACCCGATCGCGGGGAAAAAGACGTGAACGGCTCTGCCCAAGCCTTAGGAATGGGGTCAAGGGGTCCACCGACCCCTTGCGGGTCCAGGGCAGAGCCCTGGCCTTCCTTTCTTACCGTCTCCGCGTGGGATGGCCTGCGCCTGCGCGTCACGCAGTGGGGCGAAGGCCATCGCATGCCGTTGTTGTGCCTCCCCGGTCTGGTGCGCACCTCCGGCGACTTCGCCGGTGTGGCGGCGAGGCACGGCGAGCGGCGGCGGGTGGTGGCGCTGGACTATGCCGGGCGTGGCGCTTCGGCGCGGGCGCGGTCGGTCGCCCGCTATGCGCCGGAGGCCATGCTGCGCGACGTGCTGGATGTGTGCGCGGCGGTGAGCGTGCACCGGGCGGTGGTGGTGGGCACCAGTTTCGGGGGTCTGCTGGCCATGGCGCTCGGGGCGGCGCGGCCGGGGCTGCTGGCCGGGGTGGTGCTGAACGATGTCGGGCCGGAGATTGGCCGCGAGGGTGCGGGGATGGTGCGGCGGTATGTCGGCCACGATCCGGCGCTGCCCGACCTCGACGCCGCGGCGGCGCATTTGCGGCGTGTGCTGCCCGATTTGTCGCTGCACAGCGAGGCGGACTGGCGGGATTTTGCCCACCTGACCTATGCGCCCGCGGCGGACGGGCGCTGGCGTCCGCTGTGGGACACCCGTATTGCACGGCTGCTCGGGCGGAGGGTTCCCGATCTGTGGCCGCTGTTCGGGGCGCTGCGGCATGTGCCGGTGCTGCTGGTGCATGGCGGGCGGAGCAAGCTGCTGCTGGCGGAGACGGTCGCGCGCATGCGGGCGGCGCGGCCGGACATGGCGGTGGCCACGGTACCGGAGTTCGGGCCATGCGCCGACGCTGGCGGAGCCCGAGGCGGTGGCGGCGCTGGAGGAATTCCTGCGATGAGTTCCGGCCCGCTGGGTGGCGAGTTTTTGCGGCTCCGGCCTGGCGCCGGTGGCGCCGGGCACGGCGGGGTCGCTGGCGGCGCTGCTGCCGGGGCTGGCGCTGCTGTGGGTGTCTCCGCTGGCGCTGCTGGCGGGGGTGGTGGTGGTCACCGGCGTCGGGCTGTGGGCGGTGCATGAAGCGCGGGCCGGCGATGACCCGGGCTGGGTGGTGATCGACGAGGTGGCAGGCCAGTGGATTGCGTTGCTGGCGTTGCCGTATCCGTCGGTGGCGGGGGCGCTGGCGGCGTTCGCGGCATTCCGGCTGTTCGACATTGCCAAGCCGGGTCCGGTGAGCTGGGCGGAGCGGCTGCCCGGGGCGCTGGGGGTGATGGCCGATGATGTGGTGGCGGGGGGGCTGGCGGCGCTGCTGGTGTGGGGCGTGCGCTGGGCGGTGCCGGGAGTGTTATGACTTCGCCCCCTCCCACAAGGGGAGGGGGAGAAGATGTCTACGGAGGATTGCATGATCGACGCGGACATTCTGGCGCAGGCCGAGGCGGTGCTGGCGGCGTGCCGGGCGGCGAGGCTGCGGGTGGCGACAGCGGAAAGCTGCACCGGCGGGCTGGTCGCGGGCGCGCTGACGGCGATTGCCGGCAGTTCGGACGTGGTGGACCGCGGGTTCGTGACCTATTCCAACGAGGCCAAGACCGAAATGCTGGGTGTGGCACCGGGCCTGATCGCATCGATGGGCGCGGTGAGCGAGGCGGTGGCGCGGGCCATGGCCGAGGGGGCGCTGGCGCACGCGCGGGCTGATCTGGCCGTGGCGGTGACGGGGGTGGCGGGTCCGGGCGGCGGCAGTGCGGAGAAGCCGGTGGGGCTGGTGTGGTTCGGGCTGGCGCGACGGGGGGCGGCGACGGAAGCGGTGCGGCAGGTGTTCGCGGGGGACCGCGGTGCTGTGCGGCGCCAGGCGGTGGTGGAGGCGTTGGGGTTGCTGGGGGGCGGGGCGGGGCGATAGCTCACGCCAGCGGCCCTACGATGGCCGCTATCGAGCTCAAAGGGACAAACGGTGCGCAGTACCCTGTCAGCGGCAGGCTGACGCGTCGGGATTTGCCGTCTGTTTCGGTGATATCTTTCGGAAAGTCTAACCCATTGATATGACATAGGCGAGCGCCAGTTCCGACAGTCTTAATTTCTACGCTCTTCAACATTACACGAGACGATCGCGGCGTGGTTCCGGATTTGAGATGCGTCGCGAAGGCGGCTGTCGCGCGGAGCGCGCTCGCACGTCGCGAACGCGCCGTGATCTGTCAAGGTCGGTCCATAGTAATCGTTGACCGTTCCGTACCTGGGCGCATAGCATTGCCTCAATAGACCAGGGGGAAGCCATGTCCGGAGCATCAGCCGCCGCGCGCGCGGTAGATGAGGTAAAGTTGCAGGCCTTTATCGGCAAGATGCTGGGCGACCTCGGCGGTGCCGCCAGTGTTCCCCTTGTTCGAATCGGGGACGCGCTTGGGCTTTACAAGGCGCTCCATGCAGGCGGTCCTATGACACCCGGGGAACTGGCCGCCAACACCCACGTGCACGAGCGGTACCTGCGCGAGTGGCTCGCGCACAATGCGGCGGCCGGCTACGTCGCCTACGACCCGCCGAGCGGGCGTTTCGAAATGCCGCCCGAGCAGGCGATGGTGTTCGTCGTCGAGGACAGCCCCGTGAACATGGTGGGCGCCTTCGACCTGATGGCGGCGATGCAGCGGAACCAAGACAAGGTCGAGGAGGCGTTCCGTACCGGCGGCGGCGTGCCCTGGGGTGACCTGCAATGCATGTTCTGCGCCACCGCGCGTTTCTTTCGTCCCGGCTACCACAACAACCTGGTCCAGCAATGGCTCCCGGCGCTCGATGGCGTGGTCGAGAAGCTCAATCGCGGGGCGGAGGTGGCCGACGTGGGCTGCGGCTGCGGCTGGTCCACGGTGATCATGGCCAAGGCTTTCCCGAACAGCCGCTTCATTGGCTGGGACTACCACGAGGCGTCGATCGAGGACGCACGCGCCCACGCGCGCGAGCACGGCGTCGAGGGTAATACGCGCTTCGAGGCCGGGAGGGCCAAGGACATCCCTGGCGGTGGCTACGACCTCGTGACCTTCTTCGATTGCCTGCACGACATGGGCGATCCGGCAGGGGCGGCGGCCCATGTGCGGCGCATGCTCAAGCCGGACGGCACGTGGATGGTCGTCGAGCCGATGGCGGGCGACCGGTTGGAGGACAATCTCAACCCGGTGGGACGGCTTTATTACGCGGGCTCGACGATGATTTGCGTGCCCACCTCGCTATCGCAGGAGGTCGGCGCGGGGCTCGGCGCGCAAGCGGGCGAGAGGCGGCTGCGCGGCGTGATCGAGGGCGCGGGCTTTGCGAGCGTCCGTCGGGCAGCCGAGACGCCATTCAATATGATCCTCGAAGCGCGGCCGTGAGCGGCGGCGGCCCGCGCGACGCGGACGCAGCCACAACGGAAGGCGATCGGCGGCTCGTGACGCAGCAAGCCGTCGGATGCAATACCGCACGGCATTGCATTGCTTTCTCCGGTGGTGAGCGATGGTGCAATGCCGAGTGGCATTGCGCCCCACGATCTCTTTCGGGAAGTTTAACCCTTTGATGTGGCGTCGGTGATTTCCGTTTCCGAACGTCTTTGATCATGCACGATTGGTTCATTGCGTGATCGAAGATCGTTTGCGAGTTAGTCTAGTATGGCGAGCGCAAAGCCGTCCCAGCCCTTACTGCCTACAGTCTGCAGCGCGGTCGCAGAAAGGCGCGGGTTGCCGGCCAACATATCGAAGAACCGCCGCACACCCTGAACGCGCGGATCGACGGCGTCAGGATCGACGACCGCACCACCGCGCACCACATTGTCGCCGATGATGACCGCGCCCCGGCGAGCCAACCTTATCGCCCATGCAAGATAATCAGGGTTGTTCGGCTTATCGGCATCAATGAATATCATGTCGAACGGGCCAGCACGGTCGGCCTCAACACCAGGCAATATCTCCAACGCAGGCCCGACGCGGAGGTCAATACGGTCGGTGAGTCCTGCATGTTCAAAGTTGGATCGCGCCACCGCAGCATGGTGTGGGTCGGCCTCAAGCGTCACGACATGACCGTCTGGAGGTACCGCGCGAGCGAGCCAGATTGTCGAATAACCCCCAAGGGTGCCGATCTCAAGAATGCGCCGCGCCGCGACCATACGAGCGATAAGGTGAAGAAACTTGCCTTGCGCCGGAGAGACATCATGGGCAGGCAAACCGGCGGCGACATTGGCCGCAAGCACCGACTCAAGCACGGGGTCAACCGGTACCAAGCGATCCACGATGTAGGTATCTACAATACCCCACTGATTTTCGTTCATTGGTTTTGTCCCATTGGCATTGATTGCCTGTCAAAACGTTACCATCCAGGCCTCGCCGCTTTTACAGCCCATGAATTCTGAACCGCGGAGCAAGGAACGGCAGGAACCGATAAAGGCAAGCTTCAGGGTGATATGCCGCGGGGCATCGCACTACATTCTCCGGTCGTGAGCGATGGTGCAACGCCAGTTGGCATTGCACCCGACAATCGCTGGTCGGCCCAACGGACTACAAGCTCGCTCTGCGAATCGGTCATCGGGTAATCCGCCCGGCCTCAATGCCCCGGCGCCCCCATCGCCCGCGGCCGCAGCAGAAACAACGTCACCGGCAACGCCGCGAAAAAGCACAGCCCCAGCACCAGCAGCACGTCGTTATACGCCAGCGTCAGCGCCTGCTGCTGCACCAGCAGCGCCAGCCGGCGCAGCGCCGCCAGGCTCGCCATGCCCTCCTTGGCCGGGGTGAGCACCTGCGTGAGATGGGTCATCGCCGCCGGAACGGAGGCGCGGCCCCACCCCGCCTCCTCGTGCAAATGCAGCGAGTGCACGGCGGTGCGGGTGGTGGCCAGGGTGCCGAGCACGGCGATGCCGATGGCGCCGCCGAGGTTGCGCATCAGGTTGTACAAACCCGACGCGTTCTTCAGCGCCACCGGTGGCAGGGTGCCAAGGGCCAGCTGGTTCACCGGCACGAACAGGAACATCAGCGAAAACCCACGCAGCGCCTGTGGCGCCATGATCTCCCACATGCCGGACAAGGCGGTCAGATGCGCCAGCCACCAGCAGGAAACGCCGAAGCTGAAAAGCCCGAAGGCCGCCATCCGCCGCACATCCACCCGCCCGACGATCCGCCCGGCAATCGGCCCGGTGAAGAACATTGCCACCCCGGTCGCCAACATCGACGTGCCGATCTGGAAACTGTCGAAGCCACGCACCTGACCCAGATACAGCGGGATCAGGTAGGTGGCGCCATACAACCCGACGCCAATGACACTGGCCAACAGGCAACACAGCGCATAATTGCGGTTACCAAACAGACGCAGATCGACCAGCGGCTCCGGCCGGGTCAGCATGCGATGGAAAAACACCACCGCCGAGACCGAAGACAGCGCCGCGAAGAAACGGATAGTATCGTCCTCGAACCAGTCGTTGCGGTTGCCCTCCTCCAGCACGTATTCGAGGCTGCCCAGGAACGCCGCCAGCAGCACCAGGCCGACCGCGTCGAAGCGCCGCAGCAGGCCGAGGTCCGGGCGGTCGATGTCGATGAACGACCACACCGCGGCCGCGCATGCCAGGCCCGGCGCGATGTTGATCAGGAACAGCCAGTGCCAGGAAAACGCCTCGGTCAGCCAGCCGCCCAGCGTCGGGCCGATGGTGGGGGCGAGGGTCGCGGTCAGGGCGATGATCACCGCGACCTGGCCGCGCCGCGCGCCGGGAAACAGCAGAAACGCAGTCGCGAACACGGTCGGGATCATCGCCCCGCCGGAAAACCCCTGCAGCGCCCGCCACAGGATCATTTCCGGCAGCGAGGTCGCGGTGGCGCACAGGCCCGAGAACAGGGTGAAGCCGAGGGCGCTGATCACATACAGCACCCGCGTCGATAGCGCCCGCGACAGGAACCCCGACAGCGGGATCATGACGATCTCGGCCACCAGATAGCTGGTCTGCACCCAGCTCACTTCGTCGGCGCTGGCGGCCAGACCGGCCTGGATTTCGGCGATCGAGGCGCTGACCACCTGGATGTCGAGGATGGACATGAACATGCCCACCACCATGAAGGCGAACCCGACCCAGTCGCGCCAGGTGTTCTCGCCGGCGATCACTGCAGGCCAATGGTGGCGGCGGCGGCGCCGATCAGGCCCTGCCGCGCGCCGCCGGCCTCGCGCGTATCCACCTCGGCGGTGACGGACAGGCCGGCGCGCAGCCAGTGCGCGGCTTCGGCCGCGGCCGGGTCGAGCACGATCTTCACCGGCACGCGCTGCACCACTTTGGTGAAATTGCCGGTCGCGTTCTCCGGCGGCAGCAGGGAGAACAGCGCCCCGGTGGCCGGCGCCAGACTGTCCACCCGCCCCGGCGCGACCGCGGCTTTGTCGATGTCGGGGGTCACCCAGACACGCTGGCCGGGCTGCATGCGGCGCAGCTGGGTTTCCTTGAAGTTGGCGATGACGAACAAATGCGGCGGCGGCGGCGACACGGCGATCAGCAGCTGGCCCGGAAGCACATGCTGGCCAAGCTGCGCCACCCGGTTGCCGACAATGCCGTCGAACGGGGCGCGGATGACCGTGTAGGAAAGGTTGTTGGCAGCGAGCCGCGCGGCGGCCTCGGCGGTGGTGGCGTGGGCCTCGGCCTGCGGCACCTGCGCCTGGGCCACGGCCAGCGCCTGCTCGGCGGTGGCGCGCTGGGCACGCGCGGCGGCAAGCTGCGCCTCGGCTTTCTGCCGGTCGGCCACCGCCTGCTCGTTGGCCTGACGCGAGGTCCAGCCGGCGCCGACCAGCACGCCGGTGCGGCCGGCCTCGGCGGCGGCACGGGTGAGTTCGGCGCTGGCCTGCGCCATCGCCGCCTCGGCCTGGGCGATCGCGCTGCCGGCCTGGTCCACCTGCCGCCGTGCGGTGGCGACCGCGGCGGTGGCCTCGGCGGCGGCGCCACGCGCCTGGTCCAGCCGCGCCGACCAGTCGGCGGGGTCGAGGGAAATCAGTGGATCACCGGCGTGCACGTGCTGGTTGTCGGCGACATGGATGGCGACCACGTCACCCTCGATGCGGGTGGAGAGCGCGGCAATGTCGCCCTGCACATAGGCATCGTCGGTGCTCTCCAGCCAGCGCCCCTCGGTGACCCACCAGTTGCCGAACAGCGCCGCCGCCAGCGTCGGCACCAGCAGGAGAAACAGGCGCAGAAGGCGCCAGCGCCGCCGCCGCGGCGGCGGGGCGGCGTCGGCAGTCGTGGGTGTGCCGGAAACGGCATCCATGGAGCGACCGTTGGTTGTTCGCCCCACAAATTGGGCAGGGCCTCGGCGCCGGTCAAGGGTAAACTGAACCGTTCAGTTCAGATGCTATTGACCCAATGAGGCATGCAAACCAAACTTGTCCTATGGATGGTCTCCCCCCTCCCCCGCTCGAAATCTCCGCCAAGTGCCGGCAGATCGTGCAGGCCGCCGAAGCGCTGTTCTTCGCGCATGGCTACGGTGCGGTGAGCATGGACGCGGTGGCGCGGCTGGCCGGCGTGTCCAAGGCGACCCTGTATGCGTATTTCGCCTCGAAAGACGCGCTGTTCGCCAGCATCGTCGCCGACAAGGGGCGCGAGAGCCCGGTGGTGGAGGCGTTGTTTCCGGACTCCGTGCCGGACCTGCGCGCGGCGTTGCTGGCGATCGGCCAGCGGGTGCTGCGCTTCCTGCTGCGGGAACGAACCCTGTCCATCCTGCGCATCGCCATCGCCGAAAGCGCCCGCTTCCCCGAACTGGGCGACGCGTTTTACCAGAACGGGCCGCAGAAATTCTGCCACCGCTTCCGCGCCTGGCTGGAGACGCTGGCCGCCCAGGGCCTCGTGCGGACACCCGACACGCTGACCGCCACCCACCAGTTCATGGCCCTGCTGCGCTCGGATGTATTCCTGCGCGCGACGCTCGCTCTGCCACCGTCGCCCAGCGACGCGGAAATCGATGCGACGGTGACGAGCGCGGTGGAGACGTGGCTGCGGGCGTTTGCGGCCTAAGGAAGGCCAGGGCTCTGCCCTGGACCCGCCAGGGGCCGAGAGGCCCCTGGACCCCGCTACTTAAGCAGTCGTTATGAGAGGGGGGTGAGGCGGTGAACCGGTTCACCGCCTCACCCCCCTCTCATAACGACTGTCTAAAAATAATGGGTTCCAAGGGCCTCTCGGCCCTTGGCGGGGTCCAGGGGCAGAGCCCCTGGCCTTCCTTAAGCCCCGACCGCCCCCGCAATCACCCCCAGCGCCTCCTCGATCTGCCCGCGCGACACATCGAGATGCGTGCAGGCCCGTCCCCGCCACGTGCTGTTGATCGAGAAGGTCACCCCGTGCGGCCGCACCCGGGCCAACAGCTCCGCAGCCGTCAGGCCGGTGCCGGTGGTGTCGAAGAACACCAGGTTGGTCTCCGGCAGTTCCACCGTGATGCCGGGAATTGCCGCCAGGCCGCGGGCGAGCAGGCGGGCGTTCTCGTGATCTTCGGCCAAACGCTCGACGTGGTGGTCGAGCGCATACAGGCAGGCGGCGGCGCAGATGCCGGCCTGGCGCATGGAGCCGCCCATACGTTGTTTCCAGCGCCAGGCGCGGCCGATGAACACCGCGCTGCCGCACAGCACCGCGCCGAGCGGGGCGCCCAGACCCTTGGTGAAGTCGAGCCAGACGCTGTCATAGCCGGCAGCCATGGCGGCGGCCGGCACGCCGGCGGCGACGGCGGCGTTCATCAGCCTCGCACCGTCCATATGGGTGGCCAGCCCCGCGGCATGCGCGACGGCGGCGACCTCGTTCAGCCGGTCCAGCGGCCACACGGTGCCGCCGCCGGAATTGGCGGTCTGCTCGACTTCCAGCAGCGCCTGCGGCGGCGCGTAGCGCGACTCGCGCGGGCGAAGTGCGGCGCGCACGGCGCCGGCGTCGAACTGGCCGCGCGCGCCGCGCAGCGGGGTGATCTGGGCGCCGGCCAGCGCGGCGGCGCCGCTGCCCTCGCTGGTGAGGATATGCGCGGTCTCGTGCGCCAGGATTTCGTCACCCGGGCGGCAATGGGTGATGATGGCGATCTGGTTGCACATCGTGCCGCTGGGCAGGAACACCGCGGCTTCCTTGTCCAGCAGCGCCGCCATGCGGTCGCACAGCGCCCAGACCGTGGGGTCCAGACCGGCCTGCTCGTCGCCCACTTCCGCGGCCAGCATCGCCGCCTTCATCGCCGGCGTCGGCCGTGTCTGCGTGTCGGAGAACAGGTTGATCCGCACGGGCGGCAGGCCGGGATCGGGACGCGGCGGCGCGTAGGTCATGGGCCGTGGTCTCCGGGCGGGAGGTTCAGACCCGCTGCGGGCCGACCTGGGTGACGGCGGGAACGGCGGCCTGCGGCGTGCCATAGACCTCGCGGGCGCGGCGCAGGAAGGCGTTGACCATGCGCCGGGTCGCCTCGTTGAACACGACACCGAAAGCGGATTGCAGGACCCGGCTGCGGAATTCGAAATCGACCCAGAAATCCACCTTGCAGCCGCGCGGATCGGGAGAGAAGAACCAGTCGTTGTTCAGATAACGGAACGGGCCGCGCTCGTAGCGCACCTTGATATATTGCGGTCGTAACAAAGTGTTGCGGCTGGTGAAGCTTTCCCGGATCGGGCCGAAGCCGACCGACATGTCGGCGATCTGCAGGGTGGCGGTCTGCTGGCGCACCTTCGCGCCGACGCACCAGGGCAGGAATTGCGGATAGCGGTCGACATCGGCCACCAGGTCCCACATCTGCTCGGGGCGATAGGGGATGATCCGGGTTTCCGTGTGCGTGGGCATGTCAGGCCGCCGTCGCGTCGTGGCGCGCCGCCTGAAGCCGCGCGAAATCGGCATCCGCATGGTAGGAGCTGCGGGTCAGCGGGGTGGCGGACACCAGCAGGAAGCCGCGGGCGCGGGCAAGGCTGGCATAATCTGCGAACGCCTCGGGGGTCACGAATTCCGCCACTGCAGCATGTTTCACGGTCGGCTGGAGATACTGGCCGATGGTGAGGAAGTCCACCTCCGCCACGCGCAGATCGTCCATCACCTGCAATATTTCGCCGCGCGCCTCGCCCAGGCCGACCATCAGGCCGGATTTGGTGAAAATACCGGGGGCGAGGCGTTTGACGCTGTCGAGCAGCCGCAGCGACTGGAAATAGCGCGCCCCGGGGCGGATGGTCGGATACAGGCGCGGCACCGTCTCCAGATTGTGGTTGAACACGTCCGGCCGCGCCGCCGCCACGATCTCGATCGCGCCCGGTTTGCGCAAAAAGTCGGGGGTCAGCACCTCGATGGACGTGCCGGGAGCGGCCTGGCGAATGGCGCGTATGGTGGCGGCGAAATGCGCCGCCCCGCCATCGGCCAGATCGTCGCGGTCGACCGAGGTCACCACCACGTGCCGCAGGCCGAGAAGGGCGACGGCATCCGCCACCCGGTCCGGCTCGCCGCCATCCAGCGCGCCGGGCAGCCCGGTGCGCACATTGCAGAAGCTGCAGGCGCGCGTGCAGGTGTCGCCCATGATCATCATGGTGGCGTGGCGCCGGCTCCAGCACTCGCCGATATTCGGGCAGGAGGCTTCCTCGCACACCGTGGCCAGACGGTGGCCGCGCAGCAACGCATGGGTCTCGTGGTAGACCGGATGTGTCGGCGCCTTCACCCGGATCCAGGCAGGCTTGCGCTGGACCGGATTGTCCGGCCGGTGCGCCTTCTCCGGGTGGCGGGCGGCTTCGTGATCGATGATGAGTTGGGTGGTCATGGCTGCCGGGCGGTCATGACGGTTAGAAGTGGATGGCCCGGCCGTAAGCGTCAAGCACGGCCTCGTGCATGGTCTCGCTGATGGTCGGATGCGGGAACACGGTGTGCATCAGCTCGGCCTCGGTGGTCTCCAGGGTGCGGGCGATGGCGTAGCCCTGGATCAGCTCGGTGACTTCGGCGCCGATCATGTGCGCGCCGAGCAGCTCGCCGGTCATGGCATCGAAGACGGTTTTTACCATGCCCTCCGGCTCGCCGAGGGCGATCGCCTTGCCGTTGCCGATGAAGGGGAACCGTCCGACCTTCACCGTATGCCCGGCGGCCTTGGCGCGTGCCTCCGTCAGCCCGACCGATGCCACCTGCGGGCGGCAATAGGTGCAGCCGGGAATGTTGGTCCAGTCGATCGGGTGCGGGTGCAGCCCGGCGATGGCCTCGACGCAGAGCACGCCTTCATGGCTGGCCTTGTGGGCGAGCCAGGGCGGGCCGGCCAAGTCGCCGATGGCATAGACGCCGGGCTCGCCGGTGCGGCAGAATTCGTCGATGACCACATGGCTGCGGTCAATTTTGACGCCGGTGCCCTCGAGGCCGAGTTTTTCCACATTGCCGACGATACCGACGGCCGAGATCACCCGCTCGACGGTGATGTCGGTGGGCTTGCCGCCGGCCTCAATGCTCACGGTCACGCTGTCGGCGTTTTTTTTGGCGCCTTTCACCGTGGCGGAGGTAAGAATTTTCATCCCCTGTTTCTCAAACGCCTTGCGGGCGAAGGCGGAGATTTCTTCGTCCTCGACGGGGAGCACACGGTCGAGCACTTCCACCACCGTCACGGCGGCGCCCATGTTGAGGTAAAACGAAGCGAATTCGATGCCGATGGCGCCGGAGCCCACGACCAAAAGCGATTTCGGCATGACGGTGGGGACCATCGCCGCCTTGTAGGTCCAGATCAGCTTGCCGTCCGCTTCCAGGCCCGGAAGTTCGCGGGCGCGGGCGCCGGTGGCGAGGATGACGTGCGGCGCGGTGAGGGTCGCAACCGGTTTGCCTTCCTTCTCGACGGCGACCGTGTTGCTTCCGGCCAGAACGCCATGGCCATCGAACACCGTGACTTTGTTCTTTTTCAGCAAATGAGCGACGCCGGAGGACAGCTGTTTCGCCACCGCGCGCGAGCGTTTCACCACCGCCGCGATGTCGTAACGGATGTGATCGGCGGCGAAGCCGTACTCCCCGAGATGGTGCAGCAAATGGTTGATTTCCGACGCGCGCAGCAGTGCCTTGGTGGGAATGCAGCCCCAGTTCAGGCAGATACCGCCGAGATGCTGGCGTTCGACGCAGGCGGTCTTCAGGCCGAGCTGGGCGGCCCGGATGGCGGCGACATAGCCGCCGGGCCCGCCGCCCACCACGATCAGATCAAAAGCTTGGTCGGCCATATCGCATTTCCTTATTCGCTCGCCCCTTGTGGGAGGGGGTTTATTCCTAGCTACCCCGCGAACGCCCGCAGCGCGTCGCCGTCAAGGCGCTGCACCGTCCAGTCGTTCACCGGGCGGGCGCCGATCGAGCGATAGAAGCCGATCGCCGGGGCATTCCAGTTCAGCACCGACCAGTCCATGCGCGCGCAGCCCTCGTCCAGCGCGCGGCGCGCAAGGTCGCGGAAAATCATCCGGCCGATCCCGCGTCCGCGATGTTCGGGCTGGACATACACATCCTCGACATAGAGCCCCGGCTTCGCCGCGAAGGTGGAAAAACTATAGAACCACAGGGCGAAGCCGACGTCCTGGCCGCCGGCCTCGGCGAACAGCGCCCAGGCGCGCGGCCGCGGGCCGAACAGGGCGCGGCGGAAATCCTCCTCGGTGCCGCGCAGCTCGCGCAGCAGGTTTTCGTATTCCGCCAGCGCCCGCACGAAGCGCTCGACCAGCGCCTCGTCCCCCAGCACCGCGTCGCGCAGGACAACCGCGCCGTTCACAACATCAGACTCAGCGGGTCTTCCACGATGCGCTTGAACTCCGCCAGAAATTCCGCCCCCAGCGCGCCGTCGATGACGCGGTGATCGACGCTGAGCGTGCAGGTCATGACGGTGGCGATGGCGAGGCCGCCGTCCTTCACCACCGGCCGCTGCTGGCCGGCGGCGACGGCGAGAATGCCGGCCTGCGGCGGGTTGATGATGGCGGCGAACGCCGACACGCCATACATGCCCATGTTGGAAATCGAGAACCCCCCGCCCTGGAATTCCTCCGGTTTCAGCTTGCCGGATTTCGCCCGCGCCGACAGGTCCTTCATTTCGGCGCTGATGGCAGCGAGACCCTTGCGGTCGGCCTGGCGGACGATGGGGGTGATCAATCCGTCCGGGATCGAAACCGCCACCGAGATGTCGACGTTGTCGAACAGGGCGATGCCCTCGTCAGTCCAGGCGGCGTTCACGTTCGGCACCCGGCGCAAGGTGACGGCGGCGGCCTTGATGATCAAATCATTGACCGAGAGTTTGAAGGCGCCTTGCCCGTCCTTGCCGCTGCGGACATTGAGATCGGCGCGCAGCCGCAGCAGCGCGTCCAGCTCGATGTCCATCGAGACATAGAAATGCGGCACCGTCTGCTTGGCTTCGGTGAGCCGCCGGGCAATCACTTTGCGGATCGACGTGTGCGGAACGATCCGGTGCGGCGCCGTCAGCACGACCGCGGCGGACGCGACCGGCCTGGGCGCAGCGGCGGGCGCCGCCGCCAGCGGAGCGGTGGTGGGCAGCGCAACGACCGGGACCGGTGCAACCGGGGCCGGCACGACCGCGCCGCCCTGCTGCGCCGCCTCGATATCGGCGCGCACGATGCGACCGTTCGGGCCCGATCCTTTCAGCGCCGACAAATCGATGCAAGCCTGCTTCGCCATGCGGCGCGCCAGCGGCGAGGCGAATACCCGCGTGCCGGCATCGTTGCCGTTGGCGACCGGCGTGGCGGCGGGGGCGGAAGCTGCTGCTGGCAAAGCCGCCGGCGCCGCGAGCTGCGGTGGCGCTGGCGGAGCCGCGCCGGCGGCCGGCACCGTCTCGCCGGGTTCGACGAGAACGGCGATCGGCGCGTTCACCTGCACGCCCTGGGTGCCGTCGGCCACCAGAATGCGGCCGAGCACGCCCTCGTCCACGGCTTCCACTTCCATGGTGGCCTTGTCGGTCTCGATTTCAGCGATCACATCGCCGGACTTGATCGTGTCGCCTTCCTTCTTGAGCCAGCGGGCCAGGGTGCCCTCGGTCATGGTCGGCGACAAAGCCGGCATCAGGATGTTGGTGGCCATCAGACTCCCCTTCCCCGCCCGATCAGATCAGCTTGCGCACGGCCGCCACCACCCAGTCCGGCTGCGGCAGCGCCAGCTTCTCCAGGTTGGCGGCATAGGGCAGCGGCACATCCAGCCCGTGCACCCGCGCCGGTGGGGCGTCCAGCCAGTCGAAGCACTGCTCGATGATCTGCATGGTGACCTCGGCGCCGATGCCGGCGAAGGGCCAGCCCTCCTCGATGGTGACGATCCGGCTGGTCTTTTTCACGCTCGCCACCACGGTGCCAATGTCGAGCGGGCGCAGCGAGCGCAGGTTGATCACCTCCGCCGAGATGCCGTTCTCGGCCAGCGCCTCGGCCGCCTTCATCGCCACGCCCACCATGATCGAAAACGCCACCAGCGTGACATCGGTGCCGGCGCGCTCGATTTTCGCCCGCCCGATCGGCAGCACGAAATCCGCGTCGGTGGGGCATTCGAAATGCTGTCCGTAGAGGATTTCGTTCTCGAGGAAAATCACCGGGTTGGGGTCGCGGATGGCGGCGCGCAGCAGGCCCTTGGCATCGGCCGCAGACCAGGGGGCCAGCACTTTCAGCCCCGGACAATGCGCGTACCAGCTCGCATAGCACTGGCTGTGCTGGGCGGCGACGCGGCTGGCGGCGCCGTTGGGGCCGCGGAAGACGATCGGGCAGCCCATCTGCCCGCCCGACATGTACAGCGTCTTGGCCGCCGAGTTGATAATGTGGTCGATCGCCTGCATGGCGAAGTTGAAGGTCATGAACTCAACGATCGGCCGCAGCCCGTTCATCGCCGCCCCCACCGCCATGCCGGTGAAGCCGTGTTCGGTGATCGGCGTGTCGATGATGCGGCGGGGGCCGAACTCGTCCAACAGACCCTGGCTGATCTTGTAGGCGCCCTGGTACTGGGCGACTTCCTCGCCGATCAGGAACACGCTGTCGTCGGCGCGCAGCTCGGCCGCCATGGCGTCGCGCAGCGCCTCGCGCACGGTGACCGGCCTGGTGGGACCCCAATCGCGTTCAGGATCGGCGCGCAGCGGCGCCGCGGCGGTCGGCGCGGCCGCGGCCGGCGGCGCCACCGGCTTCGGCGCTTCCGGCGCGGGCTTCGCGGCGGGCCCGGCCGAGGTGTCCTCGCCATTGCCGCCGAGCACGGCGATGGGCGTGTTCACCGCCACCCCTTCGGTGCCTTCCTCGATCAGGATTTGCGCCAGCCGCCCTTCTTCCACCGCCTCCACCTCCATGGTGGCCTTGTCGGTTTCAATCTCGGCGATCACGTCGCCGGCGCGCACGTCATCGCCGACTTTCTTCAGCCAGCGGGCCAGCTTGCCCTCGGTCATGGTGGGACTGAGCGCCGGCATCAGGATTTCGGTGGCCATTTTCTCAGCCCTCCACCAGCACGTCGGTCCAAAGCTCGGCGGCATCGGGTTCGGGACTGCTCTGGGCGAACTCGGCGGCGTCCTGCACGATGCGCTTGATCTCGTCGTCGATGGCCTTGACCTCGGCTTCGCCGACGCCCAGCCCGGTCAGCCTGGCATGGACATGCTCGATGCAGTCGCGCTCGCTGCGCATTTTCTCCACTTCCTCGCGAGTGCGGTATTTGGCCGGGTCGGACATGGAATGGCCGCGGTAGCGGTAGGTCATGACCTCCAGCAAATATGGGCCGTGGCCGGCACGGCAGTGCGCCACCGCCGCCGCCCCCGCCGCGTGCACCGCTTCCACGTCCATGCCATCGACCTGCAAGCCCGGAATGCCCCAGGGGGCGCCGTTCTTCCACAGGTCGTGCGAGGCGGATGCGCGCTCCACACTCGTGCCCATGCTGTAACGGTTATTCTCGATGACAAACACCACGGGCAGCTTCATCAGCGCGGCGAGGTTGAAGCTTTCATACACTTGGCCCTGGTTGGAAGCGCCCTCGCCGAAATACGTCATCGCGACCTGGTCGCGGCCACGGTACCAATTGCTGAAGGCCAGTCCGGTGCCCAGGCTGACCTGGGCGCCGACGATGCCATGCCCGCCGAAGAAATTCTTCTCCTTGCTGAACATGTGCATCGAGCCGCCCTTGCCGCGGGAATAGCCGCCGGCGCGGCCGGTCAGCTCGGCCATGACGCCGCGCGCCTCCATGCCGGTGGCGAGCATATGGCCGTGGTCGCGATAGGAGGTGATGACCTGGTCACCCGGTTTCAGCGCCATCTGCAGCCCGACCACCACCGCTTCCTGGCCGATATACAAATGGCAGAAACCGCCGATCAGCCCCATGCCATAGAGCTGGCCAGCCTTTTCCTCGAAGCGGCGGATCATCTGCATGTCGCGATAGGCCCGGAGCAGCTCCTCCCGCGACAGATCCGCGCGCGTTTTGCCGCGCTTTCTGGCCTCGGCTGCCTGCGCCATCTTGTGTCCTCCCCGCTGATCCGCCGGTCACCCAGCCAGACCTAACCGCCAGCCCCCCGGCGGGCAAGCAGGAGCTTGGCGAAATCCGCCACCCGCCCCCTCAGTTGCCGAGGAGTCCGGCGTGCCGGCAAGCGGTGGACGCTTTTTCTAATCCGGATGGCCTAATAAAGCCTTTTTCCCGGCCCGTACGGGATCACCACGTCGGCGGGGTCGGATCGGTTCAGCATGGCGCGGGCGCGCTCGTCCAGCGCATCCGGATCGAGCCGGTTGCCGCGCAGGGCCGCGACCCGCCGCTCCCAGCCGATGAGATCGTTTTGCGCCCGCTCCAGGTCGGCCTGCGCCGCCTTCAGATCCTCGAGCCTTCCCGCATAGGCCCGCAATCCGCGGTCGCCCTGGGTGGCGTTCCAGATGAAATAGGCCACCAGCAACAGGAACACCAACGGCGGCACCGCCGCCTTGACCCGTCGCCTGATCGCACGGCCGATGGACACGCGCGCCGCCCTCCTGCCCAAATGATCCGGACACCACAACTTGTACAGAAATCGTCGCGGTGTCGCCAGTGTTTCGCCACGATGTCTTTGTTGAATTCGGTCTGCGGCAATCACAGACCGCGACAGGAGCCCCCCGATGAACACAAGATCCGTCCTCTCCGCCGCCATCGCCGCGCTGGGTGTGACGATGGTGATGGCCTCGGCGACCCCGGCGCGCGCCGACCGCGACGACTGGCGCTGGCACCGGCACGAATGGCGCGAACACCACTGGCACCCGAACTATCGCCCGTATGTCTATGCACCGCCGCCGGTGTATTACGTGCCGCCTGCCTACTACGGTTACTAACGATCCAAGTCCGCCTCGTCCGGCATCAGGCCGCGGCGACGGTGCCGTCGCGGCGCAGGTCGGCGGCGCCGGTCATCACCCGTGTGGCGGGATCGACGGCAATCGCCTGGATTCCGCCCGCCTCCGTGGTCCAGGCAGCCGAGGAGCCGATGTCATGCCCGCGCGCGCGCAGCGCCTCCAGCACATGGGCGGCTATCCGGTTCTCGGCGGTGACGCGCCGCCCGTCCCATAGCCGGGCGCGCGGCGCGTCGATGGCTGCCTGCAGCGACAGGCCGAAATCCACATATTGCACCAGCGCCTGCGTCTGGATCTGGCTGATGCCATAACTGCCCGGCGTGCCGAGCGCCAGCACCGGCACGCGCGCCCTGGTGGCAATCGACGGCGCCATGGGCGTGGTCAGCACGCGGCCGGGGCGCAGCGCATTGCTGGCGCGCGGGTCGATCTCGCCCCAGTACAGCCCGTTGTTCAGGCACATGCCGGTGCCCGGCACCACCACGCCGCAGCCAAATGGCGCGCCCAGGCTCTGGGTGATGCACACGAGGTTGCCGGCACGATCGGCGACCGACAGCGAGGTGGTGTGCTGCTCGGCCGCAGCCCCCGCGGCACCGCCGCCCGGCGGGGCCTGCCATTGTTCCACCGGCCCCTCGATCGGGCCCGGATCGGCGACGCGCTGGCGCAGCCGCGCCACCAACTCATCGGACAGCAACCGCTCCAGCCGCTCGGCGGAGGGATCGTCATGGGTGATGCGTTCCATCGCCGCCAGCCGCACGGCCCGCCAGACCGTGTCCAGGTGCGCCACCCCGTCGCGCTCCAGCCGGCCGAGATCGAACCCGTCCAGGATTCGCAGGGTGAGCAGGTACTGGAATGCCTGGCTGGGCGGGCGCGGCGCGTGCACGGTCAGGTCGCGATAGACGGCGGCAACCGGCTTGTCCCAGCCGGGTGAGACCAACTCCAGATCGCCCACGGTCATGCAGCCGCCGAGCGACTGCAGATGCGCCACGAGTTTCTGGCCGAGCCGCCCGCCATACAGAAGCTTGATCCCCTCCGCGGCGATCGCCTCCAGCGTCGTGGCAAGATCGGGCTGGCGCAGCACCTGGCCCTGCTGCACCTCGCCCTGCCCGGAGGCGTAGGCGGCGTTCCAGGCGGCGAAGAAGGGCTGGTCGCGCAAGGCCAGGGCGGCGGCGTTGATGGCGGCGGTGTTGAACCCGGTCAGCGGAAACCCGTCGCGGGCAAGGCCGATGGCCGGCGCCAGCACCTCGGCGAAGGTTTTGGTGCCATGCGCGCTGACCAGATGGTACCAACCGGCCAGATTGCCCGGCGGGGCGACGGCCATGGCGCCGCGATGCAGGTCCTCACGCCGTGTGAACCGGCCGACCGGGAAGCGACGCGGCACTTCGGTGCGAAAGGCAAGGGTGCGGATGCGCTGGTCGCCCGCGACCCAGCAGGTTGCCATGCCGAGCCCGGCCAGGCCGGACATGAACGGCTCCACCACGCCGAGCGCGGCGGCGGCGGCCACCGCCGCGTCGAAGGCGTTGCCGCCGCGGCCGAGGATGCGCGCGCCGGCGGCGGCGGCGAGCGGGTGGGCCGCGGCGACCAGGCCATGGCGCGACGCAACGGTGGGGCGATTGCCGTCCATCCGGGACCTCCTCAGGGAAGCGCTACGTAGCCTTCACGGCGCGGGTCTGCCCCGCCGGTCGCGACACTTGTCTCCGGGTCGATGGTGATGCCCTGCAGGGCGCCCACCAGGTTGCTCCATGCCGGCGCGGCCTCCACCTCGTGGCCGCGATCCCGCAGCGTCTCGATCGTGGCGACCGGGATGCGCGCTTCGGCCTGCACCCGCCGGCCGTCCCACAACCGGGCGCGCGGCGCCTCGATCGCGTCCTGGATCGCCAGACCATCGTCGATGTGCTGCACCAGGGCCTGCGCCTGCGCCTGGCCGATGCCGTAGCTGCCCGATGCGCCGAGCAGCAGCACCGGCTTGCCCTGTTTGGTGGTGATCGACGGCGCCAGCGGCAGCGCCAGATCACCGCCGGGTACCAACCGATTGGTGCCGCGCGCGTCCACATCCCCCCAAGACAGGCAATTGTTGAGGCAAATGCCGGTGCCCGGCACCACCACGCCGCACCCATAGATCGTGCCCAGGCTCTGGGTGACGCACACCGCATTGCCGTCGCGATCCACCACCGAAAAACTCGTGCTGTCCTCGTGCGCCGGATCGGCCAGCTGCGGCGCCCATTGTTCGGTCAACGCCCGCACCGGGCGCGGGTCGCGCAGACGGGCGCGCAGCGCCTCCACCAGCTCGTCCGACAGGATGCGTGCAAGCGCCGCCAGGTTTGGCCGGTTCAGCGCGATGCGGGTGCCGGCGGCGAAGCGGATGGCACGCCAGAGCGTGTCCAGATGCTCGACGCCGCCGCACGGCATCGCCGCGAGGTCGAAGCCGTCGAGGATGCGCAGCGTCAGCAGGAACTGGAACCCTTCGCCGGGCGGCGGCAGCGTGTGCACCTGCAACCCGCGGTAGGCGGCCACCAGAGGATCGCGCCAGACCGGGCTGACCGCGGCCATGTCCTGCATGGTGAGGCACCCGCCGAGCGACTGCACATGCTCGATGACCCGCCGCCCGAGAGCGCCGCGGTAGAAATGCTCCGGCCCCTCGGCGGCGATGGTCTCGAACAGGCGGGCGAGATCGGGCTGGCGCATGACGGTGCCGCGCCCGGGTTCACCGGCGCCGGGCGCAAGATAGGTGGCGCGCCAGTCCTCGACATACGGCAAGTCCCGCAGCGCGGGGAGGGCCTGCCGGGTCCAGACGGCGGAGCTGTCGGTCAGACTATGGCCGTCGCGCGCCAGCGCGATCGCCGGGGCGAAGATGTCGGGCAGCTTCTTGCGGCCATGCGCCTTCGCCAGTTCGCACCAGCCCGCCAGACTGCCCGGAGTGCCGCAGGTAAGCGGGCCGCGATAAAGATCCTCGCGCCGGTTGAACCGGCCGGCGGGAAAGTTCGCCGGCACGCTGGTGACGAAATCCAATGTGCTGACTCGCTGCTGGGCGGCGATGTAGCAGGTGGCCATGCCCATGCCGGCCAGGCCGGACAGGAAGGGCTCCACCACGCTCAGCGCGGCGGCGGTGGCGGCGGCGGCGTCGAAAGCGTTGCCGCCGATGGCCAGGAGTTTCACCCCCGCCTGGGCAGCCAACGGGTGGGCGGCGGCAACCATGCCGTGCAGCGAAGCGATGGTGGGGCGTTTGCCGTCCAACGTCTTTATTCCTTGCCTCGAATGTCTTCGGCAGCTTCCATCGTCGAATCCCACGGGCGATTGGGTAGAATATCAGCCGTTCCGCACGGCCGCTATGCTGCTGGATCATTTACATAAGAAAGGACAGGCTCTGCCCTGGACCCCAGTCCTTAGGAATGGGTTCCAAGGGCTTTGCCCTTGCTGGGGGTGCCCTGGTGGGGTTTGGGGGCAACGCCCCCAATAGGACAACGTGCTATCCTGGTCGGGATGAACACCGCACCGATGACGGCCGACACGTTCCTCGCCTGGGAACAGCAGCAAGGGCTGCGCTGGGAGTTCGACGGCACGGCCGCGGTGCCGCGGCAGAGCGGAACGGTGGCGCATGCGCTCATCGCCGCCAATATCGTCGCCAGTCTTGCGAATTTGCTCATTGGTACGCGGTGGGCCGTGTTCGGCAGCGATCTGAAAATCGCGGCCGGCGGGGCCGTCCGCTACCCGGACGCCTGCGTGGCCCGCATGTTTCGCGACCCGCGTGCCACCGTGCTGCACGACCCGGTCGTGGTGTTCGAAGTCCTCAGCGAATCGACGACCGCGAACGACCTGCTGCGCAAGAATCGTGACTACGCCGCAACCCCGTCGATCCGCCGCTATGTCGCGCTGCAGCAGGACACGGTCAGCGCCACCGTGTTCGCCCGCGAGCACGGCGGCTGGCGCGGCCGCCTGCTCCGCGCCGGCGATACCGTCGTGATGCCGGAAATCGGCGCGAGCCTGCCGCTCGCCGCTTTCTACGTCGGGCTGGACCTGCCGCCCGACCGGCACCGGGCGCGTCCAGACCGGCGCTGTCCCATATCTATAATTGTCAGATACGTCCGCGACGCCATAGAACGAGCCACCTCGTTTCGGCATGGAGGATTCGCGATGGCACGGCAAACAGCGGTGCGCAGGCCGGCGGCACAGGCACGCAGCGCGGTGCCCGCGAAAGCACGCGAGGAAGTGCCGGACGCGCAGGAAGCCGCGGCACCGGTGCCGTTCCTGGCGGCCCTGGACGTGGGTTATTCCAACCTGAAGCTGCTTGCCGGCGAGCGCGGCGGCACGCCTGCGGCGACGGTGCTGCCGGCGGGCGCCGGCCCGGCCACCGCCATGCCGCTGCATCCGCAGACGGCACCGGGCGCCGGCGCGCGCATCGGCCAGGACGGGCTGGCGGTGCAGGTGGACGGCGCCGCCTGGGCCGCCGGCGTGGAGCCGAGCCGGCTGCAGAACTGGGAACGCGAGCTGCACCCCGACTATCCCGCCACCGCCGGCTACCGCGCGCTGGTGCATGCCGCCCTGCTGGCGGCCGGACGGGAACGGATCGACATGCTGGTCACCGGCCTGCCGGTCAGCCAATGGCTGGACCCGGCGGCGCGCGAGGCGTTGCAGGCTCGCCTGACCGGCATCCATGCCGTCACCCCGGCGCGCAGCGTGGCGGTGGCCGAGGTGCAGGTGCTGCCGCAGCCGGCCGGCGCCTATTTCGATTTCGCCGCCACCGAGCCGGACGCGGTGGCGGACGCGCGCGTGCTGGTGGTGGATGCCGGATTCTTCTCGGTGGATTGGGTGTTGTTTGACGAGGGAGCCATGCGCGGCATCAATTCCGGCACCTCGACCGCCGCGGTGAGCCTGGTGCTGGAGGAAGCCGCCGATCTGATCCGCCGCGACCACGGCAGCCGTATCGCCCGTGACCTGCTGGAGCGGGCGGTGCGCAACGGCACGGCGGCGGTACCGCTGTTCGGCCGCCCGGTGGAACTGGCACCCTACCTGGTGGAGGCGGCGAAGCAGACCGCGCATGTGGCGGTGACGGCCATTCGCCAGACGTTGCGCGGCGAGCGGCGCGAGGTGGACGTGGTGCTGCTGGCCGGCGGTGGGGCGGAGACCTATGCCGCGGCGACGCGCGCCGCCTTCCCGCGCGCCCGCGTGGCCGTGCCGCAGATCCCGGTACTGGCCAATGTGCGTGGGTTCTGGCTGCAGGCGAACCGCGGGCTGGCATAGCGGGCGGGCATAAAGGAAGCAAGGCCAGGGCTCTGCCCTGGACCCGCCAAGGGCCGAGAGGCCCTTGGAACCCAGGTACTCTCAGCAGTTGTTTTGAGGGGGGCGAGGGGCAGAGCCCCCTGGGCTTGCATCCTTTATGCCGGGCCGGGGCTTCCGGCGCCGCCGTTTGACGCCACCTGATATCGCAGCTGCGGCCCATATCATCAGAAGAGGAACGCGCATGACCGCGCGCGTGATTCCGGTCGATCCGTTCGACCTCGTCGTCTTTGGCGCCACCGGCGATCTGGCCCAGCGCAAGCTGCTGCCCGCCCTTTATCAGCGCGACCTCGCCGGTCAAATCCCCGACGACGCGCGCATTATTGGCGTCTCCCGCCGCCATCTGTCCGACGAGGAATTCGCCGCCCTCGCCCGCAAGGCGGTCTGCCGCACCGGCGAGGATGTGGATGCGGTCGCCCTTGGCCGGTTCCTCGGGCGGCTCGCCTACATCCCCGCCGATGCCGGCGACGATGCGGGCTGGCCTTCCCTGGCCTCGCGTCTGGGCGAGCGCCCCGGCCGGATACGGGTGCTCTATCTCGCCACTGCCCCCGAGTTGTTCGGGCCGATCTGCGACCGGCTCGGCGATCTCGGCCTGTCGGGCAACGGCGCGCGGGTGGTGGTGGAAAAGCCGATCGGCAAGAGTCTGGCGTCGGCCCGGGCGGTGAACGATGCCGTGGGCGCGCAGTTCACCGAGGACCGCATCTACCGGATCGACCATTACCTCGGCAAGGAGACGGTGCAGAACCTGATGGCGCTGCGCTTCGCCAACGCATTGTTCGAGCCGCTGTGGCGGGCCGCCCGGATCGACCACGTGCAGATCACCGTCGCCGAGACGCTGGGGGTGGAGGGCCGTGCCGGCTACTACGATACCGCCGGCGCGCTGCGCGACATGGTGCAGAACCACATGCTGCAGCTGCTGTGCCTGGTGGCGATGGAGCCGCCGCGCTCGCTTTCTCCCAACGCGGTGCGCGACGAGAAGCTGAAAGTGCTGAAGTCGCTGGTGCCGATCACTGAGGCCAATGTCGCCGAGCGCACGGTGCGCGGCCAGTATCGCGCCGGCGCCTCGGCCGGCGGGCCGGTGGCGGGATACCTGGAGGAACTCGGCAACGACGACAGCCGCACCGAAACCTTCGTCGCGCTCAAGGCGGAAATCGCCAACTGGCGCTGGGCCGGGGTGCCGTTCTATCTGCGCACCGGCAAGCGGCTGGCCAACCGCGAGTCGGAAATTGTCGCCCAGTTCCGCCCCATCCCCTTTTCGGTGTTCGACGGCGCCGCCGGCCCGATCGAGGCCAACCGGCTGGTGATCCGGTTGCAGCCCGATGAGGGCGTGAAACTCTGGCTGATGATCAAGGACCCCGGCCCGGGCGGGATGCGGCTGCAACACGTGCCGCTGGACATGAGCTTCGCCCGCGCCTTCACCGCGCGCAACCCTGACGCCTACGAACGCCTGCTGATGGACGTGGTGCGCGGCAACCAAACGCTGTTCATGCGCCGCGACGAGGTGGAGGCGGCCTGGACCTGGGTGGACCCGATCCTGCGCGCCTGGGCGGCAAGCGCCGAGCGGCCGAAGCCCTACACGTCCGGCACCTGGGGACCCTCGGCGGCAATCGCGCTGATCGAGCGGGACGGGCGAAGCTGGTACGAAAGCCCGGAATAGGCCGCTGCCACCTCCGCGATTGTGATCCGCGGGCGCTTGCGGGCGGTCCCAGCCGGGGCCAGATCACGGGTCCGGCCGCGATACCGGCGCGGCTGGTTGGATAAGCCCAGGTTGCAGACGGATCGACCCGTCGTGGCCGGCGCAGGCCGGCCATCCATGACGCAGGCACGGCACCCCGGCCGCTATGGCGAGCCTCCGGTTCACCCTTTTCCGAAGGCAACCATGACCCGCACCATATCGCCCTCGCCCGCCGAGGCGGCTTCGCCACAGCGCGACCTGCGCGCCGTCCTGGCCGCGTATCAGGCGCCGATTCTGGGCCGCAGCCTCGGCCAACTCGCCTCCACCTTCCTGCCCTTTTTCGCGCTGATCGCGGCGATGTATGCGCTGGCTTTCGTCTCGCCCTGGCTCAGTCTCGCTCTCGTGCTGCCCGCCGCCGGCCTGATCGTGCGCATCTTCATTATTCAGCACGATTGCGGCCACGGCGCCTTTTTCCGCAGCCGGGCGGCGAACGAGTGGCTCGGACGGGTCTGCAGCCTGATCACCATGACGCCGTTCGCCAACTGGCGGCGCCAGCACGCCAACCACCACGCCATGTGGAACAATCTCGACCGGCGCAGCAGCGGGGCGGATATCTATTCCACCTGCCTGACCGTCGCCGAGTACCGCGCATTGTCGCCGCTGCAACGCTGGGGCCACCGCGCGGTGCGGCACCCGCTGATTTCACAGATCCTCCTGCCGCCGCTGGTGTTCCTGCTGCTCTACCGCGTCCCCTTCGACACGCCGCGCGCCTGGCCGCGGGAACGGGCGAGCGTGTTCATCACCGATATCGGCCTCGCCGCCGTGTTCACCACCCTGGTGCTGTTGCTGGGCGCCGGGCCGGTGGCGCTGGTGCAACTGCCGACCATCGTCATCGCCTCCATCCTCGGCGTCTGGCTGTTTTCCGTGCAGCACCGCTTCGAAAACGCCATATGGCTGCGGCAGGAGAACTGGACCGCCACCGAAGCGGCGCTGTTCGGCAGCTCGCACCTGAAGCTGCCGCGCCTGCTGCAATGGTTCAGCGGCAATATCGGGTTCCATCATATTCACCACTTGCTGCCGCGGGTGCCCAATTACCGGCTGCAGGAGTGTCACGACGCTTGCGCTTCCCTGGTTCCCGGCACGCCCTCGCTGACACTGGGGCAGGCACTGCAAGCACCGACCTATGCGCTCTGGGACGAGGAGAGGCAGCGGTTAATCAAGTTCTCTGAGGTTCCTGCCTTCGGGTAGCAGCCGGTGCGCTGCCCCCCCGCCAAGGGCAAAGCCTCTGGAACACACAAACTCTTCTGAAAAAAAGAAGCGCGGTAACCTCGCTCGCCGATAACCTTCACACCTGACACGATCGCACTTGGCACGCTGTCGTCCCTGCTGACTGTGTGCCTGGTGCTTTTGCCCGTCGTCGGCGGCCGAGCTGCGTCTGCTTGATGCGGCCACAGATCTGACCCTTCGCGATCCTGACCCTTCGCGATGATGAAGAGGCAAGAAAAAACAAATCCGGGAGATGCCTTTACGCTTTCCCCGGCCGGATCAACCAGTCCCCATACTCCTGCCGCAGCTTCGTCTTGAGCAGCTTGCCGGTGGCCGTGTGGGGCAGCGCGTCGACGAACACCACGTCATCGGGCAACCACCATTTGGCGATGCGCGGCGCCAGGAAATCCAGGATGTCCTGCTTCGTTGCCTCGGCGTCGTCCTTGAGGCGTACCAGCAGCAGCGGCCGTTCCTGCCAGATCGGGTGCGCCGCCGCGATCACCGCCGCCTCGTACACGCAAGGATGGCTGACGGTGAGATTCTCGATCGCGATGGAGCTGATCCATTCGCCGCCTGACTTGATGATGTCCTTGGCGCGGTCGCTGATCCGCACCCAGCCCTCGGCATCCATGCTGGCCACGTCGCCGGTGCGGAACCAGCCGTCGTCGTCCAGCACGCGCCCGCCGGCGCCTTTGAAATATCCGGCGATCACCCACGGGCCGCGCACCTGGATTTCGCCCACCGATTCGCCGTCACGCGGCAGTTCGTTGCCGGCATCGTCGACGATGCGCAGCTCGCAGCCGAAAATGGCGCGGCCCTGGCGGCGCTGGATGTCGATCCGCCCGGCCAAGTCCAGCCCCTCGTGCTGCGGCAGCAACGTGCCGGCGGTGGCGATCGGACTCGTTTCTGTCATTCCCCAGGCCTGCACCATGGTGGCGCCGAGCAGGCGGTGCAGGCTTTCGATCAGCGCCGGCGGCGGGGCGCTGCCGCCGGAGATGATGCGGTTGAGCCGCAGCTTCGCACGGTCGAGCCGGCCGGGGTTCTGCTCGAGCCACGCCACGAGGTTCAGCCAGATGGTGGGAATGCCGGCGGCGAGGGTGGCGCCCTCGTCCAGCATGAGGCTCAGCAGGTTCTCGCCGTCCATGTTCATGCCGGGCAGTACCAGCTTGGCACCCACGCCGGCGGCGGCAAAGGGAAGGCCCCAGGCATTGGCGTGGAACATCGGCACGATCAGCAGGATGCTGTCGCGCGCCGAGGCAGCGACCGTGTCGGCGGCCTGGGCGCAGAAACTGTGCAGCACCTGCGAGCGATGGCTGTATAGCACGCCCTTCGGGTTGCCGGTGGTGCCGGAGGTGTAGCAGAGCGAGGAGGCGGTGTTCTCGTCGAAGCTGGGCCAGGCAAACTCATCGCCTTCGGCGTCGAGCAGGTCTTCGTAGCAAAGCGGGCCGGGGCAAAGCGGGCCGGGGCAAAACAGGCCGGGCAGGTCGGCCGCCGGCATGGCATCGCGGGCGCAGAGGGCGACGGTGCCGCGAACCTGCGGCAGTCGGGGGAGAAGCTGGGCCAGCAGCGGGGCGAATCCGGTGTCAAAGAACACCAGTTTGTCTTCGGCGTGGCCGAGGATGTACTGAATCTGGTCGGCGAACAGCCGCGGGTTTACGGTATGCAGCACGGCACCCATGCCGGTGGCGGCGTAATAGAGTTCAAGGTGCCGCCAGGTGTTCCAGGCCAGCGTTGCCACCCGGTCGCCCGGACCGACGCCCAGGCGTCGCAAGGCGCCGGCCAGCCGGCGCGACCGACGCGCGACGCCGGCCCAAGTGGTGCGGTGCAGCGGACCCTCGATGCTGCGCGAGACGATTTCCACCTGGCCGTGGAAACGTTCAGCATAGTCGATCAGACCGGAAATCAGCAGAGGGCGGTTCTGCATCAGACCCAGCATGGACGTTTCCCCGGGGTGTTTTTGTTGCTTGTCAGGCATTTCTAGCACAACGGGCGGGAGAGCGTCCACACGCCTGCTGGCCGTGGCGATGACCTGTGTTGTTCCTGGTACGCTGCCACCGTTTTGCGTTACCCGCAAAAAACGGAGGTTGCGCGTTCCCAGGCTGGTGGATAGTTTGTAATGATAGTCAGGCGGTTGAAAGCTGTCCAGGTGCTGTTTCGATCGAATCAGCCAGGCGGCTTCCTCCGGCGTTCGCTGCTGCACAGTCATGAATGAGGTATATGATGGCAAAGATCGTGTCTGCTATCCGTGGTTTCTTCTGTTTGCTGTACAACAGTTTCCGCTGGCCGGTGGTCGCCACTGCCCTTACCGCGGCGCCCGCGGCGGCAGTTTTTTATTCCTCGGGGGAAGCTGATACCTCATTGCAGGAAGTGTTCGTGCTGGCGGCGGGGTTCATCGGGCTGGCGTTCGCCATCTGGGCGAACAGAACTTCGATCGCGGCGATCGGCGGTCTCGGCTGGGCGCTCATTGCGGTCGCCCTGATCGCGGTGCCGGGATATGCCAGCTATTTGTATTTTGGCGACGCCGACACGCCATCCCACAGAATACTGATCCTGGGGGCGGTGTTCATCACCCTGTGGCTTGCGGTCAGCGCGCGAAACCTGATCAAGGTCGTCCTGCTGGCGCTGTCGCTCATCGCGCTGTTTCGAGTGGTCGACTACATGGTCAACTACTGATCCGCTGCGGCGGTATGATCGACGCATCCCCGCGGACCGGCGCCCGGCCGCGGGGATGACCACGCAAGCCGCGTCCCTTTAACCCTTGTTGGCCGTCGGCGAAAAACGGAGGTTGCACAATTTTCAGATGGCGTTTAGTTTCTAACGAAAGAAACCCGGCGGACCTGGACCAACCTACCCAGCTTCGATGAACTGGCCGGACGATGAACTGGCCGGACGATGAACTGGTCGGACTCGGCCCACCGGACGCCACCGCTATGCAGTCATAGACGAGGCATACAATGGTAGATGATGTTGACGACGGCAATGACTTCCTTCTGACCTTCTTCCATGCCGTGTCCTGGATTTTGTTTGCCACCGCTTTCGCGGTGGCGGCGGGATGGGGCGCTTATTACAAGGTTGGCGGCATTGATACGCCGCTGCAGAAAGCTTCGGTCGTTGGTGCCTCCCTGGTCGGGTTGGGCGTCGCCATCTACCTGAACAAGATCGCCCGTCTGGTTATACTCGGGCTTATTGTTGTCGTCGCGATCTGGGGTGCCAATTACTGGTGGCACCACAAGTAATCGTCTGAACCACAAAGCCAGAGCGCTCTGACCGTAAACGGTTGGAGCGCGCTAGCTTTTTCATTCATCAAGCTATTTTGTCGGCGAGATGTCGCCAATCAAGCCGATATTGGCCTAGAATGAGGCGCAGGAGTCCGTCAGGGTCAAGCCCACGGAGTCCTGCGCGAAACGTTGCCGATAAGCGGCGCGGATCGCCTCCAGCGCCGCGAGTGTTGGTGTCCCCTCCTCGGCCACGATGACCACCACTGTCGAGGGCTCGGACACGATGTGCCCGGTGGCGCGTTGGCGCCATTGGCCGTACCCGTCAAGCACGGTGAAGCCGGCGGGGAAGCGCGGCGTGACGACCTCGGCCAGGAAGGCGCGCCAGGCGGCCTCGTCGCCTGCGGTACGGCCGAAATAGAGATCAGCGGTCAGCATAGGCTGGCAGGGCGGGGCTGCGCAGGCGGTCTGCAGAGCCAGCAGCAACGCCGCTCCCGACCGGAACATCCTTAAGTAGCGGGGTCAAGGGGGCCACTGCCCCCTTGCGGGTCCAGGGCAGGGCCCTGGCCTTGCTTCCTTCCTTTCACCCGCTCCCGCACCGCCTGAAACACCACATACAGCATCGGAATCACAAAAATCCCCAGTGTGCTGGCCGCGAGCATGCCGGCGAACACCGGTGTGCCGACATTGCGCCGCGCCAGCATGCTCGGCCCTTCCGCGATCACCAGCGGCAGCAGGCCGAGGATGAATGCAAAGCTGGTCATCATCACCGGCCGGAAGCGCAGCCGCGCGCCTTCGGTGGCCGCCTCCAGCAGCGGCACCCCGTGCTCGCGCTGTTCCTTGGCGAACTCGACGATGAGAATGCCGTTTTTCGCCGCCAGGCCGATCAGCACCACCATGCCGATCTGGCCATACAGGTCGAGCGTCAGCCCGGCGAGGGCGATGCCCGCGAAGCTGCCGATGATGCCGACCGTGACCGAGAGCAGCACCGGCACCGGAATTGTCCAGCTTTCGTACAGCGCCACCAGGAAAAGATAGGCGAACAGCACGGCGAAGGCGAGGATCAGGCCCGTCTTGCCGCTGGCGCGCTGCTCCTGGAAGGCCGTGTCGGTCCAGGCGCCGCGATAGCCGGCCGGCAGGGTGCGCGCCGCCACCGCTTCCATTGCCGCCAGGCTGGTGCCGCTGGACACCCCCGGGGCCGCGCCGCCCTGCACCGTCACCGCGCGCAGGTTGTTGTAGCGGATGATCGCCTGCGGCCCTTCGACGATGCGCACTTCGGTCAGGCTGCGCAGCGGCACCATTTTGCCGCTGCTGCTGCGCACGTTGATGCGGTAGAGGTCGTCGATGCTGCCGCGATCCTCCGCCTCGGCCTGCACCTGCACCTGCCAGGTGCGGCCGAACAAGTTGATGTCGTTCACATAGGCGCCGCCCAGGCTGGTGCCGAGCGCCTGGAACACCGCCGAGATCGGCACCCCCAGCACCTGCGCCTTGTCGCGGTCGATGTCGAGATAGACCGACGGGCTGTTCGCCGAGTAGGTGCTGAACACGCGCGAGAGTTGCGGGTCCTGATTGGCGGCGACCGACAGGGCGCGGACCACCGCTGCCAGCGCCTTCGGGTCGCCGGCGCGCACGTCCTGCACGACGAAGGTGAAGCCGCCGCCGGTGCCCAGGCCGATGATCGGCGGCGGCGCCAGCGGCACCGCGATGCCGCCGCGCAGGGTTCGGAACTGGCTGGAGAGCCGCGCGAACACCGGCTGGATCGCCAGCGACGGGTCGGTCCGGTGCTCGAAGCTTTTCATCGATACGACAAGGAACGCCGCATTGGCCTGGCTGTAGTTGTCGATGAAATTCAGCCCGACGGTGCTGGAGACGTCCTCGATCGCCGGGTCGCGGCGCAGGATCGTCTCGACCTGCTCCACCACCCCGGCGGTGCGGCCGACGCTGGCACCGTCCGGCAACTGGACGATGACGAAGAAGGCGCCCTGGTCGTCCTGCGGCAGGAAGCCGGTGGGGGTCAGTGCCGACAACCCGAAAGTGCCCAGCATGCAGCCGCCCACCACCAGCAGGCTGATGATCGACATCCGCACCAGCCGCGCGACGACGTTGCCATAGGCGTCGCGCACCCGGTCGATGGAGCGCATGACGGTGCCGATGATGCCCCGGCGCGGTCCGTGGTGGCGCTTCAACAGCACCGCGCACAGCGCCGGCGACAGGGTCAGCGCGTTGATCGCCGAGATGAACATCGACACCGCGACGGTCACCGCGAACTGGCGGAACAGCTCGCCGGAGATGCCCGGGATGAAGGCCACCGGCACAAATACGCTGAGCAGCACCAGGGTGATGGCGATGATCGGGGCGGTGATCTGGCCCATCGCCTGCTTGGTCGCATCCGCCACCGACAGCTCGGGATGCGTCTCCATCATGTGCTCGACGTTCTCGATCACCACGATGGCGTCGTCCACGACGATGCCGATGGCCAGCACCACTGCCAGCAGCGACACCGAGTTGGCGGAATAGCCGATGGCGTTGAGCACTACGAAGCAGCCGATCAGGCTGACCGGCACGGCGATGGTGGGGATCAGGGTGGCGCGCCAGCTTCCCAGGAACAGGAACACCACCAGCACCACCAGCACGAAGGCTTCGATCAGCGTTTTTTCCACCTCGTGGATGGTGGCGCGCACGAAGGTGGTGGGGTCGTAGGTCACCTTCCAGGCGAGATCCTCGGGGAAGGTTTTCTGCTGCTCGGCCAGCAGGTGCTTCACCGCGTCCAGCGTGGTCAGCGCGTTCGCACCGGGCGACTGGTAAATGGCGACCAGCGCCCCCGGCTTGCCATTGAACTGGGTCGCGAGGTCGAGGTTCTGCGCCCCCAGCTCCAGCCGCGCCACGTCGCCGAGCCGCAGCACCGAACCGTCCGGGTTGGTGCGCAGGATGATCTGGGCGAATTCCTCGGGCGAGCTCAGCCGCCCCTTGGTCTGGATGTTGAGCTGCAACTGCTGGTCATCGGAGATCGGCCGGGCGCCGATGCGCCCGACCGCCGCCTGGGCGTTCTGACTCTGGATGGCCTTGACGATATCGTCGGTGGTGAGGTTGAGCCCGGTGAGGCGGTCGGTGCGCACCCAGACGCGCATGGAATAATCCTGCGGCCCGAACATCGTCGCATCGCCCACGCCGGGGGTGCTGCGGATCTGGTCCAGCAGGTTGATGGTGACGTAATTGCTGATGAACAGCGGGTCGTAGGTTCCCTTCGGCGAATACAGCGCCACCACGCCAAGCAGGGCGGAGGACTTCTTCTTCACCGTCACGCCTTGCTGGCGCACTTCCGCGGGCAGCTTGGCGAGCGCGATCTGGACGCGGTTGTTGACGTTGACGGTGTTGATATCGGGATCGGTTCCCAGCTCGAAGGAGAGCAACAGCGAATAGCTGCCGTCGTTGCCGCTGACGCTTTTCATGTACATCAGCTTGTCGACGCCGACGATCTGCGCCTCGATCGGCTGCGCCACGGTGGCTTCCACCACGCCCGAGGAGGCGCCCGGATACATCGTGCTGACCTGCACCTGCGGCGGCACGATGTCGGGATACTGCGCGACCGGAATGACCAGCAGCGACAGCAGGCCGGCGATGGTCATGACGATGGAAATGACCGCCGCGAGCCGCGGGCGGTCGACGAACACAGACGAGAGCATGCGTCAGCTCCCCTGGGCGGGGCTGGGCGAGACCGGCGCGCCGGGGCGGAGCAGCGAGATGCCGTCGACGATCACCTGATCGCCGTCCTGCAGCCCGGTGGTGATGGCGATGCCGCGGCCGACCTGCTCGCCGGTTTTCACCCGCCGCACCACCGCCCGGCCGTCCACGGCCACGAACACATACGCCCCCTGCTGGTCGAGCATCAGGGCCGCCTGCGGGATGACCAGCGCATCGGCCGGTTCGTTGCCCTCCACCCGCAGCCGGACGAACTGCCCGTCCACCAGCTGGCCCTTCGGGTTGGGGACGGTGGCGCGCACCAGCACGGTGTCGGTGGATTTGTCCACCGTCACGTCGATGAAGTTGATCCGTCCCGGCTCGGGATAGGGCGACCCGTCGGCAAGGCGCACCCGCACCGACAGGCCGGTGGTGTCGGCCTGGGTGCCGCGTTCCACCCGCAGGAACTCGCGCTGGCTGACCGGGAAGGTGACGTAGATCGGGTCCTGGCTGACGATGGTGGTCAGAACCCCCGATTGCGGGCTGACCACGTTGCCGGGAGTAAGTGACGTGCGGCCGATGCGGCCGGTGATCGGGGCGGTGATGGTGGTGTAGCCGAGGTTGATCGTGGCCGTGCGCAGGTTGGCGTCGGCGCTGATCACGCTGCCTTGCGCACTTTGTTCGGCGGCGATGCGCTCGTCGCGGGTGGCGACCGAGGTGGCGCTGGTCTTGACCAGCTCATCGGCGCGTTTGCGCTGCAAATTGGCGTTGGCGAACTGTGCCTGCGCCTGCAGCAGGGCGCCGCGGGCCTGCAACACGGCGGCCTGGAACGGCTCCTGTTCGATGACGTAAAGTTTGTCGCCCTCGTGGACGATATCGCCTTCCTTGAAATCGACCGATTGCAAATAGCCGGTCACCCGGGCCCGCAGTTCGACGCGCTGGATCGCTTCCACCCGGCCGACGAACTCGACGCCGGCGGTGACCGGCTGGCGGGCGGCGGCGACGACCCCGACCGGGATAGCCTGGGGGGTCGGCTGGGCGAGCGCCGCCACCGGCAGACACAGAATCAGGGCCAGGGCGAGGTGGCGCATGGTTGGTCCTTCCGGCGGTTTGTGCGGACAGCCGTAGCCTTTTTTCGCTTCGGGCGACAAGACAGCGTCAGCGACGTAAGGCCAGGGCAGTGTTCCCAGGGCGAAGGCGACATTGGCAAACCAGTCCCTGCGGGCGATAGTGGTCCGGCCCCTGGCGATGGAGAGGCATATGCGCGCTGTTTTCCTCCTCGCCGCCCTGCTGCTGGCGGCTCCCGCCACCGCCCAGAGGGTCGCCCGGCTGGAACCCCCCAGCAGCGATTCCGAGGCACGGCCGCTGCTGCCGGCGGACAGTGTCACCCACCATACGCTGGCACTTCCCGGCCGCACGCTGCATTTCACCGCCACCGCTGGGGGATTCCGCCTCACCGACGCGCAGGGCAAGCCGCAGGCGGATATCGCCACCATCTCCTACACGCTGGACGGCGCCGACCCGTCCACCCGCCCGGTCGCCTTCGTGGTGAACGGTGGGCCGGGTGCGTCCTCGGCGTGGCTGCAGCTGGGGGCGCTGGGCCCGTGGCGGCTGGGGCTGGAAGGCCCGCCCTTCCCTTCCTCCTCCCCCGCGCCGGTGCCGAACGCCGAAACCTGGCTCGACTTCGCCGACCTGGTGTTCATCGACCCGCCAGGCACCGGATTCAGCCGGCTGGCAAGCACCGCGGACGAGGTGAAGCGGAAAATCTACTCCGTCGAGGGCGACATCCCGCCGCTCGCCGAAGTGATCCGGCGCTGGACCGTCCAGCAGGGGCGCCTCGACTCGCGTCGGCTGATCGTGGGCGAGAGCTACGGCGGGTTCCGCGGCCCGCGCCTGGCCCGCACGCTGCAGACCGATGAGGGTCTGGGGGTGACCGGGCTGGTTCTCGTTTCGCCGGTGCTGGATTTCGGCTGGACGAATTTCGACACCGACCCGATGTCGCTGGCCGGACGGCTGCCCTCGATGGCGGCGGTGGCCGCCGAGACCGCGGGCCACGAGCCTGATCTGGCGTCCGTCGAGCATTACGCCGCCACCGAATTCATCGCCGATTTGCTGCGCGGGCCGCGCGATGCCGAGGCGGTCGAGCGCCTGACCGCCCATGTGGCGGCGCTGACCGGGCTCGACCCGGCGCTGGTGCGCCGCCACGCCGGGCGGATCGATCTGCACACATTCCAGCGCGAGCATGTGCGCGGCGAGATGGCGAGCCTTTATGACGGCACCGTGGCCTCGCCGGACGCAACGCCTGCCGCCGCATGGAGCGACCAGCCGGACGCGGTGCTGGATGCGCTGCGCGCGCCGCTGACCAGTGCGATGTTGCTGCTGTACCGGCGGCTCGACTGGCAGCCCGAGGGCCAGTACCAGGTGCTGAACGATGAGGTTGCAAGCGCCTGGGTCTGGGGACACGGGTTGGACCGTCCTCAATCGGTACGGCAGTTGCGTACCGCGCTGGCGCTGGACCCCGCGCTCAGCGTGCTGGTGGTGCACGGGCGCGACGACCTGGTCACCCCGTATTTCGCCACCAAGCTGCTGCTGGCGCAGTTACCGGAGATCGGCAAACCCGATCGTGTGCGGCTGCTGGTCACGCCCGGCGGGCATATGTTGTATCTGCGCGATGCCAGCCGGGCCGCCCTGCGGACTGCCGCGCAGCACCTGGTGGAGGGAATTCTTAAGTAGCGGGGTCAGGGGTCCCGCCATCCTGTCGCGCGAAGGCGCGCTGCGCGCTGGGGCGCGAAGACGCGCTGCGCGCTGGGGCACGAAGACCCGCTGCGCGCTGGTGCACGACGACGCGCTGCGCGCTGGGGAAGACCCAGGGCAGAGCCCTGGCGTTGCGTTCCGTCCCTCAGCAACCTGGTGGCACCACCGCGAACTGGCTCAACGTGCCCTTCATGACGAAATCGCCGAAATCCATGCTCAGATCGTCGGCGACTCCATTGTCCCAGTAGCGCATGCCGACTTCATAGTCGGGCTGCTGGGTACCGGCATCGCGGTCGAAGAAGGCCACGCGCACCCGCCCGCTGGGCAGTGCGGCCAGCGCCGGCCACCGGTTGGCCTTGGGTCCGTTCCATTGCAGCATGGTCACCGTCGTGTCCTGCACGCCTTTGTCGCTGGTGCCATCGAACAGGGGCAGGGCGATGAATTTCTTGCCGGCATGCGCCGCCGCCAGGATCGCCTCGGTATGAGACATCGGGAACAGCGTGCCGGCCGGCAACTGCTTCGTGCTCGCGTCCGGCTCGCTGAAACGCACCTCGCCGGGTCCGCCCGGCCGCTGCAACGAGGCATCGCCGGCCACTTCGCTGGTCACCGCGGAATCGGTGGTCTGGCGCATACGGAAGCGCATGCTCAGCCCGTCCTTGCTCTCCCAGGTGGTATAGTCCGAGAGCATCTGGACATCCTGACCGTCGCGGTTGGTGACGGTCATTTCCAGCCGCTGGCGGGTCGCCCAGCCGTCGCAGGCATCCAGCACCTCGTAGGCCATGGTGCCGGTGGCGGCCGCCACCTCGGCGCCGCGCGCCTGCTCAAGCGTCAGGTCATACAGGGCCCGATGAGCGGCCAAAGGCGCGACGGCCTGGTCCGCAGCGGTGGCGGGCATGGCGCCGACCAGCAGTGCGGCCAGGATGATCAGGGCGGAACAGCGCATGCGGACACTCCGGGGTACAAATCGTGCCGAGAATAGGTATGGGCGTGCGACAGCGCCAGCACGCAGGCACGGCGCCACCGCAGGCGTTACCCCGGCCGGCGCGCCGGAACGAGGACCGGCACCGCCGGCATCCGGCTAGGGCTTTGCCTTCGGCGGCAGGTCGAGCTTCAACGACAGTTCCTTCAGCCGCGCCGGCGCCACCTCGGCCGGCGCGCCCATCATCAGATCCTCGCCCTGCTGGTTCAGCGGGAACAGAATCACCTCGCGGATGTTCGGTTCGTCGGCCAGCAGCATGACGATGCGGTCGATCCCCGGCGCCGAGCCGCCGTGCGGCGGAGCACCGTAGCGAAAGGCGTTCAGCATGCCGCCGAACCGCGCCTCCACGTCGGCGGCCGAATAGCCGGCGATTTCGAAGGCACGGATCATGATGTCCGGCCGGTGGTTGCGGATCGCCCCGGACGACAGCTCCACCCCGTTGCAAATGATATCGTACTGGAACGCCTTGATGGTCAGCGGGTCCTGGGTACTCAGCGCCTGCATCCCGCCCTGCGGCATGCTGAACGGGTTGTGGCTGAAGTCGATCTGTCCGGTCTCTTCGTTCAGTTCGTACATCGGGAAATCGGTGATCCAGCAGAAGCGGAATTCGCCGCCGGCGATCAGGCCGAGGTCGTGGCCGAGCCGGGTGCGCACAGCGCCGGCGAATTTCGGCGCCTCGTCGCGCTTACCGGCGGCGAAGAACACCGAGTTGCCGGCCTGCAGCCCGCAGGCGGCGCGAATCGCCTCGGCCCGCTCGGGCTCCAGGTTGCGCGCGATCGGTCCTTTCGGCCCGTCGGCATCAAACACGATATAGCCGAGCCCGCCGGCGCCCTGCTCGCGCGCCCACTCGTTCAGCTTGTCGAAGAAGCTGCGCGGATTGGCCGCCGTTCCCGGCGCCGGGATCGCCCGCACCACGCCGCCCGCGGCGGCGATCTTGGCGAACAGCCCGAAGCCGGAGCCGGCGAATTGCGCGGTCACATCGGTGATGCGCAGCGGATTGCGCAGGTCCGGCTTGTCGCTGCCATACACCAGCATGGCCTCGTCGTACGGGATGCGTGGGAACGGCGGCTTCGTCACCCCGCGCCCTTCGGCGAACTCCTCGAACACGCCGGCGATCACCGGCTCGATGGTGGCGAACACGTCTTCTTGGGTGACGTAGCTCATTTCGAAGTCGAGCTGGTAAAACTCGCCCGGCGAGCGGTCCGCCCGGCTGGCTTCATCGCGAAAGCAGGGTGAGATCTGGAAGTAGCGGTCGAAGCCGGCTACCATGATGAGCTGCTTGAACTGCTGCGGCGCCTGCGGCAGGGCGTAGAACTTGCCCGGATGCAACCGCGCCGGCACCAGGAAGTCGCGCGCGCCCTCGGGCGAGGACGCGGTCAGGATCGGCGTCTGGAACTCGGTGAACCCGGCTTCGATCATCCGCCGGCGGATGCTGGCGATCACTTTCGCGCGCAGGATCATGTTGCGATGCACGCGATCGCGGCGCAGGTCGATGAACCGGTATTTCAGCCGGATCTCGTCGGGATATTTCTCCTCGCCGGCGACCTGCATGGGCAGCACCTCGGCCGCCGACTGCACCACCACCGCTTCCGCCCGCAGTTCCACCTCACCGGTCGGCAGTTTCGGATTGACCGTGCCGGGCTCGCGCAGCACCACCGTGCCGGTGACGGTGATCACGCTCTCCGGGCGCAGCCGGTCGACCGTTTCGAAGGCCGGCGAGCCGGCGGCGAAGACGATCTGGGTCAGGCCGTAATGGTCGCGCAGGTCGATGAACAGCAGCCCGCCGTGGTCCCGCTTGCTGTGCACCCAGCCCGACAGGCGGGCGGTGCGGGCGGCGTCGCTGGCGCGCAGCGCGCCGCAGGTATGGGTCCGATAGGCGTGCATATCTCGTCCCGGGGGGTTTGGAGGGCGGCAGACAAGCCCCCGTCCCCCCCGGTGTCAAGCGGTCACAGCCAGCGGCGGGCGCGGAACCAGAGCAGCGGCAGCACGACACTGACCACGATCATTCCCAGCGCAATCGGATAGCCGTAAACCCATTTCAGCTCCGGCATGTATTCGAAATTCATGCCGTAGATGCTGGCGATCAGTGTCGGCGGCATGGCCACGACCGAAACCACCGTCATGATCTTGATGATGTTGCTCTGCTCGATATTGATGAAGCCCAGCGTCGCCTCCTGCAGGAACTGCACACGCTGGCTCAGATGGGTGTCGTGGTCGAGCAGGCTGCGCACGTCCTGCCCCACCGTCTCCAGGCGCGCTTTCAACGCATCCGGCATCCAGCCGGCATGGCTTGCCAGGAACGGCAGCATCCGGCTGATGCCCAGCAGGGTCTCGCGCAGCTTGGTCACCAGTTCGCCGAGGCGACCGATGCCGCGCAACGTCCGCCGCATCTGCGCGGTGACGCTGCCGGTTTCTGGCGCATCGCGGAAAATCAGCTGGCTGATCCGGTCCATTTCCTCGTTGGCCCGCTCCAGCACGTCGGCCACGCGCTCGATCACGTCCTCGAGCACGGTGACGAAAATCTCGCTGCTCGGCGCGCCCTGAACCACCGTTTTGGCCCGCTCGATCGCCTGATCGAAAATCGGTGCATCGCCGTAGTGCAGCGTCACCACCAGATGCGGCTGCAGGACGAAGCCGACCGGCACCGACCGCGTCGGCTCGCCGTGCCGGTAGGGCGTCAGCACCGGAAAGCTCATGAACAGGGCGCCGCCTTCCACATAAAGGCGGCTGGAGCTTTCGATCTCCTGCAAATCCTCGAGTTGCGGCAGGCTCAGCCCAGTGGCTGCCTCGATCTCCAGCACCCGCGCCTCGTCCGGCGCCCGCAGATCGATCCAGGCATCGGCATGCGCCGCCGGAGCGTGTTCAAGCGTCGTCCCCATCGCCCCCTCGATTTCATTGTTCCGCCGCGAGACGCCGGGGCTACAACGGGCGCACCGGCGAGTCCAGTGACGTCCCGATCCCATGGGTCGGCTTTCCATGGCACGGTCCGGGCGTGTAGAACGGCTGTATGCCGCGCAGTCCACGTCCTGAATTTCCGCCCCCCGCCCTGATCACCGACACCGCCGAGCTGGCCGCGCTTTGCACGCGGCTGCGCAGGCTGCGCTTCGTCACCGTCGATACCGAGTTCATGCGGGAGCGTACCTACTGGCCCGAGCTCTGTGCCGTACAACTCGCCGGCGAGACCGAGGTCGCGGTGGTCGACGCGCTCGCCCCCGGGCTCGACCTCGCCCCGCTCGGCGCCCTGCTGGCCGACACCGCGGTGGAAAAGGTGTTTCACGCCGCCCGCCAGGACATCGAGATTTTCGTCCTTCGCTTCGGCGATGTGCCGCGGCCCCTGTTCGACACCCAGGTCGCCGCCATGGTGGCCGGATTCGGCGACCAGGTGGGCTACGATTCGCTGGTCTCCGCCCTTACCGGCGGCCATATCGACAAGGCGCACCGCTTCAGCGACTGGTCCGCCCGACCGCTCTCCCCCGCCCAGATCACCTACGCCGCCGCCGACGTGACGCATTTGCGCGGCGTGTATGAGCGGCTGCGGGCGCGGCTGGAAAAGGAAGGCCGCCTCGACTGGGTGGCCGAGGAAATGGCGGTGCTCACCGACCCCGCCACCTATCGCCCCGACCCCGAGCTGATGTGGGAGCGGCTGCGCCCGCGCACCAGCAACCGTCGCATGCTCAGCGTGCTGCGCGCCATCACCGCCTGGCGCGAACGGGAGGCGCAGCGCTCCAACATTCCGCGCAGCCGCATGCTCAAGGACGAGACCCTGCTGGAGCTGGCGGCCACCGCCCCGGAAACCCCCGAACAGCTGGCCCGCGCCCGCGGCGTCACCCGCGGCTTCGCCGAGGGGCGAATCGGCGCCAGCCTGCTGGCGGCGATCGCCGAGGCCCGCGCCCTGCCCGAGGAGGCGCTGCCGGCGGTGCTCAACAACCGCGACGGACTGCGGCCCTCGCCGGCGCTGGTGTCGTTGCTGAAAGTCCTGCTCGCCGCCAAATGCGAGCAGCACCATGTCGCCCCCAAGCTGGTGGCCTCCAGCGAGGACATCGACCGGCTGGCCGGTGAGGAGGCACCCGACGTGCCGGTGCTGCACGGCTGGCGGTATGAGGTGTTCGGAGCTGATGCGCTGGCGCTCAAGCAGGGGCGCATTGCGCTTGGTGTCGAGGGCAAGCGGATCAGGTTGATCGAGGCGACTTAAGTAACGGGTCCAGGGGCTTCGCCCCTGGTGGGGGTCCAGGGGGCAACGCTCCCTGGTGGGGTTCCGGGCAATGCCCCGGTAGCCTGGGCCCCGACCTCCGTGGTCGTCGCCAGCCCCATCGCCTGCCCCAGCCGTTCCAGCCGCCGTGTCACGCTTTCACCGGCAAACACCCCGCTGCCCTCCGCGAGGTGCAGCGTGAGGACGTGGTTGGCCCGCAGTGACGTGCCCGACAGCAGGTCCGGCGTGCCGGCCGAGAGCGTGTAGGCCAGCCGCATCGCCACCCCCAGAACAACTGCCCGCCTGGTCGCCTCGTCGCTCAGCAGCAGGTGCGCGGTCATCAGGAACGGCGCGTCGGGTTCAGCCTCGTAGCGCATCGCCAGGGCCAGACCGAGGAAAGCCCGCGCGTGATGGTCCAGGCCGATGCCGGGCTGGCGGAGGATGCGCAGGAACGCCTGCTCGGCGCGGTATTCCGGGTGCTCATGGCTGCCGATGTCCGACATCCAGCAGGCAGCCTCGCGCAGCCGCCGCGCCTCGCCGATCTCGCCGGGGAACAGCGGGTCGGTCCAGGCGAACAACGCCGGCGGCAACGCCGGGTCGCGGCCGAACCGGCACGCATATCCCAGCCCCGCAGCCAGCAGCGGATCCCGCGCCCGTTCGGCCGGCGGCACCAGCTGCATGTACCACCCCTCGTTCAGCCCGTTGGCGCTGAACACCACCCGCCGCGCCCCGGTGGCGCGCAGCACCCGGCGCAGCACCACCGCGGCGAAAGGCAGGTCTTCGATCCTCCGGCGCGGGATGCCGGCCATGCGCTCCAGCGACCGCCGCGACGCCCCGGCGATCACCCCGGTCAGGTCGCGCGCCTCCTCGCGGCCGATGGTGTAATGGTGCACCATGTTCAGCGGATAGCTGGTCTGGGCGATGTGAATGCGGGCCAGCGCCCGCCATGCCCCGCCGACCAGGTAGAGGTCACGCCCGGCCGCCTCCGCCAGGAAGGGCACCCCCGCAAGCTCCGTTTCGACGATGGCGCGCGCCTGCAACAAATCGCCGCCCGACCGCTCGGCCAGGCGGATCACCCCCAGGCGGAGGGTTGCCGCCGGCCCGCGCTGGCCGCGATCGAGCCGCACCAGTTCCAGCGAACCACCGCCGATATCGGCCAGGATGCCGTCGGCGGTCGGGATGCCACACAGCACCCCGTCGGCGGCGAGGGCCGCCTCCTCCTCGCCGCCGAGGATACGGATACTCACCCCTGGCATGCGCTTGCGCAGGGTGGCGACGAAGTCCGGGCCGTTCTCCGCGTCGCGCACCGCCGCGGTGCCCAGCACCTCAAATGGCTCCGCCCCCATCGCCCGCGCGATGGCCAGATAGCGGTTCATCACCGTCAGCGCCTGCGTCTGCGCGTCCTCGTTCAGTCGGCCGGTGGACTGGAGTCCACGGCCGAGCCGCAGCACCGCCTTTTCGTTAAAAATTGCAACCGGATTGCGTCCCCGCCCCTCGAACACCACGAGGCGCACGGAATTGGAGCCGAGATCGACCACGGCGCAGCGCGGCAGGTCGGCAGGAGGCGTATAGGGCATGACGGACATAACGGGTGACCGGCCGGCGGGTCTGCGTCAACCACATCTTTCCCGCGCACCTGTTTCCTGGGCGCGCGTCTTTCCTGGGCGCGCGGCGGCCCCATCGCCACCGCGCGCTGCCGCCGCGGTTCAGTCCTCCAGAATCCGGTCCTGGCGCCGCACCTGGTCCCCGGGACCCGGCACCGACGTGCCGTGCAGCGCCGAACCACGGCCGGACAGCGACGGGTTGGTCATGAAATATTCATGCGCCGACACACGCTTTGCCAGCAGCACCGGCCCGATGCGGCGCCACACCGCGTCGGCCCCCAGCTCCCAGGATTGTTCCGTGTCGCGCAGGTTCACCACCATGATCTGGTCGAGCACCTGTCGGTGCACCGTTTCGGTGTGGATTGGCACCAGCGTCTCGACCCGCCAGTCCATGTTGCGGGTCATCCAATCCGCCGAACTGATATAGACGAGCGCCTCGCGGCTCGGCAGCCGGCGGCCGTTGCCGAACACGCAAATCCGGCTGTGCTCCAGGAACCGCCCGACGATCGACTTAACCCGGATGTTCTCCGACATCCCCGGAACGCCCGGCCGCAGGCAGCAGATGCCGCGCACCACCGCTAGCACCTTCACCCCCGCCCGCGACGCCTCGTACAGCCGGTCGATCAGCTCGTCGTCCACCAGGCTGTTCATCTTCAGCCAGATGGTCGCCGGCCGTCCCTCCTGAGCGAAGGCGATCTCGCGGCCGATCATTTCTTCCAGCGTCGGGCGGATGGTCAGCGGGCTGAACGACACCGCATCCATCCGCTCCGGTTTTGCATAGCCGGTCATGTAGTTGAACAACCGTGCCGAATCGCGGGTCAGCTCAGGGTCGCAGGTGAAGAATGACAGATCGGTGTAGATGCGCGCGGTGATCGGATGATAGTTGCCGGTGCCGAAATGCGCATAGGACCGCATGGTCCCGCCCTCGCGTCGTACCACTAGGCTCAGCTTGGCGTGCGTCTTGAGCTGGGTGAAACCATAGACGACCTGCACGCCGGCCGATTCCATCGAGCGCGCCAGACGGATATTGGCTTCCTCGTCGAAACGGGCGCGCAGCTCCACCAGAGCGGTGACCGATTTGCCAGCCTCCGCCGCCTCGATCAGCGCCTTGACGATCGGGCTGTCGCGGCTGGTGCGATACAGGGTTTGTTTCACCGCCACCACGCTCGGGTCCTGCGCGGCCTGGCGCAGGAACTGAACCACCACGTCGAAGCTCTCGAACGGGTGGTGGACAACGATGTCCTTGGCGCGGATGGCGGCGAAACAGTCGCCGGCGAAGTCGCGGATGCGCTCGGGAAAGCGCGGCGTATACGGCGCGAACAGCAGGTCCGGCCGGTCATCGACGATCAGCTGCTTGAGATCAGCGATGCCGAGAATCCCGTCGTGCACGAAGACGTTCTGGCTCGACGCTTCCAGCTCGTCGATCACCAGCTCGCGCAAATGCAGCGGCATCGCCGCCTCGACCGACAGATGGATCGCCACCCCGCGGCGGCGGCGCTTCAGCGCGGTCTCGTACGACCGCACCAGATCCTCGGCCTCTTCCTCGTATTCCACGTCGGTGTCGCGGATCAGCCGGAACATCCCGTGGCCCTGCAGCTTGTAGCCGGGGAACAGGCGGTGCAGGAACAGCACCACGATATGCTCCAGCATGACGAACCGGATCGGTCCGCCGGCGGCAGGCAGGCGCACGAAGCGTTCGATCTGGCTGGGCAACGGGATCAGCGCGCGCATGTTGTGCGCGTCCTCCGCCCGCAGCAGCGCGAGCGCCATCACCAGTCCCATATTGGGAATGAACGGGAACGGGTGCGCCGGATCGACGGCAAGCGGCGTCAGCACCGGGAACACCCGCTCCATGAACCAGGTCTCGAGCCATTGGCTGTCGGTGCCGGTCAGAGTCGCCGGCTCGCAGAGCTCGATCCCGGCCGCGGCCAGCAGGCCGCGCAGTTCCACCCACACGCGGTGCTGATCGGCCATCAGCCGTTCCGCCCGCGCTTCCACTTCCAGCAACTGCTGCGCCGGCGTGCGCCCGTCGGGTGAATGCGCCGTCACCCCCGCCTTGGCCTGGCCGATCAGACCCGCCACCCGCACCGACCAGAACTCGTCGAGATTGGAGGCACTGATGGACACGAAGCGCAGGCGTTCCAGCAACGGGTGGCGCTGGTTCTCCGCCTCCTCCAGCACCCGCTGATTGAAATCGAGCCAGGACAGCTCGCGGTTGATGAAGCGGTTGGGATCGGCCGGACCGATTGCCGGGGCGACAGGCACCGGGGTGGGAGGCGCTGCCATCGGGGCATCCTGCGGCACATCGGGGGTCACCACGTCAGCGGCGCCCCCGGGAACATGCATGGAATCGAATTGGTTCATGGGATGATCCTACAGGAGCCTGTCGGTCTCGCGGGAGGCGGTTATGCCAGCTTGGAGCAAAACGTCATCCGCCGGCAATGGAGGTGGCGAATCCCCTTGGAGCCCGGCCACGACCTCCTGGGCGATCGCACGTGTGACCGGTCCGCCGCCCGCCAGCGCGGCACGGTCCAGCCGCGCCACCGCCTCGCGAATCGCCCCTTGCGAACGCGGCAGGCGCAAGCGCAGCCAGTCCTGCAGCGGCTCGGGCACGGGCAATTGCCGCTCCGCCAGCAGCCGCATCAGCAGGCTGCGCAGCAACTCATCCTCGGCCGGGCCGATGCGCACGGCGGTGATGGCGCGCAGCCGGCTGGCCAGGTCGGGCAGCCCGGCGCGCCAGCGTGCCGGCGCCGCCCGCCCGGCCAGCAGCACCGGCAGCCCGGCCTCGCCGGCGGCGTTCAGCAGGTGCAGCAGCGGACGCTCGGGGGCCGCATCGGCGTCGTCCACCGCCACCGGCCCCCCGGGCGGGCGCACCGCGAGAAGCGGGCCGGCCAGCAGTTCGGCCCGCTGCCGCTCCGCCCAGAGATGCAGCAGATGGGTCTTGCCGCACCCCTCCGGCCCCCACAGCGCCAGCCGTCCGCCCGGCCAGGATGGCGTGTTGTGCAGCCATTCCAGCGCCTCGGCATTCGATTCGGCGGCCAGGAAGTCGTAAGCCCGGTAATGCGGCGCGTGTGGGAACGGCAGCGCCAGCTGGCGTGGCACCGGGACGGGGTCGACCGGCGCGGCGCCGCTCAGGGCTCGCTCTCCTGGCGCGGGGGTAATTCAAGGTACAGCGGGCTTTGCAGGTAGCGGTGCAGCCAGAACCGGCACAGCACGCCGATCACCGCCGCCATCGGCACCGCCAGCAGCACGCCGAGGAAGCCGAACGCCGCCCCGCCGGCGAACAGCGCGAAGATCACCCATACCGCGTGCAGCTCCACCCGGTCGCCCAGGAAGCGCGGGTAGATGACATATCCCTCCAGGGTCTGCCCGGCGACGAACACTCCCACCACGATGAGCACCTCGGTCCAGGTTGGGAACTGGGCCAGGGCCAGGCCGATCGAGGTCACCGCCCCGGTGATGCTGCCCACGTAGGGGATGAACGACAGCACCCCCGCCGACAGCCCGACGATCAGGCCGAGATCAAGCCCCGCCAGCGACAGCGCCACGGCATAGAACAGCGCCAGCACGATGCAGCAGAACGCCTGCCCGCGCAGCCAGGCCGACAGGATGCGGTCCACCTCGCGCGCCTGTGCCCGCAGCACTCCGGCATAGCGGCGCGGCAGCCAGCCGTCGATGCGCGCCACCAGGTCCGGCCAGTCGCGCAGCAGATAGAACGCCACCACCGGCGTCACCAGCAGCAGGGTCGCCACGTTGAACAGGGCGAAGCTGCCGCCGATCAGCCGGCTGATCGTGGTGACCAGCACCGACAGCATCGTGCCGGCCTGCCCCGCCACCAGGTCGCGCAGCTTCTCATCGACGAAGTCCGGCCCCAGACGCTCCTGCAGATGGGCGATGACCTCGGCGGCGAAGCCTCGGATGGCAACGACATACTCAGGCAGCCGGGTGATCAGGATGCCGATCTGCGCCAGGATGAGCGGATACAGCAGCAGCGCGAACAACAGCGTGATCGCCCCCACCGCCGCGATCATCAGCAGCGCCGCCACCCCGCGCGGCAGGCCGAGACGGGTCAGCCGTCTGGCCGGCGGGTCGAGAAAATAGGCCGTTCCCGCCGCCGCCACGAAGGGCAGCAGCACCGAGGCGAACAATTGCAGCGACACCCAGCCGCCCACCAGCAGCGCCGCCAGGATCGCCAGCCGCTGCATGCGGGTGGTGGAGCGCCCCGGCTCGGCCGCGTTCCGCTCGGCCCGGATTTGTTCAGGCGGAAGCTGGGGGGGCGCGAGCTTCACGCTCATGGCCCGCGCGCCGCCGTCCACACATAGGCGCCCCCGGAGGCCAGCGTGCTTGCCGCCACCACCCAGGTCAGCGCCAGCGTCAGCAGCGGCCAGCCCCATCCCGTGGCCGCCATCGCCAGGCTCAGCCCGACCAGCAGAATCTGCAGCAAGGTGTTCACCTTGGAGACCAGCAGCGGCCGGATCGCCACTTTCTGCCCGCTCAGCCCGAGCACCAGCACGCCGCCGACGATCACCACGTCGCGAAACACCACCAGGATCGCCAGCCAGTCGGCCAGTCGGTGCACCGCCGCCAGGGTCACGCACATCGACACCAGCAGCAGCTTGTCGGCCACCGGGTCGAGCACCGTGCCCACCATGGTCGGCCCGCGGCGGCGCGCCAGCCAGCCGTCCAGCGCATCCGATGCGCTCGCCGCCACGAACAGCCAGAACGCCGCGGCGAACTGGTCGCGCAGCACCAGCCACACCGCCGCCGGCACGGCGCAGAGCCGGGCGAAGGTGATCACGTTGGGCAGGTTGATCACCGCATGTCCCGCCGGGGCCGGCAACGGGGCGCCTTCAGGCATGGCCGCATCCGCCGCCGGCGCCGGTTGCGCCGCGGTGGTCGCTATGGTTCCTTGGCCGCTCCCACCCTGTCATGATTGGCATGGTCATGGCTGCATCATATCGAGGTCCGGCATGGCAAGCATGACCTATCGCGCGGCCGGCGTGGACATCGACGCCGGCGACGCGCTGGTGGAACGCATCAAGCCGCTCGCCCGCGCCACCGCCCGCCCGGGCGTGCTCGGCGGCATCGGCGGCTTCGGCGCGCTGTTCGACCCGCGGGCGGCCGGGTTCCGAGACCCGGTACTGGTTTCCTCCACCGACGGGGTCGGCACCAAGCTGCGCATCGCCATCGACACCGGCCATCACGACAGCGTCGGCATCGATCTGGTGGCCATGTGCGTCAACGATCTGGTGGTGCAGGGTGCGGAGCCGCTGTTCTTTCTTGATTATTTCGCCACCGGCCGGCTTTCGGTGGAGCATGCCGCGCGGGTCATCGCCGGCATCGCCCAGGGCTGCCGCCTCGCCGGCTGCGCGCTGGCCGGCGGCGAGACCGCCGAGATGCCAGGCATGTACGCCGCCGACGACTACGATCTGGCCGGTTTCGCCGTCGGCGCCGCCGAGCGCGGCACGCTGCTGCCGCAGGGGGTGACGCCTGGCGACACGGTGCTGGGCCTGGCCAGCAGCGGCGTGCATTCCAACGGGTTCTCGCTGGTGCGCCGCATCGTCGAGGGCACCGAGTTCCGGCTGGGCGACGCCGGCGCCCTTCGCCGAGGGGGTCACGCTCGGGGAAGCGCTGCTTGTGCCGACCCGCATCTATGTCCGCCCGCTGCTGGCGCTGCACCGCGCCGGGCTGGTGAAGGCGGCCGCCCACATCACCGGCGGCGGCCTGCCCGGCAACCTGCCCCGGGTGCTGCCCGCGGGCACGCGCGCCGTGCTCGATGCCGGCACATGGCCGTTGCCGGCGGTGTTCGGCTGGCTTGCCCGCAGTGGCGGCGTTCCGCCGGAGGAAATGCTGCGGGTGTTCAACTGCGGCATCGGCATGGCGGTGGTGACCGCCGAGCCCGGCGCCGCCCGCGCGGTGCTGGAAGCGGCGGGCGAGACCGTGTTCGCCATGGGCCGCATCGAGGTCGCCGCCGCCGATGCCGGGCCGGAGACAAGCATCGACCTGCCGGTGGACTGGCTGGCGTGAAGCGTCGCGTCGGCATTCTGATATCCGGCCGCGGCTCCAACATGGCCTCGCTGCTGCGCGCCGCCGCCGCGCCGGACTACCCGGCCGAGGTGGTGCTGGTGCTGTCCAACAATCCGGACGCGCCGGGGCTGGAGATCGCGCGCGCTGCCGGCATTGCCGCCGCCAGCATCGATCACCGCCGTTTCCGGCGCGACCGGGCGGCGCATGAGGCGGCGCTGGCCGAGGTGCTGGACGCGGCCGGCGTCGAGATCGTCTGCCTGGCCGGCTACATGCGGCTGCTGACGCCGTTCCTGGTGGGACGCTACGCCGGGCGGATGCTGAACATCCACCCGAGCCTGCTTCCCGCGTTTCCGGGTCTGGACACGCATGCGCGGGCGCTTGCCGCCGGGGTGAAGCTGCACGGCTGCACGGTGCATCTGGTAACCGAGGCGATGGACGAAGGGCCGATCCTGGCCCAGGCTTGCGTGCCGGTGCTGCCGGGCGATGACGCGGCGGCACTGGCCGCGCGGGTGCTGGCCCAGGAGCATGTTTTGTATCCGCTGGCCCTGCGCGGCTTCATCGACGGCACAGCCGCGCTGCCCCCGCCAGGGGCGGCGCTGGTCAACCCGTGGCCGTCGCCGGGGAGCGGTTGCTGAACACCCTCGGACGGGACGGCGCGCCAGTCACCCCAATGTCTCCAGTTTCCTGGCCCGCAGTCCGTGCCATCGCCGCTCGGCATCCGCCCAGTTGCCGGTGCGGGTCGTGATGCGGCGCACCATCAGCAGGGTCACGACCCCCGCGTCGTCATAGCCGCCCTCGGACACCACCAGCCACGCGGCCACGCCGGCGGACTCCAGGGAGTCGCCAAGCGACTGGATTTCCTCCGGCGACGGGTCCGTGCGGATGCCGATTGTTGCGTGATGGCCGTCCTCGGCCACCACCAGCCAGCGTCGTTCCTTGCGCATGCCACCACCGCCCCGGCAGGCCGTTGTCAACAGATGTTCACGCACGAAGCCCGCCCGAACCGGCAGAGCGTTCCTCTCCCCCTCCCCGTGTGGGAGGGGGAGAAGGATTCACCGCTACGGCGGTCTTTCCGTTACCCGACGATCTCAATCCCGGCGAAAAAAAACGCGATCTCCGTCGCCGCGTTCTCGGCGCTGTCCGAGCCGTGCACCGAGTTGGCCTCGATGCTCTCGGCGAATTCGTGGCGGATGGTGCCGGGGGCGGCGTTGGCCGGGTTGGTGGCGCCCATGATCTCACGGTTGCGGGCGACGGCGCCCTCGCCTTCCAGCACCTGCACCACCACCGGGCCTGACACCATGAAGGTCACCAGGTCGCGGAAGAAGCCGCGCTCGCGGTGCACGCCGTAGAACGATTCGGCCTGGGCGAGCGAGAGGTGCAGGCGCTTCTGGGCGACGATGCGCAGGCCGGCTTCCTCGAACTTGGTGTTGATTTTTCCGGTCAGGTTGCGCCGTGTGGCGTCCGGCTTGATGATGGACAGGGTGCGCTCGGTCGCCATGGAAGGCTCCTTTGGGATGCTTGGGGGCGTGGCGCGGCGCTTTAGAGCACGGGCCGGCTGGCGGCAACCCTGGGGCGGAGATGGCGATGCGACCCTCCGCCCGCTGAATAGGTACACGTCATAACTGTCTTTGACCTGGATCAAAGCCGGCGCCGCCCGTTCCCGCCACAAGCCCTCTAGCCCCTCCACCTCCACCCTGGAACACGCAACAATGTTGCGCGTGTATGCGCAATTTTGGTCGTTCAGGCATTCCACCCGCCTGGACCCCCCCTTGCGAGCCCCTGCCACCGCAGGCATGGTGCGCGCCTCACCGACGGGGTGGCCCTGACCCCGCCTCCCCCACCTGTACGAAAGGAATTCCGATGCGCCTTGCGGTGCTAAAGGAACGCGCCGACTCTGAAACGCGCGTCGCCGCGACACCGGACACGGTGAAAAAACTGGTCGGCCTCGGCCTGACCGTCGCCGTTGAAAGCGGCGCCGGCGCCGGTGCTTCCATCGCGGACGCCGAATATCAGGCCGCCGGCGCGGAAATCGCCGCCGGTGCCGCCGCCGCGCTCGCCGGCGCCGGGATCGTGTTCGCCGTCCGCCTGCCCGGGCCCGAACAGCGCAGCCTGATCCCGCGCGGCGCCCTGCTGGTGGCCACCATCGGCGCCGAGGGCGACGTCGCGTTGGTCAAGTCGCTCGCCGAGGCCGGCATCGACGCGGCGGCGATGGAACGGCTGCCGCGCATCACCCGCGCACAGAGCATGGACGTGCTGTCCAGCCAGGCCAACCTGGCCGGCTACCGCGCGGTGATCGAAGGGGCGGCGGCGTTCGAACGCGGCTTCCCGATGATGATGACCGCCGCCGGCACGGTGCCGCCGGCGCGGGTGTTCGTGGTCGGGGCGGGCGTGGCCGGGCTGCAGGCCATCGCCACCGCCCGTCGGCTCGGCGCCATCGTCTCGGCCACCGACGTGCGGCCGGCGGCGAAGGACGAAATCCGCTCGCTCGGCGCCACCTTCATCGGCGTGGAGGACGCGGAGACCGCCCAGCAGACCGGCGCCTACGCGAAGGAAATGAGCGACGAGTTCCGCCGCAAGCAGGCCGAGCTGATCGCCGCCACGGTGGCCAAGAACGACCTGGTCATCACCACCGCCCTGGTGCAGGGCCGGAAAGCCCCGGTGATCGTCACCGCCGCGGCGGTGGAGGCGATGAAGGCGGGCAGCGTGGTGGTGGACATCGCCTCGGACGCCGGCGGCAACTGCGCGCTGACGAAGCCCGGCGAGGCATATACCACGCCGAACGGCGTGCGCATTCTGGGCTGGTACAACTGGCCCGGCCGCATCGCTGTCGCCGCGAGCAGCCTTTATGCGCGCAACCTGCTGACGTTCCTGACCAATTTCTGGGACAAGGCGGAAAAAGCGCCGAAGCTGCCGGCCGAGGACGACATCGTCAAAGGCGTGCTGCTGACCCGCGGCGGCGCCGTGGTGCACCCGGCGTTCCTGCCCCAGCAAGCCGCCTGATCCCGGAGGAAAGGCAAGGATGACCCTGATCGATCTGGCCGCGCAGGCCATGGGCTTCGCGGCGGGCGCGGTGGCGCACGCCGCCGAGGTGTCCGGCGTCGAGGCCGCGGCCGATACCGTCGCGCCCTTCGTGTTCCTGTTCGCCATCTTCCTGATGGCGGTCTTCGTCGGCTATTATGTGGTGTGGAACGTCACCCCGGCGCTGCATTCGCCGCTGATGGCGGTGACCAACGGCATTTCCTCGGTGATCATCGTCGGCGCCATGCTGGCGACCGGGCTGGGCACCTCGGCCTGGGCGAACGGTTTCGGCTTCCTGGCCGTGACGCTCGCCAGCGTGAACATCTTCGGCGGGTTCTTCGTGACCTACCGGATGCTGTCCATGTTCAAGTCCAAGAAGAAGGCGTGAGGGTCCCGCCATGTCCGCTTCCCTCACTTCATTCCTCTATCTTGTCGCCGCGGTCCTGTTCATCCTGGCCCTGCGCGGCCTGTCGCACCCGGAAACCTCGCGCCGCGGCAACCTGCTGGGCGTGACCGGCATGGCGGTGGCCGTGCTGGTGACATTCGCCCATCACGGCATGTTCTCCTCGACCGCGCTGCTGATTCCGCTCGGCATCGCCATCGGCGGCAGCGTCGGCTACTTCATCGCCTCGCGCATCCAGATGACGGCGCTGCCGCAGCTGGTGGCGGCGTTCCACTCGCTGGTCGGTCTGGCCGCGGTGTTCGTCGCCGCCGGGGCGCTGAACGCGCCGGAGGCGTTCGGCATCGGCACCGCCGGGCACATCCACGCCCAGAGCCTGGTCGAAATGTCGCTGGGGCTCGCCATTGGCGCCATCACCTTCTCGGGCTCGGTGATCGCCTTTGCCAAGCTGCAGGCGCTGATGAGCGGGGCGCCGATCACCTTCCCCAACCAGCATCGCATCAATGCCGGCATCGGCGGCGCCATCGGCTTCCTGATCCTGCTGTTCATCGTCACCGGCGGCAGTCACTTCGTGTTCTGGGTGCTGGCCATTTTGTCGATCGCCATCGGCTTCCTGCTGATCATCCCGATCGGCGGCGCCGACATGCCGGTGGTCGTGTCGATGCTGAACAGCTACTCGGGCTGGGCGGCGGCCGGTATCGGCTTCACCATCGGCAACCTCGCGCTGATCATTACCGGCGCGCTGGTCGGCGCCTCCGGCGCGATCCTGTCCTACATCATGTGCAAGGGCATGAACCGCAGCATCATCAACGTGCTGCTGGGCGGCTTCGGCAACGACGGCGGCGTGGCGGCGGCGGCGCATGGGACGGAACAGCGCAGCGTCCGGTCGGGGGCCGCCGACGACGCCGCGTTTATCATGAAGAACGCCTCCAAGGTCATCATCGTGCCCGGCTACGGCATGGCGGTGGCGCAGGCACAGCACGCCGTGCGGGAAATGGCCGACCTGCTCAAGAAAGATGGCGTGGACGTGAAATACGCCATCCATCCGGTGGCGGGCCGCATGCCCGGCCACATGAACGTGCTGCTGGCCGAGGCCAACGTGCCGTATGACGAGGTGTTCGAACTGGAAGACATCAACAACGAGTTCAGCACCGCCGATGTGGCCTATGTGATCGGCGCCAACGACGTGACCAACCCGGCGGCCAAGACCGACAAATCCTCGCCGATCTATGGCATGCCGATCCTCGATGTCGAGAAGGCGGGCACGGTGCTGTTCATCAAGCGCTCGCTGGCCTCGGGCTATGCCGGGGTGGAGAACGAGTTGTTCTTCCGGCCCAACACGATGATGCTGTTCGGCGATGCCAAGAAAATGACCGAGGAGATCGTCAAGTCACTCGGGCACTGATCGCCGCGCGCTTCGCGGCAGCAGCAAGACCCCCCAGGGAGCGGCGCTCCCTGGGGTTTTTTTCGCCGCTGGCTGATCCTTCTACCAGCCGCGGCCGCGATACCAGCCGCCGCCGCCGCCATACCAGCCGCCGACGACAACAGGGGCCGTGGCATAGGCATAGCTGGGCGCATAATAGCCGCCCGGTCCATAAGCCGGGGCAACCACACAGCCTCCCAGCGCCAGCAAGGCCAGCGCGGCGAGCGGCGCGAGCATGCGGCGGGCACGCGGACAGAATGACATGGGCGAGGGAACCATCGGCGTCCTCCTGCGATCCTGACCGGTAGCGAGCGCTGCAAATGGGGCGCTTTCAAGGAGACTGTATGGGAATGCTGGGGCTTGGCCGGAGAAAGGAAGGCCATGACTTTGCCCTCGCCGTGTTTACCTCCGCCCCCCGGGGCAGCCGCGCTTTGGCCATTTTCCCTTTATAGACTGCGTGCTTGTTCACTGAGGAGTTGGAGCGATGCGTCCCACCACCCTCTTGTTCCGTCTCTCCGCCGGCCTGGCCATCACCGGGCTGCTCCTCGGACCGCTGGCGACGCCGCAAGCCGCCGCCCAGCCCGCCCCGCCGTCGCCGGCCGCCACCGCCGCGGCTCTCGGCGACCCGCCCGCGCGGGTCGGCCGCCTGGCGCGACTGTCGGGCACCGTCTCGTTCCGCACGGCCGACGACACCCATTGGAACCCGGCCACGCCGAACTATCCGGTCACCTCCGGCAATTTCATCTGGACCGAGCCGCAGTCCGCTGCCGACATCGAAATCGGCGCGAGCCGGCTGACGCTGGACGGCGCCACCGAATGCGACATCGACCGGCTCGACGACCAGTCGCTGGCCGCTGCCGTCGCGCAGGGGCGGGTGTTCCTGGAGCTGCGCGACGCCGGGCCGGGCAGCACGGTCACGCTGCGCACGCCGCGCGGCACCGTTACAATCGCGCAGCCCGGGCGCTATCTGATTGCCGCCGGTGACGCGGCGACACCAACCCGGGTCACGGTGGTGGACGGGGCAGCGCAGATCGACGCCGATGGAGTGTCGCTGACCGTCGCCGCCGGCCAGACCGCCACGATCACCGGCAGCGACCATTTCGAGGGCAGTGTCGGCCCCCAGGAACCGGACCCCTTCCTGTCGGCACAGCTCGCCCGGGCGTTTCCCGCCACCGCCGCCCAGGGAGTGGCGCCGCCCGAGGTGGTCATGGCGATGACCGGCGTGGAGCCGCTGCTGGAGACCGGCGAGTGGGCGCAGGTGCCTGACTATGGCCAGGTCTGGTATCCGCCGGTGGCGCCGGGGTGGGTTCCCTATCGCAGCGGGCACTGGGCCTGGGCGTCGCCCTGGGGCTGGACCTGGGTGGACGCGGCGCCGTGGGGATTCGCGCCGTTCCATTACGGCCGCTGGATCGAGAACGGCGGCCGCTGGGGCTGGATTCCGGCGGGAGAAGGCGGCGCGGGATACGGCCCGCCGGTCTATGCGCCGGCGCTCGTGAGCTGGGTGGGCGTGGCCGCCGGCGCGGCGGTCGGTCTGGCCGCCGGACTGGCGATCGGTGCCGCCGTCGGGTGGATTCCGCTTGGCCCACGCGAAGCCTACCATCCCTGGTACCATGCCAGCCCCGCCTATTTCGGCCGGGTCAACCGCAGTAATGTCAGCAATATCAACAACATCACCAATGTCACGACCGTCAACAGCTTCGTCAACAGGGGCGCCGGCAGCTTCGGGACACCAGCCGTCGTAGCCGGCGGTCCGCGCCCCGGCGGCCAGTGGTCGGGCATGACTCCGCAAATGTTGGCCGCCGCCCGTCCGGTGACCCAGGTGCCGGTCCGGCCGACCCTGGCAACCCCCGGCGTCACCCCCGTCGTGGCACGCCAGCTGGCGCTTGCGCCGGGTGCTGCCGGCAGCGGCGCGCCGCCGGTTGCGCCGGGTCCCCCGGTGGTCGCGCACGCCGTCGGAGCCGCCGTGCCGCTGCTGCTGCGCACGCCGGGCGGGACTCCGGCGGGTGGCGCTCCGGCCGGCACCGCCGCGCCCCAGCTCGGCCAACCCGCCGGGGTGGCAGGCCTCCACCCCGGTCTGCCGCCATTGGCCACACCTGGGGCCGGGCGACCGGTACCGACCGCGGTGATCCCGCCCACGGGTGGGGCGCTGTCTGCCACCCACCCGCCCGGATCGGCGCCCGCCAGCGTCTCGGCGCATCCCTTCAGCGTCGCGCCGGGTGCTCCCGCCGCCGCCCCGACCGCACCGGGTCTGCGGACTCTGTCGCACACGCAAACCACCGGGGCACCGGCGGGTCCGGTGATCACCGCGCCCACACAGCCAGGCGGCGGCACGCAACGTCTGCTGCACCAACCGGCGCCATCGGCGGTCACCAGCCAGCCGCCCCTGCGGCCGTCCACGCCATCGCCGCAAACCACCGTCACGCCGCAGAGGACATCGCTGCCGATCGTCCACACGCCGACGCCGAGCTTTCAGCCGCCGCCGCGGTCGCCGCCGCCCCCCTCGCCGCCACCCCCCTCCCAGCCTCCACCACGCGCGAACACGCCGCCGCCGCGCAGCAACACGCCGCCGCCGCAATCCGCGCCACACAACGAGCGCCACACCTGTCCGGCGGGCCATACGCATTGCTGACGAGCCGGCCAGAGTTGCCCGGTTCACCCTAAGCCGCGTGCGGCCCGGCAACCTGCGCCATCAGGGGAACCAATGCCCGGTACTCGGCCGCGCGCGGCGAGGCCGGGCGCCAGACCAGGCCGAGCGTCCGCCAGCCGCCGGCACCGGCGAGCGGGCGCAGCACCAGATCGGTCCCCGTGGCGATACCCGCCTGCACGGCAATGCGCGGCAACAGCGTCACCCCGAGCCCGCCCGCCACCATTTGCACCAAAGTGTGCAGGCTGGTGGCGGCGAACCCGTCCGGCTCGGCCGGATCACGCACCGGCCCCTCCCCGCGCGCGAAGCCGCAAACCTCGAGCGCGTGGTCGCGCAGGCAATGGCCGTCTTCAAGCAGCAGCAGACGCTCGGTCTGCAGCGCCGCCGCCGGCACCGCGTCACGCGCCGCCAGCCCATGGCCGGGCGGCAACGCGGCGAAGAAGGCGTCACGCGCCAGCTTCACCGTCTCCGCCCCGGCGCTGGCACAGGGCAGCGCCAGCAGCAACAGATCGAGGCGCCCGTCATTGAGCTGCGCCACCAGCCGGTCGGTCGTGTCTTCGCGCAGATACAAGCGCAACAGCGGATAGGATTGCCGCAGCGCCGGCATCAGCCGCGGCAGCAGGAACGGACCCACGGTCGGGATCACGCCGAGCCGTAGCGCCCCGCTCATCGGCGCGCGCGCCGCCGCCGCCGCCTCCGCCACCGCTTCCAGGCTGCGCAGCGCCGCCCGGGCCCGGCTGGCGATCTCCCGGCCCAGGGCGGTGAACACCACCCGCTTGCCGGCATCGCGTTCCAGCAGCCGCGCGTCCAGTTGCCGCTCCAGGGCGAGAATGCCGGCCGAGAGAGTGGATTGGGTGACCGCGCAGGCCTCGGCGGCGCGACCGAAATGCTGATGCTCGGCCAGCGCGAGAAGGTAACGAAGCTGCTGCGGCGATGGCAGGGGCGTCATCGATAAGACCGATCAAAGTGACCAAAACAATTCATTGGCACGTTCAACTGCGGCACGCCATACCGCTCCTGCACACCGACCCGGCCCGCCGCCGGGCCCTTTGTTACAGGAAGGACCACCTTTATGCTCACCGTTGGCGACAAATTCCCCGCCTTCAATCTTTCTGCCGTCAAGGGCGGTGCCGAGGGCCTCGCCGGTCCGGGCAAGTCGTTCATCGACATCACCAACGAGTCCGATCCCGGCAAGTGGAAGGTCGTGTTCTTCTGGCCGAAGGATTTCACCTTCATCTGCCCGACCGAAATCGCCGCCTTCGGCAAGCTGGCCGGCGAGTTCGCCGATCGTGACGCGGTGGTCTACGGCGTCTCCACCGACAGCGAGTTCGTGCATCTGAACTGGCGCTTGCACAACGCCGACATCCACGACCTGCCGATCCCGATGCTGGCCGACATCAAGCGCGAGCTGTCCGAGGCGCTGGGCATTCTCGACAAGGCGGCCGGCGTGGCGCTGCGGGCCACCTTCATCGTCGATCCCCAGGGCACCATCCAATGGGCGGCAGTGAACGGGCTGAACGTCGGCCGCAACCCGCAGGAAGTGCTGCGCGTGCTCGACGCCCTGCAGACCGACGAGCTGTGCCCGTGCAACTGGGAAAAGGGCACCGAGACCCTGAAGCCGCAGCTGATCTTCGAGCGCGCGGCCTGATCCGGGCCCGCTCGCGCGGCGAATCCCGCAGGGGTCTGGCCCGCGCAGCGGACCAAGGGTGGGGAGGGGTCAGGCCCCTCCCCTTTTGCATCAAAGGACAGATGATGTCGCTCGAAGCCCTGCGTGCCCGGCTGCCGGAGTACGCCAAGGATCTGAAGCTCAACCTCGGTTCGCTGGCGACCGAGCCGGGCCTGACGGTGCAGCAGCGCGCCGGAACCTTCATCGCCAGCGCGCTCGCCGCGCGGAACGCCGAGGTCACCCGCGCCGTGGGGGCCGAGTTCGGCCCGCAGCTCAGCGCGGACGCGCTGAGCGCGGCCAAGGCGGCGGCGGCCATCATGGGCATGAACAACGTGTATTACCGCTTCACCCATCTGGTCGGCGGCGAATATCCCCGCCTGCCCGCCAGGCTGCGCATGAACATCATGGCCAGGCCCGGCGTCGACAAGGTGGATTTCGAGCTCTGGTCGCTCGCCGTCTCGGCCATCAACGGCTGCGGCATGTGCATGGAGGCGCATGAGCGGGTGGTGGTGCAGGCCGGACTCGGGCGCGAGCAGGTGCAGGCGGCGGTGCGCATCGCCGCGGTGGTGCACGCGGTGGCGGCCACGCTGGATGGCGAGGACGCGCTCGCGGCCTGATGCGGAGGGGGGACCGGAAGAAAGCAAGCAAGGCCAGGGCTCTGCCCTGGACCCGCCAAGGGCCGTGAGGCCCTTGGAACCCGTTACTTTATTCCGATCACCGGACCAGCGCTTGCCGGCGCAATCGCGTGTGTTACGCTATGCAACGCAACCGCAAGAGACGATCCTCCTGATGACGATGCGCAGCTCGCAGGCGCGGCCAACGCGGGGCTGCACCCGTTGTCGTTGACCTATGCCGCCACCAGCCTGCTCGTGTTCGCCGCTCTGGTCGCATCGGCCAAGTGCGGCGCCCTCGTGCGCGCCCGCGCGCCGGACATGCTGGCCTCGGTCGAGGCCCGCGACGTCATCCGGCGGGTGTTCACGCTGATTGCCGTGCTGGCGGCACTGATGCTTGGCATGGGTCTCGCCTCGCTGAAATCGACATTCGACGGCGCCGACCGCGACGTGAGGCGGCTGGCATCCAAGATCGAATCGCTGGACCACACGCTGCACAGCTTCGGGCCGGCCGCGGCCGAAGCCCGGCAATTGCTGGCGCGTCTGACGGCCGCGATCGTGGTCGACACCTTCCCGGAACTGGACGCATCAAACCGCGACGCACCGCGCGTCAGCAATGACCTGCAGGACGAGCTGGATATGTCGCTGGAACACCTTGGCGCCGGCGGCGCGGCGGTGCCGCGGGTTGTCGTGCAGGCGCAGGCGACGCTGCACGATATCGTGCGCATCCGTTGGAACATGGAGGAGCTGACCGGACCGACCGTGTCGGGCTGGCAACTTGGCGTGCTCGTGTTCTGGATGATGCTGATCTTCGCCGGCCTCGGCCTGTTCGCGCCACGCAACACTCTGGTGGTGGCGGCGGTGGTACTCTGCTCCGCTGCGCTCTCCGGCGCGGTCTTCCTGCTCACAGAGTTCGACAACCCGTTCACCGGCCTCATCACCGTCTCCAGCGCGCCATTACTGCACGCCCTGCACACAATCGCCGACCATTAAGCGGCCATCGCCTGGACAGACGACCGCAGCCGTTCCAGCAGCCTGGCCCGCTCGGCTTCCGCCTCCCTGATGGCGCGTTCCTTCACGTGGCCGAAGCCGCGAATGCGCTCCGGCAACGACGCCAGCGCCACCGCGGTGGACAGGGTCCCGGGCGACAGGCACTGCAGGATTTCTTCGATGGCCGCTTCGTATTCGGCAATCAGCGCCCGCTCGCCGGCCCGCTCGGCGGCGCGCGCGAACGGGTCGAGCGGCGTGCCGCGCAGGAACCGCAAGGCCGCGAGCACGCGGAAAACCGGCATCATCCAGCCGCCATGGGCGCGCTTGATCAACTGTCCGGTCTGCGGATCGCGTCGCCCGAGCAGCGGCACCGCCAGATGGAACTCCAGCCCCTCGATGCTGCCGAACTCAGCCCGCAGCGCCGCGCGGAAGTCCGGGGCCGTGAACAGCCGCGCGACTTCCCACTCATCTTTCACGGCCAGCAGCTTCGCGTAGCCGCGCGCCACCGCTTCGGTCAGCACCGTGCCGCCGGAGAACCGCCGTCCTTCCGCCTCCCGCACCCGTTCCACCAGCGAACAGTACCGCTGCGCCAGACGCCGTGACTGATAGCCGACGAGAAACGCCTCGCGAACCGCAATGATGTCGTCGAGACTCTTGGGCGCCGATTTTTCCAACCGCACGCCGGCAGCCGCGGCCACCCGCGCCGGATCGACCGCGGCGCAACGTCCCCAGGTGAAGCCCGCCTTGTTGGCCTCCACCGCGATGCCGTTCAATTCGATCGCCCCCATCAGCAATTCCAGCGACAGGGGGATGCCCCCTTTCTGCCAGGCAAAGCCGAGCAGGAACGGATTGGCTGCGATCGAATCGCCAAGCAGGGCGATGGCCAGGGCGGTGGCGTCGATCTGATCCACCGCGGCCTCGCCCGCCAGGTCCAGAATGCTGCGCCGCAGCTGTGCCGCCGGCAGGCGCGTGTCGGTATCAAGGACAAAATCGGCGGTGGGGGATTCGTGCGTGTTGAGCACCACGCGGGTGACGCCCTGGCGCAGGGCCGCCTTGGCGTCACGCCCGGCAGAGACCACCAGGTCGCAGCCCAGCAGCACATCGGCTGTCCCCCGCCCCACCCTCACCCCGTGCAGCGCCGCCTCCGGCGCGGCGGTGCCGGCGGCGATGCGGATATGGCTGGTCACCGCGCCGCCTTTCTGCGCCATGCCCATCTGGTCGAGCACCGTCACATGCTTGCCCTCGCTGTGCGCGGCCATGCCCAACAGCGCGCCGATGGTCACGATGCCGGTGCCGCCGATGCCGGTGACGAGAATGTTCCACGGCCGGTCGAGGGAGGGGATTTGCGGCGCCGGCAGTCCGCCCGTATCCGGCACCACCCGCGCGCGCTTCACCGGTGTGGCGCCATGCACGGTGACGAAACTCGGGCAGAATCCGTCGATGCAGGAGAAATCCTTGTTGCAGGACGATTGGTCGATGCGCCGCTTGGTGCCGAATTCCGTCTCCAGCGGCACCACCGACAGGCAATTCGAGGTGCGCGAGCAATCGCCGCAGCCCTCGCAGACCGCCTGGTTGATGAACGCCCGCACCGTGGGGTCGGGATAGGTGCCGCGCTTGCGCCGGCGCCGCTTTTCGCTGGCACAGGTCTGGTCGTAGATCAGCACCGTGCAGCCCGGCGTATCGCGCAATTCGTGCTCGATGGCTTGCATCTCGTGGCGGTGATGCACGCTCACGCCCGGCGCGAAGCCGGTTTCCGCGGCATGTTTTTCCGGCTCGTCGGTGACCACCACGATGCGCTGGACGCCCTCGGCAGCGAGCTGGCGGGTGATCTGCGGCACCGTCAAATGACCGTCCAGCGGCTGACCGCCGGTCATCGCCACCGCATCGTTGAACAGCAGCTTGTAGGTGATGTTCTCGCCGGAGGCGACGGCGGCGCGGATGGCCATCAGGCCGGAGTGGAAATAGGTGCCGTCGCCCATGTTGGCAAAAACATGCGCCTCCTCGGTGAACGGCGCCTGGCCGAGCCAGGCCATGCCCTCGCCGCCCATCTGGCTGAACGTGTCGGTGCTGCGGTCCATCCACACCGCCAGCGTGTGGCAGCCGATGCCACCCAGGGCGCGGCTGCCGTCAATGACGCGGGTGGAGGTGTTGTGCGGACAGCCCGAGCAAAAGAACGGCTTGCGCTGCGCCGCGATTCCCGCGCGATCGAGCCGCGCCGCCTGCTCGGTCAGGAAACTTACACGCGCGCGCAGCGACTCGCTGTTGGCGAAGCGCTCGATGCGGCGGGCCAGCGCCAGCGCAATCTCGGCCGAGGTCAGATCGCCGTGGCGCTTGAGCAAGGGCGCGCCCGAATCGTCGGTCTTGCCGTGAATGCGCGGTCGGTTGGACTGCGCATATAGAATATCCCGCAATTGCTGCTCGACCAGCGGCGCCTTTTCCTCGACGACCACGATCTCCTGCAGCCCCGCGGCGAAATGCCGCACGATGTCGGGATCGACCGGCCAGGCGAGTGCCAGCTTCAGTATTCTTATGCCAGCCCGCGCGCCGTCGCCCAGGCCCAGTTCGGCCAGCGCCTGGCGGCTGTCGTGATAGGATTTTCCCACGCTGACGATGCCGAACTTGGCGCCAGGGGGATCGACGGTGATGCGGTCCAGCCGGTTAGCCCGCGCGTAGGCCTGCGCCGCCGGCAAGCCGACCTGGAACACCCGCGCCTCCTGGTCCAACGGCAGGTCGGGCAGGCGGATGTTGCCGTCCGGATGCGGGCCGTCGGGGGTGCGCGCGACGAAGCCCGCAAGGTCAAACGCCACGCTGGCCGAGCTGTCCATCACATCGGCCACGGTCTTGAAGCCGACATAGCGGCCGGACCAGCGCGACATCGCCCAGCCATGCAGACCCAGCTCCAGCAGGTCGCGCACATCGGCCGGCACCAGCACCGGACAGGCGGCGGCGGCGAACGCCAGTTCGCTCTGGTGCGGGATGGTGGAGGATTTGCAGGCGTGATCATCGCCCGCCATCAGCAGCACGCCGCCGTGGCGGGCGCTGCCGGCGTAGTTGGCGTGCTTGAACACATCGCCCGACCGGTCGACGCCGGGTCCCTTGCCATACCAATAAGCAAACACCCCGTCGTATTTCGCCCCGCGCAGCAGCGGCACCTGCTGGGTGCCCCAGATCGCCGTCGCCGCCAGTTCCTCATTCACGCCGGGGCGGAAGAAAATGTGGCTCGCCTCGATATGCGCACGCGCCGCCCACATCTGGATGTCGATCTGGCCGAGCGGTGAGCCGCGGTAGCCGGAGACATAGCCGGCAGTGTTCAGGCCGGCCGCCAGGTCGTGCTGGCGCTGCAGCAGGGGCAGGCGAACCAGCGCCTGGGTGCCGGTCAGATACACACGGTCGAGCCCGGTGCGGTACTTATCGTCGAGCGTGACTGCCGCGTGTTTCATTCCGTCCGCCCCATCTGCGACCGCTTGGCCGGGTCCCCTTATCGAAGGAGAATAGGACAGCACCTACGCCCTATCCATGCACGCTCACGCGAGCGCGCATAAAGGCAGCAACACTGCGCGCGGCAAGGTCCGGCGGCAAGATCGGTGCCTTTCTTCCGCCGGGACCGGCAATTTTCGGTCGCTCGCCGCGCGGCATCCCGTCACGTCGGCGTATCGTCGGCGAAGTCCACCAGGTCGCGGCCTTCCTCCACCATGTCGCCGACGGCGCAATGCACGGCGGCCACGATCCCGGCCTCCGGCGCGGTGAGGGTCAGCTCCATCTTCATCGCCTCGACGACGATCAGCACCTGTCCGCGCGCCACCGTGTCACCTGGCTGCACCAGCACGCTGACCACCCGGCCCGGGATCGGCGCCATGACACGCCCGGCGCCGGCGCTTTCGGCGTGCGGCGGGGCGAGCGGATCGACCTGGTCGAAAGCATAGGTCGCGCCGTGGAGCACCACCGTGACCTGGCCCGGGTCGGTCCATAGCGACACGTGCGACGACGATTCCCCAAACCGCAGCAGCGTTTCGCCAGTGTCGGTGCGCAACGCCGCAGCATAGACCGTGCCGTCAAGCGCGACATTCCACGCCTCGCCTTGTCTGCTGGCGCGCAGCACATGGGTGGTGCCGGACGACCGCAAATGCACCTGCTGCGCGGCGTCGAGATTCATCCGCCAGGAGTTGGACGCCGCCCAGGGCGCGTGCGGGTCGCCCGGCACCACCGACGCCGCCGCGCGGGCCTGCAATACGCCGAGCGCCGCCGCCACCAGCGCCGCCGCCGGTGCCGCGTCCGGGGCGGCCAGCAACGTGTCGGCGTGATGGCCGATGAAGCTGGTATCGACGCCGCCGGCCACGAACGCCGGATGCGCCAGAACCGACCGCAGCAGACCGAGATTGGTCTGCACCCCGGCGACTTCGGTCTGTGCCAGAGCGGCGGCGAGGCGCCGCAGCGCGGTGCCGCGATCGGGACCATGGGCGATGATTTTCGCGATCATCGGGTCGTAGTCAGGCGTGATCCGGTCGCCGGCGCGCACGCCGGTATCGACCCGCGCGGTGGCGGGCAGAACCAGATGCGCGAGACGCCCGACCGAGGGAAGGAAGTCCCGCGACGGGTCTTCGGCGTACAGCCGCACCTCAATGGCGTGGCCGGTTCGTGTGACGTTTGTCGCCGGCAGTGGCTCGCCGGCGGCCACGCGCAACTGCAACTCGACAAGGTCGAGGCCGGTGATCGCCTCGGTGACCGGATGCTCAACCTGCAGGCGAGTGTTCATCTCCATGAAGAAGAACCGCTCGTCCTCGGCGATGAACTCGACCGTGCCGGCGCCGACATAACCCACCGCGCGCGCGGCGGTGACCGCGGCCTCGCCTATGGCGGCGCGCATCGCCTCGCCGATGCCCGGCGCGGGCGCCTCCTCCACCACTTTCTGGTGGCGCCGCTGCACCGAGCAGTCGCGCTCGAACAGGCTGATGCAATTGCCGTGGGTGTCGGCGAACACCTGGATTTCGATATGCCGCGGCCGTTGCAGGTAGCGCTCGACCAACACCCGGTCATCGCCGAAGGACGACGCCGCCTCGCGCTTGGCACCGGCGAGGGCGGCGGAAAATTCCGCTGCGTCGCGCACGATGCGCATGCCCTTGCCGCCGCCGCCGGCGCTGGCCTTGATCAGCACCGGAAAGCCGATGCGTGCCGCCTCGCGGGCCAACAGGTCCGGGTCCTGGTCGGTCCCGTGATAGCCGGGCACCAGCGGCACGCCGGCGCACTGCATGAGCGCCTTCGCCTCGCTCTTGCCGCCCATGGCGCGGATGCAAGCGACCGGAGGGCCGACGAACACCAGCCCGGCCGCAGCGCAGGCTTCGGCGAAGGCGGCGTTCTCCGAGAGGAATCCATATCCCGGATGCACCGCCTGCGCACCGCTGCGCCGCGCCGCTTCCAGGATCGCCTCGATGCGGAGATAGGAGTCGCGTGGCGCGGCCGGGCCGATGCGATACGCGACATCGGCCTGTGCCACGTGCAGCGATTGCGCATCCGCATCGGAATACACGGCCACGGATGCCATACCCATCCGCCGGGCGGTGCCGATGATCCGGCAGGCGATCTCGCCCCGATTGGCGATCAGCAAGGTGGAAAACATGCGGCTCACATCCGGAACAGGCCGAAGCGCGTCTCCGCGATCGGCGCATTCAGGGCGGCGGACAGCCCGAGCGCGAGCACGCGCCTTGTATCCGCCGGGTCGATGATGCCGTCGTCCCACAGCCTTGCGGTGGCGTAATAGGGGTGGCCCTGGGTTTCGTACTGGGCGCGCACCGGCCGCTTGAAGGCTTCTTCCTCCTCGGCCGGCCAGGCCTCGCCGCGTGCCTCCATGGCGTCGCGGCGGATGGTCGCCAGCACGCTGGCGGCCTGCTCGCCGCCCATGACCGATATGCGGGCGTTCGGCCACATCCACAGGAAGTTCGGCTCGTAGGCGCGGCCGCACATGCCGTAATTGCCGGCGCCGAAACTGCCGCCGATGATGATGGTGAATTTCGGCACCTGGGCGGTGGCGACCGCGGTGACCATCTTGGCGCCGTCCTTGGCGATGCCGCCTGATTCGTATTTGCGGCCGACCATGAAGCCGGTGATGTTCTGCAGGAACACCAGCGGTATCCGCCGCTGGGCGCATAATTCGATGAAATGCGCGGCTTTCAGCGCGCTCTCGCTGAACAGGATGCCGTTGTTGGCGATGATGCCGACCGGATAGCCCCAGACATGAGCGAAGCCGGTGACGATGGTGGTGCCGTACAAGCGTTTGAATTCGTCCAGCCGGCTGTCATCGACGATGCGGGCGATCACTTCGCGCACGTCGTACGGCCGGCGGCGATCCACCGGCACGATACCGCCGAGTTCGGACGGATCATAGCGCGGCGGCAACGGTGCTTGCAGCGTCGTCGCCGGCCGTTTCTGCGCGTTCAGCGACGCCACCACGCGCCGGGCGATCCCCAGCGCATGGGCGTCGTTTTCCGCGTAATGATCGGCCACGCCCGAGACTCGCGCGTGTACCTCCGCGCCGCCCAGATCCTCGGCGGTGACGATCTCGCCGGTCGCCGCCTTCACCAGCGGCGGGCCGCCGAGGAAAATCGTGCCCTGGCCGCGGACGATGATGGTCTCTTCCGCCATCGCCGGCACATAGGCGCCGCCGGCGGTGCACGAGCCCATCACCACCGCGATTTGCGGAATGCCGGCGGCGGACAGATTGGCCTGATTGAAAAAAATCCGGCCGAAATGCTCGCGGTCGGGAAACACCTCGTCCTGGGTGGGCAGATTGGCGCCGCCGGAATCCACCAGATAGATGCAGGGAAGATGATTGCGCGCCGCGATCTCCTGGGCGCGCAGATGCTTCTTGACCGTCAGCGGATAATAGCTGCCGCCCTTCACCGTGGCGTCGTTGCACACCACCACGCATTCGCGGCCGGAAACCCGGCCGATGCCGGTGATCACCCCGGCGCAGGGCACCTCGTTGCCGTACATGCCATGCGCGGCGAGCTGGGAAAACTCCAGGAACGGCGTGCCGGGATCGAGCAAGGCGTCGATGCGCTCGCGCGGCAGCAGCTTGCCGCGGCCCTGGTGCCGCTCGCGTGCCTGCGCCCCGCCGCCAAGGGCGGCGCGCGCGACCTGGGCGCGCAGATCGGCGACCAGTTCCGCCATCGCCGCCGCATTGGCGCGGAACTCCGCGCCGCGGACGTTGGCGGCCGTCGTCAGGATCATCAGGCGGTTTCCTTGAACAATTCCCGCCCGATCAGCATGCGGCGGATTTCGCTCGTGCCCGCTCCGATTTCGTACAGCTTGGCATCGCGCAGCAAACGGCCGGTCGGGTAGTCGTTGATATAGCCGTTGCCGCCGAGAATCTGAATCGCCTCCAGCGCCATCCAGGTGGCCCGCTCGGCGGCGTAGAGGATGGCGCCGGCCGCGTCCTTGCGCGTGGTGCGGCCGCGGTCGCAGGCTTTCGCCACTGTATAGACATAGGATTTCGCCACATTCAGCGTGGTGTAGATATCCGCAAGCTTGCCCTGCATGATCTGGAACTCGCCGATCGGCTGGCCGAACTGGCGGCGCTCGTGCACATAGGGCAGCACGATGTCCAGGCAGGCCTGCATGATGCCCAGCGGCCCTGCCGCCAGCACCGCGCGCTCGTAGTCGAGCCCGCTCATCAGCACGGCGACGCCGCCATCCACCGCGCCGAGCACGTTCTCCGCCGGCACTTCGCAATCGGTGAACACAAGCTCGCCGGTGTCCGAGCCGCGCATGCCAAGTTTGTCGAGCTTTTGCGCGCAGGAAAACCCGGGGAACGCCTTCTCCACCAGAAACGCAGTGATGCCGCGCGGACCGGCGTCGGGCGTGGTCTTGCCATAAACGACCACGACATCGGCGGCCGGCCCATTGGTGATCCAGAACTTGGTGCCGTTCAGCACATAACGGTCGCCGCGCTTCTCGGCGCGCAGCTTCATGCCCACCACGTCCGAACCCGCGCCCGGCTCGCTCATGGCGAGCGCGCCGACATGCTCGCCGCTGATCAGTTTCGGCAGATAGTGCCGCTTCTGTGTGGGCGTGCCGTTGCGCCGGATCTGGTTCACGCACAGGTTGGAATGGGCGCCGTAGGAAAGCCCTACCGAGGCCGAGCCGCGGCTGACCTCCTCCATCGCCACGCAATGGGCCAGGTAACCCATGGCGGCGCCGCCGAATTCCTCGTCGGCGGTGATGCCGAGGATGCCGATGTCGCCCATCTTGCGCCACAGATCGGCGGGAAACGTATTGTCGCGGTCGATCGCGGCGGCGCGCGGGGCAATTTCGGCGTCGGTGAAACGGCGCACCGTGTCGCGCAGCATGTCGATGTCGTCGCCGAGCTCGAAGTCGAGCCCATAGGCGGTGTTGGCAACCATGATCGCTCAGCCCTGAAGTTCGGGGAAATCATCCTCGCGCCATTCCGCCTCGGAGCGAACGCTGCGCGCGGCCTCGCCGCGGCGAAGCTCGACGCGGCGGATTTTCCCGCTGATGGTCTTCGGCAAATCGGCAAACTCGAGGCGGCGCACCCGCTTGTAAGGCGCCAGCCGGGCGCGCAAGTGGCGGAAGATCGACAGCGCTGTGTCACGGTCGGGCTCATGCCCGGCCACCAGCGCGACATAGGCTTTCGGCACCGCGAGGCGCAGCGGATCGGGGGCGGGCACCACCGCCGCCTCGGCCACCGCCGCATGCTCGATCAGCACACTCTCCAGCTCGAAGGGGCTGATGCGGTAGTCGGAGGCTTTGAAAATATCATCGGCGCGGCCGACATAGGTCAGATACCCCTCGGCGTCGCGGCTGGCGACATCGCCGGTGCGGTACACCTCCCCCTCCACCGGATCGATGCCGCCGTCATCGTTCTGATAGCCGCGCATGACCGGCAGCGGACGCGGCGACAGGGCGATGCACACTGCCCCTTCCTCGGCCTCATGGTCATCGGCATCGAGCAGACGGATGGCATAGCCGGGCAACGGCCGACCCATCGAGCCCGGCTTCACCGCCTGGCCGGGCGAATTGCCGATCTGCGCGGTGGTTTCGGTCTGGCCATAGCCGTCGCGGATGGTCAGCCCCCAGGCGTTTTGCACCTGCTCGATGACCTCCGGATTCAACGGCTCGCCCGCGCCGCAGACTTCCCGCAATCCCATCTTCCACGCCGCCAGGTCTTCCTGGATGAACATGCGCCACACCGTCGGCGGGGCGCACAGCGTGGTGACGCCATTGTCGCGAATCGCGTCGAGCAGGCTGCTGGCATGAAAGCGCGGCTGGTTGGCGATGAACACGCAGGCGCCGGCGTTCCAGGGGGCGAAGAAACACGACCAGGCGTGCTTGGCCCAGCCCGGGGAGGAAATGTTCAGATGCACATCGCCCGGCTGCAACCCGAGCCAGTACATGGTCGACAGATGGCCGACCGGGTAGGAGGCGTGGCTGTGCAGCACCAGCTTCGGCTTCGCCGTGGTGCCCGACGTGAAATAGAGCAGCAGCGGATCATCCGCCGCCGTCACCCCATCGGGCACAAATTCGGCAGGTGAGGCCAGCAAACTCTCGTAGGCCATGCATCCCGCCGCCGGCTCGCCGACGACAATGCGCGGCACCTCGGCCGCCAGCATGGACAGTTTGCCGGCGTCCGCCGCCGCGGTCACCACGAAGCGCACCCGCGCCCGGGCGACGCGCTCGGCCAAATCCTCCGCCGTCAGCAGCGTGGTTGCCGGCACCACCACGGCGCCGAGCTTCATCGCCGCCAGCATCACCTCCCAGAGCGGCGCGACATTGCCCAGCATCACCAGCACGCGGTCGCCGCGCCGTAGCCCCAGAGCACGCAGCCCGTTGGCCACCCGGTTCGACCGCTGCGAAAGATCGCGGAATGTGAGCTCCGCTGCCCCCGGCCCGACAATGCGCAGCGCCGGCGTGCCGGCGAGCGCGCCGCAGGCCAGTTCGGTATCGAACCAGTCCAGCGCCCAGTTGAAATTTTGCAGCACCGGCCAGCGGAATCCCGCGTAGGCGGTGGCGTAATCGGTGCGATGCGCCAGCAGGAAGGACCGCGCCGCCTTGAACGCCGGGCCGGACATCACGGCGCCTCGTCGCGGTACAGGTCGGAAAGATACTCGTAGGTCACCGAGAAGTCGCGATCGCCATCCCCCAATTCCACCAGCGCCTGGTAGAGCCGCGCCGCGTGCGCGCCCAGCGGCGTGGGTGCCCCGCCCGCCGCCGCCGCCTGCTGGGCGAGCAGCAGGTCCTTCAACATCAGCGACGCGGCGAATCCCGGCTGGTAGCCGCGATTGGCCGGCGAGGTGGGCACCGGTCCCGGCACCGGACAATAACTGGTCAGCGACCAGCACTGGCCCGAGGAGGTCGAGGCGATATCGAACAATTTCTGCCGGTCCAGCCCGAGCCGGTCGGCCAGCACGAACGCCTCGGAGACGCCGATCATGCAAATGCCGAGGATCATGTTGTTGCAGATCTTCGCCGACTGGCCGGCGCCGGGTTCACCCGCGTGCACGATGTTCCTGCCCATCGCCTGCAGCACCGACAGCCCGCGGGCGAAGGCCGCATCGGTGCCGCCGACCATAAAGGTCAGGGTGCCGGCGGTGGCACCGCCCACGCCGCCGGAGACCGGTGCGTCCAGCATCGCGATCCCATGCTCCGCGGCCTGCGCCGCCACCAGCCGCGCGGTTTCGACGTTGATGGTGGAACTGTCGATCAGCAGCGGGTTGTCGGTCACGGCGGCGAGGATGTCGGGCAGCACAGCGGCCACGTGTTTGCCGGCAGGCAGCATGGTGATCACCACCGACGCGCCGGCCACCGCCGCCGCCACCGAGGTCGCCGCGCGGCCGCCATTCGCCGCGTGTTTTTCCAGCGACGCGGCACTGAGGTCGAACCCGGACACGTCGTGCCCGGCCTTCAGCAGATTGGCCGCCATGGGCAGACCCATATTGCCCAGGCCGATGAATGCGATGTTCATGCCGCCTCCAACAGCTTGCGCGCGATGATCACGCGCATGATTTCGTTGGTGCCTTCCAGAATGCGGTGCACCCGCAAATCGCGCAGGTAGCGCTCGATCTGGTATTCCTTGATGTAGCCATAGCCGCCGTGCAGTTGCAGCGCCTCGTCGCAAATGCGAAAGCACACATCGGTGGCAAAGCGCTTCGCCATGGCGCAGTGCAGGGTGGCGTCGGGGGCACGGGTGTCCAGCGCGATCGCGGCGCGGTGCACCAGCAGCCGCGCCGCGTCCAGTTCCGTCGCCATGTCGGCCAGTTTGAATTGCAGCGACTGGAAATCCGCCAGCGTGCGGCCGAAGGCGCGACGTTCGCGCACATAGGCGGTCGCCGCCTCCAGACAGGCGCGGGCGCCGCCCAGGCTGCAGGCGGCGATGTTGATGCGCCCGCCATCCAAGCCCATCATGGCGATGCGGAACCCGCTGCCCTCGGCGCCCACCCGGTTCTCCACCGGCACCAGGCAATCCTGGAAGGTCACCGAGGTGGTGGGCTGACTATTCCAGCCCATCTTGCGCTCCGGCTTGCCGAAGGAAATTCCGCGCGCGGTTTTCTCAACCACCATGCAGGAAATGCCGCCCGGCCCGTCCTCGCCGGTGCGCACCATGGTCGCGTACAGGTCGGCGATCCCACCGCCGGAGATGAACGCCTTGGCTCCGTTCAGCCGGTACTGGGCATTGCCGTGCCGTTCGGCCCGCGTGCGCAGCGCCGCTGCGTCGCTGCCGGCGCCCGGTTCGGTCAGGCAGTAGCTGACGAAATGCTCGCAGGTCAGCACTTTGGGCAGCAGGCGGGCCCGCAGCTCCTCGTCGCCGAAGCGCGCCAGCATCCAGGCCACCATGTTGTGAATGCTGAGAAAAGCCGCCGTGGAGGGGTCGGCCGCCGCCAGTTCCTCGAAAATCAGCGCCGCATCCAGCCGTGTCAGCCCGGTACCGCCATGGTCTTCGTCGACGTAAATACCGGCGAAGCCCAGCAGGGCGGCGGCGCGGAGTTCCTCGGCCGGAAAATGCCGCTCCTCGTCCCAGCGCGAGGCATGCGGCAGAAGCCGCTCGCGGGCGAAACTGCGGGCGGTGTCCTGGAAGGCAAGCTGCTCCTCGGTCAGGCTGAAATCCATGTGTTTCCTCCCGGGCGCGCCCGTCTTTCCCAGCGCTTGTCGCCGTCCGAAGGAACCGCGTCAAGCGGCCAACCGCTTAAGGAATGGGGTCCAGGGGGCCACCGCCCCCTGGCGGGTCCAGGGCGGGGCCCTGGCCTTGCTTCCTTCAGCCGATTGCCCAGCATGGAAGCCGCTAAACGTCACCTGATTAGACAGCATGATGTCCTATTGCATATTCATGCAAGTTATAATGAATTGCGCCTGGCGGCCATGTCGAGGTTCCGGGCCGGCACGGCTCTATTGTCCCTCGATGCTCAATGCGCTGCGCGCTCGCACCGCCCGAAACCTCGACACCACAGGAACCAACCGCCGAGGATCGATCAATTAGCCTTGACAAACATGGGCATGCCACATCATAAAAAAAGGCCAATCAGGTTTTGACGAAAATAGAGTCAGCAGTTCAAGACCTCGGACACTAGGATTACGATGATGTCAGACCAAAATTCTATTTCACAGCAAACGATGTCGCTGGAGTCAATTATTTGGGCATATAGGTTGTTTCTTGGAAAAGAAACAGAGCAACCCGACTTAATCAATCAATATATTGGTAATTATGATTCTTTCGAGAGCATAAGAAGACACTTCTCCCAGCTTCCAGAATTTAAAAATTTTTACGATTCCGGTCAGAAAATATCCAAATCTTATAGTTTTTCAACATTTCTGATTCATTGGTTGCTACAAAATGACCCGGAATTTCCCAATATGATTAGCCCAACGCTATCCAATCCGACATCACAACTTTGCACATGCAATCAATTTAAAGAAAGTATTTATAGCGATTGGTGTGCAAAATTGCACTATAAACCAGTGTTACATCGCAAGCAATGGGAATATATTTATATTTTACAGTCCCTTAAGCATTGTGGTGTTTTTTATCCTGGTGCACGAGGCCTTGGTTTTGGGACCGGGCGCGAGCCCCTTCCGTCTTGTATGGCTGCTGCAGGCATCTCCGTCATAGCTACGGATGCACCACCTAATACGGCCAAAGAATGGTCTAATAGCAAACAATACACAGAATGTCTCGACACATTGTTTTACGAAGATGTAGTTGAGGCATCTCTATTTAAGCGATTTGTTCGTTTCGAATACGCCGATATGAACAGCATTCCTGATTCATATAGAGAAGTTGATTTTTGTTGGTCTTCATGTTGTTTGGAACATCTCGGTAGCATAGAGAAAGGCATAAAATTCATTGAAAATAGCTTGAAGACACTCAGACCAGGTGGAGTCGCCGTTCACACAACGGAATTCAATTTGTCATCGAACGATGAAACTTTGGAGGAAGGAGAGACAGTCCTATTCCGGATGCGCGATATGAAAAGGCTAGCTTATAGGTTAACCGCTGCTGGCTATAATATTCGTCCATTCAATTTTTTTCCAGGAAGCGATGATATTGATGCATTTATAGATTTGCCACCGTATAATCACTCTCCTCACCTAAAGCTTCAATTAAGTCGATTCGTCACGACTTCAATTGGGATTATCGTCCAGGCCCCTAGACCGCCGATATTCAGCGTAAATCGGGCCGGCAATCTCTGATAATAGTCTGCGGCGTTGGATACGTACTGTCAGGCGTTTGCTGGTATAGATGCCGCGGCTGCGCGCGGGCTTGTCGCTTCGATCCCGCGGCCCCGCCCCATCGCCTGAGCCACTCGGGCTATGCGGCGATTGCGAAGATCCTATTACGTTTCCCCTCAGCTTGACTTTCCGCCGGTGATTCCACGTGCGCATCAGACCAGCGCCCAGAAGATATCCTCGGTGGCGATGAAGCGGAGGGCGTCTTCGAGCGGCAGGACGGTGCGGCCGAACGGGCCGGTGGGTGACCAGCATTCCTTCTTGAGTGACCAGTAGAGCACCTCGACGCGATCGTTGTCGGCGTTCGGGCGCAGGCGTGCGACCGGCGCCCCGGAGGCGGCGTGGTAGAGCGAGTAGCCGCGGTTGCGGCGCTCGACCAGCACAGCGCCGCGGCTGAAGGTAAAGCGCTCGATGCGCTGGACGATGCCGTCGGTCATGCACACTATATTATAGGTGGCCTGGGGACGGCGCATCGCCACGAATGAGCGAAGCAACGGCGCGGCTTGCGACACGGGCGTCGTTCGATTCTACGGATTCGATGACACCCGATCGCATCCCTGCCGCCCCCATTTCCTCCGGCGGCATCACCGTGCCGTCGCTGCTGGTGACCTGGCTGGTGCCATTCCGCGACTGTTTCACCGCGCCGGTCTGGCAGCGCGTGCTGGTCCTGGTGGCCGGCGCGGTGCTGGCACCAGGCCAGCGGACGGTCAGCGCCGCCTTGCGGGTGATGGGGCTGGCCGACCAACCGGGCTTCGGCCGCTTCCACGAAGTCCTGAGCGAGGCGCGCTGGAATTCGCACGCCATGGCACGCAGACTGCTCGTTCATCTGCTCGACGCCTTGCTGCCGACTGGCGAGGTGGTGATCGGCATCGACGACACCATCGAGCGGCGCTGGGGGCCGAACATCGCGGCCCGCGGCATCTACCGCGATCCGGTGCGCTCCTCGCGCGGCTTCTTCGTCAAGACCAGCGGCCTGCGCTGGCTGTCGCTTATGGTGGTGCTGCCGGTGCCGTGGGCGAAGCGGCGCTGGGCGCTGCCGTTCCTGACCATCCTGGCGCCGTCCCAACGCAGCAACGAGAAACGGGGCCGGCGCCACAAGCCGCTGACCCGCTGGGCAATCCAGGCAATTCTGCAAACGCGGCGCTGGCTGCCAGGCCGCCGCATCACCATCGTCGGCGATAGCAGCTTCGCCACCCTCGAACTGATCGCCGCGGTCCGCCGTCACGTCCGTCTGATCACTCGCCTGCGGCTTGATGCAAACCTGTTCGCGCCGGCCCCGCCTCGCCGGCCCGGCCAGCGCGGTCGTGCGCCGCTGAAAGGCAAGCGTCTGCCGAAGCTCAGCGCCATCCTGGAAAACCCAGCAACCGCCTGGACGAAGCTACAGGTGACCGACTGGTATGGCGGCGAGACAAGGCTGGTCGAGATCGTCTCCGGCACCGCGGTCTGGTACCATGCCGGCCTGCCGCCGGCGCCCATCCGCTGGGTGCTGGTGCGCGACCCGTCCGGCCAGCGCGAGCCGCAGGCCTTCCTCAGCACCAACCTCGACGACACGCCGGCGGACATCCTCAACTGCTTCGTCTCGCGCTGGCGGGTGGAGACGACGTTTCAGGAAGTCCGTCGCCATCTCGGCGTCGAGACCCAGCGGCAATGGTCGGACCTGGCCATCCTGCGCACCACCCCCGCACTGCTTGGGTTGTTCTCGCTGGTGACGCTATGGGCCGACCAATTGATGCGGGCACCGACCACCGCCCTGCGCCCGCGCGGGGCTGCCTGGTACGCCAAGCAGGAGCCCACCTTCAGCGATGCCATCGCCGCGGTCCGCCGGGCACTTTGGTGCCCACCGCATTTTTCAATGTCCCGGCCGGGCAAGGACGTCATCGAAATTCCCACGACTCTCCTGCACAGTCTCGTCGACACCGTGTGCTACGCCGCCTGACAACTCGAAACCTCCGCCACCCGACGCTACGCCGAACCGGTGGGATCAAGAAATGGATGGCGGAAAGCCGAGCTCAGGCTCTCGTTCCAATTTCGTTAAATCTCCCCGATTTCAAGAAGCCCCAAAGCATTTCTATGCCTGTGCAATGTAGTCAAACTCTTATTCATGCAAGGGATGACGTTGGCTTCGGAATCTGATCCACCGTCAAAGTCTCCAAAGCCAGCAGGCTGGCCGCCCCCTCGTCCAGCGCCCCCCGGTTCGCCCGCAGCACCGCCAGCGCCCGTTCCAGCGCCGCCAGCAGCGTCGCCTGCACTGCCTGATCGATTTCGCGTGCGGTCTGTTCGGAAAACCGCCGTGGCCGCCAGAAGGCGCCAGGCTGGTCGAGGAAATGTCCCTCCTCGGTGTCCCAGGCCACCGGCCCCAGCGTGTCGTCCATGCCGTAGCGCAGGATCATGCCGCGGGCGATATCGGTCGCCCGCGCCAGATCGTCGGCCGCCCCGGTGGACACGTCCGGTCCGATCAGCATCTCGGCGGCCCGCCCGCCCATCAGCACCGCGAGCTTCGCCTCCAGCTCGCTCCGCCCCATGAGGAAGCGGTCCTCGGCCGGTCGCGACATGGTGTAGCCGAGCGCCCCGATGCCGCGCGGAATGATGGACACTTTGGTGACCGGATCGGCGCCGGGCGTTGCCATTGCCACCAGCGCGTGCCCCATTTCGTGATAGGCGACGGTGCGCCGCTCGCGCGGGATCAGCACCCGCGAGCGCTTTTCCAGGCCGGCGATGATACGCTCCACCGCGGCGGTGAAATCCTGCATGGCGATGGCGTTGGCCCGGCGCCGCGTGGCGACCACCGCCGCCTCGTTGGCCAGGTTGGCCAGGTCGGCGCCGGTGAAGCCGGGGGTCATGGCGGCGATGTCCGCCAGGTCCACATCCGGCGCCAGCGTCAGGTGCGCCAGATGCACCTTGAGGATGTCGATTCGGCCTTTTTTCTCCGGCCGGTCCACCAGCACCTGGCGGTCGAAGCGTCCGGCCCGCAGCAAGGCCGGGTCGAGGATTTCCGGCCGGTTGGTCGCGGCCAGAATGACCACCGCGACCGAGCGGTCGAACCCGTCCATTTCGGCCAACAACTGATTGAGCGTCTGCTCCTTCTCGTCCTGGCCGGTGATGGAAGATGCGTGCCGCGCCCGGCCGAGCGCATCCAGCTCGTCGATGAAGATGATGCACGGGGCGGCCTCGCGCGCCTGCACGAACAGGTCGCGCACCCGCGCCGCGCCGACGCCGACGAACATCTCGACGAACTCGGCGCCGTTGGTGGCGAAGAACGGCACGCCGGCCTCGCCGGCCACGGCCCGGGCGAGCAGGGTCTTGCCGGTGCCGGGCGGGCCGACCAGCAGCACCCCGCGCGGCATATGCGCGCCAAGGCGGGTGAATTCCTCCGGCCGGCGCAGGAAATCGACGATTTCGTGCAGTTCCTCCTTGGCCTCGTCGACGCCGGCGACATCGTCGAAGGTCGTGCGCACATCGGTCTCGGCCACCAGCTTGGCACGGCTGCGGCCCACCGACAGCAAGCCCCCGCCCAGCATGCCGCCGCCGCCGCGACCGCCCGACATCAGCCGGCTGGCGGCAATCCAGATGCCAACGAACAGCAGCGGCGGCATGATCCAGGACAGCACCTGGCCGAACGCGCCCATGCCAGGCGCACCCGAATACTCCACCCCCTGCTTGGACAATGCCGCGGCGATGTCGCCCGGCACCCGCTGGGTGATGAAGCTGGTGGCGCCGTCCGGCAGTTTTTCCTTGAAGTCGCCGCGAATGCTGTCGCCCGACACAGTTGCACGCGCGATCTTGCCTTCATCAAGCAATTGCTGGAACCGGCTGTATGGGATTTGCTCGGACGGCAGGGTGGCGAGCGGCCCGAAGGACAGCAGCAGCATGATCAGGATCGCCCCGAACCAGAGCAGCTGGAGATAGGGCAGCTTGCGCATGGGACGCCGACGCGGCGTCGCCTCAGTGCGCCAACAGCACCGGCAGGTCGACGCCCGACAAGATCCGGTTGGTGAAGCCGCCGAACACGACTTCGCGCAGCCGGCTGTGGCTGTAGCCGCCCATGACGATCAGGCTGGCCTGCGCGGCTTCGGCCTCCTGCAGCAACACGTCCACCGGCTTGCGGCGCTCGCGGCCGAGCTGGCGGACGCTGGTGTTGGGGTTGTGCCAGCGCAGGCTTCGCAGCAGCCGGTCCGAGCTGTGCTCGCGCGGCTGGTCTTCCTCGACGACTGACACGATGACAACCCGCTCGGCGCGGCGCAACAGCGGCAACGCGGAGGCCACCGCGCGAGCCGCTTCCGGCGTGTCCTTCCAGGCGATGATGATGGTGTCCAGCAAAGTCTGCGGCACCGTCGCCGGGGCCACCAGCAGCGGCCGGCCGGTGTCCATCAGCGCGGCCTCCAGCACTTCCATCGCCATCTCGCGGCCGGGCTGCGCCCGCCCGACCACCACCAGGTCGGCGAAGCGTCCGTATTCGGAAATCCACTGCGCGTCGCTGCCACTCTCCACCGTGAATTCGGCCGACAGCCCCTCGCCGGGCCGCGGCACCCCGCGCGGGATGGCATTGCGGTCGCAGAACGCCTCGACCAGAAGGCGGGCGCGCGCCTCCACCTGTTTCGACTCGGCCTCCAGCTTGTCCACCACCCCCTGCACGGCGGCGCCGCCGCCCAGCCCGCCGGTGGACATCGAGATCACGATTTCGCTCACGTCCACCCGCACATGCAGGAATTCCAGATGCGCCGAGAACGGTTTCGCGGCCAGCAAGGCCGTCTCGAACACCGCCGGGTCGGACGCGGCGCCGGTTGCCGGAACCAGGACATATCGGTACATCGAAAAACCGCTCCTCCGCGCCGCCGACCCGCCACACTGCCGACCCGCCACACTGCCGACCCGCCACACTGCCGACCCGCCACACTGCCGACCGGGCAGCCGGCGCAGCCATGCGCGCCGTTCAACTCAAGCACGAATCGCCCGGCCTGTCGCGCCTGATCCAAATCAATGCCGCGGCGCGGCAGACGACCATGCTACGCTGGCGTTGGAGTGAGGAGGTTGCCATGAACGCAGGCGACGTGATGACCCTTGAGGTCGCGACGGTCGGCCCCGACACCCCGGTGCAGCAAATCGTCAAGCTGCTTCTCTCCCGCGGCATCTCCGGCGTTCCCGTGGTCGATGATGCGGGCGCCATGGTGGGCATTGTCAGCGAAGGCGATCTGCTGCGCCGCGCCGAGATCGGCACCGAGAAGCGCCGCGGCGCCTGGCGGGCGTTCTTCACCGGCACGGCGACGCTGGCGGAGGATTATGTCCGCTCGCACGGCACCGTCGCGCGCGACATCATGACGCGCGAGGTTATTTCGGTCACCCGGACCACCAAGCTTGCCGAAATCGCCGACCTGATCGAGCAGAAGCGCATCAAGCGGGTGCCGGTGCTGGAGGATGGCAGGCTCGTCGGCATCGTCAGCCGGTCGAACCTGCTGCGCGCCTTCGCCTCGCAGACCCCCGGCTGCGGCACTGCGGTGGCCACCGACGATGCGGCCATTCGCGAGGCGCTGCAGGCCGAACTCGGGCGGCATATCTGGAGCCGGCGGGCGGAGAATACGGTGGTTGTCAGCGACGGGGTCGTGCATCTCTGGGGCCTGGTGGCCACCCCCGAGGAACTGCGTGCCCTCGAACTGGCCGCGCAGGCGATTCCCGGCGTGACGGCCGTGCGCAATCACATGATCGTGCTGTCGGAAGAGCCGTACCCGCTGTTCCCGGGTTCGTTCGCCGCCTGACCAATGGCGGACGGGGCCATCATGCCGCCCGGCGCGCCGGACACGCCGGTAACGGCCGGTACCAGCGCGCTGCTCGCGTGGCTGACGCGCCGGGTCGCCGACGTGATGCGGCCCGATCCGTCGGTCGTGCCGGCCAGCACGCCTTTGGTCGCCGCCGTGGGCGTGCTTCGGCGCTCGGAGGCGTCGGCCTGTCTGATCACCGACTCGCAGGGACGCGCGATCGGCCTGCTCGATGCCGACCTGCTGCTGCGCGACGCCATGTTCCAGACCGATCCGGCCACCCCGGTCGAGCGGATTATGGAGGGACCGGCATCTCTGGTCGGGGGTGCGGATTTTCTGCACCAGACGGCGGCGCGGTTGTTGCGGGAACGCCGGCGCGCTTTCGGGGTGGTGGACCGCGACCTGCGGCCGCTCGGTCTGCTGACCACCGAGGCCGCGCTGACCCCGCTGCTCGATCCGCTGCGCACCTATCTTGGCCGCGACGAATTGGCGAACTGGACCGAGCGGGCAACGTTGTGGTCGGCCCTGCTGCGCGACGGTCAGGCCCCCACCGCCGTGCAATCCGTCATGGCTGGGTTGAACGATGCCCTGTTCGCCCGCACCATCGAGTCCTGCGTGCAGGCCATGGCCGAGGACGGCTGGGGCGAGCCGCCGGTGAATTTCACCGTGCTGCTGATGGGCTCGGGCGGGCGGCACGAAAGCTTCCTGCATCCGGACCAGGACAACGGCTTCATTCTCGCCGACTACCCCGATGCGCAGCACGACCAGGTCGACCGCTGGTTCATCGAACTGGCCGGACGTTTCACCCGGGCGCTGGACGAAGCCGGATTCCCCCTCTGCCGCGGTCATGTGATGGCCACCAACCCGGTGTGGCGGAAGTCGATCAGCCAATGGCGCGCGCAGATCGCCGGCTGGGCGCACCGGCGCAGTCTGCAATCGGTGATGTGGGCGGACATCTTCCTCGATTTCCGCACCGTCGGCCGGGCGGCCGAGATGGGCGGGGAACTGCGCGCGGCGGTGCTGCAGATCTGTGCCGAGCAGCCTTTGTATCTCAAGCAATTGTCCTGGGAACATGTGCGTCATGATGTGCCGCTCGGCTTGTTCGGCCAGTTGCTGGGCGAGCCGGCCGCCGAGCATCATGACGAAATCGACCTGAAACTGCGGGCCACGCTGCCGCTGGTGGGGCTGATCCGCATGCTGGCACTGCGCAACGGCATCGCCGAGACCGGAACGCTGGATCGTCTGCGAGCACTGATCGCGGCCGGCCGGATCAGCGAAGGGTTCGGGGCGATGCTGGCCGAGGATTTTGCCATTCTCACGTCGCTGCGGGTGCGCCAGCAAATTGCCGATCTCGATGCGGGACGGCCGGTGGGCAACCATCTGAAGCTGGCGAGCCTGGGGGAGCGAGACCGCAAGCTGCTGGTTCGGTTGTTCAGGTCGGTGGATACGCTGCGGCGGATCGCGGCGCAGGAGTTCGGCGGTCGGCTGGGGTGACGCGGGGCCCCGGGGGCACTGGCTCAATGGACTCCGGCAGTTTTAGGCTCTGAAAACCAATGGGTTCCAAGGGGCTTTCGGCCCTTGGCGGGTCCGGGGCAGAGCCCTGGCGTTACATTACCCGATTGCCCTGAACGCAGGGAGGGTTCCCTTGCCTGCCCGCTCCGCCGCTGCTACAGCACGGCGCGTGTCGGAGCGTAGCGCAGCCTGGTAGCGCATCAGTCTGGGGGACTGGGGGTCGTGGGTTCGAATCCCGCCGCTCCGACCATGTTTTCAAGGGGTTAGGGGATTTCCTGGTAATCGGGCCATAACCCCGTACGGGCGCCGATTTTTCGTTTGGTGCGATGCGGGCGAGTACAATTCGCCCGGCTCATGTCGCCGCCCGCCGCCCCCTCCGGCCTGTCCCGTGCCGACCTGGAAGCTCAGGGAGCGGACCTACGCGGCGAAGTCGCCGCGCAGAAGCGGCTGGTCGTGGTGCTGCGCGATGAGAACGCCCGCCTGAAGGGCCGGCCGGTGATCAAGCCCAGCGGCATGGAGGACACCGGCCGCGCCGAAGCGCCAGGGCAAACGGGGCAAGCGCCGCGGCCGCGGCAAGGTGGCGCCACGGGTCGCCATTGAGGACAAGGTGTCCGGGTGACGGTGCCGGAAGGATCGCAATTCAAGGTCTACGAGCCGTACCAGGTTCAGGTCCGGGTGATCACCGTGCGGGTGGTGCGCTGCCGCCGCGAGCGCTGGCTGACGCCGACGGGCGAGACCATTTGGCGCCGCTGCCCGCCTGAACCCGTGGCCATTTCGGGCCGGAACTGCGCCACTGCGTGCTGATGCAATGTCACCAGGGCCAGGTTACCGTGGAACGGCTGGTGACCCAGCTGCAGGCGGTCGGCATCAGCGTCTCCAAGCGCGAGGTTATGCGGCGGCTGATTGATCGGCAGTTTGCGGTCGGGCCAGGCACTGACCATGTGCAATGCCGAGTTGCCGCTGGCACGATCGAAAGCGCGTCGGAGGACCTTGCCATCGATCGCAACAGCGCCTCGGATGTTATTGGAGAACCTCTCTATGAAACCCTTGAAGACAGCACCAAATTGTGCAGGATCGAGCAGCCGGAGCAGCCGACTGAACGTATCGTAACTTGGCACGCCGATTTCCACTTTGAGAAAGCCACGCAGGAACTGCTCTTTTGCTGTCGCGAACAGCGCCATGTCCACCGCGCCTTGACCGCCACACAGCACGGTGCACAGGGGAACCATCAGCAGTTCATGGAAGTCGTGCAGGCTGGCGTTCCCGGTTCGCGGGTCCTCCAGACCCTCCCAACAGGCGCCAAACTGGTCCAAGAACGTCCTCCCACGGCATGCTTCAAGCGCCGATGGGCAGACTCGACCATGCTCGGGCCGGGCAAGCATCCATCCCACTGTCAAGGGAATTCGAAGTGCGACTCCCCTGAAGCCCTGGCATTGCTTTCTTGACTTCCCCCTCGCCCGGCGCAATAAGCCCCGCCTTCTGATCCGCCGGTCCGCGAAGGTTCGCGCGCCGGCGCGTAGGGTGTTGGGGTACGCGTGTTCGAAAGCCTCTCGGGAAAATTCTCCGGCGTCTTCGACCGGCTGCGCAGCCGCGGCGCGCTGAGCGAGGCGGATGTCACCGACGCCCTGCGCGAGGTGCGCCTGGCTTTGCTCGACGCCGACGTGGCGCTGCCGGTGGTCAAGGACTTCATCGCCCGCGTGCGCGAGCGCGCCGTCGGCCAGGAGGTGCTGGACAGCGTCTCTCCCGGCCAGCAGGTGGTGAAGATCGTCAACGACGTGATGATCGAACAGCTCGGCGGCGCCGGGGCGGTGCCGATCAATCTGAACGCCACCGCCCCGGTGCCGATCCTGATGGTCGGCCTGCAGGGCTCCGGCAAAACCACCACCTCGGGCAAGCTGGCGCTGCGGTTCAGCCAGCGGCTGCGCAAGAAAGTGCTGCTGGCCAGCCTGGATACCCAGCGCCCTGCCGCCCAGCTGCAGCTCGCCCAGCTCGCCGAGCAGGCGGGGGTGCCCAGCCTGCCCATCATCGCCGGCCAGACACCGCTGCAAATCGCCGCCCGCGCCATGGACACCGCGCGGCGCGAGGTGTTTGACATCGTCATCCTCGACACCGCCGGCCGGCTGTCGATCGACGCCGCGTTGATGGACGAGGTGAAGTCGGTCCGCGCCGCCACCAACCCGGCCGAGACGCTGCTGGTGGTCGATGCCATGACCGGGCAGGACGCGGTGAACACCGCGCGCGCCTTCAATGAGGCGGTCGGCGTCACCGGGATCGTCATGACCCGCATGGACGGCGACGCCCGCGGGGGGGCGGCGCTGTCGATGCGCGCCATCACCGGCGCACCGATCAAGCTGGTGGGCCTGGGCGAGAAAATCGACGCGCTGGAGGAATTCCACCCCGAACGCGTCGCCGGCCGCATCCTGGGCATGGGCGACGTGGTCGGGCTGGTCGAAAAAGCCGCCGAGGTCATCGACCAGGAGGAAGCGGAAAAACTCGCCCGCAAGATGGCGAAGGGCCGCTTCGATCTCGAGGATTACGCAAAGCAGCTCAAACAGATCAACAAAATGGGCAGCCTGTCCTCGATCCTCGGCATGCTGCCAGGCGCCGGCAAGATCCAGGCGCAGCTGGAAGCGGCGGGCCAGGGAGATCTCGACAAGACCATGCTGAAGCGCCAGGCGGCGATCATCGGCTCGATGACGCCGAAAGAGCGCCGCACCCCCGACATCATCAAGGCCAGCCGCAAGAAACGCATCGCCGCCGGCTCCGGCACCTCCGTGCAGGAGGTCAATAAGCTGCTCAAGCAGTTCGACGACATGTCCAACATGATGAAGCGGATGAGCAAGCTGGGGCAGAAAGGGCTGGCGCGACATGGCCTGTCCGCCCTGATGCCCGGCAACCGCCGGCCGTTCTGAACCCCCACTCCTCGCACCGAACCACGGAGACCTGATCCCCCATGGGCCTGAAGATCCGCCTTTCCCGCGCCGGCGCCAAAAAGCGGCCGTACTACCACATCGTGGTGGCCGACAGCCGCTCGCCACGCGACGGCCGCTTCATCGAGAAAGTGGGCAGCTACAACCCGATGCTGCCGGCCGAGCACGCCGACCGGGTGCGCCTGCAGAACGAACGCATCACCCACTGGCTGAGCCAGGGCGCCCTGGCGACCGACCGGGTCGCCCGCTTCCTCGGCCATGCCGGGCTCGCGCCGGCGCCTGTCTTCGCCGAGCAGCCGAAGCAGTCGCTGCCGAAGAAGAAGGCGCAGGAACGCGCCAAGGCCGCCGCGGGCTGACCGGGGACCGGTGCCGGCGGCGCGCATCCTGATGGGCGTGGTGGGCAGGCCGCATGGCGTGCGGGGGCTGGTGCGCGTGCACAGCTACACCGCCGACCCGGCCGACCTGCCTTCCTACGGCCCGTTTCACGATGCCAACGGCCGGGTGTTTTCCCTGCGCTGGCGCGGCGAGGGCATCGCCGAGCTGTCGGAAATCATCGACGGCCGCGCCGTGCCGGTGGCCGACCGCACCAGGGCGGACAAACTGGTGAACGTCCGCCTCTACGCCGAGCGCGACCGGCTGCCGCCACCCGACGAGGAGGAGTACTACCTTGTGGATCTGCTCGGGCTGCAGGCCGTCGGTCCGGACGGAACGCCGCTCGGACGGGTGGACGCGGTGCACGACTATGGCGCCGGCACCAGCCTGGAAATCGGCGCGCTGATTCTGCCCTTCACCCGCGCCTGCGTGCCTTCGGTGGACCTCGCCGCCGGGCGCGTGACCGTGGTGCCGCCGGCGGAGATCGTGGTCCCCGGCAGCGACGGGGACGCGGCATGACCGCCTCCGCTCCGGCATGGCGGGCCAGCGTGCTGACGCTGTTTCCCGACATGTTTCCCGGGCCGCTCGGCCAGTCGCTGGCCGGGCGGGCGCTGGAGCGCGGGCTGTGGTCGCTGCGGGCGCACGACATCCGCACCCATGCAACAGACCGTCACCGCACGGTGGACGACACGCCGTTCGGCGGCGGCGCCGGCATGGTTATGCGCCCTGACGTGCTGGATGCGGCACTCGCCGGCGTCGCGGATGGACGCCCCGCCATCTACCTGACGCCGCGCGGCGCCCCGCTGACCCAGGCCACGGTGCGCGACCTGGCCAGAGGGCCCGGCGTGGTGCTGCTGTGCGGACGCTACGAAGGCGTGGACCAGCGGGTCGTCGAGGCCCGCGGGCTGCTGGAAATCAGCATCGGCGATTATGTGCTCTCCGGCGGCGAGTTGCCGGCGATGGTGCTGCTGGATGCCTGCGTGCGCCTGTTGCCCGGGGTGATGGGCGCGGCCGAGAGCGCGGAGGAGGAGAGTTTTGCCGCCTGCCTGCTGGAATACCCGCAGTACACGCGGCCGGCGGAGTGGCAGGGGCGGCGGGTGCCGGATGTGCTGCTGTCCGGTCACCATGCGGAGATCGCCGCCTGGCGGCGGCAGGAATCCGAACGCATCACCCGCGAGCGGCGGCCCGATCTGTGGGCGGCGCAGCGATCCACCCCTTTTGGCGGCCCGGTTGCCAACCAGCCCGGCGCGCCTTAGAGAAACGCGAAAGGACAGGCCATGAACATCATCCAGCAATTCGAGGCGGAAGAGGTCGCCCGCCTCAGCGCCATCCGCCCGATTCCGGCATTCCGCCCCGGCGATTCGCTGCGCGTGTCGGTGAAGGTGGTCGAGGGCGAGCGCACCCGCACCCAGGCCTTCGAGGGCGTCTGCATCGCCCGCTCGAACAAGGGGCTGAACTCCAACTTCACGGTGCGCAAGATCAGCTACGGCGAGGGCGTGGAGCGCGTGTTCGCGCTGTATTCGCCGGTGATCGCCGAAATCCTGGTGGTCCGCCGCGGCGATGTGCGCCGGGCGAAGCTGTATTACCTGCGTGGCCGCCGCGGCAAGTCGGCGCGCATTGCCGAACGCGCCCGCGAGGTGCCAGGGGCGGAGCAGGCCTCCGCCGAGTGACGGTGGCCTGTGCCGGAGGAGGGAACGTCCATGGCTGATCAAGCGCCCCGCACGCTTTTCGATAAGGTGTGGGACAGTCACGTCGTCGAGCGTCTGCCCGACGGCACCTGTGTTCTGTACATCGACCGCCATCTGGTGCACGAGGTAACCAGCCCGCAGGCCTTCGAGGGGCTGCGCGCCGCCGGGCGCCGTGTGCGCCGGCCTGACGCCACGCTCGCCGTGGTCGATCACAACATCCCCACCTCCGACCGCAGCCAGGGCATCACCGAGGAAGAAAGCCGTATCCAGGTCGAAACCCTGGAGGCCAACGTCGCCGCCTTCGGCGTGCCTTACATCCCGCTGCTCGATGCGCGCCAGGGCATCGTGCACATCATCGGCCCGGAGCTCGGCGCCTCGCTGCCCGGCATGACCATCGTCTGCGGCGATTCGCATACCTCGACGCATGGCGCGCTGGGCGCGCTCGCCTTCGGCATCGGCACCTCCGAGGTCGAGCACGTGCTGGCCACGCAGACGCTGCTGCAGAAGCCAGCGAAGAACATGCTGGTGCGGGTGGACGGCACGCTGTCACCTGGCTGCACGGCGAAAGACATCGTGCTGGCCATCATCGGCCGCATCGGCACCGCCGGCGGCACCGGCCATGTGATCGAATACGCCGGCGAGGCGATCCGCGCCTTGGACATGGCCGGGCGCATGACGGTATGCAACATGTCGATCGAGGCCGGCGCCCGCGCCGGGCTGATCGCGCCGGACGAAACAACCTTCGACTACGTGCGCGGCCGGCCCTTCGCGCCTCAGGGCGAGGCGTTCGACCGGGCGGTGGCCGACTGGCGCACCCTGCCGTCGGACCCCGGCGCCAGCTACGACAAAATCGTCACCCTGGATGCCGCCGACATCGCCCCCATGGTCACCTGGGGCACCAGCCCGGAGGCGGTGCTGCCGATCACCGGCGCGGTGCCGGACCCCGCCGAGGAGGCCGACGAAACCCGCCGCGCGCAGGTGCAGCGCATGCTCGACTACATGGGCCTGACGGCGCGGCAGAAACTCACCGATGTCGCGGTCGATGTGGTGTTCATCGGCTCGTGCACGAACGGCCGCATCGAGGACATCCGCGCGGTCGCCCGGGTGGTGCAGGGGCGCCGGGTGGCGCCGGGGGTGCGCGCGATGGTCGTGCCCGGCTCCGGCTTGGTGAAGCAGCTTGCCGAAGCCGAAGGTCTGGACAGCGTCCTGCGCGAGGCCGGGTTTGAATGGCGGGAAGCGGGCTGCTCGATGTGCCTGGCCATGAACCCGGACAAACTCACCCCGGGCCAGCGCTGTGCCAGCACCTCGAACCGCAATTTCGAGGGGCGTCAGGGTCCGGGCGGTCGCACCCATCTGCTGTCGCCGGCGATGGCCGCCGCCGCCGCCGTGACCGGACGCCTCACCGATGTGCGGGAGCTGGTGTGATGGACGCCTTTACCACGCTGACCGCCATCGCCGCGCCGCTGCCGCTGGCGAACGTCGATACCGACAAGATCATTCCGGCGCGTTTTCTCAAGACCATCAAGCGCACCGGCCTCGGGGTGAATTTGTTCGACACGCTGCGCTACGACACCGAGGGGAAGGAACGGCCAGAGTTCGTGCTCAACCAGGAGCCCTACCGGCGGGCGCAGATTCTGATCGCGCACGAGAATTTCGGCTGCGGCTCGTCGCGCGAGCACGCCCCCTGGGCGCTGCTGGATTTCGGCATACGCTGCGTGATCGCGCCGGATTTCGCCGATATTTTCTTCAACAACACGTTCAAGAACGGGATCCTGCCGATCCGCCTGCCGCGCGAGGTCTGCGACCTGCTGATGCACGACGCGCGCCTGGGCGAGAATGCGCGGCTGACCATCGACCTGGAGCGCCAGATGGTGGTGCGGCCGAACGGCGAGGAAATCCGCTTCGAGATCGATCCGTTCCGCAAGCATTTGCTGCTGAACGGGCTGGACGATATCGGCCAGACGCTGCAGCACGCGCCCGCCATCGACGCGTTCGAGGCCCGCCAGCGGCAGGAAAAATCCTGGCAACCCGGCCTGACGGTTTAGTCCGGCAGCCGGGCCGCTGCTTAAGTCGAGGGGTCCAGGGGCCTCTCGGCCCTTGGCGGGTCCAGGGCGGAGCCCTGGCCTTGCTTTTTTTGCCCAGCCACCGGGAGTCCACCCAAATGCCAGCCAACAAGAAACTGCTGATCCTTCCGGGCGACGGCATCGGCCCCGAGGTGATGCATGAGGTCCGCCGCGTCATCGACTGGATGGAGCGCCGCCGCGCGGTGACGTTCGATCTGGCCGAAGACCTCGTGGGCGGCGCTTCCATCGACGCCCGCGGCACGCCGATCGCCGATACCGTGCTGGAGCGCGCGCGGGAGGCGGATGCGGTGCTGTTCGGCGCCGTGGGCGGCCCGAAATGGGACACGCTCGGCTTCGACATGCGGCCGGAAATCGCCATTCTGCGGCTGCGCAAGGACCTCGGCCTGTTCGCCAATCTGCGGCCGGCCATCGTGTACGATCCGCTGGTCGATGCCAGCACGCTGAAGCCCGAGGTGGTGCGCGGCCTCGATCTGATGATCGTGCGCGAAAGCACCGGCGGCATTTATTTCGGCACCCCGCGCGGCATCGAGACGCTGCCGGACGGCAGCAGGCGCGGCATCAACACCGAGGTCTACACCACCCCGGAAATCGAGCGCGTCGCCCGGGTGGCGCTCGACCTTGCCCGCAAGCGGCAGGGACGGGTCTGCTCGGTGGAAAAGGCCAATGTGATGGAAAGCGGCCTGCTGTGGCGGCAGACCGTGCAGGCGCTGCGCGACGCCGAATACCAGGATGTCGCGCTCAGCCACATGTATGCCGACAACTGCGCCATGCAGCTGGTGCGCAACCCGCGCCAGTTTGACGTGATCGTCACCGGCAATCTGTTCGGCGATCTGCTGTCCGACCTGGCCTCGATGCTGACCGGCTCGCTCGGCATGCTGCCCTCGGCGACGCTGGGGGCGCCGGATGCGTCCGGTCGCCGGCACGCGCTGTACGAGCCGATCCATGGCAGCGCCCCCGACATCGCCGGCAGGGGCGTCGCCAACCCGCTGGCGCAAATCTTCAGCTTCGCCATGCTGCTGCGCTATTCCTTCGGCCTGGACGAGGATGCGGCGCTGATCGAGCGTGCCTGCGTGAACGTGCTGGCGAACGGTTTGCGCACCGCGGACATCATGGCGCCGGGCGCCGCCCGCGTCGGCACCCAGGTGATGGGCGAGGCGGTGGTGCGAGAGCTGGACAAGCTGGCGACGTAACATGCCGCCAGGCTGAGCGCGGATACCCGGGAGACGGCGCTCGGTCGCGGCCTGCCATGCGTTTCCTTGGCAATTGGGTTGCGGAATGGTTAGGCTCGGGCATGTTTGACCAGCATCGCGCCACCACGGTCGCCACCATCGAGCGCGCCCTCGTTCTGCTGCTCGTCGCCCTGCTGCTGCTCGGGGTGTTCGAGGTGCTGCGGCCCTTCATCACCGCCATCCTGTTCGGCGCCATCCTGGCGGTGGCCGCGTGGCCGCTGCGCGAGTTGTTGGTGCGGTTACGGGTGCCGCGAAGTGCCGCCGCCATGGTGCTGCTGCTGCTGGCGCTCGGCCTGCTGGCGTTGCCGGCGTTGATCCTCGCCCCCGGCCTGGCCGGCCAGGTGGCGCATGGCAACGAGCGCATGGCGCTGTTCATCGCCAGCCTGCCGCGCACACCACCCGATTGGATTGCCGCCCTGCCGCTGGTGGGCGAACAGATCACCCAGCTGTGGAACGATGCCGCCAGCGGCGAACTCGATATCGTGGCGACGATCGCGCCCTATTCCGAGTCGCTGCGCCATACCCTGGTTTCGGTCGCCGCCGGCCTGGCCGACAGCCTGCTGCAGCTCGTGCTCTCGCTGGCCGTCGCCACCATGTTCTGGGTGCACGGCCGCGAACTGGCCGCCGAGCTGCGCGCGGTGCTGTGGGACCTCGGCGGCGAGGCGGGCGCCGGCGCGCTCGACACAGCCGGCGCCTCGTTGCGCGGCGTCGCCTACGGCGTGGTCGGCACCGCGGTTCTGCAAGCCGTGCTGATGGGGACCGGGCTTGGCATCGCCGGTGTCAACGGCGCGCCGACCTTCGGCTTCATCACCCTGCTGCTGTCGCTCAGCCAGATTGGCGCGCCGCTAATCTATGTCCTTGGTTTCGGATCGGCGTGGTGGGTGTTCCATAACGGGTCGGTGGGCTGGGCGATCTTCGTGGTCGCCTGGTGCGGGGTGGTCAGCGCCGCCGACCACGTGGTTCGGCCGGTGCTGATCAGCTTCGGGGTGGCGATGCCGCTGGCGCTGGTGATTTTGGGCGTGTTCGGCGGCTTCCTGTCGTTCGGCTTTCTTGGCCTGTTCATTGGCCCGAGCCTGCTGGCGGTGGCCTTCAACCTGCTGGCGGCGTGGCGCGGCGGCCGGCCGGCCTGAGCGGCGGGCGTCGGAAGCAAGGCCAGGGGCTCTGCCCCTGGACCCCGCCAAGGGGCAGTGGCCCCTTGGAACCCATTGCTTCCCCCAACGGCCGCGGGCGGGCGAAATTTCAGCATGGACCCGCAACGGCCTGGCGGTGTAACATGATGTATCCGCGGGCCGCGGCCAGGAGTGGCATGACATGAGGGTGTCGACCCTCGGTGGCATCGATTGTGACGTGCATCCGGCGTTGCCGGGCATGGCGGCCCTGCTGCCCTATCTCGACGATTACTGGCGCGACCAGGTCACGGTCCGCGGCCTCGATGGGCTCGACCTAATGTGCTTCCCCTCCGGCGCGGCGGCACATGGCCGCGCCGACTGGCGCCCCGCCAATGGCGGCAAGCCCGGCGCCGACCTGGCCGCATTGCGCGCGCATGTGCTCGACGGCTTCGGCGTGCAGACCGCCATTCTCAATTGCCTGTATGGCATCGAAGGGCTGGGCAACGAGGACCTGGCGGCGGCGCTGGCCCGCGCGCTGAACGACTGGATCGCCGCCGAATGGCTCGACCGCGAAAAGCGGCTGCGCGCCTCCATCATCATTCCCACCCAGAGCCCCGAACTGGCCGTGGCGGAGATCGAGCGCCGCGCCGGCGATCCGCGTTTCGTGCAGGTGACGGTGCTGGCCATGGGCGAAATGCCGCTGGGCAAGCGGCTGCTTTGGCCGATCTGGGCGGCGGCCGAGCGGCACGGGTTGCCGCTGGCGATTCATGCCGGCACCACCGCGCGGCACGCCACCACCAGCAACGGCTGGCCCTCCTACCACCTGGAGGACTACGTCACCACCTCGCTGGCCTTCCAGGCGCAATTGCTGAGCCTGGTCAGCGAGGGCGTGTTCCGCAAGCACCCCGGCCTGACCGTGGTGCTGCTGGAATTGGGCTTCACCTGGCTGCCGGCATTCATGTGGCGTGCCAACAAAACCTGGCGGGCGATGCGCGCGGAAGTGCCCCTGGTGGACCGCCCGCCGGCCGACATCATCCGCGACCATGTTCGGGTGACGCTGCAGCCCGCCGACGCCCCGCCCGAGCCGCGCGATCTTGCCTATGTGCTCGAGCAACTCGGCGCCGATCAGATGTTGCTGTTCTCGACCGATTATCCGCATTGGCAGTTCGAGGGGAAATGCGCCTTCCCGAGCGGATTCCCCGCCGCGCTGCGCCGGCGCGTGCTGATCGACAATGCGCGCGAGACCTATCCGCGCCTGCGTGCTCCGAACGGCACGGAGACCCTGCCCGAGGAGGCGACCGCGTGACCCAGGTCGATGCGACGGCGCCGGCTGGCGGGCGCGATAAGCGCGCCCGCGGCCGCGCCCGCGTGATCGACTGCGACATCCATCCCGCGCTGCGCTCGCTGAAGGATTTGCATCCCTATCTGTCCAGGCGATGGCGCGACCATCTGGACAATTACGGCTTCCGTCAGCCGGTGCCCTTCGTGGGGGCCTCGCCCTGCCCGAAAACGGCGCCGGGGCAGGCGCACAGCCGCGTCTGCCCGGCCGGCGGGGCGCCGCCTGGCTCGGATCTCGAACTGATCCGCGCCGAACTGCTCGACCGCTATGATGTGGAGGTCGGGCTGCTGCACTTGCTGTTTCCGCAGGGCATGGACCAGCGCAACCAGGAACTCGGCGCCGCCCTGTGCCGGGCGCTGAACGAATGGGTTGTGGAGCACTGGACCAGCCGGGAGAAGCGGCTGAAGGCCGCCATCATGGTGCCGGGGGAGGATGCCGAGGCGGCGGTGGAAGAAATCGAACGCTGGGCCGGCCATCCCGGCTTCGCCCAGATCGCCATGGTGACGCACAGCATCGAGCCGCTCGGCCGGCGGCGCTACTGGCCGGTGTATGACGCCGCCGGGCGGCACGACCTGCCGATCGGGCTGCATGCCTCGGGCTGCAACGGTCACGCCGTCACCGCCGCGGGGTGGCCCAGCTTCTATGTCGAGGAGCAGCACGAAGACGCGCTGTCGTTGCAGGCGGTGGTGGTCAGCCTGGTCACCGAGGGGGTGTTCGAGCTGTATCCGGCGCTGCGGGTGGTGTTGATCGAGGCCGGTTTCGCCTGGGTGCCATCGTTGTGCTGGCGGCTCGACCATGCCTGGGCGCGCATGCGCGACGAGGTGCCGCACCTGACGGCGCCGCCGTCGGAAACCATACGCCGGCATTTCTGGTTCACCACCCAGCCCGCCGACGCGCCTGAGCGGCCGGAGGATCTGCGCCGGGTGATCGACTGGGTGGGCTGGAACCGGATCCTGTTCGCCAGCGGCTACCCGCATTGGGACATGGACGACCCCGGGCACGCGTTTCAGATCCGCCTGTCGGAGGAGGAGCGGCGGATGGTGTTCAACGCCAATGCGCGGGGCGTGTACGGGCTGGGGTGAAGAATACCACGCCGGGGTCTCTGTCCTGGGCTTGCTTCCCTGCCCTTCCCTACCCGGGCTCCCGTTTTGCCCGCGCCACGATCCGACCCTCCACCTCCGGTGGCGGCGCCGGCAGCGCCCGCCCGCGCAGCAGCGCCGACGTGCGCCGCAACTGCAGCAGATACGCCCGGCACATAGCGCACAGGATCAGATGCAGCCGCACGGCCAGGCGCGTACGCACCGGCAGGGCGCCTTCCATGTAATCCGTGGCGTGCTCGGTCAGGTCGCGGCAGCTCAGCACGAATTTCGTCCTCGGGTGCATGAAGCTATGACTTGCCCCTCGGAGCGAGCGTTACACAGGCGCGGCAGTTCTGTAAGCTCCCACGCCATGGCCGACGCCGAATTCGAATCGCAAGCGTTTCTCGCCCTCCTGCGGCAGGGCGACGAGGGCGCGTACCGGCGCCTGATCCGCCGCTACCATGGCTCGCTGGTCGGCGTCGCCAGCAGCATCATCGGCAGCCGCGCCCAGGCCGAGGAGGTGGTGCAGGATGCCTGGCTTGCCGTGTTCGGCGCGGTGGGACGCTTCGAGGGGCGGTCCACCCTCGCCGCCTGGATCTTCACCATCGTGTTGAACCGCGCCCGCAGCCGCGCGCGCCAGGAGGGGCGCCTGGTGGCGCTGCCGGAGGGCATCGCCGGCGGCGAGCGCGGGGTGCCCGAAGGCGATTTTCTGCCGGACGGCCACTGGCGCGAGGTGCCGGCGCTGTGGGACGAGCTCGACCCCGAACGCGTCGTCGGCGGTCGCCAGCTCTGGGACCATGTGCAACAGGTGATCGAGCGGCTTCCCGCCGGCCAGCGCGCGGTGATCATCCTGCGCGACATGGAAGGGGCCAGCGCCGAGGAGGCCTGCGCGCTGCTGTCGCTGTCGCCCGAGAATCAGCGGGTGTTGCTGCATCGCGCCCGCAACCGCATCCGCCGCGCCATCGACACGCTGGTCGGCGGCGCCCGCGAGCCGGTTCTTCCGCGTGCTGCCCGCCAGGCAGGCCAGGCGCTGAAATCCCTCGTGTTCATGGTGCTGGCGGCGTGCCGGCGCGGATTTTGGCACCAGGCGTGGCGCCCCGGCGCGCGCCCGTTGCTGGCTTGTTTTTCCATCAGCGGTTGCGCTCGCTTATGGTATAGGGGCGGATCGATGCCGGGGCCCGCGTGAACCGCGATCGGCGGATGCGTGCCTATCGGCGGTGCGACCGGCGATGTGCGGGGTTTTTCCGGGCCGGGCCGCACCCTGGCGGCAACCACCAGGGTGGCGACGGCGCGTCCCGCCCCCAATCGAGGCCAGAGGACCAGGCACTTGACGCAGTCCAACGACCAGGCTCCGCCCGCCGCCGGCCCGCATGCCACCCGGGTCATGGCCGTGTCCGCCGCCGCCCAGTACCACGGCGTCCAACTCGATCCGCAGGCGCTGCGGCGCGACGGAGATGCCGCTCCGGCCAGCCATGATCTGGCGGCATGGGCGCGCGCTGCCGGGCTGCGGGCGAAGCCGGCCCGGCTGAACTGGCGCCGGCTGATGAACCTGCGCGACTCCGCCCCGGTGGTGTTGCTGCTCGCCAACGGCGGCGCGGCGTTGACGATCCGGGCCGACCGGACCCGCAACATCGTCTGGCTGCGCGACCCCTCCATCCCCCGCGAACAGGACGGCGTGCCCGTCGACGAGCTTCGGCTGCGCCAGGTCTGGTCAGGCGAGGCGCTGCTGATCAAGCCGCGGGTGACCAACACCGAGGACTCGCGGCTCGGCCTGGGCTTCCTGTTCCAACTGGTAATGGGCGAACGGCGGCTGATGCGCGACGTGATGCTGGCCTCGCTGGTGCTCAGCTTCCTGGCCTTGCTGCCGGCGATGACCGTGATGGTCGTGCTGGACAAGGTGATGACCTACCGCAACATGGCCACCCTGAACGTCATCGCCGCCATGCTCGCGGTGGCCGTGCTGTGGGAGACACTGCTCGGCTATGCGCGGCGGCGCATGATCAACGCCGTCGGCACGCGGGTGGACGTCAAGCTCAACGCCATGGTGTTCTCCCGCCTGCTCGGCCTGCCGCTCGATTTCTTCGAAAGGCGGCAGACCGGCGCGATCATGTTCCAGGTCGGCGAGGTCCAGAAAATCCGCGAGTTCCTCACGGGCAAGCTGCTCGCCACCATGCTCGACCTGGTGACGGTGCTGGTGATGCTGCCGGTGCTGTTCTACCTCGATGCCACCCTCACCTGGCTGATCATTGCCTGCGCCGGGATGTGCGGCACGGTGATCCTGAGTTTTCTCGGGCCGGTGCGTCGCGCCCACGGGCGCTGGATCGCCGCCGAGATGCACCGTTCCACCGTCATGCTGGAGACCGTGCACGGCATCCGCACCGTCAAGTCGCTGGCGCTGGAGCGAAAGCAACGTGAGGCTTTCGACCGGGTCACGGCCGAAGCCGCTGACGCCAAGGAGCGGCTCGGCTACGTCAGCAACTGGCCGGAGACGCTGGCCGGCATCATCGAGGCCTTCATGAGCCGCGGCGTGCTGATGATCGGCGCCCTGATGGCGCTGATCGAAGGCCGCGGCATGCTGGGCGTGCTGATGGCCTTCATGATGCTCGGCGGCCGGCTGGCGCATCCGCTCGCCAACATGGCCCGGCTGATCGAGGATTTGGAGGAGGTGCGCGGCGCCATCGCGATCGCCTCCGACGTGGTCGACAACCGCCAGGAAGTGGCGGCGCCGAACCTCGGCTCGCAGCCCGAGATCAGCGGGGCCATTCGCTTCGACAAGGTCGATTTCGCCTATCCCGGTGTCCGCGCGCTCGCCCTCGATGGAACCAGCTTCCTCGTTCCGGCCGGCAGTTCGGTCGGACTTGTGGGGCGGTCCGGGTCGGGCAAGTCCACCATCACCCGGCTGCTGCAAGGCTTCGCCACCGGCTACGAGGGCACCATCGAAATCGATGGCAATGAGATCCGCGGCATCAATCTGGAATACCTGCGCCACCAATTCGGTGTGGTGCTGCAGGACAATTTCCTGTTCCGCGGCAGCATCCGCGAGAACATCATCGCCGGCCGCCCGGGCCTCACCCTGGCGGATGCGGTCCACGCCGCCCGCCTGGCCGGCGCCGAGGAATTTGTCGAGCGCCTGCCCGACGGCTACGAAACGGTCATCGAGGAAGGCTCGCCCAATCTTTCGGGCGGGCAGCGGCAGCGGCTGGCGATCGCCCGGGCGCTGATCCACGACCCGCGAATCCTGATCCTGGATGAAGCAACCTCGGCGCTGGACCCGGAGAGCGAGGCGCTGGTGAACGCCAATATTGCCCGCATCGCCGAGGGACGGACAATGGTGGTGGTGTCGCACCGGCTGTCGTCGCTGACCGAAATGGACCAGATCATCGTGCTGGACCGCGGCCGGGTGATGGATGCCGGCCCACACCGTGATCTGGTGGATCGTTGCCCGATCTACCGCCAGTTGTGGCTGCAACAGACGCGCTACATGGAAACCCCGCGGGCCGCGGCGCCGGCGCCGGTGCTGGCGCAAGGTCATTGAGGGGCGCGCACGCATGAGCACTCTTCCCGTGTCGGTCAATCAGGGGCCGGCTGCGTCACGTGTGGCGAAATCGGGCGGGCGGGCGGTGGCGCTTGCCCGCGATGCGGCAGCGCCGGCGCTGCTGGAGTACCAGTCGCCGATGGCGGCGCTGATCGCGCGGCCGGTGCCGCCGGCGTCGCATCGCATGACCTGGGCGATTGCGGTGATGTTCGCAATCTCGCTGACGCTGATGATCGTGGTGCCGATCGACCGCAATGTGTTCGCCGCCGGCAAGGTGACGGCGACCACCGGCAATATCACCGTCCAGCCGCTGGAAACGTCGCTGGTGCGCGCGATCAACGTCAAGGAAGGCCAGCTCGTGCATGCCGGCGACGTGCTGGCCGAACTCGACCCGACCTTCGCGCAGGCGGACATGGGCTCGCTGGAGGCGCAGGTGAGCAGCCTGCAGGCCGAGGTCGACCGGCTGACGGCCGAGACACAGAACCGCCCCTACCTGTCGGACGGCAGCGCGGCAGGGCAGATGCAGGAGCTGATGTTCACCCGCCGGCACAGCGAGGCCAGTTTCAAGCTGGAGTCGTATGCGCAGCAGATCGAGTCGGCGCGGGTGAAGCTGGTGCAGGCATCCTCGGATGTGGCCTCATACACGGAGCGGCTGAAGCTGGCGGCCGAGGTGGAAGCGAAACGGCGCGAGCTTGAGCGGCTGCAGGTTGGCAGCCAGCTGGACCGTTTGCAGTCAACCGACACACGCATGAGTTACGAGGCGCAGCTGGCGGCGGCGAAGTCAGCGGTGCGCGGGGCGCGGTCTGACCTGGAGTCGCTGGTAGCCCAGCGCAACGACTACCTGCAGCAGCGGGCCGCGGATACGTCGGAGAAGCTAACCGAGCAGGGGCGTCTGCTGTCGGATGCGCGCGAGCAACTGAACAAAGCGCGGCTGCGGCGCAAGCTGGTGCAGTTGCGGGCCGATCGCGACGCGATCGTGCTGCGGATGGCACCGGTCAGCGTCGGCACGGTGATGGCGTCCGGCGACGAGTTCCTGGAGCTGGTGCCGCTCGACGCCCCGCTGCAGATCGACGCTGTGGTGGATGGCCGCGACATGGGGTTCGTGCGCGTCGGCGACAGGGTGACAATCAAGTTCGAAACGTTTCCCTATCCGTTGCACGGAACGGCGACCGGGACGGTGCGCTCCGTGAGCCCGGACAGCTTCAAAGATCCGACCGCGGCCCCGACCAAGGACGCACTCCAGCAGCAGTCCCGGGAAAGGATCGGAGCTCTGTTCTTCCGCGCCAAAATGTCGATCGACGAGGTGCGGCTGCACGACCTGCCGGAGGGGGCGCGCATCGTACCGGGCATGCCGGTGAAGGCGGACATCCATCTCGGCCAACGCAATGCATTGAGCTTCCTGATGTCCCGGTTCATTCCCACCACCCGATCGGGTTTGCGTGCGCCATAATGGCGCGGGGCGGCAGGGATTGCGGCCGGCCTACAGCGCTTTCACCCTGACCGTAAAAGGTCAGAGTGCTTTAGCCTAGGTTTTATCGAGCAACTTGATCGGCGCGCTGTCGCCGGTCTGGCTGTCGCCAGTCTGGCTGTCGCCGGTCTGGCTGTCGCCGGTCTGGCCGATGTTGCTCGAGCTCTTTGTTTTATCGAGCAACTTGATCGGCGCGCTGTCGCCGGTCTGGCCGATGTTGCTCTAGAGTCCCCGGCGCAGCTCCAGCAGCCCGAAGGCGGCGAGCGCCAGCCCGGCGGCGCGGTCGATCCAGCGCCGTGTGCGCGGCCCCAGCGCGTGGCGAAACAGGCTGACGGCGCCGACGATGCCGCACCACCACAGCAGCGACCCGCCGAACACCCCGGCCACCGTCGCCGCCGCCGTGGCGGCGCCGAAACCCGACGGGGGAACGAGGGTGGTCAGGATGGCGGCGAACATGATGATGGTGGGGGGGTTGGTCAGGGTCAGCAGCAACGCGCTGCCGAACGCCGCCGACCAGGAAGCCGCCCCCCCGGCTTGCGCCGGCGGCGACTCAGGACGTGCGCGCAGGGTGGTCACCCCGAGCCAGATCAGGAACAGCCCGGCTGCGATGTGCAGCGGCCGTTCGAACGACAGCAGGAAGGCCGAAACCCCGGCAAGCCCCACCGCCGCGACCGCGGCATAAATCCCGTCGCCGGTGGCGATGCCGAACCCGGTCGCCAGCCCGTGCCGCCAACCCCGCATAACGGTGCGCCGCATGCACAACAGGCCCATCGGTCCGACCGGCGCGGCCACCGCAATGCCGAGACCGGCTGCCTTGAGAGTGAGCAGGAACAGGGTCATGGGCGGAAACTCGGCAGGAAACGGGGCGCGGTCAATCCGGCTGCGCCGCGCGCCGGCCGGAATTTTCCCCGGCAGACCGATTTGCGCCATCAACAGATGCGGCTACCTTAAAGCTTCTGCTGACAGGGTTCTGCTGAACATGTCGGATGAGGCAACGGGCACATGAACCGCAAACAACGCCGGGTGGAAAGCAAGCAGAACAGGATGTCAGCGCCGCCCTCCCCGTCCGTGCAAGAGCTGTTCGCGCAGGCTCTGCGCCATCATCAGGCCGGACGTTTGCCCGATGCCGGACATCTTTACCGTCAGGTTCTGGCGGCCGCGCCAAACCATGCCGACAGCCTGCACCTGCTCGGCATGGCCTCGGCCCAGATGGGTCGGTTTGAGCAGGCCGTTGACATGATTTGCCGGGCAATCGCCGTCGATGCCACGGTGGCAAATTACCATTGCAACCTGGGTGCAGCCCTGAAGGAACTCGGCCGGGCGGACGAGGCGGTCGCCTGCCTTGCCAGGGCGATCGATCTCAAACCGGACTACCCCGAGGCGCATTTCAACCTCGGCACCGTGCTGGCCGAGCAGAAACGCCTGGACGAGGCCGCCGCCAGTTATCGCCGCGCCCTGACGCACAGGCCGGACCATCCGGAGTCCCTCAACAACCTGGGGGCTGTGCTCAAGGAGCAGGAAGAACTGGACGAGGCGGTCGCATGCTACCAACGCGCTCTCAGCGTCAGGCCGGACTATGCGGAGGCCCACAACAATCTGGGAGTCGCGCTTGTCGAGCAGAAGCGACTGGAGGAGGCGGTTGCCTGCTTCCGGCGCGCCATCGCCCTCAGGCCGGCCTATGCCGAGGCGCATCATGGCCTGGGCAGCGCGCTGAAGGAACAGGGACGGCTGGAGGAGGCCCTCGCCTTCTATCGTAAGGCGGTCGAGCTTCAGCCGCGGTTGCCGTCGGGACACTACAACCTGGGCAATTTCCACCGGCTGCAGGGGCGGCTGGAGGAAGCCGTCGCCTGCTATCGCCAGGCGGTCGCGCTCAGGCCGGATTATCCGGAGGCGCGCATCAACCTGGGAATCGCGCTGCAGGAGTTGGGACGCCTGGACGAGGCATCGGTGCATTACGCGCGATTGGTGGAGATCAAGCCGGATTACCTCGCCGGATACTCGAACCTGCTGTTCACCCAGAACTATCTGGCGGATCAACCCGCGGACACTCTGCGCGATGTCGCCCGGCGCTTCGGCGGCCTGCTATCCTGCCAGGTCGGAGATCGCTTCAACGCCTGGCACGAATGCCCCGCCGGTCAGCCCCTGCGTGTGGGCATGGTGTCGGGTGATTTTCTCAATCATCCGGTCGGGTTTTTCCTGGAAGGGGTGCTCCGCGCCGTCGACCCGGCGCGTGTCACGCTGCTGGCTTTTCCAACACGTGACCGCGAGGACGAGTTGACGGCGCGCATCAGGCCCTTCTTCAAAACCTGGCAGCCGATCCACACAATGAGCGACGAGGCGGCCGCGCGTCTGATCCATGAAACCGGGGTCCAGGTGCTGCTCGACCTGTCAGGACATACCGATCACAACCGGTTGCCGGTGTTTGCCTGGCGGCCGGCGCCGGTACAGGTGACCTGGCTCGGCTATTTCGCCACCACCGGCGTTGCCGAAATAGATTATATCATCGGCGATCCGCAGGTCGGGTCCGCCGAGGAAGCCGATCACTTCACCGAAACAATGTGGCGGCTGCCGGAGATCTACTATTGCTTCACCCCCCCGGCGGTGGCGGTGGAAGTGTCCGAATTGCCGGCCCTGGCGAGCGGCCAGGTGACATTCGGATGCTTCAACAACCTGAACAAGCTCACCGATCAGGTGGTTTCCGTGTGGGCGCGGGTGCTGCAGGCGGTGCCGGGCAGCCGGCTGGTTCTCAAGGCCTTCCAGTTTCAGGACGCGGGCGTATGCAACCGCACGCGCGGGCGTTTCGCCGCTTGCGGCATCGGCGACGACCGGCTGCTGATCGAGCCGCCGTCAGGACGTGCCGGTTATCTGCGCGCCTATCACCGCATCGACATCGCGCTTGACCCGTTCCCTTACCCGGGCGGCACCACCAGTTGCGAGGCGCTGTGGATGGGGGTGCCGGTATTGACGAAGCGGGGAAGCCGTTTCCTGTCGCATGCCGGCGAGACCATTGCCCGCAACGCCGGATTGGCGGACTGGATTGCCGACGGCGACGACGAGTACGTGACCAAAGCCGTGCACTTTGCCGCCAACCTTGAGCGGCTTGCCACACTGCGGGCACAGTTGCGGGCGCAGGTGCTGGCGTCCCCGGTGTTCGATGCGCCCCGGTTCGCCAGGCATTTCGAGGATGCACTTTGGGGGATGTGGGAGCGGTGGCGGGCAAATCAGGGCGGCCAAGGCCAGGGCTCTGCGGCGGACGCACCTCATTGACGCCACGCCCTACGGAAGGGCCGTCTCTCGGCCCCGCTCAGAATTCGACATGCACCCGGCTGCCGATAATCGATACCGGTCCGCGGGCACGGTCATAGGCCGGGTTATTGACGAACTGGTAGTCCGCGGTGATGTGCACATCCGGCCTGATCGCGTAACTGTAGAACGCCTCGGCAATCTGTTCGGGACCCGAACCCGGCAACTGGCCGTCGCCGATGATGATCCCCAGACCGCCGGCGGCGAGGTAGGCGCGCAGCTGCCGGCTGGCCAGGTTGATCACGCCGGCCACACCGGCGCTGTCGTCCGGCCGCCCCCAGCTCGTGCCGGTCAGCAGGAAACCGGCGCTGACCGATTGGCTGGCATCCACGTAACTATATGACTGGATTCTGCTGTCCTGGAGGCCCGCCCGCAGGAAGAAGCCGAGATCCTCGCGCAGCTGCTGTTCGATGTTCAGCGCCGCGCCGGCCTTGTTGCGCAGACGGAGTATGCCTTCGGTCGTGGCCGGTTCATCCAGCGCCACGCCCTGCGCGATCGCATCATTATAACTGGCCAGCCGCGCGCGCGTGCCGAACACCGTCAGCCTGGCGGTTCCCGGTTGCCCCAGCAGGGAGTAGCGCGCCTCTCCTTCGGCCACGCCCTGGCTCTGCTCGCCGAGCGGGGAGGCAAGATATTCGCCGCCCGGAATCGTGGTGCCGTCGAACAGGCCGGCGCGGATCGTCCACCAGTCCTGATACCATTCGGCGGCGGCACCGACGGTGAAGTTCCAGGCATCCGACGCGGAATTGAAGGCGCCGGAGTCGATGACCGTCCAGTTCAGGAAGTCCTCGCGCGGGTCATGGGCATATTTGTTGGTGTCGAACAAATCCACGATCGAAAACTTGCCGATTGTCACGACCAGCCGGTTGGCCGACTGGGAGCCGCCGAGAACATTGAGATCGGGCGCGCGTTTTTCGGACGCGCCGCCGAGGTCGATGGTCTGGCGGAGGAACAGGCGCTGCAGCTTCACGTAAGGGTCAGCGTCGCCGATCTTGAAGGATTCGCCGTTGGGAAATCCGGCCAGGCCGTGCGTGTCGGACAGGCCGAATCCCTGGTCGATCTCCGGGTCAACCCAGATTTCCGCGCCGGGCCACAGGCGAACGCCGCCATACAAGGTGGCGGAAAACGTTTCGTTACCGCGGCTGCCGGCATCAAGGCTCTGGGGGCCGGGCGGAATGCGCGAGGTGAAGGCCGGATGGTACTGCCAGACGCTGGTGGCCTGGCCGTGAATGGCCCAAGTCTCCGCCCCGGCCTCCTCGTCCGCGGGGGTGGCCTGGCCATTCGAAGCGGGCGGTGACTCAGCCGTCGGCGATTCCGCCGCACCGAACCGGGTCGGACCGAGCAGTGCCAGAACGGCAAATATGGCAACCGCAGGGTGGGCGGGAGCGGTCGGCCTGGGCAAGTCCGGTGAACCTCTTGCTCGATATCCGTCAGCGAGGCGGGCGGGCGGCAACCGCATATCCGCCTCGGGCATCGGATCGGCGCGGCCGGGTGCGCCCATCCGGTCGCACGCAAGCAGGCTAAGGCAAGGAGGACGGAGATACAAATCCGTGTATGATATGATTATCCCAGAGATCTTTTCTGCCACGACGCCGCCCAAGGCGCGCATGTCTGTTCCGCTTGGTCAGAATTCCGCATGTAACCGCAACGAGAAGACGGATACGGGGCCACGCTGGCGGTTATAGGCCGGGTTGTTGACAAACTGGTAGTCAGCGGCAACATTCGCGAAGCTGAATGCCGCAAAGTCGTAATACGTCTCGAGGATCTGCTCCGGCCCCGCTTTCGGCAGTTGCCCGTCGCCGATGATCCCGCCCAGACCGCCGGCGGCCAGATACTCCTTGCCGGCATGGGAAATCTGATTGATCGCGCCCGCCAGTCCTACCGTATCGTTCGGCCGCCCCCAGCGCCTGCCGGTCAGCGACACGCCGAACGATACCGATTGGTTGATATCGGTGAACTCGTCTTCCTCCACGCTGCCCTGCGACCAGCCGGCGCGGGCGAAAACGCCGAGATCGGCGGTGATCTGCTGTTCCAGATTCAGTCCCACACCGTATTTGCTCCGCCAGTGGCGCACGTCGCCCGTCGAGGGCGTCTGGCCGGTCGCCGCCCCCAGGGCAAGCGCGTCGTTGTAAGTGCCGAGATTGCCGAAGCTGATCCAGTACAGCGCCTTGAGCTTGCCGGGCCTGCTCCATAGCGTATGCCGCTCTTCCAGTTCCGCAACGTACTGGGTCTGCTGCAACAGCGGAATATTCAGATACGCGCTGTTCGGGATGTTGGTCAGGTCGAATGCCCCGACCCTCGCGGTCCAGCGTCCCTGGTACCACTCCGCCGCGGCGCCGTAGGTCGAGCCCCAGGAATCCGCCGCGTAGTCGAAGGTTCCCAGGTCGAGGATCGACCAGTTCAGGAAGTCGGCGCGCGGGTCATGCGCATATTGGTTGCCATCGAACATGTCGGTGAGCGGAAACTTGCCGATGGTGAACACGACGCGGTCGGCGGACTGGGTGCCGCCAAGCTGGTTCGCGCCAGGGTCGACCGCCTCGCTTTCGCCGCCCAGATCGATGGTCTGACGGAAGAAAGCGCGTGCCAGCCTTGCATAGGGGTCGGTCGCGCCGAGCTTGTAGGCCTCGCCGCTGAGATACCCGGCAACACCGAAAGTGTTGCCCAGCCCGAAGCCCTGGTCGATTTCCGGATTGACCCAGATCTCGGCTCCCTGCCACGGTCGGACGCCGGCGAAGATCGTCAGATCGAAGGTTTCGCGGCCATTCGCCGCCGCCGGCAGGCTGTGCGCCCCCTCATAGGACGAGCGGAACGCCGGCTGATACGCCCAGACAGTGGTGCTCTGACCGTGGATGGCCCATTGCTGGGGTGCCGGGGCATCCGGCTGTGGTTGTGCGGTTGCATTCGGGGATTGCGGCTGGTCGGCTGCCCCGTCCGGCGGCTGAGTGGCCGCATGCGCCGGCGACATGGCGCGAACGGCAAGCAAAAGGAAGATGCACGCGCTCAACGGGCGGAGCAGACGCTGTGGGCCGATGAAATGTGATTTTCGAACATGCACGGACATTTTCATCTGGCGCATGGTCCCTCTGATCGGAACGATATGAAAATTTTTGAAAAAATGCACATTTTCTTCGATGCCACTCGCGCGCGGCAATTGCTTTGCGGGCGCCGAGGGGAGCAGGCGTCGCGCGGCGGCACTGGCGCTCGCCGCTTCGGCGAATCAGGCGCCAAGGGGGGTTGGTGTTTCATTCCCACAAAAGCCATTGCCGGCCCAGAAACTGCAAATGCGAATAATTTGCATCTAGACAGCGATACCATGCAGGCGTGAGGCGGCACAAGGGGCGGCGAAGCGAGGCAAGGCCTGGAGCCGAGTGGCCCCTGGGCCGCGCTACTTAGACAGTTGTCATACGAGGGGATAAGGGGGTGAACCGGTTCACCGCCTTATCCCCTCGTATGACAACTGTTTAAAAGCAATGGGTTCCAAGGGCCTCTCGGCCCTTGGCGGGGTCCAGGGGCGGAGCCCATGGCCGAACTTCGCTTCGCCGCAGCCCCTACTCGAACTCCGTTGCCCGGCGGTACAGAAGCCGCTCCTCGGCCGAGTGCCACGCGGATTCTTCGTTCAGACGTTTCCGCCCGCTCAAACTGCCGGCCAGCACCCCGAACAGCCGGATGCCTGTCTGAACGTCGATCTGCTCCACGCCCGCCAATTGCACGCGCGCGTCGAGATGATCCGTGATCACCTTTTGATCCAGCAGGCACGAGAAGACCAAGGTGTCGCGCCCATGCTCGCGATGCATGCCATCCGGATGGCATGATAGTACGACATCTAACGGAAACGGCACCGAAAGCCGCACCGGCAGTTCCAAATTCTCGTTCGGATTGACCATCTGCCGTGCCGTCAGGCCGATATCGCGGGCCAGAATCTCGGCGGCCCCCGGGACGTCCGACCCCTGCGCGAGCAGTCCGGTGTCACCCGGGGCTGCCGGCCGGGCAATGCCGTCCGTCCTGCGCTGGATACGCACGACCACCGAGGAGAATGGCTGGTTCGGCTGCCCGACGCTGGCGGTGATATCCGCGACATTCTGGCCGGAGGTCATGACCGAGAACCCGACGCAGGTTTCGTAGACCTGGGAAACTTCCGTCTCCCCTAGGCGCCAGCGGTTCGCCGTATGCGAGACCCGTGTGCGATCGCACTGGCGGGAAAACGGGCCCCAGGGCGCCTCCATCGCCACGACCGGCTGGCTCATGGGTGTGTCGGCGGAAGGTGGCGCACAGCCGGTCAGCACCAGTGCGACGGCGGCTAGCCCAAGCCACGCTGTGGGTTGAATAATCGCGTAACCCCGGCTTCGCCCGGCCTCCGGCCGGCATGGCTGCCGGTTCGCCAGAAGCCTTGGATACGCAGGTGCCGGTATCATGTCCGATCCCTCGAGATCAGTCGCTTGCCACAGGTCATGTTACGGCGTGTTGCACTGACCGGCAACGCACCGAGGATTGGTCCATCCGATCGCCGGTCCTGTTCATCGCCGCGCCCGGGGAGCTCCGGCTGCGCTCGGGGGACGACGATAGCATCGCCGGACCGCCGCCAGTGCGTGCGCTTCAGAACTGTGCATGCAGGCGAAGCGCGAAGGCAGACACCGGACCCCGCTCGCGGTTATAGGCCGGGTTATTTACGAACTGATAATCTGCGCTGACATTGGCGAAGCTGAAGGCCGCAAAATCGTAATACGTCTCAAGTATCTGCTCTGGGCCTGCCTTCGGCAGTTGTCCGTCACCGATGATCCCGCCCAGTCCGCCCGCGGCAAAATATTCCTTCGCGGCATGGGAAATCTGATTGATGACGCCGGCCAGCCCCACCTTGTCATCCGGCCGCCCCCAACGCGTGCCGGCCAGGGAAAAACCGAGCGACACCGACTGGTCAACATCGGTGAAATCAACCTCCTCCACGCTTCCCTGCGACCAACCGGCGCGGGCGAACATGCCGAGATCGGGAATGATCTGCTGTTCCAGGTTGATCCCCACCCCATATTTGCTCTGCCAGTGCCGTACGGCGCCGGTGTCGGGCGTCTGCCCGGTAGCCGCACCCATGGCGACCGCGTCGTTGTAGCTGCCGAGACTGGCGAAGGTGGCCCAGGACAGAACCTTGAGCTTGCCGGGCTGATCCCACAGGTGGTGCCGCTCTTCCAATTCGGCGACGAATTGGTTCTGTTGCAACAGCGGGAAATTGAGGAAGGCGCTGTTCGGCATGTTGGTCAGGTCGAAGGCTCCGATCCTGGCGGCCCAGCGTCCCTGATACCACTCCGCCGCGGCGCCGTAGGTCGCACCCCAGGAATCCGCCGCGTAATCGAAGGTTCCCAGATCCAGGATCGTCCAGTTCAGAAAATCGCCACGCGGGTCATGCGCATACTGGTTCACGTCGAATATGTCGGTGACGGCGTATTTGCCGATGGTGATCACCACCCGGTTCGCCGTCTGCGTGCCGCCAAGCTGGTTCAGGTCGGGGTCAACGGTTTCGCTTTCTCCGCCCAGGTCGATGGTCTGGCGGAAGAATGCCCGCGCAACCCGGAAATACGGGTCGGTCTGGCCGATCTTGTAGGCCTCGCCGCTGAGATAGCCGGCGACACCGAAGCTGTTGCCCAGCCCGAACCCCTGGTCGATTTCAGGATTGACCCAGATCTCGGCGCCTCGCCACGGACGAAAACCACCATAGAGGGTGATATCAAAGGTTTCCCGGCCATTCTCATCACCCGGCAGGCTGTGCGCGCCCGCATAGGGAGAGCGGAAGGCCGGCTGATACTGCCAGACATAGGTGCTCTGACCGTGGATCGCCCATTGCTCCTCGGTCATCTGTTCGGTCTGACCGGGCCCCGTCTCGCTGGGCTGCGGTTCCGGCGTCGGGGCGGTTGTCTGCGCATGCCCCCCATCTGGCGTGGCCAACAGAGCCAACGCCACGCAGGCAATAAATGCCGCGCTTTTCGGTGCGCGATGCCGCTGGCGGGCCGGCTTGAAATCTGGGGCGACAAGGGCGCGCATGGGTCAGACGTCGATCAAGACCGGACCGCGCGACCTGGTTTCTATGCCCGCCTCCCACCATTCGACGCCCAAATTCCCCCCCACCGACCGCGAAATGCGATGTCAAAACAAGAGCGTCCGGACCCTGTGGACCGGCATGTCAGACATCCAGGGCTGTAGTGCAATGATGGCGGGCATGCAATTACAGCGATGTGACAGTTCCTCAGTTTCCGATGCGACCGTTGGCCCCACACCCTCCCAGCGCAGGCAGGACGGCTTCGGCGCTACGGACTTTGCCCGTTGAGACCACCTTGGGGCTTCGCCTTTGGAACCGAAGCTTTCACGCCACCAGCGCCGACCGTTCGCTCGCCGCCCGCGCCCAGGCCACCGCCGCGTCCTCGTCGAACAACTCGGTGAGCTTCTTCATCATCGTGCCGCCCAGCTCCTCGGCATCCACGATGGTCACCGCGCGGCGATAATAGCGCGTCACGTCGTGACCGATACCCACGGCGATCAGCTCCACCGTGTCGCGCGCCTCGATGTCGCGGATCGTCTCGCGCAAATGCTTCTCCAGGTAGTTTCCTGGATTCACCGACAAGGTCGAGTCATCCACCGGCGCGCCATCGCTGATGACCATGAGAATGCGTCGGTGCTCGCCGCGCAGCAGCAGGCGGCGATACGCCCAGAGCAGCGCCTCGCCGTCGATATTTTCCTTCAGCAGCCCTTCGCGCAACATGAGGCCGAGATTCTTGCGGCTGCGGCGCCAGGGCGCGTCGGCCGATTTGTAGATGATGTGGCGCAAATCGTTCAGCCGTCCGGGATTGCGCGGCTTGCCCTCGGCCACCCAGCGCTCGCGGCTCTGCCCGCCCTTCCAGGCCCGCGTGGTGAAGCCGAGCACTTCGACCTTCACCGCGCAACGCTCCAGCGTGCGCGCCAGAATGTCACCGCACATGGCCGCCACCGTGATCGGCCGGCCGCGCATCGAGCCGGAATTGTCGATCAGCAGCGTCACCACCGTGTCGCGGAAATCGGTGTCGCGCTCGCGCTTGTAGGACAGCGCCTGCAGCGGGTTCACCACCACCCGCGCCAGCCGCCCGGCATCCAGCAGCCCTTCCTCGAGATCGAAATCCCAGGCGCGGGTCTGCTGCGCCAGCAGCCGCCGCTGCAAACGGTTGGCGAGTTTCGCCACCACGCCCTGCAAATGCTGCAACTGCTGATCGAGCTGCTGACGCAGCCGTGTGAGTTCCTCGGGATCGCACAGATCCTCGGCCGACACCTCCTCGTCGAAGGCGCGGACATAGGCGCGGTAGCCGCTGTCGCTGTCCACCAAGGGCCGCTCGCGACGCGGCTGCGGGCCGCCCGGACGGTCCTCACCCTCGGCCGTGGCGGCATTCTCGTCGCTGTCGTCGCCGGAGTTGTCGTCGGAGGCCTTTCCCTCCATCTGCTCGGGCTGGGCGCCGAGGGTGCTGTCGGCGTCGGACTCGCTTTGCCCCTCGCCGTCCTGCGAATTGTCCTGCTGGCCGGACTGCTCGCCGGCATCGTCGCCGCTTTCGTCATTCTCCGGCTCCGCATCCACCTCCGCCTCGGCAAGATCGAGGGCGGCAAGCAGCTTGCGGGCGGCACGGGTGTAGGCGGCCTGATTGTCGCGCGCCGCCGCCATCTCGGCCAGCGCCTGGTCGGCGACCTCGCCCAGGGTGCCACGCCATAAGTCCAGCACCCGGCGCGCCGCCTCCGGCGAGGCTTCGCCCGACATGCGCTCGCGCGCCAGCATGGACAGCGCCGCCGCCACCGGCAACTGGTCCTTGCGGACCATGCGGTCGTAGCCCTCGGCCTCGCATTCATCGGCCAGCCGGGTGCGAAGGTTGGCGGCCACGCCGGCCATGTACTGCCCCCCGACCACCTCGACACGGGCCTGCTCGAGCTGGTCGTAAACGTCGCGCGCCTCGCGGCGGGCCGGCATGCGGGCGGCGTGCACGGCGTCGTCGTGGTGGCGCAGGCGCAGGGCCAGACTGTCGGCGGCGCCGCGCAGCCGGGCCATTTCAGCGGCCGGCAAAGCGCGGGTGGGCAGCGGCAGACGCGCGCGCTTGCCGGCCAGGCCGCACGGGCCGGGCTGGAAAGCCACCTGCACCTCGTTGCTTTCGGCGATGGCGCGCAACACGCCGGCGGTGGCGCGTTTGAATTCTTCCGAGCGCGTATTGTCCTTGCTGGCGCCGCCGTTCATTCGTGCCGTCGCTCCCCCGTCCCGTGCTGCCTCAGGCGCTGCGCCGGATCAGGCTGCCGGTGGGCAGTTCCTCGTTGAAGCAACGCTGGTAGTATTCGGCTACCGTGCTGCGCTCCGCCTCGTCGCATTTGTTCAGGAAGGTCATGCGGAAGGCGAAGCCGATATCGCCGAAGATGCGCGCGTTCTCGGCCCAGGTGATCACCGTGCGCGGCGACATCACGGTGGAGATGTCGCCATTGATGAAGCCGGCGCGGGTGAGTTCGGCCAGCGCCACCATGCTCTCGATGCGCTTCTTCTCGGCCTTGTTGGCGGGATCGAGCGCCAGCTTGGCCATCACGATCTCGGTCTCCTGCGCGTGCGGCAGATAGTTTAACGTCGCAACAATATTCCAGCGGTCCATCTGGCCCTGGTTGATCTGCTGGGTGCCATGGTAGAGCCCTGTCGTGTCGCCCAGACCCACCGTGTTGGCGGTTGAAAACAGGCGGAAACTGCGGTGCGGGCGGATCACCCGGTTCTGGTCGAGCAGGGTCAGCTTGCCCTCGACTTCCAGCACCCGCTGGATGACGAACATCACGTCCGGCCGGCCGGCATCGTATTCGTCGAACACCAGCGCGCAGGCGTGCTGCAGCGTCCACGGCAGGATGCCCTCACGGAACTCGGTCACCTGCTTGCCGTCCTTGAGGACGATGGCGTCCTTGCCGATCAGGTCGATGCGGCTGATATGGCTGTCGAGGTTGACGCGAATGCACGGCCAGTTCAGCCGCGCCGCCACCTGCTCGATATGGGTGGACTTGCCGGTGCCATGGTAGCCCTGGATCATCACCCGGCGGTTGAAGGCGAAGCCGGCCAGGATGGCCAAGGTCGTCTCGCGGTCGAAGCGGTAGGCCGGGTCCACGTCGGGCACGTGCTCGGTGCGCAGCGAAAACCCGGGCACCTGCATGTCGCTGTCGATACCGAAGGTCTCGCGGGCATGGACGATCCTGTCGGGCAGGTCGATCGCCGAGGTGGGCGTGCTGCGAGATTCGGAGAGGGCGGCAACCTTGGTCATCAGCCAGTCATCCCGTGGTTCTTGCCGTCACAGTATACAAGCGGGCAGGCGAAGGGTAGGCGCCCGTCACGCCCCTGTCACCCGGCGGCGGCGCGCGGCTCATTGAGGCGGGAGCGCAGCACGGCATAGGCCAGATTGATGGTCTTGAGACGTTCCTCGGCGGCCCGGTCGCCGTTGTTGGCGTCCGGGTGGTGGCGCTTGGCCAGTTCCTTGTAGCGGGTCTTCACCTCGTCCATGCTCACCGGCCAGGCGAGGCCCAGCGTGGCCAGCGGCTCGCGCATGTCCGCCGGCGCCTCGGCGGCGGCGTGGGGACCGCGGCGGGAGTGCATGCCTGCGGCATTGAACACATGCAACGGATCGAGGGTCACCGCCTCGTCCAACCGTGCGCCGAGATGGCCGAGCGGCCAGGACGGGCGCTGCCAGGAGGTGTCGGCGCGCAGCTGCGCCTCGATCTCACCTGGACTCATGCCCTTATAGAAATCCCACGCGGCGTTATAGGCGCGCACGTGCTCCAGGCAGAACCACCAGGTACTCGTTGAGCAGCACGCGCGACTTGGGCGCCCGGTACTCGCCTGGAGCGCCGCAGCCCGGCATGTCGCAATGTCGGCCCGGCGCCCCCGGATCGGGCGCGTAGGCCCGGGGTCGCGATGAGCGTCGGGTCATTTGCCGATATGTGCGGTCATCGTGCCGGTTTGCAAAGGGGGATTTGCAGCGCCCGGCAACGCGCGGCACCATGTGGTTGTAACGGGAAACCTATGCTCTTTTAACGGGTAATTCACATCTGGTCTTGGCAGACGCTTCGGAAGCGACAATCATATGCGACCATGAGCACGCGCGCAGAACGCATCACCGCCCTGTTACGCCAGCATTTCACGCCGGACCACCTGGACGTTGTGGATGATTCCGCCCGCCACGCCGGCCATGCCGGAGCGGCTCCCGGCGGCGAAACGCATTACCGCCTGCTGCTGGTATCCGACCTGTTCCGCGGCCAGTCGCGCCTCGAGCGGTCGCGCGGCGTTCATGCGCTGCTCGGGGATGAGTTCGCCGGCGGCCTGCATGCCTTGGAACTGACCTTGCGTACGCCGGACGAGCAAAATGCTCTCGGAGAACCGGGCTGAGGGTGTGAATGGAACCCGGTGATGCTCCGATCCGTCCGGAAGAACCCGACAAGACGGGCCTGGGTCCGCGCAGCGTCTCACCTGCCGCCCAGGATCTGAACCGAAAACCGCCGCTTAACCAAATCACTGCATGCTCCGGTAGTCAGTTTGAGCAGGGGTTCAACATGTCCGGCAGCCGGCTGGTCAGTCGAAACGTCAAAGGGGACCAGGGCCGCACAAGCATGCGGCTTGAACCGGAATTATGGAACGCCCTCGAGGAAATGTGCCGGCGCGAGGATGTCGCTATTCGCGACATGGTGCGCCGGATCGGCGCCAAGGCGCGGCCGGGCGGGCGAACCAGCGCGGTGCGGGTGCAAGTGCTGGATTATTTCCGCACCGCCGCGACCGAGGAGGGCCACCGCACCGCCGGGCATGGGTCACTCGTCGATGCCGAGGACATCGCCGCCGGCTGAAGCTGCCGCCGGGCCGGCCTCACCCCGGCGTTGTTCTCGCCTGGTCGTGCGGCACCACATCAGCGGGGGCGCCGTCTCCCGGGCGTAACTCAACCGGGCGTAACTCAACCGGGCCACGGTAAAGATGCGGCCAGCGGCGTTTCACCGCGTCGCGCACGTCGGAATATGCATAGCAGGTATTCAGCAGCGCCGGGAAATCGTCACGCTGGATCGCCACCTCGGGGCTGCCCTGTTCGGCCAATTGCCGGCGCCGCTCCTCGGCCCGCCGCATGCGCACCGGCCACAGAGTTTGGAACGCCGTGGTGGCCACCTGCTGCAACAGTTCGCGCAAATGCGTACAGCCGTCGATACCGCCCACCCGTGCATTGGCCTCGCGCAGGAAGCCCGGCTTGATGGCCAGGCCGACCAGGCGATCGAAATGCTGCGCTCCCTCCCGGCAGATCGCGAACGGGCCGTATTCGGTGACCGCCTCACAGGCGACGATGGTCATGTCCTCGTCGATGGTCAGGCGCAGCCACATATCATGCAGCGGCTCGCCGGGCTCGATCCAGCCGCCGCGGTCGAGGTTGTGAAAGCCCAGCGTCTTGGTGTCGCGGATATGCGCCTCGATGTCGAATTTCCCGTCGCGGCGGTGATAGCCGCGCAGCGCGATGTCGCGCAGATGCGTCAGGTTACGCTCGGCGGGCGGGGACAGGGGCATGGCTGTGTCTCCTCGGTGGGGCGGCGGCGGCCGCTATCCGTGCGCCGGGCGGCAAATGAGCGGTTCAGACCGGCGGTTCGCCCTGGCGCGGCGTCGCGCCGAGGGCCTGCATCAATGCCGTCACCTCGGCGATCGCCGCCTCGGCCGCGACCGGGTCCGCCCCTTTGGCGACGATCGCCACTCCGTCGCCGCTGCCCCGGTAATAGGGGTAGCTGCCCAGGTCCAGGCCAGGATGGCGGGCCTGAATCTCCCCCAGCCCCTCGGCGATGCGGCCCTCCGGCAGTCCGGTGGCATGCACCGCCCGCGACACGATCGGTGGGCCGCCGGCCAGCCGTCCCGCCAGATTCTCGAACATCGCCTGCATAATGCGCGGCACGCCGGCCATCACGTGCACATTTCCGATGCTGAAACCGGGCGCGATCGACACTGGGTTGTCGATCAAGCTGGCGCCGCGCGGCAGGGTCGCCATGCGCTGGCGGGCTGGGTTGAACTCGCCTGGCTTGTAGTGGCGCGCCAGCCTTTCCCAGGCCTGCTCGTGTTTTTCCCACGGCACGCCGAAGGCGGCGGCCACGCATTCACTGGTGATGTCGTCGTGGGTGGGGCCGATGCCGCCGGTGGTGAACACGTGATCGAAGCGGGCACGCACCTCGTTCACCGTGCCGATGATGGTGGCCGCCACATCCGGGATCACCCGCACCTCGCGCAGCGGAATGCCGATGTCGCCCAGCCTGGTCGCGAGGTATTTGATGTTGGCATCCTGGGTGCGGCCGGACAGCACCTCGTTGCCGATCACCAGCAGGCAGGCGGTGGGGTTGTTCCGGTCCGGCATTTTGACCTCCCAAACAGGCTGGATCGTGGCAGGATGGGTGGGTGGCGCCAAGAGGGGCGGAGCTTTCGGCGACCGACGCATCAGCGGCGCCATTTTGCACCTGCCCTGACAATGGAGCGCTTCGATGAACTTTCCTCCCGCGCGCGCCCTTGCGGTCCTGGTCGCGCTCGGCGGCTGCGCCGCGCTGGCGCACCAGCCCGGAGACAGCTTCGAGCACACCGCGGCGCTGGCTCAGGCGAATGAGCCGGACGCGCAGCTTGATCTGGCGCGGATGTATGCCGACCCCGCCGCCTGGCCGCAAATGCAAGGCCAGCAGCCGAACCCGGGTACTGGCGGCGAAGTGGTGCACCCTGGCGATGTGGGGACCATCACCCACCCCGGCCGCGCTGACACGGGGTCCGTCCTGTGCGCAGCTTCTGGCCGCCATTCCGCCAGCCATTGTCAACGAGGGCGTCTACCTTGCCAACGAACGACAAATGGGGCGGACGAACTCTCGCTGCCGCTGACCGATCGCCATGGGGGCCGGCGGCTGCCGACGCCCGGCGCGCCGCTACAGGAAGTCCCGCAGCAGCGGCACCAGCGGCCGGTCGGCCTCGGGCATGGGGTAGTCGGTCAGTTTGTCCGGCCGCACCCAGGCGAGAGTCTGCCCCTCGCGCGGTTCCGGCCTGCCCTTCCACCGCCGGCACAGGAACAACGGCATGAGCAGGTGGAAGCGCTCGTAGGCATGCGAGGCGAAGGCGAACGGCGCGAGGCAGGTGGCCGCCACGTCAATGCCCAGCTCCTCCTGCAGTTCGCGGATCAGCGCCGCCTCGGGCGTTTCGCCGGGATGCATCTTGCCGCCGGGAAATTCCCACAACCCGGCCATTTTCTTGCCTTCCGGCCGGCGCGCCAGCAGCACCCGCCCGTCCACGTCGATCAATCCGCAGGCCACCACCAGCAGCAGCGGCTTCGAGCCGTCCGCCGCCGGCTCGGCCTCCGGCTGCCCGAACAAATCGTCACGCGTTGCCTCGAAGCGCAGCACATCGTGGTCACCGCCACGGGCGACGAAGGTCTCCGTCCCCTCGCCCACATGGCGGAAGCCGATCCGGCGCAGCACCGCGATGGAGCCGGAATTGTCGGTCGCCACCGTCGCCTCCACCCGCACCAGGTCGAGATTGGCCAGCGCCCAGCGCGCCAGCCTTCCGGCGGCCTCGCTGGCCACGCCATGGCGCCAGAACCGCCGCCCCACCCAATAGCCGAGGCGGGCGGTCCGCGCCTGGGCGTTGATGCGCAGGCCGACGCCGCCGACGATGATCTCCCGCTCGCCCTCGGTGCCCGAAATCACCAGATGGTAGGCGGACCCGTCGGCCATCGAAGTCGCGGCGGAACGGATCCACTCGTCGGCCAGGGCGCGCGGATAGGGGAATGGCACCGCGGCGAGGTTGCGCGCGACTTCCCAGTCGTTGATCAGCCGGTGCAGCTCGGCCGCGTCCTCAGGTCGGTACGGGCGCAGCGCCAGCCGCTCGGTGGCGAGCGGGGCGAAGCTGCTGGCCGGAGCAGCCGGCCTGAAGCTGTGCCGGAAATCGAACTGGGGCTTGCGGACGGACATACCCAGGGAGTGCCGCAAGCCGGGCCCACTCGCAAGGGCCGTTCTGGAACCGCAGCGACAAGCCCGCCGGTGCGTGGCGCAAACGCCGCTCTCGCATGCCGCCGCCCCCGGCGCAGGTCGCGCCGCTCAGGAACGATAGCTGCCGTTGATGTCGATATATCCGTGCGTCAGATCGCAGGTCCAAACCGTCGCGCCACCGCCGCCGAGGCCGAGATCGACTTGGATATGCACGTCGCGGCCTTTCATGTGCGCCACCACCGGGGCCTCGTCGTAGCCGGGCACGACGCCGCCCTCGCGCGCCATCCACACCCCGCCCACCGCCACGCTCAGCCGATCACGGTCGGCCGGCTCGCCGGCCTTGCCCACCGCCATGACGATCCGCCCCCAGTTGGCGTCCTCGCCGGCGATGGCCGTCTTCACCAGCGGCGAGTTGGCGATCGATAGCGCCACGCGCTTGGCCGATTTCTTCGAAACGGCGCCGGCCACATCGATGCGCACCAGCTTCTGCGCCCCCTCGCCGTCGCGTACCACTTGCAGCGCCAGATCCAGCAGCAGCTCGGCCAGGGCCGCCCGGAAGCCGCGCAGCGGCGCGCCGCCCAGGGCCGGCACGCGCTTGTGTTTCGCCTGGCCGGTGGCAAACAGCAGCACGGTGTCGGAGGTGGAGGTGTCGGAATCGACCGTAGTACAGTTGAAACTGGCGTCCACCCCACGGCGCAGCAGCGCCTCCAGCACCGGGGCGGGCAGTTTCGCATCGGTGAACACGAAACATAGCATGGTCGCCATGTCCGGGGCGATCATCCCGCTGCCCTTGGCGAACCCCTGGATGGTCACCTCGGTGTCGCCGATCCGCGCCGTGCGCACCGCCGCCTTGGGGAAGGTGTCGGTGGTCATGATGCCGCGCGCGGCGGCTTCCCAGCCATCCTCGCGCAGCGCCGCGTGCAGCCCCGGCAGGGCGGCGGTCAGACGCGCGTGCGGCAGCACCTCGCCGATCACGCCGGTGCTCGCCAGCATGATGTCGCGCGGCTTGCAGCCGACCAGTTTCGCCGCCGCCTCGGCCGAGGCACGCGCCGCCTCGGCGCCGGCGCGGCCGGTGAACACGTTGGCATTGCCGGCGTTCACCACCAGCGCCCGCGCCCGCCCGCCCTTCAGCGCGGCGCGGCACCAGTCCACCGGAATGCCGGGGCACTTGCTGCGGGTGAACACGCCCGCCGCGGTGGTGCCCGGCGCCAGTTCCACCAGTACCAGGTCGGTGCGCCCCTGGTAGCGGATGCCAGCGGCGGCAGCGCCGAGGCGCACGCCGGCCAGCGGCTTCAGTTCCGGCAGCTCAATGGCGAGCGGCGAGATGGTGGGGTGAGAGGCGGTGGGTGGAGAAGCAGGGGGTGGAGAAGCGGGGGGCGGCATGGGATGCCTACTTCGCGGGCGGCGGCGGCGGCTCGGCGCTGTCGGTCGGGCGCGGCACGGAACCGTCGGTATTGAATTTTTCTACCTTCACCTGGGCGCGGGCGCTGGCCAGGAGCTTCTGCACCGCTTCCTGGATCATCTGGTTGCGCAGCTCGTCGCGGGCCCGCTCATAGGGCTGCGGTGGGGCGGTGCGGCGATCGTCCACCTTGATCACATGCCAGCCATAGCTGGTGTGCACTGGCTTGTCGGACACCTCGCCCGGCTTGAGTGCGAAGGCGGCCTCGGAGAACTCGGGCAGCATGTCGCCTTTCTTGAACCAGCCGAGGTCGCCGCCCTGCGCCGCGCCGGGGTCACTGCTGCGGGCCTTGGCAATGGCGGCGAAATCGCCGCCCTTCTTCAGCTCGGCGATGATGGCGTTGGCATCGGCCTCGGTGCCTACCAGGATGTGCCGGGCGTGCACTTCGGTCTCGCCCGGCTTGCCGGCGATATCGCGGTCGTAGCGGGCGCGCACCGCCTGGTCGGTCACCAGCGGGCCCACGTCACGATGGAACAGCGCCGATTGCAGCGCTTCCTCCTGCGCCTGGGCCATCTGCCGTTGCACTGCCGGGTCTTTATCCAGGCCCTGCTTGCGGGCCAGCACCGCCACCGCCTTGCGGTCGATCAACTGGTCGATCAGCGCCGTATACAGTGCCTGCTGCGGCATGTTGCGGTACTCGGCGGGCAGGGTTTGCAGCGCCTCCTGAACATCGCTCATGCGGATTTCGGTGCCGTCCACCCGCGCCACCACCGGGTCGGCGGCTGCCGGCTGGGCGGCGGCGGGACCGGCCAGACAACATAACGCCGCCAGGGCGGCAAGCGGAGCGATCCGGGCGAAGTGCCGCATGGCGATTTTTCCTTCCAGAAGCGGGCCGGAGTTATGGCTGAAGGGGCCATTCGCTACAACAGTAAGGAAGCAACGCCAGGGCTCTGCCCTGGACCCGCCAAGGGCCGGGAGGCCCTTGGAACCCACTCCTTTTCGGGGTCCAGGGGGCCACCGCCCCCTGGCGGGTCCAGGGCAGCGCCCTGGCCTTCTTTCGCCGCGCGTTGACCGCGCCCGCCTTGGGTCCTATCTGACAGTCCTGCCCAACCGAGGAAGAGAGGGCGGGCAGCCAGGCAGGGTGACGGCGGACCGGGGGGAACGCCGTACCGCCCGCATGGCTGTTTCCGCCCCGGAAGGCTTGTCATGTTCTCCCGCATCGCCCGCGCCATTCTCGGCACGTCGAACGACCGCGCACTCAAGGCCTACCAGCGCCGGGTGCCGGAAATCAACGACCTCGAGCCTTCCATGCGGGCGCTCTCCGACGAGGCGCTCCGCGGCAAAACCGCGGAATTTCGCCGGCGCCTGGACCAGGGCGCCAGCCTCGACGATTTGCTGCCCGAGGCCTTCGCGGTGGTGCGCGAAGCGTCTCAGCGCACCCTGGGCATGCGGCATTTCGACGTGCAGATGATCGGCGGCATGGTTCTGCACGAAGGCAAGATCGCCGAAATGAAGACCGGCGAGGGCAAGACGCTGGTGGCCACGCTGGCGGTCTACCTCAACGCGCTGACCGGCCAGGGCGTTCATATAGTGACGGTGAACGACTACCTGGCCAAACGTGACGCCGAGTGGATGGGGCAGATCTACACCTTCCTTGGCATGACGGTCGGCGTGATCGTGCACGGGCTTGATGAAAGCGAGCGGCGGGCGCAGTACGCGGCCGACATCACCTACGGCACCAACAACGAGTTCGGCTTCGATTACCTGCGCGACAATATGAAATACCGGCTGGAGGACATGGTCCAGCGGGATTTCGTCTATGCCATCGTCGACGAGGTCGACTCCATCCTGATCGATGAGGCGCGCACACCGCTGATCATCTCCGGTCCGGCCGAAGACTCGTCGGACCTTTACCGCACCGTCAACGCCGTGGTGCGGGAGCTGGTCAAGGACCCGTCAACCTTCGACAAGGACGAGAAATTCCGTACCGCGACGCTGACCGAGGAGGGCGCGCCGCGGGTCGAAGACATGCTGCGCGCCGCCGGGATCATCACCGAGGGCAATCTTTACGACATCTTCAACGTGACGGTGCTGCACCACGTGCAGCAGTCGCTGCGCGCGCAGGTGCTGTTCGCCCGCGACGTGGACTACATCGTGCGCCAGGACAAAATCGTGCTGATCGATGAGTTCACCGGCCGCATGATGGAAGGGCGCCGCTTCTCCGAGGGCCTGCACCAGGCGCTGGAGGCCAAGGAGGGGGTGACGGTCCAGCCCGAGAACCAGACGCTGGCCTCGATCACGTTCCAGAACTTTTTCCGCCTGTATCCCAAGCTCGCCGGCATGACCGGCACCGCGCTGACCGAAGCCGACGAGTTCATGGAGATCTACCGCCTCGAGGTGGTGGAAATCCCGACCAACGTCCCGTGCATCCGCCTCGACGCCGACGACGAGGTCTACCGCACCGCCGAGGAAAAATACGAGGCGCTGGCGGCGCTGATCTCCGAGGCGCGGGCGCGCCGGCAGCCGATGCTGGTGGGCACCGTCAGCATCGAGAAAAGCGAGCACCTCTCGGGCGTCCTGAAGAAGAAGAAAATCCCCCACCAGGTGCTGAACGCCCGCTACCACGAGCAGGAGGCGGTGATCATCTCCCAGGCCGGCGCGCCGGGGGCGGTGACCATCGCCACCAACATGGCCGGCCGCGGCACCGACATCAAGCTGGGCGGCAATATCGAAATGCGGCTGAAGATCGAGGCCGCCGGCATCGCAGACCCCGCTGAGCGGGCGGCGCGCGAGGCGGCGATCCGCGAGGAGGTCGCGCAAGGCTACGAGACCGTGAAGCAGGCCGGCGGGCTGTTCGTCATCGGCACCGAGCGGCACGAGAGCCGGCGCATCGACAACCAGCTGCGCGGCCGCTCAGGCCGCCAGGGCGACCCGGGCGCGTCGCGGTTTTTCCTATCGCTGGAAGACGATCTGATGCGCATCTTCGGCTCCGACCGCATGGGCGGCATGCTCACCCGGCTCGGCCTGAAGCCCGGCGAGGCGATCGTTCACCCCTGGATCAACAAGGCGCTGGAGAAGGCGCAGAAGAAGGTCGAGGCGCGCAACTTCGACACCCGCAAGAACGTGCTGAAATTCGACGACGTGATGAACGACCAGCGCCGCGAGGTGTATGCGCAGCGCCGCGAATTCATGAAGGCGACCGATGTGTCGGAGACGATCGACGACATGCGCGCCGAGATCATCGGCCAGCTGGTCGCCCGCCGCATCCCCGAGCGCGCCTTCGCCGAGCAGTGGGAATCGGCCGAGCTCGCCGAGGATGTGCGCCGGGTGCTGAACCTCGATCTGCCGATCGTGGACTGGGCGCGCGAAGAAGGGATCGACGAGACTGCGATCCGCGATCGCATCGAGCTGGCGGCGGACGCGATGATGGCGGCGAAGGCGGCGAATTTCGGCCCCGAGGTGATGCGCTTCGTGGAGAAAAGCCTGCTGCTGCAAATGCTGGACGCGGTGTGGAAGGAGCATCTGCTGGCGCTTGACCATTTGCGCCAGGGCATCGGGCTGCGCGCCTACGGCCAGCGCGACCCGCTGAACGAGTACAAGACCGAGGCCTTCGCCCTGTTCAACGCCATGCTGGACGAGCTGAAGGAGCGGGTCACGACCATGGTGACGCGGGTGGAACTGGGCGGCGAGGCGCCGGCCGAAGCGCCGCGGCCGCCGCCGCGCTTCCTGGTGGAGAGCCATGCCGAGCCGGCGATGGCCCTGGCCGGAGCGGAACGGGAGTACGAAATGGCGGATGCCGGGGTGACACGGCTGACCACTCAGCCCAGCCGCAGCGACTCGGTCGATCGCAAGGACCCGTCGACCTGGCGCAACAGCCCGCGTAACGCCCCCTGCCCTTGCGGCAGCGGCAAGAAGTTCAAGCACTGCCACGGCCGGACGATGTAGCGGCGGACGGCATTGCCGCGACAGCGCCGACAGTCCACACGGAGGGAGCGGCGGTGGTACGTAACCATCCCCTCCACCCGACGGGGCGACGGTCAGGCGGGCCATGCGGTCGGCGCTGATCTTTGTGGTATGCGCCATCCTGGCCTCGCAACGATCTGGCTTTTCTCCGGGCGGCACTTGGTGTTGCTGCTCGACCGTGTTGCGGTCACTGATCGCGCGTCGTTGCCGGCCGCTCCCCTCGTCTATTCGCCGGGCAGCTTAACCGTCGGTAGTTATGGACTCGAAACGTCCATGCCGGATGGGCAACGGGCCGATATTCACACCGATGCCGACGGCGGCGGACGGTTCGTCCTGGCGGCCGGCAACATATCCTTCCCGCTGGGCCTCACCACTGTCCCGCCGGATGCGGCCGGCCGGCCCGATATCCAAGTTGCGCCGGATGACGGCGACGCGGTAGCATTCAGCACCGAACGGAGCCTGCTCGCCTGGCCGACGCCACTCGAAATCAACTTCATCACCGGCCATTCGCCGATCGGGCGTCGCAACGTCCATGTCCGGCTCATCTGGCGCAAACGGTCGGGAGCGACGCTCACCATGGTCTGGCGCTACGAGCAGGGGTTCTATGTCCCCTCAGGCTAGAGCCCACAAATGGCGCGACTGGGAACAACAGGACTCGTTCATATCGGCATCGCAGCGCCGGCCCCGCCCTGACAGCGTCGGCCCCTGTTCAGCCCCCCAGATACGCCGCCACCACCGCCGGGTCGTTCGCCACCTCCGCCGCCGGCCCCTGCAACACGATCCGGCCGGTTTCGAGGACAAAGGCGTAATCCGCCACCTCCAGCGCCGCCGAGGCGTTCTGCTCGACCAGCAGGATCGTCCCGCCCTCGCGCTTGAGGTCGGCGATGATGGCGAAGATTTCTTCGACGAACAGCGGCGCCAGTCCCATGCTGGGCTCGTCCAGCAGCAGCAGCCGCGGCGCCCCCATCAACGCCCGGCCGAGGGCCAGCATTTGCTGCTCGCCGCCCGACATCGCGCCGGCCAGTTGCGACAGCCGCTCGCGCAGCCGCGGAAACCGCGCCAGCACGCTCTCCCGCAGCCGCGCGATCGCCGCCGCCTCGCGGGACAGCCATGCGCCGACCGCCAGATTCTCCGCCACCGTCAGTTCGGCGAAAATCTGCCGCCCCTGCGGTACATGGCGCATGCCCAGGGCGGCGATCCGGTGCGGACGCCGCCCGGTGATATCGACCCCGTCCAGCATCACGCGCCCCGCGGACGGACGCAGCAGACCGGACAGGGCGCGCATGATGGAGGTTTTGCCGGCGCCGTTGGCACCGATCATGCAGACCACCTGCCCTTCCTCCACACGCAGGTCGATCCCCTTGACCGCCGGGGTCGGCCCATAGGCGACGGCCAGATGTTCAACCGCCAGCAGGCTCACGCCGACGTCCTCCGCGTCCGCGCCGCCAGCCGCGCCGCCACCTTGTGGCCGAGATAGGCTTCCAGCACGTCCGGCGCCTGCCGCGCCGTTGTGGGTGTGCCCTGGAAAATCAGCCTGCCGAAATTCAGCACGGTGACCACATCGGAGATGTCCATCACGAAGCCCATGTCGTGCTCGACCAGCAGCACCGTGGTGCCGAGCGCGCGGATGCGGCGCACCAGAGACGCCAGCGCCTCCGTCTCGGCCGGATTCATCCCCGCCGCCGGCTCGTCCAGCAGCAGCAGCGCCGGCTCCGGCGCCATGGCGCGGGCGATTTCCAGCAGCCGCTGTTCGCCGCTGGCCAGCACCGAAGTCCGCGCCTCGGCGCGGGCGGACAGACCCACGAGGTCCAGCGCCTCGCGGGCGCGGGAAACCAGCGCCCGCTCCTCGCGCCGGAAATGCGGGGTGCGCAGGATGGTCGCGGCCAGGCCGACGGTGCGGCGCGGGTGCAAGCCGGTCAGGACGTTTTCCAGCGCCGTCATGGCGCCGAAGACGCGCACCCCCTGGAAGGTGCGCGCCAGGCCCAGCCCGGTGCGGCGATCGGCGGACAGCGAAGTGATGTCCTGACCGCGCAGGCACACCGTGCCGTCGCTCGGCGGCACCAGCCCGGAGATCAGGTTGAACAGCGTGGTTTTGCCGGCGCCGTTCGGGCCGATCAGGGCGTGAATGCTGCCCGCCCGCACCGCCATATCGACATTGTCGACCGCGAGCAGGCCGGCGTAGCGGCGCGACAGGCCGCGCGTCTGCAGCAGCGCCGTCATGCCGCGCGCCTGCGCAGGCGTGCGGCCAGCAACCCCTCGGGCAGGAACAGCACCGCCAGCACGATGATGACCCCGTTGAACACCAGCCGGAGATCGGAAAACCCGCGCAGCAGCTCGGGCAATGCCGTCAGGATGAACGCCCCGACCACCGGCCCCAGCGGCGTGCCGATTCCGCCCAGCAGGGCGAAGGACAGAATGGTCACCGCCGGCTCGAACCCGTACTCGTTCGGGCCGATGAAGCTGGAGGAATGCGCCCCCAGCGCCCCGGCCAACCCGGCCAGCACCGCCGAGGCGAGCAACGCACCCAGCCGGTAACGCGCCAGGTCGATGCCCATCACCTGGGCCGAGGTTTCGTCCTCGCGGATCGCCTCCATGGCGCGGCCGATGCCGCTGCGCCCGACCAGCCACAACACGAGTATCGCCGTCCCCAGCAGCAAATAGATCATCCAGAACTCGGCGCGCAGGGGAATGCCGGACAGGCCGAGCGCCCCGCCGAGCCAGTCCACATTGAGATAAACGCCCCGCAGCACCTCGCCGAGCCCGATGGTGGCGATAGCGAGATACACGCCGGACAGGCGCAGGGTTGGGGTGCCGATGGCCAGCGCGAAGAGCACTGGCACGATGCAGGACGCCGGCAGCACCACAGCGAACGGCAGCCCCAGCTTCAGCGTCATCAGGGCGGACGAATACGCCCCGAGCCCCATGAACGCCGCCTGTCCGAGCGACAGCTGGCCCACCGCCAGCACCACATACATCGACAGCGCCAGCAGCCCGTTGATGCCCAGCGAATGCACCAGGTTCTGGTAGGTCCAGAGGAAATCGTCGAGCCACGCCGGCATGTGCATGCGCTCAGGCCCGGCGCAGCGCCGGCCGGCCGAACAGGCCGGACGGACGGGTCCACAACACCGCGACCAGAATGGCGAAGGCCACCGCCTCCTTCAGCCCGGACTCGACATAACCGGCGGTCAGCACCTCCACGACGCCGAGCGCCACGCCGGCGATCAGCGCCCCCCTGATGTCGCCCAGGCCGCCAACGATGACCACCACGAAGCCACGCAGCATCATGGTTTCGCCCATGTAGGGGTGGATGGCGTTGAAGTTCAGCCCGATCAGCACCCCGCCCGCCCCGGCCAGGCTTCCGGCCACGAAGGACACGAGCGCCGCGGTGCGGCCGGTGTCGATGCCCATCAGACCGGCGGCATCGGGTTTCTCCGCCATGGCGCGGATGGCCAGTCCCAGCCGGGTGAAGCGCAGCAGCCAGACCAGCGCGCCAACCAGCAGGAGGCTGGCGACCAGGATCAGCAACTGTGCGATGGTCACCCGCAGGCCCCAGAACTCGAAGGGCGCGCCGGCCACCAGACCGGGCGGCAGGCGGCGGATGTCCGGGCCGAGGATGGCGATGGCAGCGGAATAGAGCGCCAGCACGCCGCCCAGGGTAACCATCAGGCTGGCGAGTTCCGGTGCGCCCTTGCGGCGCAGGCGGGCGAGCAGAATCCAGTCCAGCACCACCGCGATCGCACCCGAGGTCAGCGCCGCCAGCGGCAGCGCGGCCCAGATGCCGAGGCCGGCATCGCGGGTGAGGAACAGGGCGGCAAAGGCGCCAGCAGTAAAGTAAAACCCGTAGGTGAGGTTGATCACCCGCAGCACGCCGAACATCAGCGTGAAACCCAAGGCAAACAGCGCGTAGCTGGCGCCGAGCAATACCCCGTTGACGAGTTGCTGGGCTAGCAAGGCTAGCACTCTCCTAAAGTATCGGGGTCACTGGGCCTCTCGGCCGTCGCGCCAGCGGCAGGCTGCGCGCGACGCGCGGTCCAGGGGCATAGCCCCTGGCCTTGCTTCACGGTGCAATCCCGAACTTGCCCCCCTGCATCTCCAGCACCACCACCCCCTCGGCCGAGGCCGGATCGCGGTTGGCGGTGAAGGCGAACGGCCCCATCACCCCGGAGAACTTCGTCCGCGTCAGCGCCTCGCGCAGTTTCTCGGGGTCGGCGGCCCCGGCGCGGTCGATGGCGGCAGCGACAATTTTCATGGTGTCGTACGCCTGGGCGGCGAACTGATCCGGGTTCTTGTTATACTTGGCACGGAAATCGGCGACGAATTTCTGGTTCACCGTGTCCGGCTTGCCGATGAACCAGGGACTGCCGACGATCAGCCCGTCCGCCGCCACCCCGGCTATTTCGCCGAGCTTGGGCGAGTTCGACCCGTTGCCGCCGATAAACAGGGTTTCTTTGCCGAAGCCAAGCTGATGCGCCTGCAGCAGCACACCCGAAGTCGGTTCGACGAGGGCGGATATCCCCACCGCGTCCGGCTTCAGTGCCTTGATCTTGGTGAGTTGGGCGGAGAAGTCGGTGTCCTTGCTGCCGAAGCTCTCGATGGCAACAATATTCAGCCCGGCTTTCTCGGCGGCGGCCTTCATCACGTCGAAGCCCGACTTCGAGAAGGCGTCGTCGTTGGCATACAGCAGGGCGATGGTCTTCACCCCGCGCGACATCGCCTTTTTCAGCGTCACCGGGATCACGTCGGATTCGGGCAGTGAGGTGCGGAAAATATAAGGACCGATATCGGTGATGCCCTTGGCCGTGGTGGAGGTGCCGATAGTGGGAATTCTGCGCTCGTTGGTCACCGGGCCGACGGCAAACATTTCGTTCGACAAGGTCGGGCCGATAATGGCGATCACCTTGTCGCGGCCGATCAGCTTGCGCCCGGCGTTGATCGCCTGGTCCTTGTTGGCCGCCGAATCCTCGACGGTCAGCGCGATTTTCTTGCCGTCCAGCACGCCTTGGGCGTTAATTTCGTCCAGCGCCAGGTCGAGCCCGGCCTTGATGGCGATGCCGTAGGCGGCGTTCGGTCCGCTGAGGATTTCGATGGCGCCGATGGGCACGCTGTCCTGCGCCAGCGCCGGTCCGGCCCCGGCCGCCAGCGCCGCCATCAGGGCAACGAAGCTTCTGCGCATCATCGACGATTTCCTCCGCACGGATGTGTCTGCCGATCCCTATACCGCGTGCCCGCCGCGCCGCCAAACGGCGGAACCGCTGGTTCGTGGCGCGTTGCAACCAAAGAGCGAGCGCGTTTGCGCGCTTCCCGCCCTGCCGCCGGGCGGTCGCCGCGCAGGGTCGGAACGGGCTGGCAAAGATCAACAAACCGGGAGATGCCGGGTTGGTTTCTTCACCGACCACCGGTTGCCGACTACCGTGATTTTGCGGCGGTTTGGACCAACCGCCTGCCTGTCCGGGGCAAGGCGATGAGAATTTTTGTCGGCTGGCGCGCACTGACTTTGGGTGCAGTCCTGTTCGTGCTTCCCCTCACCGCGGCCGAGGCCGCCGATGTGGCGCCGCCGCCGGGGAATCCCAAAGCGGGCTATGCGCTGGCATGGTTCTATTGCACCGAATGCCATGTGATCACCCGGGATGCGCAGGCCGGATGGACCGACGCACCGTCCTTCGCGGTCATCGCCGACCGGCCAACAACGACGTCAGTTTGGCTGCAGGCGTTTCTGCAGATGCCGCACATGCATATGTTGAACCTGCCCCGCAGCCGGGTGGATGCCGCGGACATTGCCGCCTATATCCTGAGTTTGAAACGGCCATAGGTTTGCCAGCGCCCGCCGGAACCGCGGCCTCGGCCAGCCGCCGAGGTCGAGGACAGGGTCTTGGGCCGTCTGGCACCGCTCCCCTGCCCTGTGACCGCGGCGATTCCCCTGAGGAGCTTCGTTGACAGCAGCGGCCGGTTGGCGCTATCGCCGCGCACCGATGCGGAGGGGTGCCCGAGTGGCTAAAGGGGACGGACTGTAAATCCGTTGGCGCACGCCTACGTTGGTTCGAATCCAACCCCCTCCACCAGCAATCCGCGGAAATCCTAACTTCCCGCGCCGGCCCGGTCGCCGTCCCCTATATGGTCACCTCTATAGAACCGGAGCGGCGGCGGGCTGCCCCCTCGCCCGACGTTCTGACCCTGCACGACCTGTCTGGCCGCATCAGTTCGGGTGACCCGATAGATGCACCCGGCCGATAAGCTTCATGCACATCGTGCCGTAACGCTTCTCCCGTGACGCGGGTATTTTCATTGCATCCGGTCCATCCGGCCCCCGCGCCAAGGTGCGCACGTTGAAAACGAGGAGAAAATCCATGAAGAACACGTCGATTATTGCAGCATCAATCCTGGTGATTGGTCTTGCTGGACCGGCCCTGGCGACCCCTGCCAGCACGGTACAGGGTGACTCCGCCGCAAGCGCGCTGCTGGCGCAGACGGCGATCGGTTCCGGCCACAATCTCACCACTACCACCGGGTGGCCGGTTTCGGCCGAACAGAAGAGCGGTGACGGCCAGAAGATTGCCAGCGGGGATGTTTCGTTTCGCTGCTATTGGTGCGACTGACGGCTGACGGCGCGCAAAGGGGGTAACGTCTCGTGATCCCTGCCCAGCGCGCCGTCAAGGTCGCTGGCCTGTCCGACGAAGCCAAGCAAGAAGCCCGCGACGCCGGCCTGGATGACAACCGTTCGGCGCTGTTGGCGGCGGCCAGGGAGGCGGCGGCCAGGCAGGCGGCCGAACCTACCCCTGGTGTCAGAGGCTGAAAATCTTTCCCCGCTGTTCCCCGCAGTGGGGTGCAATCTGCTGATTCGGCATCTAGAATCGCCCCATCCTTGGGGGGTGAGGGTGGGGTGACGGCATCGGGTGAAGCGGCTGTGTTGTTCGAGGCTCTACCTGATCAGGCGCCACCGACGCGGTCGGGAGGCGGCGTGCCACGGCTGCGGTGTGCCGAGCGCAGCCAGGTCGAGTGGCGTCCGTTCAGCCTCGACCCGTTGGTGCCGGAGGATCACCGAGTGCGTCTGGTTTGGCAATTCGTCGAAGGGCTCGACCTGACGCCGTTGCTGGCGCCGCCTCCGGCGCCGCCGGGAACACAAATTCGCTCACCAGCGGCCGCGTTTCGGCGCTGAGAGGGCTGGGGAGTTCGTCCCTCTTTCGTCCGTCCTATCGGGGCTTTGCCCCTGGACCCCACCAAGCGCAAAGCCCCTGGAACCCAGTCTTAACTCGTGGGGTCAACGGGTCCCTTGACCCAGCGCTATGCGCGGTTCCTGAACGTCCTCGCGATGGCCGGCCAGGAACCGCGCAATTCTGCTGTCATGCTGTCTCTCCTGGACGGTGACGTTGGCGACCGGCTAGACCGCAGTCTTGTGATCGGGCCGATACGCCGCCGACATACCTCCATTGTCCGGAACCCTCACGCCGATGTCGCTTCCTCACGTGCTGCAGGGCCTGGCGCTGCCGGTGATCGGCGCGCCGATGTTCATCGTGTCAACGCCCGAGCTGGTGATCGCCCAGTGCAAGGCCGGCATCGTCGGCAGCTTCCCGGCCCTGAATGCCCGCCCGGCCGAAGTGCTGGACGAATGGCTTCGCCGCATTGCCGGCGAACTCGGCGAGCACACCGCCAAACACCCCGACCGCCCCGCCGCCCCCTTCGCCGTCAACCAGATCGTGCACCGCTCCAACGCCCGCCTGCAGCACGACCTGGAGACCTGCGTGCGCCACAAGGTACCGCTCATGATCACCTCGCTCGGCGCCCGCGAGGATGTGTATCAGGCGGCGCATTCCTATGGCGGCGTCGTGTTGCATGACGTCATCAATGACAGCTTCGCCCGCAAGGCGATCGAGAAAGGTGCCGACGGGTTGATCGCGGTCGCCGCCGGGGCCGGCGGCCACGCCGGCACCACTTCGCCTTTTGCCCTCGTGCAGGAAATCCGCGCCTGGTTCGACGGGCCGGTTGCGCTGTCCGGCGCCATCGCCACCGGTGGCGCGGTGCTGGCGGCGCAGGCCATGGGGGCCGACCTCGCCTATATCGGCTCGGCTTTCATCGCCACCGAGGAAGCCAACGCCGTCCCCGATTACAAGCGCATGATCGTTGAGTCCGCCGCGGCGGACATCGTCTACACCAACCTGATCACCGGGGTGCACGGCAACTATCTCAAGCCCAGCCTCCGCCGCGCCGGGCTCGACCCGGACAACCTGACTGTCTCCGACCCCTCGAAGATGGATTTCTCCGGCGGTTCGACCAAGGCGTGGAAGGATGTATGGGGCTCGGGCCAGGGCATCGGGGTGGTGCGGGGTGTGGTGCCGGTCGCGGAGCTGGTGGGAAGACTGGAGCGCGAATACCGCGCCGCCCGCGCCCGGCTGGCGCTGTGATCAGCCTTTCGGTTCGAACCCCATAGCCACGCCGTTCATGCAGTAGCGCAGCCCGGTTGGCTTCGGGCCGTCCTCGAATACATGGCCCAGGTGCCCCTGGCATCGGCTGCAATGCACCTCGGTGCGGGTCATGAACCAGGATTTGTCGGTGGTCGTCGCCACCGCGCCTTCGATCGGCGCCCAGAAGCTCGGCCAGCCGGTGCCGCTCTCGAATTTGTTGTCGCTAGAAAACAGCTTCTGACCGCAGCCGGCGCACACAAAGGTACCGGGGCGTTTCTCGGCATTGAGCGGGCTGCTGCCGGCACGCTCGGTACCGTGCTTGCGCAGGACACGGAATTGCTCGGGCGTCAGGGCGTTCTGCCACTCGGCCTCGGTCCGGTCGGTCGTGTCATTGTCCATGCGGGATACCTCCGTTTGGAGGTGATGTGGTGCGGGGCGGAAGGAAGGCCAGGGCTCTGTCCTGGCCTCGCCGCCTCGCCCTCAAGCGTTCCGCGCCCAGCCGTGGTTATGCACCAGCCCGTCGTCGTAGCGATCGTCCATGCTGGCGGAAATCTCGGTGCGTTGCGCGCTGTCATACCGCGCTTGCGGGCGGCTGAACGGCTCGGAAGCCCAGAGGTGCCCGTGCACCAGACCATCGTCGTATTCGAAATCGCCCATCGCTTTTCTCCCCGGCGGCCGTGCCGCGTGTTTCCTGTGGGAATGAGTATTGTCTGATTGCGGCAAAAGATGAGTGGAAGAATGCGGGAGGTGGTGTGAAACCTGTGTGCGGGATGACGTGGCGCGGCGGTAAATCCGAAAATCCTGTAAAGTCCGACTCCCGCACTCTGGCATCGCAAACGACCTGACGCAGCCTGAGCGGGCCGCAGGGGGTATTCCGCATAGCGTCAGCGGGCATACTCAGACCCCGCAACCAACGTTTATAACTACTTAACCATGGCATGAGGTCATCCGGGAGCATCGCACAATGACGCGGGGAAGCCGGAATGTCTGGCATCACAAGCATCGCAATGTCTGGTCTGAACGATGCTTCGCTGCGAGCCTCCAATGCGGCGGACAACATCGCGAATGCTTTCGCAACCTCGCCACTGCGCCGCAAGGCGGACCCTACAATGGATTTCAACCCCAGAACGCCGTTTCTTTGTCCGCTGGGCGCAACGGAGCGGGGCCGGGCGTCACGTCAGTGTTGCGGCCGCGCACTCCGTCCTACCCGGGCGCCGCCGGCCCACATCGGCGGATGCCAATGCAAGCGGCCTCGTCGCCACACCCAATGTCAGTCTTGGCAAGGAAATCAGCGTCTTGCAAACGGCGCGGGTTTCTAACAGCGCCGATGCCATGCTGATCAAAACCGCCGACATGATGAAAAAAGATTGCCGGACAAGATGAGCGAGCAAGCGGGAGTTGTCGTCGGCTCCCCGTCTACCCCGCCGCCACCGACGCCAGATGCTCCTGCAGGCGCGGCATCAGCTCCACCAGATTGCAGGGCCGGTGCCGGCTGTCCAACTGCCAGACCAGAATATCGTCCCAGCCGTCCTTGCACGCCCCCGGGCTGCCCGGCAAGGCAAACAGATAGGTGCCGCCGGCCACCCCGCCGAGCGCCCGCGACTGCATGGTGGAGGTGCCAATTTTCTGCCAGCTCAGCATGCGAAACAGCTCGCCGAAGCCTTCGATCTTCTTGTCCAGCACCGCCTCAAAGGCTTCCGGCGTCACGTCGCGGCCGGTAACGCCGGTGCCACCGGTGCTGATCACCACGTCCACCTCGGGGTCGGCGATCCAGCCGCGCAGCCGCCGGGTGATCGCGTCCGCGTCATCTTTAACGATGGCGCGCGCCACCACCCTGTGCCCCGCCGCCTCGATGCGGGCGGCCAGCGTGTCGCCCGAGGTGTCGTCCGCCGGGGTGCGCGTGTCCGATACCGTCAGCACCGCGATGTTGACCGGGATGAACGTGCGGCTTTCGTCAATGCGGCCCATGCGCCCGCCTCCGTGCGTCGCCGGCGCCGTCAGTGCAGACGGGCGGGCGGCTCCTGCCTGGTTTCCAGCGGATGATACCGCGGCCAGGCGCCGGCGGCGAGTTCGTCCAGCGTCGGCGTCGGCAAATGCAGCCTGGCGGCGTAGATCCAGGTGTAGGCCAGCACGCGCGGCACGTAGGCACGGGTTTCATCGACCGGGATCGCCTCGATGAACAGCAGCGGGTCGCCGCCGTCGCGCAGTCCCGCGCTCCAGCGGGCGAAACTGCCGGGACCGGCGTTGTAGCTGGCCAGCAGCCGCAGCAGGTCGCCGCCGACCGCCTCCTGCCCGGCCAGATAGTCGACATAACGCTGGCCGAGATCGAGGTTCACCGACGGATCACGCAGCGTGCCGCACAGGGTCGGCGTGGCCGGGGCATGGATGATGAAGCCCGCCGTGTCGGGCATGAGCTGCATCAGCCCGACCGCCCCGGCCGGCGAGGCCAGGTCGGCGTCGAAATTCGATTCGGTGCGCGTGATACCGTAGACCAGCGCCGGGTCCATGCGGAACCCGCCGGCCGGACGCAGACGCGGCACCGGAAAGCGCATGTCGTCACGTGGCCGTCCATCGGCGGACTGCACCAGGTCGGCGAGCTGCGCGGCCAGTTCCACCAGTCCCGCATTTTCCGCTACCAGCATGATGGCGCGGCCGAGCGCCGGCGCGTTCTGCGCCTGCGGCCAGAGCAGCCGCAGCTCGGCCTCGGCGCGGTGCGCCTGGCCCACCTGCAGCAGGGCGAAGGCGCGCATGCCCTGCGGCGTCGCCGCCACCGCCTCGATATCGGCCTCGCCCAGCGTCTCGCGCACGTCCCGCCCGCCTGGACCAAAGCCAATATCGAGCCCGAGCGTGCGCCGCGCCAGCATGCCGTAGAAGGTCCGCCGCTCCTCGGCGGCCCGCTGCATCCAGGGCACGTAGCCGGCGGGGTCGCGTATCCGCAGATGCGCACGCGCGGCCCAGAACGCGGTGGCGGCGCGCAGCGCCGAGGTGGACAGTTCCGCCCGCCAGCCCGCCTCAAACATCGGCAGGGCAAGGTCGGGCTGGTTCATCCGCCAGGCCGCCAGCCCGGCCGCATAGCCCGCCAGGGCGGCGCTGCGACAAGATTGGAAGGACCGGCCGCAGGCACGCGCAGCCGGCGCAGCAACGGCAAAGGCCTCATCATCGCGATTGAGGGTGAACAGAACCTGCGCCGCCTCGCCGCGCAGCAAAGCGGCGTAGACGGGCGACAGGCCGCTGGTGCGCGCCAGCAGCCGTTGCACCGCCTCGCGGCGGCCCGAGTGCGCCGCCTCATACACATCGTGGTCCAGCGCCGGATTGCGCGCCGGCATTTTTCCCTCGGGCTCGGTTTCCTCCGGCACCGGCGCAGTGGCGACGGCGGTGACCGGCAGGCTGACCGGCAGCATCACCGCGGCCGGCGCCGGCGGACGGGTGGCGCCACGGGGCAGCCGGTTCAAGAGCAGGGCGTGCACCGCGGGCGCATCGGCTAGGTCGGACCACTGCGCCAGCCAGGTTTGCAGTTCCTCTGCCCCCGGCCGGGTGAAGGCGCCGAGATGGCGGTCGGCCAGGATGTAGCCTTGCATCGCCTGGCCCAGCTTCAGGCCGGACACGGTGATATCGGGGTCGAGCAGGGCCGCCTCGGCCGCGGCCGCGCGCAAATTGCCGGCGCGCTGCTGGGCAAAGACATGCCGGATGCGCGCCGCCTCGCTGGGCGGCAGCGGTTGCGGCAGGGCCACCCCCTGGCGCTCGCGCGGTGCCAGGCGGGGGATTGCCAGGGCGGTATCGTCGGTTCCCGACGAGCCCGGGGTGATGACCTGTGCCATGGCCCGCGGTGAGGCCGAAGCGGCCAGGATGGCGGCTCCGGCGATCAGCGCCCGAGCGGCAGGAAAGGGGGAAATGGAGCCTCTGATACCTCGCATGGGGTCGGCCCTACACGCGAAAGTGAGCGGGCGCAACACTTCGAGACGAAATGAAATCTTAAGTTTTGGACGAATCGTCGATTTTCAGGAGGTTATCAGCCGCGGCTCATTCACGATTTTTTCACATCTGCGTCGAGCACACCCCGGAGTTGCACAAGATCCGCCCAGGCCAGCCGCTTGGCGCCGGCGGTGCGCAGCAGGTAGGCCGGGTGCAGCATCGGCAGCGCCGGCACTGTCTCGGCCAGCCCGGGAATGGCCACCTCCACCCAGCGCCCACGCATCCGGGTGATGCCGGTGCTGCTGCCGGTCAGGGTGCGGCTGGCCAGGGCGCCGAGCAGCACCAACCGCCGCGGCCGCACCAGGGCGATGTGGCGCAGCAGGAACGGCAGGCAGGTCAGCACCTCGTTGTCGGTCGGGTTGCGATTGCCCGGCGGTCGCCAGGGAATGACGTTGGTGATCAATAGCTTCGTCCGGTCCAGGTCGATGCTGGCCAGCATGCGGTCGAGCAACTGGCCGGAGGGTCCGACGAAAGGTTTGCCGGCGCGGTCCTCCTCCGCCCCTGGCCCCTCGCCCACCAGCATCAACCCGGCCTCGGGATTGCCGTCGGCGAACACCAGGTTGGTGGCGGTGGCAGACAGCGGGCAGCCGTCGAACCCCGCCATGGCGGCGCGCAGCTCGGCGAGCGTTCGCGCCGCGGCGGCGATCTCCTGCGCGCGCGCGGCCGGGCCCCGGACAGGGCCGGCCAGCGGGGGGGCGGCCAGCATGGGGGGCGCCGGCGCGGCGGCAACCGGCGACGGGCGCGGCGCGAACCTGGTGCCGGATGCGCTGGCCGCCGCCGGAACCGGGCGGGCAGCGGCGGAAAGCCGGTCCACCGGCGCTTCGCCCAGTGCCTCGTCCGCGCCCCACTCGATCTGCAGCCGCAGCGCCGCCAGTGCGTCCATGCCGCACTCATCGCCAAAGCGCCGCTTCCGCGCAACCAATTCCCCCTCCATAACACCTCCGGCTGCCCCATGTTTGGGGCCACGGAGGAGCGCGATGTCCGACACTGCCAACCGGGAAAAAATGGAATTCGACGTTGTGGTCGTGGGGGCCGGCCCGTCCGGCCTCGCCGCCGCCATCCGGCTGCGCCAACTCGCCCCCGACCTGACGGTCTGCGTGGTCGAGAAAGGCAGCGAGGTCGGCGCCCATATCCTCTCGGGCGCGGTCATCGAACCGCGCGCGCTGGCCGAACTGCTGCCCGACTGGCGCGAGCGCGCGGCGCCGCTGACCACGCCGGCCAACGACGACCGGTTTCTGTTTCTGACCAAAACCCGCGCCCTGCGCATGCCGACGCCGCCGCAGATGCACAATCACGGCAACTACATCGTCAGCCTGGGCGATGTGTGCCGCTGGCTTGGCCAGCAGGCCGAAGCGCTCGGGGTGGAGATCTACCCTGGGTTCGCCGCCGCCGAGGTCCTGGAGGAAAACGGCGCCGTGGTGGGCATCGCCACCGGCGACATGGGTCGCGAGAAATCCGGCGCGCCGGGCCCCAATTTCCAGCCCGGCATGGAGTTGCGGGCGCGCTGCACCATTTTCGCCGAGGGCTGCCGGGGCAGCCTGACCAAGCGGCTGCTACGGCGGTTCAACCTGAACGACGGGCGCGACCCACAGACGTACGGCATCGGCGTCAAGGAACTCTGGGAAGTGCCGAAGCAGGTCCACAAGCCGGGTCTGATCGTGCACACCACAGGCTGGCCGCTCGACAGCGCCACGTATGGCGGCTCGTTCCTGTATCATTTCGGCGACAATCTGGTGGCCTACGGGTTTGTGGTCGGGCTCGACTACAGCAATCCCTGGCTGTCGCCATTCGAGGAAATGCAGCGGCTCAAGACCCATCCGGTCCTGCGCCACCATTTCGCCGGCGGACGGCGCATCGCCTATGGCGCGCGGGCGCTCGCCGAAGGTGGCTTCCAGTCGTTGCCGCGGCTCAGCTTTCCGGGCGGCTGCCTGGTGGGCGACACCGCCGGGTTTCTGAACGTGCCGAAAATCAAGGGCATTCATACCGCGATGAAGTCCGGCATGGTGGCCGCCGAGGCGGTGGCCGACATGCTGGCGAACCAGCAGGCCGAGCCGGCCACCTATCCCGACCGCCTGCGGGCGAGCTGGATCTGGGATGAATTGTACACCGTGCGCAACATCCGGCCAGGGTTTGCGAAATGGGGTCTGCTAGGTGGGCTGGTGAATGCCGCGCTCGACACGTATTTGCTGCGTGGGCGGGCGCCGTGGACGCTGCATCACGGCAAGCCGGACAACGCCACCTTGCGGCCGGCTACGGACGCACCGCAAATCGCCTACCCCAGGCCGGACGGGGAGCTGACCTTCGACCGGCTGTCTTCGGTTTTCATCAGCAACACGGCGCACGCGGAAAACCAGCCGGTGCATTTGCACCTGCGCGACCCCAACATCGCGATCGCCGTGAACTGGGACACATATCGCAGCCCCGAAACCCGCTATTGCCCGGCCGGGGTCTATGAAATCGTCGGCGCCGACGAGGGCGCCCCGCGGCTGCAGATCAACTTCACCAACTGCGTGCATTGCAAGACTTGCGATATCAAGGACCCCACCCAAAACATCGATTGGGTGACACCCGAGGGCGGCGGCGGACCTGTCTACCCGGGCGGGATGTAATTATTCTGACGCTTCGGCGCTTCGCCCGTATAGCGAAGCCCGAAATGCCCTGTTAGGGTGAGAACATGCAGAACTGTCGTTCGATTCACCGGTCTCTCCTGCTCACCCTGTCGCTGCTATCGGCCTGCGCGGCGTCCAACCCGTTGCCGCGCGCCGGGGCCGAGGAGCCCGGCGGCGGCCAGCCGGCCGTGGCCGGCGCGTACCTGTCCGGCCGCTACGCGGCGATGCAGAGCGATCTCGACTTCGCCGCCGATGAATTCCTGCGCGCGCTGGCGCTCGATCCGGGGAGCGCCGAGCTGCGTCAGCAGGCTTTCCTGGCCTGTCTGATGGTCGGGCGCCCTGACGCGGTGCGTCTCGCGCAGAACCAGCCGGACAATCAGACCGCCCAATTGCTGCTGGCCGACCACGACGCCGCCCGTGGCAACTGGGACGCCGCCGAAACCCGCTTCGCCTCCCTGCCCCATCAGGGGCTGACGCAGTTGCTGCAACCTCTGCTGGTCGCCTGGGTCCAGCAAGGTGCCGGACGCACCGATGCCGCCCTGGCGACGCTGCGCCCCTTCATCGAGGGGCAGCGTTCGCGCTTTGTCTATGCCCTGCACGGCGCGCTGATCGCCGATCTCGCCGGGCGCACCGCCGAAGCGGCGCGCCTGTACCGGGTCGCCCAGGCAGAGTATGGCGCGCCGACGCTGGAACTCGCCCGGCTGGTGGCAAGCTGGCAAGCGCGCCAGGGGCATCCGGCCGAGGCGCTTGACACGCTGAAGGCCGCCGCCGACCTCAACCCCGATCTCGCCATCGCGCTGCCGTCGCTGGAAGCGTCCATGGCCAACCGGGTCATCCGCAAGCCCACCGACGGCATGGCGGAAGCCTATCTGGTACTCGCCGCGGCACTGCGGCAGCAGGACGCCAGCGAGCTGTCCATGCTGATGTTGCGGCTGGCCCTTGATCTGCGCCCCGATTACACGGCGGCCCGATTGCTCGCCGCGGAAATCCTCGAATCCACCAAGCACCCCGCCACCGCCTTGCAGATGCTGGCTTCGGTGGCCAGCGACGACTCCCTGATCGCCATCGTGCGCCTGCACCGTGCCGGGCTGACCGAGCAGACCGGCCGATCCGAGGACGCGCTGCACCAGCTGGAGCAGATCGCCCGCGACTATCCCGACCGGCCCGAGCCATACGGCGCCCAGGGCGATATCCTGCGCTCCGGCCGCCGCTATGCCGATGCCGTGGCCGCCTACGACAAGGCGCTGGCCCGGGTGGCCAAGCCCAGCCGGCTGGACTGGCCGCTGTTCTACGACCGCGGCATCGCGCTGGAGCGGTCGAAGGATTGGGGCCGCGCCGAGGCCGACTTCATGACCGCGCTCAATCTCGCCCCGGACCAGCCTTATGTGCTGAACTATCTCGGCTATTCCTGGACCGAGCAGGGCCGCAACCTGGCGCGGGCGCGGCAGATGATCGAACGCGCGGTGGAGCAACGGCCGAACGACGGCGCCATCATCGACAGCCTGGGCTGGGTGATGTTGCGTCAGGGCGACCATGCCAACGCGGTGAAGTCGCTGGAACATGCGGTCGAGTTGCTCCCCGAGGATTCTACCATCAACGGGCATCTGGGCGACGCTTATTGGGCCGCCGGCAGGCGGCAGGAAGCCCTGTTCCAGTGGCGCCGGGCGCTGAACCTGAACCCCGACCCGGATGACGTGCCGAAGCTCCAGGCCAAGCTTCGCGAGAGCGAGCAGGCGCTGGGCATGGCCGCGGCACCGCAGGCGCCACAGGCCGCCAACCCGATCCGCTAGCGACGCCCCAGGTGACGTTCACCGAGGCCGCGCCGGCCAAGGTCAATCTGTTCCTGCACGTCGTCGGCCGCCGCGCCGACGGCTATCATCTGCTCGACAGTCTGGCAGTGTTCCCGCAGGTTGGGGACACGCTGAGCGCCGTGCCGGCCGATACATTGTCCCTGCTTCTGGACGGGGATTTCGGCGGCGCCTTGCAGGCCGAGCCAGACAATCTGGTGCTGCGTGCCGCGCACGGTCTGGCGGCGCTGGCGGGCGTGCCGGCGGCAGCGCGGCTGACCCTGGTGAAAACGCTGCCGGTGGCGTCCGGCATCGGCGGCGGCTCGGCCGATGCGGCGGCGACGCTGCGCCTGCTCGGCCGCCTGTGGGGCGTGTCGCCGGCCCTCGATTCCCTGCACGCGCTGGCACTGCGGCTGGGGGCTGACGTGCCGGTCTGCCTGGCGGCGCGGCCGGCGCGCATGGCCGGGGTGGGCGAGACGCTATCGCCGGCACCGGATCTGCCCGCATTCGGCATGGTACTGGTCAATCCGGGCGTCGCGGTGTCGACGCCGGAGGTGTTCCGCGCCCGCCTCGGTGGATTTTCCGCCCCGGCGTCCTTGCCCGCCTTCTGGGCAGATGCGGCCGCCATGGCACGCGACCTCGCCGCGCTTAGCAACGACCTGGAGCCGCCGGCGGTGGCGCTGCGCCCGGTGATCGGCGAGGTGTTGGCGGCACTGCGAGCCATCCCGGGCTGTTTGTTGGCGCGCATGAGCGGATCGGGGGCGACCTGCTTCGGGGTGTTCGCGGACGCCGCCGCCGCATCCGCCGCCGCCGGGCTGGTGCGGCGGCCGGGCTGGTGGGCGTGGGGCGGAGCTTGCTGAAGGCGGACTTGCCGAGGCAGCCGGAGACGCTTAATCACACGATTAATCGGCGGGCGCGGATGGGGCGTCGCCAAGTGGTAAGGCAGCGGATTTTGATTCCGCCATTCGGAGGTTCGAGTCCTCCCGCCCCAGCCAGATTGGTTCAGAAACCCCAGGGGCCTCGCGGCCCTTGGCGGGTGTCGGGCAGAGCCCTGGCCTTTCACCCCGAAAGGAAACAATCCCATGTGGCAGCCCAGCACCCGATACCCGGACCCCGCCATCCGCATCCTGGACCCCGGCTTTGCCAAGTACCGGCTGGCCCAGGCCTCGGTGGAGCGGCTGTATACCGGGTGCCGCTGGGCGGAAGGCCCGGTGTGGTTCGGCGACGGGCGCTTCCTGCTGTGGAGCGACATCCCCAACAACCGCATCCTGCGCTGGGACGAGGAAACCGCCGCGGTCAGCGTGTTCCGCCAGCCCTCGGCCAACGCCAACGGCAACACCCGGGACCGCCAGGGCCGGCTGGTGACGTGCGAGCATGACACGCGCCGGGTCATCCGCACCGAATACGACGGCAGCATCACCGTGCTGGCCGACCGGTTCGAGGGCATGCGGCTGAACTCGCCGAACGACGTGGTGGTGAAATCGGATGGCAGCATCTGGTTCACCGATCCCGTGTTCGGCATCCTGCATTGGTACGAGGGCCACCGGGACACGTCGGAGCTGGCGCCTGCCGTCTACCGCATCGACCCGCAGACCGGCGCGGTCGGCAAGGTGGCGGACAACGTTCCCGGTCCGAACGGGCTGGCCTTCTCGCCCGATGAAACCATTCTCTACCTGGTCGCCTCGCGCGCCGAGCCGACACGGCAATTGCTTGCGTTCGACGTGGCGGACGGTGGGCGGCTGATCCGCCAGCGGCTGTTCATCGATGCCGGGCCGGGCGGCACGCCAGACGGGTTCCGGGTGGACGTGGACGGCAATCTCTGGTGCGGCTGGGGCATGGGCACCGACGATCTCGACGGCGTGCGCGTGTTCAATCCGGCAGGCGTGCCGATCGGCCACATCGCCCTGCCCGAGCGCTGCGCCAATCTGTGTTTCGGCGGCCGCCACCGCAACCGGCTGTTCATGGCAGCGAGCCACGGGCTGTATTCACTCTATGTCGCCACCCAGGGCGTGGCGGGAGGCTGACAATGCCGCAATTCCTGGTGGTAGCCTGGGACGGCACCGATCCGCAGGCCAAGGCACGCCGCCTGGCGGCGCGGCCGGCGCATATGGCGAATGTCGCGCCGATGGCCTCGGCGGGGCAGATGTTGGTGGGCGGCGCCATCCTGGACGATGCCGGCGAGATGATCGGCTCGATGACCATCGTCGATCTCGCCAGCCGCGAGGAGGTCGACCGCTGGCTGGCGGCCGACCCTTATGTCACCGGCAAGGTCTGGGAGCGGATCGAGGTGCATCCCATGCGGGTGACGGTGCGCGCGGCGACAGCATAGACCCGCGCGTTTGAGGCAGCAGCGGTCAGGGCTGCCAGACCCTGTCCCATTGCTCCTCGAAAATGACGCCGCAGAGCTGGCGAAAGCTGTCGTCCCAGGTCGGGTTGCCGACGCCGCCCGGGGCCGGCGTAAACCCCTCCGCCATCCATGTGCGCAGCGAAGCGGCCAGCTCCTCCGAGCAATCGCCGCGGAAGTAGCGCGCATGTTCGCCCGCCAGTTCCCGGAACACCGGCAGGTCGCGGGCCAGGACCGGCAGGCCGGCGTGCGCCGCCTCGATGATCGGCAGCCCGACGCCCGCGTGCTGCGCGGCCATGAGCAGCCCTGCCCCGCTCCGGTAGACCCGCTGCAATTCGGCATCGCCGCAGTTTGCCAGCCAATGCAGCCGATCGCCAAGCTCGGGCGAGGTCAGCAGCCCGGCGGCGAATGTTTCCATCTGCGCGCCCTGCCGGCCGACAATGGTCAGGCCGATGTCCACCCCCACCTGCCAGAGGTCGGCAAAAGCGCCGAAAGCCTGGGCATGCGCCTTGCCGGGTTCGAGCGTGCCCGTCATCACCACTGTCGGGCGCCGCCGGGCAGAATTGAGAGCCGCCCGCACCGGGGCCGAAGGCCGCGCCTGTGGGGCCTCGGCCCGGAAATCCGCGCCGGGATGGACAATGCCGATCGGCAACGGCGTGGCGCGCCGCCCCGGCTCGGCGCCGAGCCATGCCACCAGCTCGTCCGCCACGGTGCGCGAGAGGCAGACCACCATATCGGCGATGCTGAGCATGCGCTGATACCACGCGCGAACCGCCTGACCACCGCGTGCGGGCAGCAGGTCCGGGTGATGCAGCGACAGAAGATCGTGCACCACCAGCACGATCCGCATGCCATCCAGCCGCAGCCGCCGCAGTTCGGCGAACTCCCTCTCCGACAGGTCGGTCTTCACATCGCCGCACAGCAACATATCCCCGGCGCCGACATCCAATGGGGCCTCCGACAGCGCCAGCGGAGGGTGCCCGAGAAGGCCCAAGGGCACCGCGTGGGTTTCCCGCAATCGCCCTTGATGCACGCGGACCGCCTCGCCCCGGTGGCCATGCGGCGATGCCTCCAATGCCCGGCGGGCGAATTCGCGAACCAGGCGCTGGAAGCCCGGCCCTTGATCAAGATGCGCCAGGTCGGACATGTCGATCAGCAGGCGGCGACAGCCCCCGGCCCGCCACGGCTGCGGAAAACTGCGTCCGATGGCACGCGACACGATGACCAGACCGTCGGGCAGCGCCGCCGCGGCAGCGGCCTCATCCTCCATCCCCTGCGCCATGACGGCCGGCAGGTGGGTGGCATAGGCCTGTTCAATCACGTCGCGGTAGCGCAACGCAATTGCCTCGGGCGCGAGTTCCCGCAGCGCATACGAGCGGGCGGCGGCGGCGAGGGACGCCCGGCGCTCCGCATCGCCGTGCAAGGCGATGATGGCCTCCGCCAGGGCGTGCGCATCCGCCCGGTCCGGCAAGGCGAGCGCCAGCCCCTCGGGGAGTTCTGCCGCCGAGCCGTGGCGGTTGATGATCAGCGGCAGCCCTGCCAGCAGCGCATCGGCCACCGCGGCCGAGGATTTGCCGCGTGAGCCGGTGCGGAACTGCACCGCCACATCGGCGGCGGCAAGCCAGGCGTCATACCGCTCCTGCGACAGCCGGCCGGTCCAGTGGATGCCGGCTGCCGTATCCGTCAGTGCCTTCGGCAAATCCGCCGTCAGATCGCCGGCGAAGACCATGCGTCCGGCGAGCCCGGTCCGCCGCCACGCCTCGGCCAACAGCTCCGGACATTTCGAGGCGGCGATGGCGCCGAAACTGCACACCACGAATTCTTCGTCCGGCAGGCCGAGCGATGCCCGCGCCGCGGCCCGGTCCGGCCGGGCGCGGTCGGTCCGCAGCAGCGGGATGACCGCAATGCCGCCGGTCACCGCGTCGCCGAAATGCTGCCGCAGCACCTCCACCGCGTGACGCGAGTGCTGGATCACGCCGACCGACGCTTTCAGCACCGGCAGGCAGCAAGGATAATGCGCGAGCGTGGCTTCGCGCCCCTGCGCTGCGTCGTAAAGCAGCGCCGGATAGCCATGCGAGCGGAACAGCACGGCGCGGAAATCCCCCGGCCGTTCCGGCTGATGCACCAGCCAATGCAGGTAGTTCGATAAAAACGCGTCGTGCAGCACGACCACGCCCGGGCATTTAGGCAGGAGGTCCTCGGTCTGGAACCGGTGGAACGAGGAATTGCCGATCTGGTACAGGACCCGGTCGAAGCGCCCGGCCTGTTCCAGGAACCTGTCAGGAGACAGGTGGGGGAAGGCAGCGGCCAGCCGCGTGTCCCCGACCGCGGTCTCGCTCACCAGGGTGATATCGTAATGGCGGGCAAGGCTGGGCAGCAGATCGCGGCTGTAATCGGCGATACCGCTGGGCTGCGGCGGTAGCGGGGAGATGAAGGCCATGCTCGGGCGCGGCCGCAGCACGCCGACCGGAGCAGGCTTTTCGTGCTGCACCCGGCGGACGTGGATCTGTTCAAGCGCGTCCCAGGCGCGCGCGGCGCTGGAGGGCCAGGTGAAGCGCCCGGCCTGCACCGGGCCATGTGCGGCAAGGTCAGCGCGCAGGGCCGGGTTTTCCAATACCTTGCGCATGCAGGCGGCGATGGCGGCGGGGTCGTTCGGGTCGAAGGTCGCATCGGTGCGGCCGACGACTTCCGGCAGGCTGGTGGTGTGGCTGGCGATGGCGGGGGCGCCGCACGCCATGGCCTCGGCCACCGGCAGGCCGAACCCTTCGTGCAACGAGGGAAAAACGAACAGCGCGCAGCTGGAATAGAGAGCGTTGAGGTCGCCTTCCGCCACGAAGGGAATGACAACGAAATTCTCGGCCGGCACGGCGAGGTCCGCCGCGGTCCGCCGCAGTGTCGCCGCGTCCATCTTGCCGACGATCAGCAACTGATGGCGGTCGCGCAGCGACCGCGGCAGTTGCGCGTAAGCGGCGATCAACCCCGCCTCGTTCTTGCGGAACGTTGCCGGCGCCCAGGAACAGGATGAACGAGTTGCGGATCCCATAACGCCGCAACAACGCCGCCCGTTCCTCGGCCGACAGCGCGGCGGGACGAAACTCCGGGCTGATGCCGGGCGGCACCTTGAACACACGCTCCGGTGCGTACGGCAGATACCGGATGGCCTCGCCACGGCTCGAGTTCGAAATGGCGAGCAGCCCCTCGCACAGCGCCATTTCGTGCACGCAGCGATAATACCATCGCGCCGGCGCCGAGAGCGGGCCAGGGCCGCCGAAATACGTCTCATGCCGGATCAGCGGGATCAGGTCGTAGCAGGTTGCCACCACCGGCAGCCGCGCCAGGCGCGACGGCTGCACGCTGACCAGGTCGTCATCCAGCCCCTCATACAAGCTGCAGACATGCACGAGATCGGGCCGCAGCGAGGCCAGAAACTGCGCCCGCATGGTCTCGGCGAAGCCACGCATTGGGGAACCCTGCAACGCCGCGATCCCGCGCGGCGGATGCCAAACGCAAATCTGTTGCCGGGGAAGGAGGGCGGCGAAACTTGCCGTGAGCTCCTCCGCGCGGTCGGGCAGAGCGCCGCTGAGGGCGATAATGACCTCGTGGTCCCGCGCCTGGCGTACCATGGCCATCGCGAGTTCACGCGAATAACGGCCGATGCCGCGCGCATGGCTGACGCCCTGCGCGCCTTGCAGATCGATCACAAGACGCATTCTGGTTTCAGGCCCTCAGAAGGCTTTCCGGGCCGGCGCGGGGTCGGACCCTTGCGGCTTCGCGGCGGCGGCAAGACCGTGCGCGGCGAACAGACGATAGACGCGCGCCTCCTCGTCGCTCATGTCAAACAGCAGCACTTCGGACGAGCCGAGCGGACGCGCCGTCGCCCGCAGTTCATAGGCCCGGTAGCGCAGTGCCAGAAACTCCACCGGCCCCGGCGCGACGGCGCGCAGCAGACGGGACGCCTGCCGCCCGCCCGGCACGCGCAGCAATTGCCGCACGCCGCGATGGAAAACCCGGCGCGCCAGTTCCTTCGCGGCCGGCCCGGCGGCCAGGGTACCCGGCTGGGAGGCGTCGGGCCCCGGCTTGCCCGGCAGCAACTTAACACGAAGCAAGCGGCGCGCCAGGCGGACTGGCGCACTCACGCGCAAGCAAAACCTGCGCAGCAATCCGGACAGTCGCGTATCGGCGGGCTGGCGCGGCGTCCGCCATAGCATTCGATTTTCCTGATACGGGGCAGAGGAAACACGCGGCATGAATGATCCGGTTGGAACGACGGGCGAGAAGACTTCATTCCATACCGTCTGTTTTACAGCTCGTCCAGAAGGGGCGTACCCGGTGACCAGATCACCATTGCGTTGTCGCGTCGATGCACGACCAGCTTGCCGCCGGTCCGGATGCGGTTGGCGGCGCGGGCTCATCGCCGGCGCAGCACCAGCGTGCACCATTTGCCCTCCGCCAGACTTCGCTCCAGCACCAGACCCTGGCGCCGGTGCGCGGCCAGCACCCAGCGCGCCTGGGACCCCAGCAGCCCGGCCAGGATGGCGGTGCCGCCGGTCGCGAGGTTGCCGGCCAGAGTCCGCGCCATCAGGCAGAGCGGGCGGGCCAGGATATTGGCGAAAACCAGGTCGTATGGCCCAAAGCCGCTGACCGACGGCGAGGACCAGCCGTCGGCACGGACAAACCGGACCAGGCCACCCGCCCGGTTGAGGCGGGCGTTGGCGGCGGCGGTGCGCACGCTCCAGGGATCGATGTCGGTGCCGCGCACACGCCGGCGCAGCAGCCGCGCGGCCGCCAGCGCCAGAATGCCCGAGCCGGTGCCCATATCGAGGATGCGGCGTGGCCGGCGATACGCCGTTAGCTCCAGGGCGCGCAGGCAGCCGCGGGTGGAGCCGTGCTCGCCCGAGCCGAACGCCACCGAGGCGTCGAGCAGGATGGTCAGCCGGCCCGGCGTGGGCGGTCCGCTGATATGGGTGCCGCGAATGGCGAAGCGTTGCCCCACCAGTTGCTCGGGGAAGGCCTCGCGGGTGCGTTCCAGCCAGCCTTCGGCTTCGGTCTCGCGGCGGAGCGGGGCGGCCTCAAAGCCGGTGACCGCGGCAGCGAGTGCGAGGACGGCGGCGAGTTCGGGTTCCTGTGCGCCCTGGTCCTTCACCCCCTCGACGGTCCAGAGCCCCGCCTCCTCGTCGTGAAAAAAGCCAACGGTGCCGCAGACCTCGCCCAGCGCCGCCGCGTACGCCTCCAGCGCCTCCGGCGGCACGGTGACGGTCAGGGTTTCCAGCGCGGTGGCGTGGCGGCGGGCAGCGGTCAGCACAGGTCGATCCGATCGGTCAGCCTGGGCTCAATAGGGATGTGGCTCATCGCCATCCTGTTCGCGCAGCCGGACGTCCTCGTCGAGCAGCCGCTCGAGGGCCTCGGTCTGCTGGGCCGCCAGCTCGGCCGCCTTCTCCTGTTCCTCGTGGCGCCGGTCCTGATCGGCGCGCAGCAGCTGGTTGGTGACATTCAACGTGGCGATGAGATCGCGAATGGCCCCGATCAGCTTTTCTTGCCGTTCTTCCGGCGATTTTTCTGACATGCGGTCCTCCGTTGCGGGTGACGACGCGACAACGCACGCCGGTGCTTGAACAAATCGACCGCCGACCGCGTCTGCGGCTGGCGACCGGCTCGCCACGCTCATAGCACCTTCTCGACGAACCGATCCAAGACGCGCTTGTCGCCAGCCTTGTCGAAGGCGATGTCGAGCTTGTCGTCCTCGGCGGCGGTAACGGTGCCGTAGCCGAATTTCTGGTGAAATACCCGCGCGCCCACCACAATCGCGTCCTCGCGCGGCGGACGGGCCGGCTGCTCCCAGGCTTCGATGGTGCGCGGCCGGCGGGCAATAAACGGGAACTGGCCGGGGACCAGAGCGGGCGTGGACAGCATCCGGTCGCGCGCCAGCGCCGCCGAGCCGGTGCGTTCGACCTGGGCGTCTGGCAGTTCGGCGATGAAGCGGCTGGGGATGCTGCCTTGCCAGTTGGCATAAATGCGCCGGTTGGTGGCGTGGCTGACGATGGCGCGCCGGCGGGCCCGGGTCAGGCCGACATAGGCCAGCCGCCGCTCCTCCTCCAGGCCCCTGGCGCCGGATTCGTCCATGGTGCGCTGGCTGGGGAATAGTCCCTCCTCCCAGCCCGGCAGGAACACGGTGTCGAATTCCAGCCCCTTGGCGGCGTGCAGGGTCATCAGGCTGACCCGGTCGCCTTCGGCATTTTCCTCATTCTCCATCACCAGTGCCACGTGATCCAGAAACCCGGCCAGGGTTTCGAAATCGACGAGCGCCCGGACCAGCTCCTTGAGGTTTTCCAGGCGTCCCGGTGCCTCGGGCGATCTGTCCTGTTTCCACATGTCGGTGTAGCCGGATTCGTCGAGCAGGGTGGCCAGGGTGACCACATGGCCCTCGCGGGCAAGCAACTCGCGCCAGCGGGCGAAGCCGCGCAGCAGCCCGGCGATCGCCTCGCGCGGGCGGCCGCGCAGCCCACCCTGTTCGACCAAGTGCGCGGCGGCGAGGGCCAGCGGGATCTCACGCTCGCGGGACGTGGTGTGCAGGGCGCGCAACGCCTGCTCGCCGACGCCGCGGCGCGGGACGTTGACGATGCGCTCGAAAGCCAGGTCGTCGGCGGGCTGGTGCAGCACCCGCATATAGGCGATGGCGTCGCGGATTTCCTGGCGTTCGTAGAAACGCAGGCCGCCGATAACGCGGTAGGGCAGACCGAGGGTGATCAGCCGTTCCTCGAACGCCCGGGTCTGGAAACCCGCGCGCACCAGCACCGCCATCTCGGCGAGTTTTTCGCCGCCGCGGCGCAACTGCTCGATGCGGTCGCCGACCGTACAGGGCCTCTTCATCGGAGTCCCACACGCCGATAACGCCGACCTTCTCGCCCGCCGAGTCGGTCCTGCCCGGGCGCAGGGTTTTGCCCAGGCGGCCTTCGTTGTGCGCGATCAGGGCGGAGGCGGCGGCGAGGATCGGCGCCGTGGACCGGTAATTGCGCTCCAGCCGGACGATGCGGGCGCCTGGAAAATCCTTCTCAAACCGGAGAATGTTCTCCACCTCGGCGCCACGCCAGGAATAGATAGACTGGTCGTCGTCGCCGACGCAGCAAATGTTGCGGTGCGACTGCGCCAGCAGACGCAGCCACAGGTACTGTACCAGGTTAGTGTCCTGGTATTCATCGACCAGGATGTAACGGAACGCGCGGTGATATTGCGCCAGCACGTCGGCGTGGCCGCGCAGGATTTCCGTGACGTGCAACAACAGGTCGCCGAAATCGGCGGTGTTGAGAGTGCGCAGGCGGTCCTGGTAGGCCGCATACAGGGCGCGGGCGCGGCCGGCGGCGAAGTCGGTGTCCTCGGCCGGCGTGACCCGCGCCGGCGTCAGGCCGCGGTCCTTCCAGCGCTGGATCAGTGCCATCAGCGGCTGGGGCGCCCAGCGCTTGGTGTCCAGACCGTCCGCCTCCATCACCTGCTTGAGCAGGCGGAGCTGGTCGTCGGTATCGAGGATGTTGAAGCTGCTGGTCAGCCCGACCAGCGCAGCATGGCGGCGCAGCATGCGCGCGCACAGCGCATGGAAGGTGCCGAGCCAGAGCCCCTCGGCGGGACGGCCGAGCATGGCGGCGACCCGCTCGCGCATCTCCCGCGCCGCCTTGTTGGTGAAGGTGACGGCCAGCACCTGGCCAGGATAGGCGCGGCCGGTGAGCAGGATATGGGCGAAACGAGTGGTCAGCACCCGGGTTTTGCCGGTGCCGGCGCCGGCAAGCACCAGCAGCGGTCCGTCGATGGTCTCCACGGCTTCGCGCTGCTCGGCGTTCAGGCGGCTGAGGTAGTCGGTCATGGGGCGGATATAGAACGGGGGGTGAACGCGGCCAAGCAAGTATGGCCAGTACTCCGGCCCGGCCTTACTTGCCTGGCCGCACCCCCAGAATATGCGCGATCGCGTACACCAGATCCGACCGGTTCAGCGTATAAAAATGGAACTCGTCGATGCCGCTGGCCTGCAGCACCCGCACCTGTTCGGCGGCCACCACGGCGGCGACCATCCGGCGGGTCTCGGGATCCTCGTCCAGCCCCTCGAACAAATGCCCGAGCCAGCCGGGCACCGAGGCGCCGCACATGGCCGAGAACCGCACCGCCTGGGCGAAGTTGGACACCGGCATGATGCCCGGCACGATCGGCGCGGTGATGCCGGCGGCCAGGCAGCGGTCGAGGAAGCGCAGATAGGTCCCGGCCTCGAAGAAGTAGTTGGTGATCGCGCGGGTGGCGCCGGCATCCAGCTTGCGCTTGAGATTGTCGAGATCGGCCTCCGGGCTGAGCGCGGCCGGGTGCACCTCGGGATAGGCGGCGACCGAGATTTCGAAATCGGCGATTTGCTTCAGTCCGGCCACCAGATCCGCGGCATAGGCATAGCCGTCGGGATGCGGCAGGTAATCACCGCCGCCCGGCACGTCGCCGCGCAGCGCCACGATGTGGCGCACGCCCGCCTGCCAGTAGGCGCGGGCAATGGCGTCGATCTCCGCGCGGCTGGCGTTGACGCAGGTCAGGTGGGCGGCCGGGATCAACGCGGTATCCTGCAGGATGCGGGTGACGATCGCGTGGGTGCGCGCCTGGGTGGAGCCGCCGGCGCCGTAGGTGACCGAGACGAAGCGCGGCGCCAGCGGTTCCAGCCGGCGGATGCAGGACCAGAGCTGTTGCTCCAGCGCCTCTGTGCGGGGCGGGAAGAACTCGAAGGAGAGCGCCGGGGCGGGCAGGCTGGCGTCGCGCGCCGGCAGGGCGGCGAAGCGGGGTCCGGTCAGCCAGCGCTCCAGTGCCGCGGAGGCGAGGGGGGATGCCGGAGAGGGAGTGTGGTTCATCGCCATCCTTGCCAGGTACGGCGCGCCGCGCCGGGTACAACCTACGTTGCCCACCGCCGCTGTGCCCGCTAAACCATTGCGCGGCGCAGGGATGCGGGTAGAAACCTTGTAGCGAAACCACTTCCGGGCGGGCAAGGCGTAGCCATCTGCGGATGGATTTCCGCTCCGGGGCCGGCGTATGAGTGCCGCCTTGTCCGGCCGCCCCTGTCTGCCAAGCTGTCGCCGAGGAGCCCGATGCGCCGCCTGTTCCAATCCACCCCGCTGCCGGCCTTCAGCCCGCAGGCAATCACGCTGTTGGCCGCCGCGGTCGTGCTGGCCGCGTCACTGGCCGGCTGCGCCAGCAAGCCGTCGCCCGACGACCCCGATGCGGTCGCCGATTACAACGAAGCGCACGATCCGCTGGAGCCCACCAACCGGGTGTTCTACGCGATCAACAATGGTCTGGACACGGTGATCCTGCGACCGCTGGCGGTGGGGTATAAATACGCCGTTCCCTATGTGGTGCGCAGCCACACCCACAATGTGCTGGCCAACCTGTCCATGCCGGTGGTGCTGTTCGACGACATGCTGCAAGCGCGCCCGCGCCGCGCCGGTGATTTACTGATGCGCCTGCTGGTCAACAGCACCGTGGGGGTCGCCGGCATTTTCGATGTGGCCACCGGCTGGGGGTGGCCGGCCCATGACGCGGACGGCGGCATGACGCTGGCGATGTGGGGGCTGCCGGAGGGGCCGTTCCTGTTCATTCCCGTGCTGGGCCCGTCCAGTCCGCGCGATGCCAGCGGGTTCGCCGGCGATGTCGCCATGGACCCGCTCACCTGGTTCGGCGAGGGCATCGCGGTGACCGCGCTCGGCTACACACGATACGGAATGAACGCCGTCGACACCCGCGCCACCGTGCTGGACGACCTGGACAAAATCAAGGCACAGGCGCTGGACCCCTATGCTACGCTTCGCAGCCTTTACCGGCAGCACCGCCAATCACTGATCGAGGAGGCGCGGTCGGATGACCGGGCAACCGTCCCTGCCTGGTTCGTGCAGCCGAGTTCGACCTTGAGCTTACCTAACGCGCAGAACGGGGCTGACCCATGTTGATACGACGCACCCTGCTGCTGTCTGCGGCCGCCGCCCTCCCGGTGACCGGGTTGCCGCTCTCGTCCGCCCGGGCGCAGCACACCGATCAGGCCAGCGCCTTCATCCAGCAGACCGGCAGGGACCTCACCGACGCGGTGAACGGGCCCGGCACGATCACCGATAAGCAGCGGCGGCTGCAGGGGATCATCGACCGCGCGGTGGACGTGAACGAGGTGGCGCGATTCTGCCTGGGTCGGTTCTGGCGCACCGCCTCGCCGCCACAGCAGACAGAATACCTAGAGCTGTTCCACCGCGTGCTGATGCTCAGCATCACCGGCAAGATCGGCGAGTATCAGGGCGTCAGGATCGACCTGGGGCGAGCCCAGCTCCGTGAGGGCGGCGAGGTGCTGGTCTCCAGCACGGTCATCAGGCCCGGCAACCCGCCCGCCAAGGTGGACTGGCTGGTCAGCATGGACCGCGGCAACCCGAAGATCGTCGATTTGATCGCCGAGGGCACCAGCCTGCGGCTGACCCAGCGCAACGATTACTCCGCCTATCTGGCGCATAATAACAACAGCGTGCAGGCGCTGATCGATGCGCTGCGGCAGCAGGCCAACCAGCCGGGTTGATGCTCCTGGCGGGACGTTGTCCCAAATCCCGCTCAGGGATTGCCATTTTCAGGGGGCGTGGCTCAGGGGGCCGCTGCCCGGTCGCGCCAACGCTTGCTGCGCGCCGGGACGGTCCAGGGCAGAGACCTGACCTTGCTGAGCGCGGCGCCGGCAAGTGGCGCAGCGGCACCCACGTGGCAGGATAAAGGCGCGAAAATACACCCGACCATAGTGATAAGTAAGTTCCGCCCCCGGCTCGATCGCCCGCCTGGCATAGATGAAAATGCGCCGCCCGACCGCGCGGGCCTCGCAATTCGGCCGGCAGGCATGATTGATGTAACGGGCCAGGTTCTCGCGGCCGGTGGCGTCGATGGCGTGTCCGCCATCGACGTGGAACAAGTACCGGCCGCCGCGGCGATCGGCCTCCTCGGCGCTGATACGCTCGCCGGTGTATTCAATGACCCGATCGCCGGCACGGAAGGAAACGCAGGCGAACAAGCCAAGGCCGCTGGCGCTGCGGCCAAGGCGGAAGCGAGGATCCGGCTTTGTCCTGGACATCGGCAGGCGAATCAGGACTCCGGCAGCGGCGCCGTCACCCAATCTGACCGGTGCTGCGTCTGCACCGGCAGCAGGGCGGCGTCCCACCCCTGCCGGCCCGGCCTGTCACGATGCTGTCGAACCCCTTCCGGGGTGGCGGCCACGATGTACGGCACGTCCTTGCCGACCCCGCACAGGGGCAGCTTCGCGCCGGCCGGCAGCAACAGGCCGATCCAGAGCAGGCAGGCGATCACCGCAGGCCGCATGCTTCGCATCGATTCCGTCTCCTTCCACGCGCGGGCGGGCGGCATCGTCACGACGGAATGGGGACGAAATCAAGCCCGTTGAGGGGGCGCCGCGACCGGTCAGCGGGTGTCGCTCGGCGCCGACGCCAGCGCGCGCCGCTCTGGGTGCACCTGCTCCAGAACCGGCCGCAGGCCCTGCTCGGGACGGATACGCAAAGTAGGCCGTGTCACAACGGCCCACCTGCCTCGGGAAACGAAATCAAACGCCGCGTGTGGCTTCCCGTCCGGAAACCCCGGCCGGTGCCGTTCAGCGGGTCACTGCGGCGCCGTCGCCGCCCCGCCCGGGGTGGACTGGCCGCCCGTGTCCGGGCCGGGTTGTGCCGTGCTGCCCGTTCCGGCCGTTCCGCCCGTCGTGGACCCCTTGCTCGTCTTATGCGACTTGCCTGACCCCTTGCCTGCCTTCGCCGACTTGCCGGACGCTTTGCCCGACTTCCCCGATTTCCCGGAGGACTTGCCCGATTTTCCCGACTTGCCCGTGTGCTTGCCCGACTTTCCGGTCTTGCCGGAGGATTTGCCCGCGCTGCCGGACTTGCCAGCCCCGGACTTGCCGGAGCCGGACTGCGACGCCCCGGCATCGCCGGAACCGGGCTGTGACGAACCGGCCTCCGCAGACCCGGGCTGGGACGCGCCGGCATCGCCGCTGGCAGGAGTTGTCGCCTGGGCAAGCAAAACCCGCGACGTGTGCTCGCCCGGCGCCAACGGGGCAGAAGCGGGCGCGGCAAACGCCGGCAGCGCCGTGCTCAGGAACAGCACGGAAGCAGCCGAAATCCTGCCGAGTTTCATGAAAGATTCTCCAATAGCCTGGTGGATGTAAGCGGTGCGACAGTCACGACCACGGATGGCCGAGAAAGAGGATAAAGCCTCGGCGCTCGAGTTGGCCCGATATTTCCGCGAATCGACAACTGTTTCGTTACACCCTTGCTGGCTCTAGGCCTGGCGTCAAGCTTGGCAAACCCTTTCGTCAGGTCCATCAGGCAAGCGGAATGAGCATGACCTTGTTGCGGCCGACATGCAGGATCGCGTTCTGTCGCAGCCTGCGGCCGAGCGAGGCCGCACACCGGCGGGGCAGACCGAACACCAGAACGCTGGGCTCCGCCGGCCAGTCGCCCGCATCGCCGCGGCCGATGCCCGCCAGCACGCGCAGCCCACGCCGGCGCAACATCGCCTGCAACCGCCTGGCGGCGCGAAGATTCGCCGCAGACGTGCGCGACCGGCTGAACGGGTTGCATGCGGTCACGAAACACGCCTGCCGGCAGGCGCCCCACGGCAGTGGCGGGGGCGGTGCACCGATGCGCAACACCGCATCCCGCCCCGCCCGCCGGATGACATAGGCGGTCGCCCGGTACGCCGCGGTCAGCCGCCCGGTCGCCGCGAACATCAGTCGCCCGCCACGCTCTCGAACACCAGCATCGGCACGCCCGCACGGTCGAAGGCATCGCATTCGCGCATGCCGATGCCGCCCAGCACCTCGCGCGAACCCAAATTATCAGCGCGCGCCACCGCCACCACCCGTGGCACCCGCGCCCGTTCATGGGCGAAGCGCAACGCCGCCCCGGCGGCCTCGCTGGCGTAACCCTGTCCCTGAGTCGCGGCAACGATGGCGAAGCGCAGCGAAATCCCCCGCCCGTCCGGCCGCTCCATGAAGCCGGCAATCCCCAGGAACACGCCGCTCACACGGTGCCGCACCGCCCAGATGCCGACGCCCAGCCGGCCCCAGAGCGCGATCTCCTCGGCCAGTTCCTCGACCGTGCGCTGCGGCGTGCGCACCCCACCCAACATGACCGCGAACACCCTGGGATCGGCCTTTAACACCTTCAATGCCGGCAAATCCGCCGCAGAGACCGGCCGCATCACGAGCCGCCCGGTGCGAACGACCCAGTACGGGTTCATGCAGCAGTGAAGGAAGGAAGGCCAGGGCTCTGCCCTGGACCCGCCAGGGGTCGGTGGACCCCTGGACCCCGCCACTTTACGGATTTCGAGAGGAGGGGCCGCGACACCTCCTCACCCTCCTCCTCTCGAATCCCATTAAATGAATGGGTTCCAAGGGGCCACTGCCCCTTGGCGGGTCCAGGGCAGAGCCCTGGCCTTCCTTCCTTCACTGCTCCAAGCTCGTCCTAGCGTTGCAGCGGGCGGTACTTGATGCGGTGGGGTTCGGTCGCGTCGGCGCCGAGGCGGCGGCGCTTGTCTTCCTCATAGGCCTGGAAGTTGCCTTCGAACCACTCGACGTGGCTGTCGCCCTCGAAGGCGAGGATATGGGTGGCCAGCCGGTCGAGAAACCAGCGGTCATGGCTGATGATCACGGCGCAGCCGGCGAATTCGCTGAGCGCGTCTTCCAGCGCCCGCAGCGTGTCGACGTCCAGGTCATTGGTCGGTTCGTCGAGCAGGATGACGTTGTGTTCGGTCTTCAGCATCTTCGCCAGATGCACGCGGTTGCGTTCGCCGCCCGACAGGATGCCGACCTTTTTCTGCTGGTCCGAGCCCTTGAAGTTGAACGCGCCCACGTAGGCGCGCGACGGCACCGGGCGCTTGCCCAGGTAGATCACGTCGGTGCCGCCGCTGATTTCCTGCCAGACGGTTTTGTCGGGGTCGAGGCTATCGCGGCTCTGGTCGACATAGCCGAGTTTCACCGTGTCGCCGACGCGCAGCGCCCCGGCATCGGGCTTTTCTTGGCCGGTGATCATGCGGAACAGGGTGGTCTTGCCGGCGCCGTTCGGACCAATGACGCCGACAATGCCGCCCGGCGGCAGCTTGAAATCGAGGTTGTCGATCAGCAGGCGGTTGCCATAGGCCTTGCGGACCGCCTCGGCCTCGATGACCACGTTGCCCAGGCGGGGGCCTGGCGGGATGACAATTTCGGCGACGCCGGCGGCCATCTCCTGGTTCCGCTGCAGCATTTCCTCGTATTTCTGGATGCGCGCCTTGCTTTTGGTCTGGCGCGCGCGGGGGCTGGACGAAATCCATTCCTCCTCGGCGGCCAGCGCGCGCTGGCGGGCCGATTCTTCTTTTTCCTCCTGCTGCAGGCGCTTCTGCTTCTGCTTCAGCCACGACGAGTAGTTGCCCTCGAACGGGTAGCCGCGGCCGCGCTCGAGTTCCAGGATCCAGTTGGTCACGTTCTCCAGGAAGTAGCGGTCATGGGTGACCACCAGCACGGTGCCTGCGTAGTCGCGCAGGGTTTTCTCCAGCCAGGCGACGGATTCGGCGTCGAGGTGGTTGGTCGGTTCGTCGAGCAGCAGCAGATCGGGCTTTTCCAGCAGCAGGCGGCACAGCGCCACCCGGCGGCGCTCGCCGCCGGACAGGTTGGTGACCGGGCTGTCCGGCGGCGGGCAGCGCAGGGCATCCAGCGCGATTTCGATGCGGCGGTCGAATTCCCAGCCGTCCTCGTGGTCGATTTTCTCCTGCAAATCGGCCTGTTCGGCGAGCAGGGCGTTCATCTCCTCGTCGTCCATCGGCTCGGCGAATTTGTTGGAGATTTCATTGAACCGCTCGATCGCGGCCTTCAGCGGGCCGAACGCCTGGGCGACGTTTTCCGCCACCGTCTTGTCGGGGTCGAGGCGCGGTTCCTGCTCCAGATAGCCGACGCGGGCGCCCTCGGCGGCCCAGGCCTCGCCGCCGTATTCGGTCTCGATGCCGGCCATAATTTTCATCAGGGTGGATTTGCCGGCGCCGTTGACGCCGAGCACACCGATCTTCACGCCGGGCAGGAACGACAGGGTGATACCCTTAAACACCTCCCTGCCGCCGGGGAAGGCTTTGGTCAGGTCTTTCATGACATAGACGTACTGGTAGCTGGCCATCGGCTGGCTCCCTTCCGGGCGGCGTGGGGCTGGGTTGGGTGTGTTCTACGGGTGCCGCGGCGCGCGCGCAAATACCGGCGGGAGGGACCATGCGCCCGGCAGGGCTCGAACCTGCGACCAAGCCGTTATGAGCGGCCCGCTCTGACCAACTGAGCTACAGGCGCATAGAGGATCAGTTTCCTCCGTCCGTCGGCACGGCGCAACCGCCGCATCCGGGTCGCCAGGGAGGCAAACAGCGGCCGGCGGGCCGGTTGCCTGCACCTGGATCATCTGTCATATCCCCGGGCACGAGGCGGCCCGGTGCCGCATCGAATGGCCGCGTACGCCTTCGTTCCGGGCGGCCAAAGTTGGGGAGATGCGCCTGATGATTCTCGCCTACCCTCTGGTCCTGGCCTTCGGGTTGCTGGCGCTGTACCTACGGGTACAGCATCGGCAAGCAGGTCCTGGCCGCCGACGCGGGCTCCTCGCGCATGCAGGAGATCGCCGCTGCCGTCCAGGAAGGTGCACGCGCCTACCTGAACCGCCAGTACACGACGATCGGCATCGTCGGACTGGTGATCCTGGTTATTTTGGCATTCACGCTCGGGATCAAGGCCGCCATCGGCTTTTTGATCGGCGCGCTGCTGTCGGGCGCGGCTGGCTACGTGGGCATGAACGTCTCGGTGCGCGCCAATGTGCGCACCGCGCAGGCGTCACGCAGCGGGCTCGCGGCCGGGCTGGACATCGCCTTCAAGTCGGGCGCGATCACCGGCCTGCTGGTGGTGGGCCTCGGCCTGCTCGGCGTCGGCGGCTACTACAGCGTGCTGCGGGCGCTGGACGTGCCGCTCAACGACGTCATGGCGGCGCTGGTCGCGCTGTCCTTCGGCGGCTCGCTGATCTCCATCTTCGCCCGTCTTGGCGGCGGCATCTTCACCAAGGGCGCCGACGTGGGCGCGGACCTTGTGGGCAAGGTCGAGGCCGGCATTCCCGAGGATGACCCCCGCAACCCCGCCGTCATCGCCGACAACGTGGGCGACAACGTCGGCGACTGCGCCGGCATGGCCGCCGACCTGTTCGAAACCTATGCGGTGACCATTGTCGCCACCATGCTGCTCGCCAACATCTATTTCGTCGGCGACGTGCGCAACGACCTGCTGCTGCTGCCGCTGCTGATCGCCGGCGTGTGCATCGGCACCTCGGTGGTCGGCATCGGCTTCGTCAAGCTTGGCTCCAGCAACAACATCATGGGCGCGCTCTACAAGGGCCTGCTGGTCACCGGCGGGCTGAGCGTGGCGGCGATCGCGGTGGTGATCGCCGCGGTGGCCGGAATCTCGGCGCCGCTGGCGGTCACCGGCGGCACGTCGGTCACCGGCATTGCCCTGTTCGAGTGCGCGGTGATCGGTCTGGTCGTGACCGGGCTGATTGTTTGGATCACCGAATACTACACCTCCACCGAGTTCCGCCCGGTGCGCAGCATCGCGCTAGCCTCCACCACCGGGCACGGCACCAACGTCATCCAGGGCCTGGCGATCTCGCTGGAATCGACGGCGCTGCCGGTGCTGGTGATCAGCGCGGGCATCATCCTGTCCTTTCTCGCGGCAGGACTGTTCGGCATCTCGATCGCCGCGACCACCATGCTGTCGCTGGCCGGCGTGATCGTGGCGCTGGACGCTTACGGACCGGTGACCGACAATGCCGGCGGCATCGCTGAAATGGCGGGTCTGCCACCGGAAGTGCGCAAGATCACCGACGCGCTGGACGCGGTGGGCAACACCACCAAGGCGGTGACCAAGGGCTACGCGATCGGCTCGGCCGGGCTTGCCTCGCTGGTGCTGTTCGCCGCCTACACCGAGGACCTGACGCGCTTCTTCCCGAACGTCAAGGTCGATTTCGCCCTGCAGAACCCCTATGTGGTGATCGGCCTGTTCATCGGCGGCCTGCTGCCCTACCTGTTCGGGGCGCTGGGCATGACCGCGGTCGGCCGCGCCGCGGGTTCGGTGGTGGTCGAAGTCCGCCGCCAGTTCAAGGAAATCCCCGGCATCATGGAGGGCACCGGCAAGCCGGATTACGGCCGCGCCGTGGACCTGCTGACCAAGGCGGCGATCAAGGAGATGATCGCGCCGTCGCTGCTGCCGGTGCTGGCACCGATCGTGGTGTATGTCGTGGTGCTGCTGGTCGCCGGCCAGGCGGAAGCCTTCGCCTCGGTGGGCGCCTTGCTGCTCGGCACCATCGTGACCGGCCTGTTCGTCGCCATTTCGATGACCTCGGGCGGCGGCGCGTGGGACAACGCGAAGAAGTACATCGAGGAAGGCAACTACGGCGGCAAGGGCTCGGAGGCGCACAAGGCCGCCGTGACCGGCGACACGGTGGGCGATCCTTACAAGGACACCGCGGGCCCCGCGGTGAACCCGATGATCAAGATCACCAACATCGTGGCGCTGCTGCTGCTGGCGGCGTTGTTCAACCTGTCGCACTGATCTCGCGACCGGACGGCTCGAACGGAACGGCCCCGGGGGTGACCCCGGGGCCGTTTTCTGTTCCGGCGGCAGCGATCGGGTTGCTCACAAAATCGTGAGGTGACAAACGGCAACACGTTTCGCGGCGGACCAATTGATGCAGATCAAAGCACAATTATTACAGAGGTAACAATTTTGCGATCTCCGCCGGGAGGGATGGCAATTGAAGACGCTTTTGGCACGCTTGGTGCTTGTCGTTTCGGTTGCCCTGGCGCCCGCCCTGGCATTCCAGGCCTATACGGAAAACCAGGCGCGCCAGATCCGTCAGCACCTGGTCGAAGACGAAGCGCGCCGCCTCGTGCGCCTTGTCAGCTCCGAGGTGCAGCGGATCATCGAAGGCGCGGCGCAGGTGCTGGACACAATCAGCAGCGTACCCTCCGTGCAAGACGATGATCCCGAAGCTTGCCGGCGCCTGGTAACCTCGCTCATAAAACAGGCACCACGCTATAACGCGGTCGCCGTCGTCGGACTCGATGGACGCCTGCGCTGCGCACCGTTTTCCCTCGATCTTGGGATAGACCTTTCCGATCGAGCCTATTTCCGCCGCGCGTTGGAGACGGGCGGGGTCGTGGTCGGCGACTACGCGGTTGGCCGCACGTCGCATACACCGAGGCTTCACGTGGCCAAGCCGTTCAAGAACCGGGACGGGGTGGTCGCCGGGGTGATCGAGGTCGCGATCGACCTGAACTGGCTGGAACAGCAGCTCGATCGTCTCTCGTTGCCGCCGGGAACGGCCGCGATGATCGCGGACCGCAACGGCACGATGCTGGCACGCCGCCCCGATCCCGCGAATTATGTCGGCAAGCCCATCCTCGCCGATCACCGTTTCATGCTCGAAGGCAGCGAGGCAGGGATCGCGCCGGTCAAGGACAGGTCAGGGAAGCCGGTTACCGCCGCCTTCTTGCCTCCCGGCGCCGATCCGAAAGGATTGCTCGTCAAGGTCAGCCTCAACCCTGAGCTAACCTTCGCCGAGGCAGCGCATGAGAACAGTACCGGTCTGCTGTTGATCTGCGCCGGCATCGGCTGGGCGGCGCTGATGACAGCCTTGCTCGGCCGGAACCTGATTCGCCGTCCCCTGGGCCGGCTGCTGCTTGCCGCCGATCGCTGGCGAACCGGCGACTTTACCGCCCGCACCGGCCTGCGCCCGGACCGCAGCGAGTTCGGCCGCCTCGCCGCCGCCTTTGATCGCATGGCGATGGCGCAGGAGGCACGCGAGAGCGCCCTGCGCAACGCGCTGGAGAGCACGACGGATAACGTCATGGTGCTCGACCGGTCCTGGCGCATTACCTACCTCAACGCCCGCGCCAAGGCTCAGATCGCGCCCGGTCGTGACGTGCTGGGGCAGGTCTACTGGGATGTCTTTCCCGGTGCCGCGGCCAGCCCGTTCGGCCGGGCCTACCGGACGGCGATGGAGCGTGGCGTACCGGCACGGGTCTCCGCGCCGTCGGTCATCCCCCCGTTCTATTTTACGGCCCACGCATATCCGTCCGAGGAGGGACTGACGGTGTTCTTCCACGACGTAACCGAGGAGCGGCGGATCGCCGCCGCACTGGCGGAGCGCGAGGAGGTGTTCCGCGCCACCTTCGAACAGGCAGCCATCGGCATGGTCCTGGTTGGCCTGGACGAAACCCTGCAGCGCGTGAACGACAGGCTGTGCGCCATTACCGGCTACGCGCGCGAGGAATTGCTCGCCCGCAAGTTCGAAGACATCACCCATCCGGACGATTTCCAAGCCGACCGCGCCGACCGGCGGGCGCTGCTGGGCGGCGAAATCAACTCTCGCGCCATGGAAAAGCGCTACATTCGTAAAGATGGAGCCGTCATCTGGATCAACCTCACCGCCACCATGCTGCGCGACCCCGAGGGCAAGCCGCAACGCATCATGGGCATCATCGAAGACATCACTCGGCGCAAGCACGCCGAGGCGGCGCTGCGCGAGAGCGAAACCCGCCTGCAACTGGCCCGCGAGGCCGCCGGCTTCGGCGTCTGGGAGAGCGACCTGCTGACCAATGCCTTGATCTGGTCGAAGGAGTGCTGGCAATTTTTCGGGCGAGAGCCGCAGCCGGCCGCCACTGACCGCGAGACCTGGCTGGCAAGCATCCACCCCGACGACCGCCAGCGCGTGGACGACGAACGTGCAGCCGCGGTCGCCGATCCGACCCGGCCATACGACACCGAATACCGGGTGATCTGGCCGGACGGAACGTTGCGCTGGCTGTTGAGCAAAGGCAAGATGGTCCGCGCCCCGGACGGCAAACCCTTGCGGATGGTCGGCCTGGTCATGGACGTAACCGCCAGCCGGCAGACCGAGGCGGCGCTACGGCGCCTGACCACGGATCTTGAGGCGCGGGTGCACGAGGAAGTCGCGGCGCGCGAGGCGGCGCAGGCGCGGGCCGCGCAGGCCGAGCGCCTGCAGGCCCTCGGCCAGCTCGCCGGCGGCATCGCGCATGATTTCAACAACGTGCTGCAGGCAATCGCCGGCGCCGCGGCGATGATCGAAATCCATCCGGGCGAGCAGGCCGGCGTACTGCGATACGCCCGGCGGACAATCGATGCGGTCGAGCGGGGCGCCTCCGTCACCCGCCGTCTGCTCGCCTTCGGGCGGCGCGGCGATCTGCGCGCCGAAGCGGTGGATGTGGCCGCTCTGCTGAGCGGAATGAACGAAATCCTGGCCCACACGCTGGGCGCCGGCGTCGACGTGGATGTCAGCATCCAGGAAGGCCTTCCGCCGCTGCGTGCCGACCGGGGACAGTTGGAGACAACGCTGATCAATCTCGCCATCAACGCCCGCGATGCCATGCCCGAAGGCGGCAGGCTGACACTGTCCGCCACGGCGGAAAACGTCGTCCCGGACCGGATCTGCCGCAAGATGGGGCTGGCCCCCGGACGTTACGTGCGGCTCGCCATTGTCGATACGGGTGTGGGCATGGACGCAGCCACGCTCGCCCAGGTCTGCGAGCCGTTCTTCACCACCAAGGGAAGCGGCGCCGGCACCGGGCTCGGGCTGCCGATCGCCAGCGCCTTTGCCGAGGAGTCAGGCGGTGCATTGCGCATCGCCAGCGCCCCGCACCAGGGCACCACGGTGACGCTATGGCTGCCGGCGGCGCAAGCCGAGCTGCATCCTGAAGCCAGGCCATCGGCGCCCGCGGAATTCTCTTCCGGCGACAGCATGCCGGCGAGGCAATCCCGGCTGCTGGTGGTCGATGACGAGACCATCGTTCGGGAAATGCTGGCGGAATATTTGGAGCACGCCGGCTATGAGGTGCTGGTGGCCGCGAACGGCGCGGAGGCGCTGGCGCTGCTTGAAGCCGGGGAAGTGGTGGACGCCCTGGTGACCGACCTGTCGATGCCGGGCATGGACGGAACCTCCCTCATCCGCGCCGCGCAGCAGCGCACGCCTGGTCTGCCCGCCGTGCTGCTGACCGGCTATGTCGGCGACTTCCCCGCCCTGACGGCGGAGGAAGCGGGCAGGTTTCTGCTGATTCGCAAGCCGGTGAGCGGCAAGCAACTGGTTGATTGCCTTTGTTCGCTGGTCAAGGAAGGCCAGGGCTCTGCCCTTGACCCGCAAGGGGCCGACAGGCCCCTTGACCCGATTAGCTAAGAATGGGTTGCAAGGGCTTTGCCCTTGGCGGGGGTTCATGGGCCGAAGGCGCGCGGCAACCGGGGCAGCGCCCCGGCTGTCCCCTCAGTCAATCGGCAACCGCAAAGCCAGCCGGTTCCCGGGCCGGAACCCGTTCCGGTCGAGAAATCCGGCAAGATCGAACTGGTTCCATGCCACCTTGGTGCGCACCCGCTCCACCCGCAGCCCGCCCAGGTTGGTCAGCAATTGCGACAGCAGGGCACTGGCCACGCCGCGATGGAACCCGCCCGGATCGACGCCGATCGTGTCGATCACCGCTTCCGGCTCGGCGGCGCCGAACTCGCCGAAATCCACCCGCGCCATGATGAACCCGGCCACCTGGCCATCGATCTCGGCCACCAGGGAGACGCGCACCGCGGATTCGCGCATCGCCTCCTCCAGCTTGCGGCCGTAGTAGGCGCGGCGGTCGCGGCCGGTGATGTGGCGGTCGATGCGCAGGATCGCCTGCAGGTCGTCGGGCCGCAGCGATCGGACCGGAATGCGGTCATGCGCCAGCGTCTCGAACCCCTCGGCCGCGGCGCTGAAATCGAGCTCGACCCGCTCCGTCATGCGGATGCTCCATCGACGCGCCGCTGCAGCACGATATGCGGCGACAGGCTGAACCCGGCAGCGGCGAAAAACCCGATCAGGCCGGTATCGCTCCATTCCGCTTCGGTGGCGATCGCCCGCACCCCGCGCGCGCGCATCGCCTCGACCATGCGCGCGAGCAGCGTGCGCGCAACACCCTGGCCGCGGCTGTCGGCTGCGACGCCGATAGCGTCCAGCGCCGCCTCCGGCGCTTCGCCGCCGAACTCGCCTTCATACAGGCGCGCCAGCAGGAAGCCGGCGAGCGCCCCGTCGCGTTCGGCCGCCAGCGCCACGAAGGCGTCCGGCTCGCGGTCGAGATGGGCGAGGCGCCGCTCATAAAAGGGCATGCGGGGGCGGCCCACGACCGACCGGTCGATCGCCACCACCGCATCGATATCGTCGCCGCGCAGCGGCCGGATGGTTACTCCGGCCGCTGTCTCTGCTGATGTCATGCAGACGTTTCCTCTCCCTTGGGCGGTTGTACCGGTGCGGCCGGCGCCGACGGTGCTGGCAGGTCCGGCACCGCATAGCCCTGGCTGGGCGATGCCTCGTTGATAACGAGGTATTTCAGCCACCATCCCGCGGCCACCGCGGCAAGGCCGCCGACCACCGCAACCACGCCGGCAAAATCCGACAGCACCATGGCCAGGCCGAGCAGCGCGGTCGGCACCCACAGCACCACGGCAATGGAGGTCGCGCCGAAGCTGCGCAATGTCCCGGCAGCCTGCGCCGGCGCCCCCTGGGCCAACCCGTTGCGATAGAACGTCCACACCGGCCAGCGCAGCACGGCCAGCAGAAATGCCAGACGCACCGCCGACAGCGCGTCGTCGCTGAGGGTCAGCGTCGCCACCACGGCCAGCAGCGCCGCGCCCTCGGCCGCCCCGGTGCAGAGGACCAGCGGCACGACACCGCGATAGCGCCAGGCCGAGGGCCCTTCGGCATCGGTCAGGACACGCGCCTGCGCGTACAAGAAGCCGCCGGACGCGGCCAGCACCAGCAGCAGGACGATCGAGATGGGAAACACAAGGCCTACCAGCGTCGCCACCACCAGCACCGGCGCGATGATGGCCTCACGGGTTTTCCATGGGGTCTGCGGGTGGAAGAAGACGTGCAGGAACTGCTTCGGCCGGCCGATTTCGGCCCAGACCAAGGCGATGCCGGCGGCAACCAGAAGCGGCGCCAGCAGAAAGCCGGCAATGACTCGCCCTCCGGATTCAAACGCCAGCAAGGCGGCGAAGAAAGCCAGCCCCGCGCCCGTCGCACCAAACGTGAAATTGCCGGCGGCACGCCAGTCAAAGCTGGTCTGCCGCCAAGGAGCCGAACCGTCCATATCTGTCACTCCCACAGATAGTTCCTGCCGGGCCCCGTCCCGAGCTGTTCGTGCCTGCGGAAGTGCCGTGTCGTCGCGATCACGCGCGTGACCTCCGCACCGGGGTCATCGATGTCGCCAAAGACCAGCGATCCGGCAATGCCCGCGATGGCGCAGGCCGGCGTCGCGTCGGCTTCCGCCCCGGGGGCAAATCCCGGGCGAACACCGCGTCGGTGCGGTCGGCACGCAGGGCGCATTCGAGAGCCGCAGCGGGCCGGAGCGCCGAAGCAGACGGCCTCGGCTTCGGTAGCGCAGTCGCCGGAGACGAGACGCGGACGGACGGTCTTGTAGCGCTCTTGGTACGGGGAGGCAACGGCCCAATAGTGGCCGGCAATGCGCAGGTGATTGTAAATAATTACGTTTTCATCATTGCCCGGCTGCGCGGCGTTCACTATGACTGCTGCACCGGCCCGGCGGTGCAGCGCAGTCCCGGCCGCCGGCAGGACTGAAAACCTGACATATGACAGAGTCTTTTCCCACCGCAACGTCCTCCCCGCCCGGTGGCCAGACCGGGGCGAACCCGACATCGGGTTGGTGGCATGCCGGACCATCAGGCGCCGCCGGCCGCTCTCGCCGCTTTCGCCCGCAGGCGGTCCAGCGTTGTCCAGGTATCGACCACGAAACGGACGTGCCGGCCGCGGCCGATCTGCTCCAGCGTGTCGCGTGCGATGACGTTGAAGGTGACCAACCGGCCCTTCACCTCGGCCAGCGTGGCGGTGATCTCCACCACCATGCCGGGCATTGTGGGCGCGAGATGGTCGAGTTCTATGCGTGTGCCGACACTGTCCTCGCCGGGATCGAGATGCGCCAGAATGCCGTCGCGGCAGGTATACTCGATGTCGCTGATCAGCGCCGGGGTGGCGTAAACGCGCCCTGCCTCGCCCATGAAACCGATGGTGCGGGCGATGTCGACAACGATACGCCGGGTGAAGGACACACCCGGGGCGAGGCTTGGTTTCATCGCGGCTTTCCTCCCGGCCGGCGGTTCGCGATGAACGGTAGATCAATACCTGGCGGGAGGCGATGAAAACCTGCTGCGGGCGCAGGCAAACAAGGGCAGGAAGGCCATGGCTCTGCCCTGGACGCCGTTGCTTCAGGGTTCGGGGCAGAGCCCTGGCGTTGCTTTGCTATTCGAGGTCAGCCGCACCGTGGTGCTCGGCATGCAGCTTGGCCGCCTCGTCGGCATGATGGGCGGCGAGAACCTGGTGGCCATGCGCGGCATGGGCGTGATGCGCGGCGACCTCGGGCTCTTCGATCTTGTGCTGCTCAGCGGCCCGGCGATGGTGGTCCGCCGCACGGTCGTGGTGGGCGGCGGCGATTTCGTGATGCTCGGCGATCCTTTCGGCGATCGTGTCGGCGTGCCTCATGGCGGTGCTTCTCCCAATGCAAACCGGTCGGTTGCGACCACGGTTGCATACGAACGTCGCATTGCCGAAGCAGCGGATGGACGATGACCGTCGTATGACTTTTGGCCTGGCAGCGTGTCAGCCGGCTCACAAATTCGCGTGCGGCCGCGGCGCGCCGCGCAGGAACAGCGCGACCGCGCGGACGGCCCACTCCTCCCGCGCCTTTGCATCGAGCGGCGGGCCGAGACCAAGGGCACGCCGCTGCGGCACGGACAGCACGAGCACCATGAACTGCTCGGCCGCCCAGCCGGGGTCGGCGACGCCGGACCGCGCCAGCACAGCGGCCAGACGCTGCGTGCCCACCCCCGCGCCGGCCTCCTGCAACACCAGGGCAAGCTCGGGAAACCGGCCGATTTCGCTGATGATCAGCCGGTACAGCGCCAGCGCCTCCGGCACCAGCGCGGTGGAAAGCATCACCCGCGCGGCGCTTAGCAGCGCCGCCTCCAGCCCGTCCGCCTGCCCGAGCCCGGCATCGAAGGGCGGCAGCCACTGGGTGACCAACCGGCCGACGACAACCTGAAACAGTGCCGCCTTGCCGGCGAAGCGGGCATACAATGTCCGCTTGGAGACGCCAGCCGCTGCCGCCACGGCCTCCAGGCTGGTGGCGCCGTAGCCTTCGCGCAGAAACAGCGTCGTGGCCGCGTCCAGGATGCGGCCGGTGATGAGCGGCCCATCCTGCTGGCTCGGCCGGCCGCCGCGGGAACGGGGGGTCGTCTCAGCGGTAATAGTACCCCCGCGGATAGGGATAATAGGGACGGGCCGGCACCACCACGCATCCCGCCAGCACGGCGGCGGCGATGGCCAGACAGGCGACCCGGCGCAGGACCGGCCAGCGGCCCGAAGGTACGATGAGCATGGGACACTCCCTATCGTTAGACCGAGAATGCCATGAGAAAAAAGTAAACGCAACCGTCGCGTTGCGTTTTCCCGCTGATTCAGTAGCCACCTTTCCGGATGGGACGAGCCAGGGGCGGCGCCTGCACGACGGCTGCGCCCCTGTATCCCAGCGCCGTTACATCAGCGTCATCAGATTCGCGTTGCCGCCCGCCGCGGCGGTGTTCACGCTTACCGAGCGCTCCTGCACCAGAAATTCCAGCGGATAGAACTCCGAGCCGTCGCGCAGCCCCTGGCTGCTCGCGCCGTGCAGCGCCACCAGCGGCCCCTCGCGCGCGGCCAGGGCAATGGCCGCCTCGCGCAACCCGTCGGCGTCACCCTCGTGCAGCGCCACGCTCGCGCTGGCCCCGCCGGCGTCCTCCACCACCAGTCCGCGCACCCCCTCGGGCAGGTCATCGAGCGCGCCGCGCAAAGCGGCGGGAAGCGCCACCAGCGCGCGGTTACCGGTCGCCAGCGCGGCACCGACCTGCAATGCCAGCCCCAGCGCCGAGGACGGCAGGCACAGCACGTCGCCGCGCGGCTCCAGCGACCAGGTGTTGCGCTCCCCCACCGGCCCCGGCAGGACACGGACAACCCCGAGGGGAGATTGCTCTGATAGCGCGTCGCAGCGCGACGCCGCGTCGGCCAGGCCGCGCGCGGCGAGCCAGTCGGCCCAATGCCGGGCCGCCGGCGGCACCGCGCCGTGCAGCGCCGGCGCCGGCCGGATCGCCAGCAGGCGCGCGAGATACAGCGGCCCGCCCGCCTTCGGCCCGGTGCCGGACAACCCATGCCCGCCGAACGGCTGCACCCCCACCACAGCGCCGATCAGGGTGCGGTTGACGTAGCAATTGCCGGCAGCCGCCCGCGTGGTCGCGCGCAGGATGGTTTCGTCGATGCGGGTGTGCACGCCGAAGGTCAGCGCATAGCCGGTGGCATTGATCGCCTCGATCAGCCCGTCGAGCTGGCCGCGCCGCCAGCGCAGCACGTGCAGCACCGGGCCGAACACCTCGCGCTCCAGTTCCTCCAGCGAATCGATTTCGATCAGCGTGGGCGCCACGAAATTGCCATGCGCGCAGGCGGCCGGCAGACGCGGCGCATGCACCGGGCGGCCGCGCGCGCGCATGGCGGCAACATGGGCTAGGATCGTCTCGCGCGCCGCCGGGGTGATCACCGGACCGACATCGGTGGACAGGCGATCGGGCATGCCCACCGACAGCTCGGCAATGGCGCCCTTCAGCATCGCGAGCACGCGCTCGGCCACGTCGTCCTGCAGGCACAGCACCCGCAGCGCCGAGCAGCGCTGGCCGGCGGAATCGAAGGCCGAAACCAGCACGTCGGCCACCACCTGCTCCGCCAGCGCCGAGGAATCCACCACCAGCGCGTTCTGCCCGCCGGTCTCGGCGATCAGGGGGATCGGCCGTCCCTGCGGGCTCAGCCGCGGCGCCAGGGCGCGGGCGATCAGCCGCGCCACCTCGGTCGAACCGGTGAACATCACCCCGCGCACCCGCGCGTCCTGAACAAGAAGCGCGCCCACCGCGCCGTCGCCGGGCAGCAATTGCAACGCGCCGGGCGGCACACCGGCGGCGCGCAGGATGGCAACCGCCTGGGCGGCGATCAGCGGCGTTTCCTCCGCCGGCTTGGCCAGCACCGCGTTGCCCGAAGCCAGCGCCGCGGCGAGCTGGCCGGTGAAGATGGCGAGCGGAAAATTCCACGGGCTGATGCAGGCGACCGGCCCCAGCGGGCGGTGGGTGTCGTTGTCGAATTGCTCGGCCCCGGCCGCGTAGTAGCGCAGGAAATCCACCGCCTCGCGCACGTCGCCCAGGGCGTTCGGCAGGGTCTTGCCGGCCTCGCGCACGATCAGGCCGATCAGCGCCGGCAGCCGTGCTTCCATGAGGTCGGCGGCGCGGCGCAGGCAGGCGGCGCGCTCGCCCGGCGGTGTGGCCTGCCAAACCGGGGCGGCGGCCTCGGCTTGCGCCAGCGCCGCTTGCACCTGGGCGGGCGAGGCGTCCGTCACCCGGCCGACCAGGTCGCGCAGATCGGCGGGGTTGCGCAGCTCGCGCGCCGTCCCCTCCCCGACCCCGTCGCCAAGCATCGGCCCCGCCAGCCAGAGGGTGGCCGCGCCGGCCAGCAGCGACGCCGCCAGCGAGGCCAGACGCTGCTCGTTGGCGAGGTCCAGCCCCGCCGCATTCGCCCGCTCGGCTCCGAACAGATCGCGCGGCAGGGCAATGCGCGGATGCGGCGCGCCGAGCGGCAGCGATGCGCGAACCTGCTCCACCGGATCGGCGATCAGCGCCTCGACGGAAACAGCTTCGTCGCCGACGCGGTTGACGAAGGAGGAGTTGGAGCCGTTCTCCAGCAGGCGGCGGACGAGATAGGCCAGCAACGTCTCATGACTGCCGACCGGGGCGTAAATGCGGCACGGGCGGCCGAGTTTTTCCGCCCCCACCACCTCGTCGTACAGCGGCTCGCCCATGCCGTGCAGGCACTGGAATTCGTAGCGCCCGGGGTGGAACGCCTCGCCCGCCATGGCGAGCACCGCCGCGACGGTCTGGGCGTTGTGGGTGGCGAATTGCGGGAACACGGCATCGGGGGCGGCGAGCAGCCGGCCGGCGCAGGCAAGGTAGCAAACATCGGTGTGCAGCTTGCGGGTGAACACCGGAAACCCTTCCAGCCCGTCGGTCTGCGCCCGCTTGATTTCGCTGTCCCAGTAGGCGCCCTTCACCAGCCGCACCATCAGCCGGTGGCCGCTGCGCCGAGCAAGCTCCACCAGCACGTCGATGACGAAGGGGGCGCGTTTCTGATAGGCCTGCACGACGAAGCCGATGCCATCCCAGCCCGCAAGCGCCGGGTCGAGGCAGATCGCTTCCAGCAGGTCGAGCGAGAGCTCCAGCCGGTCGGCTTCCTCGGCGTCGATGTTCAGGCCGATGCCGGCGTCGCGGGCGAGCACGCACAAATGCCGCAGCACCGGCAGCAGCTCGGCCATGACGCGCTCGCGCTGGGCGCGGCTGTAGCGCGGATGCAGCGCCGACAGCTTCACCGAAATGCCCGGGCCGGCATAAGGGCCACGTCCGGCGCCGGCGCGGCCGACCGCCTGGATGGCCTGCTCGTATTCGGCACGGTAGCGGGCGGCATCGGCGGCGGTCATCGCCGCCTCGCCGAGCATGTCGTAGGAATAGCGGAAGCCCCGCGCTTCCAGCCGGCGGGCGTTGGCGAGCGCCTCGCTGATGGTCTGGCCGGTGACGAACTGCTCGCCCAGCATGCGCATGGCCACGTCCACGCCGCTGCGGATCAGCGGCTCGCCGCCGCGGCCGATCAGCCGTGCCAGGGCGGCGGTCAGACCGGTCTCGCTGCTGGTGGATGCCAGGCGGCCGGTGATCAGCAGGCCCCAGGTGGCGGCGTTGACGAACAGCGATTTCGAGGCGCCGAGATGCGCATGCCAGTCGCCGCTGCCGATTTTGTCGCGGATCAGGGCGTCGCGGGTGGCGCGGTCGGGGATGCGCAGCAGCGCCTCGGCCAGGCACATCAGGGCGATGCCCTCCTGGCTGGACAGCGCGTATTCCTGGATCAGCCCCTCCACCGGTCCGCGCGCGCCTTTGGCGCGCAGGGCCTCGACCAGACGTTCGGGCGGTGGCCTGTGCTTTTGCGGCCTGCGCCGGCAGCAACGCCGCCTCCTGCAGCAACAGTGGCAGGCATTCGGGTTCCGGGCGCCGTGTGGCGGCGGTGACCTGGGCGCGCAACACCGATTGCGGCTGCACCGACTGGGCGAAGGCAAGGAACGGGGCCGGTCCGTCGTCTTCCTCGGGTCCGGCGCCGATGAAGGGGGTTTCGCCGCGCTCGATGCGGTCGAGGGCGTGCAGAACGGACTGCTTGATCAGCCAGTGCGGGGTGCGGCCAAGCCGGTCGGCGGCGAGGCGCAGGCGCTCGCGCAGATTGTCGTCGATTTTCAGCCCGATGGTGGTGGATGCCATGTGCGTGCGTCCCGGTTCTGCGTGCCCCCCGGTAGCACCCGGTCGCAAACTGGCGCAACCTACTTCATTTTTAGGCGCAACCCAGTTCTGAATGGGGTCCAGGCGGCAACGCCCGGGCTGCCCAAGGTTCACGCCCCCCGCCATCGCCGCTATGCTGGGCCTCAAAGCAAGGAGGTCGAATGCCGTTCGACGACACCGGGGAAGGCGGAGGCGGTCGCCGCCCATCCCGCAATGTGCTGGGGGGTGCGCTGGCGCCATGCTCGCTGGCGCCAATCACCGGGTTTTTCCGCAATGGCGGCTGCGACACCAGCCCAGAAGATATCGGCAGCCACACTGTCTGCGTGGTGATGACCGCCGAGTTCCTGGCGTTCAGCAAGCGCGCCGGCAATGATTTGTCGACACCCTATCCGGCCTGGGGTTTTCCGGGCCTGCGCCCCGGGGACCGCTGGTGTCTCTGCGCGCCGCGCTGGCAGGAGGCGCTGGAAGCCGGCCAGGCGCCGAAGGTGTTGCTGGAAGCGACGCACGAGGGGGCGCTGCGCTATTGCCGTCTGGAGGATTTGCGCCGCCACGCCGCCGCGCCACCGTGAGCGGCGCAGCCGGCAATTTGTTCGACGCGGTGCCGGTCGGGTGCCCCGAGGAGGAAATCCTGGAACTCGCTGCCGGCGCCGAAACGCGCATCGAGCGCATCGTCTCCTGCGGCCATGCCAGTGCGCCCGGCTTCTGGTACGACCAGGACCATCCGGAATTCGTGGTGCTGCTCCAGGGCGAGGCGGCGCTGGAATTCGCCGGCGGCCGGTTGGTACAGCTGCGCGCCGGCGACTATCTGACCATTGCCGCCCATACAAGCCACCGGGTGGCCTGGACGTTGTCCGACCCGCCAGCGGTGTGGCTGGCGGTGCATTACCACGAGTGACCGGCACTGGTCCGTCCATGAGCAACGGCAGCGCTCTTCCCCGCATTCTCGTCACCGGGTTCGAGCCGTTCGGCGGCGAGAGCGTCAATCCGTCCATGCAGGCCGTGCTGGGCCTGGCCGCCGATCCGCCGCCAGGCATCGTGCTGCTCACCGAGATCCTGCCGGTGTCGCTCCGGCGGGCGCCACCAGCGCTGCGCGAGGCGGTGGCGCGGCAGCGGCCGGGCGTGGTGGTCGCCATCGGCCAGGCCGGCGGGCGGGCGGAGGTGTCGGTCGAGCGCGTCGGCATCAACGTCAGTGATTTCCGCATTCCCGATAATGACGGCGCGCAGCCGGTGGACGAGCCGGTGATCGCCGGCGGTCCGGCCGCCTATTTCGCCACCCTGCCGGTGAAGGCGATGGTCCAGGCGCTGCGGGCGGCCGGGGTACCTGCCAGCGTGTCCAACAGCGCCGGTACGCATCTGTGCAACCAAGTATTGTATCTGCTCGGGCACCTGACCGCGACCACGTATCCGGACATGCGATGCGGGTTCCTGCATGTTCCCTTCCTGCCCGAGCAGGTGGTGCACCATCCGGGCCAGCCGAGCATGGCGACGGCGACGCTGGTGGCGGGGCTGAAGGCGGCGATCGGGGAATTGCAGACCCACCTGCACCGCGCTCCAATAGGGGAGGGGAATTCGATCATCGCGCCGGCACGCCAAGAGCCGGCCGCCACGGTCCGCCATCAAGTGGCTTCAGGGCGGCGGGTGTGATGCCGTTCGATCGGCTTCCAGTCGGGACGTTTTACCGAGGCACAATCACCCCGAGGCACAATCACCGTTTGATTTCCTGACCACCCTCTTTCCACACTCAATGCGGCGCACGCCATCGTGATCCGATCCCGTCGCACGGGGCTTGGTAATGTTTGACATAAATCAATGCCGCATCGGTACAATGATATCAGATTGTTGTGATAAAATAATGCTGATGAAATTTTTGCGGCAGTACTGCGGGAGAGTTTGATGACTGAGCAGGCACAGCCTACCGGCTTCGCAATGCCAGGGTTGGGCGCCTTCAACCCGCTCCAGGAATACTGGATCGACGCCTGGCAGCGCTCCATCCTGTTCCTCGACGTGCTGCGCCAACGCGGCAACATCGCTCGTGAGCACAATGCGCGGCGCGCCCCGAACGTGCTCAGCTTCACCCCCGAACTGGTGCTGGACGGACGCAGCCTCGCGCGCCCCGTCAATTATGGCCTGGTGCGCATCGTGCCGCCCGAGGGCACGCAGATCGATCCGGCCCGGCGGCCGTTCATCGTGTTCGACCCGCGCGCCGGGCATGGCCCGGGCATCGGCGGCATGAAGCACGACAGCGAGATCGGCATGGCGCTGAAAGCCGGCCATCCGTGTTACTTCGTCGGCTTCCTGCCCAACCCCGTGCCGGGACAGACGATCGAAGACGTTTGCCGTGCCGAGGCGATCTTCGTCGAAGCGGTGGCGGCCCGCCACCCCACCGCTGAAGGCAAGCCGGTGCTCATCGGCAATTGCCAGGCCGGCTGGCAGATCATGATGATGGCGGCCATGCGCCCCGAACTTCCCGGCCCGATTCTGCTGGCGGGCACGCCGCTGTCGTACTGGGCCGGCGTGCACGGCAAGAATCCGATGCGCTATCTCGGCGGCGTGCTCGGCGGCACTTGGCTGACCGCGCTCACCGGCGACCTCGGCAATGGTATTTTCGACGGCGCCCACCTGATCGCCAATTTCGAATCCGGCAATCCCGCCAACACGTATTGGCAAAAACCGTACAACGTGTACGCGAAGGTCGATACCGAGGCGCAGCGATTCCTCGAGTTCGAGACCTGGTGGGGCAGCCCGGTGCTGCTCACCGCCGGAGAGATGCAGTGGATCGCCGACAATCTGTTCGTCGGCAACCGGCTCACCGCCGGTGAGCTGCGCGCCGCCGACGGCACCCGCATCGACCTGCACAACATCCGCTCGCCGATCATCGTGTTCTGCTCCTGGGGCGACGATATCACCCCGCCGCAGCAGGCGCTGGACTGGATCACCGATCTCTATGCCAATGACAGCGACATCGTCGCCAACGGCCAGACCATCGTCTACACGCTGCACCACAGCATCGGCCATCTCGGCATCTTCGTTTCCGGCAAGGTCGCCACCAAGGAACATGGCGAATTCGCCACCTGCATGGATCTGATCGATCTGATGCCGCCCGGGCTGTACGAGGCGGTAATCACCGAGGTCACCGAGGACATGGCGAACCCCGAGCTGATCCACGGGCGCTACCTGTTCCGGCTGGAAGCACGCAGCCTCGCCGACATCCGCGCGCTGGGCGGCAACGATGCCGCGGACGATCTGCGCTTCGCCGCCGCGGCGCGGCTGTCGGAGGTCAACCTTGGCCTCTATCGCACGCTTGTTCAGCCGGTGGTGCGCGCGGCGGTGACCGAACAAACCGCCGAGGCGATGCGCCAGCTCCATCCCAACCGCCTGCGCTTCGCCATGTTCGCCGACGAGAACCCGCTGATGCAGCCGGTGAAACTTCTGGCCGAGGCTGTGCGCGCCGCACGCCAGCCGGTATCGCCGGACAACCCGCTGCTGGCCATGGAACGGGCGGCGTCGGACTGGATCGTCACCTGCCTCAAGGCCACCGGAACCGCGCGGGAAATCTTCACCGAGCACATGTTCCTGACCACCTATGGCTCGCCGGTGCTGCAGGCGATGCTTGGGCTGGGCGCCGACGAGCCGCTGGCGCGCCGTGGCATCGAGCGCGACCTGCTGCGCGAGGCGACCGAGGCGCGGCGGCGGGCCGAACTGCAGTCGCGCTTCGAAGCGGGCGGCCTGCCTGAGGTGCTGCTGCGGGCGCTGATCTATATCCGCCTGCCCGAACGCAGCGCCGATGAGCGCGGCTTCGTCGCCATGGAATCGATCCGCCAGGCACAGCCGCCCGGGCAGCGGCTTAGTCTGGCGCGGCTGAAGGAAGTGTTCACCGAGCAGTTCCTGCTGCTGAGGCTCGACGAAGACCGCGCGGTGCGCGCTATTCCGTCGCTGCTGCCGCAGGAGGCGGCGCAGCGGCGCGCGGCGCTGGCAGCGCTGCGGCGCGTCGTCGGCGCCAGCGGCGGCATTTCGCAAGAAGGCAAGGAGCGTCTGGCCCGCATCGAGGCGATGTTCGACCGGGCGGAGAAGGCCGCGTCCAAGGGCGACGCCTCCAAAGGCGAGGCTTCCAATGTCTGACGATCCCAGGCCAAGCACGCCCCGGCCGCAGGAACGCTACGACCGCCTGATCGCGGCCGCGCGGGAACTCAAACCGACCCGGACGGCGGTCGTCCATCCCTGCAGCGAGGTGTCGCTGGAAAGCGCCATCGAGGCGAAGCGGCTCGGGCTGATCGAGCCGGTTCTCATCGGGCCTGCCGCCCGCATCCGCGACGTGGCGGCGCGGGCTGGGCTCGACATCGGCGCCATGCCGATCATCGACGCAGAGCACAGCCACGATGCCGCGGCGAAGGCGGTCGAGCAGGTCAGACTCGGCCATGTCGAGGCGCTGATGAAGGGCAGCCTTCATACCGACGAACTGATGGGCGCGGTGGTGGCGCGCGAGGGCGGCATCCGCACCGCGCGGCGCATCAGCCACTGCTTCATTATGGCCGTGTCGGGCCATGCCGACCCGCTGATCATCACCGATGCCGCCATCAACATCACGCCGAGCTTCACCGAAAAAGTCGACATCGTGCAGAACGCGATCGACCTCGCCCACGCCATGCGCTTCGCCCAGGTGCGGGTGGCGATCCTGAGCGCCATGGAGACCATCAATCCCAAGGTACCCTCGACGCTGGAGGCCGCCGGGCTGTGCAAGATGGCCGACCGCGGGCAGATCACCGGGGCGTTGCTGGACGGGCCGCTGGCGCTCGATAATGCGATCAGCCCAGAGGCCGCCGCGATCAAGGGCATCGTCTCGCCGGTCGCCGGGCGGGCGAATGTGCTGGTGGTGCCTGATCTGGAGGCCGGCAACATGCTGGTGAAAAGCCTGACCTTCCTCGCTGGCGCCGAGGGCGGCGGCATCGTGCTCGGGGCACGGGTGCCGATCATCCTGACCAGCCGTGCCGATTCGCTGGTCACCAGGCTGGCGTCCTGCGCCGTCGCCGCCCTGGTGGCCGAAGCCCGGCGCGCCGGCACCGTGCCGTCGATCGCCTGAGAACATCGCCATGAGCGCCCCGATCGCCGTCGTCAACGCCGGTTCGTCCAGCATCAAGTTCGCCATCTACGATGCGCGCGGCGATACAATGCGGTTTTCCGGTCAGGTCCAGGGCATCGGTGTCAAGCCGGGCCTGACCGTGCGCGACCACACCGGCGAGACGGTGCTGGAGCGGAGCTGGCCCGCCGAGCGGTTCGACGCCGGGATCGCCACGCTGGAGATCATGCGGGCCGGCATGGAGGTGCTGCAGGGCGAGCGCATCCAGGCGATCGGCCATCGCGTCGCGCATGGCGGCACGGAGTATGGGGCGCCGGTGCTTGTCGATGCCGAGGTGCTGGACGGGCTGACACGCGTGGTGAAGCTGGCGCCGCTGCACCAGCCACACAACCTGGCGCCGATCCGTGCCGCCATGGTGCTGCGGCCGGACCTGCCACAGGTGGCCTGCTTCGATAGCGGCTTTCACCGCGGCCAGGCGGCGGTGGTGCAACGCTTCGGCCTGCCGCGCCGGCTGCACGACGAGGGGGTGCGACGCTACGGCTTCCATGGTCTGTCGTACGAGTTCGTTGCCTCCCGGCTGCCGGACGTGGCGCCGGACATCGCCGGAGCGCGGGTGGTGATCTGCCATCTCGGCAGCGGCTCCAGCCTGTGCGCCGTGCGGGACGGCCGCAGCGTGGCCACCACCATGGGTTTCACCGGCCTGGAAGGGCTGCTGATGGGCACACGCTGCGGCGCGATCGACCCCGGCGTGCTGCTGTATCTGATGGACACGCACGGCATGGACGCGCGCGCTATCGAGGATTTGCTCTACCGCCAGTCGGGCCTGCTCGGCGTGTCCGGCATCTCGCCGGACATGCGCGCGCTGCGGGCCTCGCCAGCACCCGCAGCCGCCGAGGCCATCGAGCTGTATGTGTATCGCATCGTCCGCGAAATTGGCTCGCTGGCGGCCGCCCTGGGCGGGCTCGACGGCCTGGTGTTCACCGGCGGCATCGGCGAGAACGACGCGGCGACCCGCGCCGAGGTGGCGCGCGGCTGCGCCTGGCTCGGGCTGACGCTGGACGAGCAGCGCAACGCAAGGCTTGCCGAGACGCGGGGCACCGGCCTGGTCAGCGGGCCGGAGTCGCGCATCGCCGCCTGGGTGGTGCCGACCGACGAGGAACGCATGATCGCCCTTCACACGGCTGAGGTGCTTGGCCTGCGCGACACCGGATCGGCCCCTAACCCTTAAAGTCACGGGGTCGAGGGGGCCACTGCCCCGCCACACCGGGAAAGGCGCGCTGCGCGCGGGGGCGGGTCCAGGGCGGAGTCCTGGCCTTTCTTGCCGTCTGGGGCACAAGGAGGGCGCATGCCGCTCTGGATAATTCCGATGTCGTACACGGTGGCGAGCGTGATCGCCGCTTTCCTGTTTCCTCGTCTTGAGTACCTCCTGAGCCCGGCCTGGCAGATGCCGATCTCGATCGGCTCGGCGCAGGGTTTCCTGTCCACCGTCGCGTCGGGCATGATGGCGCTGACGGGCATCGTGTTTTCGATTGCTTTCGTCATGGTGCAGTTCATGGCGGTGGCCTACTCGCCACGGCTGGTGCAGTGGTTTGGCCGCGACAAGGTGCTGTACCACGCGATGGGCATCTTTATCGCCACCTTCATGTACAGCCTGGCGACACTGGTCTGGGTCGACCGCGCCGGCGCCGGGCAGGTGCCGTTTGCCTCGATGTGGCTCGTTGCCGTGCTGCTTTTCGCCAGCGTGTTTCTGTTTGCGCGCCTGGTGCAGCGCCTCACGTCGCTGCAGATCAACCAGGTGCTGCAGTTCGTCGGCGCGCGTGGCCGGGCGGTGATCCACGAGACATTCCCCCGCGGTGCCGACCTGGCGGCGGTGATCGACGCCGCCGAGGAGGCGCGCGGTGATCTCGGCCCGGTGACGCAGACGCTGCGCTACGAGGGCAAGCCGCGCTCCATCGCCCGGCTCGACATCCAGGCGCTGGTGCGCCAGGCGAGCCAGGCCGATGCCGTCATCGTGCTCGACAGCGCCGTCGGCGACACGATGGTGGGCGACACCGTGATCCTGCGCGTGCATGGTGCGCGCACGGCGTTGCGCGAGCTGCCGTTGCTGAAGGCGGTGCGCCTGAGCGACGAACGCACCTTCGAGCAGGACCCGAAATACCCGCTGCGGCTGCTGGTGGACATCGCCATCCGGGCGCTGTCGCCGGCGATCAACGACCCGACCACCGCGGTGCAGGCGCTCGATCAGATCGAGGACCTGCTGCGCAGGATGGCGAAATGCCGGCTGGACGCAGGCTATGCGCGCGATGCCGGGGGGCGGTTGCGCGTGGTATTCCCGATGCCGAGCTGGTCGGACTACCTGGCGTTGTCGTTCGACGAAATCCGCTTCTACGGCGCTGATTCGGTGCAGGTGGTGCGGCGGCTGCGCAGTGCACTCAATGGCCTGCTGGAGTCGAGGTGACGTCGCCATCGCGGGCGGCGGCGGTGCGCGCCTATCTCGGTCATCTCGACCGGATGGTGGAAGGCTCCAAAATGGATTCCGACGACAAGGCAATGGCTCGCCGGGAAGACCGGCAGGGCCTCGGCCTGTCGCGCGGCGGCACCGGCGGCTGACGCCTCCGGTGCCGCCGCGCGACAGGCCGTTGATGGCTGACTGCGGGTTTTCTAAGCCGCCGGCGGCGTGGTTGCCCAATCATAGCCCCGGCGGGCATGTTGATACGCGTCGTCGAACAGGGCCCGCATGAATCCCTGGTCGAACGGTTCGGGCGGCTCCTTGGTGAAATCGGACCCGATATAGGCAAGCCGGAAGGCGATTCCGTCATTCAGGGCAAAATTATACATGCGGACAACGTCGTTGTAGCCGCTTGCCGAAATCATCGTGGAGATCGCCCGCTCGGCGATGTCCATCGTGCTGCGCTCCATCGCCGACCATCCAGGGTCGAGCCGGCCGTTACGAATAACATAGGCGGTCGCAGGCACGACCGGCAGGCCGTTTCGCATACGCTCGCGCCGCTGCCGCGTCATCGCGGCAGGATACAGGAACGCCTGCGCGAACGTGCCGCCATCGACATGCATTTCCTGATACGGTCTGCCATCCACCGTCACGTCGAACATGGTCGGCGGGAAGGCGACGGGAATGGCGGCGGACGCCAGCAGGATGCGGCGCACGGTATCCAGCGCGCGCGGATGTCCGCTGCTGGCAATCGCCCCGACATTCCAGATCACCGGCTGTCCAGCATCGAGGTCGGAGGTGGCGATGAGCAACAGGCGCCCCACGGCATAGGCTTTCGCGATTGCCGCCAGCATCTCGGCGGTCAGGTAGGCGGAGATGGTGGTGAACAGCGGCGCGTTGTCGGCCAGCGCGTCGTCGAACAACGCCGCGGTGATAAAGCGCTTGGCAAGCACATGGGATGGATTGATCTCGGTGTAGACGCTGCGCAGCTGCGGATCATAGCTGGAGCCGAGATAGGCGAACGGCGCGGTGAGCGCGCCGGTGCTGACGCCGGTGACCACATCGAAGACCGGCCGGGTGCCAAACTCGGACCAGCCGCACAGCAACCCGGCGCCGAACGCGCCATCCTCGCCGCCGCCGGACACCGCCAGCAACTGCCACTCCGGCAGTTGTGCGTCGGTTGCCAGGCCGCGCGCCCGCCGCTGACGCTGCACCGCCGCCATCACCTCCGCCTCGAGGGCCTCCGCACCCAGCAACGGGAAAAAGCGTTCGTTCGGCACTCCCAATACGCTGGCCTTGGCGACCTGGCCCAATGGCACCGCCGGGCCGCGCCCGGGGGCGGCGCATCCCGGCACCAGGGCGGTAACAGCCGCCCCGGCGGCGATGTGGACCAGGGTCCGGCGGGACGGCATTCCTACCATGCCGGTCATGGGGATGCGGGGTGCCGGCAGGTGTGGATCGGGATGTCTCATTGCTGGCGGGCTCCCTGTGCGTTCGGCGGGCCATGGTGCAATGCCGGCGCAACAAGATTCCAGACCCCGGGAACGCCGGACATTGTGATCGCGTCAGATGCCTTGAGGGGGAATCCGGGTTGATCCATCTCAACGTTGATGCCGGGCGATCATTCTACATTTCATACAATTATCATGTCGAGGAGGGCCAGACCATGCCCGACGCCGTCACGGAAACACGACCTGTCGCCCCAAGCGGCTCCGGGCCGACGCATACACCTGCCCCGTCGCAGCAGCTCCGCGCACCGGCCGATTTGCTGGCGGCCGGCAAGCGGTTGCGGGATGCGGTGCCCCGGCTGTCGCACGCCACCTGGAAAAAGCCCGCCGGCCGCGCCGATCCGATCGCGATGCTGCAGGCCTCGGACCCCGAACGGCTGCCCGAGCTGCTGCCGGTGCGCTACGGGCGGATGCTGGTCTCGCCTTTCACCTTCTACCGCGGCGCCGCCGGGGTGATGGCCGCCGACCTCGCCAAGACCCCCGCCACCGGCCTGCGCGTGCAGGCCTGCGGCGACTGCCATTTGCTCAACTTCGGCGGTTTCGCCACGCCCGAGCGCAACATCATCTTCGACATCAACGATTTCGACGAAACCCTGCCGGCGCCCTGGGAGTGGGACGTGAAGCGTCTCGCCGCCTCGTTTGTGCTCGCCGCGCGCTCGGTGGGACTGTCCGATGGCGACGGGCGCGACGCCGCCGAGGCGGCCGCGCGCAGCTACCGCAAGCGGCTGGCCGAATACGCGCACATGGCTCCGCTGGAGGTCTGGTATGCGCGCGTCAATGACGATGACGTCATCGGCCTGATCACCGACCCCGACCGCAGGGCGATGGCGAGGAAGCGAATTGCCAAGGCAGTGGAGAGATCCGCTTCGGCGCTGGACTTTCCGCAAATGGCCGGCATGGTCGGCGGACATGTCCACATCAAGGATGCCCCGCCGCTGATCTTCCACCCGGAGGACACGCGCGCGCCGGACTTCATGGCCCAGCTCGAACTGGTGATACAAGCCTACCGCGAGACACTGCCCGACGACCGGCGCGTGCTGATGGATCGCTACCGGCTGGTGGACGCGGCGATCAAGGTGGTGGGCATCGGCAGCGTCGGGCGTGCCTGCTGGATCGGGCTGTTCATGTCGCCGGCCAACGACCCGCTGTTCCTGCAGTTCAAGGAAGCCCGCGAGTTGGTGCTGGAGCCTTACGCCGGGGCCAGCGCCTATCCGCATCACGGCCAGCGCGTGGTGATCGGCCAGCGGCTGGCGCAGCCGGCCTCGGACGTGTTTCTTGGATGGGTTACCGGCCCGCGTGGCCGGCAGTTCTACGTCCGCCAGTTGCGTGACGCCAAGATCAAGCCGCTGATCGAGACGTTCGACACCGAAACGCTGGAAGTCTATGCCAAAGCCTGCGGCTGGGCGCTGGCGCGCAGCCACGCCAAGGCCGGCGATGCCTGGACCATCAGCGGCTATCTCGGCAGCAAAAGTGACGATTTTGACACCGCGATGGGCCGCTTTGCCATGGCCTACGCCGACCAGGCGGAGGCCGACCACGGGGCGCTGAAGACGGCGGTGCGGACAGGCCGGGTGCAGGTGTTGCGCGAGGCCTGACGGCGTGATCGCATCGCGCCGCGGGCGACTGGCGCTGGCCTGCCTCGCCCTGATGGCGGCGGCCCCGGCCGCCGCCATCGCCCAGCCGGAGACGCTGCGCATCGTGACCGCGCGAATCGCGCCGTTCGTGCTGCCTCAGGATGGGCCGCTGGCCGGGTTCAGCGTGGATTTATGGACCGTGCTGGCGCAGCGGCTGGGAGCCACCGTGGTCGTGACCGACCTCGGCCGGGTTGGCGCCGAGGAGCAGTTGCAGGCGGTGCTCAACGGTCGGGCGGACATGGCGTTCTCGGCCATCGCCATGACGCCTGCGCGCGAGCAGGCGGTTGATTTTTCCATGGCGTATTTCGAACTCCGGCCTGCAGATCATGGTGCGGCCCGACAGCGCCAGCACCTGGCGGGCCGCGGCCGCGGCGGTCCTGACGCGCGCCACCGCGGAGATTCTGCTGGGAGGGGCGCTGACGGTGCTGCTGCTGGCCAACCTGCTCTGGCTGGTCGAGCGGCGCGGCAACCCGTATTTCCAGCGCGGCTACCTCCGCGGCGTGCTGGAGGGGCTGTGGGGCGTGATGCTGATCATCGCCACCGGCGAGCACGGCGAGCGCGAGAACAACGGTGCGGTGAAGCGGCTGACCGTGGTTTTCATGTGGCTTGTCGGCGTGGTGCTGGTGGCCCAGTTTACCGCCACCGTCACCGCCTCATTGACCGTGCAGCAGTTGCATTCGAGCATCCAGGGGCCCGGCGACCTGCCGGGCAAAACCATCGCCACCGTGCCGAACAGCATCGCGGCGGACTACCTGACCGCGCTGCACCTGCCCCATGTCAGCATCGCCACCGCCCAGGAGGGATACGACCGGCTGCTCGACGGAACGATCCAGGCCATCGTGTTCGACGCGCCGACCCTGGAGTACTGGCAGTCAAGGTTAGGCAGCGGCGAACTGCAGGTGGTCGGCCCGGTATTCCGGCCGCTCAAATACGGCATCGCCGTCGCCAGCGGCAGCCCCCTGCGCAAGCGCATCAACGAGGCACTGGAGGAGATGCTTGCCGATGGCACCTATGAGGACATCTCCCGCAAATGGTTCGCGCCGGCGAAGTGACGCGGTCCGCCGGGTACGCGGGCCGGTGCCGGTCAACCGCCTGTCAGCTGGGTAACGGTGATGGACGCCGAGTTTCCAGTCGCAAACGATTCAAACGCGCCGCTCGTCCGGGCCCGGCTGAAAACGCCGCGGGCCGCTGCCATCGCCGGGATTCTGTTTTCGGTCCTGCTGATTTACAGTCTTTGGCTGCTCCGGCTGTCGATCCCGGCCGATCCGCTGGAGACCGGCGCGTGGCTCGCAACCAGCGCGAAACGAGTGTCCTTTGCACTGAACCTGATCCCCATCGCCGGCATCGCCTTCATGTGGTTCATCGGCGTTCTGCGCGACCGCCTCGGCAGACAGGAAGACCAGTTTTTTGCCACGGTTTTCCTCGGCAGCGGGTTGCTGTGCCTCGGCATGCTGTTTGTCGCCGCGGCGGCCACCGGCGGGCTGGTGCGGGCTTATTCGGCGCAGCAGCAGGCGGTGTTCGACGGCGCCACATTTGCTTTCGGCCGGGCCTTCATCTTCGACATCATGCATATCTATGCGTTCAAGATGGCCGCGGTCTTCATGATGATCGCCTCGACGCTGGCATTGCGCACGCGCATCACCGCGCGCTGGATCGCGCTGCTCGGCTACGCATCGGCGGCGTTTCTGCTCATCGGCAGCAACTATTTTGATTGGACCTTGTTCGTTTTCCCGGCCTGGGTGCTGCTGGTGAGCAGCTTTATCCTGATCGACAATTTCCGCAGCGGCGCTCCCATGGCGTTGCGGGAGGATGAGGGATAGGCGTGGGAGCCGGGGTTTTTCCGAGCGACCGGGCCTCTGTGTCGGTTTGCAGCAGCCGCCTGGCGGGAACCGCGTTCAGTTCACCGGCAGTGTCAGAGCCGGGACTTGCGGCGCGACGCCGGTTTCGGCCAGCGAGAAGAACATCATCAGCATGGTGAAAATGCGCTTCGACGCGAAATCGGCGTCATCGATCCAATACCAGGTGTTGCGGTAGTGGACCGCCGCAAACGCGTCCACTGGTGCGGCCGGACCCGAAAGAACCCGGACCAGCGGCCGGTCTCGCGGATTTTCAGCGCTGTCCACCCGTGCGGAGGGCAAGGTGCGCCCTGCCGCGATATCCCCGGCGGGGACGTTGATCCCGGTTGCAAGCTCAACGAGAATTTCCAGCATCGAGCGCGACAGAACAGCCAACTCCTTGTCATTGCGTTGGACGGCACCGAAAGCAATGGCGATTTCGCCATTCTTGCCGGGTTTGAGATGCAGCGTCTCCGACAGGTATTTGAGGTCCTGGCTCACTTGCGGGGTGAGGTCAGGGGCAAAAACCAGAATCCCGATATCCTCGGCGCCACGCTTTTCCAGTCGCATGCTGACCGTCTCGGCCCGCTGCAGCCGCTTCAAAGTATCCAGGAGGGGATAGAACGCGGGATCGGCGGGTCGGACCTGGCCACCCATGGAGCCCTGGTTCGAGACGCCGTTCAAAGATCGTACCGTCACCAGCAGAACGAAATCGGCGGGATAACCGGCCTGGATGAGTTGGAAGATGCCGGTGGGGGGGATCGGCCGCATCAGGCTCTTGGTGAATTTGTCGCCCATGAGGGGCGTGTAGGAGATGGTCGGGCGGTCCTGATAGGCGAGTGCGGCGCTGAAACTCGACGTGTTCCAGGGAGCCACGCCGGTCAGGTTGGAGTTGATGATACCGCCGGCGGAAATCTGGCCCTGGACCGCGTAGGAACTGACGACGGAGGAGACCTCGAGGAAGGACGGAGCATCGCCGTATCGGATGCGGACGACGTCCAAGAGGGTCTGCTGCTTCCACGAATCCGCGATGGCGGAGAGGTAGTCAGTACGATCCCGCGGTATGACGGAAGGCCCCATCGACGTGCAGCCGATGACAGGCAGCAACAGCAACAACGCCGACCCAAAGCGCAACACCATCCGCGACATCGGAGGCCGGGTGGACGCTTGTACCTGACGTCATCGACCGAAGCTCGTCTTTAATCGAAGCTCTCCAGACGCCGAACGACGCATCAAACTGGGCCCGACCGCAGCCATCGCAAGCCGCTCTTCAAAGCCATCGGTCTCTGGCAGCCTGCCAATAACCTGCACGATTGTAATGCGCTGCGGCAAAATTGCAACCGCGCTCCGACTGGCGTCATCGACAGCCAGGTTCCGGCCGCCGCCAAAGCCAAGCCACGGAGTACCGCCCAAGCCACAATTCGATAGCCAGAGTCACTCTACTCGCCGGGAGGCTCGACCTCGGGCGGCCTCATACGCCCTTACCCTCCCAGGCGCAGTAACGAGGAGCCGTTACTCGAGAGGGTTAAACAGCCCTGGGTCTGCTCAGGAGCACCCCAAGCGCTCGCGACTGGGTTGGTGTTCCTGGCTTGCGGCGCCCAAGCTGCGCCGACCGGCCTCAATGATCGTCCCACATTGCATGTTTGATCCGCTCTTTTCGAATGTCTTTCCGGCTCTGTTTGTCCCATAATGAAAAGTCACGATACGTACAGCGTTACACAGTACGTACAGCGTTACACAGTTAATTCCAGATATGCACTGCGCGTTTGCAGCGACTTCCGTTGATCGATGTATCAACACGCGGCGTCATGATGAAGCTGCGCGTCCGACCGAAACCCATCTTGTTGCTGGTCGGCGTTAGACGGCGATTCCGATCAATTCCCTTAAATTCCGATGTCAAAGTAGAAATCTGTCGATGGAGAGGGATCAGAAATGACACCGTGCATTGCGGGGAGAAGGCGTCCAAACAACAAGCAACGATGCAGCCACCGCGCCGATGAGCGTGCATGGCATCGCGTTCGCGTCCAACGCACGGCGACAGCCTTCGCTGGTGGGATCGCACTCGCCGCCTGGCTGAGCGGCTGCGCACCGACCGCTGACATGCCAATGAGCCAGCCAGTTGAAGCGATGCAGGCGCCCTGGGGTCCGTTTGCCAACCAGTGCGACCGCACGCGCGTCTCGCATGCCACGTATCGTTGGCGGATGGGTGAGACGGAAGTTTCCCGTGTTTACGAGACCTGCGTCGGGTTCTCGGCCACGCCTTCCGGCCACGATGCGGCAGACATCAAAGCGACCTTCGGCAAACCTGAACACCCATCGCCGACCGCCATGCGTACCGTGCGCGATGCCAGCGGTGTTGCGGGGACGGTCTTGCCAGGTGGCGACGGTTTGCACGCGCAGGGGCCGGATGCCCGAAACCCTGAGGGGGTGCCGGCCGGCGATATCGGCCTGACAGTGCGCCAGGTGGTCACTCCGAACGACACCGTGGCACTGCCGGTCCATCTTGCCGTCCCGTTTCCGCTCGACATGATGATGTCGTGCCGTCCGGATGGGGAGCATCGCGATCATGGCCGTCACACGCTTGTATTGTCATGCACGTTGGATCAGAAAATCCGCACCGCCTATCTCGACGCTCAGGTGCGACTGGCCGGTGTTGAGGAAATCGACGCCCAGACCGGCCTCCGGCTGTCCGGCGTGCTGAGAGGCCATCTGAATGGACGGCAACGGGCAGGCGATGACGCCGCGTGGCGCTTGGCCAACGAGCGCCTGCTCTACAGCCGGGAGACGGTGTTCGAATAAGACATCCGCCATTTGCCTTCTGGCTGCCGGTTCGAGGTCCCGACATCCGCCAGGCATCGCGACGATCTTGATGACGCCGGCGGATTGCGTGCCGCCGATCTGGGTCAACGGAAGCTGTGCCGGTGCTCATTTCTTCCCCTGTTTGGGTTTGGGGACGAATGAGCAGAGAGCAGGCCCGGTTCCTCGTGACAGCATTGCGCTGCTCCGTGGGCTGGAGCGGGAGCCATGTTCCAACCGTTGGGCTGGGCTTTTCCGCCGGCTGAGCCCCTGCCCTTACGTGCGCGCCGCAGCGCCTAGTCCGCCGTAGAGGCCGCCCACAAGGCCAAACCAGGCTGAGACAGGGTCGTCCGCGGCGAGCAAAGGAAACGCGCTGGTGCAGCGTGGCCATTGCAGGCTGCCGAACAGGACGTGATCGGCATAGCTCGGCCCCTCACCGCCCAGGAACGGTTGCGCCCGCAGAACCAACCGAACCGGCGCCAGCACCGCGCGCCACGCCTCCATCCGCTGTTCGCGGCCCTCGACCACCGCCTCCAGCGTGGCCCCGAAGGCACGCTCGCGGCTGGCGCGGAAATACGTCACGTCTTGCGGCGCCAGCACGTCGAGAATGTCGCGCACCACCAGGCGGGCGATGGATGGGTGCACGACCGAGTTGGCCCAGGCATTGATGAAGCGCGCATGGGCCCGCCCCGCCGCACCGCCGAACAGGCTGGGGCGATCGGGATAGGTGTCTTCGAGGTATTCGGCGATCGTCCAGGAGTCCGCCACCACATGGTCGCCATCGATGATGACAGGCACCCGGCCCTGACCGGAAAACGCCAGCCGGTCCTTCTCGGTGAAACGCCAGGGGATGGTCGCCACCTCCAACCCCTTGTAGGCCAGTGCCAGGCGGGTACGCCAGCAGTACGGGCTGAAACGCAGCGCCGGGTCGGCGCCGGCGAGGTCGTACAGCGTGACGGTCATCTCTCTTTTCCCCCGTTCGCGCCCGGCGCAACGTCCGGTACGGGGCGCGTCACGCCGCCGGCGCGGGACCTTGACCTGGCGACAAAATGCCGCGTCTTTCCGCCGCGCTTGCGCGCGGGCGCGGCGGGCCTGATAGTTTAACTATGTCGGTATTGGGCCCCGCAAGGTGAACATCCTCGCGCCTCCGCGTGCCCGCCTCGGCATCGAGGTGGTGCACGATCTGGTGTGCCCCTGGTGCTACCTCGGGCTGCGGCGGCTGCTGCGCACGCTGCGGCGGCGGCCGGACCTGCTGACCGACATCACCTGGCGGCCGTTCCTGCTGAACCCGGACATGCCGCGCGCGGGCCTCGCCCGGGCCGATTACGTGGTGCGCAAGTTCGGCGGCGAGGAGCGGGCGCGGCGGCTATATGCCTCGATCACCGATATCGGCCGGGCGGAGGGATTGCAGTTCCGCTTCGACCGCATCCGCCGCACCCCATCGTCGGTGGATGCGCACCGGCTGGTGCGCTGGGCCGCGGCCTATGGGCGCGGCGCGGAGGTGGTGGAGGCGCTGTTCGCCGGGCACTTCACCGACGGGCGCGACATCGGCGACGTCACCGTCCTGACCGATGTGGCGGTCGCCTGCGGGCTGGACGACGCGGCGGCGCGCGGCTTCCTGGCCGGCGACAGCGAGACGGACGCGGTGCATGCCGAAAATCTGCGCGCGCACCGGCTGGGCATCAACGGGGTGCCCTGCTTCGTCATTGGCGGGCGGCACGCCATCGCCGGGGCGCAGGAGCCGGAAGTGATCGAGCGCCTGCTGGACGTAGCGGTGGTGGACGCCGCCGACGGCTAGAGCGCTTTGTTTTATCAAGCAACTTTATCGACGAGATGTCGCCAGTCCGGCCGATGCAGTCTGGCCGATGTTGCTCGACACAGGTCACCGGCCCAGCCCCCTCCCCCCGTCAGGCAGAGAGGGAGGAACGGGCCGGGCTTGCGCTACAACGCCCCGCGCATGCCAAGCTGGGTGCGCACGATGGCGGCGTCGAACATGGCCAGCACCTCGGCGTGGCTCACCGAATCATTCATGCTTTCCACCGAATGATGCCCGTGCAGCCCGGCCACCTGTAGCAACGCGCCGGCGGCGTCACGTCGCACTCCGCGCCCGGCGCTGCGGCCGATGGCCTGCAGCGCGCCCATGGCGCAACGGCGGCCGTCCCGCACATAGGCCCCCTGCATCCAATGTGCCTCGTCGGCGATCAGGGCCCGCGCCTCGGACAACAGCGCCACTGTCGCAGCGGGATAGTGACGGCCCGAAATGTCGCGCAGCCGGCTGCGCAGGCGGCGCCAGACGCCGCGAAGAGACCAGTTTGGCACGCCCGGCAAACGCGTGGTCTGGTCGATCGGGAAGCCGACCGTATCGAACGGCATGGGTTTGGTCCCTCCGTATGATTGTCCCCGACCCGATTTCAGCACGAAACGGCATGATGGGAAGCAATCATACGGAAACGTGATCCGCCCGCCCCGGCCCTTGGCATCGCCGCGTTAAGCCGCCTTCACCGGAGCGGCCAGCCGGTTAAGGTTCGCAACCACGTCGCGCGCCACCCGCACCCGCTCGGCGACACTCATCTCGCGCACGATGGCCAGCTTGTGGTCCGGGCGCAGGCGGATCTGCCCGCCCTTGCTGGACAGCCAGCTCACCAGCCCCGCCGGATTGCGGAAAGCGTTGCCGCGGAAGGCGACCACCATGCCTTTCGGCCCGGCCTCCAGCTTCTCCACCCCGGCGGCGCGGCAGGCGCGCTTGAGCGAGACCACCTGCAGCAGGTTGTCCACCTCCTCGGGCAGCTTGCCGAAGCGGTCGACCAGCTCGGCCGCCATCGCCTCGGTCTCGGCGTCCGACGCCAGGCTGCCGATGCGGCGATACAGGCCGAGCCGGACCGGCAGGTCGCGGACATAGTCCTCGGGAATCAGCACCGGCAGGCCGAGACCGATATTGGGCGTCCAGTCGCGGTCCTCGGCACGGCGGCGGCCTTTCTCGGCCTTCATCTCGGCCACCGCGTCCTCCAGCATCTGCTGGTACAATTCGATGCCGACCTCGCGGATATGGCCGCTCTGTTCATCCCCCAGCAGGTTGCCGGCGCCGCGGATGTCGAGATCGTGGCTGGCGAGCGTGAAGCCGGCGCCGAGCGCATCGAGCGAATGCATCACCGTCAGCCGCTTCTCGGCCGCGGCGCTGAGCCGGTGCAGCTGCGGCCAGGTCAGATAGGCATAGCCGCGCTGCTTGCCGCGGCCGACCCGCCCGCGCAGCTGATACAACTGCCCCAGCCCGAACATATCGGCGCGATGGATGACCAGCGTGTTCACCGCCGGCATGTCGAGCCCGCTCTCGACGATATTGGTCGACAGCAGGATGTCGTATTTGCCGTCGCCGAACTCGGTCATCACCCGTTCCAGCTCGGTCGGCGCCAGGCGGCCGTGCGCCTGCACGGTGCGCGCTTCCGGCACGATTTCGGCAAGCCGCTCGGCCATGCGGCCGAGGTCCTCGATGCGCGGCACCACGCAGAAGATCTGGCCGCCACGGAAACGCTCGCGCTGGATCGCCTCGCGCACCACCACCGCGTCGAACGGCATGATGAAGGTGCGCACCGCCAGCCGGTCCACCGGCGGGGTGGCGATCAGGCTCATCTCCCGCACCCCGGTCAGCGCCAGTTGCAGGGTGCGCGGTATCGGCGTGGCGGTGAGCGTGAGCACATGCACGTCGGCTTTCAGGGCTTTCAGCTTTTCCTTGTGAGCGACACCGAAATGTTGTTCTTCATCAACGATCAATAGGCCCAGCGCCGAGAACGAGATCCCCTTCGCCAGCAGCGCATGCGTGCCGATGACGATGTTCACGCTGCCATCGGCGAGACCTTTGCGGACCTCGGCCGCCTCCTTCGCGGTCACCATGCGCGACAACTGCGCCACGGTAACCGGCAACCCCTTGAAGCGGGCGGAGAACACCCGGAAATGTTGGCGGGACAGCAGGGTGGTCGGCACCACTACCGCCACCTGGTTGCCCGACATGGCGGCGACGAAGGCCGCCCGCAGCGCCACTTCGGTCTTGCCGAACCCCACATCGCCGCAAATCAGCCGGTCCATCGGCCGTCCGGAGGACAAATCCTCCAGCACATCGGCGATGGCGCGCGTCTGGTCCTCGGTCTCTGCATGCGGGAAACGGGCGCAGAACTCGTCCCAGGCGCCCTCGGCCGGGGCCATCACCTCGGCATCGCGCAGCTTGCGCGCCGCAGCCACCCGGATCAGCTCGCCCGCCATGTCGCGGATGCGCTGCTTCATCCGCGCCTTGCGGTTCTGCCAAGATGTGCCGCCCAGCTTGTCCAGCGCCACCCCGGCGGCGTCGCTGCCGAAGCGGGACAGCATCTCGATGTTCTCGACCGGCAGGAACAATTTGTCGTTGCCGTCGTACAGAATGCGCAGGCAGTCGTGCGGCGCCTCGCTGACGGTGAGGGTGACCAGACCGTCATAGCGGCCGATGCCATGGTCCTGATGCACCACCAGATCGCCCTCGGCGATTTCGGTGGCCTCGGCGATGAACTGGTCGGCCCGCTTGCGCCGGCGCGGCGGCCGCGAAATGCGCTCGCCGAGCAAATCCTGCTCGGACACGAAGGCGAACTTGCCCATGTCCGGGTCGTCGGCGGCGAAGCCGCGCTCCAGCCCCAAAGTGACCAGCGCCGCGACGCCCAGCGGCACTTTGGCCGCGTCCGTCCAGGTGTCGGCGGGCTCGGCCCGGAATCCGTGTTCGCGCAGCAGGTGGCCGATGCGGTCGCGCGAGCCGCGGGTCCAGGCGGCGATGGCGACATGCCGCCCCTCGGCGGTCCAGCGCTCGGCCTGGGTGCGCAACTGGTCGAACACGTTGGCCCCTGGCCCGGCCCCTGATCGCGCGAACACCGGCCCCGGACGCCCGCCGCCATCGACGCCACTCGCCCCATCCGGCCGGGCAAACGGCCCGAAGCCGAACACGGGCACACCGGTCAGCATGGCATCCCAGCCGGCATGGTCGAGATACAACCGGTCCGGCGGCAGCGGACGGTACGGCACCTCGCCCTCGCGCACCGGCGCGCGGCGGGCCTCGTAATGGTCGGCGATCATTTCCAGCCGGGCCGCCAGCACGTCATCGGTCTGGTGGTCCAGGCTGCAGGAAGCGCCGGGAAGATAGTCCAGCAGCGTTTCCATGCCCTGATGGAACAGCGGCACCCAGTGCTCCATGCCCGGATGGCGTCGCCCCTCGGATACCGAGAGATAGATCGGGTCGGTCGCCGCGGCCGGGCCAAACAACTCGCGCCAGCCGGTGCGGAAACGGGTGACCGAGGCCTTGTCGAGGAACACCTCCGACACCGGTCGCAGCACCACCAGCTTGAGCCGCGCGCCGCTGCGCTGGCTGGCCGGGTCGAAGGCGCGGATGCTCTCGATGGTGTCGCCGAACAGATCGAGCCGCACCGGATCGGTCCGTCCGGCCGGGAACACATCGACGATGCCGCCGCGCACCGCATACTCGCCGGGCTCCATCACCGTGCCGGCGCGGCCATAGCCGTTGGCATCGAGGAACCGAACCAGCCGGTCCGGATCGACCGTGCCCCCCTCGGCCAGCGACAAGCTGGCGCCGTGGAACACATGCCGCGGCGGCACGCGTTGAACCAGGGCATTCACCGTGGTCAGGACCACGCGCGGGCCGGACGGTTTCTCCAGCAAACGCCCCAAGGTGGCGATGCGCTCGCTGACCAGCTCGGGATTGGGAGAAACGCGGTCGTAGGGCAGGCAGTCCCAGGCCGGGAAGCGCAACAGTTCGGCCTCCGGGGCGAAGAACGCCAGCGCCTCGGCGAGCCTGGCACTGCGCACGTCGTCGCGACAGACATGCAGCAACGGGCCGGCATGCTCGCGGGCGCGACGAGCCAGCAGAACCGCATCCCAGCCTTCGGGGGCGCCGAAGACCGGGGTCATGGGCGTTCCGGGACGGACGGAACGCTTGGGCTCAGCCCTGAACCCGCCGGCGCGCGCAGCGCACGCCTCCGGCCCGTCGTCCGAAAGGCCCCTGGATCCGATTCGCTTATGGATATCCCCATCACCGGCTCCTCAGCGCCAGCGCAAAGGCGCGGATGGCCTGCAGCGTGGGCGAGTTGACGTCGTCAGGGATCGCCCGCCGCCCGGTCAGCCAGTCGGCGAGGTCAGCATCGGGCAACTCCATCACGACTTCGAGCGCGTCCATCTGGCTCTCGGTCATGGTGCCGATATGGCGGCTCACAAAGCCGCCGATCAGCAGGTCGTTCTCGTAGGTGCCGCGGTGGTTGGCCCGGTAGAGCAGGCGGCGGCGGCGGATGTCGAGCGGGGACAGGGCTGGTTCGGTCATCGCCAGGGTCATATAAACTCCGCCCCGGACAGTGTCAGCCCGTGCAGCCCCCCTCTCCTTCCCCCATTCCCGCCAGCCTGTGCGCCCCGTTGTTCGAACCTCTGACCGCCCTGCGCGGCGTGGGCGAGGCGGTGGCGGCGCTGATCGCGCGCGCCGCCGGCGGGCCAAGGGTGATCGACCTGCTGTTCCATTTGCCGGAAAGCTGGATTGACCGCCGGGCGCGGACCACGATCGCCGCCGCAGTGCCCGGTGCGCTTGCCACCGTCGAAGTGGAGGTGGTGCGTATCGACCCGCCGGCCAGCGCCCGCCAGCCCACCAAGGCGGTGGTGACCGACGGCAGCGGGTTCGCCGATCTGGTGTTCTTCCAGCGCTTCCCGGCGGCCAAACTGCCGAAGGGCGGTCGGGTGCTGGTGTCGGGCAAGTTCGACGAGCGGCGGCAGATGGTGCACCCCGACCATATCGTTCCGGCCGACCACGCCGAGGGATTGCCCTGGATCGAGCCGGTGTGGAAGCTGACCGCGGGGCTGTTCCCCTGGCATTTGCGCAAGCCGGTGGCACAGGCGCTGGCGCGGATTCCCACCCTGCCGGAATGGCACGATCCGGCGCTGCTGGCGCGGGAAACCTGGCCGGGGTTTGCCGAGGCGCTGCGCCTGCTGCACGCGCCGAAGGCGCCGCCGCCGCCGGAGGCACGGCGGCGGCTGGCCTATGACGAGTTGCTGGCCGGGCAGATCGCGCTGGCGTTCCTGCGCCGGCGGGTGCGCGACCGGCCGGGCCGGGCGCTGACCGGCGACGGGACATTGCGGGCGCGGGCACTGGCGGCGTTCGGCCTGCCGCCGACGGAGGCGCAACTTGCGGTTTTAGCGGAAATCGACGCCGACCTGGCCGTGCCCAAGCGGATGCTGCGGCTGCTACAGGGCGATGTGGGGTCCGGCAAGACGCTGGTGGCGGTGCTGGCGATGCTGCGGGCGGTGGAGGCCGGCGCCCAGGCGGCGCTGATGGCGCCGACCGAAATCCTCGCCCGCCAGCACCATCGCACCCTGGCACGTATCTGCCCGGTGGCCTGCGCCCTGCTGACCGGATCGGTCACCGGGAAAGCCCGCGCCGGGGTGCTGGAGGGGCTGGCGGATGGCAGCATTCCCATCGTGGTGGGCACGCATGCGCTGGTGCAGGACGGGGTGGTGTTCCACGACCTGGGACTGGCGGTGATCGACGAGCAGCACCGCTTCGGAGTAGAGCAAAGGTTGCGCATGGGCGGCAAGGGGGTGGCGGCGGACGTGCTGGTCATGACCGCCACGCCGATCCCGCGCACGCTGCTGCTGACCCAATGGGGCGAGATGCAGGTCAGCCGCCTGATCGGCAAGCCGGCGGGGCGGCAACCGGTCCGTACCACGCTGCACTCCTTGGCCACACTCCCCGACGTGGTGGACGCGGTGGCGCGGGCGCTCGATGGCGGGGCGCGCGTGTACTGGGTCTGCCCGATGGTGGCCGAGAGCGAGTTGATCGACCTGGCGGCGGCCGAAGCACGTTTCGCCGAACTCCAGGCCCGGTTCGGCCTGCTGGTGGGGCTGGCGCACGGGCAGCAGGACAGCGCGGTGCGCGAGGCGGCGCTGGCGGATTTCGCCGCCGGACGGTCGCGGCTGCTGGTTGCGACCACGGTGATCGAAGTGGGCGTGGACGTGCCGGAAGCGAGCGTGATGGTGATCGAGCACGCCGAGCGCTTCGGCCTCGCGCCGCTGCACCAGTTGCGCGGCCGGGTGGGGCGCGGGCGGGAGGCGAGTTTCTGTCTGCTGCTGCACGCCGACGGGTTGGCGGAGATCGCCCGGCGGCGCCTGATCTTGCTGCGCGACACTGAGGACGGGTTCCGCATTGCCGATGAGGATTTCCGCATCCGTGGCGGCGGCGACCTGCTCGGCACCCGCCAGGCCGGTCTGCCCGGCTGGCGCCTGGCCGATCCGTCCGAGGACGAGGGGCTGCTGCACATGGCCGACCGGGATGCCGAACTGCTGGTGCAGAAGGACCCGAGACTGGAGAGCGAACGCGGCCGGGCGGTGCGGGTCTTGCTGTATCTGTTCGAGAAGCGCGAGGCGTTCCGGACATTGCGGGCCGGATGAGGCGGAACCCGCAGCGCCATGGTCGCCGGCCGTTTTTCCGCGCCGGCATGCGAGGCCACGATGCTCCCGAGGGGACCGCAAAGTGCGGGTGGCGTTGCGATCCCCGGCGCTGACGGCAACTTTATTTCATAGCCTGCTTTGACTGTAACGCCGCATATATCTTGACATATTTCTCGGCCATCACGCAAGCGGAGAAGTTACGGTCAACATGCAGATGCGTCGTGCGGCGGTCGATCTCGCCAATTCTGCCGATGTATTGAACCATTTCGTCGAGATTATTCGCAAGAAAACCGGTCCGCTCGTGTATGATCAATTCCGGGACGACACCACGCGCAAAGGAGATGACGGGGCAGCCCAGCGCCATTGCCTCCAGGACCACAGTCGCTCCGGGTTCCTCCCACGTAATCGGATTGAGAAAGCCGCGCGCACTGCTCAGAAGCGCCACTTTCTGTTCCATGCTCACCGGCCCAATATACTTCACTCTGACACCATCAATGTGTGGTTTAATTTCATTGTTGAAATACTCTGTTGTTTCTTTATTACTATGCTCCACTATCCCGGCCAGGACAAGCGGCACATCCGCCCGCTTGGCCGCCGCGATCGCCAGGTGCGCCCCCTTTGCCGGCGCAAAACGTCCCAACCAGGTGAAAAATTGCTCCGGCTTCGCATCAACAAAGCGATAATGCTGCATCGGAACGCCCAGATGCACCACACCTGCGACGTTGAGATCGTACGGAAGGTTGGCACGCGCCCTTTCGCTGACCGTCACGATGGGCGCAGGCGTGATCCATTCCAAGAAGTATTTATCCGCATCGCCGATCCACTCACTGACGCGATCGAAGGGGAAATTCGAGTGCAACGTGGTGAGGTGCGGAGTGGCGAGCGGGGCCATGAGCGGAAAGAGGAACATATCGGCGGTCGACGAGAGATGCGTGTGCACCACGTCGAACTCGTTCGCCCGTTCCAAAGACTTGTGCAAATGATAATAGGCTTTGAGAGTGGCCTGCCAGGGAACACCCTCGCTGATCAACGACTGCGGGTAAAATGACACAAGCTTCGCCGGCGTGCAAGAGTCCCCGGGCGCAAATAAGGTAACGTCATGGCCAAGCGCGACCAGTTCTTCAACGATAAACGCGATGATAAATTCAGTGCCACCGTAATTCTTCGGTGGGATGCTAATCCACGGGGGTGCGATTTGTGCAATTTTCACCTAATATCCCTCTCCAGTTGTCGAAAGCCGGGATTTCCCTGCTCAAATCGGCCGCGCGAGCCTGGCCGCGCAAAACGCCGAAGGGAAGGCCGACAGGGCGCCGCACCAGGGCTGCCGATCCTGTGTGGCCCGCCCGCCGCCCTGGCCTACCTCCTTGTCGGCCGCCGCGCGGGGCAGCGGGGGGTGCTGCCCGCCGCGCACCCTAGCAGACTTGCGCAGGGTCCCCACCGACCAGGACGGAAACATCATCTCAGCCAGCCCAGATTACGTGAACGTGTAAATATTCGCAGCCTTCGGCGCCGTCCGCGGCCACGCTGAGGCAAGCCGGGCGGTCGACGTGGCGCACCTGCTAAACTTGACGGTCTGGGGCACCGGTAGCCGCTGCCGCGGCATGGGCTGGCCGTTCGCCGGCGCCCTTGCCGCCGTGCCGGTCCCGCTCGCGCACGAACCAGTAGACCGCGCCGAGCGCCAGCATGACCACGCCCAGCGCCAGCAGCTTCCAGGCAGCGTCCGGCGCGGCCATGTCGAAGATGATGATCTTGCGCAGCACCGCCAGCATGGTCAGCAACACCACCGAGCGCACCTGCACGACGCTTTCCTGCCGCCCGACTGACACCTCGACCGAGTGCTTGAACTCGAGCGCGATGATGACCGTGAAGATCATGCCGAACAACTCTTGGAACACCGTGTGCTCGGTCGGGTCGAAAGGGTCGACCAGGATCAGGGTAGTGACCATAAGGACCGCGAGATTCCACAGCGCGGAAAGGGCGATCAAGGCGATCAACCCGCCCAGCACCAGCACCACCGCATGCTCGAACTTGCCATACAGGCCCAAAGCGAGCCAGCGGGTGCGGCCGGCCCTGATTTCGCCCATGAGATCGCTGCGGATGGTCATCAAACATGCTCCCGGCGCAGCGCGCGAACACCCGCGCGCCGCTGCGCCGATCTACAGCTTCTTCTGCAACGCCGCCACGTAGTTTCTGTTCCAGCTGGGGCAGATCATCACCTCGTTAATGACCACCCGCTTCGGCAGACAGGCGATATAGCGGATCAGATCGCCCACGTCCTCGGGCTGCGCCATGCGCGCACGGTCATCCGCGCTGACCGGCACCGGGCGCTTGTCGAGGATCGGGGTTGCCACCTCGCCGGGCAAAATCACCGTGCTACGGATTCCATTGATGCATTCTTCCATATTGATGGAGTGGCTCATCGCCACCACCCCGTGCTTGGCCGCGGTGTAGCCGGGACCGCTCGGCCCGCCGATGAAGCGGCCGGCCATGCTGGCGGTATGGATCAGCAGCCCGTCCTGCTGGGCGCGCATGACCGGCAGCACAGCGGTGACGCAGTAGAACACGCTGCTCAGGTTGCCCTGGATCAGCTCGTCCACCCCCGCCGGGCTGAGCTGCGCCCAGGCGCGCGGAGTGATGTTCACCCCGGCATTGGCGACCAGGATATCCAGCCGGCCGAATCTTCCGCTCACCCGGGCGGCGATGGCCTGCACCTGGTCGGACCGGGTCATGTCGCCGGGCTCCACCACTGCCTGCGGGCCGATGCGCCCGGCCAAGGATTCCAGCTTGCAGCGCCTGCGGCCGGTGAGCACCACTGCCGCACCCTCGCCGGCGAGCGCAGCCGCCGCCGCTTCGCCGATGCCGCTGCCTGCCCCGGTTACCCAGGCCACCTTGCCCTCCAGCCGCTTCATTCCAGGTCCCTTTCCCTCGCGCGCGGGTGCTGTGAAGGTGTGACGACCGCGTTCCCACAGCCTCCCGCCGGTCGCGCCGACGGCAACATCCAGGGCAGAGCCGGGGCCTGGCTTCCTCGACGCCGGTGCAACCCCTTCTTAACGCATGACCCGTATGCTTTGTCTCCGATCAGCATAGGCGCGGACACATGAAGACAGAGCTTGCGGACGACCTCACCTACGTGCGCCTCGACGACGAGACGCGCGCCACCCTGCAACAAATCATGCCGCTGATCGAAGCCCACGGCGTCCGCATGCTGGACGTGTTGTACGACCACATGAACGGATGGCCCGACCTGAAGGGCATGTTCGCCACCGAGGAGCGGCGGGCGCATGCGCGCGCCCGCCAGGGCGAGCACTGGCGCCGGCTCTTCTCGGCCAAATATGACGAAGACTACGTGCAGTCCGTGCAACGCGTGGCACTGACGCACGCGCGCATCGGGCTGACGCCGCGCTATTACATAGGCTCCTATCTGGTCGTGCTGGAAGAAATGCACGCACTGGTACTGAAAGAGTACCGCACGCGCTTCGGCGGCGCGGCCGCACGCGCGCGTGCCGAGGCGGCGATCCGCGCCATCGACCGCGCCGTGCTGTTCGACCTGCAGCAGGTCGTCGGCGCCTACATGGGTAAGCAGGACGACGAGTACAGCCAACGGCTCGACGACCTCTCGGACCAGCTCGGCACGGTGGTATCGCACTTCACCGGCGAAGTGAACATGCGGGCAGGCGCGTTGCGCCAGGAAGCGAGCGGGCTGCAACACAACGCCGAAACGGCCACCCGCCAGGCCGAGCTCGTGGCCGGCGGCACAGAGCGTTCCTCGTCCGAGATGCAGACCGTCGCCTCGGCGGCGGAAGAAATCACCGCCTCGATCGGCGAGATTACCCGCCAGACCCAGCAGGCCGCCGAGGTCACCAGCAACGCCGTCGAGACGGTGCGGCGCGCCACCACCATCGTCGAATCGCTGAATGCCGCGGCCGGGCGAATCGGCGACGTGGTGAACCTGATCCAATCCATCGCCGGGCAGACCAATCTGCTGGCGCTGAACGCCACCATCGAAGCTGCCCGCGCCGGCGAGGCCGGACGGGGCTTTGCGGTGGTCGCCGGCGAGGTGAAGGGCTTGTCGGCGCAGACCGCGCGTGCCACCGACGACATCCGCTCCCAAGTCACCGCGGTGCAGGGCGTGGTGGGGCAGATCGCGACCGCGATGGGCGAGATCGCCCATACCGTCGACCGCGTGCGCGAGGTCACGGCGGCGATCGCCGGCGCGGTCGAGGAACAAAGCGCCGTCACCCAGGAGATCAGCCGCTCGGTCGCCTCGGCCGCCGCCAGTGCCGGCAGCGTCAGCGATGGCGCGCGCGAGATGCAGGCGGTGGCCGATCGCACGGCGCACAATGCCCGCGGCGTCACCGAGGCGTCGGACGGATTGCTGCAGGCCGCGCACGCGCTGGAGGAGCAAAAGACCGGCTTCATGGACAGGATCCGTCTGGCCGAGCGACGCCGCGAGAGACGCCACGAGGTGCGCCTGGACGCCACGGTGGAAACTCCTTCCGGAAGCGTCCAGGCCCAGCTGCTGAATATCTCTCAGGGCGGCGCCGCCTTGCGGCTGGACGCCGCCCGTTTGCCGCAAGGCGTTGATCACGTGACATTGAAAGTGCCGGGCATGCAGGAAGGCACCGAGGCGCGCGTTGTCTCAAGCGCGGTCAACCGTGCCAGCCTGGCTTTCACCGATCCCAAAAAGGGACAGGCTGTGGTCGACACCGCGCTGAAGCTCGGCCGCAAGACCGCCGCGTAACACGAAGCAGCACAGGGCCGGGCGTGCGAGGTGCGTTGCACTTGCATGCCGGTTCGGCGGCGTGTCTTTGCCATGGCGCGCCGTTTGACCTGGGTCAATGCGTGCCGATGCCAAATCCTGCAGTGTGATACTGCCACGAATGGGAATTGCCCAACGCGGCACAGTCCCAGGTTGGCGGTTTCCAGGGGAGAATTCCAATGGCATCGACACCTGTCGAAGTGAAGAAGCCCGACCCCACCGCGGTGCCCGACATCTGGCACAATTTCCGCACCGAGATGGACCGGCTGTTCGACCGCTTCGGGTTCGGCGTACCGTCCTTTTCTCGCATGTTCACGACACCTCCGGGCTTCACCGCCCAAGCCTTCACCGTGCCGGCGCCCGCGGTGGAGATCAGTGAGGATGATACCGCCTGGCGGCTGACCGCCGAACTGCCCGGCCTGTCCGAGACAGACGTGGAAGTGGTTGTGGCCGACGATTTGCTGACGCTGCGCGGCGAAAAGAAGCAGGAGCGCGAGGAGAGCGGAAAGAATTTCCATGTCTCCGAGCGCAGCTACGGCAGTTTTGCCCGCAGCTTCACCCTGCCGGACGGTGTCGACCGCGACGGCATTGGCGCGGCATTCGCCAAGGGGGTGCTGACCGTCACCCTGCCGAAGAAGCCGGAGGCGAAGGTCGCGGAGAAGCGGATCGAGGTGAAGGCAGCCGGCTGAGCGCCACGGGCAACAGGGCGGGGCTTCGCGGCCCCGCCGCTGTGCAGTTTCCACATCGGCATCGAAAACCTGAATATGTGTCTGAATATCCCTATGTATTTTTCGTTCGTTGTGTTTTCGTAACTGTCGCGCAGCTGCACCAGCCGGCCAGCGCCAAGGGAGTTCACTTTGCCTTGACGAACCGGTGCACCTCTTCCGTCAGAGGCCCGTCCACGGGTAATTTGTTTCCCGCACGACCAAAACATCCACGTTGGCCGGACCGCCAATGGAAAGCTGGACCGGCGGATCGACGTTCGTATTGACATCTCGCACGCAGGACAAGGGGAGGTGGCGATGGCAAGGGAAACTTCACGACAATCCCGGATGGCACGACCGGGGCGCGCGCTGCCGATTTCCCTCGCCGCTCTCCTGTTGCTCGCCGCGTGCTATGCTGTCGGCCCCTACCTGACGCTGTGGCGCATCGCCCGGGCACTGGACAGCGGCGACCGCGACACACTGCAATCCCTGGTAGACTGGACCGCAGTACGGCAAGGGCTCAAGGACGATGTTGCCGAAGGCGTCATGGGCATGCCGCGGCGGACCCTGCTGGCGAGCAATACGCTGCCGCCATTCGGCGCCAGCTTCATCAGCGGCATCGCCAGCAGCGAAATCGACCAGACGGTCACACCGGAGGGCCTGCTGCAAGCCGCCCGCGTGCTCGCGCCGCCGCCCGGCGCCGGGACCGCGCCGTCTTTCCCCGCGATCGTCAAGGCCGGCTACAAAATGCCGGCGCAGTTCGACCTTCACCTGCGCGCGCCCTGCCAGGAGGCAGACGAGAAACCCCTGCACGTCCGGCTGGTTTTCTCGATCGGGGGGTGGCGGGTGGTGCGGGTCTGGATTCCCCAGGACCTGATGGACCGGACTTCGTCGCGAACCTGACGGGCACATTGGGCGATGGCCCCCTGGCCCCCATCATCTCAGCAACCCATTCGGGCGGTTCATTCGGTGGCGGGTTGCGTTACAATCCGCGGCGTGGAGCACGCACGCATCGACTTAGCGGACGAAACCGAACAAGTCCTGCAGGCGCTGGCCGCGCGACTGCGCCTGCTGCGCGCCCGCCGGGCGATGACGCGGCGCATGCTGGCGCAGCACTCCGCGGTGTCGGAGCGCTACATCGCCCAATTGGAGGCAGGCACCGGCAATGCTTCGCTGGTGCTGCTGCACCGCATCGCCGCCGCCCTCGGCGTCAGCGTCAGCGCGCTGCTGGAAGAAACGGCGGAGCCGGCGGCGGAACTTGCCCCGGTGCAACGAATCCTCGATCGCCTGTCGCCAGCGCAACTGACCGAGGCGCGGCGCCTGCTCGCCGAACGCTTCCAGTCCGTGCCGGCCGCACAGCGGCGCCAGCGCATTGCGTTTGTCGGGCTGCGCGGTGCCGGCAAAACCACGCTTGGCCGCCGCCTCGCCCTGCAGCGGGCGGTTCCCTACATTGAACTGGACCGCGAAATCGAGTGCGAAGCCGGCATGGACCTGCGGGAAATCTTCGAACTGCACGGCCAGCAGGGCTTCCGCCGCCTGGAGCGCAGCGCACTCGAGCGAGTATTGGCCGGACCGCCCGGCCTGGTGATCGCAACCGGCGGCAGCCTGGTGAGCGAGGCGGAAACCTTCGAGCTTCTGCTGACGCACTGCCTGGTGGTGTGGATCCGCGCGACCGCCGAGGAGCACATGCGCCGCGTGGTCGAGCAGGGCGACCTGCGCCCGGTGCGCGATTCGCGCCAGGCGATGGTGGATTTGCGCGCCATCCTGGCCAGCCGCGAAAGCCTGTACGCGCGCGCCGATCTGGTGCTGGACACCTCCGGATGCGACCCCGAGCAGAGCCTCAGGGCACTGACGGCGCTGCTGGAAGCGTGACGTTGTGGGGGAGGAAAGGAAGAAAGGCCAGGACGGCTCCCCGGGCCGCGCGATCTTCCATATCGCCCATCACCCGCTGGAGATGGGCGACCTTGGTCCTGTAGACCGCCGCCATCCCGGGATGCAGGGCCTGGCGGCCGGTCGGCAGGAACGGGCGCAGCGGCAGCAATCCGGTCCCGGCGCGCCTGCGGTTCGGCCAGACGGGTGTGCCGACTTGGGCTGCAGTCGCCGTCGCTGATCGCCTCGACGAGATGGTCGATCCAGCGCGAAAGGGCCGCCATTTCCCGACGCCGTGGCAAAGCCGGGCGTATTCATGCCAGCGATCGCTATGGCAAAAACGAGGGGTGGATGAGGATAAGAACAGTTTTCTCGCCGGCCGCCACCAATTCCGCTGATGCACCAAGCGATAACCAATTGACTTTCTTTGGCTTCCAACCGGACGCCAATGGCTTAATAAATTGGTTTTACGAACCTTTCTTGCTCGGGGGCGGGGTCAGACCTGGGCGCTGGTCCTGAGTCCCCGCATTGGCGGACATCCCATCGTCATCAAGCGCTTGCGGCCGAATGGCAGGAAATCGATGTCGGGCGCCGATCCTCACGTCACTTCCCGGTGCCTCAGGTTGCCCGTATAACCCCGCGGCCTCACAGGCCGAACAGCATCAAGACCACTCAGACGAGGCTTCGATGAGCAAGGATTATGGGCGGCAAACGCATCACACAAAGGCGCTGAACCTTGCCTTCCAGGGCGGTGGCGCGCATGGGGCGTTTACCTGGGGCGTGCTGGACAAGATATTCGAGGATGGCCGAATCTGGATCGAGGCAATCTCGGGCACCTCGGCCGGGGCGATGAATGCCGTCGTGGCTGCCCAGGGGATGTATGACTCCGGGGGCGACGGCGCGCGGAAGGAACTCGAACGGTTCTGGCGCGCCGTTTCGCAAGCCGGGCAATACAGCTTGCTGCGTCGCACCTGGATAGACCGGATGACCGGCACTTGGTCACTCGACAATTCACCCTTCTATCTCGCGTCCGACATCCTCCATCGGTTGGCCTCGCCTTACGAGACCAACCCCCTCGGCCTCAACCCCCTGCGCGATCTCGTGGCAAGCTTCGTCGACTTCGACAAGGTGCGCGACTGCAAGGACATGCCGATCTACATTTCGGCCACCAATGTCGAGACCGGCCGCGCCCGGGTGTTCGCCCGTGAGGAGATCAACCTCGACGTGGTCATGGCCTCCGCCTGCCTGCCTTTCATGTTCCAGGCGGTTAACATCGACGGCACGCCGTACTGGGACGGCGGCTACATGGGCAATCCGGTGCTGTTTCCGCTCATCGAGCGCAGCCCCTGTGCCGACATCGCCATTGTCCAGATCAATCCGGTGGTGCGCCGCGGCACACCGCGCACGGCGCGCGAGATCCTCAACCGCGTGAACGAGATAACCTTCAACGCATCGCTTCTGAAAGACCTTGCCACCATCGAACTGATCCACCGGCTCGTGATGGAGGGCAGGCTGGAAGGGCGCGAATACCGGGACATGCGCATCCACATCATCGAGGCGAACGATGCGATGGCGCCGCTCAGCGCCTCCTCCAAACTCAACACCGAATTGGAATTTCTCGTCCTCCTGCGCGATATCGGCCGCCGCGCCGCCGGCGAGTGGATCGGTCGGCATTTCGATTCAATCGGCGAGCGCAGCACGCTCGATCTCGCCTCCATGTTTCGCGGCAGCTGCGCCGAGGCACTGACATGAACCTCCCGGCGACGGCCGTGCGCGGGGCGCCATCTCACCTGCCGTATGGAGCGCGCCGCGTCTGGATCAGCGTCAGCCTCGCCGTACCGCTGCTCATCGCTACCGTCATTCTGGCGCGGCTGCCGCCCGGGACATTCCCAAATATGCCCCCCGCTGCGCTGGCGAAGGGGCTCCCGACCCTGGCAGCCTTCGTATGCGCCTTCGCCGCCGATGCGGCGATCCGGCGGTATCTCTGGTACGGGAGTCTCGGCGAGGACGGACGCTCGCGCGTGCCGGAAATCGTCATCGGCCTTGCCTCCGCGTGCGGCTACCTTCTCACAGGGTTGGCGGTTGCCGGGTTGGTGCTCGGCATGGACGTCAGCGCCGTCGTGACCACCTCAAGCGTGATCGCCATCGTTCTCGGTGTCTCGGCGCAGCAGACGCTTGGCCAGGTTTTCGCCGGCCTGGCACTGAACGTCTCCCGCCCGTTTCAGATCGGCGACAGTCTGCAAGTGGACGGCGTGTGGGGCCGCGTCACCCAGGCCGACTGGCGAGCGGTCACGCTGCGAACCTACGAGGGCACGCTGGTCACGCTCCCGAACACATTGGTCGCAGCGGCACGGCTGACCAATCTGCGGACATCGACCGACATTCTACGCCACGCCATTCCCTTCGTGGTGGAGCCTGAGGTGCCGCCCGAACGGGTGCGCGCCGTCGCGCTGACGGCGTTGGAGGGGCTGGAGAACGTGCTGCGCACGCCGGCTCCTTTGGTGCTGTTCAAGAGCTTCGACGAGCGTGGCGTCTTGTACGAAGCACTGTTCTGGCACCGCAATCCCAATGTCTACATCCTCCGCAGGGACGAGGTAGGGCAGGCCCTATGGTATGCTTTCCGCCGCGCCGGCCTGCCGGTGGCCGTTCACCGCCGCCAGTTGGCGCGGCCTGATCCAACGTCTGCGTTCGTGCCGGAGACGCCAACCGCGAACGCAGCACGGCTCACCATGTTGCTGCGCGACTCCCGACTCTGGGGCGGTGTGCCCGCGACCGAACTGGCCGCGCTTGCCGACCGGGCGCGCATTCTCGACTACGTAACCGGTGAACGGATCATGCGCGAGGGGGAGGACGGCGCCTCAATGTTCCTGTTGCTGGACGGTGCGGTCAGCGTTCGCCTGTCCGACCCGGCCGGTGAAGAACGCGAAATCTACACGCACAAAGCCGGAGAAATATTCGGCCACATGTCGGCGCTGACGGGTGCGCCGCGCTACGCGACGGTGCGGGCGCGTGGGCCGGTCACCCTCGCCGAATTCGACAAGGCCAGCTTGGCCCCGCTGATCGCGGCGCATCCCGAGGTCGTGGAGGTGGTCGCGCAGGAGATTCTGCGCATCGAGCACACGAACCGAGAACTGCGGCGGATGCAGCCAATGCTGGATACCACGGAGTTGGAGACCGATCCACTCCGCGCCCTCCGCCGGGTGGCGGACCGCATCCGCGCCTTCTTCCGAGGCTAAAGCACTGACGCAATCAGAGAGTTCCCTTGGCGTCGACAACGAGGTTTTCACATTCCGTGCGAAAGCCAGATCGGGGTCACGCCTCCTCCACAGCGGACCAATCGGCGCATCCAATCGCTGTTGCGGCAGGGCATCATGCGCCACCAGCTCATTCCGACCATACCGGAACCCCGCCCGCTGCCGCTCGGCAAGACGTCCGCCGAAGAGAATGCAGGGAGTCCCGAGCCCCCCATAACATCACGTCTCGATCTGAACGTACTCATAATCGCCGGGCTTGTTATCGATGCCCGCCTTCGGCGGCGCGATCCAGGGTGCGAACCCGCCGGCGCTATGAACCGGCCGCATCAGGCTGCCCAGGTAGGCATTGTCGTCGGCCGACGGCAGGAATGAATCGCGGCGCGCCTGCCAGATCGAAGCCTCCAGAACCCGGCCTTCGGGGTCCGTCTCGACCGCGGTGAATTCACCGATGCGCCGGTTGAACGCAACATGTGGCAGGCTCAGGCGGAAATCGCACCCGTTGCGCTCGATGAGCTTGTTCCAGCGGGTGATGCCGCCTTCGCAATCGTCCACGTAGTCGTCGCGCAGGCGCATGTTCAGCGCCGACAGCGCCGCCACCTCCTCGCGCACGATCGCGCCATCGCGCAGCCGCAGCACCGGATAGGTGTCGGCGAGCAACTGGTGGTCGTCGGTCAGCTTGTCCTCCCGATAACGCCCCTTTAACCCGGCATTGAACGCATTGGCCGCATTGGTCGAAATTTCGTTGCCGAACAGGTCGAGCGTCAGCGAGAAATGCAGATTGACCTTCTTCTGCACGGTCGGCAGGTCGATCACGCCGAGCGCACGGACGCGGGCGATGTCGGACGGGTCGCTGATGCCGGCTTCGCGCATCGCCTGGCAGGTACGCTCGATGATGCGGCCGACACCGGATTCGCCCACGAACATGTGATGGGCTTCCTCGGTCAGCATGAAACGGCAGGTGCGGCTCAGCGGGTCGAAACCCGACTGCGCAAGGGCGGCCAGCTGCATCTTGCCGTCGCGGTCGGTGAAATGGGTGAACATGAAGAAGCTGAGCCAATCCGGCGTGGCCTCGTTGAAGGCGCCCAGCATGCGCGGCGTGTCCTGGTGGCCGGAGCGGCGGCGCAACAGTTCCTCGGCCTCCTCGCGGCCGTCCTTGCCGAAGTATTTCTGCAGCAGATAGACCATCGCCCACAGATGCCGCCCCTCCTCCACGTTCACCTGGAACAGGTTGCGCATGTCGTACAGCGACGGCGCGGTGGCGCCGAGATGGCGCTGCTGCTCGACCGAGGCCGGCTCGGTGTCGCCCTGGATGACCAGCAGGCGGCGCAGCATGGCGCGGTATTCGCCCGGCACGTCCTGCCAGGCCGGCTCGCCCTTGTGGTGGCCGAACGGGATGGTGCGGCCTTCGACTTTCGGCGCCAGCAGAATGCCCCATTTATACTCGGGCATCTTCACGAAGCCGAACTTGGCCCAGCCCTCGGAATCGACGCCGACCGCCGTGCGGAGGTAGACAAGACTGTCCTGGAACCCTTCCGGGCCCATGTCCTTCCACCAGTCGATATAGCCGGGATGCCAGGTTTCCAGCGCGCGGCGCACCCGGGCATCCTGGTTCAGCCCGACATTGTTCGGAATCAGGCCGTCATAATCGACATCCAGATTTTCGAGCATTCTTCCCTCCCCATTTTTCTATGTGCGACGCCAGTCATAGTCGGGCTTCACGCCGCTGCCGTAGCGGCCGAGCGCGCCGGTTTCGCCGACCGCGTTGGCGCGTTGAAAAATCCAGTTCTGCCAGGCGGTCAATCGTCCGAAGATGCGGGTTTCCATCGTCTCCGGCCCGGCGAAGCGCAGATTGGCTTCCATGCCGGTCAGCGCGTCGGGCGAGAAACTGGCACGGGCTTCGAGCAGCATGCGCACCTCGTCGTCCCAGTCCACCTCGTCGAAAATTTGCGTGACGAGGCCCATTTCCGCCGCCGTCTCGGCATCAAGCTTCGCGCCCGTCACCTCGCGCGCGGCGTCCATGCTGGATGGTTCGCCCAGGAAGCGGGTTTCCAACCGGGTCAGGCCGTTCGCCATCGGGTAGGCGGAAAAATTCAAAGTGGACAAAGCGAGCGTGGCCGGGCCGCGGTTCTCGCCGCCGCGGCTGCCGCTGAACATGACCGACCGGTCAGCGGCGAAGACCAGTTCCGCCAGGGTGCCGGCGAAGCAACTGCCGGGCTCGATCAGGGCGATCAGGCTGCGTGCGGTCATGTCCAGGCGCTTGAACACGCGCTTCAGATAATGGCGGATTTCCCGCAGCAGCCAATCTCCGGCGTGCGCTGCCAGCAAGGCGTCGGCCGCCAGCACCGATTGCGGATCACCCTCGGTGCGCAATACCAGAACCCCGAGTTCAGGCTCGTTCAGGCGCAAATGCAGCAGCGCATCGTCCAGTTCCCGCGCCACCAGCAGCGGCCAGAACTGATCGCCCGCCGCATGAATGCCGGCGAGGTCGGCGGGCAGCGCCGCTTGCGGCCCCAGCACGGTGATGTCGGCACGACGGGCAGCGCGGTACAGCGCCACCCGCACATGCGAATAGGTCACCGCATCATCGGAAAATGCCCGCTGCAGCGGCCCAAGCACGATGCCATGGGCATCTGCCGGTCGGTCGGACCGCGCCGCCGCCGCCTGCCCGCGGGCGCGCACCGTGGCCTCGAAGGCTGACGGCGGCACCAGTTCGTCCACCAGGCGCCACTCCACCGCGCGCTTGCCGCGCACGCCTTCCTCGGTGGTGCAGAACAGATCGGCGAGGTCCCGCCGCACCCGGCGCTTGTCGGTCAACCGGGTCAGCCCGCCGGTGCCGGGCAGCACGGCCAGCAACGGCGTCTCCGGCAGCGACACGCCGGAGCGGCGGTCATCGACCAGCATGATATGCTCGGCGGTCAGCGCCAGCTCATAACCGCCGCCGGCTGCGGTGCCGTTCACCGCGCAAAGGTAGGTTTGCCGTGAATGCGCGCTCGCATCTTCGATCGACATGCGAGTCTCGTTGGTGAACTTGCAGAAGTTCACCTTGTGGGCATGGCTGGCGCGGCCGAGCATGCGGATATTGGCGCCAGCGCAGAACACCCCCTCGCGCGCCGACCGCAGCACCACCGCGCCCACTTCGGGATGCTCAAAGCGCAGCCGCTGCACCGCGTCGGCCAGTTCGATGTCCACCCCGAGATCGTAGGAATTGAGCTTCAGCTCCACCCCCTCGAACAGGCTGCCGGTGGGGTCAACATCCATGACCAGTTCGGCCAATCTCCCGTCGAAACGCAGCTTCCAGTGGCGGTAGCGCGACGGATGCGTCTGGAAATCGATGCGCGTCATGGCGCGCGGTCCCCCCTTTGTGCGAGCGGTTGGCATTATAATGCCGAACACCCGCGCCACCAAGCGGAAATATAATTCATGCATCCAGCACCCGCGCGACGAATCCCGCGATCGCCGGACGCGCCAGATCACCCGCCTCTAGATGCGGCGCATGTCGCGCGCCGGGTACCATGACCACCTCGACCGGCCCGGGGGCGAGACGAGAGACCGCCTCGGCCTGCGCCGCCGTGCCGTAGGGATCGTCCTCGCCCTGCACCACCTGCGTGGGCAGGCGCAGGCGAGCCAGATCCGCGGTCAGATCGAAGCCGGTTGCGAATGCCGGGTCCAGCCAGGCGCGGTTCCAGCCCCAGAACGCGTGATCCACATGCGCGTGATAGCGCGCCAGCTTGGTGCGGAACTCGCCTTCCTGATAGGCATCGCGCGCCTGCGCAATCGCCGCCAGCCCCATCGCCTCGGTGAAGAAGTGCGGCGCGATCAGCACCAGCCCGGCGATGCGCGCATCCGCCACGTTGGCGCCGTACAGGGCCGCGATCGAACCGCCATCGGAATGGCCAAGCAGCACGGAACGCCGGATGCCCGCCGCTTCCAGCAGCCGCGGCAGCACGCTCACCGCCTCGCGCCGCATGTAGTCGAGCGGCCAGGGCGGCGGGTTGGCCTCGGAGCTGCCGTAGCCCAGGCGCGACCAGGCGAACACGCCACAACCGGTGTTTTCGGCGAGCCACGCCGGAAAATCCCGCCACAGCGCCACGCAGCCCAGCCCCTCGTGCAGCAGCACAAGCGTGGGGGCCAGGTCGGCGGCAGGGCCCCACCAGGCCGCTTCCAGCTCCCCCTCGGGCAGGCGGATGCGGATGTCCCGCAATTCGTCGGTCATGGCGATCCCTCCGGTGATGCGCACGCTGTTCTGCCGCCGCCCGGCTGAGTTCGCAACGATAGCCAGTCGGCCGGCTCCCGTCGTCGCGGTTGTGCCCCTCGGCGACGCTTTCTATCCTCGTCGTCTTCAAAGGGGGGGAAGACAGCATGGCCCGCATCCGCGACATCACGGTGGTGCCGGTGGTCCATGTGATGGAGCCCGCCCAGGCCTACGGCATGGCCCGCGGGCTGATGCAGTCGCGCGGCGCCGGGCTGGTGCTGCTCGCCACCGACGACGGCGTGCAGGGATTGGGCGAGGCCTGGGGCCCGGCAGGCGCCACCCGCGCCTATCTCGACATTGTGAAGCCGCACTTCATCGGCACCAGCGTGTTCGGCCAGCGCGGCGTGGCGCAGACGATCCTGGCCCGGCACTACCACATGGGCACCCAGAACGGCCTGATGGCGCTGCTCGGGGGCATCGACATCGCCGCCCACGACGCCATGGGAAAGCTTCTGGGCGTCTCGGTCGCCGACCTGATCGGCGGGCGGCAGCGCGAGCGCGTGCCGGTCTATGCCTCGGGCGGTTACTTCACCGCCGATGACGACCAGGAGGCGGCACTGGCCGCGCAGTTGGAGCCGTTGCACGGCAGCGGCTTTCCGGCCTTCAAGATCAAAATCGGCCGTTCGCCCGAGGAGGATCTGTGGCGCGTGCGCATGGCGCGGCGGCTGGTAGGCGAGGGCAAACTGCTCGCCGTGGACGCCAACGGCAATTACACCGCCGACGCCGCCCTGGAGAGCATGCGTCGCATCGCCCCCTTCGGCGTGCACTGGTTCGAGGAGCCGCTGGCCCCGCAGGACTGGGGCGGCTATGCGGAGCTGGCGCGCCGCGCGCCCATCCCGGTCGCCACCGGCGAGGCGCTGTATTCCGTGTTCGATTTCCGCCGCGTGGTGGATGGGCGCCTGGCCGCCGTGCTGCAGCCCGACCTGACGCTGTGCGGCGGGTTCGAGACGGCACGCGCGGTGGCGGTGCTGACGGCGGCGGAGCATCTGCGTCTGTCGCCGCATTGCTGGGGCACCGGCGTGGGGTTGGCCGCGGCGGTGCACTTTGTCGCGTCGCTGTCCACCTATCCGCATGCCGGGAACGTCCCCTACCCGCCCCTGGTGGAATATGATGTTGGCCCCAATCCGCTACGGGATGAGTTGCTGGCCGAGCCGCTGCGGTTGCGCGGCGGCATGCTGGACGTACCGCGCGGACCGGGGCTGGGGATTGCGCTGGCGGAGGATGCGCTGGAGCGGTTCGGAGGTAAGTGAGGCCAGAGGGCTCTGCCCTGGACCCGCCAAGGGCCGAGAGGCGCTTGGAACCCATGACTTACCGCGCCAACTCCCGCGTCATCTCCTCAATGCCCCCCAGCGTCATCGGAAACATCCGCCCCGCCATCACGTGCCGCAGCATGCCCACCGACATGCTGTGTTCCCATCGGCGTGTCTCCACCGGGTTCAGCCAGGCCGAGCGGCGGTAGTGCCCGGTCAGACGTTGCAGCCACACGCTGCCCGCCTCCTCGTTCCAGTGCTCCACGCTGCCGCCGGGCTGGGTGACCTCGTATGGACTCATGCTCGCATCGCCCACGAAAATCAGCTTGTAGTCCGGCCCGTAGGTGCGCAGCACCTGCGCCGTGGGTACCTCGTTCTCGCTGCGCCTGCGGTTGCTGCGCCACAGACGCTCGTACGGACAATTGTGGAAGTAATAATATTCCAGGTGCTTGAACTCGCTGCGCGCCGCCGAGAACAATTCCTGACACACTCGCACGTGCTCGTCCATCGAGCCACCGATGTCCAGCAGCAGCAGCACCTTCACCGCATTGTGCCGCTCCGGCACCAGTTTCAGGTCCAGATGCCCGGCATTGTTTGCCGTCGATCGCACCGTGTCGGCCAGATCGAGTTCGGTCGCCGCCCCCTGGCGGGCGAAGCGGCGCAGCCGGCGCAGTGCCAGCTTGATGGTGCGGGTGCCCAGTTCCACCTCGTCGTCGAGGTCGCGGAACTCGCGTCTGTCCCACACTTTCACAGCCCGGCGGTGGCGGCTTTCCTCCTGGCCGATGCGCACGCCCTCGGGATTGTAGCCATAGGCGCCGAAGGGCGAGGTGCCACCGGTGCCGATCCATTTCGACCCGCCCTGATGGCGGCCTTTCTGATCGGCCAGGCGCTGGCGCAGCGTCTCCATCAGCTTGTCGAACCCGCCGAGCGCCTGAATCTCGGCCATCTCCTCCGGCGTCAGCAGCTTTTCAGCGATCTTGCGCAGCCACTCGTCCGGCAAGGCCCGTGGCGCCGGCCCCTCCGGCAACTCAAGCGCGCGAAAATAGCTGGCGAATACGCGATCGAACCGGTCCAGGTAGCGCTCGTCCTTCACCAGTGCCGCGCGGCTGAGATAATAGAAGTCCTCGACATTGGTACTCGGCCACCCCCTGCCGCATCGCCCCCAGCAGCGCCAGGTACTCGGTGACCGAAGCAGGGATGCCGGCCTGCCGGAGCGCCAGGATGAACGGCGCGAACATATTATCCGCCGCGGCGCGACAGAAAGGCCAGCCGCTCGAACAAATGCACATCCTGCTCGTTCTTCAGCAGCGCCCCGTGCAACGGCGGGATCACCACCTGCGTCTCGCGCGAGCGCAGCGCCTCGGCCGGCAAATCCTCCACCATCAGCAGCTTCAGCCAGTCGAGCAGTTCCGACGTTGCCGGCTTCTTCTTCAGGCCCGGCACGTCGCGCACCCTGAAGAACACGGTCAGCGCCTCGCGCGCCAGATCCTGGCGGATGTCGGGATAATGGGTCTGCACAATCCGCTCCATCGTTTCGCGATCGGGGAAGCGGATGTAGTGAAAAAAGCAGCGGCGCAGAAACGCGTCCGGCAGTTCCTTCTCATTGTTGCTGGTGATGATCACCACCGGCCGCCGCTTCGCCGCTACGGTCTGCCGTGTTTCATAAACAAAAAACTGCATGCGGTCGAGTTCCAGCAGCAAATCGTTGGGGAACTCGATATCGGCCTTATCGACCTCGTCGATCAGCACCACCACCGGCTCGTCGCTCTCGAACGCGTCCCACAGCTTGCCGCGCACGATGTAGTTGCCGATGTCGTGCACCCGCGGGTCGCCCAGCTGGCCATCGCGAAGGCGCGAGACCGCGTCGTATTCATACAGCCCCTGCTGCGCCTTGGTGGTGGACTTGACGTGCCACTCGATCAGCCGGTGTCCCAAAGCCTGGGCCACTTCCTGCGCCAGCACGGTCTTGCCGGTGCCCGGCTCGCCCTTCACCAGCAACGGCCGCTGCAGGGTGACGGCGGCGTTGACCGCCACTTCCAGGTCACGTGAGGCGATATAGCGATCCGTGCTGGTGAAGCGCAAAACCTGGTCCTCCCTTGCTGCCGCCGCAGACTACAGGGTCCTGTGCAGGCAGCGAAACGCCGCTGTGCCCGCCAATCGCGCCCCTCGGGGTTTCCGGCTGCCGGCGGCTGTTTCTTAACGCCGATTTGTGAACCGGTTCCCACGTAACGGATCGCCGCGGCGGGTCAAGTCTATTGTCCTCGAAGAACGGTCCGTGCGAATATGCACTTGGGCGTTGCTGCCGCACCGGCGACTCGAGAAGCATGGGCGCATGCGGCGGGCGCTTCCGGCCAGTTACACGAGGACACCAACAAATGACAATGAAGCCCCTGGGCGCGGCGCTCACCGCGTTCGCCCTGCTTTGTGGCGGCGCCGCGCTGGCGCAAACCCCGGCCGTGCCGGCAGTCCCTTCGGCCCCTGCCGTACCGTCGGCGCCCGCCACGCCGTCCGTACCCGCCATTCCCGGCGCCAAAGCGACCACGCCATCGACCGCCGGAACCGCGGCCACTGCCGCAGCGCCGGGTGCCGCGACCAAGCCGATCCTGGGCAAGATCAACATCAACAGCGCCAGCGCCAGCGAACTCGACACCCTGCCCGGCATTGGCGAAAAACGCGCCGCCGCCATCATCAAGGGCCGGCCCTACAAGACCACCGACGAACTGGTGAGCAGGAAGGTCCTGTCGCAAGGCGTCTACAACAAGATCAAGACCCACCTCACGCTCTGATCCGCGACGAACGGCGGTCCTGTCCAGCAGCCGCAGTCGCTGCTGGACGGGCCGAGATTGCCGGCATACCGCCCCAGGGCTAGGCTCCGCGCTCATCGACGCCCGGAGCCCGCCATGCCCGCGAACACCAAGCGCGTGTTCTATGTCAACCGCCTCACCCACCGCGTGTTCGCCGACCTGCTGGGCGCCCGCCCCGACATCAGCCTCGACAAACTGGAGAACGACTCTCCGGCGGCCGACATCGACGCCGTCCTGTCCCGCGCCCACGCCTACCAGATCGGCGCAGCCCGCGACGAGATCCCCCGCCACCTGCACGGCACCGCCGGCCTGATCGCCCGCGCCCCCGACCTGCTCGTCCTGTCCAGCAGCGGCGCCGGCTACGACACCATCGACGTGAACGCCTGCACCGCCGCCGGCGTGCTGGCGGTGAACCAGGCCGGCGGCAACCGCGAAGCGGTGGCGGAACACGTCATCGGCATGTTGCTGATCCTGTCCAAACGCGTCATCCAGGCCGACCGCCACATGCGCCGCGAGGCCGGCATCAGCCGCAATGCCTATGTCGGCAACAACATCCACGGCAAAACCATCGGCATCATCGGCCTCGGCAATGTCGGCACCCGCCTGGCCGAACTGTGCCGCGGCCTATTCGCCATGCCGGTGCTGGCCTGCGACCCCTACCTCACCGCCGAGCAGATCGCCGCCCACGGCGCCGAAAAAGTCGGGCTCGACCAATTGCTGCACCGCGCGGACGCAGTCTCGGTGAACTGCCCGCGCACGACGGAAACCCTGGGCATGATCGGCGCCCGCGAGTTCGCGCTGATGAAACCAACCGCCTGGTTCATCAACACCGCCCGCGGCGGTATCCACGATGAAACCGCCCTCGGGACCGCCCTGGCGTCCGGCACCATCGCCGGCGCCGGACTCGACGTGTGGGCGGTCGAGCCGCCGCCGCCCGACCATCCGTTGCTCTGCTTCGACAATGTCATCGCCAGCCCGCATACCGCCGGGGTGACGGCGGAATCGCGCGAACTGATCGCGCGCATCGCCGCTGAACAGTTGCTCGATGTCCTCGACGGACGCCGGCCGCCCCGACTGCTGAATCCGGAGGTTTGGCCTGCTTATGCCGAGCGGTTTTTTCGGATTTTTGGGTTTCATCCTGGGTAAGCATCCGCTTCGCGGCGGGGCTCTGCCCCGGGCCCCGGCAGGGCTCTGCCCTGCACCCGCCAAGGGCCGCGGCCCTTGGAACCCGACAATCAATGCGGCAACAATGAAACCACGATTTCGACTGCGATCAGAACCAGAATCACCAGCTCCAGCAACTCCGCCCGGCTGCCGGCCGCCTCGCTGTGCAACGCCGTGTAGGTCTCGCGAATGATGGCGAGCTTGCGGTCCACCGCGGCACTGACGTTGGGTACCCGGAAAAGCTCCATCGCCGCCGCGTAAACGCGGGCGAGATACACGTCCTCGGTCACCTGCAGCGCATTGTCCACCCGCTCGGCAAGCCCGGTCACCTCGGCCACCAGCGTGTACAACCGCCTGGCCAGGCGCGCGTAACGGCGCGACGAAAGCAAATTGGTCCGCCGCCGCGCCGCCTCGACCATGTCGCGCATGCGCGGCAACTCATCGTCAAGCATTTCGTCATATGCACGCATCTCCAGCAACTGAGCGTTCGCCATCTCCAGCACATCGGCCACATCAGTCTCCCGCCGCGGTTCCAGAATGAAGGCGCGGTCCCAGGTGATCACCGCCAGATCGTCCGGATGGTAGGAAAACCGGTGCTTCAACAGATCGCGCTTCGCCCCCTCCGACAGCGGCCGCGCCTCGCCCGAAAGCAGCGGCACCAGGTCCGCACGCTCCTGCAAGGCCTCAGCCGTCACCGGCTCATCAAAGGAATCCGCCACGGCGACCAGATAGTCCTCCTGCAACGGCACCGGAGTTCGGCCGCTCCAGCGCCTCGCCGAGCAGGCCGCGCAGCTGCAGCATCAATTCGTCCCACACCTCGGTCGCCGCGTTCGGCCCGACCGCGTGATCGGTCTGATTCACCAGGCGGGAAAACCCTTCCCAGGTCAGATCCTGCACCGGCAGCCGCAGGGTGAAGGCGGCGATGCCAAAATCGTACAGACGAACGCTCGCAGCCGCCTGCACCGCCTCCGCATCGATCATCAGCGCCACCGACCCGAGTTCGAGCGCGAGCGGCGGCACCCCGAAAGAAACCGCTTTCGGCGGCGTGCCGACCAGCCGGCTTCGCACGCTCGGCCCCTGGGCACGCTTTGCCCACAGCTCCTCGGCGCGCGGCAGGTCGATCTTGTGGGCCACATCGAACAGACGGAGCGCGGTCACGTGCCCCGACCGCACCCTCAACTCCCGCTGCGTCACGCATGGCTCCCCGATTCTGACATCCGGCATCACTGCGCCCTTCCCACGGCAGATGAAACACCGGTACCAGATGCAACACAGGCGCGCGTGCGCCGTCTGGTGAAATCTGCTAGGCGCCAGCTGCTTTGCATGAGGTCAGCCGCCTCACATGAGGCCTGGCGCCTGACATAAGGATCGAGAAAACAGATGAAACATGTCGCGTTCGGCGGTCGCCTGGTCATGGTCGGCTGCGGCAGCATCGGCCAGGGCGTCCTGCCGCTCATCCTGCGCCACATCGACATCCCGACCGACCGCATCACCATCGTCACCGCCGATGAGCGCGGGGCGGCGCTGGCGGCTGAACACGGGCTGCGGCGGATCGTCACGCCGCTGACCCGTGAGAGCTACCGGGAGGTACTGACGCCGCTGGTCGGTGCAGGCGATTTCCTGCTGAACCTTTCGGTGGATGTGTCCTCGGTCGCGCTGATCACCTTCGCCCGCGACGCCGGCGCGCTTTATCTCGACACCTGCATCGAACCCTGGGCCGGCGGCTACACCGATCCGAGCCTCACCCCATCGCAGCGGTCCAACTACGCCCTGCGCGAGAGCGCGATCGCGCTGCGCGGCGCCGGCGGCCCGACCGCGGTGATCACGCATGGCGCCAATCCGGGTCTCGTGTCCCACTTGCTGAAGGAAGCGCTGCTGAACGTCGCCCGCGACACCGGGCTGGACACGCCTGCCCCGGCAACGCGCGGGGAATGGGCGCTGCTGGCGGAGCGGGTCGGGGTCAAAGCCATCCACATCGCCGAACGGGACACCCAGACAGCGAACCGTCCGAAGGAACAGGGCGAGTTCGTCAACACCTGGTCGATCGACGGCTTCGTCGGTGAGGGCTGCCAGCCGGCCGAGCTGGGCTGGGGCTCGCACGAGCGCGGCCTGCCGCCCGATGGGCGGCGCCATGATTTCGGCTGCGATGCGGCGATCTATTTGTTGCGCCCCGGCGCATCTACCCGTGTGCGCACCTGGACGCCCCTGGAAGGTCCTTTCCACGGCTTCCTGATCACCCACAACGAGGCGATTTCCATCGCCGACTACTTCACCGTGACCGAGGGCGGCGTGCCGCGCTACCGCCCCACCGTGCATTATGCCTATCACCCTTGTGATGACGCGGTGCTCTCGGTGCACGAGCTGGCCGGCAAGAACTGGCATATGCAGCCGCGCCAGCGCCTGATGATGGATGAGATCATCAACGGCATCGACGAGCTGGGCGTACTGCTGATGGGCCACATGAAAGGCGCCTATTGGTACGGCTCGCGCCTGTCGATCGAGGAAGCGCGTACTCTGGTGCCGCATAACAACGCCACCAGCCTGCAGGTGACGGTGGCGGTGCTGGCCGGCATGGTTTGGGCGATCGAGAACCCCGCCGCCGGCGTGCTGGAGGCGGACGAGCTGGACCACGTCCGAATCATGGAAATCTGCCGACCTTACTTGGGGGAGGTCGTCGGCGCCTACACCGGCTGGACGCCCTTGCAGGATCGCGGAAGGTTGTTCCCTGAGGACATCGACACCGACGACCCCTGGCAATTCAAGAACGTCCGCGTTGTTTGAGTAACGGGATGCAGGGGGCCATGGCCCCCTGCCGGGTCCAGGGCAGAGCGCTGGCCTTTACCTGCCTTTTTGTCTACTCCCGCACCACATAAGTATAGAACCGCGTAGACCCGTCCGGCTCCTTCTCCCGGTACACGCCCTGGATTTCCGTCTCGAACCCCGGAAACAAATTGGCCGCGCGTTCAAACACCAGCAGGTAGTCGATCATCGGCTGGGCGCGTTCGTCCAGCCGCTCGCCTGGAATGATGGTGGCGATTCCCGGCGGATACACCAGCATCAGTGTGGTCGCGATGCGCCCGGCGATACTGTCGATCGGCAGATAGTCCACGTTGTTGCGCACGAGCTGGCGCACCGCCTCGTCCGGTTTCATGGCGATCTCCGGGAAGTGCCTGCGGCGGAACTGCAGGCGCTGCAGCTTGCCGACCTGCCGCTCGCGATAGAATCCATGCATCTGCGCGCACAGGTCGCGCAGGCCGACGCCCGCGTAGCGCGCGCTGCGGGGGCGGACGAATTCCGGCATCACCTCCTGCAGCGGCGCGTTGTCGTCGTGCAGTTTCTTGAACGTCACCAGCCAGCTCAGCAACGTACCGGCCTTGCTCGATTCCACGCCGGGGGTCAGCAGGAACAGGATGCTGTGCAGGTCGTTCTTTTCAGCAACGATCCGGTTTTCCCGCAAATATTCCGCCAGGATCGGCGCCGGCACCCCGTGCGGCTTGTAGTCGCCGGTCTGGCGGTCGATGCCGGGTGTCAGCAGGGTCAGCTTGTTCGGGTCGGTCATGGCGTAGCCCGACGCCACATGGGTAAAGCCGTGCCAGGTATCGCCGGGGTTCAGCAGCCAGGTACCTGTGGGTCGGATGCCAGCTCGTCGGTCGGCACGCTCTCCCAGGGCATCGCGACCGTCCCTTCCATCGTCCCTCGCCAGGCGACGATGTCCGGCACGAAGGGCTCAAAGAACCAGCGCCGCACCGGGTCGGACTCTTTCTCCTCGAATTCGCGACGGATGGCGCGCAGTTTTTTGCGCAGTTCGATGCCCAGGCGGATGGTGTCGTCCCACAGCACCTCGCCCTGGCGCCCTTTCATCATGTGCGCCCCCACATCCAGCGAGGCGAACAGCGGGTAGAACGGCGACGTGCTGGCATGCAGCAGGAACATTTCGTTAAAGCGCCGGTGCCCGACCCGCCGCGTCTGCCCGGCGATGTGGCGGTCACGGACATGGATCTGCGAGGTCTGCGACAGGCCGGCGAGCTGCTTGTGCGCCGACTGGGTGGCGATGATGCCCGGCTGGGTGGCATCCAGCCCGTTCAGCCCCATCGCGTAGCGGCCCTTGTAGATCGGATGGAACTTCATGAAGCCGGCCCAGGCCTCGTCGAACATGATGTAGTCGCACAAATGGCCGAGCTTCTGCAGCACCAGGTCGGCGCTGATGATGGTGCCGTCATAGCTGCATTGCTCGATCACCGCGACCCGGAATGGCCTTTCGCGCCGCCAGGCCTCGGGGTCGGTGACCAGGGGGTTGTCGCGGATGCTCTCGCGAATGCGGGTTTCGTCGAGTGCCTCGATGTCGATCGGGCCGATCAACCCGTAGGCGTTGCGGTCGGTTTCCAGATAGACCGGAATGCCGCCGCCCAGGAACAGGGCGCCGTGATGTGCCGCCTTATGGTTGTTGCGGTCGAACAGCACCAGGTCGCCTGCGGCCACCAGCGCCTGCAGCACGATCTTGTTCGAGGTGGAGGTGCCGTTAAGGACGAAATAGGTGCGCTCGGCCCCGAAGATGCGCGCTGCCTCCCGCTGGGCGGCCAGCGCCGGGCCTTCGTGGGTCAGCAGGTCGCCGAGGTCGAGCACCGAGTTGTCGAGGTCGTCGCGGAACACCGCCTCGCCGAGATGTTCGACGAAGATGCGCCCGATCGGGCTGCGGCCGTAGAATATGCCGCCGTTATGGCCGGGGCAGGTCCAGAGCTGGTTGCCTTCCTCGGCGTAGTCCACCAGGGCGCCGAAGAACGGCGTCTTCAACGATTCGGCATAATTGCGCAGGCGGCCGACCAGGTTCTTGGCGATGAATTCCGGCGTCTCCTCGGCCAGGAAGACGTAGCCGTCCACGTCATTCAGCACCTCGACCGGAATGTCCTCCAGCCGCTTGCGGCGCACCAGCACGAGGATCGGCACATCGAGCCCGCGCTTTCGCACCAGCGAAATCAGCGCCGCGGTCTTGCCCAGCAGGCCGCCTTTGCCCCAGTCCACCACGATGCAGCCGATGGCGGCGTCGGTGCGGATGGCCAGTTCGGCATCCTCGCTCCGCCGCGCCCGCACCACCTGGAAACCGAGTTGCTCGACGCTGGTGACGATGTCGTGCAGTCGCTGCCCTTCGATTTCGCTGCTGTCGAAGGCCGGGGCGCAGATCAGAAACTTGAACCGGCGATGGTATTCCAGGGCGGATTCTCCTGCAGGACGGTGGTGCCGAGCGTGGGGCGCAAGCCATATCGGCTGGCGCCGCGCTTGTCGAACGGGGCGGCATGGCAATTGGATGAAGGCAGCAATGCCAGGGCGCAGCTCTGCGTCCGAGTGCTTCAAAAAATGACGGGTTCCAGGGGCCTGTGGCCATTGGTGGGGCCAGGGCAAAGCCGTCGCGCCGAAGGCGCGCTGGGCGCGGGGTAGGGTTCGGGGCAACGCCCGATAGGATCAAAACGTGCTCATCCAACCCGGCCAAGCCCTGAACGCGGCTGGTTAGATTTGCCTCAGCGTGTCCAGGGCCAGTTCGCAAAGCCGGACGTGCCCGTCACTCAAGCCGCCGTTTCGACCTGTGTCGGCAACGCTTTCGAGCACCAGACCGGCGATTTCGGCGCAGCCCCTTGCGCGGGTCAGTTCTTTCTTGAGTTGTTTTATCGTGTCTTCCTTTTCATCCAGCTCCCGCACCAAAGGATCCCAGTAGGGCGTGCGATAATGATCCATGATATTCTCGACCACCGCGATGTTCTTTGTAAGATACGCAGCGTTAAAATCCCTCTCGCTGAAATCCCTCAGACCTTCTATCTTCTGCAATTCCTTATCCGAGACGCGCTTAAACCCCATACTCCATTCTGAGTATTGTCGATGCTCGATCGATCTGCGGTGCAGGAACTGGATGTTGGTATGGCGTGGGTCGGTCTGGATTTTATCGTAAAGACCATCAACCGCCTTCTCGTCGCCTTCCAACGCTTGCAGAAATGTCCCGTTACAATAAAGCAGCATGCCGGTGACGCCGTTGACGGCATTATTTTTCAAAGATTGCTGCAAGAGCGCGAGTAGTTGTTCAGTCGACATAGGCTGCGCGGCGGAACTAATATAGGAAATCTGGATCATTGTGTTTCCCCTCGTCCAACTGCAAGGTAGAAGGAATCCGGCATTCCGCAAGTGGGCGGCGGACTGAGCTCCGCCTTCGATCGATGCGACGCACAACCGTCAAAGCGCCGGCAGGCCCATGCCGGGAAGATCGGCACGCCTGCGTGGCTGCGAACGCCGCAGGCCGCGGTTGTGGGCGCGGCCGTCAACCGCGCCTATAACGGGGCGGTTGCCACAGCGGGGGAGGTAAACCGGAATGACAAGAACAGCGCTGGTGACGGGTGCGGGCAGCGGCGTCGGCCGGGCGGCCACCCTTGCCCTGCTGCAGGATGGCTGGTCGGTGGTGCTGGCCGGCCGCCGCCGCGAAGCGCTGGAGGAAACCGCCGCCCTGTCCGGCGCTGCCGAACGCACGCTGCGTGTCGCCACCGATGTGACCCAGCCGGCCGAGGTCGAAGCCCTGTTCGACGCCATCCGCCAACGATTCGGCCGGCTCGACCTGCTGTTCAACAATGCCGGCGGCAACGTCCCCGCCACCAACTTCGGCGACATGAGCTTCGCGCAATGGGCGAGCGTGGTCGACGTGAACCTGAACGGCTGCTTCCTGGTGGCCAGTGCCGCGTTCCGCCTGATGCGCGACCAGTCACCGCCGGGCGGGCGGATCATCAACAACGGCTCGATTTCGGCGCACACCCCACGGCCCGGCTCGGCGGCCTACACCGCCACCAAGCACGCCATCACCGGCCTGACCAAGTCGATCTCGCTGGACGGGCGCGCATTCGACATCGCCTGCGGCCAGATCGACATCGGCAATGCGGCAACGCCGATGACGCAACGCATGACAAAGGGCGTGCCGCAGGCCGACGGCTCGACCCGCGCCGAGCCGACGATGGATGTCGAAGCGGTCGGCCGCAGCATCGTCTATATGGCCGGTATGCCGCCGGACGCGAACGTTCAGTTCGTCACCGTGATGGCAACCAAGATGCCGTTCATCGGCCGTGGTTGAGCAAGCATATTCATGGAGCAAGTACATAAGGAGGGCCCCGGTTCGCACCGGGGCCCTCGCATTGCGCCAGCCGGCAGGCCGACGACCGCCTTGTCAGTCCGCCGCGGCAACGCCAGCGGTGGTCATCCAGGTCGCAGCTTCCGCCGGCTTCGGGCAATGAGACACTGGATCACCTCCTTTCGGTTGTTGATGAGGACGGATACGTAGGCGCGAACGGGCAATGCGCAAGGGGATGCCGACCGCCTCCCCGCGCTTGGCCTCGCGGGGCCCGAATGCTAAGCACGCGCCGCCTCAACAGGGGGATGGCGGTGGCCGCACCGGAGCCTATCGGGACGCCGTGGGAAAATTTCGTCCGCACCGCGCGCATGGCCTGCCTGGCCAGGCCAACGCCCGGCCATCAACAACCGCAGCACCGCGCGAGCGCCCGGTCCGACGCGGCACGAGAGGAATGCCCATGAGCGTCCCCGGCACCGAACGTCGCCTGACCGTACGCCACTTCCGCAAGGACGGTGGCCCCTATGTCTGCCTGACCGCCTACACCACGCCCATGGCGCGCCTGCTCGACCCGCATGCCGACCTGCTGCTGGTCGGCGATTCGCTCGGCATGGTGCTGTACGGCCTGGAAACCACCGTGCCGGTCACGCTGGACATGATGATCGCCCATGGCGCCGCGGTCATGCGCGGTGTCCGTCGCGCCATTGTCGTGGTGGACATGCCGTTCGGCAGCTATCAGGAATCACCGCAGCAGGCGTTCCGCAACGCCGCGCGGCTGCTGGCCGAAACCGGCTGCGCCGCGGTCAAGCTGGAGGGCGGCGTGGCGATGGCGGAAACGATCCGTTTCCTCACCGCGCGCGGCGTGCCCGTCTGCGGCCATGTCGGCCTGATGCCACAGGCGGTGAACCTGTCGGGCTACCGTGTGCAGGGCCGCGACGCCGCCGGAGCGGCCGGCGTGACCGCGGACGCACACGCGGTCGCCGAGGCAGGTGCCTTCGCGATGGTGATTGAAGGCACCACCCGCGCGCTCGCGACCGCCATCACCCGCGCCGTGCCGGTTCCCACCATCGGCATCGGCGCCTCGCCCGACTGCGACGGCCAGGTTCTGGTCAGCGACGACATGCTCGGGCTGTTCACCGCGTTCACGCCGCGCTTCGTCAAGCGCTACGCCGACCTCGGCGCGGAGGTGTCGCGGGCAGCCGCCGCCTATGCCGAAGACGTGCGGGCGCGGAGATTTCCAGCCGCAGAACATTGCGTTGATGCGCTGGGGGCGGCCGGGTGAAGCAAGGAAGGCCAGGGATCTGCCCTGGCCCCGCTGCCGTCACCCTATCCAGCCCAGCTCCGACCGCACGAGCGAGGCAAGCTCTTTCATATGGAAGGGTTTCTTCAGGAACCGCTGCGGTTCCGCCTGCGGCAGGAAATACCCGGAGATGAGTACCACCTTCACCTTGGGCCAGCGCTGCCGGATCACCTCGGCCAGTTCCAGACCTGACATGCCCGGCATCCGCACATCGGTGATCACCATGGCGACACAGCGGTCATGCGCCAGCAGCGGCAATGCCTCCTCGCCGCTGGCGGCCGTCAGCACCGCATAGCCGAATTCCTCCAGCGTCTCGGCCAGAATCTCCCGCACCTCCTCCTCGTCGTCGACGACCAGGATTCGAGGAGGCTTTGATCCATTCTGGGGCAAGCTGTTCATACGGCTCAGCCGTTCATCGACGGTCCGCCAATTCGGCCCGAGGCACGCAAACTAGCTCCTGGCCCGCGACCGCCCTCATCAAACCTAGGTGGGCATCGCAAATCATTTGTCGAACTCACAAGCGGTTGACACCCGTTATTCAGGCACGTCCCAATTTGGGCCGCTCGCATCTACGCTACCTTTTCAAGCTGTCAATATGACTCCTTGACACGGACAAGCGCGTTTCACAAGCGCAGGCCACCTACGGCGCGTCCAGCATATTTCTGACAATTTCTGTGAAGTCCTGGCAAGTGCGATGCCGTGCGTCTCCGCCCGGCCGGTTGCGCTGTGCGCTTTTCCGCAACTTGTGTGTTTTTGCGGCAACGACGGCCGCCGCACCCGATACCTCCGGCCTTGCGGCGGCTCGGCGGATGCCCCGCCGTCTGCCGCAACGACTGCCCTCGCCTGGCCGGACATCCGGGGCTACTCTGCCGCCATCCCGACCAGGAGCCCGGCATGACCCGCTTCACCATTCCCGATATGACCTGCCAGGGTTGCGTCGGCAGCGTCACCCGTGCGGTGCAGACGCTGGACCCCGCCGCGCGGGTGGCCGCCGACCTTGAGTTGCACACGCTGGAGATCGAGTTGGACGCAGCCGCCGCCGCGCTGGCAGACGCCATCGCCGAGGCCGGCTTCACCGTCCGCCCGGGAGCCTGACCCGAAGGTTGCATCGCCCCGCCGCGTCCGCCATTGCCGCGCGCGGCCCTCAGCCACGGAACGGACAAGCACCATGGACACCATCCAGGCCATCGCAGTGGCCATCCTGCAGGGCGCGACCGAGTTGTTCCCGGTCAGCAGCCTGGGCCACGCGGTGGTGCTGCCGGCGCTGCTGCACTGGAACCTCGATCAGCGCTCGCCTTCGTTCCTGCCGTTCCTGGTCATGCTGCACGCCGGCACGGCCACGGCACTGATCGCCTATTTCTGGCGCGACTGGTGGGGGCTCGCCCGCGGCGTCTTCGGCTTCGGCTCCGACCAGTCGGTCAACGATGCCAGGCTGTCCTTCGTGCTGATCGTCATCGCCACAATCCCCGCCGTCCTCGTCGGCTTCGCCCTGGAGAAATTCGTGCGCGGCCTGTTCGCCTCCCCGCTGGTGGCGGCGAGCTTCCTGATCGTGAACGGGTTTCTGCTGCTGGTCGGCGAGCGGCTGCGCGCCCTCGGCACCCGCCCGCTCGCCACCCTGACCGCGCGCGATGCGTTGATCATCGGCATCTGGCAGTGCGGCGCGCTGCTGCCCGGCATTTCGCGCTCCGGCGCCACCATCGTCGGCGGCCTGCTGCGCGGCATCGACCACGAGGGCAGCGCCCGGTTCTCGTTCCTGATCGCCACGCCGGTTATTATCGGCGCGACCGTGCTGGAGGTGCCGAAACTGCTGCACGCACAGGTCGCGCCCGGCGTGTTCGCACTGTCGGCAGCGGCGGCCGCGGTGGCCGGCACCACCGCATTTCTGTCCACCTGGTTCCTGATGCGGTATTTCCGCGAACATGAGGACTGGGCGCTCAACCCATTCGGTTATTACTGCCTCGTCGCCGGCACCGGCTCGCTCGGCTGGCTGCTGTTTCTGGCCTGAGGCGCCCGCGCCGGCGGGTCGGTGCCGAACGGACTGCAAACCCCGCAACCGGAAAAACGTTCCGATGTCCGACATCGACACGACGCCGCCTGGCTCCGCCGATCCAGCCGGCGGCGCGGACAGCGCCACCCCTGACCAGGTCAGCACCGTCACCTCGCGCAGCTGGCTGGAGCGGCTTCGCGACAGCCTCATCGCCTCGGTCATCGGCATGCTGCTGGTCGGCGCCGCGGTCGCGCTGCTGTCCTGGAACGAAGGCACCGAGGTCGCGGCGCTGGGCAGCCTGGATCTGGCCGCGCGGTTGGTCGTCGAGGCGCCTGCCGCCCGCATCGACCCGGCGCTGCAAGCCAGGCTGGTGCACCTGACCGGCAGCCTGGCCGCCGCGGCGCCGGCGCGCGACCCGTTGTTCGGCGTCATCGCCGCGGATGCGGTGCGGCTGCAGCGCCGGGTCGAGATGTTCCAATGGGAGGAGCACGCGACCAGCACGACGGAGAAATCGCTCGGCGGCGGCAGCACCACCCAGACGACGTATGAGTACCGGAAAACCTGGTCCGACCGGGCGATCAACTCCGGCCCGTTCCGCGCCCGCGCCGGCCATGCAAACCCGCCGCTGCCGCTCGCCGGCCTCACCAGCGACGCGCTCGATGTGCGGCTGGGTCCCTACCATCTCGACGCGGCGGTGCTCGACCTCCTGGCGCCAACCGCGCCGGTCCTGCTGCCCGAAACGGCGCCGCTGCCGCCCGGCTGGCAGCACGGCGACTCCGGCCCCACCCGCGCCCGGGACCCGCAGCAACCGGCTGTCGGCGATGTGCGGGTGAGCTTCGTCGCGACCCTGGCCGGCAGCGCGAGCGTCATCGCCGGCCAGCAGGGCGACCGGCTCGCCGCATTCGCGGCGCCGGACGGACGCATGCTGGCGCTCGCCACGGATGGCGTGGCGAGTGCGGCCGCCATGGTCAGCGCCGAACGCGCGGCGGCGCGCGGCGTGGCCTGGGCATTGCGACTCGCCGGCTTCCTGCTGTGCCTGGTGGGGCTGGTGCTGATGGTCCGGCCGCTCGCCGTTCTGGTCAGTGTGGTGCCGGTGCTGGAGACGGTGGTGGATGTGACCGCGATCCTGGCGATGGCGGGGCTTGCCGCCCTGGTGACGCTCACCACCATCGCGGTGGCGCGCGTCGTGCTGCAACCGCTGCTGTCGCTTGGATTGCTCGCCGCAGGGCTGGCGATTGCCTGGGGGTGCATCCGGTTGCGCCGGCCCGGCTCGGCACCGCTCGGCTGAACGTCTCGTCCGCGAACGACACCGCCCGCTGAAACGCGGGTCTGACGGAAGGATGTATCGGATGAACCCAAGCCCAGAACCGCCGAAAGGCAAGGTCGAGGACGAGCTTCCGGCTGGCTATCGGGGAGGGATCATCACCGCCATCACCTTATTCATCAGCTTCTCGTTGTTGTTCGTCAAATACTGGAGTTTGGAAGCCGTGGGAGATTGGACGCTGCCATCCGCCTTGGCGGAAACAATCATATTGTGCGCAATATTTCTAGAAATCATTACCTTGTGGCGGGCCATTCAGGTCAGAGATTCTTTGCTCGTTGAATACAAAAAGACGCTGAGGTGGTTTATGGCCTCGATCATTGTCATGATAATTGGTTTGCTATTTACCGTTTTTGCCGCCAACATTCCCGCTCGCTGACACAGACAACTCTCATGGCCTGCCACCCTTGTCCGGCAGGAACGCATCGGTCCATCCGGTCTCGGCCGACGCGCCGGACATGCGCACCTGGGTCCGTCCGGGAGCTTCGCGCGCCAGCACCGCCACCGCCGTCGGCGCCCTGATCAGTCGGCATCCGGCCGGCTCGGCCACGCTGCCGCCGTTGCCGTCCAGACGCGCCGCCACGACGGCAAGATGCTGGCGCAAATCCTCCGCGGTTTGGCAAAATACCGCTCCCGGATCCAGCCGCGGCCAGGGATCCGGCGTGACCTTCACCTCCGGCAGCGCCGCCGGTCTTTTCTGCCCGGGCGATTGCCCCCCGCGATGCTGCCGGTGGTTCGGAGCCGCACCATTGCCGTCGTCCGGCGACGTGGGCCCAGCGGGCGATTGAGCGGCGACTGTCGGTGCGGCCAGCGCCATCACCACGGCAAGCACACGGCCGGCACGACTGCTCACGCGGCGCCTATCGATCATCCTTATACCCTCCACATGTTCACTCGCCCCCCGGCCCGGCACGTCCGGCTGGCCAAGTCCCGCTCCGCGGACCGCGCCGCCCGTCAGCAAGGCCAGGGCTCTGCCTGGACCCCGCGACTGTAGACACGTGTCACCACAGGGAGCAGGAGCAGAGCACCTGGCCCTGGTTCCTGACCGTCGCCGGAGGCACCCATCCATGCGCGTCTCCACCCACCTCGTGCTGCTCGGCGCCGGCCACGCCCATGTGGAAGTGCTGCGCCATGCCGCCCGGCACCGCATCGACGGCGCGCGCCTGACCCTCGTTACGCGAGAGTCGCACACCCCTTACTCCGGCATGCTGCCCGGCCTGCTGCGGGGCGACGACGGGTTCCATGACGCCCATATCGATTGCACCCCGCTCGCCGCCGCCGCCGGTGCGCGCCTGGTGCTGGCCGAAGCCCGGAGCATCGACCTCGCCGCCGGCACCCTGGGCTTTCACGGGCGCCCGCCGCTGGGCTTCGACCTGCTGTCCATCGATGTCGGCGGCCGTCCCGCCATGCCGGCGGGCGGCGGCGTCCCGGTCAAGCCGATCGGGCGCTTCCTGGCCCATCTCGCGGCACTGGAGGCCCGGCTCACCCCCGGCGACCGGATCGCCGTGGTCGGCGCCGGCGCCGGCGGCACCGAACTGGCGCTCGCGCTGGCGCAGCGGCTGCGCGAGCTTGCCCACATCATCCTCATCGGGCGGGAGGCGATGCCCATTCCCGGCGCGCCAGCCCAGGCGCGCGCGGTGGTGCGCCGGGCACTGCAAGCGGCCGGGGTGGACTGGATCGGCGGGGTGGAGGCCGGCCCGATGCAGGATCGCCGCCTGCCCCTGTCCGATGGGCGGGTGCTCGAGGTGGCGGACACACTCTGGGCCACCGGCGTGGTGGGACCGGATTTCCTCGCCGCCTGCGGCCTGGCCTGCGACGCGGCCGGTTGCGTCAGGGTGGACTCCACGCTGCGCAGCCTGTCCGACCCGCGCGTCTTCGCCGCCGGCGACTGCGCGTCGCTGCAGGGCGATCCCCGTCCCAAGGCCGGCGTCTGGGCGGTGCGTGCCGGCCGGATGCTGGCCGCCAATCTGCGCCGCACCCTCGCCGGGCAGCCCCTGCGGCGCTGGCGCCCGCAACGCGATGCGCTGGTCATCCTCAGCCTTGGCGACCGAAGGGCCGTGGCCTGGCGGAACGGCATCGTGTTGTCGGGCCGGCTGGCCTGGTTCTGGAAGGATCACATCGACCGGCGCTGGATGCATGCTTGACGCAGACCGCAACCGGCTGCACCTGTGGAGCGGTCCCGTATCCCGCCCCATCAAAGACTCAAACCATGAACGCGCTCCTGAACATCGCGCTTGCAGCCACCGCCTTCGTGGGCATGGAGGTATTCGCCTGGGCGATGCATCGCTGGGTCATGCATGGTTCGGGGTGGGGCTGGCACGAATCGCATCACCGGCCGCGCACCGGACCGTTCGAGCGCAACGACCGCTACGTGCTGGTCTTCTCGCTGATCGCGATTGCCCTGTTCGCCATCGGCCAGTTGCTGCCGTATGTCACCGCCATCGCCTGCGGGGTCACCGCCTACGGCATTGCCTATTTCACCATGCACGAGGTGCTGGTGCACCGCCGCTTGCCGCCGCCCTTCACCCCGCGCAGCGGCTATCTCGCCCATCTGGTGGCCGCCCACCACCTGCACCACGCCGTGCATACCAGGGAAGGGGCGGTCTCGTTCGGCTTCCTCTACGCCCCGCCGCTGCGCAAACTGCGGGCGCAGTTGCGCAGCCTCAACCGTCCACCCGTATCTCAGGACTGACCCTTCCCGGCCCCGGCCGCCACGGCGGCGTGATCAGCTCGCCCTGACCGGAGGACGGGATACAGCGCAGCGCCGAGAAAAACGGCACCGGCGGCTTGCCGCTCACCAGCCGCATGCGGTCGAGGGCGGTGCTGCGGCCGGCGAAGAACCTCTCGATCAGCGGCTGCGGCAGGTGGAAAAAGCGGGCGAAAACCCGCCAGCGCTGATGCGAGTTGCCGGCCAGGAACAGCATGCGGTTGAGCACCCGATAGAAGCCCTGGGCCTGCCAGGTGGCCCGCGCCCGCGCCTCGATCAGGCGCCGCAGCGAGTCCGGCCGTGCCGGCAGCGCCGCCGCCACCGCATCGGCCAGCGCGACCGCTGACGGCAGTGAGTAACCGGTCACCGGGTGAAACAATCCGGCCCGCATGCCGAGCGGCGGCACCGGCCCGACCTCCGCCCAAAACGCGTTGATATCGCCGTCCAGGATCACCGGCAGCACGCCATGCTCCTCCGACAGCCACTCGGCCACGTGCCAGCCATGGGCGGCGACGTAGGCGGCGATTTCCGCCCGCGCCCGCGCATGCGACAGCTCCGGGGTGTCGCTGTAGCAGGTGTCCTCGACCAGCAACCGGTCAGGGCCGAACGGCAGCACATAGATGAAGCGGAACCCGTCGAGCTGCTCCACCCGTGCGTCCATCAGGATCGGGTGGTGCAACCCGTGCGGCGCGCTCAGCCGCAGCTCCTGGCCGAGGAATTTCTGCCAGCCGCAGCGGAACGCGCTGGAGGGCCGCGCCCCGCGCCCGTCCAGCACCGCGCGGGCGGCGACGGAACTGCCGTCGGCCAGCGTCAGCCGGTCGGGCGAGACCTCGGCGATGTCCGCGGCGTGGGTCAGGCCGGTCAGCGCGCTGCCCAGCGCGGGACCGGAAAGTGTGCAAACCGGTGTCGGCACAACTCGCCGGAAGCCAGGGAAGCGCACTTCGTAGGCCGGCCATTCCCGGCGCAGCAGCGGCCGCAGCCAGGCCAGTTGCGCTGGCGTCACGTCGGTGGCGAAGAACGACCAGGTGCGGCCGGCCCCCACCGAGGGGTGGGTGTCGAAGCCGGCAATGTGCAATTCCGGCCGTAACTTGGCCACCCGCACGGCGGCCAGGGCGTTCGCCAGGCCCATGCCTGCGAACGCCACGTCAAACCTGGACGCCCGCACAGGGTCCCTCATTTCCGGCTGTCTCCAATTCAATTGCAACGGTCCGACATGGACAGCTCGCCAAGACGTGAGTGATGGCGCCGGCATGTCAACCATACCGGCTCCGGTCAGGCGGCCGCGGCAGGCAAACACACAGGTGAGCACGGCGTGGCGGCGATCAGCCGATCCTTGGCGTATGTAGGTGTTTATCAGGCCCTTCACAGGCTGTCGCGCCCCGGCAGGGTTGCATCGGCGCGACGGCCTGTGGTCGCCTTCGCTCACGAAGCTCGGATGCGGCGCCCCGCGTGAGCAGCCTGTCCGGAAAATTATATATACGGTATTTAACCGTTGAATTTCAAAATCACTTGCGCCTATGGCAGAACCGTGTTGTTCTCTTTCCGGCGCAGCGCCCGCCGTCCCGCGGGCCTGAGCGGTTTCCTCCCCTGACCTTGGCGGCGCCCGCAGGGGCGCCGCCGCTTTTTTCTGGCGGGCCGGGAGGCGGACAAAGGGATCAGGCTGGGTCAGATCGTGTAGGCGAATGCCTCATAGGACAGATCGCTGAGGATCTGGTCCATCGTGCGCGAGGGCTCGTCGGGGGTGGCGGTGCGCACCACCCGCGCCGGCACCCCGGCGACCGTGGTATGCGCGGGCACCGGCCGCAGCACCACCGAGCCCGCCGCGATGCGGGCATTCTCGCCCACCTCGAGATTGCCGAGCACCTTCGCCCCGGCGCCGATCATCGCACCCCGGCGCACTTTCGGGTGGCGGTCGCCGGTTTCCTTGCCGGAGCCGCCCAGGGTCACGTCCTGCAGCATCGACACATCGTCCTCGATCACCGCCGTCTCGCCCACCACCAGTCCCGTGGCATGGTCGAGGAACAGCCCGCGGCCAAGCCGCGCCGCCGGATGGATGTCGGTTTGAAACACTTCCGAGGAGCGGCTTTGTAAATACAGGGCAAAATCGCGGTTACCGCTGTTCCACAGCCAATGCGTCAGCCGGTGCGCCTGGATGGCATGGAACCCCTTGAAATACAAAAAGGGCTCGATGAACCGCTCGCAGGCCGGGTCGCGCTCATAGACCGCGGTGATGTCGGCGCGCAGCGCCATGGAAATGTCCGGCTCCGCTTCCAGCGCCTGGTGGAAGGCGCGGATGATCAGCGGCAGCGAGATCACGTCGTTCTTCAGCCTTGCGCCCACCCGGTGGAACACCGCCGATTCGAAACTGGGCTGGTTGATGATGGAATCGAGAAACAGTGGTGCGAGCATGGGCGCACGCTCATAGGCGTCTTCGGCCTCGCGCCGCAGCCGTGCCCACATCGCATCGGTAAACTGGCGCACCTGGTCGTCATCGCGCGAGATGACGGTCAGATGGCCCAGTTGCGGTCGCGGCATGTCGCGTCTCCCCTTGTCTGGCGCGGAATCTGGCGCGGAATCTGGCGCGTCACCCCGTCGCCGGCCGAGCCAAAAGCACCCGCAACAAGGCAGCGACAAGACCATCGATATCGGCATGGGTGTGAAAGAGCGCAAGAGAGGCCCGCACCGCCCCCTCCATCCCGAAGCGGCGCAGGTTCGGCTGGGCGCAATGCCGCCCCGCCCGGACCGGCACCCGTTGCAGGCAGTGCACCAGCCAGAACGGCGCCACATCGCCCGGAGCGGTGGGAGGCAGGAGTCCGTCGCTCATCGCATCACCCTCGCCGTTACTCGGCCCGATGAGCGCACATTCGACCATGCCCGTCCGGCCCGGCAAGCGGACTGGCGCGGCGACGGTCGCTTTCCTTCGTTATGACGGAGGCGTGTCCGTTGCAGTGAACGCGCGCGGCCCGCAATGGCGGTGCCGCACCGGGCGCGCCGGACCTGGATCCATCCGGGCCCGGCACCGCGGCGCTGGCTTCAGACCGCTTTCTTCAGGGTCGGCGACGCCTTGAACCGCACGGTCTTGCCCGCCTTGACCTTGATCGCCTCACCGGTGCGCGGATTGAGCGCCTTGCGCGCCTTGGTCTTGCGCACGACGAAGGTGCCGAAGCTCGGCAGGGTAAACCGTCCGTTCTTCTTCAGCTCCTTGACGATCGCGCCCATCAGGTCGCCCGCGGCACGATTCGACGCCGTCCCGGTCAGGCCGGCCGACTCCTGGATGACCTGGGCGATAAAGGCTTTCGACATGCGGTCCTGTTCCTTTCCGCTGTGGACTGCAGGTGAGCGGTCTGCCGCAAATCGCGGACAATTCCAATCCGTGTCATGAAGACACCGCCTCCTATCAGCGGCTTTCGGTGGGCGCAAAAGAATTCTTTGCCGCCGGGAGAAGAAACGCAATGCTGTGAAGGTACGCGCCGGCGCCGCCGGGCGCCGCGTCGCCGGTCCATCGAGTTCGAAAAGATAAAGGCAGATCATGCAGACTTCCGATCCACCCGGGCCCGCCCTGCCGGCCACCGAAACCATCAACCCACGCCTGCGCGACCTCGACCGTTGGCCCGCCGGCGAAGTTCTGCAAGCATTGTGGGAGGGCCAGCTGGCGGCCGTCGCCGCGGTCGGCCCTTCCCTTCCCGCCATCGAGGCCGCCGCCGGGGCCGCCCTGCCGCGACTCGCCCGCGGCGGCCGCCTGATCTACGCCGGCGCCGGCACCTCCGGACGCATCGGCGTGCAAGACGGCGCCGAGTTGCCGCCCACCTTCGACTGGCCCGAGGACAGGCTTGTTCTGCTGATGGCCGGCGGCGCCGCAGCGTTCACCCGCTCCATCGAGAATGCCGAAGACGACCACGCCGCCGCGCTGCAGGACGTGGCCGCCCACGCCATCGGCGCCGACGATGTCGCCATCGGCATCGCCGCCAGCGGCTCGACGCCTTACACCACCACGGTCATTGCCGAATGTGCCCGCCGCGGCGCGCTCACCATCGGCATCGCCAACAGCCCCGGCGGCGCCCTGCTGGCCGCCGCCGCCTGCCCGATCCTGGTCGAAACCGGCGCCGAGGCGATCGCCGGATCGACGCGGATGAAGGCCGGCACTGCGCAAAAAACCGTGCTGAACCTGTTCTCCACCCTTGTCATGGTGCGCCTGGGACGCATCCATCGCGGCCTGATGGTCGATATGAACGCGCGCAACGCCAAGCTGCGCCAGCGCGCAATGCGCATGCTGCAGGACCTCACCGGCACCGACGACACCTCGGCCCGCGCCGCCCTCGATGCCGCCGGCGGGCGGGTGAAAACCGCGGTGCTGATCCTGCACGGCCTGGATCGGGGCCAGGCTGAGTCGTTACTTGTAAAGCATCATTCGCATCTGCACGCGGCGCTGGCCGAAATCAGCGCATGAAGGCCCTGCGCGCATCCCGCCTGTTCGATGGCACCGACCTGCTGCACGACCGCGCCGTGCTGTTCGATGGCGCCCGCATCGCCGCCGTCGTGCCACGACATGCCGTTCCGCCCGGCGCCGACGGCATCGAACTGCCGGAGGATCATGTGCTGGCGCCAGGATTCGTCGATCTGCAGGTCAACGGCGGCGGCGGCGTGCTGTTCAACGACACCGCAGATGCCGCCACGCTGCAATGCATCGCCGCCGCGCACGCTCACGCCGGCACCACCACCCTGCTGCCAACGCTGATCAGCGGTACGCGGGCGCACCTGCGCGCCGCCCTCGCCGCCGCGCGCACCGCCCTCGCCGATGGCATACCGGGAATCGCCGGGCTGCACCTCGAAGGTCCGTTCATCGCCGCCGCCCGCCGCGGCATCCATCCGGCCGCCGCCATCGCCGCCATGAGCGACGACGATCTGGCGCTGCTGTGCACACCATTTCCCGGCGCTCTGCTGATCACCCTCGCGCCCGAAACGGTCCCGCCCGCGAACATCCGCCGTCTGCGCGACACAGGCGCGACCGTGTTCGCCGGTCACACCGACGCCAGCTACGACCAAGCCATCGCCGGACTGGCCGCCGGCATCTCAGGGTTCACGCATCTCTACAATGCGATGTCCGGCTTCGTGCCGCGCGCGCCCGGCGCGGTCGGCGCCGCGCTGGACCGCGCTGAGACCTTCGCCGGCATTATCGTCGATGGCCACCACGTGCATCACGCCAGCCTGCGCATCGCCTTCGCCGCCAAAGGAGCCGACGCGCTGCTGTTCGTCTCAGACGCAATGCCCACCGCCGCCTCGGACCACACCAGCTTCAGCCTGAACGGCGAACGCATCCATCTGCACAACGGCAGACTGGTGAACGACGCCGGCACCCTGGCCGGCGCGCACCTGACCATGGCGGACGCCGTGCGGAACGCGGTCCACCTCGCCGGCCTGCCGCTCGACGCGGCACTGCGCATGGCCACCCGCACCCCGGCCCGCGCGATCGAACTCGCGGACCGCGGTCGCATCGAACCAAACTGCCCTGCCGATTTTGTCGTGCTGGACGCCGATCTGCAAGTCGCAAACGTTTGGCAACTTGGGCAACGCATGAAGTAGCCGGGGCGTCGCCCCGCACCCCACCCCGCGCGCAGCCCGCCTTCGGCGCGACGGCATCGCCCCTGAACCCCACCAAGGGCGATAAACCCTTGGAACCCGGCCTTACAAACTCGCTTGGGTGACGAACTTGGTGTTGAGATAGCCCTCGATCGCCTCGCTGCCACCCTCGGACCCATAGCCCGAATCCTTGATGCCGCCGAACGGCACCTCGGGCAGCGCCAGCCCATGGTGGTTGATCGACATCATGCCGGCCTCGACAGCAGCCGCGATCGCATTCGCCGTCTTCGCCGAGCTCGTATAGGCATAGGATGCCAGCCCGTACGGCAGCCGGTTCGCCTCCGCCACCACGTCGTCAAAACTGCTGAACGGCACCATCAGGGCGAGCGGCCCGAACGGCTCCTCGTTCATCACCCGCATCTCACGGGTGATGTTGGTGAGCACCGTCGGCTCGAAGAAATTGCCCTTGTTGCCGATGCGCTTGCCGCCGGTCTTCACCTCCGCGCCCTTCTGCACCGCGTCCTGCACGAAACCTTCCATGGCGGTGATGCGCCTTGCATTGGCGAGCGGCCCCATCGTGGTGTCCGGCTCCAGCCCGTCGCCCACTTTCACCCGCTTCGCCAGCTCGACGAAGCGGGCGACGAAATCTTCATACACCGCCTCCTGCACCAGAAACCGCGTCGGCGCGATGCACACCTGCCCGGCATTGCGGAACTTGTTGGCGGCCAGAATCTTCGCGGCTGAGGCGATGTCGGCATCGTCGAACACGATCGCCGGCGCGTGCCCGCCCAGCTCCATCGTCACCCGCTTCATATGCGCGCCGGCCAGCGCCGCCAGGTGCTTGCCCACCACCGTCGAGCCGGTGAACGAAATCTTCTTCACCACGGAGTGCGGGATCAGATACTCGGAAATCTCCGCCGGCACCCCGAACACCAACTGCACCACCCCCGCCGGCACGCCCGCATCGGCATAGGCGCGCACCAGCTCCGCACAAGCGGCCGGCGTCTCCTCCGGCCCCTTCAGGATCACCGCGCAGCCCGCGGCGAGCCCTGCCGAGATTTTCCGCACCGCCTGGTTGATCGGGAAATTCCACGGCGTGAACGCCGCCACCACCCCCACCGGCTCCTTGATGACCAGCTGATACACGCCCTCGGCACGAGCCGGAATCACCCGTCCATAGGCGCGCCGGGCTTCCTCGGCGAACCACTCGATCACGTCGGCAGCGACCAGGGTTTCACCTTTGGCCTCGGCCAGCGGCTTGCCCTGCTCGCGCGTCAGCAGCCGGGCGATGCTGTCCAACCGCTCGCGGATCAGCCCGGCGGCGCGACGCATCACCTTGCTGCGCTCATAGGCCGACACCTTCCGCCAGGCTTGGAAGCCGCGTTCCGCCGCCGCCAGCGCACGGTCGAGGTCCGGCCGCTCCGCATGCGCCAGCCTGCCCAGCACCTCCCCGGTCGCCGGGTTCAGTACATCCAGCGTTTTGCCGCCGGCACTCGGCGTCCATGCGCCATCGATGAACAGCTGCACGTCGGGGTACATGGCATCTCCTTTCGGCAAGTGCGGCGCATCGCGCCCCGCGCCCCATGATGCGACGACGCCGTGGCGAGGTCGAGCAGGGGGCCGCGCGTGCTGTCACGTCGCTGACGCGCAACCGTCATCACCGTAGAACGATCGGCGGCTAGACTGGATAATTCAACCCCGGAGGAACCCACATGCACCCGCACCGCCGCACCGTCCGCCGGCCCAACTCCGCCGGGTGAGAGCTGCCATGTGGATCGTCATGGCCGGGCAGACCCGGATCGCCGCCTCTGCCGCCGTCACCGTGCGCTGGCAGGAACCCGTCGCCCCGGCGCTGCAACCAGATGCCAGCATCAGCGGAGGTAAAAACCCTGCCCTCGGTGCCGTCATAAACTCCGCCCAAGCCCCTCTCCGCGCTGAAAGGCACCGCACGTACCCTCCCCGCCTTAAGTAGCTTGGTCCAGGGGGCCACCGCCCTGTCGCGCCGGAAAGCGCGCTGCGCTGGGGTGGCTCCAGGGCCGACCCTGGCCTTGTTTTTTTCTAAACCGGCTCGGTATCCAACCCATACCCGGCGGCACGAACCGTCCGCACCACATCCAGTTCGCCGTCGCCATTGATCGCCTTGCGCAGCCGCCGGATATGCACGTCCACGGTTCGCGGCTCGACGTGAATATCCGGCCCCCAGACCGCATCCAGCACTTCCTCGCGCGAGAACACCCGGCGCGGGTGCTGCAGGAAGAATTCCAGCAGCCGGTATTCGGTCGGCCCCAGGTGGACGGCGCGCCCGTTGCGGGTCACCCGGTGGGCCGACTGGTCGAGCGAAATGTCGTGAAAGCTCAACGTGCCTTTGGAGGCCACGCCGCCGGCCCGGCGCAGCAGCGCGCGCATGCGCGCCAGCAGCGCCTCCATGTTGAACGGCTTGGTGATGTAGTCATCCGCGCCGGTGTTCAGGCCGCGCACCGCGTCCTGATCGTCGGTGCGCGCCGTCACCATGATCACCGGCAGGTCGCGGGTGTCCTGACGCCGGCGGATCTGGCGGCACACTTCAATGCCCGACATCACCGGCAGCATCCAGTCCAGCAGCACCAGATCGGGCGGCGCCTCGCTGATCCGGGTCAGCGCCTCCTGCCCGTCCCCCGCCTCGTCCACCCGGAATCCCTGTTTCTCGAGGTTGTAGCGCAGCATCGTCGCCAGCGCCGCCTCGTCCTCGACCACCAGCACCAGCGGGCGCGTTCCATTGTCCGACATTGTGCGTCCTCTATTCGCTTGGTCTGCCCGAGGCGTAGGCCGAGCTGTCGCCCTTCGGCCGGCCTTGCGGCATCGGCTCGCCCTTCACCGCGTAGTAGACCATTTCGGCGATATTGGTGGCGTGGTCGCCGATCCGTTCGAGGTTCTTGGCGACGAACAGCAGATGCGTGCAGGGCGTGATGTTGCGCGGGTCCTCCATCATGTAGGTCACCAGCTCGCGGAACAGCGCGTTGTAGATATCGTCGATCCCCTCGTCCGAGCGCCACACCTCCATGGCCTTGTCAGCGTCGTTCTCGCCAAACGCGTCGATCACGGCCTTAAGGTTTTCCTGCACCAGGCGCGACATGTGGGCGATGCCGCTCAGCGGTGTCGGGATGTTGAACTGGTCCAGCACGATGCTGCGCTTGGCCACGTTCTTGGCGTAGTCGCCGATGCGTTCCAGCTCACCGGTAATCTTCAGCGCCGCGACGATCTGTCGCAAATCTTGCGCCATCGGCTGGCGCAGGGCCAGCAGCCGGATGACGAATTGCTCGGCCTCGCGCTCCAGCGCGTCCACCTGCACATCGGCCTGCACCGCCTGGCTGGCGGCGTCGGCGTCGCCGCTCAGCACCGCATCGCAGGCCAGCACGACCTGGCGCTCGACCAGGCCGCCCATGTCCGTCATCAGCGCCCGCAAGCGGGTCAGCTCAGCCTCGAAGCTTTTCACGATGTGCTCCGCCAGGTCGGACATGCAATTCCCCTCTCCGCCGCTCAGCCGAACCGGCCGGTGATGTATTCCTGCGTTCGCTTCTCGCGTGGCGCGGTGAACATATGCGTCGCCGTTCCCACCTCGACCATCTCACCCAGGTAGAAAAAAGCCACCTGGTCAGCGCAGCGGGCGGCCTGCTGCATGTTGTGGGTGACGATGGCGATGGTGAAGTCCCGCTTCAGCTCGTCGATCAGTTCCTCGATCTTCAGCGTGCTGATCGGGTCGAGGGCGCTCGTCGGCTCATCCAGCAGGATCACCTCCGGCCGCACCGCGATGGTGCGGGCGATGCACAGCCGCTGCTGCTGCCCGCCCGACAGACCCATGGCGGAGGTGCTGAGCCGGTCCTTCGCCTCGTCCCACAAAGCCGCGCGGGTCAGCGACCATTCCACCCGCTCGTCCATTTCCGCCTTCGACAGCCGCTCGTGCAGCTTCACGCCAAAGGCGATGTTCTCGTAAATCGTCATCGGGAATGGCGTGGGTTTCTGGAACACCATGCCCACCCGGCTGCGCAACTGGTTCAGATCGATGCCGGGGTCGAGGATATTCACCCCGTCCATCAGCACCTCGCCCAGGGCGCGCTGCCCCGGGTAGAGGTCGTACATCCGGTTCAGCACCCGCAGCAGCGTCGATTTGCCGCAGCCCGACGGGCCGATCATGCCGGTCACCTGGCGTTCCGGCAGGTCGAGATCGATGCCCTTCAGCGCCTTGTTGGTGCCGTAGAAGAAATCGACGCCGCGAATGGAAATGCGCGCCGCATTCAGGGTTTCGCTTGAGCGCGCCTGCATCTCGGCGATGGCCGGAGATTGTTCGGTGTCGTTCATGGTCTCGCTCATGGTTCCAATTCTCCGGGCGACGGCTGTCCGTGCTCCGTTTCTTAGCTACGCGGCCGCAAGACCACCCGGGCGACGATGTTCAGCGCCAGCACCCCGAAGGTGATCAGCAGCGCCCCGGCCCAGGCCAGATCGACCCAGTCATCGAAGGCCGATCCGGCATACTGGTAGATCGTCACCGGCAGGCTCGACATCGGCTGGGTCAGGCTGAGCGACCAGTTCAGGTTGCCGAGCGAGGTAAACAGCAACGGCGCCGTCTCGCCGGCCACCCGCGCCACCGCCAGCAGCACGCCGGTGGCGATGCCGTCCAGTGCCGCGCGGTAGCAGATCAGCACGATCACCCGCCATTTCGGCGCCCCCACCGCCACCGCCGCCTCGCGCAGCTCGGTGGGAATCAGCCGCAGCATGTCCTCGGTGGTGCGCACCACGATCGGCACCACGATCACCGCCAGCGCCACGCAGCCGGCGATGCCCGAGAAGCCGCCGAACGGCTCCACCAGAATGGTGTAAACAAACAGCCCGACCAGAATGGACGGTGCGGACAGCAGCACGTCGGAAACAAAGCGCACCGCGTTGCCCAGCGCCGAGGTGCGGGCATATTCGGACAGATAGGTGCCCACCATCAGCCCGATCGGCGTGCCGATCGCGGTGCCGACCAGCGTCTGGATCAGGCTGCCGACAATCGCATTCAGCAATCCGCCGTTCGACCCGGGCGGCAGCGTGCTGGTGGTGAACACGTGCAAACCCAGCGCGCCGACGCCGCGCCAGAGCAAGGTGAACAGAATGGAGGCCAGCAAGGCCAGGCCGATCACCGTCGCGGCGACGCACAAAGCCTGCACCGCCCGGTCGGACCGCTTGCGCCGGCGCGACAGCAGGTCCGCCACCCGCGCGTCGCGCGTCGGACCGGTGTGCGACATCATGGCGGTGCTCATGCCGACCTCGGGCGCAGCAGCAGGCGCGAAATCGCCAGCACGATGAAGGATATCACGAACAGGATGAACCCCAGCGCGAGCAGCGACGACAGCTTCAGGCTGCCGGCGTGGCTTTCGGGAAATTCAAGCGCCACGATCGAGGCAATGGTGTTGCCCGGACCGAACAGCGATGTGGTGATGCGGTTGGTGTTGCCGATCACGAAGGTCACCGCCATGGTCTCGCCCAGCGCGCGCCCCAGTCCCAGCATGATGCCGCCGACCACAGATGCGCGCGTGTAGGGAATGACGATGCTGCGCATCACCTCCCAGGTGGTGCAGCCGACGCCGTAGGCGGATTCCTTGAACACCGCAGGCACTGTGTTGAACACGTCGCGCATGGTGGCGGCGATAAAGGGGATGATCATCACCGCCAGAACCAGGGCCGCGGTCAGGATACCGGTGCCGAAGGGCGCGCCCTGAAACAGGAAGCCGATTGCAGGCACGTCGCCCAGCCAGTCGGTCAGGAAGGGCTGCACGTAATCGGCCATGACCGGCACGATAACGAAAAACCCCCACATGCCGTAAATGATCGATGGCACCGCCGCGAGCAACTCGATCGCCGTGCCCACGGGACGGCGGAACCAAGCGGGCGCGATTTCGGTCAGGTAGAAGGCGATGCCGAAGGCCAGCGGCACCGCGATCAGCAACGCCAGGAATGAGGTGACCAGGGTGCCGAACACCGGCACACCGGCACCGAACACTTCCTGCACCGGGTCCCAGTCGGTATCGACCAGGAAATACGGCCCGAAGGCGCGAAAGCTCGGCAGCCCGCCGATGAACAGCGAGACGATGATCGCACCCAGCAGCACCAGCACGAACAGGCCGGCGCAGGTTGCAAAAAAGGCAAACAGCCGGTCGCCGAACGAGGCGGCACGGGAACCGGTGGCAAGAAGCGGAAAAACAGCGGCGGCGTCGGACACGAAGTCGTTCCCCGATGGGATGACAAGGCGGGAGGCGCCGGCGGGCGCCTCCCTCGCAAACCAGTCTTGGTGCAGACGCGCCGCTTACCAGATCGCCGCGCCGTCCGGCCCTTTGACCTGCGACCGCCAGGAGGAGCGCACCGCATCCTGTACGGCTTCCGGCAGAGCGATGTAATCAAGGTTCTTTGCGACATCGCCGCCGTTTTTGTAGGCGAAGTCAAAGAACTTGATCACGTTGGCGCTGCGGGCCGGGTCCTTGGGGTCCTTCGGCAGCAGGATGAAGGTGGCCGACACGATCGGCCAGGCTTCGGCGCCGGCGGTGTCGATCAGGTTTACCGCGTAGTTCGGCGCGTTCTTCCAGTCGCCGGCATTGGCCGCCTCGGTGAACGCGGCCATGGTCGGCGCCACGAAATGCCCGGCCTTGTTGCGCAGTTGCACCGTGGTCAGCTTGTTCTGTTTCGCATAGGCGTATTCGACATAGCCGATGGCGCCGCGCACCTGCTTCACCGTCGCCGCCACGCCGTCATTGCCCTTGGCGCCATTGCCGGTCGCCCATTTGACGCTGGTATTGGCCCCGACCTGCGCCTTCCAATCGGGCGACACGGCCGAGAGATACGAGGTATACACAAACGTGGTGCCCGACCCGTCGGCGCGGTACACCGGCGCGACCGGCAGGTTGGGAAGCTTGATCTCACGATTGGCCTCGACCAGCCGCGGATCGTTCCACTTCACGATTTTGCCCAGGTAGATATCGGCCAGCAATTCGCTGGGCAGCTTCAGCTGGTTGGCCTCGATGCCGGGCAGGTTCACGATCGGCACCACCGCGCCCATCACAGTCGGGAACTGCAGCAGATGGTTCTGCTCCAGCTTCGCCGTGTCCACCGGCGCGTCGGAGGCGCCGAAATCGACGGTGCGGTTGATGATCTGGTTCTGCCCGCCGCCCGAGCCGATCGCCTGATAGTTCAGCTCCAGGCCGGTGGCAGCCTTCGCGGCCTCGCCCCATTTGGCATAGACCGGGGCCGGGAACGTGGCGCCGGCGCCGGTGATCTGCTGCGCCTGCGCGCCGACAGTAAACGCCGCCAGGGAAATGGCGAGCGCCGCGGAAACAAGCTTCATGATCCCTCCTTGGATCGCGATGGCACCCGGACGCACCAGGTACGGGTCGCATCGGGCACGGGTCGCATCGGGCACGGGAAGCACCGACCAACTCGACCGGTCATCCGTATTCGCGGCCGGACCCTAGGCGTTCATGGGGTAATTCAGATTGCAGTTTTATTAAGCTTCGATGACAGTCGGCAGTTCAACTGCGCGGGTAAAACCGGGCCGCCCGCAGATCAAGCCGGCAGACGCTGCCCACCGCGGGCGGTGCCACACCGGGCGGCAGCAGCACCTCGACCGCCTGCGCGCCGGCCAGCACCTCCACCCGCACCGCCGGCCCGGCCGCCAACACCGCGCGCACCCGCACATCCGCCGCCCCATCTGCCGCCGCGAGCCCGATCTCGTGCGGCCGCAGCATGGCAAGAGCGGCCCCGTCCGGCAGCGCGCAGGGCTGGTCCGGCACGCCGGCGATGCCGAACCGGGCGAGGCCGTCGCGCACCGTGCAGGGCAGTTCCACCGCCTCGCCGATGAAACGGAACACGAATGCGCTGCACGGCGATGCCCACAGCCCTGCCGGCGTGTCCACCTGCTCCACCCGGCCGGCGCGCAGGATCGCCACCCGGTCAGCCACCTCCAGCGCCTCGGCCTGGTCATGCGTCACCATCACCGTGGTGAGGCCGGTGCGGTTGTGCAGCTCGCGCAGCCAGCGGCGCAGATCGCGCCGCACCGCCGCGTCCAGCGCCCCGAACGGCTCGTCCAGCAGCAGCACCCGCGGCTCGATCGCCAGCGCCCGCGCCAGCGCCACCCGCTGGCGCTGCCCGCCGGACAACTGGTCGGGATACCGCCCGCCCAGCTCGGGCATCTGCACCAGCGCCAGCAGGTCGGCCACCCGCGCCCGGATCGCCGCCCGACTTGGCCTTTGCCCCCGCGGACGCACGCGCAGGCCGAAGGCAATGTTGTCGGCCACCGTCATGTGGCGGAACAGCGCATAGTGCTGGAACACGAACCCGACCCCACGCGACCGCGCCGGCACCCCGGCCATGTCGGCGCCGCCGATCAGCACCCGCCCCGATTCGGCCGTCTCCAGCCCGGCGATCATACGCAGCAGCGTCGTTTTGCCGGACCCGGACGGGCCCAGCAGGGCCAGGAACTCGCCCTCTGCCGCCGTCAGATCCACCCCATGCAGCGCCGGCGTCGCGCCAAACTGCTTGAAAATCCCTTGCAGCGCGAGGCTCATGCGGGCGCCGTCGGCGAGTCCGTCCCCCGGCGCGTGCGCCACTCCAGCCCCGCCCTGGCCGCCAGCGTAACCAGGGCCAGCAGCGCCAGCAGCCCCGCCATGGCGAACGCGGCCGGCGCCTGGAAATCGTTGTACAGCGCCTCGATCTGCAGCGGCATGGTCAACGTCTGCCCGCGGATGCGGCCCGAGACCACCGATACCGCGCCGAATTCTCCCATCGCCCGCGCATTCAGCAGCAGCACCCCCTGCAGCAGTGCCCACCGCACATTCGGCAGCGTCACATGCCAGAACATCGCCCACGGCCCCGCCCCCAGGGTCAGCGCCGCCTCCTCCTCGTCGCTGCCCTGCGCCTGCATGAGCGGCACCAGCTGGCGAACCACGAACGGAAAGGTCACGAACAGCGTTGCCAGCACCAGCCCGGGCGTGGCGAAGATCACCTGCACGCCGGCCCATTCCACCGCCGGCGCGAGCCAGCCCTGCGCCCCGAACAACAGCACCCAGACGAGACCGGAAATCACCGGCGAGACGCTCAGCGGCAGTTCGATGAAGGTCAACAGCAGACCGCGCCCGGCAAAGTGAAAACGGGCGATGCACCACGACGCCGCCAGCCCGCCCACTGTGTTCACCGGCACGCTGATGGCGGCGACCAGGAGAGTCAGGCGGATCGCCGCAAGCGAGTCGGGATCCTCGAACACCGAAAGTGCCTGCCCGGCGCCCTGCGGCAGCACCTCGGCGAACAGGGCGGCGAGCGGCAGCAGCACCAGCAAGGCCAGCGCCGCCAGGGCCACCAGCACGGCGGCCATGGGCGCCGCAGGAACCCGCGCGCTCATCGTCCTGTCCGTGCCAGGCGCTGTTGCAGCAGATTCACCGCCCCCAGCATCAGGAACGACAGCGCCAGCATCGCCAGCGCCAGCACGGCGGCGCCGGAATAGTCGAACTGTTCCAGCCGGATCACGATCAGCAACGGCGCGATTTCGGTCAGCCCCGGCATGTTGCCGGCGATGAAAATCACCGATCCGTATTCCCCCACGGCACGCGCGAAGGCCATGGCGAAACCGGTGAGCAGGGCGGGCAGGATCGCCGGCAGCACCACCCGCGTCAGAATCTGGTGCGGGCGGGCGCCCAGCGTCGCCGCCGCCTCCTCCAGCTCGGCCGGCAGGTCCATCAGCACCGGCTGCACGGTGCGCACCACATAGGGCAGGCCCGCGAACACCAGCGCCACCATGATCCCCGGCATGGCATAGGCCAGCACCACCCCGAACGGGGCAAACAGGCGGCCGATCCAGCCGTTGGGCGCATACAGCGTGGTCAGAGCGATGCCGGCCACCGCCGTCGGCAGGGCGAAGGGCAGGTCCACCAGCGCGTCGGCCAGCGCACGTCCAGGAAAGCGGCCGCGCACCAGCACCAAGGCCACCAGCAGTCCCAGCGGCACGTTGATGGCCGCCGCCGCCAGCGAGGCACCGAAGCTGAGCTGCAGGGCGGCTAGCACTCGCGGCGACCCGACCGAGGCCAGCACCCCGGCGACCCCGATCGACCAGGGCCGCAGCACCAGGGCGGCCAGCGGGATCAGCACGATCAGCGACACCCAGGCCAAGGTCAGCCCGAAGGCTGGCCCGAACCCTGGCAGCGGGTTTGGGCGAAGGAACGATTGGGTCATGCGACGCCGCCTAATTCGCCGGGGCCGTCACCTGTGGGGCCGTCACTTGATCGAACACCCCGCCATCGGCGAAGTGCCGCGCCTGCGCGTCCGCCCAGCCACCGAACAAATCGATGCCAAAGGTGGGCACCGGCGGGAAGGTGCCAGCATAGCGCGCCGCCACCGCGGGGTCACGCGGGCGGTAATGGTGCCGCGCCGCGATCTCCTGGCCCTCCGGCGTATACAGGAAGCGTAGATACGCATCCGCCGCCGCCCGGCTGCCGCGCTTGTCCACCACCGCATCGACCACCGCCACCGGCGGGTCGGCGCGCACCGTCACCGAGGGATAGACGATCTCGAACCGGTCCGCGCCCAGCTCGTCGCGCGCCAGCAGCGCCTCGTTCTCCCAGGCCAGCAGTACATCGCCCAGGCCGCGCTGCACGAAAGTGTTGGTGGCGCCGCGGGCGCCGGTGTCCAGCACCGGCACCCGCGCGAACAGGCGCCGCAGATAGGCCTCGCCGCTCGCCTCGCTGCCGCCCGGCTGGCGCAGCGCCCAGCCCAGTGCCGCCAGATAGTTCCAGCGCGCGCCACCCAACGTCTTCGGATTGGGGGTGATCACTTTCACCCCAGGCCGCACCAAGTCCGGCCAGTCCCGGATCGCCTTCGGATTGCCGCTGCGCACCAGGAAGACGATCTGTACTGGTATACGGGGTGGAACCTTCCGGCAGCCGCGCCTGCCAGTCCTTCGCCACCAGCCCCCGCGCCGCCAACGCATCGATATCAGAGGCCAGCGCCAGCGTCACCACGTCAGCCTGCAACCCATCCAGCACCGCCCGCGCCTGGGCTCCCGAACCGCCATGCGAGGCGTTCACCATGATGCTGCGTCCGGTCTGTTTCTGCCAGACCGTTGCAAAGGCGCGGTTCAGCTCGCGATAAAGCTCTCTGGTCGGGTCATAGGAAACGTTCAGCAAGCTGTCCTGCGCCGCCGCTGGCCGGCCGCCGATTCCGACCGCCAGCAACAGCGCCGCCGCCGCGGCCTTCAGAGCTATTCGCATCTTCATCACGTGGTTCTAGCAGAACGGCCGAACGCCTGGCCACAGACATTGGCATTGGCCCTCCGCGGCGCTCAGATGGCGAAGGTGATCGGCTCGCTGGTCGGCCGGCGCAGGCCGGCGGCGGCAGCGCGGCGCAACAGGTCGTCGAGCGTCAGCGACGCCAGCCGGTCGCGCGCCGCCGCCTCCAGTTCCGCCCACAGCGAATCCACCACCTTCTCCTGCAGCCGGCCGGACGGGCCTTCGCTCGGTTCGACCTCGCCCTCGCTCACCGCCACCGCGACGACATCGGACACTTTGATGTCGCGCCGCGGCCGGCCCAGACGGTAGCCGCCGCGCGGGCCGCGCACGCTCTCCAGCAGGCCCGCCCGCGACAGCCCTTGCAGCAGCGGCTCCATACCCCTTCGCGCCAGCCCCAACCGGTCGGCGATCTCCGCCGCGCTGACCGTAGCCGTCCGGCCGCCATGGAAGGCGACGTTGAGCATCACGGTCACCGCCAGCATTCCCCGGTCCCGTCGGATCAGCATATTGTTGTTCTCCTCTGGCGCGCCGACATGAAATCACGTTTACCCTTCGTGATACACCCGTCTTGTGGTAAAAACATCCCTTATGGTCAGAAATGTCACCCGTGCCGCCCTCTCGCCGGCACAAGTTTCCCCCGCCGCCACCCCGGCGCGCGGCCGCATGCACCGCAGCATCCTGGAGACGATCGGCGCCACGCCGCTGGTCGGCATTCCGCGTATTTCGGCCGAGGACAAGCTCGTCGCCGAAGTCGCTCTGAAACTTGAGTTCTTTAACCCGCTCGGCTCGGTCAAGGACCGCATCGGCCTGGCCATGGTCGAGCGCGCCGAGGCGCAAGGGTTGATCGCCGCCGACCGATCTGTCCTTGTTGAACCGACGTCGGGCAACACCGGCATCGCGCTGGCCTTCGTCGCCGCCGCCAAGGGCTACCGGCTGATTGTCACCATGCCGGAGGGCGCCTCGGCCGAGCGGCGCAAGATGCTGCGCCTGATGGGGGCGGACGTGCAGCTCACCCCGGCGCGGCAAGGCATGGCCGGCGCCATCGCCCGCGCCGAGTCGATCCTCGCCAGCACGCCGGGCGCCTGGATGCCGCGCCAGTTCGACAACCCGGCCAATCCCGACATCCACGCCGCCACCACCGCCGAGGAAATCTGGACCGACACCGGCGGGCGGGTGGACATCGTGGTCGGCGGCTCCGGCACCGGCGGCACGCTGACCGGCATCGCCCGCGCGCTCAAGCCCCGCCGCCCTGGCTTGCGAATCGTGCTGATCGAACCGGCCGAGAGCGCGGTGCTGTCCGGCGACGAGGCCGGGCCACACGGGGTGCAGGGCATCGGCCCCGGCTTCCAGCCGAGCGTGCTCGAAATGGGGCTGATGGACGAGGTGGTGCGGGTGTCCGAGCGCGACGCCATCGCCGCGGCACGGCGCAGCGCCCGCGAGGAAGGACTGCCGATCGGCATCTCCTCAGGCGCCGCGTTGCATGCCGCGCTGACACTGGCGCGCGATCCGGCGAACGCCGGGAAGCTGATCGTTTCGATCGCGCCTAGCTTTGCCGAGCGCTACCTGAGCACGCCTTTGTTCGCGGGGATGTAAGCAAGAAAGCAAGGCCAGGGCTCTGCCCTGGACCCGCCAAGGGCCGGGAGGCCCTTGGAACCCGTTTTTTAAGTCCTGGACTAGTTAACCAGCCTTCCGGAACAGAATCGACGCGTTCGTCCCGCCAAAGCCAAAACTATTCGACAGCGCCACCTCGATCCGCCGCTCCTGCGCCGTATGCGCCACCCGGTCAATCGGGCTCTCGCGGCTGGGGTTGTCCAGGTTCAGCGTCGGCGGCGCCACATTGTCACGCACCGCAAGCACCGAGAAAATCGCCTCGATCGCACCGGCCGCCCCCAGCAAATGCCCGGTCGCCGACTTGGTGGACGACATCGCGATCCCGCCCGCGGCATCGCCGAACAGCCGCTCCACCGCCTCCAACTCCAGGTCGTCGCCGAGCGGCGTCGACGTGCCGTGGGCGTTCACATACTGGATCTGGTCCGGCGAGATGCGGCCATTGCGCAAGGCCGCGGCCATGGCACGGTAGGCACCCTCGTGGCCATCCGCCGGGGCGGTGATGTGGTGCGCATCGCCGGACATGCCATAGCCGCACACCTCAGCGTAAATCTTGGCGCCGCGCTTCGTGGCGTGCTCGTACTCCTCCAGCACCAGCACACCCGAGCCCTCACCCATGACGAAGCCGTCGCGGTCGCGGTCCCAGGGACGCGATGCCCTGGTCGGTGTCTCGTTGAACCCGGTCGACAGCGCCCGCGAGGCGCAGAACCCGGCAATGCCCAGAATATTGACCGCCGATTCGGCCCCGCCGGCCACCATCACCTCGGCATCGCCGAGCGCGATCAGCCGTGCCGCGTCGCCGACGGCGTGCACGCCGCTGGCGCAGGCAGTCACCACGCTGTGGTTCGGTCCTTTGAAACCGAACTTGATGGAAACATGGCCCGACGCGAGGTTAATCAGGGCGGAGGGGATGAAGAACGGCGACAGCCGCCGGATCCGTCCCTCGTGCACCAGAATGGACGCCTCGTAGATCGTCTCCAGCCCGCCGATGCCGCTGCCGATCATCACCCCGGTGGCGCAGCGGTCCTCTTCGCTCCGGGGAGTCCATCCGGAATCCTCCACCGCCTCGGTGGCGGCAACCAGCGCGTACTGGATGAACCGGTCCATCTTGCGCTGGTCTTTCACCGGCACCCACTCGCCGATGTCCAGCTTGTTTTCGGTCTTCGGTCCCAGAGGAATCTGGCCGGCCACCTTCGCCGGCAGGTCCTTCACGTCGAACGACTGGATGGCGCTGATGCCCGACTCGCCCTCAACCAGGCGCTTCCAGACGTGCCCGACCCCCAAGCCAAGGGGGCAGGCGATGCCCATGCCCGTTACCACCACGCGCCGCATCGCTGCCATCCTTGCCCGTTGTTTCCCGCGCAGTACCGGCTCAGGCGGCCTTCTGCTTCTCGATATAGTCGATGGCATCCTTCACGGTGCCGATCTTCTCGGCCGCATCTTCCGGGATCTCGACCCCGAAGGCTTCCTCGAAGGCCATCACCAGTTCAACCGTGTCGAGGCTGTCCGCGCCCAGGTCGTCGATGAACGACGCCTCCGGGGTGACCTTGGCCTCTTCCACCCCGAGGTGCTCCACCACGATCTTCTTCACCTTGTCGGCGATCTCGCTCATCGGAAATTTAACTCCTGCCTGCCGGTTCCTGGTCTATGCGTCTCACGTCCGGGCGCGTCTCGCGTCCCGGCCGTCTCTCGTTCACTCTGGCCACCATCCTGGCCCGTTCGCCGGACCGGCCTGGCCGGCGGGACAGACCCGTCACGGCAGACCACACCGGCGCCGCGCACCCGCCCCGGACGAAGGCGGGCGCCGATTAGCATGGATTTGTCACAGGCGCCAACCGGACGAATCCCCGCACGGCACCCACTTAGAGCATCGCCATGCCGCCATTGACATGTAGCGTCGCGCCGGTCACCCAGGCCGCCTCGTCGCTGGCAAGATAGGCCACCGCCGCCGCAACGTCCGCCGGCTGGCCGAGGCGGCCCAGCGGGATCGTCTCGGCCAGTTTGGCCTTCTGCGCATCCGACAGCGCGTCGGTCATCGGCGTCGCGACGAAGCCGGGCGCCACCACGTTCACCGTAATGCCGCGCGAGGCCACTTCCTGCGCCAGCGCCTTGGTCATGCCGGCCAGCCCCGCCTTGGCGGCGGCATAGTTCGCCTGCCCCGCATTGCCGGTGCTGCCGACAATGGACGAAATCGATACGATCCGCCCGGCCCGCCGGCGAACCATTCCCTTCAGGGCCGAGCGCGCCAGCCGGAACGGCGCCGTCAGATCGACATCCAGCACCGCCTGCCAGTCTTCGTCCTTCATGCGCAGCGCCAGCATGTCGCGGGTGAAGCCGGCATTGTTGACCAGGATGGCGAGCGGTCCCGCCGCCGCCTCGGCGGCCGCCACCAGCGCCTCCGGCGCCGCCGGGTCGCGCAAATCGGCAGGGCAGACATGCGCTCTCCCTGGCGCGCGCTCGCCCAATTCCGCCGCCAGCGCCTCCAGCGCCTCGCGCCGAGTGCCCGACAGCGCCACCGCCGCCCCCTGCGCATGCAGCGTGCGCGCGATCGCCGCGCCGATGCCGCCCGAAGCGCCGGTCACCAGGGCCGTCTTGCCGTCCAACCGGAACATAACGGCGCTCCCGTTACAGGAATTTCAGCAATTGCTCGATTTCGGCCGGCGTGCCGGCCGACGTTGCGGCGGCATCGGGAGAAATGCGCCGCACCAGACCGGACAGTACCCTGCCGGCACCGAGTTCGACGAAACTGTCCACCCCCAGCCCGACCATGGCCTGCACGCATTCGCGCCAACGTACGGTGGCGGTCACCTGCTCGACCAGCAAACGGGCGATCTCGGCCGGGTCGCTCGCCTTGGCGGCCGAGACATTGGTCACCACCGGCACCAGCGGCGCCGCCGGGGGCGAATTTTCCAGTGCCTCAGCCATGGCGTCGGCCGCCGGCGCCATCAGGGCACAATGGAAGGGCGCGGAAACCGGCAGCAGCATGGCCCGCCGCACCCCTTTGCTCTTGGCCACCTCAATGGCGCGATCCACCGCCGCCTTGTCGCCGGAAATCACCACCTGCCCGCCGCCGTTGTCATTGGCCGGCTCGACCACCTGGCGCCCGTCCGGCCCTTCGGCGGCCTCCGCGCAGATCGCGCGTGCCAACTCCATCTCAACGCCGAGCAGGGCCGCCATGGCGCCCGCCCCGGCCGGCACCGCCTTCTGCATCGCCCGCCCGCGCAGCCGCAGCAGCGCCGCCGCCTGCGCCGGGGTGAACGCCCCGGCCGCCGCCAGGGCGGTGTATTCGCCGAGCGAATGCCCCGCCACCACCACCGCGCGGTCGGCCAGACAAATCCCGCCCTCCCGCTCCAACACCCGCAGCACCGCGAGCGAATGCGCCAGCAGCGCCGGCTGGGTGTTCTCCGTCAGTGTGAGGTCCTCGCCCGGCCCCTCGAACATCAGCTTGGACAGCTTCTGTTTCAGCGTCTCGTCGACCGCCTCGAACACCTCGCGCGCGGGCGCGAAGGCGGCGGCGAGGTCGCGTCCCATGCCGACGGCCTGGCTACCCTGGCCCGGGAAAATGAAGGCGTGAATAGCCATTCTGCGTCAGGTTCCCGGATCGGAGAGGAGGGAAGCGGGTTGGGCGCGCGGCGTAGCTTCGCCCCGCTCCCCTGTCAATCTCCGCCGCCCAGGGCAGCATCAACATCAGCCCGGAACGAGGCGGCCACGCAACGCCAGGAACGGCCGTTCCACCAGGCGGTAGGCAAGCCAGGCGCCGGCGACGCAGCCTGAGGATCACCCGTGGCCGCACGCGCGACGACAGGACACGCGCCGTCGTCGCCGTCCAAGGGTCGGTCACACAGGCGGCGCGCACACCGTGGGCAGTGCTGTCAGCCGCAGGAAGGGATTGACCGGTGGCCATGATTCAATTCACCTCACCGGCAGCAGGCCATAGCTGGTGGCGATGCGCGCCGCGGCGCAGCCGATGATCGCCACCAGGGCAGGCGCCGCCACCGCCCCGGGCGCTGCGCAGACGCGGTCCGCCCAGGGCCAGCGCGACCGCCAGCAGCAGAGGAAAGAAAAAATAGAAATAGCGCTCCAGGACCAGCGACCACGAGACCGCCGGGATGCGATCGGAAAACGGACCCTGGCCCTGCAGGAAGAAATACGGCGCCGGTGACGTCCGCCCGAGGGAGAAACTGAAACTCACCAGGGCGACGCAATACAGCGAAAGCGTGCGCAGCCAGCGTCGGGCGAGGACCTGCCCCACGGCGCGCGGCTCCGCCCCTTCGCGCACCAGGCGGCGGCGCGCGCGATGTGCATCCGATGATGGCGCGGCATCGCCGGGCACGGCGCACCCGGCACCATCCCAGCTTGTGTTGCCGACCCCTGGACCATCCGCGCATCCTCTTTCCGGCCCCGATGCCAGACCGGAGCCGCCCTTACCAGCCCGCGCCCACGCTGTCCCTCAGAAACCGCAACGACAGAGCCAAGGCGACGCCTGAGTCCAAGGCCTTGCTTCCATCCCCCGTTGGCGCGGCGCTCGGCAAGTTTAGGGCTTGCATAGGGCGGCAACCATCGTTATCCACGCGCCTCCCCTGCCGGGTGGAGACGGCCTCTCCCGGCTATGCCCACGCGCCAATGGTGGCGCGGGACCCGATGGTCCGGGGCGGAGACAAGCCAGAGGGAGACCCCATGCCGCTCTATGAAACCGTGTTCATCGCACGGAATGACGTCACGCAACAGCAGGTCGAGGCCATTGCCGACGCCATCGGCGCCCAGCTCGACGCCGACAAGGGCATCGCGCCGCCACCGCCGCCGGCCGAGGGCGAACCCGAAGGCCCGCGCCCCAGCGTCTCGGTGAAAAAGCGCGAATACTGGGGCCTGCGCAGCCTGGCTTACCGGATCAAGAAGAACCGCAAGGGCCACTATCTGCTGCTCGGCATCGACGCCTCTCCGGCCTCGGTGCTGGAAATGGAACGCCAGCTCCGTCTGAACGAAGACGTGCTGCGCTTCATGACCATCCGGGTAGATTCGATCGAGGAGTCCGCGAGCGCCATCCTGTCGCGCAAGTCCGACGATCGCGAACGCAGCTTCCGCGGTCCGAAGCCGGCTGGCCGCTTCGAGTCCGGCCGCAAGCGCGGCTACGACGACCGCGAGGAATTCCGCGCCCGCGAGGACAGCATGCCGCGCGACCACGACGGCGGCTTCCGCGGCCTGGAGGATTAAGCAAGCATGTCCGACTCATCCGATGTGAACCCGGCCGCCCGCCGCGCCGCGGTCGGCGCCCGCCGGCCGTTCTACCGCCGCCGCAAGTCCTGCCCGTTCTCCGGGCCGAGCGCGCCGAAGATCGATTACAAGGACGTGCGCCTGCTCTCGCGCTTCCTGTCCGAGCGCGGCAAGATCGTCCCCAGCCGCATCACCGCGGTGTCGGCCAAGAAGCAGCGCGAGCTGGCGAACGCCATCAAGCGCGCCCGCTTCCTCGCCCTGCTGCCCTACGTCGTGGCCTGAGGGAGCACGCCCCATGTCATCCGTGGAACTGATCCTGCTCCAGCGCGTCGACAAGCTCGGGCAGATGGGCGAGGTGGTGAAGGTGAAGCCCGGCTTCGCCCGGAATTACCTGCTGCCGCAGAAGAAAGCGATCCGCGCCAACAAGGACAACCTGGCGAAATTCGAGCAGCAGCGCGCCCAGCTTGAGGCGCAGAACCTTAAGCGCCGCGAGGAGGCCGAACGCGTCGCCGAGCGGGTCGGCGGTCTGTCGGTCATCATCATCCGCCAGGCCGGCGAGTCCGGGAGCCTGTATGGCTCGGTCAGTTCGCGCGACATCGCCGACGCCAGCACCGCCGCCGGGCTGAGCATCAACCGCGCGCAGGTGGTGCTGGAGCATCCGATCAAGACGCTTGGTCTGACCGATGTCCGTGTGGTCCTGCATCCCGAGGTGGTGATCACCGTCACCGTCAACGTGGCGCGCAGCCCCGAGGAAGCCGCAAAGCAGGCCCGCGGTGAGCGCGTCACCGCGGTGGAGGAACCCGAGGAAGACATCCTCCGCGCCGAGGACCTGTTCGAGGCGCCGACCGAACAGCCGGCCTGACCCCCCTGTCCTAGCCCCTCCGCGCGGGGCCAGGGCGGTGTCGCGCCGTTTCTTAATCGCCACCGCCTCTTGAAATCGCAGGCGCTCCAAATCCACTTCTTGCGCAACCATTGTGCGGGATGCGGAAGAGGGAAGCCATGCGCGCTGTCCTGGATCGTGTGCTTCGCCGGTTCATTGTCCTCGGGCGTCTGACCATCAGATGGCCGGATGGCAGGCAGACCACCTACGGTGGCCCGCCCGGCCCCGAGGCCCGGATCGACATCAAGGACGAGCGCACCGTCCGCCGCATCGCCCTCAACCCGGCCCTCGCCCTGGGCGAAGCCTACATGGAGGGCGGGCTGGTGCCGGTCGGCTGCGGCATTTACGACGTGATCGACCTGATGCTCTGCAACCGGGCCGCCGAGGGATCGCAGCAGGAATTGATGAACCTGCATGAATTCGTCGGCTGGCTGCTCCGGTGGACGGCGCAGTTCAACCCGGCGAAGCGCGCCCAGCGCAATGTCGCCCACCATTACGACCTGAACGGCCGGCTGTATTCGCTGTTCCTCGACCGCGACCGGCAATATTCCTGCGCCTATTTCCCCACCGGCAACGAAACCCTGGAGGAAGCGCAGGCGGCCAAGAAGCGCCACATTGCCGCCAAACTGCTGCTCGACCGGCCCGGCCTGGAGGTGCTCGACATCGGCAGCGGCTGGGGCGGCATGGCGCTGACGCTCGCCCGCGACTATGGCGCGCGCGTCACCGGCATCACCCTCTCGCGCGAGCAGCTCGCCGAGGCGCAGGCGCGCGCCGCGGCCGAGGGCCTGTCCGACCGGGTCGGTTTCGAGCTGCTGGACTACCGCAGCATGAACCGGCGCTTCGACCGCATCGTCTCAGTCGGCATGTTCGAGCATGTCGGCGTCGTTCACTACCGTGGGTTCTTCGATGTGGTGAAGCGCTGCCTCGCGCCCGACGGCGTGGCCTTGCTGCACGCCATCGGCAACCAGACCGGGCCCTGCCGAACCAATCCGTGGGTGGCCAAATACATCTTCCCGGGCGGCTACTGCCCGGCGCTGTCAGAAGTGCTGCCAGCGATCGAGAAGGCGGGCCTGGTCACCACCGACATCGAAATCCTGCGTCTGCACTACGCCGAGACCCTGCGCCACTGGCGCCGTCGCTTCGCCGCCAACCGCGACACCATCGCGGCGCTGTACGATGAGCGGTTCTGTCGGATGTTCGAGTTCTATTTGTCCGGCTCGGAGCTGACGTTCCGCCGCGAGGGGCAGATGGTGTTTCAGATTCAACTGGCGCGCGATCAGGCGGCGGTGCCACTGACGCGGGATTATGTGTTCGAGGCGGAACGTGCGCTGGCGCGGAAGCGGGCAATTGCTTGAACGACGGCCAGGGCTCTGTCCCGGACCCGCCCCAGCGCGCAGCGCGCCTTTCGGCGCGACGGGTCTCAGACCCCTTGACCTCAATGGTTAAGCAAGGCGGTCGGGGCGGAGCCCCGGATGTCCCCCCTATCCCCGTTATCCACACCCTGCGACCTCTGGGTTACCGCCCGCATCCGGCCTATGCTCACCAGGGTGAACACAATCGAGTCCCAGTCCCCGCTGCTCGGCTTGTCGCAGCGGATGCCGCCGTCCAACCAGCAGGCCGAGCAGGCGCTGCTCGGCGCTCTGCTGGCCAACAACAAGGCCTATGAGCGCGTCAGCGAATTCCTCGTCGCCGAGCACTTCGTCGACCCCATTCACGGCCGCATCTTCGCCGCCATCGCCCGGCGCATCGAGGCCGGTCAGCTCGCCGACGCGGTCACGCTGAAGGCCGAATTCGAGCATTCCGGCGTGCTCGACGAGGTCGGCGGCACCACCTACCTGGCGCAACTGCTCGGCGCCATGGTGGGCATCATCAACGCCGGCGAGTACGGAAGGGCGATCACCGACGCCTGGTTGCGCCGCCAGCTCATCGATATCGGCGAGACGGTGGTCAACAACGCCTTCGGCGCCGGCACCGAGCTGGACGGACGAGCACAGATCGAAATCGCCGAGCAGGAACTGTTCAACCTCGCCGAACGCGGCGTCAGCGACGGCGGCTTCATCACCTTCGAGCGGGCCCTGACCGGCGCGATCCAGAACGCCGAGCGCGCCTTCCACCGCTCCGGCGGCGTCTCCGGCCTGTCCACCGGGTTGCGCGACCTCGATAAGAAAACCGGCGGATTGCACCCGTCCGATCTGGTGATCCTCGCCGGCCGTCCCGGCATGGGCAAGACGGCGCTGGCCACCAAGATCGCCTTCGGCGCCGCCCGCGCCATCCAGGCCGAGGCCCGCGCCGCCGATCCGAACGCGGTGGCGCGCGGCTCGGTCGCGATTTTCTCCCTGGAAATGAGCGCCGAGCAGCTCGCCACCCGCCTGCTGGCCGAGGAGGCGCGCATCTCCGGCGACCGCATCCGCCGCGGCGACATCGGCCAGAAGGATTTCGACCGCTTCGTCCAGGTATCGCGTGAAATCGGCTCGCTGCCGCTGCACATCGACGACAGCCCGGCGATCACGCTCTCGGCCCTGCGCACCCGCTGCCGGCGCCTCGCGCGCACCAAGGGGTTGTCGCTCATCGTCGTCGACTACCTGCAGCTCATGCGCCCGTCCGCCGGCTCGCGGCCGGAAAACCGGGTGCTGGAAATCAGCCAGATCACCCAGGGGCTGAAAGCCATCGCCAAGGAGCTGTCGGTGCCGGTGCTGGCGCTGTCGCAGCTGTCGCGCGCGGTGGAAAGCCGCGAAGACAAGCGCCCGCTGCTGTCGGATCTGCGCGAATCGGGCTCGATCGAGCAGGACGCCGACGTGGTGACGTTTGTCTACCGCGACGAATACTATCTGCAGCAGCGCGCGCCCAAGCAGCTTGGCTTCGACAACGAAGAAAAATTCCACGCCGTGGTAGAGAAATGGCAGCGCGACATGGAGCGCGTGCATAATCGCGCCGAGCTGCTGATCGAAAAAAACCGGCACGGCGCCACCGGCAAGATCGATCTTTACTTCGAGGGCGAGTTCACCCGGTTCGCCGACCTCGACCTCCACCACGATGGCGACTGAAGAACCTTCCCCCCCTTCCCTTGAGGGACGGGGATCGGGGGAGGGGTCTTTCGCCACCGCCGTCCTGCATGTCGATCTCGCCGGCATCGCCGCCAATTGGCTGGACCTGCGCCGTCGCGCCGCCCCTGGCACCGCTGCGGCTGTGGTCAAGGCCGACGCCTACGGTCTCGGTGCGGCCAGGGTCGCCCCGTATTTGCACGCGGCCGGATGCCGTCATTTCTTCACCGCCCATCTGACCGAGGCCCAGGCGCTCCGCCCGCTGCTGCCGGGCGCCATGCTCGCCGCCCTGAACGGCCCGCCGCCCGGCAGCGAGCGCGACCATATCGCCCACGACATCACCCCGGTGCTCGGCTCGCTCGCCGATATCGACCGCTGGACCGCGCTCGCCCGCCGCCTCGCCCGCCGCCTGCCGGTGCTCCTGCATGTCGACACCGGCATGAACCGGCTCGGCCTGGACCCCGCCGGCCTGTCGGTGCTCGCCGCCGACCCGCACCGGCTGGACGGGCTCGACGTGCGGTACATTCTCTCCCATCTGCTCGCCTCGGAACGCCCGGACGACCCGGCGAATGCCGCGCAACTGCAACGATTCGCCGCCGCCTGCGCCGTGCTGCCGCCGGCCCCGCGCAGCCTCGCCAATTCATCCGGCCTGTTCCTCGACACCCGATTCGCCTCCGATCTCGCCCGCCCGGGGGCTGCGCTGTACGGCCTCAACCCCACCCCGGGCGGCGCCAACCCGATGCGGGTGGCGGCCCGGCTGCACGCCCGCATCCTGCAAGTCCGCGGCATCGCAGATGGCGAAAGCGTCGGCTACAACGCCATCTGGCGTGCGCCCCGCCCGACAAGAATCGCCACGCTCGGCATCGGCTATGCCGACGGCTGGCGCCGGGCGCTGTCCAGTGGCGCCCCGCCGGTCTGGCCCGCCGCACCGGATTTTGACGGCCCCCCCGTTGCGCTGGTAGGCCGTGTGTCCATGGACCTGACCACCTGCGACATCACCGACCATCCCGCGCTCGCCGCCGGCGACTGGCTGGAGCTGCTGGGCCCGCGCTGCCCGCCGGAAGCCGTTGCGGCGGCGGCGGGCACCAATGCTTACGAGATCCTCACCGGCCTCAGCCCGCGGATCGCCCGGACCTACAGCGCGTGAATTGCCTGCTCGATGCGGTCGCGGCGACCGGCCGCGCGTTGCTGGGCGCCTGCCGGCTGACCGGCAGCATCGCCCTGTTCGGTCTTGACGGACTTTCGCACGTCGCCCGGCCACCGTTTTACGGACGCCTGTTCCTGCATTCGTTTCTCGACATCGGCTATTACAGCCTGCCGGTGGTGGCGCTGACGGCCGTGTTCACCGGCATGGTGCTGGCGCTGCAATCGGCCACCGGCCTGTCGCGTTTCAACGCCGAGAGCGCGGTGGCCAATTTGGTGGTGCTGTCGATCACCCGCGAACTCGGCCCGGTGCTGGCCGGGCTGATGGTGGCCGGACGCGCGGGCGCCGCCATGGCCGCCGAGCTCGGCACCATGCGCGTCACCGACCAGATCGACGCGCTCAGCACCCTGTCCACCAACCCGGTGAAATATCTGATCACGCCGCGCCTGCTCGGCGGGCTGCTGGCGCTGCCGCTGTTGGTGGTGGTGGCCGACATCCTCGGCGTGCTGGGCGGCTTCGTCATCGCCACCGTGAAGCTCGGCTATAATTCCGAAGTCTATTTGAGCAACACGCTCGACTTCGTGCGCACCGACGATGTCGTCTCGGGGCTGGTGAAGGCGGCGGTGTTCGGGTTCCTGGTGGCGCTGATGGGCAGCTACAACGGCTTCAACAGCCGCGGCGGTGCCCAGGGCGTGGGGGCCGCGACCACCAACGCGGTGGTATCGGCCTCCGTGCTCATTCTCGCCTTCGACTATGTGCTGACCGAACTGTTCTTCGCCAGATGACCCGCACGCGCCGCGCCCTATGAGCGATACGCCCAAAATTCGCATCCGCGGCCTGTGCAAGGCGTTCGGCGACAAGGTCGTGCTCGACGGCGTCGATCTCGACATCGCGCCGCGCACGTCCATGGTGGTGATCGGCGGCTCCGGCACCGGCAAGTCGGTGCTGCTGAAATGCGTGCTCGGCCTGATCGAGCCTGACTCCGGCAGCATCGAAATCGACGGCCACGACGTACTGCGGATGGACCGTCGCGCCGCCGAACTGGTACGCGCGCGCATCGGCATGCTGTTTCAGAACGGCGCCCTGTTCGACAGCCTGCCGGTTTGGGAGAACGTGGCCTTCGGCCTGCTCGCGCAGCACAAGGTCGACCGCCGCCACGCCCGCGCCCGCGCCGAGGACGTCCTGGCCCAAGTCGGGCTGGCCGCGTCGGTAGGCAGTCTGTGGCCGTCGGAACTGTCGGGCGGCATGCAGAAGCGGGTGGCGCTGGCCCGCGCTATCGCCGCCCAGCCGGATATTCTTTTCTTTGACGAACCCACCACCGGGCTGGACCCGATCATGGGGGCGGTGATCGACAATCTGATCGTCGATTGCGTCAAGCGCCTTGGCAGCACGGCGGTGGCGATCACCCACGACATGGCAAGCGCGCGGCGCATCGGCGACCGCGCGGCGATGATCTACCGGGGCCGCATCGTGTGGGAAGGCCGGGCGACGGAACTGATGGACTGCGGCAACGCGGTGGTGGACCAGTTTACCCATGGCCGCCATCAGGGGCCGATCCAGATGGAGTTGCGGCGGTAAGGAAGGAAAGGCCAGGGCTCTGCCCTGGACCCGCCAGGGGCCGAGAGGCCCCTGGACCCCATAATATAAGAACGGGTTTCAGGGACCAAAGCCCCGTCAGGGCCGCCGTCCAACAATGGCAAAATCCTGCGGCCCGAACAGCATTTCGTTCAGTGCCGCCACATCTGCCGTCGGTTCCTGCAGTAGCCCCTCGGGAAACGGATGCAGCCGGAGAATTTCGACCTCGGCAAATCCGCGATGCTGCACGATGAACCGGAGCATCTCCGGCAGCAGCGGATTGCGATGCGTCGGATCGTCGTAAAATGTCGTCGCGCCAACCCGTATCGTCTCGGGATTGGGCGTCTCCAGAATCAGCAGACCGCCGGGGATCAGCACCCGCAGCGCTTCATCGAGGAAATCGACCAGGCTGCCGAACGGCAGATGCTCGAGCACGTGGAAAGCGGTCACCGCGCTGCGGGACGCGTCTTCGATGCCGTGCAGATGCGCCAGAAAATCCGCGTGGCGGGCATCAAGACCATACGACGCACAGTGTTCGACCATGATCGTGCTGCTGTCGACACCATAGCCGTGCAGGCTGTTCTCGTTCAGCAGTTGCAGAAATTCGCCACGGCCGCAGCCGATGTCCAGGATCGGCTTGTCCGGCTGACCAGCGCCGGCAAGCCGCAGCGGATCGAGATAAATCTCCAGCCGCTGCTTGATGTCTTCGCGCGCGCCGCGGAACACATCCGCCAAGGCCGCATACAGCAATTCCAGTCGTTGATCCACCACCTCGGCAGCGGTTTGCTCGAGCGGTTTCACTGCGACCGGCAGCGCCAGACGGGTCAGCCGCCGCTGCTGAAACATGATCTCGGCCCGGACCGCGCGCATCTGCTCGTCGAGCGATTTCCTCAGGGTGCCGACATTCTCCGCCAGCGCCGCAACATCTGCGCTGAGCGCCGCCAGCCGCCGTGGGATCGGCGTCGCCAAGGTCATCAGGCTATCGACCCGGTCACGCAAAGCCTCGTCCGCGGCGGTCTGGCTTTCGCCCTGCCGGCGCAAGGCGCGAACCGTCTCCTCGCTTCCCCACCGAAGTTCGGCGATGTCCCGGCTCAGCCGATCCTCGAGGTCGCCAACCCGCTCCCTGGCGAATTCCGCCGAATACACGCCCGCAATCGCCCGCCGGAGCAAGACCTGCGGGTGCAGCACACCCCAAATCCAAAGCTGCATGCGGCTCTTGAGCGACCGCGCGGGGGCGGATTGATCCGTCATCATGGTCTCCCCGGTCACATCCGCCCCCCTGGTCTCGGCACCGGTCCGCGAGCCAGCCGGCGGCGGCTCAGCGCCGTCGGGCATGGAGGATGCGGCGGGGCAAGGAGTGAAGATGTCCGATGCGACCCGCCAGTCCAATCCCCGGCGTCAATCTTGTCATCGTTGTTGACCAACAACAGCGGCCTCCAATGCGCCACGCATGCAATCGCTCATTCGCCACCTTCTGCGGGATGCGGCGCTCTCCGGCTGGTTCGACGCGGCGCAACATGCAATTTGTGCCGCCGCGCGGCCGGCGGTCTATCACCGGGCATGGCCGATCACAAGGAACCGCGTGGCCCCGCATCTGCAAGCCGACCTTCGCCGGGCGCGACCGGGCCCCGCAGCGTGCGCATCACGCACACCGCCAGCAGCGCGGCCGGCGCCAGTGGCCCGAGCGGGATATGCGCCGTCTCGCCGAGGTGGCGCGCCACCAGCGCCACCACGTAGCAAAAAAACAGCGCCAGTTTCTCCCACGCCGCAAACCCGCTGCTGCGGCCCTGCCGGACCAGCCAGGCCATCGCCACCGTGGTCAAAACCAGATCGTACACCAGCGCCAGCGGCACACTCAGCAGAATGCCTGAAGCCAGCGCCGCCGAGCGCACCGGCGGCCGCGGGTCGCGCCGCCAAATCCAGCCGACCAGCACCATCACCAGAATGGTCGCAACAGCTTGCAGCGCCTGTGCCGCGCCGGCCCCGGCGCCAAGCACGCGCGCCGCGCCATACGGCGTCACGAACCCGGCCAGATTGATCCGCCCGGTCTCGTAGACCGCCTGCGATCCGGCCATCGCCGTCAGATAGTCGCGCCAGGTCTGCACGCCGAACAGCGCGACCGACAGGCCCACCAAAGCCGCCACTGTCACCGCAGCGGCGGCGAAGCTCCGCCAGCGCCCGCCGGCGGCGAGCGCCACCGGCGCCAGCAGCGCCAGATGCGGCTTGTAGCAAAGCATGCCAAGGGCCACGCCCGCCGCGGCCGGCCGCTGGTCGAGCAGCAGCGTCATGGCGCCCATGAGGGCGGCGGTCAGAAACGAATTCTGCCCCTGCCCGAGTGCCCAGAAAACCGACGGGAACGCCAGCACCGGCACGCACCAGGCCCAGCCCTGCGCCTGCAGGATGCGACGCATAACCAGCAGCCAAGCCACGAGAGTGACCGACTGGAACAACACGAACCCGACCATATACGGCAGCAGCGCCAGCGGCGCACACCACAACAAATAGACCGGCGGGTAGAAAAAGAACCGGTACTCAATCCCCGCCGCGGTGGCCGCCGCCTCCGCCGCCGCATGCGCCGCCTGATCATAGGCCAGCGCCGGCGTGCCCGCCAAAGCAAGCCTCCCGGCGGCATAAAAACTGACGAAGTCGGTCGAGGTCGGCGGATCGATTGGGAAAAAAGCACCATGGTGCCACAGCACCATGAAACCAAGGAACGCAACCTCCAGAACCAGAAGGATGCCGCTCCAGGCAAGGATACGATCGTGATTCAGCCAATCGGCCCGTGACAGACTGCCCAGCCAGGGCGCGGCACGCAGGCGCGGCGCCGGCCGAAGCTGCTTGTCCTGCGAGTGATCCAAACCGCCTCCTTCTGCCCGCTCGGCGGCGCACGCGGCCTCAGCGTCTCCAACCGCAACAACACCAGGCTGATCGACTGCCTCAGGTCGCCGGACGGTCAGATCCGATCGCTGTCATGGCAAAGAGTTTGGCCTTCTTACAATGGTCTCGCAAGGCGGCGGCGGATGTGGCGACCTGGCCTTGCATTGTCGAACCATCCCGCCGGGCGCTTGCTGGCCGCCTGAGGCAGGCCTTCCGGCCGCAGCGGTGCCCCGGGCCCGGTAACCCGCATCTGCGTCGCAGCACGGCGCTCGGGTCGTTCAGCGGATGACGTTCTGGCGACATGCTTTCATTGACAACGCACCGGCCACATCGTGCTACTGTGCCGCGACTCTGCACCCACGTCGTCGAGGCGCGCCCGTCCATGGACAGCCATCCCCGAGCCCATCCCTTCAGGATGGCCGCCATTGCCCTGGTTGCGGCCCTGACCGGCTGTGCATCAGCAAACACGCCCAACCAGACCGTCAGCGACAGCACCCGGCTACGGCTTGCCGAGGCGCTGCAGGCAGCCGGCGACACGGCCAATGCCGCCGCGATCATGCAGGGACAGCCGTTGCAGCGGGCGGCGCCGCCGGCGGACCCGTTGGCGCAAGCCACCGGCCTGATCGCCGCCGGGCAGGTGGACCAGGGCATAACAGCGGCCAAGGCCGCCCTTGCCGCGCGCGGCGACGATCTTCCCTTCGCCCTCGAGGTCGGACGCCTGGCCATGAAATCCGGCCGGCTGGCCGATGCCGGCGATGTCTATCAACAGATCCTGTGGCGCCATCCCGACAGCGTGGAAGCGCTGAACGGCAAGGGCGTGGTGCTGGCACAGCAGGGCGATCTGAGCGGTGCCGCCGACGTGCTCCGTCAGGCGCTGGCGCACCATCCGCAAGACGTTCCGACCCGCAATAACCTGGCCCTGGTCATGGCCCTCAGCGGCGAGACCGATGTGGCGCTGTCGATGCTGCAGGATCTCGATCGCACCGACGGCTCCCCGCAGGTCAAGGCGACGTTGGCCCTGACCCGCGAGCGTTTGCGGCTCAACGGGGCCGCCCAGGCCGCCGCGGTTCCGGCGCAACCGCCGCAATAGGCCCGCGGCAGGTCCGCCACCTGATCCGCCGCCGGCAAGAGCCGTGGATGTGCGCACCGGCGGATGGCGGTGCCTGGACTGAATGCGGAAAGTCCAGACATCACCATGATGTTCCGGCTATGATAACGATTTGTTTACGTCGGTATGCAAAAAACACCTCACGGGAGGAATAGCTTACGTGATAGTTGCGACCGGCGGCGGCCGCTGGTTGGCGGCGGCGATGTCGTCGCTTTGCTGCCTGTAACTTGGATGGACTTGTGACGGGATTGAGGTGTCGTAATTATAAAGAGGCATGGCCATATTTTTGGGATTTTTCTCTGATTGCGCGATGTGTCGATTTTTCCAGTGCACGCCGCTTCGATCGCCACATGAACTGACGTGAAACGGCCACAAAAACCGATAGGTGTCGGCAAAGACAGCAAAATTTAAGACCGTTCGTTGACGTGCCGGACCGCGGGACGAACCGGGCGGGTGGCGCCGAGGGAAAAATTTCGCGCCACCTATCAACCAATGGTTAAAGTTTTCCCTTGACGCGCGAGAGAAATGTCTTTTAATAGACACGTCGTCGGGCAGGCGAGACGGTTACGCCCACCAACGAGCCGGCCTTCCTCATCCACAACAGACGGGTGGCGTCGCGGCTACGGTGCGCAATGTCCAACCCAACGCCAGAAGGTGCAATGAACATGCTCAACGCTCTCTCCTACCTGATGCTTCGCCTCAAGACCGATCGTCGCGGCGTCACCGCATTGGAGTACGGGCTGATCGCGGCCCTGATCGCCGTTGTCATCATCGCCGCGGTCACCGCGGTCGGCACCGGCCTCTCCTCGACCTTCAGCAAGATCGCCTCGGAACTGTAATCCCTCGCACCGGCGGCATGATGGAACCGGCAGAGCGGCAGGACATAAGCCCGCGCGGTCTGCCATCATGCCCCGTCTCCCCGACCGAGGCTGACAGCATGACGGCTCAGCTCGCTTCGCTTGCTTTGATGTTGCTGGCCGCCGGGCTGATTGTTGCCGCCGCTCTGCATGATGCCGCCGCCCGGACCATTCCGAACTGGATACCAGCCTGTCTTGCCGTCGCCGGCCTGATATTGCGTGTGCAGGATGGCAAGGTCATTGCCGGGTTCGGCGTCGCCGCCCTGCTGCTCACCATTCTGGGTGGTCTTTGGTTGCGGGGCTTTATCGGCGGTGGTGACGTGAAACTCATCCCTGCCGTCGCGCTGGTTCTGCCGCCGTCCAGCGTTATCGCTTTCGTCCTATCCGTGGCTATCGCCGGCGGCGTGCTGGCGCTACTGTATCTTGTGCTGCCTTATCTCGTGCAGCGTCCCCGTCCCGGACCGCGCCGCGGTCTTCTGGCCCGCGCGCTCAAAGCCGAGGCGTGGCGTGTGCACAGGCGCGGGCCGCTGCCTTACGCCGTCGCGATTGCCGGGGGCGCGCTTCCGATTATCGTTCACACTTTGTCCGGGTAGGTCGTCATGTTCCTCCGAGTCATGGCCGTACTGCTTGGTCTCGTGGGACTCTGTGGCATTGCCATTGCCCTGATCGCATCCCAAAGACCCGCACCGGTGCAAGAGGTTGTTGCCCCGCCGCCGCCGCCGCCGGTTCCGAGGATGCATATTCTGGTCGCCGCGCGCGCCCTGCGCGCCGGCAACCTGATGGTGATGGAAGATGTCACCGCGGCGGATGTCGATGCCACGAAACCGGTGCCGGGCAGCTATCCGGACAGTATCGCGGCCCGCACGGCCCTGCGCGGCGCCATGATTTGCCGCAGCCTCAACCCCAATGAGCCGATCGTGGCCGGCGATGTCCTGTCGCCTGGTGACCGAGGGTTCCTCGCCGCGGTGCTCGGCACCGGCATGCGGGCCGTGACCGTCGGCGTCGACTCGGTCAGCGGCACCGCCGGGCTGATCTGGCCGGGCGACCGTGTCGATCTGCTTCTGACGCAGTCGATGGACGACAAGGACCAGCCGATCGACCGCCGCATCTCCGGCGAAACCGTGTTGACCAACCTCCGGGTGATCGCGGTCGATCAGCAACTCGTCCAGGGCGGCCAGGGCGCGCAGGCGAACCCGGGAGCCGCCGGCAACACCAACCGCACCGTCACCCTCGAAGCGAGCTCCTACGACGCCGCGCGCATCGCCATCGCCACCCGGCTGGGGCGGCTGGCCCTCGTCGTGCGCTCGGCGGCCGACGACCAGCCAGCGACGGATAATGACGCGAGCACCGCGCCGACACCGCCCGAGTCGGCCCCGATTGCCTGGAGCGGTGACGTGTCCCCCGCCCTGCGCGACCGCACCGGCGGCAAGGCCGCGACCACCATCCGGGTGCACCACGGGGCCAAGGACGTTGAAGAGGTCAAGTTCTGATGGCACCGACCTCCCCGGCACTTCTGGCCGCCGTTCTGCTGGCATTCGCCCCGGGGATTCGCCCGGCCCATGCGGACATAACGCCGCCGAGCCCGGCCCCGGCAGTCACCGCCGCCTCTGCCCTCGCGCCCACGTCCCTTGTGCCCCCGTCTCTCGCGCCAGCGTCTCTCGCGCCAGCGTCTCTCGCGCCAGCGTCTCTCGCGCCAGCGTCGCAGCCGCCGGTCGCCACCCGCGGCAGCGGGCAGCCTGCGGCCCAATCCGCCGCGGGAGCCGTACCAACCGCGCTGGTGCGCACCGGCGACCACCCTGGTTACGGGCGGGTGGTCTTCGACCTTCCCCCGGGGGCGACATGGACCATGGACCGTGCCGGCGACCGGCTCACCGTGCGATTTTCCGGTGCCGACCCGCTGGCCGGGGCGAAGCCGCCACGCAATGTGCGGGCGCTGACCGTCGCCGCGGGTGCGGCCGAGTTGTCGCTGGTTCCAGGCGTGCAGGTGCGGCCGGGGCGGCTGGGCAACCGGCTGCTGCTCGATGTGCTCGATCCTGTCGGCGCAGCCGCCGCAGATCCCGGGCCCGCCCCCTCTGTCCCCGCGCCTGAGCGCATTGCGACCGCCGCTGCGCCCGATCGAGGCCCGGCCACCGCCACCCCGGACCACGTGACGGAAGCCGCCGCGCCTGCCACCGTTTCGGCAAGCGCCGCGGCTCCGTATGTCTCGCCCACCGCGACAGTTCCTTATGTCCCGGCGAACGCTGCCCCCCCGACCGTCGTGGCAACCGCCGCGACCGCTCCCCTGCCGCCGCCCCCCCAGTCGCCAACGACCCTGTCGCCAACGACCCTGGCACCAACGACCCTGGCAACAACAACAACTCTGCCAGCAACCATCGTCCCCTCGACCGCTACGCCGGACTTGGTTGCCGCAGCCACCACGCCTGCAGCACCTGACGCTGTCGGAGCAGCAACGGCAGCGCCCGGCGGCGGTCTGGTCGTAACCGGCACCCCGCCGCGTTCGGCCCCGGCCACCACCGCTGCCACCCCGGGCACCGGCGCCGCCGGCGCGGCGCCCGGTTCCGGCACCGCGTCCGCCGCGCCCAGCCCGGTCCCCTTCGATGCCGCTCCCCGGTCCACCGTGATCGAGGTCGGCACCGGGCGTGTCCTGCGCATCCGGGGCACCATCGCCAGCCTGTTTGCCGCCGATCCGAAAGTCGTCGAGGTCCGGCCGGCCAGTCATAATACGATTTTCGTCTTCGGCCTGGGACCCGGGCACAGCACCGTTGCCGCCCTCGACGAGGCCGGCAACACGCTCGCGCAATACGATGTCGTGGTCCAGCCGTCCTCGTACGCCGCCAGCGAGGCGGCCGCGTCGGTGCAGCGCGCGGTGCCGGGCGCCAACGTGCAGTTCTCAGCCACGCCCGATGGGCTGCTGGTGGGCGGGCAGGTCGCCAACCCGGCCGCCGCCCATCAGGTGGTCGCAACCGCGCGCTCCTATGCCGGCGACAAAGCAACGATCGACAATCGGACCACCATCCCCTCCTCCGTCCAGGTCACCCTGCGGGTCCGGATCGCCGAAATCTCGCGCCAGATCACCCGCCAGCTCGGCATTAACTGGACGGCACTGGCCAATTTCGGCCACTGGAACGTGGCCGCCGCCATCATCGATGGTCTTGGCTCGGGGGCCAACCCGCCGAACACCATTGGCGCCGGTTTCAACGACGGCACCAGCTCGATCAATACCGTGCTCGATCTGCTCGCCCAGGATCAGCTCATCACCTTGCTGGCCGAGCCGAACCTCACCGCCCGCAGCGGCGAGACCGCCAGTTTCCTCGCCGGCGGCGAATTCCCGATCCCGGTCGCCGGCTCGGGCAACGGCGGCACCAGCACCATCACCGTGGCGTTCAAGCAGTACGGCATCTCGCTGGCCTTCGTGCCAACGGTGTTGTCGGATGGCCGAATCAGCCTGCATGTGCACCCCGAGGTCAGCGAACTGACCACCACCGGCGCGGTGTCGGTGCCGATCGGCTACAGCATCCTCGGCGGCACCTCCACCGTCACCATTCCGGCGCTCACCGTGCGCCGAGCCGATACCACGGTGGAACTCGGGTCAGGACAGAGCTTCGCCATCGCCGGCCTGTTGGACTCGGACAACAGCATGAACTCGCGGGCAGTTCCCTACGCCGGCGAGATTCCCGTGCTGGGCGCCCTGTTCAAGTCCGATCTCTACAAACGCGACCAGGATGAACTGGTGATCGTGGTGACCCCGTACATCGTTAACCCGGTGGGTTCGCCCAGCCAGCTCCGCTTGCCGACCGACGGTTTCGTTCCGGCCGCCGACGTGGACCGGGTGCTGTTCAACCGCCAACGGGCAATGGGCACCGGCCCGGGCACGGTCGTCGCGCCGACCGCCGCCGCCCTGGGACCGGGCGGCCGCCTCGGTCCGAACGACGTGCCCGTCGGTGCCGGTTTCATCCTGCACTGAATGAACCAAAAGGGAACATTCGCCATGCCGCTCGCACGAGACTTCCGGCGATGCGCCTGCCTCGCCCTCCTGCTCGGAGCGGCAGGCTGCGCTGGCTGGGATGATCCGTTCCAGCGCCCGGGAACATGGCGGGCGGAGAATGTCAACGACGCCAACCTGGCTGCCTCGGTGGCCGACCAGCAGCATCTCGTGCAGGGCGTCGGCGATGAGGGCAGCCCCGGCGCGCTGTCGGCGGCAGCGGTGCACCGGTTGCTGACCGACCATGTCAAACCGCTGACCACGCCGAGCGTCGGCCCCATCCCGGCCACCCCGTCATCTGGCGCGGCCGCGGCGGAGACCCAATAATGACCAGCGAGCCGCTGCTTCAGCCGGGCCCCGTCCCGGATGAAACCGGCCGCGCGGCACGGCTGCCGCTGATTGCCTATGCCCGCGACCGTGAGACTTCTCGCCATCCTGACTGATGTCCTCGCCCCGGTTTTGGGGCCAACCGCCGAATTCCGTGCCGGCGGCATCGCCCAGGCGCGCGCCGGGCTGCAGCGTCTCACCACCCCGATCGCCGCCCTTCTGGTCGATGTTTCCGGCGAGAGCGATCCGCTCGGCGCGCTCGACGACCTCTCCTTCTACGTCGAGCCGGGCGTGCGGGTCTTCGTCATCGGCGAGGTCCAGGACGTGGGGTTCTATCGCCAGGTCGTTCGCGGCCTGGGGGTGCAGGAGTATCTCTACAAACCGCTCAATCGCGAGATCATCGCCCGCAGCCTGGTGCCCACGCTGACCGGCAACAGCCCCGCGCCCGCCCGCGGCGGGCGCATCGTCACCGTCACCGGGGTACGCGGCGGCGTCGGCGCCACCACGGTCGCGGTCAACCTGGCGGCCCAGCTCGCCGATCGCTCGCGCCACCACATCCTGCTGTTCGATGCCGACCTGCACACCGGCACCACCGCCCTGATGCTCTCCGCGACCGCCGGTGGCGGCCTGCGAGCGGCGCTGGAAAACCCGGGGCGCGTCGACGTGCTGTTTGCCGAGCGCTCCTCGCCGGCGATCAGCGACCGGTTGCACCTGCTCGCCGCCGAGGAACCGCTCGATGCCCCGGTCGCCGCCGTTGAGGGCGCGATCCCTCACCTCACCTCGATCCTGTGCAACCGATTCAATTTCGTCGTCGTCGATCTGCCGCGCTACCCGACGCCGCTCAACGACGAGTTGCGCGAGCTGACCCATGTGCGGGTGCTGGTGATGGATCCCACCCTGGCCTCGCTGCGCGACACGCTGCGCCATCTCCGCCTGCCGCGCGGGCCAAAACAGGCGTCGCGCCCTCTGGTGGTGCTCAACCATGTCGGCGCCCCGGGCTCGCTGTCCAAGAAGCAAGTCGTCGACGGTCTGGGCGGCGAGGTGGATGTGGTCATTCCCTGGCTGCCAAAGCAGATGAAATCGGCACAGACCTTCGGCGAGCCGGCGGTCCGCCAGCGCGGCCCGTTCCAGACGGCGATTGCCGGGCTCGCCGGTGAAATGCTGCCGCAAAAAACCGAGACGGCGCGGTCCTGGCTTGGCTTGCGCCGACGCGCGCCGGCATGACCGGGTTCAGGCCCAGTTTCGGCCGCCGCACCACCGGCGTGCCCGAACCGCCGCCGCCGGGAAGCCGCCCCACGGCGGCGGCGCCGTCCCCGGTGTCCTCGTCATCAGGGGTATCCGGGGCGTCCAAGGCGCCGCCAGCGCCGCTGCCACCGAGCGGCGCCGCGGCGCTGCGGGTCGCCTGTCTCGCCCGCCTCGACCCGGCAGCCTTCGCCGACGCCACCCCCGAGCAGTTGCAGGCCGATGTCGAGCGCCTGATCGCCGAAATCGCCGACGAGCAGCGCATCCAGCTGAATGGCCGCGAACAGCGCCAGCTCGCCGCCGAGCTGGTCAACGACATGGTGGGCCTCGGCCCACTCGAACCGCTGCTGGACGACGACACCATCACCGACATCATGGTCAACGGCCCCGACCGGGTGTTCATCGAGCGGCGCGGCAAGCTGGTTCTTTCGACCGTTCGCTTCCGCGACACCGGGCATGTCGCCAACGTCGCCCAGCGCATCGCCGCGGCGGTCGGCAGGCGCATCGACGAAAGCAGCCCGATGGTGGATGCGCGCCTGGCGGACGGCTCACGCGTCAACATCATTTTCCCGCCGCTGGCGCTGAACGGCGCGTGCATCTCGATCCGCAAATTCGCCCGCCGCCGCATCACCTTCGAGACGCTGGTGGCGAACGGCTCGGCCTCGCCGCAAATCGCCCGCGCGCTCCAGGTCGCCTCCGCCGCGCGGCTCAATGTCATCATTTCCGGCGGCACCGGCGCGGGCAAGACCACGCTGATGAACGCGATGTCGCAAATGATCGATCCGGGCGAGCGGATCATCACCGTTGAGGACGCCGCCGAGCTACAGCTGCAGCAGCCCCATGTGGTGCGGCTGGAGACGCGTCCGCCCAACCTCGAAGGCCGCGGCGAAGTGACGCAGCGCGACCTTGTGCGCAACGCGCTGCGCATGCGCCCGGACCGGCTGATCGTCGGCGAGGTGCGCGGCCCTGAGGCGTTCGACATGCTGCAGGCCATGAACACCGGCCATGACGGCAGCATGAGCACCATCCATGCGAACACCACCCGCGACGCCATCACCCGCATCGAGAACATGGTGCAGATGGGCCAGCCCAACCTGCCGGTGCGCGCCATCCGCACGCAGATCATCAGCGCCGTGGACATGATCATCCAGCTGGAGCGCATGCGCGACGGCGTCCGCCGGATCAGCCAGGTCACCGATGTCGTCGGGCTGGAAGGCGAGGTCGTGACCCTGAACGATGTTTTCCATTACGAGTACCGAGGGCGAGAACACCGACGGCACGCTGCGCGGCCGCTTCAAGGTGTCGCGGGTTCGCCCCAGTTTCATGGCAAGGTTGGAATATTTCAACCTCGATCGCGCCTGGATCGCCGCGATCGACGAGGCGGCGGCTTGAGCGCCGGACTCGACCCGCTGGTGCTGACGCTGGCCGCGGGCGCTGCCCTGGCGGCCGGCGGCGTCTGGCTGTTCGTATCGGACCGGCGGGCGCGCGCCCACAGCCGGCGGGTGTCCGACATCGTCCTCGCCTATACGCCGCCGTCAGCACCCGTTGTCACCCTGCGCCGCCCTTGGACAGAGCGCGAGGGCAAGGCAGGCCTGTCGGCGCGCGTGCTGGCCATCCTGGGCATCGACACCGAGCGACCCGATCTCTACCCGATGCCCTGGTGGGTGATCGTGCCCCTGACCGTGGCGGTGGCGGTCGCGGTGGACGGGCTGGCCAGTTTCTTTATCGGCCCGATCATCTGGATCACGCTGCCGGTGGTCTGGTTCCTGATCGCGCGCGCGATCTTCGGGGTCTTTCTCAGTCGCCGTGCCAGCATCCTCTACACGCAATTGCCCGACGCCCTGTCGATGATCAACCGCTCGGTTCGCGCCGGCATTACCGTTCAGGACGCCCTGCGGGTGGTCAGCGAGGAGGGCCAGTGGCCAACCTCGGCCGAGTTCCGACGGCTGAATGACGAGATCAGGGTCGGCGCCTCGCTGCCGGAGGCGATCGCCAGGCTGGCACGGCGCAGCACGCTGATCGAATATCGTTTCTTCGCGGTGGCGCTGACGCTGCAAAGCCAGTCCGGCGGCAGCCTGGCCGAGACGCTGGAAAACCTGGCCGATGTCGTGCGCAAGCGCGTCGCCGTGAAGCAGCGGGCGATCGCGCTGGCCTCGGAGGCACGCCTGACCATGTGGGTGCTGGGCTGCCTGCCCTTCGTGGCCGCCGGCGCGCTGCTGATCATCAGCCCCGACTATCTGACCGTGCTGGTCACGACCACGATGGGCAAGCACATCCTGTTGGCCGGCATTCTCCTGCTGGCCATGGGATTCGCGTCGATGCACGCGATCATTAAAAAGAGCGTGTCGTGAGCGGTGTGGCCGCCTGGCAGGTGGGGCTGGGAGTGTCCCTGTTCTGCTTGGTCGCGGGCATGCTTTTGCTGCTGGTCGCCGCACGGACCGAACGCGCCGAGGCGCGCATCCGGTCGGTCCGCCACATTGCGGGCGTGGACACGGGCATCGCCTCCGAGCCACTCCCCGCCTGGACCCGCGTGCTCGGCGGCATCGGCCGCAGCGTCCTGCGCAGCGGCCTGCTCTCGCGAAAGGCCATCGAGGACCTCGAGCAGACGATGGAAGCCGCCGGCCAGCGCACCGGCGCCGCGCTGGCGCTGTTCGTCGGCGCCAAGATCGTTTTGTTCTTCGGCCTGCCGGCGCTGGCCTGGATCTTCCTGACCGTCATGGGCTCGCAGAGCTCGCCCCTGCTGATCATGGTGATCAGCGCGATCATCGGGCTGCTGGCGCCGGATGTCATCGTGCGCCGGATCCGCGCGCGTTACCTCAAGGCTGTGGAGGCCGGCCTGCCGGTGGCACTCGACCTGCTGATCATCTGTGCCGAAGCCGGTCTGGCGCTCGAAGCGGGGATGGAGCGGGTGGCCGAGGAGGGTCAGGACGGCGCCAGAGCCACCGCCAACGAACTGCGGGTGACCGCCAACGAGATGAAGATCCTGGCCGACCGGCGCCAGGCCCTGGTCAATATGGGCAAACGCACCGGGCTCGAATCCATGGTCCGCCTTGGCGGCACGCTGGCGCAAAGCCTGAAATACGGCACCCCGCTGACGCTGGCGCTGCGCACCCTGGCCGCCGAGCTGCGGCAGACGATGCTGACGCGCTACGAGGCAAGGGCTGCGAAGATTCCCGTGCTGCTGACCATCCCGATGATCCTGTTCATCCTGCCCTGCATTTTCGTCGTGGTCGCCGGCCCGGCGGGAGTGCGGGTGGTGCAGGCATTCGCCCTGCGATGAGCGCGCCGGGGCACAGGCGACCGGCGAAGGCCGGAACCGTGGCGATCGAATTCGGCCTGATCGGCATGTCCTTTGTTGGCATGCTCATGCTGGTGTTCCAGCTCGGCTTCCTGCTGTACGCGCAAACGGCGCTGGACTACGCCGTCAAGCAAACGGCGCGGCAGTTGCTGACCGGACAACAATCGATCGCCAGCGGAACCGCGCAGGCCGCGTTCCAATCCAGTCTTTTCTGCCATTACCTCGCTGGTTTCCTGCCCTGTGGCAACATCGTGGTGACCCTGCAGCCGGTCCAGAATTTCCAAGCCCCGCCGCTCACCGCCCAGCAGCTCCAACAAAATCCCACTCCCACGGTGAACCCGGGCACCAGCGGCAGCCTGGTGCTGATGCAGGCCTACTACACCCCAGGCATCCTGAACTGGCCGTTGAACGTGCAGTTTCTGGTCGGCACGGCGGCCTACCGGAACGAATTCTAGGAGCGCCAATGCCACGCCATGCCGGACCCGACAAAAAGTCGGCACTCCGCGATCTTCGGGCCCGCATCCGTTTGGCCGGACAGCGCGCAAGCCGGTTGCTGCGCGCGCGCGAAGGGCTTGCGGCGCTCGAATTCGCCATCATTGCCCCGCTCCTGATCGCGGCCTTCACCGGCCTGTATGACCTGACCACCGGCTTTCTGGCCTGGCAGCGGGTCAACATGGCGGCGCTGGCCATCGACCAGATCGCCACGGCGATGGCGGCGACCCCGCAAAACACCAATATTCTCGACCTGGCCGACGCAACGACGGCCGCATCGGCCATCTATGCCTATCTGCCGGACACATTGACGGCACCGGCGGCATCGTTCGGCGTGGTCATTACATCAGTGGTCATGACGCCGACCCAGGCCGGTTGCACCAGCGGCTGCACCTACAACGCCAATGTTGCCTGGAGCGGCTCCTACCAGGGAACGGCGGGGACAATCCGGCCCTGCGGCACCCTCACCGCCGTTCCCGATGCGTCCAACATCACGCCGACCACGCTGGCAACCGATGCCTTCAGTCCCGAGCCCATTCTGGTCGTCGACGTAACCTATACGTTCCATCCTCTGTTCTTTAGCTACGTCAAGAACAACATCGTCATGACTAGGACTGCCTATTTCTCGCCGCGCATCGGTCTGGTCACCGATTGGTTCCAGTATTATTTGATCACAGGATCGAACGACGCCACCGTCCTGTGCCCTGGCTACCCGGCGGCGACGACCGACAACAACGTAACGTAACCGCAACCGGCGCCGGAGGACATTGGCCTTGAAACGCCCATCGCTTCTGAAAATCACCACCGACCGCCGCGGTGCCACCGCCATGGTGTACGGGTTGGCCATTGTGCCGATGATGATGCTCGTGGCGCTGGCGATCGATTTCGGTGGCATCACGGCCGCGAAAACCAAGCTCGACCTGGCGGCAGATGCGGGCGCACTGACCGCCGCGGTCACGGCGGCACAAGCCTGGGAAAGCGGCGCCGCAACCACCACCACAACCGCCGACGCCGACGGCGTGCCGGCGGGCCAGCAACGGTTCGCGGCCCAGTCCGGCACCATCAACAACGTCACCGTGCAACTCCCCGTCACCGTCAACGTCTCGGCCGTCACGACGAACGGCAACGTCACCGCCTTCACAGCCACGCTCACGTACTGTGCCACCTATACCCCGTATCTCGGTGGACTGGTGGGCATTACGTCCATTCCGCTCTGCAGCACCTCGGTGGTGGATACGCCGGTTACCGCGCCCTATCTGAACGTCTATGTTCTGCTGGACAATTCCGGCTCGATGGAAATCGCGGCCCTGCCCAGCGACATCCAGACTATGCAGGAACTGACGGCCTGCGCGGACACCGGCGCTTATTACTGCACCAAGGCAGGCAGTAGCAGTACCTCCTGCTCCACCTGGAGCCAGTCCGGAAGTTTGGTTAGTACGCAATCGAACTATAAGTATTTCAATACTTCGGTAAATGACGTATCGCAACAGAGCTACAGCGTTTACGGCTGCAGCGGCAGCGGCTACAGCTACGTCAGTGACGGAACCAATACCTGTCCTATCGGGCCGCTAACCGCAGACGGCATATCCTTCCCGGCCTTTCCCGTAACCGGAAATAACCCGGGGCCTGCCTGCCACGCGGTGGTGCTCCCGACGCTGCCGACCACGCAAAACACATACAATGGATATCCCGTCAGCGCCGGGCCGCCCTGCGCTTTCGCCTGCCATTTCGACACCACCAGCGCGGCCGGCTCCGGCCAGGACTTTTTCGCGGTGGCAAGAAGCACACTGACCGGAGTAAATGCCTCATCCCCGGTCACCCTACGGTTCGACCTAGTCAAATCAGCCGTGAACATGCTGATTTCGTCGATGCAACAGGACAACCTGTCGATCAACAATTTGGGCCTCGGGATCTACTGGTTCGCCGACATTCTCACGCCGGTCTATCCGACGGGCGGCGGTGCCGCGACCGCCTCGACCGATCCGAATATCTGGGCGAACGCACAGGCCGCCGTGGGCACCCCGCCCTCGCTCACCCTGCCGTATTCCGGTTCGGAGCAGGGGATCCAGCCATACGTCGGCGCCAATGGCGGCGAAACCGACTTCCCGACCATTATGGGCGACCTCGCGGGCCAGTTGACCGCGGCCGGCAATGGCGTGAACGCCTCCGCGCCGCGCAAGGCGCTAATCATCGTGACCGACGGTCTGCAGGACCCCTCTAGCCGGGTCATGTCGGCCTTCAACCCGAGTTCTTGCACCACGTTCAAGAACATGGGCTACGCCATCTATGTGCTTTACACGCCCTATTATTCGCTCATGAACACGTGGTATCTGGGAACGGATGCGCCGAACCCGCCGGCGGCTGAAATCGTCCAGGCGGCAGCGACCGCTGCCAATTCGATCCCCTACAACCTTCAGCAATGCGCCTCGGCTCCCGCCGACTACATCGAAGCCAATGACGGTAAACACATCCAGGCCGCGCTGCAAACCTTCCTGCAGCTGGCCCTGGCACCGCCGGCCCACTTCACGCAATAACGAACCCGAAGGCCGAGACCTTCATGGGCGTTCAGTCCGGCGGCTCCACTGCCGCGCCGGTTCGAATGGCGCTGATGCTAGGCCTCGCCCCGCTCGCCACCTTGCCGGGCCTTGCCTATGCCGGCGCCGGCGAAGCCTGTCGCGACCAGGCTGCGATCGTCGAACATGCCGCCGGCATTCCGCCAGGACTGCTGCTGGCCATCGGCAAGCGCGAGAGTGGGCGTTGGGACGCGCAGACCGGCGGCGTGCTGCCGTGGCCATGGACGGTGAACCGCGAAGGCGAGGACCATATCTTCGAGTCGCGGGACGAAGCGGTCGCCTATGTCGCCGCCGCCCAGCGGGAAGGCAGCCGTTCGATCGACGTGGGCTGTTTCCAGATCAACCTGATGTACCATCCGGCGGCCTTCGCCACCCTCGAGGAGGCCTTCGACCCGACCGCGAACGCCGCCTATGCGGCCCGCTTCCTGATCGAGTTGCACGACCGCGCGGGCAACTGGGAGACGGCGGTGGCGGACTACCATTCCGCCACCCCCTGGCTGGGCACCCCCTACCGGGAGGCGGTGTTTGCCACCTGGCACGGGCTCGCCGAACCGGCTGCGCCGGTCATCCGCCAGGCAATCGGGCCGGCACGCGGGGTGCCGGGAATCCGCGTCTGGGTGGCGGGGACGCCCCCGCTCGCACCACCGCCCGCTTCTGCCGTCGCCGCCGCGCCGGTGACCAGCCTTCGGGTGACCGCCATTCGGGTAACGGGGCGAAGCCTCGCCGGTCTGCCACGGGTCATCACACCGTCGGTGACCCTCGCTCAGAACCGCTAGGCGGACCGGTTGATCAAAGCAAGGCCAGGGCGCTGCCCTGGCCCGGCCCAGCGCGCCGTCGCGCGACTGGAACTGCCCCCTGCACCGCATTCCTTAGGCGTGCGTCTTGCGCTGCCATTCCTCGCGGGTGATCCAGGCTTCCAGCACCTTGACGTGCTCGGCTTCCTCTTCGACGAACTCCTTCGCCGCCGCGATGATCTCGGCATTGGTCGAGGTGCCGGAGACGGAATAGTAGAATTCGTACCCCCGGCGCTCGCCCTGCAGCGCCGCCCGCAATGCGTCCAGCCGCGACAGCGACGGATCGCCGGCCCATAGCGCCGTCCGCTCCGGCGTCACATGGTCGGGCCACACATAGTCGGGCGGAACATACTTCGTGGTATCGATCGAACCCGCCCGCCGCTTTGCCTCGGCCAGATGCAAACGCGAGAACGCCGCGAGCTGCGCGAACAGCTTCGCCACCTCCTGGTTGCCGACCTGCTCCATGGCGCTGGCCAACTCGTCGAAATGGATCGCCGCATCCTCCTCGACCTTGACGGCATAGCCGAAGAATTCCTCTACCGAGCCGATCTCCAGACCGCCCTTGAAGATCTTCGCTGCCTTCGAGAGGTATGGCGGCTTGGCCGGCAGGGTCTGGTCGCCCTCGAAGGACACCAGAATGTCCTCGTTGCGAATGAAACACTGGCAGGCCAGCCGGTAGCGCGGCGGCATGTCGTTGACTTCGGCGTCCTCGATTTCCTGCTTGGTGATCTTGCCAAGCTGGCGAAGGACTTCTTTCTCCTTCTCCGTCAGCGCGATGCCGCATTTCTGCGCCGGGGAAAGATGCTTCACCTCCACCAGGCACGAGCCGCACTCGCCGTCCTGGCAATCGAACGGGATCGGGATCTTATGCGCCTTGGCCACCGCAAGGATGGTCCCGCGGTCGCCGGCGACGGCGTAAACGGTCACGTCCTTCGCCATCACGGGGGATGAAAACGTCACGTTGCTCACTGGCGTGCTCCTGTCGTTGCGCCTGATCGATCCGCCCATGCGTCATCGCACCCGACCGCTCCCACGGGCGCCGGGCCGCAATTCTCGCTGCTCGTCGCGGGGCAGGCCGCCTCGCGACACTGGTCGCCAGGGACAAAGCAAGGCGCGGGCCACATCACGAAAGACCGTATTTCAACAGGGTGATGCGCCGCAGCGCGCGCGGCCGACAGGGGATCGTTATGTCGGGGACAACCCGGTCGCCTTTCCGACAAGCTGGTACCGGCCCCCTTGCGGCCGACACACTTGTCAGCAAGCGAACTGCGCCTCGTCCGCCGCCGCCTGCCCCACCGCCACCTGCACGTCGACGGCCAGGCCCAGGAAGTCGCCCGGCCTGCCGATATACCCGCCCGCCACCGGCACCGCCTGTTCGGGTGTGCGCGCCATGCACACCCGGATCAGGTTGCGTCCCGCCACCAGCCCATTGGTCGGGTCGAACTCCACCCAGCCCGCCCCGGGCAAGTAGATGGCGCACCAGGCATGCGTCTCGCCGCCGCCCACCACCGGCTCGGCGCTGTCCACCAGCGCCTCGTCGTACAGGTATCCGCTGACGAATTTCGCGGCGAGGCCGAGCGAGCGGCATGCTTCCATCATCAGCAAAGCGAAATCGCGGCAGGCCCCCTGCCGCGTCGCCAAAGTGGCAACCGGCGGGTTGGTGCCCTCGGCATCGCGCGCGGCGTAGCGGAAGTCGGACTTAATCGCCCGCGTCATCGCCGCCAGCAAGTCGAGCGTCGAGGTCGCCACCCCCCGGCGCAGGAAGTGCCGCGCCCAGGTGTCGACATTCCGTTCCGGATCGGGATGGTGGCGCTCCAGCAGCCGCGCCAGATCGGGAAATTCCTCGGCGGCATAACTGAACGGGTAGGTCGCCGCCACCGGATCGAGCGACTCGTGCGGCAGTTCAGCCGCCGCCGGGAAATGCTCCAGGTCGAGGATCGAAACGAGGCGCAGCGCGTCGGCCGCCAGGGTCGCATCCCACTCCAGCGTGCAGACCGAATTGCCGAACACATCATGCGCCCAGCGCGTGCCCGATGCCCGCGGGGCGATACCGAGGGTAGCGCTGAGCAGACGCAGATCATGCGAGTCGCGGGGGCGCAGCATCAACCTGTGGGTGGTGAACCGCACCGGCACGGCATACTGGTACTCGGTGGTGTGGGTAATGCGGACCCGTGGCATACTCGCCCGTTTGGTTTCACATCGCTGCGGCGTGATCGCCCTTGGTCAGCTTAGCAGCACGAGCTCGGGGATGGGAATTGCCGCGGGCGGCACGCCCACGGCCCCGCGCCCAGACCGGGCTTCACGCCGCCGCCTCCCCCGGCAGACAGCGCGACACACGTTCGCTGCACCGACGCTGCGCCTTGTGAAACCGCGCATGATCCGCCAGCCGGCGATCGAGGAATGCCAGCGTCGCCGCGTCGTCGCCGCTGTCATCACGCAGCCAGAACAACAGGCTGGACGCGTAGATGGCGGCAAGAATAAACCGCTTGGTGTACCATGCAAAATCGGCCGACCGGTCGCCCGCGGCGTGCCAGATCGCATCCACCGTGCGCGCCAGCGACCGCATCGCCAGCCCGGCGTTGCGCGGCAGCGCCAGCACGCTGGCGGCCCGGCGCACCGCAGCGCGATGCGGCCGCGCCAGTTCGAAGCGCAGCGCCACCGCCAGCCGCACCCGCTCGGGCAGGCGCAACCCGGACAGGTCGCGCGCGGCCATCGCCGCCGCCATCTCGCGGTCCTCCAGGTCGATCCAGGCCTCCACCAGCGCCGCCGTGCCCCCCGGGAACAACAATTCGGCATCGCCCGGATCGGCGCCGGCGTCGCGTAGCCCGCGCCGCAGCGCGACCGTGGTCCAGCCGAACCGCCCCACATACGGCAGCATCGCCAGCAGGGCGGCGTCGCGCTCGGCCGAACGTTCCGGCGGCGCGATCACGACCCGCCTCCGTCACTCTGCTGCCTGGCCCGCGCCAGTTCCTCGGTGAAGCCGAACAGGCGGAAATCGGTCATGCGCATGGGGTAAAGAATCCCGTCCAGATGATCGTATTCGTGCTGCACCACGCGGGCATGAAACCCGGTGACCTCGCCGCCCACCGATGCCCCCTCAGTGTCCACGCCATGGTAGCGGATGCGCCAGTGGCGCGGCACCGCGGCGCGCAGACCGGGGATCGACAGGCAGCCCTCCCACTGCAAATGGGCATCCTCGCCCACCGGCTCGATGTCCGGGTTGATCACCACAGTGTTACCCACCGCACGGTCATGCGCATCGCCGCTGCTGCGCCCGGCGTTCACCCGGAAGATGAACAGCCGCAAGGGCACGTGCACCTGCGGCGCCGCCAGCCCCGCTGCGCCGGCGTCCTCCAGGGTCTCGATCATGTCCCGCACCAGTTGCCGAATCTCCGGGGCGGTGGAATCGGCGACCGGCTCGGCGCGCTGCAGCAGCACCGGGTGGCCCATGCGGGCAATCTTCAGGATGGCCATGCGGCGGGCTCCTTGGGCGGGTGCGAGCTCAACCCCAGATTGGGTGCAGATGCGCGTTGGCGAGGGGCGGATGGCGTGTTATAGCGCCCCCCTTCCGGTCGGGGCAGGCGCCCCGGCCTATTTTTCGTGCCCCGATGGTCGGGGCACACAGGCAAGAGGAGTAGGCGGCCAAGTGCAAGTTCTCGTTCGCGACAACAATGTCGACCAGGCGCTCAAGGCGCTCAAAAAGAAGATGCAGCGGGAAGGTATCTTCCGGGAAATGAAGCTGCGCCGTCATTACGAAAAGCCCTCCGAACGCCGCGCCCGCGAGGCCGCCGAGGCTGTCCGCCGCGCCCGCAAAATGGAGCGCAAGCGCCTCGAGCGCGAGGGTTTCTGACACCCTCCAGCGTCGCGGCCCGCGGCACATCCGCATGGACGATCTGATCGCCGGCTACCGCCGTTTCCGCGCCACCGCCTGGCCCGAGCGGCGCCGCCTGTTCGAGGACCTGGCCGAGCGCGGCCAGCGCCCGCAGGCCATGGTTATCGCCTGCGCCGACAGCCGGGTGGACCCGGCGATGGTGTTCGACGCCAGGCCGGGGGAGATGTTTGTCCTGCGCAATGTCGCCAATCTGGTACCGCCCTACGCACCCGACGGCGGTTGCCATGGCACCAGCGCCGGGCTGGAATTCGGTGTGCTCGGTCTGCAGGTGCGCCATCTGATCGTGCTCGGCCACGGGCTGTGTGGCGGCATCCGCGCCTTGCTGGAGGGCGTGCCGCCCCCGGTCGGCGAGTTCGTCGGTCCCTGGATCCGCACCGCCGCGCGCGCCCGCGAGCGGGTTCTGGCCAACCCGCCTTCCGACCCGCAGCTGGCGACCGAGTATGCCGGCATCGAGATGTCGCTGGAGAACCTTCTCACCTTCCCCTGGATCGCCGAGCGGGTGGCGGATGGAAGCCTGCTGCTGCACGGGGCGCATTTCGATGTGCGCACCGGTGTGCTGGCCCTTCGCCAGCCCGACGGCAACTTCACGGCCGTCTGAGCAGCGTCAGGACAGGGTCGCCGCCACCAGATCGGCCACCGCGTGCTCGCCGCGCGCCCGCAGCGCCGCGATGACGCCTTCGCGGTCGGCGCTGCTGCGGTTCTGGCTCATTTTCCATTGCGCCTCGATCCGCTCGGCACGCAGCCGGAAGCCGCGGACGGCGTTTATCATGGCGTCGCGGTAGCGCGGCTCCAGCGCATCCATATCGAACCCGCCGGGATCGTCGCGCGAGGCCGCGCGCATCATGTCCGCCAGCGCCGCGCCGTCCAGGGGTTCGAGGTGGCCATGCACATGCACGGCTGCATAGTCCCAGGTCGGCACCGCCGGTTGGCTGCGGTACCAGCCGGGCGAGATATAGGCATGCGGCCCGCTGAACACCGCCAGCGCCGGGCCGCCCGCAAAGGAAGCGCATTGGGCGTTGCCGGCGGCGAGGTGGCCTGCCAGGACCAGGACGTCATTGTCATGGCTCAAAACAAACGGCAGATGCGAGGCTTCCACGAAGTTCGGCCCCTGAGTCACGAGCAGGCCGAACGGATTGGCGGCGATCAGGCCGGCGATCCGGGCGGGATCGGTTTCGGTGAAGGCGGGGCGCAGGTGCATGGCGGGGTCCGGTCGGGGCCGATTTGTATATGCCATCATTGTCTGCAAGGACCCGCAAATCCATGCGCGATCGCGCAGACCAAACCCATCCGCCGACTCAGAACGGGATTTCCACTTCCAGATGCCAGCGCAGCGTGCCGCCGGCGGTGGCCGGGGTGGCGCCGAACAACCAGCCGAGTTCGTATTTGAATTCCCCCGCGCCGCTCAGGCCAAGGTCCTCGAAGCCGAAGGAGCCGAGCAGCACCGGCCCGACGAGCAGTTGCTGCTGCGAGAAGCGCGGCAGGTGGCCCAGCGTGCCTGCCTCACCGTAGGCCTCGATCGCCGGCGACAGCGGTGCCCAGACGTTCCAGCGGCTTTGCCAGGCATAGCTGACATCCAGCCCGGTTTTGTACTGGTCCGGCCCCAGCAGCCTTGTGACGAACAGGTTCAGCGTGTGGGTGGTGGGGCCGATGTCCTTGCCGATCGCCGGACCGATGGTGAACTCGTTGGCGCCGGGGACATTGCTGTGCATGACGGTCTGGCCGTATTCGACGTACAGGCTGGAATCGACGAAGGCTTCGCCCGGCTTGCTCAGTTCGAATGTGCTTTCGATCACCGCCTGCGTGATGCGTGACGGCTGGTCGCCGGCCGGGGCGTGGTCGTAGCCGAGTTCGACCACGCAGTCCCACCACCGGGTCACGCCGGTGCCCACCGAAACGGTGTAGCCCTGGGCACCGCCGATGGACGACCGCCGGTCGTAGACGGTATCGCCGTCGTTCTGGAACACCAGGTGGCCGTAATCGATCGCATCCGGCGAAACCATGCCGTAGTCGGCAAGCCCCCGCACCGGCGCCAGCAGAGCGAGCGCCAAGAAAAGGAGCGGGGTCAAGGGGACCGCCGTCCCCTTGCGGGTCCAGGGCAGAGCCCTGGCCTTTCTTACTTTTTGTTGCCGCCCCAGTGTCCGCTCAGTCCAGATCGGGCGTGGTGAAAGCCTCCGCGACCTCCAGTGTGCGCGCCGCCCGCAGCACCAGATCGTCGCGATACAGTGCCGCGGCGATCTGCACCGCGCGCGGGAGCCCGTTGCCGGCGAACCCCATCGGCACCGCGATGGCTGGCTGGCGGGTGAGGTTGAACGCGAAGGTCCAGGCGGCCCAGCCCGTCCACAGCGCCTCCACCGGATCGCCGACCGGCGCGTCGGCCAGCGGCGCCAGGCCGGGCACGCAGGGCGACAACACCAGGTCGTAGCGCTGGTGCAGCCGGGCCATGGCGTGCGCGGCCTCGATGCGCAGGCCCTCCATTTCGATCAGGGCGGTGGCCGGGATGCCTTCGCTCGCCGCCGCCACCTGCAGCAGGCCGGGGTCGAGCATGTGGCGCCGTGATTCGGGGAAAGTGCTGACCAGGCGCGCCAGCGCCGCGCCCCAGAAGCGGGAGAAGATCGCCCGCGTGTCGGGCAGTTCGGGGTCGACTTCCTCGACCTCGGCACCGGCTTCGGTAAGCAGTTGGGCCGCCTGTTCGACAGCGGCGATGCCTTCCCAGTCCACCGGGGCGTCGAAGCCGGGGCGGCGCAGCACCGCGACGCGCATTTCGGCGACCCCGTCTTCGATGCCGGCGCGCCAGTCGCGGTCGCCGTGCGACTCGGGGGGCAGGCAGAACGGGTCGCGCAGGTCGAAGCGGGCGATGGCGGACAGCATCAGGGCGGCGTCGCGCACGGTGCGCGTGATCGGTCCGGCGACCGCCACCGGGGCGAAGGCGCCGAGCGGCCACATCGGCACCCGCCCGAAGGTCGGCTTCAGGCCGACCACGCCGCACCAGGCGGCGGGGATGCGGATGGAGCCGCCGCCGTCGGTGCCGACATGCAGCGGCCCGAATCCGGCCGCGGCGGCGGCACCGGCGCCGGCCGAGGAGCCGCCCGGGGTGTGCAGCTTGTTCCATGGGTTGCGGGTGATGCCGTGCAGCGGGCAGTCGCCCGGGGCTTTCCAGCCGAACTCGGTGGTGGTGGTTTTGCCGATCACCACCGCGCCCTGCTCCTTCAAGCCGAGCACCAGGGGGGCGTCGTCTTCCACCGGCGCGGGATCGGTCAGGCGCGAGCCGCGGCGGGTGGGGAATCCGGCCAGGTCGATCAGGTCTTTCACCGTCACCGGCACACCGTCCAACGTGCCGCGCGGGCGGCCCGCGCGCCAGCGCGCCTCGCTTTCGCCGGCGGCCTCCAGGCTGCGGGGGTTGAGCACGGCGAAGGCGTTGATCTCGGGGTTGAGGCGGGCGATTTGCTCGGTCACGGCCTTCAGCACCTCCACGGGACTGAGAGCGCGGCGGGCGTAGTGGGCCAGGAGTTCCTCGGCCGACATCAGGGCGGGGTCGGTGGCTGTCATGCTCTGTACTTCGCTCAGTTCCAAGGCCCGGGGCTTCCAGGGACCGGTGATCCTGCGCAGCATAGGCAACGCGACGACGGAGGGAACCCCGAATGACGGAAACGCCGCCGCGGATCGCCGGGGCGGCGGTCACAAGCTGCGGCCGGGCATCGGGTTGGGCGGCGCGCTCAGCTCGCGGGATTCCGGTTATCCCGGTCGCGGCAGGGTGATCTCCGCGGCGGTTCACCATTCATTGGCCATGACCATCACCGCCGGGTGGCAACCGGGCTCGACGGCACCGACGGGAACGCGGGCGCGGGGGGACGACGCCCGGAGCGGGACGGCAGGAGGTTGCAGGGCGATGGGCGGGAGGCCGGGTCAGCCGGAGCGCAGGCGGGGCGGCGGCAGCCACCAGGGGCGGCGGCTTGCGGTGGGACGCGGGTCGATCGTGGGGTGGTGCGGGATCGGGGCCGGCCGGGGCGGCGGCCGGTGTCGCGGCGCGGGGGCGACGCATGCGGGGATGATGGGGCGGGGTGGGTGCGCGGGCGGGAGGCCGAGCATGCGGCGGATGGGGGCAAGGGTGCGGCGGGCGGCGGTGCAGGCGAGGAGGTCGGCGGCGGCGGGATCGGCCAGCAGCGCCTGCAGTTGGGCGGCGCAGGCGGCGGCCTCGGCGCCGAGGGCACGGATCAGCCAGGCGCTGGTGGTGGGAAAGGGTGAGCGGCGACGGGGGCCGCTGTGGTTGCTGGCGCGGGGCCTTGGCGGCGGGATGGGACCGGCGGCGAGGCGGGCGCGCAGGCGGTCGAGGCGGGCGGCGGCGCGGGTGAGGTGCCGCCACAGGGGGATGATGAGGACGGCGAGAAGCGGATCGTTCAGGAAGCGGCGGGCGATGAGGGCGGCGAGATTGCGGAGGATGACGCCGACGCTGGTACCACCGAAGGCTGGGGCGAGGTTGGGGGTGGCGGGGTGGGGCTGGGCGTTCATGGATTATATTCCTACTACAACCGGGAGCAGGTAGCAAGGGAGATTCAGAAAGCGTGCGTGCCTCGATATGCGGGGTCGGAGGGATAGGGACGCGTTGAAGGTTGGCGACGGAAAGGCGGAGGGCATCGCGATGCGGACGTGACGTAAGCTGATCCACGCCACTCGACCGAACGTCAGCGGATCAGGCGGGTTGTTTCGTGTTTCGCTTCTGTGGACAAATTGCGAACCGTTGCCAGGAGTGCTGTCGGTGAGCCTCTGAGGGGCGTTGACCCATACACCCGTGCCAATGTTGTGAAAGGAGGTTTGTCATCGAGTGCTCATGTGACCATTCTTTACGCGTATCCAGAATTTATTCCTGGAAGCGGTTCGTGGATGTCCGCTGGATATGTCCAACCCGCAGTCGTCCATCAAACGGCAACTTTGGGGATGAGCGAACAAGCCAACCAGAACAAGGCTTTGCGAATCCAAAGGGCTAACCCAGGACGATGCCGTCATGGTCCCAATACTCAAAAATTATGAACCAAAAACGGAGCCTTGAAATTTAAGGGCTTTTCCGTTGCAGAAACTAGGTGCATAACGAACTCATGATTTACGGGTATGCGCGCGTCTCGACGGACGGCCAGAGCGTTGACGCCCAGGTGCGCCAGCTCCGGGCGGCGGGCGCGCGCCAGGTGTTCCGCGAGGTGGCGAGCGGAGCCAAGACCGACCGCAGCCAGCTCCGGCGCGCGCTCAACCAGCTCGACGCCGATGACGTGCTGATGGTCACGCGGCTCGACCGCCTGGCTCGCTCGACCCGCGACCTTCTCAACACGCTTGCCAGCATCGCCGCCAAGAAGGCCGGCTTCCGCTCCCTCGGCGACACCTGGGCCGACACCACGACCGCCCACGGCCGCCTCATGCTTACCGTGCTGGGGGGGCTGGCCGAGTTCGAGCGGGAGCTGATCCGCGCCCGCACCGGCGAAGGCCGCAAGCGCGCCATCGCCAAGGGCGTGAAGATGGGCCGCCCGCCGAAGATGACGCCGCACCAGATCAAGGAGGCGCTACGTCGCCGTGATGCGGGCGAGCCTATGCGGGAGATCGCCAGATCGTATAATGTCAGCCACAGCACGATTTCGCGATTGGTGGCATGAAAAATCCGATTATCCTTCTATTTATTCTTGCTGTCGGAACTGAGAGCTATGGGAACCGGGATAACATTTGAGATAAGCGGTGTCTCCCTTGATTATGCCAAAAATAACATGGGCAATGACTACGGGTTCATATTTCAAGAGGCAGATTTAACGCGGCGGCGTAGCGGCGCAATAGACTATAAATACTATGAGGAGAACCCGGAGGAGGAAGCCGACCTAGCAGAACACGAGCTGGCGTTTGTGCGGCCATTATCGCGGGTGCTGCCGCGGCTGCACGTACTGGGCCATACTCTGGATTTGGTGCAAGCAGAATACCAAGACGCTCTCGACGAGGCCGCCACATACGGCTTTGGCGAAGAGGGGTTGCTTCCGCTGACTTTCGAAGAATTTTGTGATCTTGCCAATCGCTATCCGCTGGCGAGCCTGAATAGTGAATACATTGAGAGGGATACTCCGGACCGCGCTACAGTCGCACAAGGCAGATTTGCCGCTCATGCCGGCGACTTTTCTCGCCTTCCTTGGGCCGATAAATCAGATTTTTATTGGTCTGAAAGCAGCTATCTTTCGGCAAAGCTATGCATTCTCAGTCCGTCATCGATGCTGCAAATCTTTGCCCTAAATCCCGAGAATGCCGACGCAGAAGTTGTGTGGCAATTCGGGCCAATCGTAAACGCAGGCTGGGTTGATCGTGAGGCGTTTTGTGCTGGCGCCCGACGTGAGCAAGCAATTCTAGTTGCAACGGAAGGCGCGTCAGACGCCCGCATACTTCGACGGGCGCTCCACATTCTGCGGTCCGATGTCGCCGACTTCTTCCGGTTTATCGACGGCGATGAACGTCATCATTTCTGGGGAACGGGCAACCTGGTCAAATTCGCTGAAGGCCTTGTTAGGATCGACATTCAGAACAAGGTGCTTTTTTTGCTCGATAACGACGCCGAGGGTGTGGATGCTTACCGCAAACTCCAAGACCTCAAAATGCCATGGAATATGCGTTCGATGCTTCTGCCTGACATTGACGAGTTGCGGCGGTTTCCGGCGCTCGGGCCGGAAGGCTTGAGCAACTGCGACATTAACGGGCGCGCTGCCGCCATTGAGTGCTATCTTGACCTCAAACTAAACGGTTATCCGCCAGCCAGAGTAATCTGGAGCAATTACAAAAAAGATGTGGACGCTTGGCAGGGCGCGTTGGAGCACAAGGAATCCTATGCGCGACATTTTGTGGGGCAGACTGACGAGAGCCTGAGAACGGGGAGCTATGATACGTCCAAGATCATTATGATGCTCGACGCTCTGATTGCGGAGGCGGCACGGCTCTATGGCGGGATATCCGCATAAGGCCTGACTTTCCATAAAGCGCGTTGTGCGACCAGCCGCCGCGCGGAGCGGTCGACTTTCCGCAAGATGGAGTCACCGCGCCCTGCTTGGTTTTTTGGCCTGGCGTGTTATCATCACTCCATGACAAGACTTCTCGAACAAGCACTTGAAGCGGCGCGTGGCCTCCCGCCGGACGCTCAGGACGACATCGCCCGCGTTGTTCTCCGGCTTGCCGGAACGGATGACGAGACAGTGCCGGTTGAGCTTTCCAGCGATGAACGCGCCTCGATTGCAGCCTCAAAAGCCGCCGCTGCCCGTGACGAATTTGCGACTGACGCGCAGGTGCGGGCCGTGTGGAGCAAATACGGCTTGTGAGGCTTCGCTATACTCTTCAGGCTCTTGCCGAGCTCGATGCCATCCTTGAATACATCGAGGCCCGTTCCGCACAGGGGGCGCGGCGCGTTCAGACGCGTATCAAGGTTCTTGTCGATCTTCTTTTGCTTCATCCTCACATCGGCGCTCGCACGGACGATCCAACTATCCGCCGACTTACCGTGTCGCCTTATCCCTATCTCGTTTTCTATGAGCCCACCGAAGCCGAGATCATCATTCACGCCGTTCGGCATTCTGCCCGCGCCCCCTCCGGGATGCCCGGAGCTTCCCAATAGGACGAATGTGACGCCCCTGCATAAGGCGCGATAAGGGATTCGTTATCGCGTGTAGTTAATGATGGGTCGATTCCTTCGACGTACGGCGCCGCTGAATGGCCGAATCAGGTCGAAGCCGATGATCCGGCAGGACCGCCACCATAAACCCCCCAAGCGGCGCCTGCCTCTCGCGGACACAACCCGAGCGGCTTCACTTCTTCGGCCAACTTGCGTCCACGGACCAAATCTCGCCGGTCATTCCAGCTATATACTCTTCTTCAGCCTTGAGAGCGGCACGGAGCGGCACCTCAATACTGCTTATCGGAGTCGCCGTATTCGCATCAAGGCCCATGGCAACTATGCCTCTTTGGCCATCCTTGTGCTCCTCCGAGCTATACTGCTCACCTGCGTTAATTGCCACAATTTCAGGGCGTCCCCGCCAAGTGGTGAAAATAGGGGCCCCGGACGAGCCAGGAATGGTAGGACACAAATGCTCCAAACCCGATGGATCCAATGCGGTTAAATCTTTGTTTGATACATACCCATCGATCGCGCAACCATCAAAACGATGTAAACCGTCATGGTAGTTTTGCTTCAATATACCAGCGATGCTGACCCCATGATCCACCATTTCATCGGCCGATTCGCTCGCAATACCCATAGTGGGGCCAATGCACTGCTTAAGGCGAAGAAGAACCCAGTCGTCCTTGGGCGTATGTTGAACCGATGTGCCCTTGTAAGGTCCCCATGCAACCGGAGTGGCTTGAATCGCGGGACGAAAAAATCGTCGGGCCCACTTCCGAAGCGGAATTCGACGTTGATCTTATTCGATGGGCGCCGAAGATTGCCGGCGAAGACGACATGATAACTCGTCAAAACATCGCATGGGGTGATCGCAGTCCCGCTCCCCATTTCCACTCCGGGCACTGTAACCATGCCGATTGCCATCAAGTCGCCAGCGGCCTGGGGCGTCCGCGGAATCGTTTGGATATTCAATTTTGCAGAAGGATAAAATATCGGCACCAACAACGAATATGGTGAGCCAGTCCGTTCTCCAGGGCAATCAACGCAAACGCCCGCTTGAAGGGTCGTCTGCGGATCCACGCCCGGCCGCTGCGCCGCGAACGCCTTACCCGCCCACAAAAAACATCCGGCCACCAATGTGATCAAAATCTTGATTTGAAACATGGAGACACCGCTTTTGCCGAAACTGACGCACACGCCGATTTAGGCATTCAAAAACCGTGCTGGAAAGGCGGATCATCTTGAGCCGCCTCAGATAGCGCGGGCGGCTCCGGTGCGCTTTCGGTTTCCAGCCGGCCGCGCAGGCGCCGCCCCAGCGCGAGTTCGGTGACGATGCCGTGCAGGGTGCGCAACTCCTGCTCGGTCACCTCGCCGCGGGTGAAGAAATGGCGGATGTTGCGGACCATGCCGGGGCGCTTGGGGGGGTTGCGCAGAAAACCGCAGGCATCGAGTTCGTCCACCAGATGGGTCAGGAAATTCTCCAGCGCGCCCTTGGTGGCCACGCTGGTTTCGTTGGTCATCAGCCGGCGCGGCAGGGTGACGTCCTCGGCGGTCCACCACTCATAGGCCATGACCATCACCGCCTGGGCGAGGTTGAGCGACATGAAGTCCGGGTTGAGCGGATAACGCACCAGGGCGTCGGCCTGGGCCATGTCGTCGTTGTCGAGACCGGCGCGCTCGGGGCCGAAGAGAATGCCGCACCGGAGGTCGCGGGCGCAGATGGCGCGCAGCTCGGCGGCGGCGCCGCGGGCGGTGAGCACCGGCTTGACGATGTGGCGCGGACGCGGACAGGTGGCGAAGACCCGGTGCAAATCGGCCACCGCATCGGCGACCGTTTCGTGCACCCTGAGCTCATCGAGAATGCGGTCGGCGCCGGAGGCGTTGCGCCACGCTTTCTCCTGCGGCCAGCCGTCGCGCGGGGCGACCAGGCGCAAATGGAACAGGCCGCCATTGCCCATGGCGCGGGCGACGGCGCCGATGTTGTCGGCCAGTTGCGGGCGCACCAGCACCACGACCGGGGTGTTGCCAATCGGGCGGAGATCCGCGCCGCCATCCCGGCCGGTCACTTCTGGTGCGCCGCCTGCCACTGGCGCAGGAGGGCGATCTCCCTCTCCCCGGCGGCAATGATGTCCTGGGCGAGCTTGCGGAGATCCGGATCGTGGCCGTACTGCAGCTCCAGCCTCGCCATGTCGATGCCGCCCTGGCGGTGGGGGATCGTGGCGGCGACGAAGTCGCGGTCGGCGTCGCCGGTGAAGGGGATGTTCATGTCGTGCTGCATTTTCTCAATGGCCGCGTCATAGGCCGCGGTGGCGGGCGCGGCGACGGAAGGGGTGAGCGCGGTGTGGCCGCGCACCAGCCCCTCCTGCGGGGTCTGGGCCAGGGCCGGGGCGCAGAACAGCGCGCCGGCTAGTAAGAGCATTTGTCGCATTCGTATTTGTTCCTTGGGTTGACTAAGGATCTGTCGGGGAAAGGAAGCAAGGCCAGGGCTCTGCCCTGGACCCGCCAAGGGCCGAGAGGCCCTTGGGACCCATTACTTTTAGACAGTTGTTAAATGAGGGGGGGGAAGGCGGTGAACCGGTCCACCGCCCTACCCCCTCATTTAACACCTGTCTTAAGTCGCGGGGTCCAGGGGCCTCTCGGCCCTTGGCGGGGTCCAGGGGCAGAGCCCCTGGCCTTGCTTTCTCCCGGTCATGCCCGGCGCCAGGTGGTGCCTTTGGGGTTATCTTCCACCAGGATGCCGGCCTCCTCCAGCGCCTTGCGGATTTCGTCCGCGCGGGCGAAGTCGCGGGCGCGGCGGGCGTTCTGGCGTTCGGCGAGGCGCGCCTCGATGGCGGCGGCGTCAAGTCCGCCGTGGAACCACGCGGCAGGCTCCTGCTGGAGCAGGCCGAGCACGGCGCCGCCGGCGCGCAGCCCGGCACTGGCTTGCGCGTCACCGGTCAGCGCGGCATCGGCCAGCACGTGCAGGCGGGCGATGGCGAGCGGCGTGTTCAGGTCGTCGCACAGCGCGTCGAGAACAAAGTCGGGCACGGCATCGGCCGGTGGCGCCGGCGTGCGCTCCAGGGCGCGGTAGAGGCGATCGAGCTCACGGCGTAACTCGGCAAGGGCCTGATCGGAAAAATCCAGCGCCGCCCGGTAATGGGCGCGCAGCAGCAGCAGCCGCGCCGCCTCGGCCGGGGCGCGCGCCAGCACGTCGCGGACGGTGAGGAAGTTGCCGAGGCTTTTCGACATTTTCTCGCCGTTCACCAGCAGCATGCCGTTGTGCAACCAGACGCGGGCGAAGCGGCTGCCGGGGAAGGCGCAGACGGATTGGGCGATTTCGTTTTCGTGGTGCGGGAAAATCAGGTCGGCGCCGCCGCCATGGATGTCGAAGCTCTCGCCCAGGTAGCGCCAGGACATCGCGCTGCATTCGATGTGCCAGCCCGGCCGGCCGCGGCCCCAGGGACTGTCCCAGCCCGGCAGGTCGGCCGACGATGGCTTCCAGAGGACGAAATCGCCCGAATCGCGCTTGTAGGGGGCCACGTCGATGCGCGCGCCGGCCAGCAACTCGTCGGGCGAGCGGCCGGAGAGGCGGCCGTAGGCGGCGAAGCTGCCGACCGCGAACAGCACATGGCCATCGGCGACATAGGCGTGGCCGGACGCGATCAGCCGCTCGACGATGGCGATCATGTCGGTGATGTGGGCGGTGGCGCGCGGCTCGATGTCCGGCGGCAGGGCGCCCAGGGCCGCCATGTCGGCGTGGTAGTCGGCGGTGGTGCGGGCGGTGATGGCGCCGATCGGCTCGCCGCTTTCCTGCGCGCGGGCGTTGATCTTGTCGTCCACGTCGGTGACGTTGCGGACGTAGGTGACGCGCGGATAGAGAAGCCGCAGCAGGCGCGCCAGCACGTCGAACACCGCCACCGGGCGGGCGTTGCCGATATGCGCCAGGTCGTAGACGGTCGGGCCGCACACATACATCCGCACATGCGTGGGATCGAGCGGGACAAACCGCTCCTTCTGGCGGGTGAGGCTGTTGTGCAGGCGCAGCTCGGGCATGGGGGCCGCTCCGACGAGGCCGGCGGGGGCCGGCGAGGCGCTGTTTCTCCGCCAGCGCGGGCGGCAAATCAATCATCGGCGCAGCGAGGGGTTGATCCAGGTCAATGCGGGCCAGGTGTGAAACCCGCCAATTGCGAGTGACTTGCAAACGCCGCCCGCGCCTGACCGGAGACCGACGCCCATGAGCACGAGCACCGCAGTTCCCGCCTGGCCCGGCACGAGCGATGACACTTGTAATTGCGAGGGGTTCTCATTAACGAGTATCTCCAACCCAGGAGATGCCATGTCCGCAAGCCTCGCGGTCCCCAGCCAGCTCGGCGCCGCCCCGCTCGGCTTCCGTGGCCGCATTCGCGCGGTCGACGCCACCGATTGCGGCCGCGCCCTGCCGCCGGCCGAACTGGAACGGCGGCTGCTGGAAATGGGCTTCGTCGAAGGCGCGGTGGTGGAAATCCGCAACCAGGGCCTGTTCGGCCGCGACCCGATCGCGGTGCGGGTGGATAACGCGACCGTGGCGCTGCGCCGCGCCGAGGCAAACGCGATTCAGGTGGACGCGCTGGACCAGGGCCTTTGAACGACCTCACCACGCCGCAGCTCGCCACCTCCCCGGCGCAGACCGAAGCCACCAGCCGATCGATACGGGTCGCCCTGGTCGGCAATCCGAACTGCGGCAAGACGGCGCTGTTCAACGCCCTGACCGGCAGCCGGCAGAAAGTGGCCAACTACCCCGGCGTGACGGTGGAACGGAAGGAAGGCAGCTTCGTCACCCCGGCCGGCCATCCGGTGAAGCTGCTCGACCTGCCCGGCACCTATTCACTGCGCGCCCGCAGCCCGGACGAGGAAGTCACCCGCGACGTGGTGCTCGGCCGGCTGGCCGGCGAGCAGCGGCCGGAAATCCTGTTGTGCGTGGCGGATTCCGACCAATCTGCGCCTCGCCGTGCGGCTGGTGCTGGAACTGCGGCATGTCGGCCGGCCGATGCTGCTGGCGCTGAACATGTTCGACATCGCCCGCCACCGCGGCCATGGTTTCGACCTCGACCGCCTGTCCGCCGAACTCGGCGTGCCGGTGGTGCCCAGCGTGGCGGTGCGCCGCGGCGGCACCCAGGCGCTGCTGGAGCAACTGGACGCCCTGGCCGGCTCCGCCCCGGCCGCCACCGCCGACAACTGGGCGCCGCGGGGACGGGCCGGCATCCGCGCCCTGCAGCGCGAGGCCGACCGCATCATCGCCGCCAGCGTCACCCAGCCGGCCCGGCCCGACACCGTCACCAGCCGCATCGACGCCGTGCTGCTGCACCCGGTGGCGGGGCTGGCGATCCTGCTGGCGGTGCTGTTCCTGATGTTCCAGGCGGTTTTCTCCTGGGCGCAGCCGCCGATGGACGCGATCAAGGCGGGGTTCGATTGGCTGGGCACGCTGGTGGGCGGGGCGCTGCCGGACGGGTTGCTGCGCAGCTTCGTGCGCGACGGGTTGATCGGCGGGGTCGGCGCGGTGCTGGTGTTCCTGCCGCAAATCCTGGTGCTGTTCCTGTTCATCCTGGTGCTGGAGGATTTCGGCTATATGGCGCGGGCGGCGTTCCTGATGGACCGCGTCATGGGCAGCGCCGGGTTGCACGGGCGCGCCTTCATCCCGCTGCTGTCCAGTTTCGCCTGCGCCATCCCCGGCATCATGGCCACCCGCGTGATTGACAGCCGGCGCGACCGGCTGGCCACCATCATGGTGGCGCCGCTGATGACCTGTTCGGCGCGCATCCCGGTGTACACACTGATCATCGCCGCCTTCATTCCCGACCGCACGGTGTTGGGCGGGCTGCAACTGCAAGGGCTGGTGATGTTCGGGCTGTATGCGGTGGGCATCGGCAGCTCGCTCGGCGTGTCGTTCATTTTCAAGCGGCTGGTCTGGCGCAATTCGCCGGCCGAACCGTTCATGCTGGAACTGCCCGACTACAAGCGGCCGAGCCCGCGCAGCATTTTCTTCGGCCTGACCCAGCGGGCGAAGATTTTCCTGCGCCGCGCCGGCACCACCATCCTGGCGATGATGATCGTCATCTGGTTTCTCGCCTCGGTGCCGCGCCCACCGGCCGACGCCGACCAGCCGGCCATCAATTACAGTTTCGCCGCCATGATCGGCCACGCCATGGAGCCGGTGCTGGCGCCGATCGGGTTCAACTGGCAGATCAACGTGGCGCTGCTGCCCGGCATGGCGGCGCGCGAGGTGGCGGTGGCGTCACTGGGCACCGTCTATTCCATCTCCGCCGAGGACGACGACGGCGCGCAGCATCTCGGCCGGGCGCTGGCGGGCAAATGGAGTCTGGCGACGGCGCTGGCCTTGCTGGCGTGGTATGTGTTCGCGCCGCAATGCGCCTCCACCCTGGCCACGGTGCGGCGGGAGACCGGGTCCTGGGCGTGGATGGCGGTGCTGTTCGGCTACATGCTGGCCCTGGCCTATGGGGCGGCGTTCGTGACCTATCAGACGGCGGTGGCGCTGGGAGCGGGCTGACGAAAAAGGCCCAAGGCAAAGCCGTGGCCTTGTTTCCCCCCCCGGATTGACAGCCACACCGTTCGGTCGTCTCTGCGCCGCCCATGACGTTACCCTCCCCTGCCCCGTGCGATTCGGCCTGATCGCCATCGCCCTCGGCGGGTTCGCGGTCATCGCGCTGGTCGCCTATTTCGGGGCGCAAACCATCGGGGCCGAGGTGCTGCGGGCCGGCTGGGCGATACCACTCACCACCGCGCTGCTGTTCCTGCAACTCTGGCTGTCAGCCGTCGCCTGGCGGATCGCGGTCGGGTCGAGTCAGCCGCGGCTCGGGCACTGGTTTCGCATCCGCTGGATCCGCGAGGCGGTGAACTCGATGCTGCCGGTGGCCCAGCTCGGCGGCAACATCGTCGGCATACGGCTGCTGGTGCATCGCGGCGTGCCGGGGCCTCTCGCCGGGGCCGGCACCACGCTGGACCTCACCATCGAAGCGACGGCGCAACTGCTGTTCACCATCGCCGGCTTCGCCGTGCTGGCCGCGACCAGCCCCGACCAGGGCTGGATGCCCTGGGTGCAGGGCGCGATCGTGACCGGGGTGCTCGGCATCAGCGGTTTCATCGTGGCGCAGCGGGCCGGGCTGCTGCGCCTGATCGAAGGCGCCGCCGGGGTGCTGCAGCACTGGTTTCCCAGCCTGCCGCTCGAGGTGGTGAAGGGGCTGCACGCCGAACTGATGCGGCTGCAGCACAAGCCGCTGGCGATCGCCCAGGCCGCCTCGCTGCATCTGCTGGCCTGGCTGCTCGGTACGGTGGAGACCTGGCTGGCTTTGTTTGCCATGGGCGTGCCGGTCGGCTGGCGGGAGGCCTTCGTCATCGAAAGCCTCGGCCAGGCCGTCCGCAGCGCCGGCTTCGCCGTGCCCGGCGCGCTCGGGGTGCAGGAGGCCGGGTTCATTCTGGTATGCGGTCTGTTCGGCATCCACCCGGACACGGCGATCGCGCTGTCGATGGTCAAGCGCGCCCGCGAACTGGCGGTCGGGCTTCCCGGGCTGGTGGCCTGGCAGTGGGCGGAGGGGAAGCGATTGCTGCGGCGGCAACGGGACGTGAAGCAAGGCCAGGTCGCTGCCCTGGCCGCATCACACCACCCGGCCGTCCTCGATCGAAACCACCCGGTCGGCTAAGTCAACGATCCGTGGATCGTGGGTGACCATCAGAATGGGCACTCCGCGTTGCTTGGCCAGGTCGCGCAGCAGTTCCATGACCTCGTGCCCGGTCTGCCGGTCCAGCGCCGCCGTTGGCTCGTCGGCCAGCACCAGCCCCGGCCCGCCGACCAGGGCCCGCGCCACCGCCACCCGCTGGCGCTGCCCGCCGGACAGCTTCGACGGCGGCGCGTCGGCACGGTCGCCCAGCCCGACCGCCTCCAGCATCGCGCCGGCACGCGCCAGCCGCTCCACCTCGGCGCTGCCGGGCACAAGTTCCAGCGTCATCGCCACATTCTGCCGCGCCGTCAGGAAGCCCAGCAGATTGTGGTTCTGGAAGATGAAACCGATGCGCCGGCGCAGCCGCACCCGCATGGCCTCATTGGCGCCCATCAATTGCTGCCCGAGCACCTCGCAACTGCCCCGCTGCATGGCCCGCAGAGCGCCGATCAGGGTCAGCAGCGTGGTCTTGCCGCTGCCGGACGGACCGGTCAGCAGCACGATCTCGCCCGCCCCCATGGACAGGTTCACGTCGCGCAGCACCGGACGCGCCAGCTCGCCGGTGCCGAAGCCGTAGCAAACGCCCTCGAGCTCGATCGGCGCGTGCATCAGAACATGTCGGCCGGGTCGGCATCGCGCAGCTTGCGCATGGCGAGCAGACCGGCGATCGCGCACATGGTGAAAATCAGCACGAACACGGTCACGGCGCGCGCCGTGTTCATGTAAAGCGGCAGGAAGGTGGCGCCGGCGATCATGCCGTACAGCACCGACGACAGCAGCGCCCCCGGCACGAAGCCAAGCAGTGCCAGTATCAGCGCCGCCCCCATCACCACCTGGCGCAAATACCCCTGCGAGAACCCCATGGCCTTCAGCGTGGCGTATTCGCGCAAATGGGTGGAGATATCGGAAAACAGGATCTGATACACGATCACCATGCCGACGATCAGCCCCATCAGGCTGCCGAACGCAAAGATGAAGCCGATGGGCGTGCCGGTCTCCCAGTAGTGCCGTTCCCAGCCGACAAGTTCGGCCTGGGTCATCACCAGCACGTCCTCGGGCAGGACCGAGGCCAGCCGCGTCCGCACCGCCGCGACATCCGACCCCGGCCGCAAGCGCAGGGCGATCAGATCGACCTCGCTGGCCCGGCGTTCCGTGATGATGCGGCGGAAATTGGTCTCGCTCAGCACCACGTTGCCATCCGCGCCGAAGCTCGGTCCGAGTTCCACCGTGCCCACCACCAGCACGCGGCGGTTGCCCAATTCGGCCTCGAACGGTCCCTCGCGCGCCAGGATGGCGGCGACATCGCCGAACTCGGGGCGGGAGCGGCGGTCGAACGCCACCGCATCGGGCCGCTTCAGCGCCGGCACCAGGGCGGCGAGGCCGGGGAAATCCACCGCCCCCTCCTCGGCGTCGAGGCCGACGAGCTGGATGGCGCGCTTGCGGCCGGTGACGGGATTCCGCCAGCTCGCCTGGGCGAGGTAGATCGGCACCGCGGTCATCACCTCGGGCACCGCCAGGGCCTGAAAGGCGCGGCTGCGCGGCATCCGCTCGGTGCGGAACAGCGCCTGGGTGAGCGGATGCATCAGGAACAACTCGCCGCGCATGGCCTGCGGCAGGCTGGTGGCGCTGTCGAACAGGGCGGCGCGGAAACCTAGCTGCATGAAGACCAGAACGCAGGCGAACATGACGCCGGCTATCGCCGATACCAGCCTTGCCCGGCCGGCACGAAGCTGGCGCCAGGCGAGGCGGACGGGCAAAAGGAAGGAAGGCCAGGGCTCTGCCCTGGACCCGCCAAGGGCCGGGAGGCCCTTGGAACCCATTCGTTTGAGACGATTGCTATACGAGGGGGGCGAGGCGGTGAACCGGCTCACCTCCTCACCCCCCTCATATAGCAATCGTCTAAAGTTTCGGGGTCCAGGGGGCCACTGCCTCCTGGCGGGTCCAGGGCAGAGCCCTGGCGTTCCATGCTTTTGCCCGTCATGGCCGGATCGCCACCTGCACCTGCATATTCAGCCGCTGCCGCAGCGCCGCCCCGCCCTGCTCGTCCAGCGTCAGCCGTACCTCCACGGTGCGCGAATCCACCGCCGCCACCGGATCGGTGCCTGCCTGGGTAGTACGCCGCACCTGCCAGCCGAGTTCGCGCACCGTGGCTGCGTACCGGCGCCCCTCGCCCGGCACGATCACCTCGGCGGCGGCCCCGACGCGCAGCCGCGGCAAGTCGGTTTCGAACACGTCGGCCACCACGTCCAGCCGGCCGATATCGGCGAGGTCCAGCAGCCCGTCGCTGCCCACCTGATCGCCGGGTCGGGCATAGATTTTCAACACCGTACCGGCAATCGGCGCCACCACCTGCGACAGCGCCGCATCGGCGCGGGCGTGCTCGAGCTGGGCCTCGGCACTGGCCACCTGCGCCTCGGCCACGGCTAGGTCCTCCGGGCGGGGACGAAGCAGCGTCTCCAACTGCGCCTCGGCTTCGGCGCGCTCGGCGGCGGTGCGGGCGGCAAGGAAACGGTTGCGCTCTCCGGCAGCCGCGGTTTCGGCGCCGCTCGGCACCAACCGGTCGGAGCGAACCGAGTCGCGACGGGCGATCTCCTCGGCGGCGGCAAGGGCGGCGATACGGGCACGCTGGGCGGCGATCTCGGACGGACGCCCGGCGGCCTGCACCCGGGCGAGCGAGGCGCGCGCCTCGGCCAGCGCTGCGTCCGCCTGCGCCACGGCGGCGTCTTTCTGGGCCGCGTCGGCGAAGGTTGCCAGCAGCTGGCCGGCGGCCACGCTTTGGCCTTCTTCCACCAGCAGTCGGTCGACGCGGTTCACCGCGAAGCCGCCGGGCGGGGCCAGCTTGCGGATGCGGCTGGCCGGCTCGATGCGTCCGAGCGCGCCAACCCCCACCGGCACGGCGGCAGCGTCCGGCACCGCCGGCGCGGCGGGCGCGCGGCCAAACCACCAGGCCGCGGCGGCAACCAGCGCCGCGACCACACAGACCAATGACGCCGCCCGGCGGATCATGCCGGCGCGGCCACGGGAACGGAAAACCCGTGCGGGGGGCAACTCATTTTGGCGGGTCTCAATAACGATGGGCTGGATGTGGCGGGACCGCGCCGACGCGTCAAGCGGGGTGCGCGCGCCGCTTGCCTTTCCCGCCGCCCTGCGCCATATCCCCGCCCGCTGGCGGCGTCGCCGCCGGTAATTCACACGCAGGGCGCCTTCCGGCCTGATATATCAGGCCCGGATCCGGTGCCGTTTGGCATGCTGGCCCTGCGGAGGCTCAACCGGACGGAAGGAAAGGTCACGCCGATGGCGATGCCCGAGTTTACCCTGCGCCAACTGCTCGAAGCCGGTGTCCATTTCGGCCACCACACGCGCCGCTGGAATCCGCGTATGTCGCCGTATCTGTTCGGCGTGCGCAACCAGGTCCACATCATCGACCTGCAGCAGACCGTGCCCATGCTCGACCGCTCGCTGCGCGCCGTGCGCGACGTGGTGGCCGCGGGCGGGCGGGTGCTGTTCGTCGGCACCAAGCGCGCCGCCGCCGAATACATCGCCGACAGCGCCAAGCGCTGCGGCCAGTATTACGTGAACCACCGCTGGCTCGGCGGGATGCTGACCAACTGGAAAACCATCACCGGCAGCATCAAGCGGCTGCGCCAGATCGACGACATGCTCTCCACCGGCACCCAGGGCCTCACCAAAAAAGAGGTGCTGGACATCACCCGCGACCGCGAGAAGCTGGAGCGCGCGCTGGGCGGCATCAAGGACATGGGCGGGCTGCCGGACATCCTGTTCATCATCGACACGAACAAGGAAAAGCTGGCGGTCGAGGAAGCCAACAAGCTCGGCATCCCGGTGGTCGCCGTGCTCGACAGCAACTCCGACCCGCAGGGCGTGACCTACCCGATCCCCGGCAACGACGACGCCATCCGCGCCATCACGCTGTATTGCGACCTGATCGCCGGTGCGGTGCTGGACGGTATTTCGGCCGAGATGATCGCGTCGGGCCGCGATATCGGCGGCGCCGAGGAACTCCCCATCGAGGCGCTGCCGCCGGTCGCTCTGCACGACGCCGAACCGGCGCAACCCGCTGCCTGATGCGGGCGCCGACCTGAGCACGGAGAGGAGAAAGAACATGGCCGAGATCACGGCCGCGCTGGTGAAGGATCTGCGCGAGCGGACCGGCGCAGGCATGATGGACTGCAAGAAGGCGCTGACCGAGGCCGCCGGCGACATGGAGGCGGCGATCGACTGGCTGCGCAAGAAGGGCCTGTCCGCCGCCGCCAAGAAATCGGGCCGGGTCGCCGCCGAGGGGCTGATCGGCGTCGCCTCGGCGGTGAACACGGCCGCCATGGTGGAAATCAACGCCGAGACCGATTTCGTCGCCCGCAACGAGACCTTCCAGGGCTTCGTCGCCGAGGTGGCCAGGATCGCGCTGGGCGTGGGCGAGGACATCGAGGCTATCAAGGCCGCGCCCTACCCCGGTACCGGCCGCACGGTCGCCGAGGAACTGACCCATCTGGTCGCCACCATCGGCGAGAACATGAACATCCGCCGCGCCCGGGTGCTGAGCGTGCCGCAGGGGGTGGTCGCCACCTATGTGCATGCCGCGGTGAAGCCGGGCCTGGGCAAGATCGGCGTGCTGGCGGCGGTGGAAGGCAGTTCCGAGCTGTCCGCGCTGGAAACCCTCGGCCGCCAGATCGGCATGCATGTCGCCGCCACGCGGCCCGAGGCGCTGGATACCGATTCGGTCGATCCGGCCGCCCTGGAGCGCGAGCGCGCGGTGCTGTCCGAGCAGGCGCGGGCCTCCGGCAAGCCCGAGGCGATCATCGAAAAGATGGTCGAAGGCCGGATTCGCAAATACTACGAAGAAGTGGTGCTGCTGGAGCAGGTCTGGGTGCATGACGGCGAGAGCCGGGTGCGCGCGGTGGTCAAGAAGGCCGGCGCCACGCTCAGCGGCTTCGCGCGGTTTCAGCTTGGCGAGGGCATCGACCGGCAGACCGGCGACTTTGCCGCCGAGGTGGCCGCGGCCGCCGGCATTGCTCCCAAGCCGCCGCAAAGCTGACCGACGCCGCCTGACCGACGACCTATCCTTGGTGTTGATCCCGGTACGCGCGCGTGACCTGCGCGTGCCGGGCGCAACCCTTGCTTGTCGCGCGCGGAGCGCCCTAGTAGCGTGCCGCCGCGCCGGCCGCCAGCACGCAACGATAACGGAACAATGAGCCCGACCCTCCCCTACAAACGCGTCCTCCTGAAGGTGTCCGGCGAGGCCCTGATGGGACGGCGCGACTACGGGCTCGACACCGAGACGGTGATCCGTATCGCCAGCGATGTCGCCGCCGTGGTGTCCATGGGGGTGCAGGTCTGCCTGGTCATCGGCGGCGGCAATATCTTCCGCGGCGTCTCCGCCGCGGCGCACGGCATGGACCGCGCCCAAGCCGACTATATGGGCATGATCGCCACCGTGATGAACGCTCTGGCCATGCAGAACGCGCTGGAAAAGCGCGGCGTGCCGACCCGGGTGCAGTCCGCCATTCCGATGGCCAGCGTCTGCGAGCCCTATATCCGCCGGCGCGCCGAGCGGCACATGGAAAAGGGGCGGGTGGTGATTTTCGCCGCCGGCACCGGCAACCCGTTCTTCACCACCGACACCGCCGCCGCCCTGCGCGCCGCCGAAATGGGCTGCGATGCCCTGCTGAAGGGCACCCAGGTCGACGGCGTCTACACCGCCGACCCGCGCAAATGCCCCGACGCGGAACGGTTCCACCAACTGACCTATCTCGACGTGCTGTCGCGCGACCTGGCGGTGATGGACGCATCCGCCATCAGCCTGGCACGCGAGAATCGCCTGCCCATCATCGTCTTCAACATCCACGCGCCCGGCGCCTTCGCCCAGGTCATGCGCGGCGAGGGGCGGTTCACCACCATTTTCGAGCCGACCTGACCGCCGCGCATGACCTGCGCAATGACCTGGGGCGGCTGAACCACGGAGGAGGTTGCGGTGGCGACCGATCTGAACGGCCTGAAACAAGACCTCACGCGCCGCATGGACGGCGCGATCGACGCGCTGAAGCGCGAATTCGCCGGCCTGCGCACCGGCCGGGCCAGCCCCGGCCTGCTGGAGCCGGTGCGCGTCAGCGCCTATGGCAGCGAGGTGCCGCTGCCGCAGGTCGGCACCATCGCGGTGCCGGAATTGCGCATGCTCACCGTGCAGGTATGGGATCGCAGCCTGGTCAATTCCGTGGTGGTCGCCATCCGCGATTGCGGCCTCGGGCTCAACCCGGCCGCCGACGGTCAACTCGTCCGGGTGCCGATCCCGCAGCTCACCGGCGAGCGTCGCATCGAGTTGGCGAAGGCCGCCCACCGCTACGCCGAGAGCGCCAAGGTGGCGGTGCGCGGTGTCCGCCGCGACGGCATGGAGCAGACCAAGGCGCTCGAAAAAAAGGGCACCATCAGCCAGGACGAGGAGAAGCACTGGGTGGACGAGGTGCAGAAACTGACCGATTCGTATATCAAGCGAATCGACGAGGCTCTTGTCGAGAAAGACAAGGAAATCAAACAGGTCTGAGAGATTTGGACGGTTACCGGTGGCAGCCATGACGAATGTCGCGCTGACGGCCGAGACGGCCGCGGCGACGGCTGACCTGCCGCCGCGCCACATCGCCATCATCATGGATGGCAATGGCCGCTGGGCCGCCTCGCGCGGGCTGCCGCGCGTTGCCGGCCACCGGGCCGGCGCGCAGGCGGTGCGCAGCACCGTCGAATCCGCCATCCGGCACGGGGTCGGCTGGATCACCCTGTATGCGTTCAGCAGCGAAAACTGGCGCCGTCCCGCCGGCGAGGTGCTCGACCTCACCGGCCTGCTGCGCCACTACCTGCGCAGCGAAGTGGCGGAGCTGAAGCGCGAGGGCGTGCGGCTGCGCTTCATCGGCGACCGCGACCGCTTCGACGCCGACATCGTCGCCGACCTCATGCACGCCGAGGGCGAGACCGAAGGCAATTCCCGCCTGAACCTGACCCTGGCCCTGTCCTACGGCGCCCGCGGCGAAATCGTCGCGGCGGTGCGCGCCGCCGCCCGCGCCGCAACTCAGGGCGAGCTCAATCCGGAGGCGATCGATGAAGCGCGCTTCGGCGCTCTGCTCTCGACCTCGCCCATGCCCGACCCCGACCTGATCATCCGCACCAGCGGCGAGCAGCGCCTGTCCAATTTCCTGCTATGGCAGTCAGCCTACGCCGAATTGCTGTTTCTCGACGTGCTGTGGCCCGATTTCGGGCCGGCGCATTTCGCCGAAGCGATCGCCGAGTATGCCCGCCGCGAGCGCCGGTTCGGTGCACGGCCAGCCTGACCCGCTTCCACCGCCGCAGCCGGCCGCCCCGCGCATCCGCTGGGCCGACCTGCGCAAGCGCGCCATTTCGGCCGCCCTGCTGGCACCGCTGGCCCTGGGTTGCCTGTGGCTTGGCGGCTGGTTCTGGGCGGCGCTGCTGATGCTGGCCTGGGCCGGGCTGGCGCTGGAATGGACGCATCTGTGCGGCGCCCGGCTCGCCAGCGCGGAAGGGGCGGTCATTCCGCTGCTGGTGCTGGTGGCCGGCGCCCTGGCCTGCCTCGACCGCTCGCTGCTGGGCGTGGGGGTGATCGGCGCCGGCTTCCTGCTGGCCTGGTGCCTGGGCGGACGGGCCAGCCTGGCTGCCGGCATCCCTTATCTGGGTGGCGCCATCGTGGCGCTCGCCTGGCTGCGCGGCGACGGGGCCACCGGGCGCGACAACCTGTTGTTCCTGCTGCTGGTGGTCTGGGCCAGCGATATCGGCGCCTATACGGTTGGGCGCCTGCTGGGAGGGCCGAAGCTGGCCCCCCGCATCTCACCGTCCAAGACATGGTCCGGCGCGGCCGGCGGCCTCGCCGGCGCGATGGCGGTCGGCGCCGCCGCGGCGCTGGCCCTGCATGGCGGGCGCGTGGCGCACATCCTGCCCGTGGCGGCCGGCATCGGCATTGCGGCGCAGATCGGTGACCTTCTGGAGAGCGCAGTGAAACGGCATTATGGCGTGAAGGACTCGGGCCGCCTGATCCCCGGTCATGGCGGCCTGCTCGACCGCCTCGACGGCCTGCTCACCGCCGCCCCGGCGGCGGCGCTGCTGGCAGCGGCGATGGGGCGTGGGGTGGAGCTGTGGCGATGAAAACCGTAACGGTCCTGGGCAGCACCGGCAGCATCGGCACCCAGACGGTGGAGCTGCTGGCGGCCGACCCGCAGTCCTATCGGGTGGTCGCCCTGGTGGGCGGGCGCAACGTTGGCCTGCTGGCCGAGCAGGCCCGCGCCCTGCGCGCCCGGCGGGCGGTGATCGCCGACCCGGCCGGCCATGCCGGCCTCGCCGCCGCCCTGGACGGCACCGGCGTGGAGGTGGCGAGCGGCAGCGAAGCGGTGGTCGAGGCGGCGTCGCTGGATGCCGACTGGACCATCGCCGCCATCACCGGCGCCGCCGGCCTGCCCTCGACGCTCGCCGCCATCCGGCGCGGCAAATCGGTGGCGCTGGCCAACAAGGAGGCGCTGGTCTGCGCCGGCGAGGTCATGCTGCGGGCCGTGCGCCAACACGGCGCCACCCTGCTGCCGGTGGATTCGGAGCACAACGCCATCTTCCAGTCGATGGCCGACGGCAACCGCGGCGCCATCGAGAAAATTATCCTCACGGCGTCCGGCGGGCCGTTCCGCACCGCCACGCTGGAGGAAATGCGCGTCGCCCCACCGGAAGCGGCGCTGCGCCATCCGGTGTGGTCGATGGGCGCGAAGATCACCATCGACAGCGCCACCATGTTCAACAAGGGCCTGGAGCTGATCGAGGCGGCGCGGCTGTTCGATCTGCCCTCCGAGCGCATCGGCGTGCTGTTTCACCCGCAATCGGTGGTGCACGGGCTGGTTCATTACAGCGACGGCAGCGTGCTCGCCCAGCTCGGCAGCCCGGACATGCGGGTGCCGATCGCGCACACGCTGGCCTGGCCTGGCCGCATCGCCACGCCGGCGCGGCGGCTCGACCTTGCCGCGGTGGCAAGGCTGGAGTTCTTCGAACCCGATCTCGAACGCTTTCCCGCCCTGGTTCTTGCCCGCGACGCCTTGCAGGCGGGCGGCGGCGCCCCCACCATCTTGAGCGCTGCCAACGAGATTGCGGTGGAAGCCTTCCTGGCCCGCCGCATCGGCTTTCTCGATATCGCCGGCACGGTTGCCCGCGTGCTCGACGAGATGGGTTGCCTGCCGGCGGACACGCTGGACGAGGTGGTCGATCTCGACGCACGCGCACGCAGGGCCGCCGCCGGAATTTGCGCAACATTGGCGGCTGCCGCCTGAGGGGGACCATGCTCGACTTCCTGCCCGAGTTCCTGCGCACGCCGGTGGCGTTTGTCATCGTGCTGGGCGTTCTGGTGTTCATCCATGAGCTTGGCCACTACCTTGCGGCGCGCTTTGTCGGCGTGCACGTCGAGACCTTCTCCATCGGCTTCGGGCGCGCGCTGGTGTCCTGGACCGACCGGGTGGGCACCGTGTGGAAGGTCGCCTGGATCCCGCTCGGCGGTTACGTGAAGATGCACGGCCAGGAGCGGCCAGAGGACGTGACCGACGAGGTGCGGGCGAGTTGGCAGCCCGGGCGCACGTTCCACGAGAAATCGGTGGGCGCCCGTGCCATCGCCGTCGCCGCCGGGCCGGCCGCCAATTTCCTGCTGGCGATCGTGCTGTTCGCGGCCCTGTTCGCGACCGTTGGCCGTGGCGTTCCGCTGCCGGTGGTGGGCGATGTTGTCGAGGGTTCGGCGGCAGCCCGCGCGGGGCTGCAGAAAGGCGACCGGATCGAGGCGATCGAAGGCCGGCCGATCCAACGCTTTGAGGAAATCCAGCGCGCCGTCGCGGCCAACCCGGGCCAGGAAGTGCATCTGACGATCGCCAGCGGCGGCGTCAGCCGCGACATGACCGTGATTCCCGACATCCGCGAGGCGGGCGGCACGAAGGTCGGCGTGCTCGGCATCCGCGGCGGCGCGGTGGAATATGTCCGGCTTTCCCCCTGGGCGGCATTGCCGGCCGGGGTGGCGCATACCTGGGATGTGAGCGTCCAGACCCTGGCCGGGGTGTGGGGCATGATCACCAGCAACCGCGGCACCGACGACCTCGGCGGACCGTTGCGCATCGCCCAGCTTTCCGGCCAGGTGGCCGAGCTTGGGGCGGCCAGCCTGGTGTCATTCATCGCCCTGCTGTCGGTGAACCTCGGGCTGATCAACCTGTTTCCTATCCCGGTGCTCGACGGGGGGCATTTGCTGTTTTACCTCGCCGAGGCGGTGCGTGGGCGGCCGTTGCCGCAACGGGCCCAGGACTACGGGTTCCGGGCGGGACTGGCGCTGATTTTGGGGTTGTTCGTTTTTGCGACCTGGAACGATCTCGGGCATATCGGGATCATTCATTGGGTGGCGGGGCTGATCGGGTAGGAAGACAGGGAAGGCCAGGGCTCTGCCCTGGACCCGCCAAGGGCCGCGAGGCCCTTGGAACCCATTCTTTATAGGTCTTCTACTCTTTCTACGCCGGCCAGCACCTTTAGCGCCTGCGCCAGGCGCGGCGAGACGTTGAACCCTCCCGGCAGGATGATTTCTACATCCTGTTCGGCATCCAGCCTCGGCACCAGAACGACGCGGCCGCGGCCGCGGCCTTCGCGTTCGAGCAGGGTGCGGATATGCGCCACCGCTTCGGTTTTCTGTAGCCAGACGCGCATGCCGGCGCCGGCCTGCGACGCGGCGGCGTCCAGCGGGGCCACGTCCTGCGCGGTGATGCGCAGCGCCTCGCCTTCCAGGCGGATATCGGCGGTGACGAGAACCGAGGTGCCAGCGCTGAGAAGCTCCCGCGAGCGCGCCAGCACTTCGGAAAAACAGGTGACCTCGTAAGAGCCGCCGGCATCGGACAGGCGCACCCAGGCCATGCGGCTGCCGGTGCGGGTGATTTGCTCTTTGCTGCCGATGACGCTGCCGGCGAGCTTGACCCGCGCCGGACCGGACTGGGCCCGCGCTTCGAGCTGGTTGCTGGCGACCACGCCGAGGCGGCGCAGCGCCGCGCCATAGGCGTCGAGCGGGTGGGAGGTGAGGTGAAAACCGATTGCCTCGGCCTCATAGCCGAGCCGGTCCATCGGGTCCCAGTCGGGAAGATCGGGCAAATGCAGGCGCTCCGGCTTGCCTGAGCCGCCGAACAGGCCGGTCTGGCCGCTCTGGCGTTCCTCGGCGCTGGCCTGGGCACGGCGCAGGATGGTTTCCGCGGCGGCGAACACGCGGGCGCGGTTGTTGTCGAGGCGGTCGAAAGCGCCGGCGCGAACCAGGTTCTCCAGTTGCATGCGGTTGAGGTGTTTGGCGTCAACGCGGGCGGCGACGTTGGCGAGATCGGCGAACGCCCGCTCGCCGCGCGCGGCAACAACGGACTGCATCGCCGCCATGCCGACTTTCTTCACCGCAGCCAGCGCGTAGCGAACACACAGCCCGTGTTCGGCGTCGTCCTCCAGCACGAAATCCGCGCCGGAGCGGTTGATGTCGGGCGGCAGCACGCAGATGCCCATGCGCAGCGCCTCCTGGCGCAGCGCCGCGAGCTTGTCGGTGTTGTTGATGGCCAGCGACATGCAGGCGGCGAGGAATGCCTCCGGATGGTTCGCCTTCAGCCAGGCGGTTTGATACGACAACAGCGCATAGCCGGCCGCGTGCGAACGGTTGAAGCCGTAATCGGCGAACTTGGCCATGAGGTCGAAAACCTCTTCGGCCTTGGCGGGCGGAATGCCGCGGGCGGTGGCGCCGGCGACGAAGATTTTCCGCTGGGCTTCCATCTCGGCGCGGATTTTCTTGCCCATGGCGCGGCGCAACAGATCGGCCGCGCCCAGGCTGTAGCCCGCCATCCTCTGGGCGATCTGCATGACCTGTTCCTGGTAGACCATGATGCCGTAGGTCGGCGCCAGGATGTCGCGGATGTCCTCGTGCGGCGGCTCCCATTTCTCGCCGTGCTTGCGCTGGCAATAGGCGGGGATATTGGCCATCGGCCCCGGCCGGTACAGCGCGCCGGCAGCGATCAGGTCCTCGAAACAGTCGGGGCGCATTTGCCGGAGCACGTCGCGCATGCCCTGGCTTTCGAACTGGAACACCCCGCCGGCATCGCCATGCTGCAGCATGTCGTAGGTCCGCTTGTCGTCGAGCGGCAGCCGGTCGAGGTCGATGTCGATCTGCCGGGCACGCAGGAAACCGACCGCGCGTTGCAGGATGGTCAGGGTGGTGAGTCCCAGAAAATCGAATTTCACCAGGCCGGCCTGTTCAACGTATTTCATCGAGGTACCGGGTGACCAGGAAATCCGACTTCGGATCGCGGTAGATCGGCACCAGTTCCGTCAGGCTGCGGTCGCCGATGACCACGCCGGCGGCATGGGTGCTGGCGTGGCGGTACAGTCCCTCGATCTGCAGGGCGATTTCCAGCAGCCGGCGCACCGCCTCGTCCTCGGCGCGCATCTGCTGCAGCTTCGGCTCGCCGTCCACCGCCTGCTGCAGCGTGACGGGTTTGGCCGGGTTGTTGGGGATCAGCTCGGCGACCTTGTTGACCTGGCCGAACGGAAGCCCGAGCACCCGGCCCACGTCGCGAACCGCGGCGCGGGCCTGCAGTTTTCCAAACGTGATGATCTGGGCGACCCGGTCGGCGCCGTATTCGCGGCGCACATAGTCGATCACCTCGTCGCGGCGGTCCTGGCAGAAGTCGATGTCGAAATCGGGCATCGACACCCGCTCGGGGTTCAGGAAGCGCTCGAACAGCAGGGAAAACCGGATCGGGTCCAGGTCGGTGATCGTCAGCGCCCAGGCCACCACCGATCCGGCGCCGGAGCCGCGGCCGGGGCCGACCGGGATGCCGTGCGCTTTGGCCCATTGGATGAAATCGGCGACGATGAGGAAATAGCCGGGGAACCCCATGCGGGCAATGACATCGAGTTCGTAGGCAAGGCGGGCGCGGTATTCCTGCCGTGTGGTGTCATTGGCCTGCATGGCGGCCAGCCTTCGGTCCAGGCCTTCGGTGGCCATGGCGCGGAGGGTTTCATCTTCCGTGCTGCCCGGGCGGACTTTCGGGCAGACCGGCAGCAGGGGCTTGCGGGTTTCCGCCATGACCGCGCAGCGGCGCGCGATGGCCAGCGTGTTGTCGCACGCCTCCGGCAGATCGGCGAACAGGGCGCGCATGACGCTTGCGGGTTTGAACCAGTGCTCCGGCGTCGCCCGGCGGCGGTCGCGTTCGGACAGCAGGCGGGCCTCGGCGATGCAGAGCAGGGCGTCGTGCGCCTCGTGCATTTCGGGTTTGGCGAAGAAACAATCATTGGTGGCGGCCAATGGGATTTGCGTCGTGTCGGCCAGGGCGATCAGGCCGGGCTCGATGGCTTTCTCCATGGGCAGGCCATGGCGGTGCAGTTCCATCACCGTGCGGCCGGGAAAAGCTTCGGCGAAGCGGGCGAGCAGGTGCCCGGCCTCGTGTTTCTGGCCGTCCGCCAACAGGCGGGCGAGCGGGCCGTGGGTGCCGCCGGTCAGCAGGATGAGGCCGGCGGAAAGCTCGCAGATGCGGGCGAGCGGCAATTGCGGCTTCAGGCCGGGTTCGGTCTCCAGGAATCCGGCGGAGGACAGTCGCTGGAGGTTGGCGAACCCTTCCGGGGACTGGGCGAGCAGCACCACCGGATCGGGGGCGAGGCGCGGATTGTCCTCGCGGGTGACGGCGATCTGGCAGCCGATGATCGGCTGCACGCCCTTGCCGGCGCAGGCCTGGGAGAATTCGAGGGCGCCGAACAGATTGCCCGAATTGGCGATGGCGACCGCCGGCATGGCGGCCTCGCGCGCCAGGGCGGCGATCTTGTCGGCCTTGATGGCGCCTTCGCTGAGCGAATAGCTGGAATGGACGCGGAGATGGACGAAATCGGCGTGGGGCATGGGGGGGGTGTAGTGCGTGGGCCGAGTCGGAGGAAGCGGTTGCATGCACCCCTCGGGCCAGTCGCCAGTCCGACCTATTGCTCCGATCCGGACTGCTCATTAGTTTCGGCTTGCGTGAACTTCAGGGTGGGAGGCGCCCGTGACAACACCGGTCAACGCGGCGGCGTTTAGCAAGCCGCATTGGATTCTGGTCGCCAAGGGTTTTCATTGGAATCAACTCGATACATACTTTTCGGCCCAAGGAGGAGCGGTCGAGAGGAATGGCGGGATCGAAAACCCCAATCGCACCAGCCTGTATGTTGGCAGCTATTATTATAGATTTGTTGATCTTCAGACCGGTCCAGACAATCAACAGGGCGGAAGCTGGTGGGTTGATTTTGATCAGCTCATGAAGATTATGGATGCGTGTCCCTCTCGCGGCTTCAACTTGTCTCAAATGGCGCGTGCCTTCCTGGCCGTCCCCTGGGAATGGAACCATGCGGACGGCATTGTGAAGGCGGTGGTGCAGAAGCCCTTGGACGCCTACGAGGGCAAAGGTCGTCCCGTACGGCCCGGCAAAACCTATCTTGGCACATCCCCGGTTGACGGCGGCGGCTACCCTGGAAACCCGAACGTCATCCAGCTGTTCATTCCGGACATGCGATCGGTTTGGCGGGAGGCGCTGTCTCATGTCAGCGTTCAGCCAGTTTATCAATTCGCGCGGAATTACCGAAACATCATTCGTGTGTAGGCAAGCACCGAAGCGGCATGTGCGCGGCACCGCGGCACGTAGGGCGGGATACGCTACGCTCTCCCGCCCCACGGCTTGCTTGGAAATGCCTGTGCAGACAGCGGCTTGCGTTGGCGGATGGCGCTGCGCTTATCCGCCCTACGGGTGCTGACGGCACGAAATTTCGTGTTTGTTCGGTTTGTTGGCCTAGGTATTTGATGGCGTTCGGCCATCTTTAGGTCGAAACCCGAAATCCATTGCGAGCAAAAGCCAACCGACCGCGCCGGTTGACCGGACTCTCCCCCATCACGAAACTCACGCCGCCTTCCGGAAGGACAACCGCCATGGCCCCTCGGCCAACCCTCGCCCTCCTCATCCTCGCCGCCGCCGCGCCTGCGCTCGCCGTCGCGCAGGACCGTCCGCCGATGCAGCCGACCCGCGATGTGTCCATCACCTATCGCATGCTCGGCCCACGCGACTTCACCCTGCATATGAGCGTCCAGGCCAGCACCGGCCTGACGCGCGTGGATAACCCCAGCCAGCAGGGCTACGGCATCGTCGACCGCCGGAACCACAAAATGACCATGGTGATGGCCGACCGGCATGCGTACATGGAAATGCCGACCACCGCCGGCGAACAACGCTCGCCGGAATTCGACCCGACCGCACGGTTCACCCGCCATGGCACCGCCACCGTCGCCGGCCTGAGCTGCACCGTCTGGGAGTACACCAGTGAGCACGGCAGCGGCAGCGCCTGCTTCACCGACGACGGGGTTTTGCTCCGCTCGCAAAGCGGCGCCAATCAACGTGGAATGGAAGCCACCGAGGTTTCCTACGTCTCGCGGCCCGACGCCGATTTCCGGCCGCCCCCCGACTTCGTCCAGCAGCCATTGCCGACCGGCGGGCCCGCGCCGGGAATGCCCCCGGGCGGGCGGCCGCCCGGCGCGCCGCCGCCGAAGTAAGGCTACAGCGGCACCACCCGCCCCTCACGCAACGTGACGGTACGGTCCATCCGCGCCGCCAGCTCCGGGTTGTGCGTCGCGATCAGCGCCGCCACGCCCTGCGCGCGCACCGTGCGCAGCAATTCGTCGAACACCACCGCCGCGGTGCCGACATCGAGATTGCCGGTCGGCTCGTCGGCCAGCAGCACCCGCGGGGCATTGGCCATCGCCCGCGCGATCGCCACCCGCTGCTGCTCGCCGCCCGAGAGTTTTCCCGGCAAATGGTCCACCCGTGCCGCCAGGCCGAACGCCTCCAGCAGCGCGCGTGCCCGCGGCTCGGCGGCGCGGCGCGATTTGCCGGCGATCATCTGCGGCAACACGATGTTCTCCAGCGCGGTGAACTCGGCCAGCAGGTGATGGAACTGATACACGAAGCCGATGCCGTCGCGGCGGATCGCGGTGCGCTCGGCATCGCCCAGCGCCCCGGCATCGCGGCCACCGACGAACACCCGGCCGCCATCCGGCTTCTCCAGCAGGCCGGCCAGATGCAGCAGCGTCGACTTGCCGGTGCCGGACGGCGCCACCAGCGCCACGATCTCGCCGGCGCGCAAGGCAAGATCGGCGCCGCGCAGCACCGGCAACTCGCCGCCGCCGCTGCGATAGGTGCGCACCACGCCGCGCAGCTCCAACGGGGAGGCGTTATTCACTGCGCAACGCCTCCACCGGGTCGGTGCGCGCCGCCCGCCAGCTTGGGTACAAGGTCGCCAGCAGCGACAGCACCAGCGCCATGAAGATCACCTGCGCCACCTCGTGCCACTGCACCACCGCCGGCAGGCGCGAGAGGAAATATACCTCGGGATTGAACAGATTGGTCCCGGTCAGACCTTCCAGCCAGTGGCGGATGGTCTCGATGTTCAGGCAGAACAAAATCCCGAGCGCCGCCCCCGCCAGCGTTCCCGCCACGCCCACACTGGCGCCGCACAGCAGGAAAATGCGCATGATCGCCCCCTGCCCTGCCCCCAGCGTGCGCAGCACCGCGATGTCGCGCGTCTTGTCCTTCACCATCATGATCAGGCTGGAGACGATGTTGAACGCCGCCACCAGGATGATGAGGGTAAGAATAAGGAACATCACGTTCCGCTCGACCTCGACGGCGGCGAAGAAACTGTTGTTGCTCTGCGTCCAGTCGATCACCCGCACCGGCAGCCCAGCCAGTTCGGCGCGGAGCGCGCGGCTGACGGCCTGCACATGGTCAGGATCGGCGGTGATTACCTCGATCTGCGTCGCCGCATTCGGCTGGCGGAAGAACACCTGCGCGGCCTCGATCGGCTGGAAGACGAAGCCGGTGTCGGCCTCGTTGAAACCGACCTGGAAAATCGCCACCACCTTGTAGGCGCGGATGCGCGGGATGTTGCCCACCACCGTCGCCGCCCCCTGCGGCGAAATCAGCTCCAGCCGGCTGCCCAGGCCCAGGCCCAGCCGCTGCGCCAGCCCGACGCCGATCGCCACCGCGTCATCGCCCTGGAACCCATCCAGCGAGCCGGCCAGGATGTGGTCGGATACCACATGCAGCTGCTTCAGATCGGCCTGGCGCACCCCCCGCACCAATCCGCCCAGATAAGCGCCGCCCCGCTCGGTGGTAAGCCCGACCTGGCCCTCGACGACCGGCATGGCCGAAACCACTCCCGGCACCGCCCGGATGCGCGCCGTGACGGCGTCGAAATCAACCAGCGGCGCCCCCGACGCATAGACGCCGAGATGCCCGTTCAGGCCGAGAATGCGACCCATCAATTCAATGCGGAACCCGTTCATCACGCTCATGACGATGATGAGCGTGGCCACCCCCAACGCAATGCCCACCAAGGAAAACCCGGCGATGACGGAGACGAACCGCTCGCCGCGACGCGCACGCAGATAGCGGCCGGCGACGGCGCGCTCGAATGCGTTGAACATGAATCAGGCCGCGGCAAGCCGGGGCGCTGCCCCGGACCCCGCCAGGGCTCTGCCCTGGACCCGCCAGGGGCCAGAGGCCCCTGGACCCGGCTTATGAGAGGTTTGGCAAGGAGGGAGGGGGAGGAGAGGCCGCAGCCTCTCCTCCCCCTCCCTCCCCGCCAAACCTCTGAATAAATGGGTTCCAAGGGCCTCTGGCCCTTGGTGGGGTCCAGGGGCAAAGCCCCTGGCGGGGTCCGGGGCAGCGCCCCGGCTTGCCGCGGTCCGGCTCATGCTCCCGCGATCCGCGCGAGTGCGTCGCCGGTGGTGACTTCCGCGCGTTCGCCGGTGCTGCGGCGTTTGAGTTCCACCTTGCCCGCCGCGGCGCCGCGTGGGCCGACGACGATTTGCCAGGGGTGGCCCATCAGGTCGGCGTCGGCGAATTTTACCCCGGCGCGGTCTTCGCGGTCGTCGTAGAGCAGATCGTTGCCGATATGGGAGTAGATGTCGTTGCAGATGGCTTCGCAGGCGGCGTCGTTTGGTTTGAGGTTCAGCAGGGCGGCTTTCCACGGGGCGACGCTGTCCGGCCAGACGATGCCGGCGTCGTCGTGTGAGGCCTCGATGATGGCGCCGACCAGGCGGGAGACGCCGATGCCGTAGCTGCCCATGTGCGGCACCACGGGCTTGCCGTCGGGGCCGGCGATGCTCAGGCCCATGGGCTCGCTGTATTTGGTGCCGAAATAGAAAATGTGGCCGACTTCGATGCCGCGGCCTTCGCGCCGCTCCGCGACGCCTTCCCAGGCGGCGGGATCGTGCTTTTCGTCGGTGGCGGCGTAGGGCGTGGTCAGGCGCTCGTAGAAGCGGGCGAGGTCGGCGTTGGACTCGAAGGAGAATTCGCCGGAAGCCGGGTCGATCTGTTCGAAGGCGGCGTCGTAGTACACCTGGCTCTCGCCGGTCGGGGCGAGGATGATGAATTCATGGCTGAGGTTGCCGCCGATCGGGCCGGTATCGGCGACCATGGGGATGGCTTTCAGGCCGAGGCGCTGGAAGGTGCGCATATAGGCCAGCATCATGCGGCGGTAGGACACCACCGCGCCCTCGTAGTCGAGATCGAAGGAATAGGCGTCCTTCATCAGGAACTCGCGGCCGCGCATGACGCCGAAGCGTGGGCGGACCTCGTCGCGGAACTTCCACTGGATGTGGTACAGGTTCTGCGGCAGTTCGCGGTAGGATTTCACCGACTGGCGGAAGATATCGGTGATCATTTCTTCGTTGGTCGGACCGTACAGCATCTCGCGGTCGTGGCGGTCGCGGATGCGCAGCATCTCCGGGCCGTAGGCGTCGTAGCGGCCGCTCTGGCGCCACAGGTCGGCGGGCTGGATGGTCGGCATCAGGATTTCCTGCGCGCCGGCGGCGTCCTGTTCCTCGCGCACGATGCGGGCGATGTTTTGCAGCACCCGCCAGCCGGACGGCAGCCAGGCGTAAATGCCGGCGGAGGTCTGCCGCACCAGGCCGGCGCGCAGCATCAGGCGATGCGAGGCGATCTGTGCCTCCGCCGGGGTTTCCTTGAGCGTCGGCACGAGGCTGCGGGACAGGCGCATGAGCGGGGAATCCGTATCTGGGTGGCGGGCGGCGGCGGACCCTAACCGGGGACGGGGCGCATCGCCAGCCGGCAATCCCTCGGAGCGGGCCGGGTTGCGCATACGGATGAGATCAGTCGCATGCGCAACCAGTTACACTAAGTAAGAATGGTGCGTTGCACAAGGAGATGACGCAATAAATTCCTCTTGAGGGGCACATTCGTGAACGAAAACGCGTGACGGCAACATAAGGTTCGTTTAGAAAGAAAAAAGGCCCGCGTGCCTCTAGGCACCGCGGGCCAAGTTTAGGGAGGAAACGCCAGTCACACGGCAGGAAGGAGGACACAATCCTCTTCCTGACCGTGATGATGGACTGGCTTCCGCAGGTCGTCCAACAGAATTTCAGTGGAATTTCGTGGATTTTTGCCCGTTCGGACGAGGAATGCCGTCGCCATGTGCATGCGGCGGACGTGAATTGGGCAAGTGCAAATAGCGTAGGCAATGCATCGTGGTGAGACCGATCGGATCCTCAGCCACGAAAGAGTGATCGGCCTCGGGCGTGGGCACTCAGAAGGCGCTCGCCGCAGCACTCGCCTGGACGCGCGTTCACCATGCAAACGGATCGCGCCTGCTTAAATCCGCAGCAGATGCACGTCCACCAGCGGCCGCTTCTGCAGCCGGCGGCCAAGCGCGCGGCGCAGGGCGGTTTTGGTGGCCTCGGTCAGCGCCGCATCGTCGCGCCGCAGCGGCGCCGGCAGATCTGCCATTGCCTCGGCCAGTTCATCGACGATGCGGGTGTTCTCGGGGTCGTCGGGTTCGAACAGGCCCGGGGCGCTGATGCGCGGGCGCCCGCGCAGCCGCCCGGTCTCGTCCACCGCCACGCTGGCGATCGCCACGCCGTTGAACAGCATGCGCCGGCGGGCACCCATCACCCCGCCGGTGATCGGCACAACCCGGTTGCCATCCAGCACCAGCCGGCCGACCGGGGCGCTGTCGGTCACCTCGATCTTGCCGGGGGCGAGGTTGAGGATGTCGCCGTCCTCCAGCAGCACCGGGGTGATGCCGGCCTCCTGCGCCAGTTCGGCATGGGCGGACAAATGCCGCCACTCGCCATGCACCGGCACCGCCACCGGCGGCTTGACCAGCCGGTACAGCCGGCGCAGCTCGTCGCGCGCCGGATGGCCGGAGACGTGGATCATGTGGTCGTGGTCGGTCATCAGCCGCACGCCGCGGCGCACCAGATTGTCCTGAACGGTGCCGATGGCGCGCTCGTTGCCGGGAATGACGCGGCTGGAAAACACCACCGTGTCGCCCTCGCCCAGTTCGATGCGCGGGTGCTGGTCGAGCGCGATGCGCGCCAGCGCCGAGCGCGGCTCGCCCTGGCTGCCGGTGACCAGGATCAGCAGGTTGTCGTCGGGGATGTCGTTCGCCTCGTCCTCGCTGACGAAGGGCGGGATGGCGGAAAGATAGCCGCATTCGCGGGCGGCGGCATCGATGTTGCGCAGCGAGCGGCCGACCAGCGCCACGGTGCGGCCGGCATCGCGGGCGGCGAGGGCCACCGATTCCAGCCGGGCGACGTTGCTGGCGAAGCACGTCACCGCCACCCGCCCGCACAGCGAACGGATCAGCGCCGACAGCGAACGCCGCACATCGGCTTCCGAGCCGGAATGTCCCTCCACCATGGCGTTGGTGGAGTCGCAAATCATCGCCAGCACCCCCTCCTCGCCCAGCTTGGCCAGCGCCGCCTCGTCCGAACGCGGGCCGATCAGCGGATCGGGGTCGAGCTTCCAGTCGCCGGTATGGAACACTGTGCCGGCCGGGGTGCGGATGACCAGCGCCTGCGCCTCCGGGATGGAGTGCGTCATGCGAATGAATTGCAGCGAGAAGGGCGGCAACTCGAAACTGCCGCCAGGCGGGATCACCCGCACCGGCACCTCGGCCAGCAACTGTGCCTCGCCGAGTTTGCGGCGCAGCACGGCGGCGGCGAACGGGGTGGCGTAGACCGGGCAGCGCAGCACCCGCCACAGATGCGCAACCGCGCCGATATGGTCCTCATGGGCGTGGGTGATCACCAGACCCAGCAGCCGGTCGCGCCGCTCGGCGATGAAGGCCGGGTCGGCCATCATGATATCGACTTCCGGATGCTCGGACCCGCCGAAGCCGATGCCGCAATCCACCGCGAGCCAGGAGCCGCCGCAGCGGTACAGGTTCAGGTTCATTCCGATCTCGCCGGTCCCGCCCAATGGCAGGAAGGCCAGATCCGTGTTCGCACGCACCATCGCTCAGCCCGCTCCGTCAGCTTCCCGCCAGCGCGGGCTGCGTTCAATCATGGTCGGGCATCAGGCGCGCCCGGTCGCGGCTCAATGTGGGGACCGGGTTCTGCTCCGCCAACATGCGCAGCCCGTCGAGCGTCAGATCCGGGTCGATATGGCCGATCACCATGGTCCCCTCGGCCAGCAGCGGAGCCAATCCGCCGGTGCCGATGACTTTCAGCCGGCCGCTGTATTCCGATTGGATGCGCGCCACCAGACCCTCGATCATGGCCACATAGCCCCAGTAGACGCCGGACTGCATGGCGGCAATGGTATTGCGCCCGATCACCGCCTGCGGCCGGCCGATGCCGATGCGCGGCAGTCTTGCGGCGGCGCGGTGCAGCGCCTCGATGGACAGGTTGATGCCGGGCGCGATGACACCCCCCAGATAGGCACCCTCGGCGTCCACCACGTCGAACGTGGTGGCGGTGCCGAAATCGATCACCACCAGCGGACCGCCATAGGTGCGATGGCTGGCGAGCGCGTTCAGCAACCGGTCGGCGCCGACCTCGCTCGGGTTGTCGACCTTGATGTCGAAGCCCCAGTTGACGGTGGAGCGGGCAATCAGCGGCTCCACGTCGAACCAGTCGCGCACCAGCCGGCGGAGATGGTACAGCGCCGCCGGCACCACCGTGCCGATCACCGCGGATGCGATATCGCTGCGGCGGAGCCCGGCGTGCTGCAGCAGGGTGAGCAGCCAGACGGCGTATTCGTCCGAGGTCTTCTGAGGCTCGGTCGCGATGCGCCAGGTGCCGCGCCAGCCGGCGCCATCATGCACCGCGGCCACCACATTGGTGTTGCCGGCATCGATCACCAGCAGCATCGGCGCACACGCCATCCTTTACACTCCGTTTCCGATCGTCACTTCCCCGGCGGCGAAGGCATGCACCCTGCCGTCGGTCCGCAGCAGCAGCGAGCCGTCGTCTCCCAGCCCCGCGAACGCGCCGCCGAGCGTGCGGCTGCCGAGCCGCAGGGTCAGGCACGTACCCGGCGCCGGCGCGCGCGCTAGGAAGGCGGCCCGGACCGGGGCAAAGCCGCCGGTTGCGCGCACGTCACACCACCGCGCCAACGCGTCCAGCACCTGCCAGGCGAGGGTTTCGGGCCCCGGCGGCGGCGCGTCATCGGCGAGGCAGGCAGTGGGGCGGCCCGGCACATCGGGCGCAACCGCCAGATTGGCACCAAACCCAAGCGAGAGCCAGGACAGACCACCATCCGCGCCGGCCGCGCTCTCGGCCAGGATGCCGGCGAGTTTGCGTCCGTGCAGCAGCACGTCGTTCGGCCATTTCAGCGCCAGCGCCGCCGGGTCGGGCAGATGCAGGGACAGCGCCTCGGCGAGCGCCACCCCGGCCAGCAGCGACCATTGCGCGGCATCGCGGGCCTTGCCGCGGGGCCGCAACAGCACCGAGAGGGCGAGGTTGCCAGCGGCCCCGGCCCAGGCGCGCCCGCGGGTACCGCGTCCGGCGGTCTGCTGCAGCGCAAGGATGGCCAGGCCTTCCGGCTCGCCAGCCTCGGCCAGGGTGCGGCAGCGGTCGGCGGTGGATGCGAGGCTCGGATGGACCACGAGCCTCCACGCCGGCGGCGAGGTCAAAGAGGAAGGTCCAAGGCAGAGCCCCGGCCAGCCCGTTCAGCCATCACAGGTTCAGCGCCTTCGCCGCCGCCTCAGCCGCAGCCACGAACGGCGCCGGAATCAAAAAGAAAAATGTCGTAAACAGCGCCCCTGCCCCGGCGACCACCGAGAGCGCCGTCGGCCGCGCGTCGAACGCTGCCTCGGCAGCGTCGAAGTAGATCACCTTGATAATTCGGATATAGTAGAATGCTCCAACCACGCTGATCAGCACGCCGATCACCGCGAGGGTCCACAGCCCGGACTGCACGGCGGAGGTGAAGATGAAATACTTCCCCCAAAAGCCGGCAAACGGCGGAATGCCGGCCATGCTGAACATGAAAATCGCGAACGCCAGTGCCAGGCCGGGGTCGGTTCGCGACAGGCCCGAAAGGTCGGAGATCTGCTCCAGCATGCGCCCGCGCCGGCGCATGGCCAGGATGCAGGCGAAGGTGCCGGCGGTCATGAACACATAGGTGAGCATATAGATCAGCACGCCGCGCAGCCCGGCCTGGCTGCCGGCAGCCAGGCCGATCAGCGCATAGCCCATGTGGCCGATCGAGGAATAGGCCATCAGCCGCTTGATGTTGCGCTGGCCGATGGCGGCCAGGGCGCCGAGCAGCATGGACAGGATGGAGACCAGGATAATGATCTGCTGCCATTGCACCAGCAGGTGTCCGAACGGGCTGGCCATGACGCGCAGCAGCAGCGCCATGGACGCGACCTTCGGTGCAGTGGCGATGAAGGCGGTGACCGGCGTGGGCGCGCCTTCGTAGACATCGGGCGTCCACATATGAAACGGCACGGCGGAGACCTTGAAGGCAAGCCCGGCGATGACGAACACGACGCCGACGATCAGCCCGGGCGATCCATGCGCCGGGTCAGACAGCAACCCGGCCAGTTTGCCGAACTCCATCGTGCCGGAAAACCCGTAGACCAGCGAAATGCCGTACAGCAGCAGCCCGGAGGCCAGCGAGCCGAGAACGAAATACTTCAGCCCGGCCTCGGAGCTGCGCAGCTCGTCGCGGGCGAAGGCGGCGAGCACATAGATCGCCAGCGACTGCAGCTCCAGGCCGATATAGAGCGACATCATGTTGGTGGCCGAGGTCATCACCAGCATGCCGGCGGTGGCATACAGCATGAGCACCGGAAACTCGAACCGGCGCAAATTGGCATGCGCGTTGTAGTCGAGCGAGATGATGACGCCGAGGGTGGCGGCAGCCAGCACCAGCAGCTTGGTGAAGTTGCTGAAACGATCGACGGTGAACTGCCCGTGGTAGCCCTGGCCCGGGTGGCAGCCGAGGATCAGCACGGCGGCCAGCAGGAAGGCACCGATCGTCAGCATGGAGCAGAGGAAAAAACTGTCCCGTTTCTGCAGCACGCCGAACAGAAGAATACCCATGCCGCAGACGGACAGCACGATTTCAGGCAAAGCGAGCGTCCAGTTCATTGCGGCAGGCCTCCGGCGAGCTTCACCGCGGCAGCCAGCGCGGCGTGGTGGTGCTCCACCATGGCGCCGACGCTGGCGTCCCAGAAGCCGGTGAAGCTGGAGGGATAGACGCCCATCCACAGGGTCAGCAGCACCAGCGGCGCGAACACCGCCACCTCGCGGGGCGAGAGGTCGAGGATGTCGCGCAGGTCAACACGGGTCAGGGTGCCGAAGATGACCCGGCGATACAGATACAGCATGTAGGCCGCGCCCAGGACCATGCCCATCGATCCCAGCAGGGCGAGCCAGAAACTTACCTGAAAGGCGCCGACCAGCACCAGGAACTCTCCCACGAAACCGGCGGTGCCGGGCAGGCCGACGCTGGCCATGGTGAACAGCATGAATACGAAGGCATAGGCGGGCATGCGGTCGGCCAGCCCGCCGTAGCGGGAAATCTCACGCGTGTGCATGCGGTCGTAAATGACGCCGACGCACAGGAACAATGCCGCCGAGACCACGCCGTGGCTGAGCATCTGGAACAGCGCGCCGGAGATGCCCTGGATGTTGAACGTGAAAATGCCGATCGTCACCAGGCCCATATGCGCAACCGAGGAATAGGCAATGAGTTTCTTCGTGTCCTCCTGCGCCAGCGCCACGTAGGAGGTGTAGATCACCGCGATGACCGACAGCGCGAAGATCAGTGGCGCCAAATGGGCCGAGGCGGCGGGCAGCATGGGCACCGAAAAGCGCAGGAACCCGTACGCCCCCATTTTCAGCAGCACGCCGGCCAGGATGACGGAGCCCGCCGTGGGCGCTTCCACATGCGCATCCGGCAGCCAGGTGTGCACCGGCCACATCGGCACCTTGACCGCGAACGAGGCCAGGAACGCCAGGAACAGCCAGGTCTGCATCGGCACCGGCAACGGCGTTTGCAGCAGCGTCGGGATGTCGGTGGTGCCGGCGACGTACCACATGGCCAGCAGGGCCAGCAGCATCAGCACCGAGCCGGCCAGGGTGAACAGAAAGAACTTGATGGCGGCATAGACCCGCCGCGCCCCGCCCCAGACTCCGATGATGAAATACATCGGGATCAGCACGCCCTCGAAAAACATGTAGAAAACGACGAAGTCGAGGGCACAGAACATGCCTACCATCATCGTTTCCAGCAGCAGGAAGGCGAGCATGTACTCGCGCACCCGGACGGTGATGGTCTCCCAGCTCGCCAGGATGCAGATTGGCGTGAGGGCGGTGGAGAGCAGAACGAACAGCACGGAAATTCCGTCGACGCCGAGCTTGTAGGTTATGCCCCATTGCGGCAGCCAGGCGGCGGTTTCGACGAACTGGAAGTCGGGATCGGCCTGGTCGAAGCGCGCCCAGAGCATCAGCGACAACAGGAACACGATCAGGCTGGTCCATAACGCGGTCCAGCGGGCGTTGGAGGCAACGGTTGCGTCGTCGCCGCGCACCGACATGATGACGGCGGCGCCGACCAGCGGCAGCCAGGTGAGCAGGGAGAGCAGGGGAAAGCCGGCGGCATTCATCGCAGTCACCGCACGACCAGGAGAAGCAGCACGATCAGGCTGAGGACCACGACGCCGATCAGCATGGCGAACGCGTACGCCGCGATCGAGCCGTTCTGCAGCTTCACCGCCTGCGCCGAGCCATCGGCGGTGAGGCTGGCGAGACCATTGGGCATGCCGTCGATGATGGCGGCATCGCCCACCCGCCACGCCACCCGGGCGAGCGCCATCGACGGGCGCACCAGCACGGCGTCGTAGATCTCGTCAAAATACCATTTGTTCAAAAGGAACAGGTAGATCGGCCGGTACTGGCTGGCGAGTTGCACCGGCATCCTCGGCGCCGCCACATAGTAGAAATACGCAAGCAGGATGCCGGCCAGCCCGATGACGCTGGGCGACAGCCCAACCCAGGCGGGCAGTTCCTCCATGGTGTGCAGCACATGGTTGCCGGGGGCGACCTGGATGGACTGGCCCCAGAACTGCCGCCACTCCGGCCCGAGCAACTGGTCGTGGAACGCGAAGCCGGTGACCAGCGCACCGGTGGCCAGCAGCACCAGCGGGATGGTCATCACCGGTGGGCTTTCGTGCACGTGGTCCATGACCTGCCTGGTGGCGCGCGGGCGGCCATGGAAGGCGACGATGATCAGCCGCCAGGAATAGAATGCCGTGAGGAAAGCGGCGATCAGGCAGGACCAGAACCCGTAGGCGCCGATGCCGGTGCCGGAGGCATAGGCCGCCTCCAGAATGGCGTCCTTTGAGTAATAGCCGGCGAAGGGGAACACACCGGCCAGCGCCAGGCTGCCGACCCAGAACACAGCATAGGTGAGCGGGATCTTCTTCCAGATGCCGCCCATGCGGCGGATGTCCTGTTCGTCGGACATGGCGTGGATGACGCTGCCGGCGCCGAGGAACAACAGCGCCTTGAAGAACGCATGCGTCAACAGATGGAACATCGACGCCTGGTAGGCGCCGACACCGGCGGCGACGAACATGTAGCCGAGCTGCGAGCAGGTGGAATAGGCAATGATGCGTTTGATGTCGTTTTGCACGCAGCCGATCGTGGCGGCGAACAGGGCGGTGGAGGCGCCGATGAAGGTGACGAAGGCGAGCGCGGTAGGGGCGTATTCCATCACCGGCGAGAAGCGCGCCATCAGGAACACGCCGGCGGTCACCATGGTGGCGGCGTGGATCAGGGCGGACACCGGGGTCGGGCCTTCCATGGCGTCGGGCAGCCACACATGCAGTCCGAGCTGCGCGGATTTGCCCATGGCGCCGATGAAAAGCAAAATCCCGATCACTTCGTAAGCGCGAAAATGCATGCCGAACAGCGCGTAGCTGTCGGATTGATGCTGACCGACACTGGCGAAAATGGTGGAAAAATCAATCGAGCCGAAGGTGATGAACACCAGGGCGATGCCGAGGGCGAAGCCAAGGTCGCCGATGCGGTTGACGATGAAAGCCTTGATGGCGGCGGCACAGGCGCTGGGACGGTCGTACCAGTAGCCGATCAGCAGATAGCTCGCCAGCCCGACGCCCTCCCAGCCGAAGAACAACTGCAGCAGGTTGTCGGCGGTGACCAGCATCAGCATGGCGAAGCTGAACAGGCTCAAATAGCTGAAGAAGCGCCAGACGGTTTTATCATGGCTCATGTAGCCGACGCTATAGATATGGATCAGCGTGGCGACGCAGGTGACCATGGCCACCATGACGGCCGCCAGGGCATCATAGCGCAGCGCCCACTCGGCATGGAAACTGCCGGACTCTACCCAGCTGCCGAGCGAAACGACGCCGGGCGAGCCGCCCTGGTAGACCAGCTGGACGAAGGCGGCAACACCGCAGGCCGACGCCAGCAGCATGCAGAAAATGCTGACCGCCTGGGCGGCGCGGTCGCCCATGGCCTTGCCGAAGAACCCGGCGATGGCCGAGCCCAACAGCGGCGCGAAAACAGCGACGGCGAACAGCATCTGCTCAGCCCTTCATCAGGTTCACGTCCTCGACCTCGATCGAGCCGCGGTTGCGGAAATAGATGACCACGATGGCGAGCCCGATCGCCGCCTCGGCGGCGGCGACGGTGAGGGTGAACATCACGAACACCTGGCCGACCAGATCGTCGAGCGAAGCCGAGAAGGCCACCAGGTTCAGATTGGCGGCGAGCAGGATCAGCTCGATCGACATCAGGATGACGATGACGTTCTTGCGGTTGAGGAAGATGCCGAAAATGCCCATCACCAGCAGCAGCGCGGCGACGAACAAGTAATGGATCAGCCCTACCTCCATCAGTGGTGCCCTCCGCCGTGGACGTGGGTTTCTTCTTCGGGTTCGGCCGCCGGCAGGTCCGGCTTCGGGCGGAATATCCCAAGGGTGGCAATGCCGGCGCGGCTTGGCACGTCCAGCAGTTCCAATGTGTCGTCCGGCGTGCGGGCAATCTGGCGGGCGATGTTCTGGTGCTGCGAGCGGGTGCGGTCGCGCAATGTCAGCACGATGGCGCCGATCATTGCCACCAGCAGCACCAGGCCCGCCGCCTGGAACAGGAAAATGTAGTCGGTGTACAAAAGGCGGCCGAGCTGAACGGTGTTGTGCACCCCGGCCGCGTGCGGCGACAGCCGCAGCATGGCCGCATCGGGGGCCACCTTCCAGCCACCGAGCACGATCGCGAGTTCGGCCAGCAGCACCGCGGTCACCGCCAGGCCGACCGGCAGGTATCGCTGATACCCGCTGCGCAGCTCGGCGAAGTTCACGTCCAGCATCATGACGACGAACAGGAACAGCACCGCCACCGCGCCGACGTAGACGATGACCAGGATCATCGCCAGGAACTCGGCGCCGGCGAGCAGGAACAAGGCCGAGGCGTTGAAGAAGGCGAGGATGAGGAACAGCACCGAGTGCACGGGGTTGCGCGCCGACACCACCATACCGGACGAAACCAGCAGGACGGCGGCGGACATATAGAATATGGCAGCCGCGATCATTGCGCGTCGCCGCCGGGCCGGTGATGGGATGTGCTCATGTTCTTCTCTCGGGGCTCGCGGTTCGGCCCTAGCGGTAGGGCGCGTCCATTTCCAGACGGCGGGCCAGCTCCGGCTCCCAGCGGTCGCCGTTCGAGAGCAGCTTGGCCTTGTTATAGAGCAACTCCTCGCGCGTTTCGGTGGCGAACTCGAAATTCGGCCCCTCGACGATGGCATCCACCGGGCAGGCCTCCTCGCAGAGGCCGCAGTAGATGCATTTGGTCATGTCGATGTCGTAGCGGGTGGTCCGCCGCGAGCCATCCTCGCGCGGCTCGGCCTCGATGGTGATGGCCTGGGCCGGGCAGATCGCCTCGCATAATTTGCACGCGATGCAGCGTTCCTCGCCGTTCGGGTAGCGGCGCAAGGCATGCTCGCCCTTGAAGCGCGGGCCGATCGGGCCTTTCTCGTAGGGGTAGTTGAGGGTGGCCTTGCGCCGGAAGATGTAACCGAAGGTCAGCGACATGCCGCTGAGCAACTCGCTCAGCAGCAGGCCGCGGGCGGTGCGGTCGATGAACGCCATCAGCGTGCTCCGTGACGGGGCGGCCAGGCGTTGCCCAAGCGGCTGCGCTCACGCATGGGGCAGCCAGCCGAAGGCCAGCAAGGTGCCGGCGGTGATCACCAGCCAAATCAGGGACGCCGGCAGGAACACTTTCCAGCCCAGGCGCATCAGCTGGTCGTAGCGGTAGCGCGGGAAGGTGCCGCGCACCCAGATGAACACGAACAACAAAGCGCAGATTTTCAAGATCAGCCACAACGGGCCAACGTGCGGCAGCAGCCCGAACGGCCCATACCAGCCGCCCAGGAACATGATGCTGGTGGTGGCGCTCATGAGAATCATGTTGGCGTATTCACCAAGGAAGAACAGGCCGAACGACATGCTGCTGTATTCGACGAAGAACCCGGCAACGATCTCGCTCTCGCCCTCGGGAATGTCGAACGGCGCGCGGTTGGTTTCGGCGAGGGCGGAGATGAAGAACACCACGAACATCGGAAACAGCGGGAAGCAGAACCACACATGCTGTTGAGCCCGCACGATGTCGGACAGGTTCAGGCTGCCGGCACACAGCAGCACCGAAACAAGCACGAACCCCATCGAGACTTCGTAGCTGACCATCTGCGCCGCCGAGCGCAGCGCGCCCAGGAAGGCGTATTTCGAATTGCTCGCCCAGCCGGCGATGACGATGCCATAGACGCCGAGCGAGGAGATGGCGAACAGGTACAAAAGACCCACGTTGATGTCGGCGACCGCCCAGCCGTCGGCCACCGGCACCACCGCCCAGGCGATCATGGCCAGCAAGAAAGTCAGCATCGGCGCCATCAGGAATAGCACCCGGTTGGCGCCGATCGGCACCACGGTTTCCTTCATCAGCATCTTGATGGCGTCGGCGATGGGCTGCAGCAGGCCGAACGGCCCGACCACGTTGGGACCTTTGCGCAACTGGATGGCGGCCAGCACCTTGCGCTCGGCATAGGTGAGATACGCGACCGCGAACAGCAGCGGCAACAGGATGGCCAGCACCTCCAGCACGATCAGCACCAGGCTGCCGAGCGGGGTGGCAAAAAACGTGGTGAGAATGGCTTGCATCGCGGCGCTATTCCGCCGCCTGCGCCGCGTCCGGCGCCTGCGCAAACGTGCACTCGGCCATCGTCGGGCTGGCGCGGCTGATCGGGTCGGTCTGATAGTAATTGGCGACCCAGGGCGCGAACGCCTCCCCGAGCAGGCGGTCGGGATCGCCGCTGGGCGCGCGCCGGTCGCTGCAACCGAAGCGCGGCAGGATGTCGAGGCGCGCGAACACCGGGTTGACCTGCTCCAGCCGCGCCCGCAGCGCCTCGATGGTGTCATAGGGCAAGGTGCAGCCGGCGTAGGCGCTGAAGGCGCGCAGGATTTTCCAGTCCTCGCGCGCCTCGCCGGGCGGGTAAACGGCGAGCGCGCCGCGCTGCACCCGGCCTTCCGTATTCACATAGGTGCCGTTCTTTTCGGTATAGGCGGCGCCGGGAAGAATGACATCCGCCCGGGCGGCGCCGCGGTCGCCATGGCTGCCCTGGTAGACGACGAATGTGTCGGGGCCGATGGCGGCGGTGTCGACCTCGTCCGCCCCCAGCAGCCACAGCAAATCCACCCCGCCGCCCAGCATTTTCGCCAGCGGCTTGCCGCCATGCCCTGGCAGGAAGCCGAGGTCGAGCGCACCGACCCGCGCCGCCGCGGTGTGCAGCACGTTGAACCCGTGCCACTCGGGCGACAGCATGCCGGTGGCGGCGGCAAGCTTCCAGCTTGCGGCCAGCACGCCGGGCCCGTCGGAGCGTGCCAGCGCGCCCTGGCCAAGGATCAGCATCGGCCTGGTCGCGGTGGTCAGCGTGTCCGCGAAAGGGTGGCGGCCGCGCAACAGGGCGGTGATCGTGTCCGGCCCGTCGCCGATCGTTTCGGCCTCGTAGGTCAGTTCCGCCGCCGCCCCGATCAGCGCCACCGGCAGGCGGCCTTGCAGCCAGCGCTTGCGAATGCGGGCGTTGATCAGCGGCGCCTCGCGACGCGGGTTGCTGCCGATGATCAGCAGCGCATCCGCCATCTCGATGCCGGCGATGGTGGTGTTGAAATTGTAGAAATCGCGCCGCCCGACCTCGGCATGCGCGCCGTCCTCGCGGCAGTCGAGATTGACCGAGCCAAGCGCGCTCATCAGCTCCTTGAGCGCCAGCATGCTCTCGGCGTCGGCGAGATTGCCGGCGACGGCGCCGATGCGGTTGCCAGCCAGCCCCCGCAACCTGGCCGCGATCGCCTCGAATGCCTGCGGCCAGCTGGCGCGCCGCAACGTGCCGGCACTGCGCACCCAGCACCGGTCGAGGCGCCGCCGCTTCAGCCCGTCGACGGAAAACCGGCTTTTGTCAGCCAGCCACTCCTCGTTCACGTCCTCGTTGAGGCGGGGCAGGATGCGCAGCACTTCCGGGCCGCGGCTGTCCACCCGGATATTCGCGCCGACGGCGTCCAGCACGTCCACGCTGTCGGTTTTCCGCAGTTCCCATGGCCGGGCGACGAAGGCGTACGGCTTGGAGGTCAGGGCGCCGACCGGACAGAGGTCGATCAGGTTGCCCGACAGCTCCGAGGTGAGAGTCTTTTCGACATAGGTGCCGACCTCCATGTTCTCGCCACGGGCGGTGGCGCCAAGGTCGGACACGCCGGCGATTTCGGTGGAGAAGCGAATGCATCGCGTGCAGTGGATGCAGCGGGTCATGATGGTCTTGACCAGCGGGCCGAGGTTCTTGTTGCGCACGGCGCGCTTGGACTCGGCGTAGCGCGAGTGGTCCTTGCCGAAACCCACGGCCTGGTCCTGCAGATCGCACTCGCCGCCCTGGTCGCAGATCGGGCAGTCCAGCGGGTGGTTGATGAGCAGGAATTCCATGATGCCACGGCGCGCGGCGCGCACCATCGGCGTGTCGGTGTGCACCACCATGCCGTCGGCCACCGGATAGGCGCAGGAGGCCCAGGGCTTGGGCGGCGCCTTCTCGATCTCCACCAGGCACATGCGGCAGTTGCCGGCAACGGTCAGGCGCTCGTGATAGCAGAAGCGGGGCACTTCCTTGCCCGCGGCCTCGCAGGCCTGCAGCACGTTGGAGCCGTTCGGCACCTCTACCACGATGCCATCGACGGTGACCTTTGCCATCAGGATGCCTTTCGCCAGGCCGCGAGCAGATCGCTCACCAGAATGCCGTCGATCCGCATGCTGCCGAGCCGGCATCCGCTGATCGACAGGCCGGTCAGCTCGGCGTTGGAGATCTGCGCACCGGTCAGATTGACGTTATCGAACTTGGCGCCGGTCAGATTGGCATTGGTGACCACCACCCCGGGAAGAATCCCATCCTCGAACCGCGCGCGCGAGAGGTTCATCTGCGCGAAACAGGCATCGGACATGTTCACGTTGGCAAAGCTGGCTTCCCGCAGATTGGCGTCGCGGATGGTGGCGCGGGTCAGGCAGACGCCAACGAACGACGAGCCTTCCAGGTCGGCGCGCTGCACGGTGAGGGTTTCGCGGCGATCGATGATGTCCACCGCGCCTACTCCGCCGCCAGGCGGACGGCCGCCGTTCGTCCGGCCTTGTACTGGGCGATCCGTTCCTCCAGCACCGGCCGGAAATGCCGGATCAGGCCCTGCACCGGCCAGGCCGCGGCATCGCCGAGGGCGCAGATCGAGTGGCCATCGAGCTGGCGCGTCACCTGCTCCAGCGTGTCGATCTCGTGCAACTCGGCACGGCCCTGCACCATCCGGTTCATCAGCCGCATCAGCCAGCCAGTGCCCTCGCGGCAGGGGGTGCACTGGCCGCAGCTCTCGTGTTTGTAGAATGCCGACAGCCGGGCGATCGCCCTGATGATGTCGGTGGATTTGTCCATCACGATCACCGCCGCCGTGCCGAGGCCCGACTTCACCTCGCGCAGGCTGTCGAAATCCATCAGCACGGTGTCGCAAATGCTTTTCGGCAGCACCGGCACGCTCGATCCGCCCGGGATCACCGCCAGCAGATTGTCCCAGCCGCCGCGCACGCCGCCGGCATAGGTCTCGATCAGCTCGCGCAGCGGAATGCCGAGCTCCTCTTCCACGTTGCAGGGCTTGTTCACGTGCCCGGAAATGCAGAACAGCTTGGTCCCGGCGTTCTTCGGCCGGCCGAGGGCGGAAAACCAGGCCGCGCCGCGGCGCAGGATGGTGGGCGTGACCGAGATGCTTTCGACGTTGTTCACCGTGGTCGGGCAGCCATACAGGCCCACCGCCGCCGGAAACGGCGGCTTCAGCCGCGGCATGCCCTTTTTGCCCTCGATGCTGTTCAGCATCGCGGTTTCCTCGCCGCAGATATAGGCGCCGGCACCGCGATGGACGTGCAGGAAAAAATCCCAGCCGGAGCCGCAGGCGTTGCGGCCGATCAGGCCGGCCTCGGTCGCCTCGTCGATGGCGCGCTGCAGCACCACCGCCTCGTTGTAGAACTCGCCGCGGATGTAGATGTAGCCGACATGCGCGCGCATGGCGAAGCCGGCCAGCAGGCTGCCCTCGATCAGCGCGTGCGGATCGTGGCGGATGATGTCGCGATCCTTGCAGGTGCCGGGCTCGGATTCGTCGGCGTTCACCACCAGATAGTGCGGCCGCGGGCCCACCTCCCTCGGCATGAACGACCATTTCAGGCCGGTCGGGAAACCGGCGCCGCCGCGGCCGCGCAGGCCGGAGGCCTTGACCTCTTCGACGATCGCATTATGGCCCATCGCCAGCAGCGCCGCCGTGCCGTCCCAGGCGCCGCGGGCGCGCGCGCCCTTCAGATACGGATCGTGCACCCCGTACAGGTTGGTGAAGATGCGGTCGCGGTCGTGCAGCATCCCCTCACTCCGCCTGTTCGAAGGTGAGCGATGTCAGTGTGATCGGTCCGCCCTCGGGGGCCGACGTCTGCCGGCCGGTCATCGAGCCGGGCTTCGGCGCCTCGCCCCGCTTCAGTGCCGCCAGCAGGCGCGCCGTGCTCTCGGCGTCCATGTCCTCGTAAAAATCGTCGTTCACCTGCAAAATCGGCGCGTTTACGCAGGCGCCGAGGCATTCCACCTCCGACATGGTGAACAGCCCGTCCGCGCTGGTCTCCTTCCACTCTTGAATGCCGGTGGCGCGGCGGCAGGCGTGCACCACCTCGTCCGATCCGCGCAGCCAGCACGGCGTGGTGGTGCAGACCTGCAAATGGTACTTGCCCACCGGGGTGGTGTTGACCATGGCGTAAAAGGTGGCGACCTCGTAGACGCGGATCGGCGCCATGCCGAGCCGGCGGGCGACCTCATCCATGGCGACGCGCGGCACCCAGGCGCTGCCGCTGGTGCGGCCCATCTGGCGCTGTACCAGATCGACCAGCCCCAGCACCGCGCTGGCCTGCTTGCCCGCCGGGTATTTCGCCAGCAAGCGCTGGATCTGTGCCTCGCTCTCGGCGTCGAAGCTGAAGCTGGTCGGCTCCTGCGCCGGTGGCGCGCCATCGGTCCCTGCTGCCATGTCTCTACCTGTCGATTTCGCCGAACACGATGTCGAGCGAGCCGATGATCGCGACGCAATCGGCCAGCATGTGGCGCTTCGTCAGCAGGTCCATCGCCTGCAGATGGGCGAACCCGGTTGCGCGGATCTTGCAACGATAGGGCCGGTTGCTGCCGTCGGCCACCAGATAGACCCCCAGCTCGCCCTTCGGCGTCTCCACCGCCGTGTAGGTGGTGCCCGCCGGCACATGGAACCCTTCGGTGTAGAGCTTGAAATGGTGGATCAGAGCTTCCATCGAGCGCTTCATCTCCCCGCGCGTCGGCGGGGTGAACTTGCGGTCCTGCACTTTCACCGGCCCCGGCCGAATCTGCTGCAGACACTGGCGAACGATTTTCACGCTCTCGCGCATTTCCCAGACGCGGACGATGTAGCGGTCGTAGCAGTCGCCATGGCGGCCCACCGCCACCTTGAAGTCGAGCCGCTCGTACATTTCATAAGGCTCGGCACGCCGCAGATCCCACGGCACGCCGGAGGCGCGCAGCGACGGGCCGGAGAATCCCCAGGCCAGCGCCGTCTCGGCATCGATCACGCCGATATCGACAGTACGCTGCTTCCAGATGCGGTTTTCGGTCAGCAGCGCTTCGAGGTCATCGATGAACTGCGGGAATTCCTCGGCCCACGCGGCGATGCGATCCTCCAGCCCGGCAGGCAGGTCCTTCGCCACCCCGCCCGGGCGGAAGTAATTGGCGTGAAACCGCGCGCCGGTGGCGGCCTCGTAGAACTCCATCAGCTTCTCGCGCTCCTCGAAGCCCCAGAGCGCCGGCGTGATGGCGCCGATGTCGAGCGCGTAGGTGGTGACATTCAGCAGATGGTTCAGCACCCGGGTGATTTCGGAGAACAGGGTGCGGATCCATTTGGCGCGCTCGGGCGCCTCAATGCCCAGCAGCTTCTCGACGGCAAGAACAAACACATGCTCCTGCGACATCGGGCTGGTGTAGTCCAACCGGTCGAAATACGGGCCTGCCTGGATATACGTTTTGTACTCGATCAGTTTCTCGGTGCCGCGATGCAGCAGGCCGATATGCGGATCGGCGCGCTCGATCACCTCGCCGTCCAGTTCCAGGATCAGCCGCAGCACCCCGTGCGCGGACGGGTGCTGCGGGCCGAAGTTCAGCGCCTGGCCGCCAAATTCCACCGACTTGGTGGTGACCGTCATCGGCCGGTCGCCGGCAGCTGCCTCGTTCACGACCCGCCCCCCGCTGCCCGGGTCTGGCGCGCCTTTTCATCGCCCGGCAGCGTGGTCATGGCTTCCCATGGCGACAGAAAATCGAAACTCCGGAAATCCTGGGTCAGCCGCACGGGCTCATAGACCACCTGCTGGCGTTCCTCGTCGTAGCGGACCTCCACATAGCCGGTGAGCGGAAAATCCTTGCGCAGCGGGTGGCCCTCGAAGCCGTAGTCGCTGAGGATGCGGCGCAGGTCGGGCTGACCGTCGAAGGCGATGCCCAACAAATCCCACGCCTCCCGCTCCCACCAGGTCGCCGAGGGCCAGATGGTCCACACCGACGGGACCGGGTGTTGTTCATCCGTTGTCACGATCACGCGCAATCGTTGGTTCAGTGACACCGAAAGCAAGTTGTAGACCACGTCGAACCGCTCGGCGCGCTCGGGCCAGTCGACGCCGCAGATATCCATGCACTGCTCGAAGGCGAAGCGCGGGTCATCGCGCAGCACGGTCATCAGCGCCAGCAGGTGCTGGCGGCCGGCGAGCGCCACGGCTTCATCCTTTTCTGCATAGACGCGCAGGATGCCGGGCAAGCTTGCCACCTGCGTCAGCAGCCCCGCCGCGGCGATGCCGCCCTGTTCCGGCGCCTCAGCCACGGAGGATTGTCCCGGTGCGTCGGATTTTCTTCTGCAATTGCATGATTCCGTACACCAGCGCCTCCGCCGTCGGCGGACAGCCCGGCACGTAGATATCGACCGGCACCACCCGGTCGCAGCCGCGCACCACGGAATAGGAATAGTGATAGTAGCCGCCGCCATTGGCGCAGCTGCCCATGCTGATCACCCAGCGCGGCTCCGGCATCTGGTCGTAGACGCGACGCAGCGCGGGGGCCATCTTGTTGGTCAGCGTCCCGGCCACGATCATCACGTCGCTCTGGCGGGGCGATGCGCGTGGAATGATGCCCAACCGGTCGAGGTCGTAGCGCGGCATGTAGGCATGTATCATTTCGATAGCGCAACACGCCAGGCCGAACGTCATCGGCCACAGGCTGCCGGTGCGCGCCCAGTTCACCACCCGGTCGAGATTGGCAACCACGAAGCCCTTGTTCTCGATCTCGCCGGTGATGCCCTTGATCACCGCGTCCTGTGCGGGGCCGGGTTCCAGCGCCTGGTTCAGGTTCAGCCGCTGGTAAACGGTCATGTCGGGGCTCACGCCGGTCACTCCCACTCCAGGGCGCCCTTGCACCATTCATAGACGAAGCCGACCGTCAGCACGCCCAGGAAGCCCAGCATCGACAGAAAACCGAACAGGCCGATGTCCGCCAGGCTGACCGCCCAGGGAAACAGGAAGGCGACTTCGAGATCGAAAATAATGAACAGGATGGCGACCAGGTAAAATCGCACATCGAAACGGCGGCGCGCATCCCCGAACGGTTCGAAACCGCATTCATAGGCCGACAGTTTCTCGGGATACGGATTCTGGCGGGCCAGGATCAGCGAGGACCCGACCATCGAGACCGCGATCACCGCAGCGATCCCGATGAACACGAGGATCGGGAAATAATCAGCCAGGATCGGCGCCATTGTCCATTCCTTATGGTGCGCCCGCATCACGCCCGTCCGGCAGAGGTCCGGACAGGCAGCGAGGCTTTGTTCCTCCCCGCAGGGCCTTTGGAGTCTAGCGGCAGAACGCCTGCGCTGCCATAGGGCCAGCGTCACGAAGCGTTGCTTTTCAGCAGGGTCGCGGCCCTGCCGCGTCAACCGGCGCTGACGGGCCGGGAACCTGCTGCTGGCGCGAGTGACGGGGCTCGAACCCGCGACCTCCGGCGTGACAGGCCGGCGCTCTAACCAACTGAGCTACACCCGCAGCAGCGAGGCGGCGGGATGTAGAGCGGGCGGGACGGCGCGTCAAGCGGTGGGTCCGCTGATTGTAGCGATAAACACGGCCAGGGCTCTGCCCTGGACCCGCCGTCGCGCGGAGCGCGCCTTCGGCGCGACGGCCGAGAGGCCCCTGGAACCCAGTAGTTTCAGCAGCGGGATCCAGGGCAGAGCCCTGGCCTTGCCTGCCGGAATGGGCGGTGACGGGTTCGAACCGCCGGCCCTCTCGGTGTAAACGAGACGCTCTACCGCTGAGCTAACCGCCCGCCCGGACGACATAACGCAGGGCGCAGCCCCGATAAAGTGCCGCGTACGGGCAGGACGCCGCGATCAGGCGTCGGTGTCGACCGCGTCCTTCAGCGCCTTGCCGGGCTTGAACTTCACCGAGGTCGAGGCCTCTATCTGGATCTGCTCGCCGGTCCGCGGGTTGCGGCCGGTCGAGGCCTTGCGCTTCACCGTCTCGAAGGTGCCGAACCCGACCAGGCGCACCTCTCCGCTGTCCTTCAGCCCTGCCTGAATGGCGTCCAGCACGGCATCCACGGCCTCGGCCGCCTTTCCGCGCGAAAGGTCAGCCGTATCCGCCACCCGGGCGACGAGGTCCAATTTGTTCACTGCAAAGTCCCCTGCACTGACGTTGCCATTCTCGCAATCCGCGGCCAGCCGATTCGCCCGCCGGCACGGGCGACACTAGAGGCCGGATTTCCGCGCCGTCAACGACACCCACGGCGCGGACCGCAGAAATCCGCCGGTTTCGCCTCCCCTGCGTGGCATGAAACCGCCAGGAAAGCAACGACCCGCCCGGATCGCTCCGGGCGGGTCGAGGAAGCAGTCGGTACGGACGACCGGGTCAGTGCGGCAACGGCGTCTCGGCGACGATGGCCGCCGGAACGGCTGGCTTATCGGCGGGATCGGGCGGTTCGACCCATTCGATCGCCACCGGCTTGCGTACCAGCGCCTGGGCGATGACCTCGTCCACATGCGCCACCGGCACCAGCTTCAAGTGCTTCTTCACGTTGTCGGGAATTTCCGCGAGGTCCTTTTCGTTGTCCTTGGGAATGAACACCGTGTTGATCCCGGCCCGCAGCGCCGCCAGCAGCTTCTCCTTCAGCCCGCCGATCGGCAGCACCCGCCCGCGCAGCGTGATCTCGCCGGTCATCGCCACGTCGCGGCGGATCGGAATGCCGGTGAGGATGCTGACCATCGAGGTGGCCATGGCGATGCCGGCCGACGGCCCATCCTTCGGAGTCGCCCCTTCCGGCACGTGCACATGAATGTCGCGCTTCTCGAACAGCGTCGGCTTGATGCCGAAACTGATCGAGCGGCTGCGCACATACGACAGCGCCGCCGACACGCTCTCCTGCATGACATCGCCGAGCTTGCCGGTGTGCTTGACGTTGCCCTTGCCGGGCAGCAGCACGCTCTCGATGGTCAGGATCTCCCCGCCCACTTCGGTCCAGGCCAGGCCGGTGACCACGCCCACCATGTCCTCGGACTCGGCCTCGCCGTAGCGGAACCGGTGCACGCCGGCATATTTCTCCAGGTTCTTGCGGGTGATCGCGACCTTCTTGGTCTTCTTGGTCACGATCTCCTTGACCGCCTTGCGCGCCAGGCTGGCGATCTCGCGTTCGAGGTTCCGCACCCCGGCCTCGCGCGTGTAGTAGCGGATCAGGTCGCGCAACGCGTCGTCGTTGATCGCCCATTCGTCCGGCTTGAGGCTGTGCGCCTCGGTCTGCTTGGCGATCAGGTGGCGCTTGGCGATCTCGACCTTTTCATCCTCCGTGTAGCCAGGGATGCGGATGATCTCCATTCGGTCCAGCAGCGGCTGCGGCATGCGCAGGCTGTTGGCGGTGGTGACGAACATCACGTCCGACAGATCGTAGTCCACCTCCAGGTAATGATCGGCGAACGTGGCGTTCTGCTCCGGGTCCAGCACCTCCAGCAGCGCCGAGGACGGGTCGCCGCGCCAGTCGGCGCCGAGCTTGTCGATCTCGTCGAGCAGGAACAGCGGATTGGACGCCTTGGCCTTCTTCATGCCCTGCAGCACCTTGCCGGGCATGGAGCCGATATAGGTGCGCCGGTGGCCGCGGATTTCCGCTTCGTCGCGCACGCCGCCGAGCGACATGCGGACGAAGTTGCGGCCGGTGGCATGGGCGATCGACTTCCCGAGCGAGGTCTTGCCCACCCCGGGCGGTCCGACCAAGCACAGAATCGGGCCGCGCACCTTGTTCGCCCGCGACTGCACCGCGAGGTACTCGAGGATACGCTCCTTAACCTTGTCGAGGCCGTAATGATCGGCGTTCAGCACCGCCTCGGCCTCGACCACGTCGTTCTTGACCTTGGTGCGCTTCTTCCAGGGGATAGAGAGAATCCAGTCCAGATAATTCCGCACCACCGTCGCCTCGGCGCTCATCGGCGACATGGTGCGCAGCTTCTTCAGCTCGCCCAGCGCTTTCTCGCGCGCCTCTTTCGACAGCTTGGTCTTTTTGATCTTGGATTCGAGTTCGGCGGTCTCGTCCTTGCCGTCCTCGCCTTCGCCCAGTTCCTTCTGGATCGCCTTCAACTGCTCGTTCAGGTAGTATTCGCGCTGGGTTTTTTCCATCTGCCGCTTGACGCGGTTGCGGATGCGCTTTTCCACCTGCAGCACGCCGATTTCGGACTCCATATGTCCGAACACGCGCTCCAGCCGCTCGCCCACCCGGGCGACTTCCAGCAGTTCCTGCTTCTCTGCGATCTTGAGATTGAGATGCGCGGCCACCGTGTCGGCGAGCTTCGACGGCTCCTCGATCTGGTTCAGCGAGACCAGCACCTCGGGGGCGATCTTTTTGTTGAGCTTGATATACTGCTCGAACTGGCCGATCACCGTGCGGCCGAGCGCCTCCAACTCCTTGCCCTCGGTTTCGCTGTCGGGCAACGCCTCGACATGGGCTTCAAAGAAGCTCTCGGTCTCCTTGAAACCAGTGATGCGGGCCCGCCTGCCGCCCTCGACGAGCACCTTCACGGTGCCATCGGGCAGCTTGAGCAGTTGCAGGATGGTGGAAACAGTACCCACGCGGTAGATATCGTCCACCGAGGGATCGTCCTGGGCGGCGTTTTTCTGCGCGACCAGCAGGATCTGCTTGTCGTCCTTCATCACCGCTTCCAGCGCGCGCACCGATTTCTCGCGGCCGACGAACAGCGGCACGATCATATGCGGGAACACGACGATGTCGCGCAACGGCAGCACCGGCAGCAAATCGGCGCGGGCGGGCTCGCGGGCTTCCCCGGACCCCTCGGCTGTCTCCGCCGCCGGCTGCGACTCCGCCAACACCGGCGCCTTGGTTTCTTCCGCCTTCTCGGTCTTCTCGGCCTTCTCAGACCCTTTTTCCGGCCCTTTCTCGTGGCGTTTTCCGCCGGCGGGGGGACGATCGGATTCCGTCATGATGACCTCCTTCAGGACAGTCGGTACGCGACCCGCCCCGATTGCAGGCACGGGTCGCATCCCCCAGAAATCGCTGCAAACAACCGGCGGCAAACACGCCCGCCCGGATGAAATCGGCGCCCGGATGAACAACCCGGATATCGGCATGGCCCGGCCATGCCGCAAGACCCTTACTGTTCAGTGACGGTGTCCGCCGCGCGCGTGTTGCATGGCGTCACCGCCCCTAACGATCGCCTCAGGCAGTGCCTTCGGCGCGTTCCTTGCCGTAGGTGAACAGCGGGTTGGAGCGGTTCTCCGCCACCTCGCGGTTGATCACCACCTCCTCGACACCGTCCAGGCTGGGCAGATCGAACATGGTGCCGAGCAGGATGCTCTCCATGATCGAGCGCAGCCCGCGCGCCCCGGTCTTGCGGGCAATCGCCCGCTTGGCGACCGAGCCCAGCGCATCCTCGGTGAACGAGAGCTTGACGCCCTCCATTTCGAACAGCCGCGCATACTGCTTGATCAGGGCGTTCTTCGGCTTGGTCAGGATCTCCACCAGCGCCGGTTCGTCCAGATCGTCGAGCGTGGCCACCACCGGCAGGCGGCCGATGAACTCGGGGATCAGGCCGAAGCGCAGCAGATCCTCGGGTTCCACCTCGCGCAGGATCGCTCCGGTGCGGCGCTCGTCGGCCGAGCGCACCTCCGCCCCATAGCCGATTCCCGACCCCTTGCCGCGGGCGGCGATGATCCGTTCCAGCCCGGCAAAGGCGCCACCGCAGATGAACAGGATGTTGGTGGTATCGACCTGCAGGAACTCCTGCTGCGGATGCTTGCGCCCGCCCTGCGGCGGCACCGAGGCAACGGTGCCCTCCATGATTTTCAGCAGCGCCTGCTGCACCCCCTCGCCGCTCACGTCGCGGGTGATCGAGGGGTTGTCCGACTTGCGGCTGATCTTGTCGACCTCGTCGATATAGACGATGCCGCGCTGGGCCCGTTCGACATTGTAGTCGGCCGACTGCAACAGCTTCAGGATGATGTTCTCGACATCCTCGCCGACATAGCCGGCCTCGGTCAGCGTGGTCGCATCCGCCATGGTGAACGGCACATCGAGGATGCGCGCCAGTGTCTGCGCCAGCAGCGTCTTGCCCGAGCCGGTCGGGCCGAGCAGCAGAATGTTCGACTTGGCGATCTCGACGTTGTTGTTCTTGGCGCCATGGGCCAGGCGCTTGTAGTGGTTGTGCACGGCCACGCTCAGCACTTTCTTGGCGTGCCCCTGACCGATCACATAGTCGTCGAGAACCTTGCAGATCTCCTTGGGAGTCGGCACCCCGTCGCGCGATTTCACAAGATGCGTCTTGTGCTCCTCGCGGATGATGTCCATGCAGAGTTCGACGCATTCATCGCAGATGAAGACGGTCGGCCCGGCGATGAGCTTGCGGACCTCGTGCTGCGATTTGCCGCAGAACGAGCAGTAAAGGGTGTTCTTCGAGTTCGGGCGACTTGCTCATGAGCACTCCTGCCCCGGACCGCCGGGGAAGCACGCCTGCCGATGGTACCCCGTCGGAGGACGGGGACAAGCCGCAGCCAAATCAGCAGGACCGCGGCCGCCGGCGACGGGCAACGCGGGTCGGCGTTGAGGTTATAAACACCGGAGAGGCAAGAAACGGGCCATCACCGGAAATCAGCCGCACAACTATCTGGATCACCGCCGCCCCTGCGCAACCACGCGCATGCGAGGGTTGCACAGACCAACCACCCTTGTGGCATCGCGGCCACGGCGGGCAGCGGTCAGGGCTTGCCGGATCGGGGTTTTGCGAATCAGGGCTTGTCGGAATCGGATGGCGCAGGCCGGTTCTCAACCACCTGATCGACCAGGCCGAAATCGCGGGCTTCCTCGGCCGACAGGTAGCTGTCGCGCTCCAGCTTGCGCTCGATCGCCTCGATCGGCTGGCCGGTGTGGCGGACATAGATTTCGTTCAGGCGCTTGCGCAGGGTGAGGATTTCGCGCGCCTGGATTTCGATATCGGTCGCCTGGCCCTGCGCACCGCCGGAGGGCTGGTGCACCATGATGCGGGAATTCGGCAGGGCGTAGCGCTTGTCCTTTGCCCCGGCGGTGAGCAGAAGACTGCCCATGGAAGCGGCCTGGCCGATGCAAACCGTGCTGACCGGGCTGCGGATGTACTGCATGGTGTCGTAAATCGCCAGGCCCGAGGAGACCACGCCGCCCGGACTATTGATGTAGAATGAGATATCCTTGGTGGGATTCTCGCTCTCCAGATACAGAAGCTGCGCGCAGATCAGGCTGCTGACCTGGTCGAACACCGCGCCGGTCAGAAAAATGATCCGCTGCTTCAGCAGCAGCGAGTAGATGTCATAGGCACGCTCGCCCCGCGCGGTCTGCTCGACCACCATCGGGACCAGCGTGTTGCTATAGATTTCGACGGGATCCCGATCCCTCATCGTCTTCGACCTTCCAATCCGTCGCCTGGCCCCGGTGCGGGGCTGCCCATCTTCGTCGGCAATTCTTCGTCGGCAATCGTGTCAAACTGCCGCTATAGATAGGCACCTGCATCGCCGCTGCAAAGCGCCCGCGGCGCCGATCAGCCCGCCCCGGCCGATTGTCCGGGAAACGTCTGATCCGACGATGCGGGCGCCTCGTCCTCGCGGGCCAACTCGTCGGCGGTCACCGTGCTGTCGGTCACGCGGGCCAGTTCCAGCACGAAGTCGACCACTTTCTCCTCCAGGATCGGCCCGCGCAGCCGGTCGACGGCCTGCGGGTTGGTGCGGAAGAACTCCATGACCTGCTGCTCCTGGCCGGGATAGCGCGATGCCTCGGCCCGCATGGCGCGGGTCAGCTCGTCCTGGGCGGCGGTGATGCCGTTGGCGCGTGCAATTTCCGACAGCAGCAGCCCCAGCCGGACGCGCCGCTCAGCGATGGCGCGGTACTCGGCCTTCAGGGTCTCGTCGTCCTTGCCGGAGTCGTCGGCGTCGATCTTGCCTTGCTTGCGGCTCTCCTCGAAGCGCTGCCAGATCTGGACGAACTCGTTTTCCACCATGGCCTGCGGCACCGCGAATTCGGTCCTGGCCGCCAGCGCGTCCATCAACTGGCGCTTGAGCCGCAGCCGGGCGAGCTGGTCGATCTCGTTCTGGAACCGCCGTTTCAGCGCCGCCGTCAGCTCGTCCAGCCCCTCGAAGCCGATTTTCTTGGCCAGCTCGTCGTCGGCCGCCGGGACCACCGCGCGCTTGAGCTGCTTGGCCGTGATGTCGAACGTCGCCACCCGGCCGGCGAGGTCGGGGACACTATAAGGCTCGGGGAAGGTCACGTCGATGCTGCGGCTCTCACCCGGTGCGAGGCCCAGCAATTGTTCGGTAAAGCCCGGGATGAAACCGGAACCCTCCACTTCCACGTCCATGTCGGTGGCGGTGCCGCCCGGAAACGGGGTGCCATCCACCTTGCCGGCGAAGTCGATGGTAAGGAAATCCCCCTTCGCCGCGGGACGCGGCTCCTCCACCAGCAGCTCGCGCTGACGGCGGGCGAGTTCCTGGAGGGCGCGGGCGACCTGCTCCTCGCCCGGTTCGGCCGTCAGGCGGGTGATCTCGATGGCGGAGAAGTCCGGCAGCGTGATGTCGGGCAGCAGTTCCAGCTCAAGCCGGAACTCCAGGTCGCGGGCCGGGTCGGCGCTCACCAGATCGATTCGCGGCTGGGTGGCGGCGCGCAGGCCGCGATCGGTCAGCACCCGCTGGGTGGCCTGGTTGACGCTCTCCTCCACCACTTCGGCGGTGACGCTGGTGCCGAAGCGCTGCTTGAGCACCGTGGTTGGGACTTTGCCGGGGCGGAAGCCGGGCAGGCGCAGGGTGCGGCCAATCTCGGCCAGCCGCTTGCTATGGCGGCTCTCGATGTCGGCGGCCGGCACGACCACGGAATAGGCGCGCTTCAGCCCTTCGGACAGCGTCTCGGTAACCTGCATAACCCGGAAAATCCTCGAAAACCCGCGCCAAGCGGCCGGCCGGTGGTGCGGGCGGAGGGACTTGAACCCCCACGGCTTGCGCCACCAGAACCTAAATCTGGCGTGTCTGCCAATTCCACCACGCCCGCGTCCCGGCGGCCGTGAGCCGGCGGAGGTAGCGTAGTGCGGGGCGGGAGGCAAGGGGAAGCAAGGCCGGGCTTTGCCCGGCCTTGCTTCACCCCACCGCCGGGCGCAGCACCTCGCTGCCATGCCGCGCGGTGCCCGCTTCCGTCAGTTCATACCGCCCGTCGCCGCGCACCCGCGCCAGTCCCATGCCGCGCAGCCGCTCCAGGCAAGGACCGTCCTTCAGGCCCGGCGGACGCCCCGCCGCGCCGGACAGAAACACCCGGTGCAGCGCCGAGCGGCAACAGGTCTCCAGATAGGGCTCGTTCCACATGCCATGCCATGTCGGCTTGGCGATGCGTCCGCGCAAGCTTTCCTTCCCGGCGGGTTTGCAGCAGGGTACGGGCATGACCCCTGCCCTCGCCTCCGCCCTGCTGCCGCTGGTCCGCGCGGCCGATCCCGAACGCGCGCACCGCCTGGCGTTGCGCGCATTGCGCTGCGGCCTGGCGGGGCGCGAGTCGACGCCGAACGAGCCCCGGCTGGCGATACGGGCGCTGGGCCTGCGGTTCGGCAACCCGATCGGGCTCGCGGCCGGGTTCGACAAGAATGCCGAGGCCACGGCCGCGCTGACCCGGCTCGGCTTCGGCCTGGTCGAAACCGGCACCGTCACGCCGCGCCCGCAACCGGGCAATCCAAGGCCACGGCTGTTCCGGCTCGACGCCGACCGGGCGGTGATCAACCGCATGGGGTTCAACAACGCCGGGCTGGACGCTTACGTCCGCAACCTGGCGGCCGGGCGTGCCGGCGGACGGCCCGGCGTGCCGGTCGGTGCCAACCTGGGCATTAACAAGGACGGCGCCGACCCCGAGCGCGACTATCCGATGCTGGTCGCCGCGGTGGCGCCGCACGCCGATTATGTGGTGATCAACGTGTCCTCGCCGAACACGCCGGGACTGCGCGACCTGCAGGGCGAGGCGCGGCTGCGGTCCATCTTGCGAGCGGTGCGCGCCGCCGTGCCGAAGCGTCCGCCGCTGCTGGTCAAGATCGCCCCCGATCTGCCGGCGGCCGGGCTGGAAGCCGTCGTTGCCGCCTGCGTCGAAGACGGCGCCGACGGGCTGATCGTGTCCAACACGACCATCGCCCGCCCGCCCGGCCTGCGCTCGCCCCTTGCAGGCGAGGCCGGCGGCCTGTCCGGCGCGCCGCTGCTGGCGCTCTCCACCGCGGTGCTGCGGCAGGCGGCGCGTCTGGCGGCCGGGCGGCTGGTGCTGATCGGCGCCGGCGGGGTGGCCAGCGGGCACGACGCGCTGGCGAAAATCCGCGCCGGCGCGGCGCTGGTGCAGCTTTACACGGCCCTTGTTTACGACGGCCCCGCCCTGGTCGGGCGGCTGCGCCGGCAGTTGCTCGCGGCGCTCGACGAACAGGGATTTGCCACCGTCACCGAGGCGGTCGGCGCCGATCTGAGGTGACGCCATGTTGATGCTGAGCGGATTCGCGCCCCTGGCGGCGCGGTACGACGGATTCATCCTCGACCTCTGGGGCGTGATCCACGACGGGGTATCGCCCTACCCCGGCGCGGTCGAGATACTCCAGCGGCTGCGGGCGGAGGGCAAACCGGCGGTGCTGCTGTCTAACGCGCCGCGGCGCGCCCATGTGGCGCAGTTGGCCATGCGCGGCATGGGCATCGCCGACGCGCTGTACACCGGCATCCTCACCAGCGGCGAAATAACCTACCGCCTGCTGCGCGACCGCACCGACCCGTTCTTCGCCGCCCTGGGCACCCGCGTGTATCACATCGGGCCGGAGCGCGACCGCAACGTCATCGAAGGGCTCGATCTGGTGCGGGTTGCCCTTCCGGCGCAGGCGGATTTCGTCCTCAACACCGGCCCCGACGACGAGCGCGGCCCCATCGACCTGTCCGAGTGCGAGGACGCGTTGCAAGCCTGCCTGGCTTCCGGGCTGCCGATGATCTGCGCCAATCCCGACCTGGAAGTGATCCGCGGCGGCGTGCGGGTGATCTGCGCCGGGAAGCTGACCCAGCGCTACGAGGCGCTCGGCGGCACCGCCCGCTGGGTGGGCAAGCCGGACCCGGCGGTCTACGGGCCGGTGCTGGACCTGCTGGGGCTGGAACGCTCGCGCGTGCTGGCGGTGGGGGACGCACTGCGCACCGATATCGCCGGGGCGGACGGCGTGGGGATCGATTCGTGCTGGGTGCTGGGGGGTATCCATGCGGCCGAACTGGGGGGCGATAGCGCGGCGGTGTACGAAGCGGTGCAGCGGGCAGGCTTGGCGCCAGTTGCGGCGCTGCCGGCGTTCGTGTGGTAGTTGGGGTCACGGACGGAAGGCCAGGGCTCTGCCCTGGACCCGCAAGGGGCCGGGAGCCCCTTGACCCCGTTCGTTAAGAAATTCCTGGGTTCCAATGGCTAAGGTACCTGGTGAGATCCAGGGACAACGCCCGTCGCGCCGAGGGCGCGCTGCGCGCGCGGGGTGGGGCTCGGGACAACACCCTGATAGAATTATGTCGCTTGCGTGATGACGCAGTCCTGATACGAGGCGTCCAGTTCCGGGCCGTGTCCTCGTCGCGCCGGCACTCAACCTGCTCGAACAGGCGGAAGTCACGGATGCCGGCGTCGCCCGACGGATGATGGAGGCAGAAAACGCGTGGGCGAAGCTGGCTGCCGACAGCGTTCAGCGGCGAGACCAGGGCGGGATGGTAGATTGCATCAAACGTTCCGACCTTCAACGCACGCGCCCGGCGCATTATGTCGGCCCGCTGCCTATCGCCACACCTTCGCCAAAAGCCCCGCGCGGTTGCCGGGCGCACACCTCGCCTGGCAACGCGCCGCCTGGCGTGCTATGTCCTGGTTCCACATTGACACCAGATCGGAACCATGCCCGTCACCCTCTCCATCAAGAATGTCCCCGACGACGTTGCCCAGCGCCTGCGCGATATCGCCGCCGCGAACCACCGCTCGCTACAGGGCGAATTGCTGCTCACCTTGATCGAAAAAGCCGCCCCCGCGCCCGTTCGCATGACCCCGCAGGAATTCCTGCAGTGGAACCGCACCCGCGGCTTACAGAGCCGCGAGAGTTCGGTGGAGCTGATCCGTGCCGATCGCGACAGCCGATAGGCAAGTCGCCGTCGTTGACTGCTCAGCCATCGCGGCCCTGGTCTTCGGCGAGCCCGGCGACGACAAGATGGCCGCCCGCCTCACCGGGGTACGCCTGGCCGCACCCGGGCTGCTCGATCTGGAACTGGCCAGCGTCTGCCTGAAAAAGCGATGGCGAGAGCCCGAACAGGCCGAACGGTTGCTGGACTCCTTTGTCGCACGCGGCGCCCTCGGCATCACGCTTCACGACGTGGACGTGCACAGCGCGCTTCTCCTCGCGGAGCGCCATAGGCTGAGCGTCTACGACGCGTGCTACCTCTGGCTCAGCCGCCATCTGAATGCCCCGCTCGTTACCCTCGACCGCCGGCTTGCCGAGGCTGCCGCGTAGCCATCGCCCAGGGCGATCGGAGGGAAGGAAGTAAGGCCAGGGGCTCTGCCCCTGGACCCTGCCAAGGGCCGAGAGGCCCCTGGACCCCATTACTTTTAGACAGTTGTTTTGGGAGGGGGGGTGAGGAGGAGAACCGGTTCATCTCCTCACCCCCCTCTCAAAACAACTGTTTAAGTAGCGGGGTCCAGGGGCCTCTCGGCCCTTGGCGGGTCCAGGGCAGAGCCCTGGCCTTCCTTGCTTCATGCCACTTGCCCGCGGCATCCCCCGCAACTAAACCCGGAGCCGGCGCCCAGGAGGACCCATGGCTTCGATCGCCGCGCTTTCCGCCGACAACCCGGCCCTGGCACGCCAGGCCGAAATTCTGGCGCGCCCGGCCACGCCCGAACGTCCCCTGGCCGACGCCATCCGCGCGCTGGCCATCGACGCGGTCGAGAAAGCCAAGTCCGGCCATCCCGGCATGCCCATGGGCATGGCCGATGCCGCCACCGTGCTGTGGACCCGCTTCCATAAATTCGACGCCGCGGACCCGCACTGGCCCGACCGCGACCGCTTCGTGCTGTCCGCCGGCCATGGCTCGATGCTGCTCTATGCCGTGCTGAACCTGACCGGCCACGCCGGCATGGAGATCGACAAGCTCAAGCAGTTCCGGCAACTGCACGCACCCACCGCCGGCCACCCCGAGTTCGGCGAGCACCCGGCCATCGAAACCACCACCGGCCCGCTCGGCCAGGGCATCGCCACCGCCGTCGGCATGGCGCTGGCCGAGCGCATGCTGGCCGCCCGCTTCGGCCGCAGCCTGGTGGATCACCGCACCTGGGTGATCGCCGGCGACGGCTGCCTGATGGAAGGCATCTCGCACGAAGCCATCGGCCTCGCCGGCCATCTGCGGCTGGAGAAGCTGACTGTTTTGTGGGATGACAATTCGATATCGATCGATGGCGCCACCAGCCTGTCGACCTCGGAAGACCAGTTGAAACGCTTCGCCGCCGCCGGCTGGGCGGTGAAGCTGGTGGACGGGCACGACCCGGCGCAGGTGGCCGCGGCGCTGTCGATGGCGATGCGCTCGAAGAAGCCCACGTTGATTGCCTGCAAGACCATCATCGGCTTCGGCGCCCCCACCAAGGCCGGCACCGCCGCCGCGCACGGCGCCCCGCTCGGCGCCGCCGAGGCGCAGGGGGCGAAGGACGCGCTGGGCTGGCACTATCCGCCCTTCGAGGTGCCCGATTCCATTCGCGAGCCCTGGCTGCGCGCCGGCAGCCGCGGCGCCACCCCGCGCCGCGCCTGGCTCAAGCGCCTGGTCCGCCACCCGCAACGCGCCGAGTTCGAACGCGTGACCGCCGGCCGCCTGCCGGAGAATTTCCACGAGACGGTGGCCGCGCTGCGGGCCGGCATCGCCGAAACCAGGCCGAAGATCGCCAGCCGGGCCGCCAGCCAGAAAGCGCTGGAGGCGCTGGTGCCGGCGGTGCCGGAACTGGTGGGCGGCTCGGCCGATCTGACCGGCTCCAACCTGACCCTGGTCAAGGGCATGGGCGTCGTGGCGCCCGGAAGTTATGGCGGCCGGTATATCCATTACGGCATCCGCGAGCACGGCATGGCGGCGGCGATGAACGGCATCGCCCTGCATGGCGGGCTGATCCCCTATGGCGGCACGTTTTTCTGCTTTGCCGACTACCTGCGCCCGGCGCTTCGCCTGGCGGCACTGATGCGCCAGCGGGTGATCCATGTGCTCACCCATGACAGCATCGGCCTGGGCGAGGATGGCCCGACCCACCAGCCGGTGGAGCAGTTGGCCAGCCTGCGCGCCATGCCGAACCTGCATGTGCTGCGCCCGGCGGATGCGATGGAAACCGCCGAATGTTGGGAACTGGCGCTGCGCCGCGCCGACGGGCCGAGCCTGCTGGTGCTGTCGCGGCAGAACCTGCCGGCGCTGCGCACCGATACCGGCGAGAACCGCTGCGCCCGCGGCGGCTACGTGCTGGCCGAGGCGGACGGGCCGCGCGCGGCGACGCTGGTCGCCACCGGCTCGGAAGTGGCGATCGCCATGGACGCCCGCGCCGCCCTGGCCGCCGAGGGCATCAAGGTGGCGGTGGTGTCGCTGCCCTGCTGGGAGTTGTTCGCCGCCCAGGACGATCACTGGCGGGCCGGCGTTCTGGGTGGCGGGCCGCGCGTCGGCATCGAGGCTGCGGTGGCGCAGGGCTGGGAGCGCTGGCTGGGCCCGGACGGGGTGTTCATCGGCATGACCGGCTTTGGCGCCAGCGCGCCGGCTGACGAATTGTATCGTTATTTTGGTATCACCGCGGACGCCGTTGCGAACGCCGTACGGAAACGGTTAGGCTGACCCGCAGAAACGAGAAGGAACGCCACAAAATGGCCGTGAAAATCGCGATCAACGGGTTCGGGCGCATCGGCCGTCTGGTGTTGCGCGCCCTGGTCGAAAGCGGGCGCGACGATCTGGACGTGGTCGCCATCAACGACCTGGGTTCGACCGAGGCCAATGCCCATCTGTTCCGCTACGACAGCGTGCACGGCCGCTTCCCCGGCGAGGTCGAGGTGTCGGGCAATACCATCACCGTGCGCCACAAGGGCCGCGTCTGGGGTCCGATCACGGTGTCGGCCGAGCGCGACCCGACCAAGGTGCCGTACCAGGGCGTCGATATCGCCATGGAATGCACCGGCATCTTCACCTCGAAGGAAAAAGCCTCGCTGCTGCTGCAGGCCGGGGCGAAGAAGGTGCTGATCTCCGCGCCCGGCGAAAATGCCGACGCGACCATTGTCTACGGTGTCAACCACAAGACCCTGACCCGCGATTTCACCGTTGTTTCCAATGCCTCCTGCACCACCAACTGCCTGGCCCCGGTGGCCAAGGTGCTGCACGACACGTTCGGCATCGAGCGCGGCTACATGGTCACCATCCACTCCTATACCGGTGACCAGCCGACGCTGGACACGCTGCACAAGGATCTGCACCGCGCCCGCGCCGCCGCGCTGTCGATGATCCCCACCAGCACCGGGGCGGCCAAGGCGGTCGGCCTGGTGCTGCCGGAGCTGAAGGGCAAGCTGGACGGCACCGCCATCCGGGTGCCGACCCCGAACGTCTCCCTGGTGTCGCTCGACGTGGTGCTGAAGCGTCCGGCCACGAAGGAGGAGGTGAACGCCGCGATGAAATCGGCCTCCGAGGGCGAGCTGAACGGCATTCTCGGCTACAACACCGACAAGCTGGTCAGCGCCGACTTCAACCATGTGCCCGCCTCCTCGACCTTCGACGCCACCCAGACCGCGGTGGTGGATGGCGGGCTGGTGCGGGTGCTGAGCTGGTACGACAACGAGTGGGGCTTCTCCAACCGGATGTCGGACACTGCGGCCTATTGGGGCAGCCTCTAGGGAGGGTACGGCGATGGCGGTCCGGACGCTCGACGGCGTGGCGGTGGCGGGCAAGCGGGTGCTGCTCCGCGCCGACCTGAACGTGCCCGTGCATGACGGCAAGATCTCCGACCTGACCCGCATCGAACGGCTCAGCCCGACCATCCGCGAGCTGTCCGCCGCCGGCGCCAAGGTGATCGTGTGCAGCCATTTCGGCCGGCCGAAGGGCCACATAGTGCCGGAAATGTCACTCGCCCCGATGGCGGTGGCGCTCGGAGAGGTGCTGCACCGGCGCGTGCGCTTCGCCGAGGACTGCGTTGGCCTGCCGGCCGAGCAAGCGGTCGAGCGGATGGCCGATGGCGACGTGCTGGTGCTGGAAAACACCCGCTTTCACGCCGGCGCCGAGGCCAACGACCCGGAATTCGCCGCCGAGATGGCCCGGCTGGCCGACATCTTCGTCAACGACGCCTTCTCGGCTGCGCACCGCGCGCATGCCAGCACCGTCGGGATCACCAAACTGCTGCCCTCCTATGCCGGACGGCTGATGCAGGCCGAGCTGGAAGCGCTGGAGGCGGCGCTGGCGCACCCGGTGCGGCCGGTGATGGCGATCGTCGGCGGCTCGAAGGTTTCCACCAAGCTCGATCTGCTGGGCAATCTGCTCTCCAAGGTGGATGTGCTGGTGATCGGCGGCGCCATGGCCAACACCTTCCTGGCCGCGCAGGGGCTCGGCGTCGGCAAGTCGCTGCAGGAAGCCGAGATGCACGCGACCGCGCGCGACATCCTGGCCTCCGCCAAGGCGGGACGCTGCGAGATCGTGCTGCCGGTCGACGCGGTGGTGGCCACCGAGTTCCGGCCGAATCCGCCGACACAGACGGTGCCGGTCAGATCCGTGCCGGCGGACGCCATGATTTTGGATGTCGGGCCGGCGACGGTGGCGAACCTGGTCGAGCGGCTGGCGGCGATCAAGACGCTGGTGTGGAACGGGCCGCTGGGGGCCTTCGAGACGCCGCCCTTCGATGCCGCCACGGTGGCGCTGGCGAAGGCGGTGGCGGCACGGACCCAGGCAGGCGGGCTGCGCAGCGTGGCCGGCGGGGGCGACACCGTCTCGGCGCTGCGCCATGCGGGCGTGCTGGAGCAGATGAGCTATGTCTCGACCGCCGGCGGCGCCTTCCTGGAATGGATGGAAGGCAAGACCCTGCCGGGCGTGGCCGCGCTGGAGGCCTGATCCGGCGCGATCGGGCGCGTTAAGCCGTTGTTAACCGACGGCGGGGGAGACTACCCGACATGATCTCGCTCGATTCTCTCGCCGCCTTTTCTGCCAATCCCGCCACCACGCCCGCCACCACCAAGGTGGGACAGGCGCGAACCTCTGCCGGGTTGGCCGGCGGCGTCCAGCGGGCACGGGGGCAGGCCGCGGGCCCGTCGGGATCAGCGCAGACGCAGCCGCGACCATTGCCCAGCACCCCCGACAAGCCGCTGCCGCGGGGATCGTTGCTGAATTTGCAGGTCTGATCCGTCGCATTCAGCCGCAGTGAGTGTGACCACGGAGCAACGTTCGCCATCCGGCATCGCTCGACAGCCCGCTGACGATCGATCGTTTTGAAAATAACCTTGCGAACCACGCGCCGGACGCTCAGTGTACCATCATGTCACAATTCGTCCGCCAAATTCCGGACGGCGATACGCTTGAGCGTCTGGTGTGCCCGACCTGCGGGTATATCGACTACGAGAACCCCAAGGTTGTGGTTGGCTCGGTGGTCGTCGACGCCGGCCGCGTTCTGCTGTGCCGCCGTGCCATCCAGCCGCGTCGCGGTTTCTGGACCCTGCCGGCCGGCTACCTGGAAATGGGCGAGACCATCGAGGACGGCGCCCGGCGCGAGGCGCTGGAAGAAGCGCGGGCGCGCATCGCGCTCGACGGGGTGCTGGGCATTTACAGCATCAGCCGCATCGGCCAGGTGCAGGTGATCTTCCGCGGCCGCTTTGACGGTCCTGCCACCTATGCCGCCGGGCCGGAAAGCGAGGACGTTCGGTCTGTTCGCCTGGGACGATATACCGTGGGACGCGATTGCCTTTCCGACCGTGCGCTGGTCGCTGCAGGCTTGGCGCGCGGTCGGCTCCGGCCGGCTGGGTGCCCCCGCCGGCAACCCGCCCGAAGACCCGCGCGGCACCGCCCTGCTGCCGGCCGATGCCAGCGCGAGGGGATCGGGTCTATGACGCCGACCCGCTGGCTCGCAGCCTTGCTGCTGACGCTCGGCATGGCCTGCGGCGTGTCGGTCGCGCGGGCGCCGGCGGCCGCGATCGGCACGTCGATCGCGGCGCCGCTGCCTGCCAACGCCCTGCTGGTGCCGGCGCCCAGTCCCAGCCAGGCGTTGACAGCGCCGGGCTTCGCCCCGGCCCCCATCCCCGACCCCGACCTGCAGCGCCCGCCCGGCGACCTGGCGTTGGAACGGCCGCGCACGGCGGTGGTGCCGACTCTGGGCAGCCCGACCGACCGGCGCGACGGCCAAGGCTATGTGCAGGGGTCGGCTGCCCAGTACGACCCGGATCGACACCTTCGGGCCACTCCCAGCCTGAGCCTCAAGGTGCCCCTGCAATAGGGGCGGCTCCAGGGCGGAGCCCCGGCCGTTCTTCGGCGCGCCGTCAGAGGGCACCATGCGATCGAACAGACAAGGCCACTCCCTGCTCGCCGCCGCGGCCCTTTTGCTGGCCGCAACGTTGCATGCCAGGGCCGCGGACGACGGCCTGTACATGGAGCGTGCGGCCGATTGCATGGCCTGTCACACCGCGCCCGGCGGCTCTCCATTCGCCGGCGGGCGGGAGATCGGCACCCCGTATGGCATGCTGAGCTCGCCCAACATCACCCCCGATCCCGACACCGGCATCGGTGGCTGGAGCGACGACCAGTTCTATGCCGCCCTGCATGACGGCATCGGCCATGGCGGAGAATATCTCTATCCCGTCATGCCGTTCACCTCCTACACGCGGATGACGCGCGCGGACGTGCTGGCCATCAAGGCCTATCTGTTCACGCTGAAGCCGGTGTTCGCGCCCCGGGTGCCGAGCGGGCTGGCGTTTCCGTTCGATATCCGCGCGACGTTATTCGTCTGGCGCGAGTTGTTCTTCTGGCCCGGCACATTCCAGCCCAACCCCGCCCGCCCGGCGGACTGGAACCGCGGCGCCTATCTGGTGCAGGGTCCGGGACATTGTGGCGAGTGCCATTCGCCGCGCAATATTCTGGGCGCCACGGAGGCCGGTGCGAGCCTGTCGGGCGGTCAGGTGCAGCAATGGCTGGCGCCGAACATCTCCGCCGATCCGCTGGACGGCATCGGCAGCCGCTCGGTGGCCGATATCGTCGGGTTCCTGCACAGCGGCGCCAGCAAGACACTGGGCGTCGCCTTCGGGCCGATGTCGGAGGTGGTTCACGATTCGCTGGCGTACCTGACGGAATTGGACCTGCACGCCATCGCGGTGTTCCTGAAGGACGGGCCCGACCGCAAATCCCCACCGACCGGACCGCTGGCCAGCCCGGCGGCGCTGCATGCCGGGCAGACGCTGTATCTGACCTATTGCGCCATGTGCCACCAGGACCACGGCAGCGGCATTCCAGGGGTGATTCCGAACCTGGCGGGCAACGCCGCCATCACCGCGGCGCGGCCGAACGACATCATCGCCGCGGTTCTGAACGGTCTGCACGGGGTTGGCGGCTATGCCACGATGCCGGGATTTGCCGGCGCCCTGAGCGACCGCAATGTCGCCGACATTGCCAACTATATCCGCATCGCCTGGGGCAACCACGCGGTTGCCGACGCCTCCGCCGCGCTGGTGGCCACGGTGCGCGCCGCCTCGCCCCTTGGCGTCGGGGGCAGCGAGGCGGCACGCGCATTCGACTGCCCGAAGGTGGGCGCGCTGATGATCCCGGGCGTGCTGGCCAGTGCCGGCGAGGTGGGGTTTCTGGCTGGCGGCAGCGATACGTCCAACCAGATTGACAGGCTGATCGCCACGTTGCGCGCGCAGACGCCCAATATGGGCGCTGTGGCGTTGACCAACACGGTGATCGCCGCGGCCTGTCCGGGGGTTGCCGCCAACGCCGTCCTGACGATGGCGCAGAAGCGTCGCCTTCTGTTGCAAATCAACCAAATGGTGCAAGACAATATCGCGGCAAATACACCGCCGGCAGGCGGGTCCGGGCATTAAAAAAGAGGGGCGAGAGGCCCAAGCCGCTCTGGCAAGGCCAATCATATGCCGCGATGGCCAACCCGTTGCATCCGCAGATGAGGCCGGGTTGATTATGGCATTGATATCCTGTGGCTGACGCGCGCCGCGTGGATCACGGATCGCTGTATTCAAGGGTAAGTCGATAATAATATTGTGATTGTCGGCCCCGCGGCCAGCGCGCCGCCGATGCCGGCATGTGTTCCGGCGACGGCACACCCCAGTGCAGGGAGGGTTTTTGATAATTATTTTAATGGCTTGCTTGTCCCGCCTGGCGCAGGAGACAGGTGCGGCGCGGGGCCGCCCCCCGATGGGGGATACAGTGATGGTTTTATTTGTCGGTTTGTGTTACCAAACTCCGAGTTGAGAGCACAACTCGGAAGTTGACCCTTGCACGAGGCTATGACATAGCCAAATGCATGAAGAAGATGCGGCTCAAGCTGCACAAAGGGGTAAAGACAATGACAAAACAGTTAAACTTGATCGTAATGGCCCTGGTCATATCCGGTGCTTCTTATGCGGCAGTACAGTCGCAGCGCCACACACCGAGTGACCAGTTCGCGGCGCAGCTCGTTGAGAAATACGCGCGCTCCTCGTGCGAGGAACTCGCTGCCTCGCTCGGCGAAAAGGAGTTCGCAGAACTGCGCAGCGTCGACGAGTTACATAATGATACAACGGCGCGGCGGCGTTTCGTCAATCGTGTCGCCGCCCCGATCGTCAACAAACTGTTTGAGTGCGGCCTGATCTCCTGACCGCACACCCTCCCGGACCGAGCGCCATCCGCGTTCGGTCCGGAGGGAGGTGAAGAAATCGGCAGCGGCGCGACGATCGGACCAGGAATGCCGGCAGAGCGGCTGACCGGCGCCACTCTCCGACCCGCCGGGGATTGAATTGAGTCGGCGCTAAGCGAAATTGATCGGCGCTACGCGAAAAGCACGCCGGCCACGGCCCCGCTCGTGCAGGTGGCGATGGTGCCGGACAGCAGCGACCGCAAGCCCAGCTTGGCCACCTCGTCGCGCCGCTGCGGGACCATCGCCGAAATTCCGCCCACCATGATCCCCACGCTGCCGAAATTGGCGAATCCGCAGAGCGCAAACGTCAGGATCATGCGGCTGTGCGGCGACAGCGCCCCGCCCGGCAGAGCAGCCATGTTCAGATAGGCCACGAACTCGTTCAGCGCTGTTTTGGTGGCCATCAGCCCGGCCGCCGTGCCAGCCTCCTGCCACGGCACCCCGATCAGCCACACCACCGGGCGGAAGGGAAAGGAAAACAGCCACTGCAGCGTCACTGTCTCGCCGCCGAGCGCGGGCAGCAGGCCCAGCAGCATGTTCAGCAGCGTCACCAGCGCCACCGTCACCAGCAGCACGGCCATGATCGAGGCGAGGATCGGCACGCCCTGGGCCGTGCCCTTGACCAGCGCATCGACCGAATCGGCCGGCGGATCGGGCAGCACCAGTTTCGCCTCGTCCTCCCGGCCGGCATCGAAGGGGATCATCAGCGCCGCCACCGCAATCGCCGCCGGCGTGCTGATGATGGCGGCCGACAGAATGTTGCCTAGCGCGTCCGGGACCACCGGGCCGAGAATGGTACCGTAGATGACCATCACAGTGCCGGCGATGCCGGCCATGCCGCAGGTCATCAGCGCGAATAGCTCGCCGCGCTGCATGCGCGCCAGCCAGGGCCGCAGCAGCAGCGGCGCCTCCACCATGCCGACGAACACGTGCACCGCCGCCCCCAGCGCCAGCGCCCCGCCCACCCCCATCGTGCGCCGCAGCACCCAGGCAAATCCGCGCATGACCGCCTGCAGCAAGCCCCAATGGAACAGCAGCGTCGCCAGGGCGCTGATGGTCAGCACCAGTGGCAGCGCCTGGAAAGCGAGAATGAAGGCCCCGCCCGGCACCGCCTCGGCGAACGGATACGGGGGGCCGGCGAGGTAGCCGAAGACGAAGCGGGTGCCGGCCTGGGTGGCGTGGTTCAGCGCCTCGGCGGCGTGGTTCACCGACAACATGGCCCGTCGCGCCGGCGGAAACCAGAGCAGCAGCATGGCCAGCGCCCATTGCAGCGCCATCCCGCCGACCACCGGGCGAATACGCACCCGCCGCCAGTCCTCACTGAGCAGCCACGCGAGCACCAGCAGCACAGCGATGCCGAGAAACGGCCGGAATCCGTCCACCATCATTCGCTCACGTGATCTGGCACTGGGGTCCAGGGGCAGAAGCCCCTGGCGTCCTTCCCTTACTTACTCACCACCGATTCCGCGCGAGTCAGCGTCAGCGCGCTGCGCGTGTCGTCCAAAGCGGCGTACAGCAGCCGCTCCAGCTCCGGGTATTCGCTGGGCTGGAACACGTCGCGGTCGATCACCAGGTTGCGGGTGACCTGCACGCCAGCGCCGTCGCGCCGGTAGCGCGCCGTGTAATGGCCGGCCTGGGTGGTGATGTCGGCATCGGAGGGCAGCCTTTTGGCGGTGATGCCCGGCGCCAGGGTGATGCTGGTGGTCCAGCTCAGGTCGGTCGCCCCGATCGCCAGCGGGGTGCGGCGTGTGCCGTCGGCGGACAGGAACCGGCGCATGCGATAGGCCGGTTCCATGTCCGGGCCGGTCGGCACCGGGACGGCGGCGTCCACGTCGCGCAGCGTCACGCCGTGCGGGCTGCGCCATGTGGCGGTCAGCGTGAGCGGGGTGGCGAGGTCGCGCGGGTCGCTGGCCTTGAAGCTGCCGAAGCCGCCCTCCGGGGTGCTCAGCAGCACCCGCTCCATCAGTTCGCGCGGGGAGGTGGCGTTCGCCAGGTAGGCGCGCAGGTTGGCGTCCACGTTCGGCGACAGCGTCCAGCTGGCGCGGCCCTCGATGTTGCCCTCGGCGTCGATGCTGACCCGCTGGTCGATGGCGTAGCGGTAGCTGGACGGGTTGCAGCCGGGCGTGTGCGCCACCCGCCCGGTGCTGGACGCGATGACCACGCGTTTGCCGGAAAGCGTATTGTCCAGGCTGCCGAACGGTGCGTAAGGATTGGTCGGGTTCAAATAAAGGTCATAGTCCGGCAAGTAGATGATGGCGTGGTTGAACTCCAGGGGCGTGCCCAGCGGCAGGTCGGCGTAGCGGTTGCCCCATTCGATCAGGGCGGCCTGGCCGGCGATGCCGCGGGCTGCCAGGAGCGCCTGCATCAGCACCGTGTGGTCCTTGCAGTCGCCATAGCCGTTCCTGAGCACCTCGGCGGCTTCGTGCGGTACCCAGCCGTCGTTGGGATTGAGATACACGGCGATGTAGCGGATGTTCACCGTCACCCAGTCGTAGATGGCGCGGGCGGCATCCAGTCCGGTGCGGTCGCCGGTGATCTTCGCCGCCAGGGCGGCGATCTCGGGGGTGACGACGGCGCGGTCGTGGCTCTGGCGGTAATAGATCGCGCCCACCGATTCCAAATCGGGCTGGGTGGTGGCCAGGAAAATCGGCTGGAAGTCGCTGGTATCGACGCTGCTGCGCTCGGGTTCCTGGCCCGCGCTGGGCGGCATCTCGGCGACGAGGCGGCGGCGGCCGCCTTCGGTGCTGTCGGTGACGATCACCGGTCCGCGGCTGCGCCATTGCAGCTTGAGGTCGGCGGGCAGGTCGATTTCCGTCCGGTCCTGCAGCGTCAGGTCCTGCAATTCGGCCTCGGACCAGACATTGAAGCCGAGCAGCGGCGGGGTGGTCTGCACCCGGCTGAACTTGACGTGGGTGCGGCTGCCCGGGCTGAGCTGCGGATAGACAACGGTGGTCGTCAGGCTGCTGGTGAAGCCTGGGGCTTCCTCGCTGGCCGCCGAAGGGCGGGTGAAGCGACCCTCCGGTCCCGACTTGCAGGCGCGACCCGTCGGGCTGGTCGACCCACGCCTCCAACACCTCCAGCGTTTGCTGATCCGGATAAAACGAAATCGCGGAGCGGTCGCGCGCCTGGATGCCGCGGGTGGTCAGCAGCGTGCGGTCGAGGGTGACCGTCTCGGTATAGGTTTGGTCCGGATTGACCACATAGACGGTTTCCGAGCGGTCGATGCGGACATTGGCGCCTTGCTCGGCCCGTGCCGGCAGCACGAAGGCAAGCAGGAGACTAGCCGCCATAAGCAGCCGGGGAAGCCGGAGGGGCATGGCTGGGTCGGGCTCCGCGCAGGTTGGTCGCGGGAATGTCATAACCCGGGGCTGGCCGCGAAGGCGATTCAGATATGTGCCGCGAAGGCCCATTGCAGCCGGGGCTTGCGGATATGTCATCCCCGCCACATCTGAGCTTGGTGAATGCGCCGAAAAATCAGACGCACCACTCGGGATGGCAGAGGCGCGTTTCAGCCGTCCGGATAGGGTTCAATGATCGAGCACCGGATGGCAACTCGGTCGCGTTCATCAAATTTTTGTCATTTATGAAACTCACCATTGCCGATGTATTCCAATCTCCTTATGAAATAAGCACGTTGGGGTAACGCAGGCGACCGGAGGGGCGCGTGTTATGGAGACACGCTTAGACCAGCTTCGCAGAGAACTCAGGAATTGTAGACGCATCGCGTCTATAACCACCGAGCCACCGATTCTCAAGGGGCTTTCCCGCTTCGCCTCCGAGCTCGAGGATGAAATCAGAGCCGAGGAACGGGCTTTCCATCCGCCGTCTCCGCCCCCCGGGGCGACGACCCGACAGCGGACGCTGGAACATGCGGCGAGCCTGGGGGAACCAGACTAGAGCGCATTCACCCTGACCGTAAACGGTCAGAGCGCTCTCGCTCTTTGTTTTATAGAGCAACTTTATCGGCCGGCCAGCGCCAGTCTGGCCGATGGTGCTCTAAGTCCTCGGCGCCTGGCTCACATAGGCGGGCTTACGTGCGAACCCGGGGCCGATTACAGGGCGTATCAATCGCCGGGCGTGTCTGGGAACGGGCGTATCTGGCGCCGGGCGTATCTGGGGCCCGGCGTATCAGGCGGTTGCCTGACGCTTTGCCTGGGCGCGCAGGATGCGCCGCTTCACCACCTGGGCCTCTTCCGGCAGGTTCCGGTTCGGGGTGCCCAACAGAAAGGCATCAATCCCACCGTTGTGCTCCACCGTGCGGATGCCGCGGGTGGAGAGGCGCATGGTCACGTTCACGCCGAGGATATCGGACAGCATGGACAATTCCTGCAGGTTGGGCAGGAAGCGGCGGCGGGATTTGTTGTTGGCGTGGCTGACATTGTTGCCGGCCAGGACGCCCTTGCCCGTGATCTCGCAGCGGCGGGACATGGTGGAAATCCTCGAACGATCGAAGGCGCGCAGACGAACCCGCGCGCCGGGTGCATCGGAAGGCGCGGCTTATGGCGGATGCCCTCCGGGGCGTCAAGCGGGCTCAGGAAGGCCAGGACTGCCCGGCGTTCCTCAGGCGCGTCCGCCGCCGTCGATCCGGTGCAGTTCGCCAGCGCGCACGCTGGCAATGGCATTGTCGAGCACGCGGATAATCGCCTCGTCGCCCAGGCTGCGCGACAGCATGCCGAGGGCGCCGCCAAGCAGGGCGGAGGCGATGGCGAGCGGGCCGATATTCTGTCCGCTCATGTATTCGATCGCCTTGTCAACGACCGCGCCGGCGTGGCTGAGGTCAGCCGGCGGGCCGCTCTCGTCCTCGTCCTCGTCGTGGCAGGCGTGGCGGTGCGGCTCATCTCCGCTCGATGACATGCGGGTTCTCCTCGGCTGCGGACTCATATGGTCCCGGGCGCGCCGCATGGGAAGCCGGCGCGCAAGCGGCTCGATGCGCCCCCATGCTGTGCGCTGTTGTAACGCATGGCCAATGGATGCAAAGAGACGGTGGAATGTTCGATGCCGACCTGCCTGATCCGCTGGGCACGCTGGAGGCGGTGCTGGAAAGCACCGCCAGCGAGCTGCTGCTGGCGACCGATGCCGGCGTCGTGCTGGCCAGCAGCGACGGGATCGCGAAATTGCTGGGCATGACGCCCGCGGCGCTGGCGCCCGGCACGGCGCTGCCCGATCTGCAATCACAGGCCGCTGGTCGGGCCGAGATGCGCCGCATCCCGCTGCGCGGTCGCCGCGTGGCCTACCTGTTCCGCCGCTGCTCCACCGAACAGGCGGCGGCCGAAGCGCTGCGGCGCGAGAACACCGCCCTGCGCGAGACGCTGGACGCGGTGGACGGCACCGTCGTCGTGTATGACAGCGAGCTGCGCTACGCATTCGCCAATCGCACCTACCACGAATTTTTCCCCCACCTGCCCGACGACGCCGACCTGGCAGGGCGTCCCTATGCCGAGATCGTGGCGATGTCGCTGAAGGCCGGCCGCGGCATGGCACCGGTGCCGGACGGTCAGCTCGACTCCTTCATCGCCCAGCGGATCGCCGCGATGCAGCGCCGCCCGGTGGAGCCGCGCGAACATTTCGATCGCCGCCGCGGCCGCTGGTTCCTGGTCCGGGTGCGCTGGACGCCCGGCGGGCTCCGGGTGGCCCTGCGGGTGGACATCGACGACCAGAAGCGCCTGCAACAGGAACTGCTGTGGGAACGCGAGGCGGCGGTGGCGGCAGGCAATGCCAACCGGCAGGCCATGGCCCGCGCCGGCGAGGCGATGCGCGGGCCATTGGAAGCGCTGGCCGGGCTGGTGGGCGGACACAGCACGACCCCTGCGGCGGCGCGGCGCGCCATGCTGGAACTCATGGCGCTGTCCGACCGGCTTCGCGCCGGGGCGGACGAGAAGAACCGCAAGACAGGCAAAAAGGAAGACCAGGGCTCTGCCCTGGACCCGCAAGGGGCCGAATGGCCCCTTGACCCTGCCAGTTAAGATCTATGCCGCTTTGGACAGGCTGTCGTTGATGACCAGACCTTCGGCGTTCGCCGACACGCGCACGGTTTCGCCGTCCTTCACCGCGCCCTCCAGAATAAGGCCGGCCAGCACGTTCTGCAGGCTGCGCTGGATGACCCGCTTTAACGGCCTTGCGCCATACACCGGGTCGTAGCCCTCGCGGGCCAGCCAGTCCATGGCGCTGCGGTCCAGCTCCAGGGCGATCTTCCGGTCGGCCAGCAACCGGCGCAGGCGGCCGAGCTGGATGTCCACGATCGCCGCCATGTCGCTGCGCTGCAGCCGACGGAAGAGTACCGATTTCGTCGAGGCGGTTCAGGAACTCCGGCCGGAAATGGCCGCGCACCATCTCCATGACGCCCTTGTAGGCCATAGCAATGTCCTCACCCTCGGGCTGAGCGGCCAGGATGTCGCTGCCGAGGTTGGAGGTCAGCACGATGATGGTGTTCTTGAAGTCCACCGTACGGCCCTGCCCGTCGGTCAGGCGGCCGTCGTCGAGGACTTGCAGGAGCACGTTGAACACGTCCTCGTGCGCTTTCTCCACCTCGTCGAACAGGATCACCTGGTAGGGCCGCCGCCGCACCGCCTCGGTGAGCTTGCCGCCCTCCTCGTAGCCGACATAGCCCGGGGGCGCGCCGATCAGGCGGGAGACGCTGTGCTTCTCCATGAACTCGCTCATGTCGATGCGCACCATCGCCCGTTCGTCGTCGAACAGGAATTCCGCCAGCGCCTTGGTAAGCTCGGTCTTGCCGACGCCGGTCGGACCCAGGAACAGGAAACTGCCGATCGGCCGGTTCGGGTCCTGCAGCCCGGCGCGGGCGCGGCGCACCGCGTTGGACACCGCCCGCAGCGCCTCCTCCTGGCCGACCACGCGGCGGCGCAGGCCATCCTCCATGCGCAGCAGCTTCGCCCGCTCGCCCTCCAGCATTTTGTCCACCGGCACGCCGGTCCAGCGCGACACCACCGAGGCGATCTGCTCCTCGGTCACCGACTCATTCACCAGCCGCCCGCCGTCCTGCGCGGCCGCCAGCTTCTTTTCGAGTTCCGGGATCTCGCCGTACATGAGCTGCGACGCCCGGCCGAGGTCGCCGCGCCGCTGCGCCACCTCCACCTCGCTGCGCGCCGCGTCCAGCCGCTCGTTGAGCTTCTGGGTTTCGGCCAGCTTTCCCTTCTCCGCCTTCCAGGTGGCGGACAGGGCGTCCGACTTTTCTTCCAGCCCGGCCAACTCCCGCTCGAGCTTCTCCAGCCGCTCGCGGCTGGCGGCATCCTGCTCGCGCTTCAGCGCCTCACGCTCGATCTTGAGCTGCATGACGCGGCGGTCCAGCTCGTCCAGCTCCTCCGGCTTGCTGTCCACCTGCATGCGCAGCCGGCTCGCCGCCTCATCCACCAGGTCGATCGCCTTGTCGGGCAGGAAGCGGTTGGTGATGTAGCGATTGGACAGCGTCGCCGCCGCCACCAGCGCCCCGTCGGTGATCCGCACGCCATGGTGCAGCTCGTATTTCTCGCGGATGCCGCGGAGGATGGAGATGGTATCCTCCACACTCGGCTCGCCGACGAACACCGGTTGGAAGCGCCGCGCCAGGGCGGCGTCTTTTTCCACATGCTTGCGAAATTCATCGAGCGTGGTGGCGCCGATGCAGTGCAGCGCGCCGCGCGCCAGCTCCGGCTTGATGATGTTGGAGGCGTCCATTGCCCCGTCGGCGCGGCCGGCCCCCACCAGCACGTGCATCTCGTCGATGAACAGGATGATCTCGCCCTCGGCGGACTCGATTTCCTTGAGCACCGCCTTCAGCCGCTCCTCGAACTCGCCGCGGTATTTCGAGCCGGCCACCATCGAGCCGAGGTCGAGGGCCAGCAGCCGTTTGCCCTTCAATGCCTCCGGCACGTCGCCGTTGACGATGCGGATGGCCAGCCCCTCGACGATCGCTGTCTTGCCGACGCCCGGCTCGCCGATCAGCACCGGGTTGTTCTTGGTGCGGCGGGCCAGCACCTGGATGGTGCGGCGGATTTCCTCGTCGCGGCCGATCACCGGATCGAGTTTTCCCTCGCGGGCCAGGGCGGTCACGTCGCGGGCATATTTCTTCAGCGCGTCGAAACTCGCCTCGGCGTTGGCGCTGGTGACCTTGCGGCCCTTGCGGATCTCGGCCACCGCCTTTTCCAGCGCCTGCGGGGTGGCGCCGGCGTTCTTCAGGGCCCGGCCGGCGCCGCTGTCGGATGCCGCCAGCGCAATCAGCAGCCGGTCCTGGGCGACATATTCGTCGCCCGCCTTCTGCGCCGCCTGCTGGGCGGCGTCGAGCACCCGCACCAGGGCGGGCGTGCCCTGCGGCTGGCCCGCCCCCGCGCCGGAGACCTTCGGCAGCTTCGCCACCTCCGCGTCGATGGCCCCGCGCGCGGTGCGGTCATCGCCGCCGGCGGCACGGATCAGTCCGGCCGCCGCCCCTTCCTCATCGTCGAGCAGGGCCTTCAGCAAATGCTCGGGGGTGATCTGCTGGTGGAACTCGCGAATGGCGATGGTCTGAGCGGCCTGCAGAAAGCCGCGCGAGCGTTCGGTGAATTTCTCGATGTCCATATCCGTATGTCCCTGTCTCAGGCGACCTGGCGTCCCCGCCCCTTCCGAGGCGACGGCGACGCTGCTCCCGCCTGGTCACATGGTAAATGATCCAACCCGCCTCAAGGGCATCACCGATGCGCGCGGGGCGCCGGCAAGGGCAGACCCCGCCTTTTCATGCGGACTTAAGCGGCGGTGGGCGAGATTTCGCGCGGTGCCGCCGATGCGGCGCACCACACCGCGCACGTATCGGATTCGGTGGCGACGCTCACCCGCATGTCGGTTGAAGCGGGGGCGGGGGCAACCCAGGTGCTCGGGGCCGCCGAGGGGTTGGCCCGGCAGTCCGAAACCTTTCGCGGCTCGGTCGGAGGTTCATCGCCGATATCCGTGCCGCCTGATGGGTGCCACCGCCGGGGTGATCAGCCGGGCGGCAGTTGTGCTGCCAGGCGGCGCCCCAGGAACCAGCCGACGCTGGCCCCAACCGGGGCGGCCGGCACCAACAGCAGGAAGCCGATATGGGCGCCGCCGGCGATCAGCTCCATGCCGGCAAACAGCATGACGCCGCCGATCAGACAGCCGAACACACCTGCGGTGATGCCCAGCATCACGATATCGCCACGATTGACCATGGCTGCGTGCGTAGCCGGGGCGCCTGGCTTTGACAAGCCAGGGGCCGACGCCTATACGCCGCCCCTCCTGCCGGGAACGTGGACGGAGCCTCGGGCTCCGCGCCCGTCTTTCGCATGTGGCGAAAGGCCTACCGGTGCAACAAGCCGTCCACGTCCAGGCGATCAATGCCATGGGCGAGCGGCGCCGCGAAGAAAGGTCAGCGCGCAATGACGAAGCGCGTCGAGAGCAAGTACAAGATCAACCGCCGCCTGGGCGTGAATTTGTGGGGACGGCCGAAGTCCCCGATCGCCAAGCGGGACTACGGGCCCGGCCAGCACGGCCAGCGCCGCAAAGGCAAGCCCACCGACTTCGGCGTCCAGCTGATGGCCAAGCAGAAGCTGAAGGGCTATTACGGCAACATCGGCGAGAAGCAGTTCCGGAAGTATTACTTCGAGGCGGTGCGGCGCAAGGGCGACACCTCGGAGAACCTGATCGAGCTGCTGGAGCGCCGGCTGGATGCGGTGATCTACCGCATGAAGTTCGCCATCACCCCGTTCGCCGCCCGCCAGTTCGTCAACCACGGCCATGTGCTGGTCAATGGCCGCCGGCTGAACATCCCCAGCTATTCGGTGAAGGACGGCGACACCATCGAGGTGCGCGAGAAGTCCAAGCAGCTGGCGGCGGTGCTGGACGCGGCGCAGAGCAACGAGCGCGACGTACCCGAGTATCTGGAAGTGGACCACCGCGCTATGAAGGGCCGCTTTGCCCGCGCGCCGAAGCTGTCTGATGTGCCGTATCCGGTGCAGATGGAGCCGAACCTGGTGGTCGAGTTTTACTCGCGATAAGTTAAGGAAGGCCAGGGCTCTGCCCTGGCCTTCCTTACTTGTGCACCACAGGCACCTTGCTATGCTCCCGGCCACGTTCCGGGAGGGTTTACCATGTTGTTCCGTTGGCTTCTGATGAGCCTCGCCGTCGCCTGCACCGCGGCCCCCGCCAGGGCCGCCGTCTTCAAATGGGCGAATGACGGCGACGTGCGGGCCATGGACCCGTACACCTTCGACGAGACGGTGCAAAACTCGTTCCTCGCCAATATTTACGAACCGCTGGTACGGCGGGACAAGAAGCTTGCCACCGAACCGGCGCTGGCGGTCAAATGGGAACAGACCTCCCCCACCGTCTGGCGGTTCCATCTGCGCCCCGGGGTGACATGGCAGGACGGCACGCCGTTCACCGCCGATGACGTGGTGTTCAGCTTCCAGCGCGTCACCGGCAAGACCTCGTCGCTCTCCGCGACCGTCAGTTCGGTGAAAGAGGCGCGCAAGGTCGACGACCTCACCGTCGATTTCGAGACCAAGGCGCCCGACCCGATCCTGCCCGCCGAGTTCGCCAACTGGGCGATCCTGCCGAAAGCGTGGATGGAGAAGAACAACGCCGCCGAGGTGGCGATCATCGGCACCAGCGAGAATTACGCCCACCGCAATGCCATGGGCACCGGTCCGTTCCGGCTCGCCCTGCGCGAGCCCGACCGGCGCAACGTGCTGGAGAAAAATCCAGGCTGGTGGGACAAGCCCGAGCACAATCTCGACCGGGTGGAGTTCAGCATCATCGGCTCGGCCGCGACCCGGGTGGCCGCCCTGCTGTCGGGCGAGATCGACATGATCTACTCGGTGCCGCCGCAGGACATCGACAAGATCGGCCGCGCGCCGGGCATCCGCGTCATCCAGGGGCCGGAACTGCGCACGATCTACCTGGGCATGGACCAGGCGCGCGATGAGTTGCTGTTTTCCAACGTGAAGGGGAAGAACCCGTTCAAGGACGTGCGGGTGCGCCAGGCCGTGGCGCTGGCCATCGACGAGCCGGCGATCGCCAGCCGGGTCATGCGCGGCCAGGGGCGGCCGACCTGGCTGATGTGGGGGCCGGGCGTGAACGGCTATGACGCGGCGCAGGACAAGCGCCCAGCGGTCGATATCGCCCGTGCCAAGGCGCTGCTGGCCGAGGCCGGCTATCCGGACGGGTTCCAGGTGACCCTGGACTGCCCGAACGACCGCTATATCGCCGATGAATCGATCTGCACCGCCATCGCGCCGATGCTGGCGCGTATCAACATCAGGGTAGACGTGTTCGCCCGCACCAAGGTGCGTTTCTTCTCCGACATCGCCTACCCGAACTACAAGACCAGTTTCTACCTGCTCGGCTGGACGCCGAGCACCTACGACGCCCACAACGTCATCCGCTCCGTACTGGCCAGCCGCGGCCGGCCGGGCATCGGCATCATCAACTCCGGCGGCTATTCCAATGCGCGGGTGGACGCGCTGGAGCCACTGATCGGCACCGAACTCGATGCGGCGAAGCGGCAGGCGATGATCGACGAGGTCGCGCGCATCGTGCAGGACGAGGTGGGTTTTATTCCGCTGCACCAGCAGCGCATCACCTGGGCGGCGCACGACAACATCGAGTTGACCCAGCCCGCCGACAACACCTTTCCGATGCGCTGGGTGCGGGTGAAATAGCGGGGGGCAGAAAGCTTCCCTTTGCAACGACCGCGCCGGGATGCTGAGATGTCGCCCAAATATGGGAGGCGTCCAAATGAATCTCGCAGCGAATCTGGAGCGGCATGCCGCGCGCGACCCTGACCGGGTCGCCATCCGTTTCGAGGGGCAGAACACCACGTACGGCGCGCTGAACCGCGACGCCAGCCGGCTCGCCGATGCGCTCGCCCGGCACGGTATCTGCGCGGGCGAGCGAGTGGCGCTGTATCTGCCCAACATTCCCGATTTCGCCACGGTTTACTATGCGGTGCAGAAACTCGGCGCCGTGGTGGTCACCATCAACGCCATCTTCCGCGCCGAGGAAGTGCAGTACCTGCTGGATGACTCCGGCGCGTCCGCCGTGTTCACCACCGCCGAACTCATCGACTTCGTGCCGGCGACGTCCGCCACCCTGCGCCTGCGCGTGGTGGTCGATGACGGCGCCGCACCGGCGCCCTGGGTTCCGCTCGAACGCCTGACCGCCGGGGGCGGCAGTTTTTTTCCATCGGCCGACCGCGCCGCGGACGATGATGCCGCCCTGCTCTATTCATCCGGCACCACCGGATTTCCGAAGGGCATCGTGCTGACGCAGCGCAACATCAGCACGAATGTGGCGCTGGCGGCGGCGGCATCCGACATGCGGCCGCACGACCGCATCGCCGCGTTCCTGCCGTTGTTCCATGTCTACGGCCAGAACTACATCATGAACGCCGGGCTGCTGGCCGGCGCCACGATCGTGCTGTTCCGCCGCTACGCCGCCGAGACCGTGCTTGCCGACATCGGCGCTGAGAAAATCACCCATTTCTTCGGCGTGCCGGCCATCTACATCGGACTGCTCGCGGCCGACCTGTCGGCTTACGATCTGTCATCCCTGCGCTACGAAATGTCGGCGGCGGCGACCATGCCGGAGGAGATTTCACGGCGATGGACCGAACGGTTCGGCCGGCGCGTGTTCGAGGGCTATGGGCTGACCGAAAGCTCGCCGGTCGCCTGCTACAACGATTTGCATGAACACCGGTTCGGCTCGGTCGGCCGCGCCATGCCCGGCATCGAGGTGCGCATCTTCGACGAGTCCGACGCCGAGCTGCCGCCCGACGCGCTGGGCGAGATCGTCATCCGCGGCGACAACATCATGAAGGGCTACTGGAACCGCCCGGACGACACCGCCCGCGCGCTGCGGGGTGGCTGGCTGCATACCGGTGACATCGGCCGCATGGACGGACAGGGGTATGTGTACATCGTCGACCGGGTGAAGGACATGGTGAACGTGTCGGGCTTCAAGGTCTGGCCGGCCGAGGTCGAGCACTACCTTTACAAGCTCGACGGCATCGAGGAAGTGGCGGTTTTCGGCCTGCCGCATCCCGAGCGGGGCGAGCAGGTGGCGGTGGCCGCGGTGCTGCGGCCGGGCTGCGCGTTGGAACCGGCGGATATCATCGCCTATTGCCGCGCCCATATCGCCGCCTACAAGGTGCCGAGCCGGGTGGAGGTTGTCGAAAGCCTGCCGAAAAGCCCGACCGGGAAGTTGCTGAAACGCGTGCTGCGGGCACAGTTCGGCGGCGCGACCGGATAAAGGAATGAAGGCCAGGCCTCGGCCCCTGGCCCCCTCCGTCGCGCCGCGCGCCTTTGGCGCGACGGACGAGAGGCCCTTGCAACCCCTGGCTTTGCGGGCCGGACGAAGGTAAAGCGGGCGCTGGCGAACCCCGCGGCTCGCACCATCTGGCCGGCCATTATCCCCCGGATACGACCCACGCCTGGCGGCCACGGCTCGTATTGGTGGCCCGGCACGGCTAAGATCGCGCCAGCCGATTCGTTCTGCCGGGCCGAGCGGCTAGATTACCACCCGCGCGCAGTGCAGACACAGACGGCGACGACCCAGCCGAGCCTGAGATTTGACGCCGCCAAACACGGCGCGGCGTTGACCAACGACCAACGCCACCGCTGCTGCCGTTGGCACGCGAGACGAGGACCAGCCTGTGAAGAAGCCCCAGCGACGCGGACCGTCGCCCTCCGCGCCGATCGGCACCCTGGCCGCGCGCGCCACCGAAGCGCTGCAACTGGGACGGTTCAAGGAGGCGGTCGAGCTGTTCAAACTGGCGGTCCGGCAAGACCCGCGTCCGGAATGGAAAGCCGCGCTCGCCGATGCCTACCGCGGCCGTGCCAGCTCCCTGGCGGCGAAATCCATGTTCAAAGAGGCCGCGATGGTCCTCGAGAACACGCTCTCTCCAGATGGAAGCTTGCGCGACCCCTTGTTGTACCTGCGGTGCCTGATCCGCGACGGGCAGCAGCAGAAGGCGGCGCTGCATTCCCTGATCTACATCGGCCATGACACCGGATTGGCGGCCGGCGAGCAGGCCGCCATAGAGGAGCTGAGCGCAGCCCTGCTGGTGGCGGTGCCCCAGCGACCGGGTACCGCCGGCGCCGCCGCATCCGAACGGACGCGCTGGCTCGAACTGGCGGCGGCGTCGCGCGACGCGCTGGCCGCCTGGGTCAATGGCGCATCGGCGGAGGAACTGGACCGGCAGCTGGCCCGGATCTCGCTTCGGTCCGCCTTCCGGCCGGTGCGCCTGCTGCTCAAAAGCCTCACCTCCGAGCCGCCGGACGCCGACCGGTCGCGGCGGCTGCTGGAGGCGATCGCGCCGGCCTCGCCGTTCTTCCCCTTTCGCCAGGCGGTGGAGGCAGCGCTGCCCGGCGGGCGCGGCCTGGATGCCGATAGCTGGAACCGGCTGACGCCGGCGCAGAAAACCTTTGTCGCCCAGACGCGCGGCCTGCCGGCCGCCGGGGCGGATTTCCTGGCCCGCTCATCCGAAGCCGCGCGCGGCGGCCCCGCCGCGATATTCGCCTTGCTGCTGAAACAGCAGGACCTGCCACGGGCCGAGGTCCGCAGCGCCTGCCTGAACCTGCTGCCGCAGATCCCGGACCGCATGGCGCAGTTCGAAAAGACTTTTGGTGCTCTCGCCCCCCTGGAACGTCATCGCATCCAGGCCCTCGCCGCGGAAGCGCGCGGCGACTGGCGCAAGGTGGAACTCTCCTGGCAGGCAGCCGCCGATTCGCTGCCCACCGGCGACCGCCAGGCCGGCCTGTCGCGCGGCGTGATCTACCGCCACCTTGCCGGCTTGGCGGGAAAACACCGGGAAATCGAGGGCGATGCTCACGATTTTTTCAACGATGCGGAGATTTTCTATCTGCAGCGCAGTTGCGAGGCTGATCCGGAGTACGTCCCCGGCGTGCTCGATCTGATCCGGCATTATCGCGAGGACTCGCGGCTCAAGGACTGGCACCGGCTGGCCGAGGAAGCTGCCCAGCGTTTCCCGGAAAACACCGCCGTGCTGCTCGCCGCCACCGAATTGGCCGTGGCGCGCAAGGCCTACAAAAAAGCCGCCGGATTTGCCCACCGGCTGCTGAAGATCGATCCGATCAACCCCACGGTGCGCCGGCAGATGATCGAGCTGCAGGTGGCGCATGCCCGCAAGCAACTGCGCGCCAAGCGTGCCGACCTGGCCGTGAAGGAGCTGTCGGCGGCGGCCGAATGGGAGCGGGCGGACGCCCCCAGCGCGCTGCTGCGCATCGCCCACGGTCTGGTCGAGTTGCGGAGCGGCCAGGGCGAACAGGCCGAGGCCCGGCTGCGCGAGGGGGTGGCGCTGGCCGGCGGCGGGGTTGCCGGATGGTTCCGGGCCGCCCTGGAGGCCGATCTGACGAAACTCACCGGCGCCCAAGCCGCGCTGATCCGCCGCGAACTGGCGGACGCGCGCAAGACGCCGGCGACCCGCGAAGCGGTCATGGCGGTGGTTTCGGCGTTGAGCCAGCCGGAGGCCGGCGAGGCCAAGCGGGCAATCTCGGGGCTGCTGGCGGGGATGCGGGCGTGGCTGTGTCAGGCCGCCGCCATCGAGTGGCCGCCCGCCGAATTCGAGGCGCTGGCCGAGACGCTGGTGCGTTTCGATGCGTTCGATGTGCTGGAGGAGTTCGCGCGTCTGGCCCGCCAGCGTGAACCCGCCAACCCGCTCTGGCGGTTCCATCAGATCGTTGCCCGCAGCTTGGGCAATCCGGACCGGTTGTACATCTCCGAGACGGACGAACTGATCGAAATGGCCAACGCGGCGGGCCGGGGGCAAGACTACCGGGCGGCCAACCGAATCGAACAATTCCTGAACGGGAGCGGCAACGCCACCGCCGGCCGGCGACGCCGCCGGCCGGCGTTTGACGATGATCTGCCGGATGACTTCCCGGAAAGCCTGGATGCCGAGCTGATGCAGGCGATGTTCGAGGCGATGATGAAAGGCATGCCCAAAGGGGAGACGCACAACGTGCGGGGTCTGGTGGACGCGTTCGGCCGGCAAGGCGCGGTCGCGGCACTGGTCGAGGAGCTTCGCGCCGCGCCGGCCGGAACCGGGCTGCCGGAGCCGTTGCTGCAGAAACTGTGCGAGGCGATGGTGGCGGCGGCAATGGATGGCAGCCGGCCGGGCCAGAGTCGCGCTGGCCGCCGGAGCCCGTTCTGATGGCCGATCCGTTCACAATTCTTGGCGTCAATGAGGATGCCACCGATGCCGAAATCCGGCGCCGCTACCTCGCCCTGGTGCGCGAATTCCCGCCCGACCGCGCGCCGGAGCGCTTCCGCGCCTACCGTGCCGCCTATGAGGCGCTCAGCGACGAGCGCAAGCGGCTGGAGATGACGCTGCTGCATACCAACGCCGCCGCCCTGGCGCGGTTGAACCTCGCCGCCCTGCAATCGGCCTCTCCGCCCGGATCGTCGCGGGCGACGAAGCAGGCAGTGGCGGCGCTGCTCGCCGAGGGCATCATGCTGGCCGCCAGCGATGAGCGCCGGCCCGGAGAGGACACAGGTGGACGATCGTAGCAAGCAGGCGCTGCTGAGCCAGTTCAGCGCCTATCTGGACACGGTGGAGGACGCGCCGGAGCCGCCCGACGAGATGGCGGAGGCCGCAGATCTTTATTCCGTGTTTGTCGAAATCGCCGGGCTGCGCACCGAGGTGCGCACCGAATCGCGTCTGGTGAAAGAGGCGCTCGATCAGTTCCGTGGCGTGTTCGAGGCGTTGCAGGCCGGCCAGGCGACACTGCAACGCGAACTCGACCGGGCCCGCGCCGAGACCCGCGATCAGGCGCAGGCCGCGTTGCGGCCGCTGCTGCTCGATGTCATCGATCTGCGTGACCGTCTGCTCGCCGCGTTGGCGCTGTCAGCCGCGGCGCGGCCAAGCTGGCAGGAACGTCTGCTGCGCCGCAGCCGGCCGGACGGGGCGGCGTGGCAGGAGGGCTTGCGCATGACAGTGCGTCGTCTCGAGCAGGTTCTGCTCGACCGGGGGGTGGTTGCCGCGAAACTGGCCGGAAGGCCGTTCGACCCGCGGCTCGCGCGCGTCGTCGGCACATCGGCGGACGCTTCGGTGGCCGCGGGCGTGGTGATCGAGGAAGTCCGTTCCGGCTTCCTCTGGAACGACCAGGTGTTGCGGACGGCGGACGTCATTGTCAGCAAGGCCGATACCGGCAAAGGAGACACACCATGACGGACGAGATCGTCGGCATCGACCTCGGCACCACGAATTCGGAAATCGCCCTCTATCGGGATGGCCGCCCGGACGTGCTCGGCGACGCGGAGGGACGGATCATCCTGCCATCGGTGGTCGGGCTGTCGGAAACGGGGGAGTTGCTGGTCGGCGAGGAGGCCCGCAACCAGTTCCTGCTGTATCCCGAGCGGACTGTCCGCTCGATCAAGCGGAAGATGGGCAGCGATGCAACCGTGCGGCTCGGTGAACGCGACTACACGCCGCAGGAAATCTCCGCGATCATCCTGTCGCGCCTGAAGGAAATCGCCCAGCAGCGGCTGGGCCGGCCGGTGCGCCGCGCGGTCATTACCGTGCCCGCCTATTTCTCCGACACGCAGCGTCAGGCGACGCGCGAGGCCGGCGAGATCGCCGGGCTGGAGGTGGCACGCATCATCAACGAACCCACCGCGGCGGCGCTGGTCTATGAGGCCGCGCAGCATCAGGGCAAGCGCATCCTCGTTTACGATCTCGGCGGCGGCACCTTCGACGTCTCGGTGGTGCGGATCGAGGAAGGCGTGGTGGAAGTGATCTCCAGCCATGGCAACAACCACCTCGGCGGCGATGATTTCGACCACAAGATCGTCGAGCACGTGCTCGAGCATCTGAAGATCAAGCACGGCGTGGACGTATCCGAGCGCCCGCAGGCGATGGCCCGCATCCTGCGCAGCGCCGAGGACGCCAAGAAACATCTGTCGGACCACCCGTTCGCGCGCATCGCCGAGGAATATCTCACCGAGCAGGACGGCAAGCCGGTCAATCTGGACCTGGAGCTGAGCCGCGACGAATACGAGGAGATGATCACGCCCTTCATCGAGGAGACGCTCGGGGCGATCCACATCGCGCTTGAATCGGCGAGCCTGGCCTCCTCGCAGGTGGACGAGATCCTCCTGGTCGGCGGCGCCACGCGCACGCCGCTGATCCGGCGCCGGCTGATGGAGGCGTTCGGCCGCGACCCGCGCGGCGAGGTCGATCCGGATTTGTGCGTCGCCATGGGGGCGGCCATCCAGGGGGCGGCGATGACGGGGGCCGAGGTGTCGGCGGTGCTGGTCGATGTGACGCCCTACACCTTCGGCACCAGCGCGATCGGGGAATTGAACGGCGAGTATTATCCCTACAAATACATCCCGATTATCCCCAAGAACACGCCGATCCCGGTGCGCCGCAGCGAAGTGTTCTTCACCGTCGCCGACGGGCAGACCAGCGTCGACATCAAGATTTATCAGGGCGAGAACCCCGACGCCCTGGAGAACATCCAGATCGGCGAATTCCGCGTCGACGGGCTCAGCCGCGCACCGGCCGGCAATCCTGTGATTCTCGACCTCGCACTGGACCGTGACGGCATTCTGCAGGTCTCCGCCCGCGAGAAGAAGACCGGGCTGGAGCGCCGCATCACCATCGATAAGGCCACGTCGCGTTACGACCAGGCGCAGTTGAACGAGGCAAGGCAGCGGATCGGCGCCTTGTTCGATGAGCGTGAGGAGACGGACGGAGAGCCGGCCGGGGCCGCGGGCGACGCCGCGCTCGATGCGCTGCTGGCCAAGGCGAGCGCGCGGCTCGACGACGCCGGCGAGGAGGATCGCGCGGAGATCATCGATCTGATCGAGGCCATCCGGGACGCCAGGAGCAGCGCCGACAGAGACGCCCTGGAGGGCGCGCGCAGCCAGCTCCAGGATCTTTTGTTCTACCTTGAGACGTGACCGATGGATCGCTGTCCGCTCTGTCGCGCCACGCTGAACGGCGCCGATACCTGCCGCCGCTGCCGGGCCGAGTTGCAGTCGGCGCAGCGCATGGAACGCGAAGGCCAGGCGCTGGCCGCGGCGTCCATGCATGCGCTGGCGGTCGGCGATGAGGCGGCGGCCGGGGCGTTGCTGCGGCGGGCGCTGGCTGTGCATGCGACGCCGCTGGTTCTCGGGTTGTGGCGGAGCCTGCAGCAAGGCCAGGGCTCTGCCCTGGACGAGAGGCCCCTTGCGGGTCCAGGGCAGAGCCCTGGCCGTGCTTTGCCACGCGTCCCTCATCAGCCAGAGCAAGCGCGGTATTGACCAGGGCGACATGGCTGAACGCCTGCGGGAAATTGCCCACCAGCCGTCGCGCCAGCGGATCGTACTCCTCGGCCAGCAGACCGACATCGTTGCGCAGCGCGAGCAGGCGGTCGAACAGCGCGCGCGCCTCCTCCCGGCGGCCCTGGCGGACGTAATTGTCGGCCAGCCAGAAGCTGCAGGCGAGGAACGCGCCCTCGCCCGGCGGCAATCCGTCCTGGCCGTCGGCGGTATCGTAGCGGCGGACAAAACCATCCACCAGCAACTCGCGCTCGATGGCGGCGAGGGTGCCGCGCACGCGCGGGTCATCGGATGGCAGGAAACCCACCAGGGGAATCAGCAGCAGCGACGCATCCAGCGCACGCGCGCCGTAGCTCTGCACGAAGCTGTTGCGGCCGGCGTCGAAGCCGCCGGCGCAGATGCTGGAATGCATCTCCGCCCGCAGCGCCCGCCAACGGTCGAGCGGGCCGTCCAGGCCGAACCGTTCGGCGCTGCGGACGGTGCGGTCGAGCGCGACCCAGGCCATGACCTTGGAGTGGGTGAAGTGGCGGCGGCCGCCACGGGTCTCCCACATGCCCTCGTCGGGCTGCTCCCAGAGACTGGCGAGATGCGCGATGAGCTTGCGCTGCAGTCCCCAGCTTTCCGGCCCGGCGGCCAGCCCGCCGGCGCGGGCCTGGTACATGGCGTCGGCGATTTCGCCGAACACGTCGAGCTGAAGCTGGCCGTGCGCGGCATTACCGATGCGCACCGGGCGGGCGCCCTGATAGCCCGGCAGCCAGTCGGCCTCCCACTCGAGCAGGCGCCGCTCGCCGGCGAGGCCGTACATGATCTGCAACTGGGTGGGACTGCCGGCGACGCTGCGGCGCAGCCAGTCGCGCCAGGCCTGCGCTTCGTCGAAATAGCCGCCGCCCATCAGCGCCTGGAGTGTCAGGGTGGCGTCGCGCAGCCAGCAGTAGCGGTAGTCCCAGTTGCGCGAACCGCCGAGCGCCTCGGGCAGAGAGGTGGTCGGGGCGGCGACGATGCCGCCGGTGGGGCGGAAGGTGAGCGCCTTCAGCGTGACCAGAGAGCGCTGGACCGCCACGACGTCGGGACCGCGGTAGGTGCCGCGGGTGGACCAGTCGCGCCAGAAAGCTTCCGTTCGATCGAGCGCGGCGAGCGGGTCGAAACCGGGCGGGCGGCTGAGATGGCTGGCGCTGTGGGTAAGCACGAAGGGAAGAAACTCGCCGGCCGAGACGGTGAAAGCGGCAACCGTTGTCAGCCCCTGGCCTTGCAGGGGGACTGGGGTGCGCAGCACGGTCATGTCGGGCCCGGAGACGGCCATGATACCGGGCTCGTCGTGCAGGCGGGTGACCCAGGGCACGGCGGCGCCGTAGTCGAAGCGGAGAATGAGCGTCATGCGCAAGTCGACGCGGCCGGACCGTCCCTGCACGAGACGGACGAGGTGCGACCCCGCTTCGCCCACCGGCATGAAATCGATCAGGGCGACTTCGCCCCCGGGCGTGGAGAACAGTGTCTCCAGCACCATCGTGCCGTCGCGGTAGCTGCGGCGGACACGCGGGGCCGGTTGCGCGGGAGAAATGCGCCAGGTGCCATGCTCGGACGTGCCGAGCAGGGCGGCGAAACAGGCGCCGCTGTCGAACCGGGGCCAGCACAGCCAGTCCACCGCCCCGCTGCGCGACACCAGGGCGGCGGTGGAACAGTCACCGATCAGGGCGTAGTCCTCGAGGGGCGCCGCGCCCTCGGGTTCGGCCGCCGAGGGCGTTGTCAGTTGGCCTGGCCCCAGACGCGCCCCCCATTGGCGGCGCAGGCGCAGGACGCCCCGGCGGCGCTGGGACGGTCGAGCGGACAGACCCAGGGGCCGGCATAGCAGGCCTGCGCAGGACCCGCCGGCCCGCCAGGAGGCGCATTATACGACGGCCCCGGGGCATAGGGCGCCGCCGCATACGGTGCCGGCCCATAGGGCGGCGCCATGTAGACCGGCGGCGCCACATAGACCGGCGGCGGCGCGACGTAGAGCGGCGGCGCGACATAGATCCCCGGAACGCCGATCCACACCCCGCCGCGCCAATACGCCCGGGCGGCGGCTGGCAGCAGCGTCGCGCCGGCCAGAGCCAGCAGCGTCGCACGGAACAGAGCAGAACGGGTCACGGTCATCGCAACGCTCCTTGAGCGGTTCTTTACCGGCATTATCGCATCAAAGCGCGTTGTCCAGCCACTGTCTCATCAATTCAGTCGCCGCCTGCGGCGCTTCCATGGGTGGTAGGTGGCCGGTGTCGGGAATGACGCGCAGCGCCGCGCCGGGGATACGCTCCGCCATCTCCTCGGCGAGGTCCGGCGGGGTCAGGCTGTCGTGGCTGCCGACCGCGATCAGCGTGGGCACGCCGATGCGCGGCAGGAAGGGGCGGCTGTCGGGCCGCTGCAGAATGGCGCGCTGCTGGCGCAGGAAGGCGTCCCGGCCCACCCGGTCGGCCATGGCGGTGATGTCGGCGCAAAGGGCGGTGTCGGACAGGCGGTGGGGATGCAGCAGCTGCGGTAACAGGCGCGGCGTGACGCCGCGGAAGCGGTTGCCTTGCGTCAGTGCCATCAGACCGCGGCGCCGGCGGCTCTGCTCCGGTGTGTCGGGGCGGGCGGAGGTGTCCATCAGGCACAGCCGCGTGACCCGCTGCGGGGCAAGCCGCATCAGCGCCAGCGCCGCGTAGCCGCCCATCGACAGGCCGCACAAGGCGAACCGGCCAGGCACCGAGTTCGAGCGCGCGCTGCGCCATGGCATCGAGGCTGTCGTCGGCGGTGAGATCGGCCAGCACCGGCCGCACGCGTCCGGCCATTGCCGCGACCTGGTCACGCCAGAGGCGGGCGTCGCAGAGCAAGCCGGGCATCAACAGGAGAGTCTCGCCCATGGCAGCGTTTCAGGGCGGCCGCGCCGATCCCGCGGGAACCCGGGAGTTTGACTTGCGCAACCTTGACTTTCCTCTGCGGTTTCCTGATATGCCAGCGTCACGCGCGCCGACGGTGCGCGTGCCGGCGTGCGCCGATGCTGGCGCCGCCCTGAAGGCACATACCAGTTTGACCGATACGTTTCCTATCTGCGAGACCACGCAAGCCGCGGCGGCAGCGCCTGCACAGACGGAGTCGCACGACCCCATCGCGGCACGCGTGTCTGATATTCCTGCGACCGACGTGCCCGAGCCTGACACCTATCCCCAGGAGCCGGACGAACCGGACGCGAGCCCCGACGCGCCGGACGCAGAGGCCGAAAACGGCTTCGCGTCCCTGGGCCTGTCGGAGCAAATCCTGCGCGCCATCGATGAAAAAGGCTACCGGTACACCGACGCCAATCCAGCGCCAGGCCATCCCCTGGGTGCTGATGGGCCGCGACCTGCTGGGCTGCGCGCAGACCGGCACCGGCAAAACGGCCGGGTTCACCCTGCCCATGCTGGACATTCTGTCCGGCAGCCGCGCCCGCGCCCGCATGCCGCGCAGCCTGATCCTGGAACCGACGCGCGAGCTGGCGCTGCAGGTGGCCGAGAATTTCCTGCAATACGGCAAATATCTGAAGCTCACCCACGCGCTGATCATCGGCGGCGAGAGCATGTCCGACCAGAAGGACCTGCTGATGCGCGGCGTGGACGTGCTGATCGCCACCCCCGGGCGGCTGATCGATATGTTCGAACGCGGCGGTCTGCTGCTGACCGACACCCGCCTGCTGGTGATCGATGAGGCCGACCGCATGCTGGACATGGGGTTCATTCCCGACGTCGAGCGCATCGTGGCGATGCTGCCGAAGACCCGGCAGACGCTGTTCTTCAGCGCCACCATGGCCCCGGAAATCCGCCGCCTCGCCGACGCGTTCCTGCAGAACCCGAAAGTGGTGACTGTCTCCAAGCCGGCGTCGGTGGCGACCACCATCACCGAGGCGATGGTGATCGTGGCCGAGCACGACAAGCGCGAGGCGCTGCGGCGGCTGATCCGCAGCGAGGACGTGCAGAACGCGCTGATCTTCTGCAACCGCAAGCGCGACGTGGACATCCTGTACAAGTCACTGACACGGCATAAGTTCTCGGTCGGTGCGATGCATGGCGACATGGCCCAGCCGGCGCGCTTCGCGACCATGGACAAGTTCAAGTCGGGTGGCATCAGGCTGCTCTGCTGCAGCGACGTGGCGGCGCGCGGTATCGACATCGGCGGCCTGTCGCATGTGTTCAACTTCGACGTGCCGCATCACGCCGAGGACTACGTGCACCGCATCGGGCGCACCGGCCGGGCCGGGCTTGAAGGCCGCGCCTTTACCCTGGCGAGCCCCGGCGATCAGCAGGCGGTGGAGGCGATCGAAAAACTGACCGGCCACGCCATTCCGCGCATCGACATCGAGGGGCTCGATACGGTGGAGTGGGCCGAGAGCGACGGCCGCAAGCGGCGCGGCCGCGGCGGCCGGGCGGCGCCGAAGCGCGCCGAGGCGGCCCCGGCCGAAGAGAAGCGCGAGGAGAAGCGCAAGCCGGCGCGGCGGCGCGCGGAGACGCCTGCGGACGCAGCGGCGGCGCCGAAAGTTGCACCCGCAGCAGTGGTGGCCAAGCCGGCACGGGCGCCCAGGCCAGCGCGGGCCGAAGCGACCGCCAAGCCACCCCGAACCGAAGCGCCGGCGAAGCAGGCGCGCACGGAAGCACCCGCACGCGCGGCGCGGGCGGAGCCGGTGCGGCCCGATGCGGCACGGGCGCCTCGCCCGGAGCATGACACAAGCCCCGAGCGCGATGTGCGTGGCCGCCATGACGACGACCACGGACAATCGGTGGTCGGCTTCGGGTCGGAGATTCCCGCCTTCATGCTGGTAGCAGCGCGGCCGCGGCGCCACCTTGCCGAGGCCATGGCCGAGGACACGGACGGCTGACATGAACGAGACCGCGCACGCGTCTTCGCGCAAAGGCAAACTCGGCCCGTTCGCCTGGGACGATCCGCTGCTTCTTGGTGACCTGCTGACCGAGGACGAGCGCGCCATCCGTGACGCCGCGCGTGCCTATGCGCAGGACAAGCTGTTTGCGCGCGTGCTCATGGCCAACCGGCACGAGTATTTCGACCGGGAGATCATGAACGAGTTCGGCGACATGGGTTTCCTGGGCGCCACGCTGGAGACGCATGACTGCGCCGGTGTGTCCTATGTCGCCTATGGGCTGATCGCGCGCGAGCTCGAGCGGGTCGAATTCGGGCTACCGCAGCGCTTTTTCGGTGCAGTCCTCGCTGGTGATGTATCCGATCTCCGCCTTCGGATCGGAGGCGCAGAAGGACCGTTACCTGCCGCTCCTGCGCAGCGGCGCTTGGGTGGGATGTTTCGGGCTGACCGAGCCGGACGGCGGATCGGACCCGGGAAGTATGCGCACGCGGGCGAAATCCGTGGACGGCGGCTATGTGCTGAACGGATCGAAGACCTGGATCTCCAACGCGCCGATCGCCGATCTGTTCCTCGTTTGGGCGAAAGATGATGCCGGCGATATCCGCGGCTTCCTGGTGGAAAAGGGGACCGAAGGGCTCACCGCGCCGAAGATCGAGGGGAAATTCAGCCTGCGCACGTCGGTCACCGGCATGATCATGCTGCAGGACGTGTTTGTCCCCGCCGACGCCATTCTGCCGAAGGTCAAAGGGCTGCGCGGGCCGTTCTCGTGCCTGAACAATGCGCGCTATGGCATTTCCTGGGGCGCGCTGGGAGCGGCCGAGTTCTGCTGGCACGCCGCGCGCGACTACACGCTGGAGCGGCGGGTGTTTGGCCGGCCGCTGGCCGCCACGCAGCTGGTGCAGAAAAAACTGGCCGACATGCAGACCGAAATCACCTTGGCGTTGCATGCCGTTCTGCGGGTGGGGCGGCTGCTGGACGAAGGCCGCGCGGCGCCTGAAATGATCAGCCTGGTGAAGCGCAACTCCTGCGGCAAGTCGCTCGAAGATCGCCCGTGTCGCCCGTGACATGCACGGCGGCAACGGCATCGTCGACGAGTACCATGTTATCCGGCACGTGATGAACCTGGAAACGGTGAACACCTACGAGGGCACGCATGACGTGCATGCGCTGATCCTCGGGCGGGCGCAGACGGGTATTGCCGCGTTTGGCGGGTGACGACGCCGGCCGCCCCGGGATCGGCGGCAAGCCGGGATATGGTCGAGCCTGCTGAGCTCCGGGTGTCGCGGGTCGGCGCCGATGGTGACGGCGTGGCCGAACTGGCTGACGGAACCCCGTTTTATCTCGCCGGCACGCTGCCGGGCGAAACCGTGCTCGCCCACCGGGTAAAACCGCGCGGCGAGGGATGGGCGGGGCAGGTCGATGCGGTGATCGCACCGAGCCCGGACCGCGCCGCCCCCCCCTGCCCGCATTTCGGCAGTTGTGGCGGGTGCACGCTGCAACACTGGCAGGACGCCCCGTACCGCGCCTGGAAGGCGGGGCTGCTGCAGGCGGCGCTGCGGCGGGCAGGGTATGCGGCCGAGACCGCTCCGCTGGTGGCCACGCCACACGGCACGCGGCGGCGCATGGACCTGGCGCTGCGCCGGAAGGGCGGTTTGGTGGTGGTGGGACTGCATGCGGCGCGGGCGGCCGAGGTGGTGGACCTGCGCGCCTGCCCGGTGCTGCACCCTGCCCTGTTCGCCCTCGTCGCCAGTTTGCGCGCGGCGCTTCCGGGGCTGGCGCTGCTGCGACGCGAAGGCTCGGCGGTGGTGAACCTGCTGGAAAACGGGCCCGATCTGCTGCTGCGCACCGACGGCGAGCCAACGACGGCCGACCGGACCCGCCTGGCGGATTTCGCACGCGCGCACGGGCTGTGCCGCATCACGTGGTCGCCAGACAATGGGGCGCAAGCCGATGGCGCCGGGGAGACTCTATGCCTGCTGAAAGCGCCGGAGGCGGTGTTCGCCGGCGTGGCGGTCCGGCCACCGCCGGGCGCCTTCCTGCAGGCCAGCCGCGAAGGCGAGGCCGCGATCGTCGCTGCGGTGCTGGCGGGACTGCCGGAGAAACTGCCGGGACGGGCGCTGGTCGGGGATTTCTATGCCGGATGCGGCACGCTGAGTTTCGCCCTCGCGCGCCGCGCGCGCGTCGCCGCCTACGAGGGGGATGCCGGGTTGGCGGCGGCGCTGCGCAGCGCCGCCAACACGCAGGGCCTCGCCGGACGGATTGCGGTCACCCAGCGCGATCTGGCGCGAAGGCCGGTGACGGCGGCCGAACTGGCCGGCTGCGCGGCGGTGGTGCTGGACCCGCCCTATGCCGGGGCGGCGGCGCAGATGGCGCAGGTCGCGGCGGCGCGGGTGAAGCGGGTGGTGGTTGCAAGCTGCAACCCCGCTGCCCTGGCGCGCGACGCCGCCATCCTGCACCGGGCGGGCTACGCGGTGCTGAGCGCGGTTCCAATCGACCAGTTCCCGTGGTCGGCACGGCTGGAAAGCGTGGTGGTGTTCGCGACCGCGTAACACTGAGCCGCGGCCACACGTCCGGGAACGGGAGGATCAGACGTGAAAACTCTCGCCGCAGCCGCAGCGGCCCTTCTCGTTCGGATTGGTGAAGGTAAAGCCGGCCGACAGGGACTTCACCTCGTAGTCCATGACGGTGCCGATCAGGAACAGGGTCGCCTTGCGATCAACCAGAACGGTGACGCCCTTATCCGTCACCACCTCGTCGCCGGGACCGGCTTCGGGCACGAAGTCCATGACATAGGACATGCCGGAGCAGCCCTTGGTGGACACCGTGATCCGCAGCTTCATGCCGTCGTGGCCCTTGGCGTAAAGGGCGCGCAAGCGGTCGGCGGCGGCGTCGGTCAGCGACATCAGCGGCGGCAGAGAACGGCGGGCGGGCGGTGCCGCGGCGGTGCTTGTGGACATTGGCAATATCTCGGCTCGCGTCAGAACATATTCAATGCCAGTCGGGCATCCTCGGTCATGCGGCCGGGATGCCAGGGCGGATCCCAGACCACGTCGACATCGCAATATGTCACTCCGTCGATCGCCATGATGGCCTCACGGATCTGCACCGGCAGTTCCTGCGCGCTCGGACAGCCCGGGGCGGTGAGCGTCATCTCCACCTTCACCTGCCCGCCGTCGGCGATCTCGATCGCGTAGATCAGGCCGAGCTCGTAGACGCTCACCGGAATCTCGGGATCGTAGACGGTCTGACAGGCGGCGATCACCGCATCCTCGGTCGGCTTCGGAGGCGTCACCCCGGTCGGGGTCCAGCTTCCCACCGCGGCCTGGGCCGGAATATTCGTGTTCATGTCATTCACTGGTTGCCTGACCTTCCCCGTCGAGCGCCGCCATCAGCGCGTGCCACGGCAAAGTCGCGCATTTCACCCGGCTCGGGTACTCGTGCACGCCGGCCAGCGGCCGCAGCAAATCCATCGTCGCATCGCCTTCGGGACATTCGCCCGTGCGGGCCATGGAACCAAACCTGGCGCAGATGTCACGGGCCGCCTGGTATGTCCGGCCGGTCACCGTCTCGGCCATGAGATCGGCCGAGGCGATGCTGATGGCGCAGCCACGCGCATCGAAGCGCGCGTCCGCGATCCGTCCGTCCGGCGTGGTGGCCAGAAACACCTCGACGCGGTCGCCGCACATAGGGTTGTCGCCCTTGGCGGATGCGTCGTAGCGCGCCGGCTTCCCGGCATGGCCCGGATGCCGTCCGTGCCGGAGAATGACCTCCTGATACAGATCACGGACGTTGAAGGCGCTCATCCGAAGAACTCCCGCACCCGCGTCAGCGCGTCGGCCAGGGCATCGATCTCGGACGGCAGCGTATAGACGGCGAAGCTGGCGCGCGCGGTGCTGTCGATCCCCAGGCGGCGCATCAGCGGCTCGGCGCAGTGATGGCCGGCGCGCACCGCGATGCCGCTGCGGTCGAGCAGGGTGGCCACGTCGTGGGCGTGGGCCCGATCGACGGTGAAACTCACCACCCCGCCCCGGTCCTGGGCGCGGCCGATGATGTTCAGGCCCTCGATGGCGGACAGGCGGGAGATCGCGTGCTCGGTGAGCACCTGTTCATGCGCGGCGATGGCGCCGTAGCCGATCGCCTCCACCCAGCGGATCGCCGCGCCGAGGGCGATTCCCTCCAGGATGGCCGGCGTGCCGGCCTCAAATTTGTGCGGCACCGCGGCCCAGGTGCTGCCGGCGTCGGTGACCGAGGAAATCATGTCGCCGCCACCGAGGAACGGCGGCATCCGCTCCAGCAACTCGCGACGCGCCCACAGCACCCCGATGCCGGTGGGTCCATACAGCTTGTGGCCGGTGAACACATAGAAATCGCAGCCCAGCGCCTGCACGTCGACGCGACGATGCACGATGGCCTGGCTGCCGTCGAACAGCACTTTCGCGCCATGCGCATGCGCGATCTGCACGATGCGTTCGGCCGGGGTGTAAGTGCCGAGCACGTTGGACATGTGGGTGATCGACACCAGCCCGACCTTGCCATCTTCGAGCAGGCGCTCGAACGCCGCCATGTCGAGTTCGCCGGCATCGGTGATCGGGGCGATGCGCAGCTCGATGCCGCGGTCGTCGCGCAGCATGTGCCAGGGAACGATGTTGGAGTGATGCTCCATGGCCGAGATCAGCACCGCCTGGCCGGGCTGCAGCACGCCGCGCCCGTAGCTGTGGGCGACCAGGTTGATCGCCTCGGTGCTGTTGCGCACGAACACGATTTCGGCGCGCTCGGCGGCGTTCAGCAGCCTGGCGGCGTCGTCGCGGGTGGCTTCGTAGGCTTCGGTGGTGCGCTCGCTCATCCAGTGCAGGCCGCGATGGATGTTGGCGTATTGCGTTTCCATGGCGTTCACCATGGCGTCGATGACGGCGCGTGGTTTCTGCGCGCTGGCCGCACTGTCGAGAAACACCAGAGGCTTGCCGCGCACGGTCTGTGACAGGATGGGAAAGTCCTGGCGGATGCGCGCGACATCCAGCACGGCGGGAGCGAGATCGTTCACGCGGCTTGTCCTTCCCACCAGGTGGCGATCAGGCCCTCCATCGCCGCGCGCGCGGCCTCGTGGGTGATCGGGTCGAGGGCTTCGTCGAGGAAGGCGCGCACCAGAATGCTGCGGGCCTCGGCCTCGGGCACGCCACGACTGCGCAGATAAAACAGCTGGTCGGGGTCAAGCTCGCCCACCGTGGCGCCGTGGCTGCACTTTACGTCGTCGGCGTAGATTTCCAGCTGCGGCTTGCTGTCGATCTCGGCCTCGGCGCTGAGAAGCAATGCCTGGTTCATCTGGTAGCCGTCGGTCTTCTGGGCGATCCGGGAGACTTCGATCTTGCCCTGGAACACGCCGCGCGACCGCCCGGTCAGCACGTTCTTCACCGTCTGGCGGCTGGTGGTGGCCGGTGCGTCGTGCGTCACCACGGTGGTGAAATCGGCGTGCTGGTTGCCGCCGAGCAGTTGCGCGGCATTCAGGTGGGCGGTGGATTTCTCGCCGGCCAGCCGCGCATGCACTTCCATACGGGCAAGCCGCGCGCCAAGGGTGAGAAGAAAGCTATCGTAGGTACCGCGCGCGCCCACCTCGGCATAGAGGGTGGAAAGATGGAACGCGTCGGGCGCTTCGGTCTGGATACGAAAATGGGTGAGAAGCGCGTCGTCGGCGACCGCGACCGAAAACACCGGGTTGTTGAGGTAGGCACCGCTGCCGAGATTTGCCTCCACAAGCGTCAGCCGCGCCCCGCGGCCGAGGGTTATGGCGTGGCGCGGATGAAACGCGCCGCCAGTGGCCAGGCTGATCAACAGCAGCGGGCCGGCATCGACCCCGTCGGCGATGTCGATGGCCGCACCGTCCTCGGTCAGCATGGTGTTCAGGGCGACGAGTTTTTCCACCCCCGGGCGGGGCAGCGTGCCCCAGGCGGGCGCACCGGTGCGCACGGTGATGCCGGCCGGAAGCACCGACAGATCGGCGCGGAACCTGCCATGGGCGAACACCAGCCGCGGCGCGGCGATCTGCGGCAGGTTCGCCAGCAACTCGGCCGGGTCGGTTTGCGGCGCCTCGAACACGGCATCGGCGAGCGGGCGCAAGGTCGTGTAGTGCCAGGCCTCCTCGCGCGGGCTGGGAAGGCCGGCGGCGCGGAACAATTCCGCCGCCTCGGCGCGCGCCCCCTGTACGATGATCGCCCGCCTCATAGCGGGCGAGAAACGCCCCGGCCACGACCTCCAGCGGTGCCGGCGGTTTGCTGCGCGTGCTCACGCCGCCTCCGCGATCACCGAAGCATAGCCGGATGCCTCCAGCGCCAATGCCAGTTCCGGCCCGCCGGAGCGGATGATGCGGCCGTTGAACAACACGTGCACGCGGTCGGGGACGATGTAGTCCAGCAGCCGCTGATAATGGGTAATGACCAGGGCGGAGAAATCCGGCCCGCGCAGAGCGTTCACACCCTCGGACACGATCTTGAGCGCGTCGATGTCGAGCCCGCTGTCGGTTTCGTCGAGGATGGCGAGCTTCGGGCGCAGAATGCCCATCTGCAGCACCTCGTTGCGCTTTTTTTCGCCACCGGAAAAACCGACATTGACATTGCGCTTGAGCATGTCGTCGGCCATCGACAGCCGCTTGATCGCCGCCCGGGCGAGTTTGAGGAACTGCACGGCATCGAGTTCCGGCTCGCCACGGGCGCGGCGGATGGCGTTCAGTGCGGTGCGCAGAAAATTGGCATTGTTCACGCCCGGCAGTTCCACCGGATACTGGAACGCCAGAAACACCCCGGCGGCGGCGCGCTGCTCGGGTTCCAGGGCCAGCAGGTCGATACCGTCGAATGTCGCACTGCCGCCGGTGACTTCGTAGCCTTCCCGACCCGACAAAACGTAGGAAAGCGTCGATTTGCCGGAGCCGTTCGGCCCCATGATGGCGTGCACCTCGCCATCCGGCACGACCAGGTCGATGCCCTTGAGGATTTCCTTGTCCTCGATGCGCGCGGTCAGACCCTTGATCTCAAGCATGGATATGGTCCCTTTAGCCCACCGAGCCTTCAAGACTGAGGGCAAGCAATTTCTGTGCCTCGACGGCGAACTCCATGGGAAGCTCCTTCAGCACGTCCTTGCAGAAGCCATTGACGATCAGACTGACGGCGTCTTCTTCCGACAGGCCGCGCTGGCGGCAGTAGAACAACTGGTCGTCGGCGATCTTGGAGGTGGTGGCCTCGTGCTCCAGCTTGGCCGAGCGGTTGCGGCTTTCGATATAGGGCACGGTGTGCGCCCCGCACTGGTCGCCGATGAGCAGGCTGTCGCACTGCGTGTGGTTGCGCGCCCCATGGGCGCGCGGCATGACGCGCACCAGACCGCGATAGGTGTTGTCCGAGCGACCGGCGCTGATGCCCTTGGAGACGATGGTGCTGCGTGTGTTGCGGCCAATATGGATCATTTTCGTGCCGGTATCGGCCTGCTGGCGATTGGTGGTCACCGCCACCGAGTAGAATTCGCCGACGCTGTCGTCGCCCTGCAGCACGCAGCTCGGATATTTCCAGGTGATCGCCGAGCCGGTTTCCACCTGCGTCCAGGAAATCTTGCTGCGCGCGCCGCGGCAGATGCCACGCTTGGTGACGAAATTATAGATGCCGCCGCGCCCTTCGGCGTCACCGGGATACCAGTTCTGCACCGTGCTGTATTTGATGGCGGCGTCGTCCATCGCCACCAGTTCGACCACCGCCGCGTGCAGCTGGTTCTCATCGCGCTGCGGCGCGGTGCAGCCTTCGAGGTAGGACACATGGCTGGCCGCCTCGGCGATGATCAGCGTGCGTTCGAACTGGCCGGAGTTGCGGGCGTTGATGCGGAAATAGGTGGACAGTTCCATCGGGCAGCGCACCCCCTTGGGGATGAACACGAAGCTGCCGTCGGTGAACACCGCCGAGTTCAGGGCGGCGAAATAATTGTCGTTGGTGGGCACCACCGTGCCGAGATACTGGCGCACCAGATCGGGATGGTCGCGCACCGCCTCGCTGATCGGGCAGAAGATGACGCCCACTTTCGCCAGTGATTCCCGGAACGTGGTGGCGACCGACACGCTGTCGAACACGGCGTCCACGGCGATCTGCGGGCGCTGCTCCTCAGCCTCCTCGGCTCCCTCGACGCCGGCGAGGATGGCGCGTTCCTTCAGCGGAATGCCCAGCTTCTCGTAGGTGGCCAGAAGTTCGGGATCGACTTCGTCGAGACTCTTGGGCCCGGTCTTTTTCTTGGGCGCGGCGTAGTAGTGAATATCCTGGTAGTCGATCGGCGCATGGTGGACCTTGGCCCAATGCGGCTCGGTCATGGTCTGCCAGGCGGCGAAGGCCTTCAGCCGCCATTCCAGCAGCCAGTCGGGCTCGTTCTTCCGCGCGGAAATCAGCCGGATGGTGTCCTCGGTCAGTCCCTTCGGGGCAATATCCATCTCGATGTCGGTCGAGAAGCCCCATTTGTAGCCGGACTGGGTGACGGACTGGACGGTGTCGAGGGTTTCGGCGGCGCCTGCCATGATGAGACCTCCTCTATTCGGCCAGCGGGATTTGCGGATGCGGCGGGAGCGCGGGATCGAAGCGGAAGGCCGGCGGGACGGAGGCCTCGCGCATATCGGCCAGGGTAATCCGCCCCAGCGCCTGCCGGATGGCATCGTTCACCAGGTCCCACCGCCCCTTCACCGCGCACAGACCCTTCACCTCGCAGGGTGAGGCGGCGCCGTCGACGCAGGCGGTGAGCGCGATCGGGCCGTCGATGGCGCTGATGACATCGGCGATGGCGATGTGATCCAGCCCCCGCAGCAACCGGTAGCCGCCCCTCGCGCCGCGGTGAGAGACCACCAGATGCGCGGCGCTGAGCGCCTTCAGCACTTTGGCCACCGTCGGCTCGGGCACGCCGGTGGCGGCGGCGATGCAAGGCGAGGTCTGCACGCCATCGCAACTGTCGGAGGTGGTGGAAAGCCGCAGCAGCACCACCACGGCGTAATCGGTCAGCTTGGAAAGCCTGAGCATGAAGGCTGCCACCTTAAGTGGACCAATGAGGTCCTGATTACCCTGAAATGGCGCATCCTTACCGCGCCGTCAAGGCTGCTCACGCGCGCGCGAGCAGGATTCCATCGCCCGCTCGGGCATCGGATGGGCGGGGCGCCGAAGGTTCGGAGGATGTCGCCCCAGAACGACCGCGTATCCCCTCCCCTATCGGCGCCAGCGCCGCACGATCAGACGGATGAGCACCAGTCCAATCGCGGCGATCGGCAGCCATGGCAAGAGAACGATGGCAAAGCGGATGGCGTTTCCCGCGCTCTCGCCCAACACTTCGCCACCCTGACGCCATGCCAGCCTGACAGGCCCGATGAAATTGCCGCCCACCCCCGGTCTGGCTTGGAAATCGATGGCAAGGCTTTCCGTCGCCACGCGCTGATCAAGCCCGTTCTTTCGCGCCGCGATGGATTCAAGCTCGGTCTGCGCGCTGGACAATTCGCTCTCGATCTTGATCAGATCCTCGACTTTCGCATCCGCGCGGTTCGCGAGCGCGGTCAGGCGCTCGCGATAATCCGTCAGCTGCGCCTGCCGTTGTTCGAGATCGGCGATCGCCCCGGTCAGATCCTCCGCCGCCGTCACCTGCGACCGCAGGATGGCTTCCCCCGTCTTCTCATTCGGCAGCGGCGCCAGCAGGGTTTCCTCGAACGACGCGACGGAGCCATGCGGCAATCGAACGGTCAATGAAGCACCCGGAAGCAGGTCTTCGGCCGGGTCGCCCATGTTGAGCGAGGCGTTGAGAATGACGCAATTGAGCTGTGCATTGCTGATGCACAGATCGCGCGCGCGGGTGTAGCGCGGCGCGATGCTTGGCGACGGCATTTCCAACGCAATGTTATGACTGTAGGCCAGCTTGGCGTTATTCCCGGCGGTGGCGCCGGAGCCCGCGAGCGTCGCCTGGCCCGGTGCAGGTGCGCGCTCAAGCGAACCCGCCATCCGTGCGGGATTTTGGTTGCAACCGCCGAGCGCCAGCAGAAGCGCCAGCAGGGTCGCGAACCGCAGTGCGCCACCGTGGCGGCCGGCATTCCCGGGCGTGACCCGCGCGGTGGGCGGTTGACAAAGATCGGGCATGGCGGCTCCGGATGCTTGCGGGGCAATCCTAAGATAACCAGACGTGCCGCGTCGGAACCAGGGCTCAGCCCTGGTCCCCGCTCCTCTTAAGTAGTGGGTTCCAAGGGCCTCTCGGCCCTTGGCGGGTCCAGGGCAGAGCCCTGGCCTTGCCTTGCCTTGCCTTGCCTTGCCTTCTTTTACCGCCCCAACCGCACCCGCGGCACGGGTTCACAGCACCCGGCCCGGGAGCTTATGGTCGACGAAACAAAACGGATGGAAACGCTATGGGCATGATGGATGCAAAAGTCGCCGTTGTCACCGGCGCCGGCGGCGGGATCGGTCGGGAAATTGCCCTTGCCATGGCGCTCGAGGGCGCGCGCGTTGTCATTAACGATGTCGGCGCCTCGCTGGCAGGCGTTGGCGGGTCGGCGTCCCCGGCGGAACAGACCAAGCAGATCATCACGCAGCGCGGCGGGCAGGCGGCGGTCAGCACCGACAGCGTGGCGGACTGGAACAGCGCCCGGAAGATCGTGCAGTGTGCGCTCGATCAGTTCGGCAGGGTGGACGTGGTGGTGAACAACGCCGGCATCCTGCGCGACGTGATCTTTCATAAGATGACGCCGGAGGACTGGCTGGCGGTGATCGGCGTGCACCTGAACGGCAGCTTCTTTGTCAGCCGGGCCGCGGCGGAGCATTTCCGCCGACAAGAAAGCGGCGCTTTCGTGCACATGACCAGCACCTCCGGGCTGATCGGCAACTTCGGCCAGGCGAATTATTCGGCCGCCAAGCTCGGCATCGTCGCGCTTTCCAAGTCGATCGCCCTCGACATGGCGCGCTACAATGTGCGCAGCAACTGCATCGCCCCGTTCGCCTGGAGCCGGATGACGCAAGCGATCCCGGCGGATACCGAGGCACAACAGCAGCGGCTGGCGCGCCTGCAGGAGATGACGCCCGACAAGAACGCGCCCCTGGCGGTGTTTCTGGCGTCCGACGCCGCGCGGGAGGTGACCGGGCAGGTGTTCGCGCCGCGCATGCACGAGATTTTCCTGTTCAGTCAAAGCCGGCCGGTCCGCAGCGTGCACCGCAGCGAGGGGTGGACGCCGGCTCTGATCGCCGAGCATGCGCTGCCGGCCCTGCGGACCGGGTTCACGCCGCTGGACCGGTCGGGGGATGTGTTTTCGTGGGATCCGGTATGAGGGTTTTTCCGCCGCCACAGTGAGTCGCCGCTTGCGTGGAGCGCAAGCGGCGGCGAGCTTGCGGCCAGAGGACCACGCCCCATGCCCGAGAATTTGCCCGCCGAGACCGCTTGCCGCGAGGTGGAGCCGCGCCATGCTGCCAGCCTGATCGTGTTGCGGCATGGGACGTCCGGGCCTGAAACCCTGATGGGCATGCGCTGCGCCAACCATCGGTTCCTGCCGCTTCATCTGGTGTTCCCGGGCGGCGCGGTCGACGCCGGGGACTGCACCGCGCCGGCCGCCTCGGAGCTGCGCCCTGAGGTGATGCGGCACCTGCTGGTCGCGGCCAACCCGCAACTCGCGCGGGGGCTGGCCAGCGCCGCCGCCCGCGAACTGGAGGAGGAAAGCGGGCTTTCGCTCGGGACGCCGCCGCATCTGGACGGGTTGGACTATCTTTGCCGCGCGGTGACGCCGCGAGCCAGCCCGGTGCGGTTCAACGCACGCTTTCTGGTGGTGGCGGCGGAACGCGTGTCCGGCAGCATCGCGGGGTCAGGCGAACTGGAAGAGCTGCGGTGGTATGGGCTGGAAGAAGCACTGTCGCTGGAGCTGGCCTTCGTGACGCGCAACGTGATCCGGCGCCTGCAGGACTGGATGGCGATGAGCCCGCGGGAACAGCGGACGCGCGAGCGCACGCCGCTGATGTTAGAAATGGACTGGCGGTTGGAGTAAGAATTATCCTGGACACAGACGACAGAGGGAGGCGCATGACGCCAACCCGGCCTGGCAAATGCAACGCGATTTCCTGCATGAAATAAAATGAGACCGGTCGGCGCGACGTTATTTGGAAGCCGCCGCGAAAACCGCAGACAAGATGATGATTTTTATTCTTTAAACTGCAAGATGCCGCATAGGCTGATCATTCAGAAATTATAGATGAGCAAGTCAGGAGTCCCACCGACATTACCGGACGAAATTGAAAGATGCGACAGGTCGCCGGTCGTCAATCCGCTGAACGTCATGCTGAGAGATTGCCCCTTGGAGCCGGTTGCCAACAAGGTCAGTCCGTGGCCCCCGGACACGCCCTGGCTGTCAACCCATTTCACATTGCTGAGCGCACCCCAAATCGTCGCCGCGTCGCCGCTATGGAAATTATCGATGGTGTCCGACGTGGACAGCCCGGACAGTCCGGACAGGTAGAAAGTGTCATCCCCACTTCCGCCGGTCAGCACGTTCGATCCAGCGCCGCCATCGAGAATGTTATTTCCCGACGTGGCGGTGATGTTATCGTCGCCCTGGCCGCCAACGATATAGGTGTCCGGCGGAGCAATGAAATGCATCGAATCCGTTCCTTCATAGATATATTCGGATTTGATGCCGGCGACCGGTCCGGTATAGGCCACCCCATAGGTCGTGCCCGACAGCCCGCTTGTGTTGTCGGTGAACTGAATTTGCGGCGCATCGCCGTAGGAAGCCGATATCAGCGCGTTGCCGCCATTCGGCGCGGTGGACGCGTCATACGTTGTGGTCGGATCAACCTGCAGGTTCAGGTTCGAGACCTGCATATCCAGAGTGGCGCTGCCCTCAAGCGTCGGCGCATTGGTGCCGCCCATCTCCAATCCGACATAGGTGCTGTTGAAATGCCATTGGCTCATGTTGTCCAGTTGTGCCGCGTTTTCGGCCAGCGAGGGGACGCCCTGGATGGCATCCTGGAGCATCGCATTGATGTTCCATTTGATCTGCTCCGGCGTGTCGCCGGTCACATAGGGCAGTTCCGCGCCACTGGCATTCACGTCGTTATAGATCACCGTCGTCGTATAGCCATCGAAACTGGTGTTCTGGTAGGCGATTGGCGTGGTGTTGAACCGTGAATCCGCCAGTTCGGCCTGCAGAAACAGGGTGACGTGGAGATTTGCCGAGTTGAAGGTGAGAACCACCCCCATTCCGGCCGAACCGAGCGGATTGGTGACAGCGAAGGGCTGCTCGGTTGTGCCGGCGGCATAGGCGACATCAGCCTCGCGAATTCTCGCGTCGAGCGACAGCGTGATCGGGTGGTCCAGCGTGATCGCGGCACCGCCCATCAGGCCGGGCATGGTCTGCAAGCCCAGGTCGGGGCTGCCATAGGCGGATGTCGAGGCCGCGGTTGCCGGGTCGACCGATTCGCGCATGTCGTAAACGAACTGGCCGTTGTCGTTGAAGACGCTGAACTGACCGGAGCCATCCGGCGCTGCGACTGTATAGATCGACGACCCGTAAAAAGGGTCATTGTCGGCGCCGGTCGACATATTCGCATTGGCCGGGTCCAGGTATTCCGACTGGCTGGCGCTTTCCTGCCGTTCCCATTGGTAGACATACCAATCCTGGCACAGCGTGCCGGGAATTGCCGCGTTGTCGGCATAATAACCGGCATAGCCGGTGTTGGGGTCGACCGAGCCCGTTGAAAACAAAAAATGCGACGTGGAGAGGCTTGGGTTGCTGGCGAGGGCGACGGTCATTTGAACACCTAGATTTTTCCGGCTGCCCAGAGGGTTTTTTCTGGCCAGACCAAATTTATGGATAGAATTAGCAAATTTGTATTTCGCTATATTTGTAATCTATATTCGATATTTTCGTTCGTTTTAGTCCGGGCTTTCACGACTTTGTTGGCAGCGATCGCAGGCTTGGCCGCGTCAGGCGGCGGCGCGGTAGCGATGCCGGCGGAGGAGCGGGCAGCGAAAAAACCAGCGGGGGCGGCACCGTCGCGGAACGGTTGCGGGCAGCCGAGGCGCGGGTGCATTTTTCGACTCCGATTGATAAAAGAGACGTTTGCTGCCGATTTATGCAACCGGAGCACGAGAGCGCTCGTCCTTGCCCGCGTAATTAAGAGTTGCGCCGCCAGCGCGCAACCATGAATTTCCATTTGCACGCAAATTCGCCAGAAATTGAGACGTTCCGAATGGCGCCGCGGCGCCTATGCCGCTTATTTTTAACGCTTTTTATACACACGATCACAATTACGTGAAGTCACACAAGATTCGCGGCCCAGATAAGGAATTCCTTGTTTTTTGGATTTTCTCCAAACGGGTCGCCGCCGCCCGGCAAACCATCCCCGCCGCCAGGCGGACACCGCACCTGCAAGATCCATCCCAAAAAAGGCCAGCGGAACTGGCCTCTCCGCGCCGATCCTGTGGCGGACGATCAGGGCGGCTCTCGTCTCACCCCGAAAGACGCGGGAGCGGAATACTGGGCTGCAGAGGGAATGGAACCGTCTCTCGACGGGCGCGATCAGCGCCCCGGTCAACTTCATGCATCTCGTCGGCGGCCTGACCCGGCCGAGCGAGATCCGTCGCCGGAGCCGGCGCCGCCTCTGCGCATGAAGATTCTCAATCGCTCTGACCGCAATCGGTCAAAACGCCCGAGATCTCTGTTTCATTGGTATTTTTTTACAGCCGGCTGCCGCAGGCCTGGCCGATGTTGCTCTGGGTGGTACAAGAACCGGCGACCCTGCGGTGGTCCGAACGGCGTGCGGCGCCCGCCGCGGGATGACGCTGGCCACGCCAGCGGCAGACACCAAACGTGCGAACCGGTGCCGCAGCTGCAAGCCGCGCCGCCGCTGCTGGCATGGTTGCGCGCCTATGGGAACGGCTCCGCGCGAATGTGACCCGGCCAGGGCATCAGAATGCCGGACCGTAACGGCAGCGCCCTTGCGCGCAGACTGAACAGGCGGCCGCTCGCGCGGCCCAGAGGACCCTCGCGCCACTCTCTACGGCGCCGGCTCGCTGCCCCCCTAACCCGCCAGCGCCGAAAAACCTCGCCTGGTCCCCGTATCTAATGCGCCGGAAAGGGCTCGGCAGGCATCTGGATATCGATCTCGAGGGTGGAGATCGAATTGCCGCGATCGAGCTTGATCTGCACCATCTCACGCTCGATCTTCACGTGCCGGGCCACCACCGCGAGGATCTCTTCCTGCAGGATCCGCACCAGGTCGCCCGAGTTGCCGTTCAGTGCGCGCTCATGCGCCAGCACGATCTGTAGCCGTTCGCGCGCGATCGGCGCTGTGCCTCGGCGGGAAAGGAAACTGAGCAGTTTCACGCCACCCTCCGGCTGAACAGGCGTTGTACCAAGCCTCGCCTATCCTCGGGAACGCTCACCGGCACCGTCTCGCCACGCAGGCGGCGGGCGGCGTCAAAATAGGCGCGGGCCGGGGCGCTCTCGGGGCTGCTCAGCGTCACCGGGCTGCCGATGTTCGACGCGCGCAGCACTTCCTGGCTTTCCGGAATGATGCCCAGCAGCGGAATGGAGAGGATCTCCAGCACGTCCTCGGTCTTCAGCATCTCGCCGCGGGCGGCGCGGGCAGAGTTGTAGCGGGTGAGCAGCAGGTGCTTTTCCATCCGCTCACCGCGCTCGGCGCGCTCGGTCTTGGAGTCGAGCAGGCCGATGATGCGGTCGGAGTCGCGCACCGACGACACCTCCGGATTGGTGACCACCACCGCCATGTCGGCATGCCGCATCGCCAGGGTGGCGCCGCGCTCGATCCCGGCGGGGCTGTCGCAGATCACCCAGTCGAATTTCTCCCGCAGTTCGGCGACCACCCGGGCCACTCCTTCCGGCGTCAGCGCGTCCTTGTCGCGGGTCTGCGAGGCCGGAAGCAGCGACAGCGTGTCGACCCGCTTGTCGCGGATCAACGCCTGCGCCAGCTTGGCGTCGCCCTGGATCACGTTGACCAGGTCGAACACCACGCGGCGTTCCGCCCCCATCACCAGGTCCAGGTTGCGCAGACCCACGTCGAAGTCGACCACGACGACGGTCTGTCCGCCCTGCGCCAGCGCGGCGCCGAGCGCGGCGGTGGAGGTGGTCTTGCCGACCCCTCCCTTGCCGGATGTCACGACCAGGATTTTCGCCATCTGCGCCACCTCCTTTGTCCCTGTCAGTCCAGGGCCGTCATGACAATCGAGTCGCCCTGCAGCCGGGCCTGGACCGGCCGGCCGCGCAACGCCGCATCCATGTCGTCGGCGGTCAGATAGACGCCGTCGATCGCCACCAGCTCGGCCTCCAGCCGGCGACAGAATACGCGCGCCTTCGGATTCCCCCTGAACCCCGCCACTGCCCGACCACGCAGCGTGCCGTACACATGCACCGAGCCGCCGGCAAACACCTCGGCCCCGGACGCAATCGGGCCGAGCACGGTCACGTCGCCCTGCGGATAGACCACCGACTGGCCGGATCTGACCGGCTCGTTGATGACCAGCCCACCGGGCTCGGGTTCCGGGGCAGGTTGCACCAAGGCGGGCACCGCCATGGCGGAGGAGATTTCCACCATGCCGGTCGATCGTCCCCCAGGAATGGCACGGCCCCACTCGGCAGCACCCGCCCAGGAAGGTTCGACGCCTTCCACCGACAGGATGCGGATACCCCGCCCATGCAGGGTCCGCACCAACCCGACCAAGTCCGCATCGTCGGCGGTCACGCCGCCAAGGTCAACCACGACCGGCTTGCTTTCGAGGAACGCCGGCGAGCGCGCCACCTGGGCGTCGAGCTCAGCCAGCCATTCGTCGACCGGCGGCTCCGGTCTCAGGACGAGCACAAGGAAGGAGCGGCCATGGACTCGAAACGCAGGTCGGGCGCGGGAATTTGGGGTCACTGTCGCCCGGTATCCGGGTGGGCTGGGAGAATCAATGAAGATTTTTCGGGCGCGGCGGAATTGCGCCCTTGACGGATGGGGCGGCGCGGATGCTGGCGCGGGGCCGCCGAGTCTCGCCGCCAAATCACGCCGCCGCCGGGCCAGGGGCGGCGGCCGTAAGCGGACCATCGGGGCAGGAAGCAAGGCCAGGAGGGATTGCCGCCCGGCCTTCCTTCATGCCCCTGATCGCTTCCCTGCCCGCCCGCCGTCACGTTACAAACACTTAAAATAACGACTTTGTCTCGCGCTTCGTGGCAATGCGTTGGCAATATTTGGTATATAGGGTTCACCATTGGCGGTGTGGCATCCCGGTCGCGCCCCACAGTGACAACGGCCGGCACACAGGCGATCCAGACTCGACGGGTCCAAAAAAATGCACTCCCCGCATGCCGCAGAGACAACGCTGTCTGCGCACCTGCGCCGCGATTGCGGGCGACCAGGCCATGCCTGTCCAGGGTACCCCCTGGCGTCTCGATATCCGGGGATGACCGAAACGAAGACGGCAAGACGCCCCGCCGAAAGGAGATTATGGAACAGACCCATTCGGATGTCGGAACGATTTGCATCAGCCGACCGATACCGTGGCCGCTGAAAGCGCAGCGCTGCCCCTGCGGACCGTGCACGGTCCGCAGGGGCAGCGCTCCGCGCCGGCAACGGGCGCCGGCAAGAGGACGGTAACAATTCCGGCCTAAAGAAAGTCCGGCCGCCGGTGTGCCCGATGACAGACGCGGCGCAATCACGGCGCGCAAGCAGGAAACCGCATGAGCATGGCCATCGCGCGTGTTACGAGGTCGGGCCGGATCCTCGCCGCGGTCGAGGTCGCGCTGGCACTCGGCGCCGTGCTGGCCGCCATCGCGGTAGGCGTGGGAATGCACGTCTCGGCGCGCCAGAGTGCAGAGCGGGAGTTGCGAAGGCTTGCCGTGGTGCTGGGCGAGCAGACCTCCCGCGCGCTGCAGGCGATCGATCTGGTGCTCGCCGACGTGGCGGCCGACACCGACATCTCGGCCAGCAATGACGCCACCCATTTCCGCGCCGTCGTGGCAACCCCGGCCATGCACCGCGCCCTCCGCGCCCGGATCGCCGGTTTGCCGCAAGCCGATGCGATCCTGGTGATCGGCGCCGACGGAACGATGCTGCTGTCGTCGCGCGGCTGGCCCGCGCCGGCAATCAGCGTTGCCGACCGCGCCTATTTCCAGGCGGTTCGCGATGGCACCTGGCGCAGACCGTTCCTGAGCGAACCGGTCAGCAACCGCGAAACCGGCAGCTGGGTGTTCAACATCGTGCATCGAGTCAGTTCCGCCAACGGCGCCTTTCTGGGAGTGCTGCTGGGGTCGATCGATCTTGACTATATTTCCGGTTTTCATGCCGCCATCGGGCTGCCGCCCGGCATGGGTGTGGCCCTGGTGCGCCAGGACGGCGTGGTACTGACGCACTTCCCGGCGGACATGGCGCGCGATCCCGGCAGCGCCCTCTCCGGCCTGCACGCAACCGAGGCCGGCGTGGTGTATGACCAGCCATTGGCGAATTTTCCCGCCGCCATCGAGGTCAGTATCAGCCATGCGGCCATGTTCGCCGACTGGCGCCGGCAGGCGGCGTGGCTCACCGCCGGCACCGCCTGCGGTTTGCTGTGCATTTTGCTGCTGCTGCGCGGCCTCCTCCGGCAGTTCCACCGGCTGGAGGCAGCGCAGGCGGCGGTGCAGGAAAAATCGCTGCTGTTCGAGACGACGCTCGCCAACATGGATGAGGGCCTGATGATGGTCACCGCCGGCAACGAAGTGGCGGTATGCAACGACCGGGCGATCGAGCTGCTCGGCCTGCCGCCGGACCTGATGCGCGGCAAGCCATCTTTCGACGCCGGTACCGAACTGGCAATGGCAGGCCGGCGAATTCGGCCAGGACGACGAGTTGATGAAGGCGATGCGGGCGCGCGGCGGCTTCCTGGAGCGGCCGCACACCTATGAACGGCGACGGCCGAACGGCATGCGCCTGGAAGTGCGCAGCGTGCCGCTGCCCGGCGGCGGAGTGGTGCGCACGTTCACCGATGTCACCCAGCGCCGCCTGGCCGACGAACAGGTCATGTACGCCGCCCATCACGACGCGCTCACCGGGCTCAGCAATCGCGCCAGGTTCGCCCAAAAGTTGGACGATGCGGTCCTGGCCGCAACCGCGGACGGCAAAGGACCGGTGGTGCTGTACCTCGACCTCGACCGCTTCAAGCTCGTCAACGACACGCTCGGTCATCGCGCCGGGGACGAATTGCTGCAGCACGTCGCCACCCGCATGCGCAGCGTGGTGCGTGGGGGTGATACGCTGGCGCGCATGGGCGGCGACGAGTTTGCCCTGGTGATGCCGGCGGTGCCGAGCTTCGAGGTGGCGATGGCCGTGGCGCAACGGCTGCTGCAGACGGTGCGCCAGCCCTACAGCCTTGCCGAGGGACCGGCCCGCATTGGAGTTTCCATCGGCGTTGCCGCCTACGGTCCGCACGGCACGAGCGCGGACGAACTGCTGAGCAATGCCGATCTGGCGCTCTACCGGGCCAAGGTCACCGGGCGCGACACCGCCTGCATGTTCGACCCGCTGCTCGACGCGCGCACCCAGGGTGAACTCGTGCTCGCCGGGGCGCTTCAGTATGCGCTGCAGGAAGGCGAGTTCACGCTGGTCTACCAGCCGATCTGGGACATCCGGACGAATGCCCTGGTCGGCGCCGAGGCGCTGCTGCGCTGGGAGCATCCGACCCGCGGCACCATCTCGCCGGCGCATTTCATTCCGCTAGCCGAACGTATCGGCCTCATTGTGCCGCTCGGTCGCTGGGTGCTGCAAGCGGCCTGCGAGGAAGCGCTGACCTGGGCGAGCCCGGTGAGCGTCTCGGTCAACGTGGCGCCGTCGCAATTGCGACGCCGGGAGATGGTTGAGGAAGTGCGCGAGGTGCTGGCGGCAACCGGCCTGCCGGCCGACCGCCTGAAGCTGGAGATCACCGAAAGCCAGCTCCTGGAAGAAACCGACGAGGTGATCGCGGTAATGGCAGGGCTGCGCGATCTGGGCGTGCGTCTGGCCCTCGACGATTTCGGTACCGGCCATTCGAGCCTGAGCACGCTGCGCGCTTTTCCGTTCTCCGACCTCAAGATCGATCGCTGCTTCACCCAGGGCATCGTGCAGGACCCGCGCACACGCGGCTTGCTGGAAGCGATTTTGCAGGTCTGCCGGGTGATGGAACTGGACTGCGTCGCCGAGGGCGTTGAAACCGAAGAGCAACTGGCAATGGTGCGCAGCCTGGGTTGCACCCACGCACAAGGGTATTTCCTTGGCCGGCCGGAGCCGGCCGCTTCCATTCGTCGCACGCTCTGGCGCACCGCTTCGCAGCGAAGTCCGCTGCAGCCCGGCCCGGGCGATGGCGCCGGGGCGGTGCCAGACGCCCGCGCCACGGTTTGACTTCGAGCAAGATCGGCCAGTGTGGCGGCAGCTCGCCGATAAAGTTGCCCGATAAAACAAAAAACCAGAGCGCTCTGACTGTCTCCGGTCAGCGTGAAATCGCTCTAGCCGTCGGCCTGGCCGGAGCAGAACATGCTGTGCAGCGTCTGCAGGATGGTTCGCACCCGGTCGGATGCGATGCGGTAGTAAATCGTCGTTGCCTCCCGCCTGGTTGCAACCAAGCCCTCCTCGCGCAGGGTGCCGAGATGGCGCGACAGGTTCGATTGCGTGAGGCCAAGGCGGCGGCTGAGCTCGCCGGCCGAGATCTCGCCCTCGACCAGGGAACACAGCACCATGAGCCGGTGACGATTGGCGATCGAGCGCAGGAACGACTCGGCCGCCGCCGCATGCGCCTCGAGGTCGCGGGCTGGAGACTCCTCGCTTACCTCCTGCCCCGCCATCGCACCTCCTGCAGCCGCGCACCAGGGCCCGGACAGCGGACCTTGTGACAATTTAACACTATCTGCAATCAATCATGCGGGCAACCCGGGCGAACGACATCGCAATCGGGTGAACGCCCCGGCCGCTGTGCTGCATTGCGAAAAAGGAAAAGATGCCCAAGACGACGGAGAGGTTGGAGAGACATAGCCAGGCACCGTGCGCCCCCGGGCGGCCATCACTGACAGGCTTCTCTCCGTCTCCCTGTGTCGCTTTCTTGCGCGGCCTGCCCTCGCTTACCGCTTCACCCAATTGCCCTGAGGGGAACGAGCCCGGCTGATAGGATGCCGGCCATAGCCAGCCGGCCCGCCCGGGCGAACCGGCGTTCTGCTGCTCACGGACTATATTGCTGCGTCCTGGCGGTCGTGACTGACGTGGGCGGCGAGGAATACTGGTATGGGATGACCTGTTGCGTGGTGGTCCGTTCGGTCGTTGTACTCATCACCGGTGCCGGCGTCTCTGATACGCACCCACCGGCCAGAGCAACCGCTCCGAACAGCGCGCCGAGCAACCCGCGCCGGCGCAGAATATTATTTTCGTTTCTTTCATAGCAAATTTCCTTGTGTTTTTTGTCCCGGGGTGAGCGGTGCCCACCCGGCCGGTCTGGTGTGTTATTCCGTGGTGGTGGTCGACGAGCTTCTGGTCGTTGTGACCGATGGCGCGGGACTCTTGCTTGTCCGGGTTACGCGTTCGTGCACGCCGCCCTCGCTGTCACGGTATGTCGTCTCACTCGAATTCGTCCGGGTGCCGTCGGGGCTGATGACCCTCTCCGAGCGGCTCTCGCTCAAACTGCGGTCCTGGGGAGCCTCGAGCGATGGCGTGACCGTTGTCGTGCTTTCCGACGATGTTGATTGTGCCATCGCGGCGCCAGTCGTCATTACAAACGTAGCCGTAAATAGTACCAATAGCTTGGTCATTATCCATCTCCGCATCTGTCTGAAGGACGCACATTCGTACGCCGTTACATCAGATGGGATTTCCGCATCATCCGCGGCAGGATCGGATTCTACTCACCGTCCGTCCGGTTCATGCGCCGTCAGCGATCTGGTCGGTCCAGATGGTGAAGCTGCGCAGAATATTGGGGCCGAACGTGGTGCTGATCGCCACATCCACCGCGTCGCGGCCGCGCGCCAGCAGCACCCGGCCGACGCGCGGGATGTTGTTGCGGGCATCGAAGGTATGCCACTGGCCGCCAAGATACGCCTCGAACCAACCTGCAAGGTCCATCACCCCGTAGGGCGGTGGCATGCCGATATCGCCGAGATAGCCGGTGCAGTAGCGCGCCGGAATATTCATGCACCGGCAGAACGCGATGGCCAAATGTGCGTAATCGCGGCACACCCCCACGCCCTCCCGATAGGCCTCCCACGCCGTACGGGTGGCGCGTGCTTGCATGTAATCGAACCGGATACTTGTGTGCACGAAGTCGCAGATCGCCTGCACCCGCGCCCACCCGAGCGGCGTGTGACCGAAAAGCTGCCAGGCGGTTTCGGTCAGCAACTCGGTATCGCAGTAGCGGCTGGCCAGCAGGAACACCAGCACCTCCTCCGGCAAGTCCTGCACCAGGTGTTGCTGGGCATGGGGAACCACCGCATCCGGCAAACCGCTGTCACGCACGATCGCGCTGGTGCTGATGCGCGTCAGGCCGGCCGGCGCCACGATGCGGCTGACCCAGTTGCCGAAACCGTCCCGGTAGGCCGTCAGCGGCACCGGCGGATCGATGACCAGACGGTCCGGCACTTCGATATCCGATGCGCGACTGTAATGGATATTCAGCAACAGCAGCATGGGTGTTGGCTGCGGACAATCATACAGCAGTTCGCAGCCGAGCTTGATGCGCATGGACCGCTCCTGATCATCGCTGTGGCACCGCAGCCATACGCGCCCGCGGCGGCAGTGTCGAACGACTCATGGGTCGCGCCCAAGCCTGGCCCGCGCACGTTCATGTGTGCGGGTGGCGAATTCCGATGGGCGTGGTCATGCGCCCAGGACATGACCGCTCATGTTCGCCACAGCGGTTCAGCGCTCCCGGCGGGACTGAGGCGGTGATGGGATGCAGCACCGCCGGGTCAAAATGACTCGTTTGCAAGGAAACGGCATGCCGGGACCGGACTTGGCCGCCCCGGTCCTCGCAGGGCTGATCGAGATCAGGGCAAGCGCCGGACAACGATGAACCCGGGCGGCGGCAACAGACCCCCGGTTGCCACCAAGCGCCGGTTCGGGAGATCGAAGCTGATCCTGACCGCTTTTCGGAACCCCATCCTCCGCGCAAAGACGGGGTCAACGCGGATTGCTGTAAGACGGGCTGGCGGTGTGCCGGCCCGCCAGGTAAAATAGCTTCGCCGGGGCACCGGAACCGCTTGAGAAAGCGACCGGTACGCGCCAATGCAAGAAGGGAAATCCGCTGTGCGCCACGTCGTTGTTCCAGCGATCGCCGTCGCGCTGCTGGCCCTGCCGGCCAGCGGGCGCGCCGATGACCAGACTGTGCAGTCGCTGATCGGGCAGTTGCGGCCGCGTGCGCCCGGGCAGGCGATCGTCACCCGCGGCCTGCCCAAACCAGGCGCGCCGGCGACCCCGGCATCCGCCGCATCCGCTGCCCCGGGCCCGTCTCATGCAACCAGCGCGTCTCATGCAACCACCGCATCGTCCGCATCGGTCGCCACCGCGGATGCACCGTCGGCGGATCTCAACGTGCTCTTCGCCACCGGCTCGGCCGATCTCACGCCGTCGGCAATCCGGCTGCTCGACGACCTCGGCCGGGCGCTGTCCGATGCCTCGATGGGGGAGTTGCGTTTCCTGATCGAGGGCCACACCGACACGGTGGGCGACCGCGACGGAAACCTGGCGCTGTCGGAACGGCGCGCCGCCGCGGTGATGGCCTACCTGATCACGAAATTCCACATCCCGGCCGCGCGGCTGTCCGCCAAGGGGCTCGGCGAGGAAGCGCTGCTGGTGCAGACCCCGGATCAAACCCCGGAGCCGCGCAACCGGCGTGTGCACGTGGTGAACCTGGGAAGCTGAGAGCCGACGCGAGTGCGCGCCAGCCGGCTGCCTGGGCGGCGGTGCGTCATCGCGTCTGCATCCGCGCGTTCACCGCTTCGATCGCCCGCCCGGATCTGAGTTCGGCAACGCGCGGTGCAACCCGGCCAGCCCGCCCCCGACAACGAGCCCACGGTGATGATTCGCCGGCGCCGCGCTGCCTGGCCGCACGTGGCGACCGCACTTGCGGCAGGGCTCGGGATTTTGCTGGTGACGCTGAGCGGCTGGTGGCTGTCCAGCCAGGTTGCATCGCCAGGGCGCCCGGCACCGCCGGATCGGCCGTCGCTGGCCGTCACCACGGCGTCCGAGGCCGAAATCGCCGCCCACACCGACACCCGCACCACCGTGTTCCGCTTCGCCGCCAACCCACGCATCCTGGTGATCGACTACGCCTCGCTGCGCGAGCAGGGTCTGAGCCTGAACCGCATCGCCGCGCTGGTCGAGAAGGCGGGGCCGCCGCACGACCGGGTGCTCAATACCGCAGCCTTGGACGCGGCCATCGCGCAGGCCGGGGAAACGATCGAGAGCTACTATTACGGGCACGACTACGGCGCCCGCGATCTGGCGCAGTTCTTCGCGCTCGCCGACCGTGACCGCATCCCGCTCGACGACGACGAGGAGCGGTTGCGCGTTCTGCTGCGACAGGAGGCGTTGTTCGACGGCGCGCGGCCCGGCGCGGTGATCTCGCTGGTGCAAACCAGCCCGGACGGCGTCGACAATTTCACCCGGCGGGTCATTCTGCGCCACGAGCTGTCACACGGGGAGTTCTTCACCAACCCGGCCTATGCGGATTTCGTGCGCAGGTTCTGGGCCGATGTGCTGTCACCGGCGCAGCGGGCGGCGTTCCGGCGGTTTCTCGGCGGGCTCGGCTACGACGCCGCGATCGAGGAGCTCATGCTGAACGAAATGCAGGCGTTCCTGATGTTCACGCCGGACGAGCGCTATTTCACCCCCGGCTGGATCGGTGCCGGCCCGACTGAACTGGCCGAGTTGCGCCGCCGCTTCCTGGCCACCATGCCTGCCGGCTGGCTGCGCGACACCGCTATTGCCCCGCTGCCGCGCCGCCGGCATCAGCGCTCGGTCACCGCCCGGATGGCATGGGCCGACAGGGTCGCCGGCAGCCGGTCGCGCAGGGCGGTGCGCAGGGCCTCGAGATACGCCGCTGCCGGCTCGGTCTCCGGCCGCGGCTTCGGGAACAGCGGCTCGCGCGCGGCGATGGCAATCACCAGGTCGGTGCCTGGATCGGTCGCGGTGCCGTCGTAAATCACCGCCCGCTCGCCGGCACCGAGGCGCCGGAAGGCCGTCGGAGGAGCGGATTTCGTTCCCTGGCCGGCGGGCCGCAGGCCGAGATGCGCCACGTCGCCGCCGCTGAAATAGTCGATCTGCACCCCGCCGGCGAAATCCGGCATGGTGACCGCGAGCGAAAACGGCGCGTGCTCGCGCAGCGGTTTGCCCCGGCTGTCGAGCTGCAGCATGACCCCCTGCCGGGGGCTGCCGACCGTATTGGCAAACGGACGGATGGCATCGAGCGCCCCGCAATACGCGGGTGAAGCCTCGAAGGGCTGGATCGCCATCTGGTACGACCCGCCGGGCGCGGCCGCGTCGTGCAGCGTCCGCCAGGCCGCCGCGATCGGTGCCAGCCGGTCGGACGCGGCAAGACCGTAGAGGATGAGTTTGTTTGCCTCGAGGGCACCGCTGACCAGAGTGCAGTCCGCACCCGCGACCATGGCGCGGAGACCCGCCAGATCCGGCGTAGAAGGTGCCGGCGTGGGAAGCGGGACCGGGGCGGGCGCAGGCGGGAGCGGCTCGGGCGGGGGCAGAACGGGCGCCGGCAGCAGGACCGGGGCGGGAACAGGCGCGGGCGGGAGCGGCGGAACCGGGGCGCTCGCGGACGGCGACCCGGTGGGCGTGATGGGGGTCGTGTGGTCCGCCATAAGCCACCATCCGCCTAGTCCTGCCGCCACCAGCACCAGCGCCGCCGCGCCGCCGGCCAAGGGAAGCACGGATTGCCGCCGCACCGGAGGAGGTGGAGGCGGTGGCGGCGGCGGTGGTGCAACCGGCCGACGCGCCGGGCGCAGCACTTGGGTCGCGTCGTCGGCGTCGGGGTCGCCTTGTGTCTCCTCGAACACGCCCTCAAGCGCCTGCGAGAACGCCGCCGCGCTGGCGAAGCGGCCATCCGGCGTCAGCCGCTTGTCGAGTGCCTTCAGCACCGCCCGCTCCAGCGCCGCCGGCATCTGGCCGGGCGGGCACAGCGTGGACGGCGGCGGCGGTTCGGTATTCAGCACTTTGTTCATGACCGCGGCGAAGCCGGCGCCCTCGAAGGGGCGCCGCCCGGTCAGCAACTGATACAACAGCACCCCGGCGGACCAGATGTCGGTCCGCAGGTCGACCGTTTCGCCGCGGAACTGCTCTGGCGACATGTAGGAGGGCGTGCCGAGCACCGTGCCGTCCTGGGTCAACTGGCTGCTGGTAATGCGGGCAATGCCGAAATCGGCGATCTTGGCCTGGTCGCCGCGCAGCATGATGTTGTCCGGCTTGATGTCGCGATGCACCACCCCGAGCGCGTGGCTGGCGGCGAGCCCGGCCAGCACCTGGCGAACCAGCCGGACCGCCTCGGCCGGGGCCATCGGCTGCCCGACGAGCTGTTTCAGCGAGCCGCCGTCGATGAACTCCATGGCGATGAACGACAGCTCGCCGATGCGGCCGTAATCGTAGACCTGCACGATGTTCGGATGCGACAGCCGCGCCGCCGCCTGCGCCTCCTGGCGGAAACGCGTCAGTTGCTGCGTGGTCTCCTCGTCCTCGACCGGCGGCAGGCGGACGGTTTTCAGGGCGACGGTGCGGGCGAGGTCGGGATCCCATCCCTCATAGACCACGCCGGCGCCGCCACGCCCCAGCTCGCGGCGGATTTCGTATTTTCCGAGTGTCTGATGCTCCATTGCCGGCGTGCGACGACCGCCCTGTCTTGCGTGCGGCGGGACTATAGACCGGCGAAACGAGGCGGCAAACCGGACGCCACGGCAGCCGGCCCGCCGCCTTCACCGATCACCACCACCGGCGCCCAGAAGAACGGCTGCTCGTAGCCCTCCGTCGCCAGCATTTCCAACTGCACCTTGCGCAGCGCCGGGGCGAGGCCGCCCTCGCCCTGCAGGCCGGCCAGCGTCTTGGTCACCAGATAGGCGCCCGCCTGGTCCTCCATATCCCAGTGAGTCACCATCAACGCCCGGGCGCCGGCGAAGAAAAAGCTGCGCGCCAGGCCGGACAGGCTCTCGCCGCCGTCACGCCCGCCGGCACCGCCGGTATTGCAGGCCGACAGCACGATCACATCGGCATCGAGCTTGAGGTTGAGCAGGACATCCGTCGAGGTCAGCAGCCCCGCGCCCTGCTCGCCAGGCGGCACCGAGGTGACGATCGCCGGTTCCTGCTGGCAGGCGATTTCGGACGGCAGCACCGCATGGGTGGCGAAATGCAGGATGCGGTAGTCCTGCAGCTTCTGCTTGAGGACCGCGCTGCGGGTAAAGCTGGTGCCGAGCAACTGGTCGGCCGGCCCGGCGCCCAACTCGCGGCGGACCGCCTCCAGCTCCAGCCGCGCGCCGGGCAGCGCCGGCAGGCTGGCAAGCTGGCTTGCACTTTCGGCACAGGTGCTGCCGGGATAGAGCCGCGCCGCCTCGGCGCGGCCGATCGGCCGGAAATCACCGAAGCCGAACCATGGCTTGTCGGCGTGCGCGCCAGCGTGGCGCAGGCTGACCAGATTGGCCGCCGACGGCACGTGCACGATCGGGAAGCGCTTCACCAGGAACGGCGCATCGGCAAGCTTCGCGCCGGAGGCCGGACCGGTCAGCAGCACCTCGAAGGGCAGCGACAGCAGCGGCCCGGTCGGCGCCACGCTGAACGCGGCAGCGCCCTCCAGCCCCGGCGCCACGTCGCCGAGGGCGGCGGTGTACAACTCCTGCGCCGCCTCGACATCGAATGTCGGCACGCTGTTGCCGCTCGGCTCGATGCTGGCCCGCACCCGCGCCACCAGCTTGGCGATGCGCGGCGCGCCGCCCTCGATATGGCCGATGCGAATGACATGATCGCGCAGCAGGAAGGTCCAGCCCTCGGTCTGGCCGATGCTGGTGGCGGCGAAGGCCTCGCCGGGCCGCAGCACGCCGAACAGTGTGGCGGCCGGCACCGCCTGCTGCACCAGGGCGTTGTAATTGGGCAATGCGGCCTGTAGCTCGTCATCGGCCTGCGCCAGCGCGGTGCGGGCCTGGGTGATCTGGGCGTCGAGCTCGGCGATGCGCGATGGCGTTGGTGCCGCGTCCGGGCTGGCCAGTTCGTCTTTTTGCCGGAGCAGCTCGTCCAGCTTCGCGTCGGCGTCATCGCGGGCGCGCAGCACGACGCCGACCTTGGGGTCCGCCGCCAGCCGGACAGCGGCGCGCTGGATCTGCTCGGCGGTGATGGCGCCGCGGCTGAGCTGCGCGGTTTCGAACATCTCCGCCAGCAGCGGCTGCGGGTCGGCCGCGGTGCGGGCCTGCGCCGCATAGGCCGCCAGGCAGGGCTGCAGCAGGGTGCCGTCTATGCCCTGCTTGAGGTCGCGCAGCAGCCCGCTGCCGACCTGGCAGACGGCGACCGCTTCGGCCGGCTTGCCGTCCTTGAGCAGCGCCTCGGCGCGGCGGAACTGGGTCGCGGCCAGCGACAGGGTGCGCGGCAGGCCGCGGGTGAAGGCCGACACCGAAGCGTCGAGCTTATTCACCGCCTCGCCGGGCCGGTCGCCGGCGAGAACGGTCACGCCGGCGGTGCGATAGACGAAGGCGGACACCCGCGCGTTGGTCAGGCCCTGGCCGCGGGCGAAGACCTCAGCGCTGTCGACGGCGGCCACCGCACCGGCATCGTCGCCCAGCGCGCGCAGGGCAATCGCCTGGTTGCGCCGTGTCTCGACGACGCCGAGCAGCGCTTCCAGCGACGAGGCATCGAGCGACGGCCGCACATTGGCCCGCCCGGTGAGCAGCGAGCCGGCCTGCGTGGGGGCGAAGCGGCTGGACAGGGAGGCTTCCGACGCCGTCTCGACCACTCCGGCGGGCAGAGTGGCCGCATACTGGCTTTCGCCGCTGCGCAGCAGCGCCAGCGCCTCCTGCGGGTGGCCCTGGTTGAGCTGGTCGAGCCCGCGATAATGGGCGAGCCGGGCGCGCAGCAGCGGGGCATTGGCGGCCGTGGGGCTGGATGCCAGCGCCTCAGCGCGGGCAAAGGTGGCGTTTGCCTCGGCGAACCTGCCCTGGTTGGACAGCTGCACCGCCAGCCCGGTCAGGGCGTCGACCGGGGCGGCGCTGTTGCGGCCCGCACCTTTCTCCTGCAGCTCGACGGCGCGGCGGAACAGGGCGGCGGCCTCTTCCCAGTTGCCGGTCCGGTTGGCGTCCGCACCGTCATGCATCAGCGCCTGATAGAGCCCGATGTCGTTGACGCTCAGGCTGCGGCTGGCGGCTGGTGGCGGCCCGCCGGCCTGCGCGGTGTCGGGGCTGACGCGGCCGGTCAGCACGCCGATCGAACGTTCCATCGCCGGCAGCACCGACGCCACCCCGTCGGCGTACCACGACCGGCCGCCGGCCTGCGCCACCAGGGCGACATGCGGCCAGCCGCCGATGGCGCGGGTGCAGGACATTTGCAGCGCCGCATCGGCGCCGGCGAAAGCGGACGGCTGGGGGGTGCCGCAATTGACCACGCGCGGCGCCAGCGACGCGCTGAACACAGTGGCCTGCTCGGCCAGGGGGGTACTGCCGCCGAGCGGGCGCACGCGCGCCGCCGGCTGTTTCCACGTGCCGCAGTAAATATCGGCGCCGCCGGCCGGCTGCACGTATTGCCGGCAGACCTCGCCGGCGGCGTCGCGGCCGATCGCCACGCCGTCGCCATCGGCACGGGCGCCGCCGACATAGGCCTCCGGCGGCGGGGTCTGACAGCCGGCCAGCCAAACCAGCGGCCATAGCAGCAGGGACAGGCGACGGCGGAGCAGCGTCGTGCGGTGCATGTCAGTTGTCCCGGTCCGAAATATACGGCAGCAGCAGGTCGGGGTCGTCCAACTGGCTGTCCGCCACGGCGATCGAAAGTCCCAGTTGCAGCAGCCGCTCGGTGGAGGTGGCGTCCAGCGCGGCCAGCGGCCCCGCCACCGGCAGCACCAGCAGCGATGTTGCCACCTGCCTCAGCACCGGCGTCAGCACCGGCAGCGTCGCCGGGGCCACGGGCGTGATCAGGCCGCAGTTGGCCAGGCTGATGGGGCACTGGTTCACTTGGAAAGTCGGGCCCGGCACGTAGCTGGCGTTGGTGGTGGCGGCGAAGGCGGCCGGGGCGGTTGGCTCCTGACCAATGCGGCTGACACTGGCAGCCACGCCACCGCTCTGCCCACCCACGCTGCCGGTCAGATTGATCGGGCCGGCGTTTCCCGACTGGTAGAAGGCCGAGAGGTTGGCCACGTTGAGGCTGCCCGATGCCGAGCCGGAGCCGACATGCAGCAGCAGGTCGGCGTTGGGGGCGTTGAAATCATTGAACTGGACCGACCCGCCGCCGGTCAGGGCGAGCCGCACGGTTTCACCCGCCCCCGATGTCGGCTGCATCGACACACCGGAGCCGAGGACGATGCTGCCGGCGCCGTTCAGGATGGCGAGGTTCAGTCCGGTGCTGCCATCGCTGTCAGGCGGCGCCTGCGATGCCTGCACCTGGTCAAGCTGCTCGAAGCCGGTGGTGACGGTGACGCCATTCGCCACCGTCAACAGGCCGGGAGCGCCGATCTGAATGGATGGGGCGCTTATGTTCCCATCGATGGTGAGCGGCACGGTGTCGATGAAGGTCAGCCCGGCCGCCGAGAACCCTCCGAGATTGGTCACTTGGTTGGCGCCGGTCAGCGTGGCCGTCCCGGTGGCGTTGCCGATCAGAGTGCCGGCGATCAGCGTGCCGGACGCGTCGATGGTACCGGTGGCGCCCGGGCCGGTGGCGCTCAGCGTGATCGTGCCGGAGCCGGGTGAATTACCGCCGTCGTTGACGCTGCCATTGATGCTGATCGCACTGCCGGTCAGCGCCACCGTCGAGGTGCCTTGCACCACCCCGCCAGTGCCCACCGTCAGCGCGTTCGTTCCGGTGTTGATCGTTGTGCTGCTGCCGCCGTTCACGGTGCCGATGACGGTCAGCGGGCCATTATTGGTAAACTGCAGCCCGGATGCCGAAAAGGACCCCAGGTTGCTCACCTGGTTCGCGCCGGTCAGCGTCGCCGCCCCGGTCGCGGTGCCGTTCAGCGTGCCGGCGACCAGCGTACCGGATTCGGCGATGGTGCCGGTCGCGCTCAGCGTAACCATGCCGGAGCCGGGCGAACTGCCGCCGTCGATGACGCTGCCATCGATGCTGATCGCACCGCCGGTCAGCGCCACCGTCGAACCGCCTTGCACCACCCCGCCGGTGCCCACCGTCAGCGCGTTCGTCCCGGTGTTGATCGTCGTGCTGCTGCCGCCGTTCACGGTGCCGTTCACGGTCAGCGGGGCATTGTTGGTAAACTGCAGCCCGGATGCCGAAAAGGACCCCAGGTTGCTCACCTGGTTCGCGCCGGTCAGCGTCGCCGCCCCGGCCGCGGTGCCGTTCAGCGTGCCGGCGACCAGCGTACCGGATTCGCCAATGGTGCCGGTCGCGCTCAGCGTGATCGTGCCGGAGCCGGGCGAACTGCCGCCGTCGTTGACGCTGCCGTTGATGCTGATCGCACTGCCGGTCAGCGCCACCGTCGAGCTGCCTTGCACCACCCCGCCGGTGCCCACCGTCAGCGCGTTCGTTCCGCTGTTGATCGTTGTGCTGCTGCCACCATTCACGGTGCCGATGACGGTCAGCGGAGAATTATTCGTGAAAGAAAACCCAGACGCCGCGAAATCGCCGAGGTTATTCACCTGGTTGGCCCCCGTCAGCGCCACCGCCCCGCCGGCGCTGCCGGTCAGCGTACCTGCCGCGATGATGCCACCGGCCTCCTCCGTGATAGCGCCGGTGCTGTAGAGACCGAGTGTGTTCGTCCCGACGGAAACCGCACCTGCCACGTCGATACTGCCCGCCGTGGTGACGGCCGGGGACGGCGTCGAAATGGGCGGGACCGGCGCGTTGGCAGGGGGTGAGGCCGTCGAGGCCGCACCCACGGACAATGGGCCGGACCCGATCAGCGCCCCAAGCACGGTTCCGCCGATCACCAGGCCTGTCCCGGTTGCTCCCGCGCCCAGGCTGACCTCGGCGCCAGTCTTGGCCGGGGCGATCTCGACCTGGGCACCCTGGATCGCCGCGCCGGCATTCACTGCCAGCGTGTCTGCCACGATTGAAACAATGCCGCTGGCTTGCACCGAGCCGGCGGCACCAATGCTGACCGTGCCGCCGGTGCCAGCCAGCAAATACAGGTTGCCGCCGCTTGTGAGCATGGCGTTGTTGACCTGGATCACCGCCGCGCTCGAGGGGTAGCCCTGTATCGGCACCGCATCGCCGGTGGCCAGCACGATATCGCCGTTGAGCGCGCTGATTTGGCTGCCGTTGGCCAACGCGATACTGTCGCCGGCTTGCAGAACCGCGGCACCGCCGCTGCTGCTCAACTTGCCGTTGAGGTTGATCTCGTATCCGTAGAGGAACGACTTGCTCGCACCCGCCACGCTCGCCGTTTTGTTCACGGTCAAAGCGCCGGCGGCAATGATTTCGGCTTCTCCTTGAGTGCTCACGGCGCCTGTCACCGTCAGCGGCTGGCCATTTGCGAAGAAGAAATTGGCCGTTCCGGTGAAATTGGCCAGATTGGCGACCCCATTCGCGTAATATAAAAGCCCGGAAGACGGGCCGGTCGTCGATCCGGTAAGATAGACCGATCCGCCAGCGTATCCAGTTAATGTGGATGCAGTCACCCCGGCCGCACCATATGCGCTGATATTACTGCCAGCGTACAGTGTCAACGTTCCGCCGACGGTGATTTGAGCATAGATGTAAATGTTCTGGCCGGCGGTCAGGGTAAGATCGCCTACGTCGTAATTGGCGAGGATCGGGCTGTTTATGGTTATGTTATTCGTCGCTGTCGCCATTACGTTTCCAGAAAGGAAACTCGGGTCGACAATTTGTTCGCCGATACCGGTGAGCGTGCCCGTGCCGCCGTTTGCAATATACAAGTCCGTCGGATCGAGCAGGATCGTCCCCGCCTGCCCGAGTGGCGCCCGGACATCCACCGAACCGGTCACCTGGAACGCGTTCCTGCCCGATACCTCCACGAACCCCCCATTGCCGCCCAGCGCCCCGCCGCGCGCGCTCAGCGAACCGGCCATGGCCGTGCTGTTGCTGCTCAGCACGGCGATGGTGCCGCCATTGCCCTTGCCGGTGGCGTCCGCCTTCACCACCGCGCCGGGCGCGACCGTCACTGCCTTCGCCACCGGAGCGCTCTTCAGCGACGGGCCGGCGACGGCGCGCGCCAGGGTGGTGCCGAGCGCCACGCTGCCGCCGCCATTGACACCCGACACGTCGATGTTCGCCGTGGACGCCACCGTCACCGCGTGATCGGCCAGCGCCTGCACGCTGCCGCCGGTGGTCCCCCGGGCGCTCACCTCGCCCTGCACCACCAGCGAGCCGCCCACCCCGTTCAGCACGATGCTGCCGCCCGCACCGCCGGTGCGGTCGGCCGAGATCTTGCCGCCCGCCGTCACCAGATTGTTCACAATTCCGTCCGCCGCCGCCGCCGTCAGCGTGATCGTACCGCCCTGGGCCAGGATGGTGCCGGTGTTGGTGACCAACGCGGTGACTTTCTGGCCGCCGGCGCCCACCGGCATTTGCTGCACCTGGCCGGTTACGTCGATGGACAGCAGCCCATCGCCATACAAATCCACCGTGTGGGCGGTGGCGCCGGCCAGCACCACCTTGCCCATGCGGGCGTTGATCACGCCCTGGTTGGCCACCGCAGGCGCCACCAGCGCCGCCAGCCCGCTTTGCTGGACGGTGATGGTGCCGCGGTTCACGATCGTCGCGCTGGGATTGCCTTTGATGGCGAAATCGGCCTTGCCGCTTCTCGTCGAGTTCATGAAGTTCTGGTTGGTGATGTCGGCGGCGGAAACAACCAGCGAATTGACGTTGACCTGGCTGCCCTGGTCGAACACCACGCCGGACCGGTTGACCAGCACGACATTGCCGTTGGCGGTGATGTGGCCGGCGATTTCCGAGGGGTCCGGGCCGACCACCCGGTTCAGCGTGGTGGCGCTGGCGCTGGGCTGCTGGAAGGTGACGGTCTGCGCCGAGCCGACATTGAAACTGTTCCAGTTGACCGCGGCGAGCTGGCTGCTCTGCTGCACCGTGGTGGTGGCCGGGGTCTGGCTGATGCTGGCGGTCCCCACCACCACGGTGCCGCCCTGCGGCTGGGCATTGCGCGGCAGCTGGCCGGCCTGCGCCGGCACCACGATGACCAGCACCGAAACCGCCTGCAGCGCGGTGCTGCACAGCAGCGCTGCGCGGCTGCGGCGCAGGCTGCCCACCACGATCGCGTTTTCGCTGCCGCGCCGGATTGTCATGCTGCCTGCATTCGCCATTCGATCCCCCTCCGGCCCGTCCCTCGGACCCCGCCTGTCCCAGCCGCCCAGCCGCTCCGTTCCTTGGCCGACGTTGCGGCCGCTAAAACCGCACCAGCGCCCCCGCGTAGAAGGCATCCGCCTGCAGGCCGCCGACATTGAGGCCGTCGGGATGGGTGGTGAAGCGCCGCACCCCTTCAACGTCGAGTTCGAAATACCGCGTCAGTGAAATCCGCGCGCCCAGGCCCATGGACCGCAGCACGTTGTTCGGCTGGGTTTTCTGGTTCTGCCAGACCTCGCCCCAATCGTAGAACAGGTAGGACCGGGTGCCGATGTCGATCTGGCGGCCGAACGCCGTCATGTCGGTGCTGGTGGTCAGCCGCAACTCGCCGGTCAGGGCCAGCCCGCTGTCGCCGCTGACCTCGCCGACATAAAAGCCGCGGGTGTAACGGTTGCCGCCGAGGAAGAACTCCTCCGCCGGCGGGATCACCGAGCCGCTGCCCTGCCCGGTCGCCAGCCCGAACAGCGACACCGAGGCACCGGTCCAGGGCGTGAACAGGGTCTGGTCGCGGGTGAGCTGGGCGGTGACCTTGGTGAAGTTCAGCTGTTCGCCTACGCGCGCCGGGTTCACCGCGCTAGCGCTGGCACCCAGGCCGTCCAAACCTTGCGAGACGCGGACCGTCACCCCGTTCACCGCCGGACGGGCATTGCCCGCCCACAAATCCTGCAGCGCATAGTCGACACCGGCGCGCAGTACCCGCAGCGAGTATTTGCTGGCCGGGGTGGTGTTAGTGTCCGTCGAGAACGCGACGCCGCCCGGCAGGCTGGTGATGTCTGAGTCCAGAATGTCAAAATTGCCGACAAGGTTGAGGGTTTGCTGGCGCGCGCGGATCAGCGGATAAGTCAGCTGGGCGCCGGCCACGGTCGTGTCGCCATTATAATCGAGCGTGCGCAGGAAACCGGACGGCGTGGTGTTGCCGGCGCCGGCGTAGACGCGCAGCCGCAGGCCGGAGGCGCCGAGGAACATTTCGGTCGACGCCTGGCCGAAAATCTGGGTGTTGTTGAAGCCGTAGAACAGATTGACTTCCGTGCGCTCGCCCAGGCTGGTGAAGCTGTTGAAATCGATCGTCGCCAGCGCTTCCACCGGACCGGTGAGCTTGTAGGCGCGGTTGTCACCGGTGATGATGCCGGAGATGGACGTGCGCTTCACGGTGGCGACCAGGGTGAGTGCGCCGGGCTCACTGTCGGAAGGCTGCAGCACGGCCTGCAGGGCGACCCCCGGCACATCTTGCGCCAGCAACAGCCAGCGCTCGAGCGAGGCAGCGTCGATCGGGCGGCTTTCGGTCAGGCGGTTGAGAAAGCGCAGCACCTGCGTGCCGGCCGGACCGATGTCGCCGTCGAGCTTGACCTCGGCGATGCGGCCCTCGAACACGACAAAGTGAAGTGTGCCATCGGGGCTGCGGGTGGCCTGGACGCTGACCAGCGGGTAGCCGCCATCGCGGTATTTGCGCACCAGCGCAAGGCGGCTGTCCTCAATTTGCCTGAGCGGAACGGCCGGCCCGACCAGGCCGGCCACCAGCGCATCGGTCTCGGCAGACGGATAAACGGTCACGCCTTCGACCGTGACGCCGCGCACCGCAATTGGCTGTTCCGGGGCCGTGTTGGTGAGCGAACCCGTGGGCAAACCCTGCAGACCCGGCGCCACGCGCGGCATCACGGGTGGTTCCAGACGCGGAATCGGCGAGACCTGGAGCGCTCCGGGCGACGGAAGCGATTGCGCGACCGCCGGCGCAGCGAGCGGGAGCAGCAAGGCGAACGCGCTGAATACACGCCATGGTTGAGCCCGGCAGGTCTGGCGCAGCGGCGCCTTGTGATCATCCAGCACGTTCTGCCCCATTGTTGCGAATGATAGTTTTCCTAAAGTCCTTGTTGATGATTACATAACGTTGTTCTCGCAGATTTGCAATCTTGCAGGGAAGGAACTTTCCGGTCCCATCGGGTTGTCGCCCGTCCTTGGGTTGCCGCCTGGGGCGTGCACTGAATCAGTGTCCTGCACTGCCGTATTGTTTGAGGCCATAATTGTTCATCACCCATTTCAGCGTATAGCCGTACTGCGGATCGGTCGCGTAAACACCGGTCAGGGCATCTGCGAAACCGTCGGGATCCTTCGCCAACCGCATCGCCGGGGCGTAGGGCGCGGCGGTCGCCAGCAGCTTGCCATGCAGATCGAAGGCCTCAGCCAGACTCTCGAATTTGCGAAAGCGCGCAGTCGTAATGATGGAAGTGCCGTTCACCACCTCGCGGGTGCCGCTGTCCACCCCCGGCTGTGTGGGCAGCGCCTTGATGCCGAATGGATTGTTACTGTCCGGCGGCATCGAAGCGCCCCAGGCGCTTTCGACGATCCATTGTGCAATCGTTACGGCTGCCGGCACATTCCAGTGCAGTTCGGAGGCGACCGCGGCATCGAGCACCTCCGGCGGCACCACGCCGACGTGGCCGAAGTGCGGCGAGGGCGGCGGCGCCTGGTTCACCAGCGGGCGGGCGGCCAGCGAATAATAGGTCGCACTGCCAGGGTCGATATGCCCGGTCGGCGGGTTCATGTTCATCACCACCGCCTGGTAGGCCTCGATGGCCAGCACCGTACCGGGGTCGGCGACGCCGGTGACGGCGACCGGCGAGTGCGGCTTCGGCAGCCGTTCGTTCAGCAGCGACTGGATGATGAACACATCGCCCGGGCTATTGACGGCATCCAGCCCCACCGAGGTGAAGATCGGCGGCGCGATGCGGCCCATCTCGTCGGTACTGAGGATCGTTGGTGACGGCACGAGAGCCACGCCGAAGAACCTCCGCTTGTGCCACGCCATCGCGCAGGTGGGGCTTATCATATGCTTTATGGTCCTCTATTATAGCAGCAATGCGACGATCGGGGAGAGAGAGAATGGGCCTGTGGTGCCACTCGCAAGATCGGGTCGCGTGTTTGCCGGCGATGCGGCGCCTCTGCGCGTGACGCTCACGCTGCACATGATCCGCTGCCCCACCGGTGCGCCTGGGGAGCGGCGCCAGATTGCGGGCGGACAGCTCAGCATCGGCCGCGGTCCGAATAACGACTGGATCCTCGCCGACCCTGACCGGCATCTGTCCAAACGGCACTGCCAGCTCGCGTTCCGCACCGGCGAGTGGCTGCTGGAAGATTTCAGTGCCAATGGAACTTTTCTCAATCGCACGGACAGGCCCATCGGCGCGGGCTCGGGGCACGCCTTGCGCAACGGCGACCGGATCAGCCTGGGCGCTTATGAATTTGAAGTGCGGATCGACGCGCAGGAAGACAACGACGATTTCGCTCCCTTCCGAGCCGCCCCGGTGCGACGCGCGGAGATACATGACCGGCAGGCCGATGCCTCATTCTCTCCGGACATGCTCGATCCGTTCGCGCCGCCGCCGCCGGTGCGCCCGTTCGGCGCCGCAGCCGACCCGTCCCTGCGTGACGAGGTCCTGCGCCATGAGGGGCTGGCAGGCCGTGACGGCGGCGCGATCAAGCTGCCGGCGGATTACGATCCGCTGGCCGGGGACGAGGATCCATTCCGCGGTCCGACACAGTCCGACCATGCGCCGGCGATCGACGGCGCCTTCCGCCCGCCGCCTCCGCCTGCTGCGGTCATCCCGGATGACTGGGACACGGATCTTCCGTTGCACCCCGCACCGGCTGCCGCAAGTCCGCCGCGCAATGAAGCGCCGGAACCCGTTCACGTTCCCGAACGCGCGGTTTCGCAGGAAAGCATTGTGCCGCCATCCAGGCCTGTCGTGCCGGCGGCAACCGTCGGTGCGGATACAGCGTTGTTCGCGGCCTTCATCCGCGGCGCCGGACTCAACGAAGCGCTGGTGGCCGACGTGAGCCCGCAGGACGCGCAGAAGACGATGGAACGCGCCGGCGCCGCCTTCCGCGCCGCGGTCAACGGCTTGCGCCAGGTGCTGATGGCGCGCGCGTCCATCAAGGGAGAGTTCCGCATCAACCAGACGATGATCCAGGCCACCGGCAACAATCCGCTGAAATTCTCTGCCGACGACGATGCCGCGCTGGCCATGCTGCTGGGACTTGGCTGGCGCAGCACCCGCCCGCCCGCGGAGGCGATTGCCGAGGCGCTGCGCGACATGCGGCTGCACGAGCTGGCGTCAATATCGGCCATGCAGACGGCGGTGCGCGCGCTACTGGCACAATTCAATCCTGCTGCGATCGAGGACCGGGTCGAAAAAGCCAGCCTCGCGGTCCTGCCCGGCCAGCGCAAGGCGCGCGCCTGGGAACGGTTCGAGGCGTTGCACTTGAAAGTGTCGCAGGCGCTGTCGGATGATTTCGACAGCGTGTTCGGCAAGGCATTCGCCCGTGCCTATGAGCAGGCCATCGACGAATTGTCCGCGCGTGAGGACACGCCATGAAGTCCCGCCGCGCCGTTCTGTGCCTGCCGGCGCTGTTGCTCGCGCGTTGCGCCGCATCACCGCCGGCACCGCCGCCGCCGGCCTCTCTCAGCCTGCTGATCCGGGCCGGGGCGGACCAGAATCCGGATTATGTCGGCCAGCCGGCGCCGGTGGCGGTGCGGCTGTTTTATTTGACCGCCAGCGCACGTTTCGAACGGGCCGATGTCTTCGCCCTGATCGAGCGCGAGCGCGCCACCCTCGCCGATGACACGCAAGGCTCCGAGGAATTCGTGCTGCGCCCGGGGGAGACCCGCACCATCGATCGTGAACCGAAAAAGGGCATGCAAATGCTGGGCATCGCCGTGCTGTTCCGCGACATCGACCATGCCACTTGGCGCGTTCTGGCGCCGGTCGCGGCCAGCGGGCCGACAAGGCTGGTGCTCACGGTGAACGGCCTGACGGCCACGCTGGCGCCGGCATGACCTGGACAAATCGCGTCATCTGGCAGGAAGGCATGTTCCTGCGCGCGCAGCATTTCCAACAGCAGGACCGCGCGCTGGAAGCGCTGGTGCGCGGGCGCACCGCCGCACTTCGGCCTTATGGGTGGGGCCTGACCGAGGCGGTCATCAACCGCGACCTGCTGACCACCGGCCAGTTTGCGCTGGCGACCGCCAGCGGCGTATTCGAGGACGGCACGCCGTTTTCGTTCCCGGGCGACACCGACCAGCCGGTGCCGCTCGAACTGGCGGAGACCACACGCAATGCGCTGGTTTACCTCGTGCTGCCGATCCGGCAGGCCGGCGCGGTGGAGATCGCGGCCGATGACAGGCCAGAGGGGCGTTACGGCCAGCAAAGCTTCGAGGCCTACGACACCCATTCCGGTTCGCCGCAGCCGGCGGAAATCCAGATCGGCCGGCTGCGCCTGCGCTACATGCTGGAGACCGAAAACCGCGCCGGCTATCACGGCATCGGCCTCGCGCGCATCGTGGAAGTCGGCGCCGACCGGCGGGTGACGCTGGATGAACGTTGGATCGCGCCTGCGTTGTTGTGTTCCGCCGCCCCGCCGCTCGCCGGGCTGCTGGCCGAGTTGGCAGGCATGCTGAACCAGCGTGGTGAGGCGCTGGCAGGCCGGCTGACCGCGCCCGGCTCGCGCGGGGTGGCCGATGTGTCGGACTTCCTGCTGCTGCAATCCGTCAACCGGGCGCAGAAACTGCTGAGCCATTGGGCCGATGCCGGCGCCGTGCATCCGGCCGATCTGTATGCTGCCCTGGTGCAAATGTCTGGCGATTTTGCCACATTCGTCGAATCAACCCGCCGCCCGGCCAACTACCCGCCGTACCGCCACGCCGACCTGCAGCGGAGTTTCGCGCCGGTGATCGCCGACCTGCGCCGCGCGCTGTCCGCCGTGATCGAGCAGACCGCGACACCGATTCCATTGCAGGAACGACGCCATGGGGTGCGGGTGGGCGCCATCGTCGACCGTACGATTTTGCGCTCGGCCAGCTTCGTGCTGGCGGTGCAGGCGGATGTGCCGACCGAAACGCTACGCCGCCTGTTTCCCTCGCAAGTCAAGATCGGCGCGGTCGAGCAGATCCGCGAACTCGTCAACGTGGCGCTGCCGGGCATTGCCATCCGGCCATTGCCGGTGGCCCCGCGGCAATTGCCGTTCTATGCGGGCGCCACCTATTTCGAACTGGATCGCAATTCGCCGCATTGGCAGCATATGCAAACCTCCGGCGGCTTCGCCCTGCATGTCTCCGGCGACTTTCCGAACCTCAACCTCGAGCTCTGGGCAATTCGCGGCTGATGACTTTCGGAGGGAGGCAACATGAGCGACAATCCGTTTTCCGAGCCTGAGGATACCGATCGCACGATCATCCGGCCGGTGCCCGGCGGTCGCCCTCGCCCGGCCGCCGATACGTCCGCGCCCACGCCCACGCCCACGCCCACGCCCACGCCGGCCGGACCGCCGCCCGACAGCGCCGCGCCCCGCCGCGCCCCGCCGCGCGTGGCCGAGGGCACGGAGAACATCGCGATCGGCGCCGACCGGCTGGCCGCGGCGGCGGCCCCGTTGCTGCAACTCATGGCCCGGCTGCGCAACACCGCCAGCCCGCCGGACACCGGCGACCTGCGCGAACGCACCGTGCGCCAGGTTCGCGCCTTCGAGCAACAGGCGCGCGACAGCGGCGTGCCCATGGAGATGCTGCGGCCGGCGCACTATGCGCTGTGTGCCAGCCTGGACGACGTGGTGCTCAACACACCCTGGGGCAGCAGCGGCAGCTGGAACACGCAATCGCTGGTCTCCACCTTCCACCAGGAAGTGCGCAGCGGCGAGCGCTTCTTCGATCTGCTGCGGCAGATGTGCGACAATCCCGGCAAATTCCTGCCGGTGATCGAGCTGATGTATCTCTGCATGTCACTCGGCTTCATCGGCCGCTACCGGCTTTCGCCCCGCGGCGCGAGCGAGATCGAGCGGGTGCGCGAGGAGACCTATGCCGTCATCACCCGGCAGCGTCCGGCCGCCGCGCCGGAACTGGCGCCGCACACCAAAGGGCTTGACGCGCCCTACCGGCCGGCGCGCGTGCGGGTGCCGCTCTGGGTCGCGGCCAGTGCGGGGCTGGCGATCGTTGCCGGGCTGTTCTTCTGGTTCTCGACCAGTCTCAACGCCGCATCGGATGCGCTTTATGCCCGCATGCTGGCCGCCCCTCCCGCCGGCATGCCGCAGATCAGCCGGGCGGCTGCCGTGCAGCCGCTGCCGCCGCCACCGCCGGCGCTGGAACCCACGGTGTTCGACCGGCTGCACCAGTTCCTCCAGCCAGAGATCACGCAAGGCCTGGTGGCGATTGTCGGCCCCCCGGCCCGGCCGGTCATCCGCATCGCCAATCGCGGCATGTTCCCCTCCGGCAGCGCCAGCGTGGAGCCGAGTTTCAAACCGCTTCTGGAGCGGATAGGTCTGGCGCTGAAATCCGAGCCGGGCAGCGTCCAGGTGATCGGCTACACCGACAACCAGCCGATCCGTACGGTTGCGTTTCCCTCCAATTTCCAGCTCTCGACGGCGCGCGCCAAAGCGGCGGAGAGCATCATTGCCAGCACCATCGGCGACGCCGCGAAGCTGCGCTCCGAGGGGCGGGGCGATGCCTCGCCCATCGCGCCCAACACCACGCCGGAGGGGCGTGAACAGAACCGCCGCATCGAAATCAATCTGCTCGCGCAAGGGACTTAGGCGGTGGGTGTCATCGGGGTGCTGCTGTCGCGCTGGGCGCTGAGCTTCGTCGGCATCGTTCTGCTGGCGCTGCTGGTCTGGGTGTTCGGGCCGTTGCTGGACATGCTGGAAGCATGGCCGCCGCGGCTTGTCATCGTGCTGCTGCTGCTGCTGACCTGGGCGGGGGTGAACCTGCTGCTCGACCTGCGGCGGCGCCGCCGCGAGCAGGCGCTGGAGGCCGGCGTCGCGGCGGGAACGGCGCCGGAGCGCGGCGAGAGCGGCTCGGCCGAGGAGACGGCCGCCCTCGCCGAGAAAATGTCGGAAGCGCTGTCCCTGTTGAAGAGGGCGCGCGGCACATCTGGCTACCTGTACGAACAGCCCTGGTATGTCATCATCGGACCGCCCGGGGCCGGCAAGACCACGGCGCTGATCAATGCCGGGCTCAAGTTTCCGCTCGCCGCGGACATGGGCCAGGGCGCGGTTGCCGGTGTCGGCGGCACCAGACTGTGCGACTGGTGGTTTACCGAGAACGCGGTGCTGATCGACACCGCCGGCCGCTACACGACCCAGGATTCGAATGCCGCGGTCGACCGCGCCGGCTGGGAATTTTTCCTGGACCTGTTGCGGCGCACCCGGCCGCGCCAGCCGCTGAACGGCGTGATCGTGGCCATCGGGCTGAGCGACATCGCCCAGGCGCCGGCCGATGAACGCATCGCCCATGCCCGCGCCATCCGTCGCCGCATCAAGGAACTCGGCGACAAGCTCGGCATCCGCATGCCGGTCTATGCGCTGTTCACCAAAGCCGATCTGCTGGCCGGATTCAGCGAGTTTTTCGCCGATCTCGATCGCGAACGGCGCGAGCAGGTCTGGGGTGCCACTTTCCCGCTGAGCAAGGCGGCGGCGGGTCCGGTGGAGGGGTTTACGGCCGAGTTGCAGGTGCTGGTGGAGCGGCTGAACGAGCGGCTGTTCGATCGCTTGCAAGCCGAACGAAGCCCCGACCGGCGGGCGCTGATTGCCGGGTTTCCGCTGCAGGTCGCCACCCTCGCGGAGCCGCTGCAGGCCTTTCTGACCGAGGCATTCGGCGGCTCGCGGCTGGACCCAGCGCCGTTGCTGCGCGGTGTCTATTTCACGTCAGGCACGCAGGAAGGCACGCCGATCGACCGGCTGACCGGCGCCATGGCGCGCGCCTTCGGCCTCGACCAGCGGCGGGCCGCCAGCCTGCGCCCCGAACGGGGCCGCAGCTATTTCCTCGGCCGGCTGCTGTCCGGCGTGATCTTTGGCGAGGCCATGCTGGTCAGCGAGCCGCCAGGTGCGGCGCGCCGGCGGCTGGCGCTGCGGGCGGCGGCATTTGCCGCGGTGGCGCTGGCCGCGCTCGCGGGGACCGGTTCCTTGTTCGCCGGCGACCACAACGGCCAGCGCGACATCGACGCCATGGCCGCAGCGCTCGGCGCCTATGAGGCGACCACCAGGGGCGTGCCGCTCGACCCCGTGGCCGACGCCGATCTGCCGCGCCTGCTGCCGCTGTTGAATGCCGCTAGGGATCTCGCCCACGCCGGGCAAGACGGCGGCCAATGGGACTTCGGCCTGTCGCAGGCGGACAAGCTGCGCGCCGGCGCCGAGGCGGTCTATCGCGACGCGTTGCAATACGCCCTGCTGCCGCGGCTGATCTGGCGGCTGGAAGCGCAGATGCGCGGCAACCTCACCCGGCCGGATTTTCTGTATGAGGCCACCCGGGTCTATCTGATGCTCGGCGGCCAGGGGCCGCTCGACCCCGGCCTGGTGCGCGAGTGGATGACGATCGACTGGCAGGCGACGTATTCCGGCGCCTTCAACGCGCCGATGGTGGCGGCGCTGGATGGGCACCTCGACGCGCTGCTGCCCTTGCTGCCGGTGCCGGTTTCGCTCGACGACAAGCTCGTCGCCGAGGCAAGGGCGACGTTCAGCCGGGTGCCGCTGGCGGCGCGGGTGTATTCGCGCATCAAGCCCTCCACGGCGGCGCAGCGCCTGCCGCCCTGGCGACCGAGCGAGGTGCTTGGCCCGGCCGGCGTGGGAGTGGTGGTGCGCGCTTCCGGTAAGCCGCTGACCGAGGGCGTGCCCGGCTTCCTGACCGTCGATGGGTTTCACAAAGTGTTGCTGCCGGCGCTGCCGGGCGCCACCCGCGAGGTCGCCTCGGAAAGCTGGGTGCTGGGCAAGACCGCGCAAATCAACCTGGACGGCGCGCAGATCAAGGACCTCGAAAATTCCGTCATCGCCCTGTACGAGGCGGACTACGCCAAGGCGTGGGACTTCATGCTGCAGGATCTTGATCTGGTGCCGCTGCGCAGCCTGACGCAGGCGGCGCAGGACCTTTACATCCTGGCCTCGCCGCAGTCGCCGATGAAGGACCTGCTGACCTCCATGGCGCGCCAGCTGACCCTGTCGAAACCACCGCCGGCGATCGCTGGCGGTGGCGCCGTCGCCGATCTGGCGGCAAGCGCGCAGGCCGCCGCGTCGGGAGCAGTGGTGCAGGCCTCCTCGCGGCTGTCGACGCTGCTCGGCGGCGGCCCGGCGGGCGGCCCGCAAGCCCTGCCACCTGGGCACGAAATCGACGAACGCTATCAGCAACTGCGCGACCTGGTGGCCGGCAACGGGGCCGCACCGATCGACCAGGTGCTGAAGTCGCTCAACGATTTGCAGCAGCAGCTGGCCAAACTCGCCGCCGCCCCGATCGGCGCCACCGCGCCGCCGGCCACCGGCGGCAACGACCCGGCACTGGCCCTGCGCGCGGAGGCACAACGCCAACCACAGCCAGTGGCGCGCTGGCTGCTGGCCATGGCCGGTTCCGGTACCGTGCTGCGTGGCGGTGGCGCCCGCCAGCAGGTGGCCGCCGCCTATAACGGTGCCGGCGGCCCGGCGGCGCTGTGTCCGGTCGCGGTCAACGGCCGCTTCCCCTTCGTGCCCGGCAGCACGCTGGAGACGCCGATCGGCGATTTCGCCAAATTGTTCGCGCCCGGCGGCATGATCGACGGGTTCTTCAACACCCAGCTTCGCCCCTATGTCGACACCTCCGGTCCGGTCTGGAAGCCGCAGCCGGCTGACGGTGTGCCCCCCCCTGTTTCGCCCGCCGATGTGGTGCAGTTCCAGCGCGCCTCGGTGATCCGCGACCTGTTCTTCGCCGCCGGCAGCACCACGCCGGCGGTCCGCTTCGACATCACCCCGGTGCATTTGGATGATGGTGCGACCCAGGTGAGCCTCGATTTCGACGGCACCTCGGTGGTCTACAGCCACGGGCCGCCGCGCGCGACGCAGATCACCTGGCCGGGCCCAACGCTGACGCAGAACGTGCGACTGGTCTTCGACCCGCCGCCTCCCGGGGGAACCGGCGTGCTGTCCGATACCGGGCCATGGGCGATGTTCCGCATGTTCAACCGCGGGGTGTTGAAACAGGCCGGGGCGCCAGAACGCTACACGCTCTCCCTGCAGCTTGGCGTTCGCGAAGCGTCGTTCGAAATCCGTGCCGGCTCGGTGTTGAACCCGTTCGCGCCGGGTCTTTTGCCGGAATTCCGTTGCCCGACCGTGCAATGATGCAGGGGGCGCGCGCCGGCATCTTCGGCAAGCTGCCGGCGCGTGGCGATTTCGTCCGCGAAAACCTGCCGCGGAGCTTTACCGATCCATGGGACGCCTGGTGGCAGCGCGGCATGGCCGGCACCCAGGACCTCGCTGGAGACTCCTGGCGCGCGTCCTGGTTGGAGGCCCCGGTCTGGCGGTTCATGCTGCCGCCCGGCCTGTGTGGCGGCGACGGCGTGATCGGCGTCTGGCTGCCCAGCGTGGACAAGGCCGGCCGCTACTACCCGTTGACCCTGGCCGCCACCGCCGGGTTCGACTGGACGACATGGCCGGGCCGCCTGGCAGGTTTTCTCAGCGCGCTGGAGGCGGCCGGCCGCGACGCGCTTGAATACGACCTCGCGCCCGATGTGCTGGCCCGTCGTGCCGCCGACGCCCTGGCCGGGGCCGAAGACCTGTCGGCGTCCGGACCTGGGCCGGACATCCCATGGCCGGAGGTCGCGCCCGGCACCGCCGTCTGGTGGACCGACGGCGGACCGCGGGTCGCCGCACGGCACGTGACCGGCACCGAATTGCCTGAGGGTGCCGGATTCGCGGCCCTGCTCGACGATCGCTGGGCTTCCGGACTGGCAGTCGGCGGGATGGCCCCGCGATGACCGACGCCGCGATCGTTCACGACAGCGCCCAATTCGGGCGTTTCCGCTCGCATGCCGCGACCCATGTCGGCATGGTGCGGCGGCTCAACGAGGATGCCTTCGTGAACCGGCCCGATCTCGGGATCTGGGCAGTGGCGGATGGCGCGGGCGGGCATCAATCGGGTGAGGTCGCCTCGGCCGAGGTCGCCAGCGCGCTGCAGGGCATCGACGTCGGCCTTTCCGCCGGCGAGGTTCTCGTCGCGGTCCGGCACCGGCTCGAGGGCGCGCATGCGCGCCTGCGCGCCGAAGCGGACCTTCGTGGCGCCGGCGTGATGCTTGCAACGACGGTGGTCGTCCTGGTGGCGCGCGGCGACCATTTCGCCTGCCTCTGGGCGGGGGATTCACGCGCCTACCTGCTGCGCGGCAACGCGCTGACGCAAGTGACGCGCGACCACAGCGTCGTGCAGGACCTGCTGGAAAGCGGCGCGATCACCGCGGCGGACGCCGAGCACCACCCGCACGCCAACATCATCACGCGCGCCGTCGGCGCCGGAGAGGAGGTGCTCGATCTGGAAAAACGCACCGGCCGGTTGGTGGCAGGCGACCGGTTGCTGCTGTGCAGCGACGGCCTGTGCAAGACGCTCCCCGAGGCACGGATCGGGGAATTGCTCGCCGGAACGGACGATGCCAGCGCCGAGCGGCTCGTCGCGGCCGCCCTGCAAGCCCAGGCAACCGACAATGTCACCGCCATCACGGTCGACTACGGCGCCGTGGGGGGCATTCTTTAGCCAAGCCCGGCCGGGCTTTGTGACCCAGGACGCCTGGATGGCGACGCCGATGGGCAGGAACCGGGGCGATCACGGTGGCGCGCTGTTGCGTGCGTCCTCACGGCAATCGAAGGAAGAAAGGCCAGGGCTCTGCCCTTCCCTTGCCGTCAGCCGATCAGCACCGTGGGGAAGCCCAACACGACGATACCGCCATGGGCGCACTGGCTGGTCATGCGGGCGGCCGGCTGGCCGCTGATCAGCACGGTGAGCGATCCCATCACAATCGTGTCGGGCGGCCCGACGCAGGTCAGCATGTCGCCGACGCGGGCGGCCGGGAGGCTGCCGATCAGCACGGTCGGGCAGCAGGGAGGGATGATGGGACCGCCGACATGCGGCACGACGCCGGTGACCATCGGGCAGACATGCATGTCGGTCACGCGGCTCGCGGGTAGGCCCATCAATCGGTCTCCGGCTCAATGCGTCCGGCGGCACCTGCGGCGATCTCCTTCGCCGAGACCAGGAAGCGGCGCAATCGCGCCTCACGCCGTGTCGCCTGGCCGCGGGCGGCGGCGATGGCGACCGCGCCGGCGACCGCGAGGCCGGTGAAATGCGGTTGCGGCGGCACTTTGGGAGCCTCCGGTGGCGCCATCGAATCGCCGCTCCAGAACGCCGCGACCGCGGCCCAGGCCTCGGCGCTCCGAAAGCCCGCCGCCTCGGCTTCCTGCATAGCCGCGCGCCGCTGCGCGTCGGACTGCCGCCGCACCCATTCTTCCGCCGCCGCGCGGACCGCAGCCTCGGCCGGCGGATTGGCGCCGGAGGCGGCGGTGTGGCGGGCGCACATGCAGGCCCACCACACGGCCTCCCGCGCCGGCAGGGCGTGCGCGATCAGGCGCGTCGCCTCGATCAGCAAGCCGGCGCGCTCAAGCCGGTCCAGCGCCTCCACGCTGCTGGCGCAGCCGGCAATCGTAGCCGCACCCTGTGCATCGAGTTGCAGATGCGGCACCACGCGCGCCAAGTCGTTGCCGAGCTTGCACGGGGTTTTGCCGGCGGTTGGCGGCGTCGCGGGTGACATGGGTGGGTTCGTCATGGCGATCAGTTGATCATGGTGATGCCGCCCTTGAGCGTCAGCATCGCACTGCCCTGCACCGTCACCAAAGGACCCTTTACCTCGACCTGCGCCTGCCCCTCAATGCTGATCATGACGCTTTTCAGTTCCACCCCGGTTTGGGTGAGGGTCAGGGAACTCTGCCCGACCTTCAGGGTGATCGACTGCAACGCCTCCAGCGTGATGCAGCCGACATCGGCCTTGATCGAGATGTTGCCGAGTTTCGCGTCGGTGGACTGATTGCCCATGTCGAGCACCACCGACCGGCTGCCCTGCTTGACCTCCAGCGAGTCGTTGCCCTCGGTGACCACGTGCGTCCGGTCACCGGTGATCGTCACAGTCTCCTTGCCCTTGACCGTGACCGTTCGGTCATGGTCGACCTTCAGGGTCTGGTCGTTCTCGACCTCGGTCAGCATGTTTTTCTGCGCGTGCAGGAAAACGACCTCGTTGTTCTTGTCGTCGTCGAACGTCAGTTCGTTGAACGCGTCCGTGCCGCCTTTGGTGACCGAGCGGGTGCGGAATCCGGACTTGGTTTTCTCCGCCACCGGGTAGATCGGCTTGTCGGTGCCGTTATACAGGCCGCCCACCACCACCGGGCGGTCCGGATCGGCATCCATGAAGGCAATCGCCACTTCGGTACCCACACGCGGGATGAACTGGCCGCCCCATTGATTGCCGGCCCAGGGCTGCACGACCCGCACCCAGGCGCTGTTGTCGGCCGTCGCATCCTCGCGCCAGTCCCAGAAGAACCGGACTTTGATGCGGCCCTGATCATCGGTGTAGATTTCCTCACCGGAGGGGGCCAGCACGATCGCGGTGTGCAGCCCTTCCATGCGCGGCCGCGCCGTGGTCATGGGCTGCCGCCAGGGCACGGCGCTCGGAAAGGCGGTGAAACTGTTGGTGTAACTCGCACTGCCGGTGCCCGACCGAAGCGCGTCGTCGTGCGCGCGGTGTTCAATCTCCTGCACCACATAAGGCGTTTGTCCGCCGGCCACGTCCTGCAGGGTGAACCGTCCGCCGGCCACCAGGCTGGCCATGGCGCCCTCGGCGTGCACCAGCGACACGGCGGCCTCGGCCGCCTCCATCCGCCACTTTGCGCGGTCCGCGACCTGCGCCGTCTCGCGCGTCAACGCCGGCCAGCGGAATACATGACGCATGGCGGTGCCGCCGTGCTTGAGCACGGTACTTTTGTCCGCCTTCAACTGCTTGGACGGCACGTCGGGGTCGTAGTCGCGCAAGCTGATCTTGCCATGCGTCAGCGCGACCGGCACCTGCCAGTTGGTCAGCATGTCCGAGGTGGTCCCTGGCCCAAAGCGCAGCGTGCCGCCCTTGATCGCCTGGAAGCCGTTATTGCCGCTGGTCACCACCAGAGTGTGCTTATCCTGCGTGTGCTCGAAGAAATAGAACCAGCCCTCCTCCTCCATCAGCCTTGTCGCGAAATGCAACGACGTCTCATTGTATTGCGCCGTCGCGTCGCGCGGCACCGGCTGGGTATAGAGGCGCCATGCCAGCTCGGTCACGCCGGCGTCACTGAACAGGGTGTTGAGAATGTCCTGCGCAGTCTTCTTGAAGAACAGCCGGCAGTCGATCCGCAAGCCGGCTTCCGCCAGCTGCGGCACCAGCACAAGCCGGTAATACCTGCCCTCCGGCGCCGCCTCGCCGATCGGGCCGAACTCGGCGACGATGCCGTGAAAATACCGCGTCGGTGCATCCCCATGGTTGAGATGCACGCAGAGCGGCTGATTGAGAACCGAAACGGCATCGATGACATCGGGCGCCACGGCGTCGACTTCGAAACGGAACAGGGCGCTTATCGTTTCGGTGGCAGCAAGTCGGACCGGCACCAGGTCCTTCGCGGCCGGGCCGCTCAGCGACAGCAATGTTTTCGTATCTTTCACCATCAGACCCTACACTGCCGACCATGGGCGGCAACGATGGAACAGGAAGGCCAGGGCTTACCCCGAAACCCTGCCGTCATGGCGGCACAATCCCAAGCTGGCGCAGCAAGGGAACGCGCTTCTCGATGGCCGTGCACACAAGCGAACGCAAAGTCTCATGATTTTCAGGCGGAATGTCGGTGCTCAGGGCTTCAATCCAGGCTTCGGCAGCATCTTCGCGTTCGCCCCCGAGCAGGCGGCCGGCGATGAACTGAACCAGCTGCGGGGTCATCAACCCGGTGCCGAGCTGCCCCGACGCAAGACCGCCGGACACGATCGGGTCTGTCAGCGTGCGCACGCGCGCGCCGAGGACGCGGTTGAGGCGATCGGCCGATGCCGGCTGCGCGGTGCCCGGGCGCACCACGATCTGCGATTGCTGTGTGCCAATGAGCGCGCCCGCCAGTTCCGGCGGGTTGCTGCGCCCTGGCGCGCGTGCCAGCAAAGTCGCGATCGTGCTGGGCCCTTGCAGCGAGGCGGTCATCATATCCTGCAGTGTGTCGCTCATTTCGGCCAGCCCGGCGGGCACCTGGAGACTCGTCTTCAGTTCCGACTGGGTCACCAGCGGGGCAAGCGTCAGCTGCCCGATTGCGGCGTCGCGCGCGGCGTTGGAAATGCGCCGCGCACCGCGCACAAACACGTCGTGGCGGAGATGGCGCGGCAGGCACATGTCCTTGATAAGTTCGCGCATGAGCGGATCGTCGAAGCGATCGAGCAGGCCGCGCTGGCCGTCGGTGAGCATCAGCTCGGGGAAATTCTCCAGCGGGTTGGCCGATGCCACCCACTCGAGCTTCGCCTGTCCCATCGCCGCCACGACATCGGCATGAAACGCCGGCGCCCAATACGTGTTCATGTATTCGTGGGAGACGTACTCCGGCAACATCTGATCGGTCCGCGCCAGCAGATCGCTTGCCAGCCCGCTTTCGCTCAGGAAATGGCCGCCGGCCTCCTTGATATCGCGCGCCAGCGCGAGACCCGCGGCGGCCTGGCGGTCGCTGCGTCCGACGGTGCGGATGCCGGTCTCGTAAATCAAGCGCTGCAACCCCAGCGCGCCCTGCCAGGCCGGCAAGGCGTTGTAGCTGACATGCACCACCCCGCCCGGACAGGTTTTCTCGCCCAGCAGCCGCACGATGCCGGCGCGCACTTCCGGCCCCACCCAGGTCCACACCCCGTGCATGCTAATGAAATCGGCCTGCGGAAGGCGCCGCGCGGTGTCGCTGCCGGCCAGCGTCACGAGGTCGGCCTCGAGGAATTGGATGTTGTCGAGGCCGGCAGCGCGCGCGAGACCGAGTCCAATGGCGATATGCGCCGGGTTGTAGTCGATGGCCGTGATCCGCCAGGCCGGGTTGGAGGCGGCGATCAGCAGCGCCCCCATGCCCCGGCCGCAGCCGACTTCGATGTAATGCGCGGGATCGTCGGGGCCGGGCAGGTCGACGGCGACATTGCCGATCAGGCACGCCAGCGCCATGCGGGCCGGCGACTGCTGGCTGTAGAAACCTTCGATATACGTGATGTCGGCAACATAGCCGCCACTCCAGCCGGTCACGATGCCTGTCCTTCCACGATTTCGGCCTCGAACACAGCGTCGGCGACATCCGCGCGCCGGGCCCGTCCGGCGGCGAGCGGCAGCCAGGTGTTCCACCCCAGACGTGGCGGCGGGTCGGCATCGCCCCGCAGCGCCAGGGGGGGCACGCAATCGCGGCCGAGCACGAGGTTGACGGCAAACCCGATCTCGAAGCCCACATAGGCACGGACCAGCGCGACCAGGGCGACCAGCGCCGGCCGATCCGGCAGCAGCCGCTCGAACGCCGGTAGATCGAGCGGTCCGATATGCAGCATGATGCGAGCCTGCTGGTCCCAGGCGCGCATGCCGGCCGCCGCGTCGAGGCCAAGCTGGGTGAAGGCGCCGGGTGACAGGCCCACCGGCATGCGCGTGCGCTGGTCCGGCGGCACGGCAAGCCAGGCGCCGGCGAATTGCTGCACCCGGACGGGACGGCCGAGCCAGTCCGACGCCAGCGCCTGCAGCCGGTCGGCCGAGCGCGGGTGAGCGGCGAACAGGCCGGCATAGTGGCGCAGCGCCGCGGCGCCCGCCGGCAGACGCCCGGCCATCCCGGAAATGGCATACCCCGTAAGGGCCAGCAGCGCCGCCGCCACCGGGTCGCCGTCCAAGGGGCGGGGTTCAGCCAGCACGGCGGCATCAGCCGCGCGGTGCGGCCGGTATTTGGCGCCCGCTGCCGCGAAGGCCGCGATCATGCGGTGGGACAGCACATCCAGGAACCCCGCCAGCGAGCGCGACCCGGCACGCTGGGCGGCCACCACCGCGTCGCTGTAATGCCGGGGCAGCACTCCGGATGGCCCGGTCAGGCCCATCAGGCCGACGGTGACGAGCGGTTGCGCCGCGGGCTCGGCCTCCACGATGTCGGTGACTTCGGCGGCCGGGAAGGCCAGCCCGGCCGCCGTCGCGTAGCGGGCCGCCTCGGCCGGATCGGCCCGGCGGCGGCTGAACGATACCAGCCGCACCACGGCGTCGAAGGTGAAGCGCCGCGGCTCCGCCCGCAGCCGGGCGAGCGGGCTGGCGACGGGACCGGGGCGCGCCCGCGACTCAGCCGGGGCCGGGATCACAGCAGGATCTGACCGCCCGCGCGGGCGGGCCAGCTCGCCGCCACGCCGGCGCGTCCGCGCAGCACGGCCCGGGTGCGGACGAACGCGTTTACGGTGGTGTGCAGAGCCAGGAAACGATCCAGCACCGAGGCCAGCACATACAGGCCGTTGGTGGTCCAGAGCTGTTCGTCGAACGTGAGGCACACATCCAGGCCACGGCAGAAGCCCCCAGCCCGGGCGGCCGGCACCCGGGCCGTGCCGGGGCTGGAGGTAACGCTCAGCAGGGCGCGAATGGAGGCGCGGGATTCCGCCGTATCGCGGCAGTCATACAGGCGCAGCATCTCGCGCAGCGCCTCGGCCGCCGCCGGGCCGCCGACGACGCTGAGATGGCCGAGCGAGAGATGCGATATCAGCCGCCAGAACCCGCGTTCCTGCAACGGCAGGCGCCGCGTGGGGGTGGGCGCGGTGACGCAGGACAGGCCGGTGACCATGGCGGCGCCCTCCACCAGGCGCAGCGCCGGCCGACCGCCGCCGAATGGCAGCGCCGCGGGCAGGTCGCGATTGCAACACAGCGCATCGACCGACAACACGGCGCCGCCCTCGCGGGAAGGGTCGAATTGCGGATCGTGCGGGAGCAGGAACACCTCGGTGCCGCCGATCTGCCGGGTCGACGGGCGGCGGGTGGTGCCGTAGAATCCGGCGGGAGCGGCGTCTTCGGAGTCCCGCGAGGTGCCGTGGGTCAGCCGGTGGAAAGGCTCCCACGCCCGGAATCCGCCGCCGGGCAGGCTTTCCCGCACCCGCTCGACCGACCAGACCTCCATGCCGGCGGGGCGGCGCGCGTCCGCCACGACGCGGTATTCGATGCTCGTGTGATCGAGCGGTATCGGCTCGCAGCGCTGCGCGAACAGATTGACGATCGGCGTGCAGCCGAGCGCAAGACTGCCGGCGTCCAGCACCCGCTCCAACTCCGGCACCATCCGGTCCAGATAGATGAAAATAGCCATGCGGTTGCCTGCCGCGACCAGCGTCTTGGCGTCCAGCCGGGTGATGTCGATGAACAGGAATTTCTCGCGGGCGGCGAAATATTCGCTGAGCAGGCGAAACCCGGAGAAGGAGCGGGCCGGCCAGGGCAGCAACGCCTCCTCCGGCGCGAAGCCGACCGGCTGCAACACCGACGGCGGCAAGATCACCGGCTTGGGGTCACCGGGATCATCGGCCAGGGCCACCGAGACGGCATGGGCCGCCAGAAGTTCCAGCAGTTGCGCGCCCTGATCACCGCCGAGGAAGAAGCGCAGCCGGTCCAGGCCGAGTTGGGTGAAACTCATTTGCGGATTGGCGCAGCGCAGGCTGATCCGCAGACAGGCGACCGCACTCTCGGCGGCCGGATTGGCCGGGGCCGGCAACGGCATGCCCGATAGCCTGACGGCCTCGATGTCGATCGGCCAGAGCGTCAGCGGGGTGGCGGTGCGGAACTGGCAGGTCTCGCCGCGCACGGGTTCGGTTTCGATGGCCACGCCCGCCGGCAGCTGGGCCGGACCTTGCATGGCAGGGTCGGCGGCGAAACGGGTGATCGCGACCGAAGGCAGCGGCGCCAGATAATGCGGATAGAGCACCGAGAGCAGCGCATCGGTCAGCTCGGGGAATTCGTTGTCCAGCCGATGCTGCACACGGGCCCCGAGGAAGGCGACACCTTCAAGCAAGCGGGCGACATGCGGATCATCGACCGCGTCCTTGCTCAGCCGCAACCGGCCGGCGATCTTCGGGTTCTGTTCGGCGAATTCGCTCGCCAGCCGGCGCAGCGCGTTGAGCTCGCGGTCAAAATGGGCGTACAGGGAGTCCGACATCGACTCAGGCCTCGCCGGACAGCACGGTCACGTCGGTGGTCATCGGGTCGATCAGCGTGTCGAAGGTGATCGGCTCCGGCGCGGGCTCGGCATGCAGCAGCGCCTCGATGCGCAGCCGCAGCGTGGCACTCAGCCGCTCGCCGGCGTCGACCAGCACGACGCTGACGCTGGCGAAGCGGGGCTCGAAGCGACGGATGCAGGCCTCCACCTCCTGGCGCAATTCCTCGCGCCGGCGCGGGTCGTTGAAGGCGCCGCCGGCGAAATCCGGCAGCCCGAAGCCGACCGGTGAAAGCCTGAGCTCGGCGAGCGCCGGGTCCCAGGAGCGCCAGCAACGCCGCGTGTTCAGCAGCGCCTCCAGGTCGTTGCGGATGCTCGCCCGCAACGCCGCGACCGCCGCTGATGCCGAGAGCGGTCGGTCGGCGAGGAGATCCGGTTCCACATCGATAAGACGGTCGAGCAACGGCAACTGGGGCCGCCCGCGCACGCCGCGCCAAGTGCCGTCAACGGAGTCGCGCCTGGGGTCGCGATCGCTCATGAACGTCTGGTTGAACGTGAGGGTTGTCATTTCCAGCAGCGTCTGGGCCGCCTCGCCCACCAGCATCGTCGCCGCGCCGATGCCCCGTGTCGGGCCACCGTCGCCGCATGGCAGCCAATCGGTGGCCCGGCCAAGCCGGAGTTCGTCGGTCAGGCGCCCGGCCGGGATGCCCTCCGTCGGATAGATTGCGGGAATGTACACATCACCGTCCGGTCCGTCCGCCACCTGCATCGTCGCACGTCGCCAGTAAAGGTCGCGCGGCCGCTTGGCAGGATGGAAAACGATGTCGGTAACACGCTCGGCAGGAATCCAGAAATACTTGCCGGTTGTGGTGATCGCCTCGAAACTTGGCGCCAGAAGATCGTCGCCGTCACGCAAATCATCAAAGGCGGCGTCCCCCGTCCTGCCCGAGGGGTGGACGCGGACGGCCTCGGCCTCGGCGGCGCAGCGTCCCGCCTCGGCAGTATCGCCATGCCGCAGCGCCACGAGTGCGGCCAGCGCCGCCCGCTGCGCCGCGGTCGGCTGGCCCAGGAATTCCGGCACGCGGCCGTCGCGAAACAATTGCTGGCGGGCCATTTCGCCACGCACCAGCTGGCGGAACTCGGCGACGACAATCGCGGCACTCGGATCGAGCTCGCTGCACGCATCGAGAATGATGTCCGCGCGCGCCAGATTGGACGCGAACACCAGAAGCTCCGCCAGCAGGATTCGCGCCCCAAGATCGGCCGGCGCCTTGCGTACCGCGTCATTCGCCGCGGTGACGGCGCCGGTCAGACTGCCTTCACGAAACAGCCTTCCAGCCTCACTTTGCCCAGACGTTTGCATCGGTCCTCCTGATCGGGCGATTCAACGTGCCGGCGGGATCGTTGGCAATGGGGCGCTTCGATGAATCGTTCTGAATCGGCCCATTATCGCGTGCCGGGTGCGGCGAGTTCAGTCACAAGGTTGAAGGTGGTGGCGACGTCGTCGAGCTGGTAATGCGGCCGCAACCGCATCACGCAGGTGAATGTGCCGGGCTTGCCGAGCCGGTCGCGCACCTGCACGTCGCCCTCGACCAGCGGGAAGCGGGCGCGGGAGTCGCCGGTGCTGGCGATGTTGGTGTTGACATAGCCCTGCAGCCAGATTTTCAGCCGCCGCTCGATCTCATCGGCGGTGCGGTACGATCCCACCATGTCCCGTCCCATCACCTTGAGCAGATGGGCGAACCTCGACGCGCAGAGGATCGAATTGACCTGCGCGGAGAGCCGCGCATTCGCCTCCGCAACCTCCGCCGAGGCGCCGGTGTAGTTCGCCGGCGCCTGCATGCTGCGCACGGCGCTGAACACCAGGTCCGGCCCGAACGGCAGAGCCGCGACCGGCATCAATCCGATTTCCACCAAGGCCCGCTCCTGCCGATCGCTCAGCCGGAACTCGATGCCCGTGCGCGGCCATGCCTCCGGTGGCCCGCTGGCAAAGGGTTCAGGGGCAATGTCGGTCACCAGACCGCCGCCGACCCGGTCGATCTCCACCCCGCGGACATCGGCCGGCCAGCCATGATTGGCAAACGCGCGCAAGGACACGGCCGCGAAGGCATAGGCCGCACTCATCCAGACACGGCTGGCCACGTCGGGGGCATATTCGCGGTAGCGGAATCCATCGACCCGGCCCGGATCGTCGGTCCATGGATGGCGGGCGAGCAGTCGCGGCAGAGTGATCGCGACGAAGCGCATATCCGCCCTGCCGGCCAGGCTGCGCCAGCGCATGTGGTCGTCGTTGCGCAGCGGCGAGGCGATATCCTGCACCGTCTCAAGGTCGCTGAACCGTTCCACCTCCAGCACGGCGGGATGCAGTGCCAGAACAACCGGGGCGAAAGCGGCCGCCGCGACCGCGGAAAGCTGGGCCAGCGCACCGACATCGTCGGTCGGCGCGCCTGGCGCCGTGCGGTGCCGCACGGCATGGTCGATCACCAGCAGGCCGAACGGCTGACCGCCGGGCATGCCGAACTCGTCTTCATAGATACGGCGGAATAACACGCTTTGGTCGAATTCCGGGGCCCGCTCGAGGTCGCGGCACAATTCGGCCCAGGTGACCTGCAGCACCCGCGTCTTGATCCGCCGGCCGGGCTCGATCCCCCCGACCAGCCAGTCCAGCCCGCGCCACCGCCCCTCCAGCCGCTGCAGCCGTTCGGCATGCAATACCGTGTCGAGCTGGGCGGACAACAGCGCGTCGATCGCGGCAATATCGCGGTCGAACGCGGCCCGCACCCTGTCGGGCCCACCGGCGAGCAAACCCGGGAGGTCCGCCCCGAACCATTCCATCAACGCCGACGGCAGGTCCGCTGCACCGTGAAGGAATTCCGCCAGCCGAGCGGCGGCGCCCTCGTTCTGCGCCCCGAAGATCTTGCCTGCGAGCACCTTCGCCCGCAGGCCTTGGTCTGATGGCCTGGGGGGGCGGGGCGGGTAGAAAATAAGTGTTTGCTCGTCCGTCATGGGCCGGGTTTCGGCCGGCGGAGGGCGGGTTCAGCAGCACCGCCCGCCGGCGCGCCCGCTAGGATGGCTGCGGGATCCGCGCGACCATGCGCATGCTGGTTGTGAGCTCCTCCATCTGCAGCCACGGGCGCAGATAAGCAACGGCATTGTAGGAGCCCGGCTTGCCGGGAATTTCCTTCACCTCGACCCGCGCCTCGCGCAACGGGAACCGGGCCTTCATGTCCTGGCCGGCATTTTCATTGGTATTGACATAGTTCTGAATCCATCGATTCAGCCAGCCTTCGACATTGCTTGCCTCCATAAAGCTGCCGATCTTGTCGCGCGCCATCACTTTCAGATAATGCGCGAACCGGCTGCTGGCCATCATGTAGGGCAAGCGCGCCGAGATAGCCGCGTTCGAGGTTGCTTCCGGGCGATCGTATTTCTTCGGCTTCTGCACCGTCTGGCCGCCGAAGAACACCGCATAGTCGGTGTTCTTGTAGTGGCAGAGCGGCAGGAAGCCCTGATTGGACAGTTCCCACTCACGCCGGTCGGTGATGCCGATTTCGGTCGGGCATTTGATGTCGGAGTCGCCATCATCCGAGGTGAAGGTATGCGTCGGCAGGTTCTCCACCTTGCCGCCGCCCTCGGCCCCCCGGATCGCCGTGCAGAACCCGTATTTCGCGAAAGCGTCGGTCAGACGCCCGGCCATGACATAAGCGGCATTGGACCAGCAATAATCGTGGTGGCTCAGGGCCCGTGGCGCACCGGTCTCGTCGTACGGCGCCTCCTGGTACTCAAACTCGTCGATCGGCTTGGTTGCCTTGCCGTAGGGCACGCGCGCGATCACCCGGGGCATGACGAGATTGACGAAGCGGGCATCCTCGCTGTCGCGGAAGCTGCGCCATTTGGCGTATTCCGCCGTTTCGAAAATCTTTGCAAGGTCGCGCGGCTTGGACAGCTCGGTCCAATCGTTAAACCCGAACATGCCCGCGCCAGCCGCCGAAATGAACGGCGCGAAGGCGCCGGCGGCGATGTTGGACATCAGGCGCAGTGTCTCGATGTCATCAGGGTGGCTGGTCCATTCGTAGTCGCCGATCAACGCCCCATAGGGCTCGCCGCCGGGGGTGCCGAACTCGTTTTCGTAGATCTTTTTGAACATCTGGCTCTGGTCGAACTCGACCGCCTTGCTCAGGTCGCGGCCAAGCTCACGCTTGGACACATTGAGCACGCGCAGCTTCAGCGATGTTCCTGTCTCCGAGTTCTGCACCAGATAATGCAGTCCGCGCCAGCTTCCTTCGAGCTTGAGGAACTTCGGATCGTGCATGATCGCGTTGAGCTGGGCGGACAGCTTGCGGTCGATGGCGGCGATCGCCTGGTCGAAGGTGCGGGTGAGGTTGCGGTCGAACGTGACGGTGCCTGACAGCGCCTGCTCGACAAGGTTCTTGACCAGGTCCTGCGCCCGGTCCGGCGCCGTCTGCTTGGTGTTGGTCAGGATCTGGTCGAGCAACCCGGGTGTTGCTTCCGTGCTCGCCGTGGCGGCGGAGCGTGCGCCGGCGGTTTCGGACATCGCTTAGCCCCCCGTCTGGTCGTTGCCAGGCTTCTTGATCCCGAGTTCGCCGGACAGCGCCTTCAGTTCGCCTTCCGACCGCAGCACCTGCTCCAGCAGTGTCTCCAGTTCTTCGGAGCGGTCGACCTTGCTCATGAGGTCGCGCAGCTTGGCGCGGGTCTCCATCAGCGCCGCCAGCGCCGGAACCTGGGCGGCGACCCGGCCCGGCTCGAAATCCTCGATCTTGTTGAACTTCAGATCGACCGCCATCTGCGATCCGTCACCGGCGAGCGTGTTGTCGACCTTCAGCTTCAGACCGGGGGTCATGCTGGCCATAACGTCGTTGAAATTGTCCCGGTCGATCTGAGTGAATTTGCGATCGGCCATGGGCTTCAAGGGGGCGGTCGGATCGCCGGAGAAATCGCCCAACACGCCCACGACGAACGGCAGCTCTCGCTCGATCTGCGCCCCTTCCGTTTCGACTTCATAAGTAATATGTACACGAGGCTTACGCACGCGATTAAGCTTGTCGTGTATGCTTGCGCTCATAGGACCAGGATTCCTTTTTGTGTTTCCCGAGGTCGCCCGGCCGGCTTGCCCCCCAGCTTCCCCTTACCCCGCAAGGTATAGACGATGGCGAGAACCGCCAGCGCAAAATTAGATGCTTCGTCGCAGCGTCGTCAACTCATCATCAGGTCCACCGGGCGGCGCCCACCAGCGGTCGAAATCGGGCAGGCAGCAGGGCGCGACGCTATTCTCGCGGCGCCCAGGGCTTGATGCCCAGGCTGGTGAGCAAGGCGTGGCGTGTGCTTTCATCGGGGAGCAATTCCTCGATCAGGTCCGGCCAGCCCATGCGCCCTCGCCGGACCGCTTCCTCCAGCGTGTAGGCAAGCGGTGAGTGCGGCTCGGTGCGCTTGAACCAGGCCGCGATTTCTCCCAGCTGGCGCAGCGCCTGCTCGCGGCCGGCGATGGCGCCTTGCGCCCCACCGACCGCCTCGCCGCCGGCCGGCCCGCCGCCACCCGACGCCGCGGGCGCCGGGTCGGTTACGTCGTTTGCGTCCATCGGTGGGGCAAACCGGTTGCAGGTGTCGAGCATGAGTTGCAGGAGATCACGTACGCGTGACCCGGACGGGCTGAACGCGCCGGCCTTCTCGTCGAGCTCGCGCCCCATCTCTGCCCAGCATGCGATCGCCCTGCTCACCTCGGCGCGCTGCGCCGACCAATGGGCCTGGCCGGCGATGCGCGCCTCTTTTTCCACATCGGCGAAGGGCAGGACACCGGCCTCGATCCGCTGGGCGCGCCGTTGCGCGTCGGCAATGCCCGACAGCTCCAACGAGGCCTCGTATTGCCAAAGGCCGAAGGGCGAGCCGTCCGGCCGGCGAAACAACGTGGTTTTGCGCAGCGGCTGCATCAGGGTGCCGTCATATCCCTGGCCGGACAGGCCGGCGAGAGCCGCGACCCGCGTCTCCATGCCGTCTTCGTCCGGCATTGGAAACAGCTCATCCCAGTAACGCGCGACCAGCCCGGCAATGATGGACGCGCCCTCCGAAAGCCCGGCCAGGCCTGCGGTGCGCACCAGCGCCTCGGTCAGCCAGGTCGCCACCTCAAGGTCTTTGGCAGACCCTTTCAGCGCCTCCAGCGCCAGCGCCGCCACCGGACGCCAGCGGGTCGGCACCCCTTCGTCGCCATCGGTTTCAGCCTGGCGTTCGGAGTCCCTCGCCTCGGCCCGGGCGTCGCGCAGGCGGAAATAAATAGACCTGGGCGAGGTGTCGTGGCGGAGATCCACGCCGGTCGGACGGTCGCCCGGAATCGGCGCCAGCACCGCTTCGAGATCGGACACATCGTGCTCCAATTTCACCGTGCAGCGACCTTGTCTCGGTACTTTACGCTACCAACCTAGCGTGCCAAGGTCCACGCGAAAACGTGGGGAGACGGTCTTGGCCGCAATCGATCTGAAGCCGCTGATCGGGCGGCTCAATGATACCTGCCGCCGCGCGCTCGAATCTGCGGCCGGCATGACCCTCTCCCGAAGCCATTACAACGTCGAAATTGAGCACGTCCTGCAGGCGCTGGTCGATCGGGCCGACACCGATATCGCAGCCATCCTGCGCCATTGGGAGGTGGAGACCGCGCGGCTGCTTCCCGACCTCAATCGCGCCCTCGACCGGATGAAGACCGGCAACGCCCGGGCGCCGGCGCTGTCGCCCGATATTGTTGAGATGGTCAAGCAGGCCTGGCTGTTCGCCTCGGTGGAGCAGGGTGCGAGCCGGGTTCGCTCCGGCCATCTGCTGTGGGCGTTGCTGGCGGACGAGGCGCTGGCGCGGCGCGCCCGGGAGGCCTCCGGCCAATTGGCCCGCATCCAGCCCGACATGCTCAAGCGGGACTTCACGACAATTTGTGCCAATACCGCCGAGGCCGCGCAGGCGACCAGTCAGGCCGCCGGGTCGGAGGCGGCCGGGGCGGGCACCGGCGAGGCGGCGCGGCCCGGCGGCTCGGCGGCGCTCGACCAGTTCACCATCGATCTGACCGCGCAGGCCAGGGCCGGCAAGATCGATACGATCCTCGGCCGCGACGCCGAGATCCGGCAGATGGTCGATATCCTGACGCGGCGGCGGCAAAACAATCCCATCCTTACCGGCGAGGCCGGGGTGGGCAAGACGGCGGTGGTGGAAGGCCTGGCGCTGCGCATTGCCGCCGGCGACGTGCCGCCCGCGTTGCGCGAGGTGACCTTGCGCACGCTCGACCTGGGGTTGTTGCAGGCCGGCGCCGGCGTCAAGGGCGAGTTCGAGAACCGGCTGAAATCGGTGATCGAGGAAACCAAGGCGAGCCCCAAGCCGATCATCCTGTTCATCGACGAGGCGCACACGCTGATCGGCGCCGGCGGGGCGGCCGGGCAGAACGATGCGGCGAACCTGCTGAAGCCGGCGCTGGCCCGCGGCGAGCTGCGCACGATCGCCGCCACCACCTGGGCCGAATACAAGAAGTATTTCGAAAAGGACGCCGCCCTCACAAGGCGTTTTCAGACCGTAAAGGTGGAGGAGCCGAGCGAGAAGATGGCCATCGCCATGGTGCGCGGCCTGGTCGCAACGCTGGAAAACCACCACAAGTACGCATTTTCGACGAGGCGGTCAGTGCGGCGGTGCGCCTGTCCGCCCGCTACATCCCGGCCCGCCAGCTGCCCGACAAGGCGGTCAGCCTGATCGACACCGCCTGCGCGCGGGTTGCCATGAGCCAGAATGCCATCCCGGCACCGGTGGAAGATCGCCGCCGCCGTATCGATCTGATCGACACCGAATTGCGGATCGTCGATCGCGAAATCGGCGCCGGCCTCGAGCATTCGGCGCGGCGCGATGAACTCGCGGCCGAGCGCGGCAAGGTCACGGATGAGCTCGCGGCCCTGGAAGCGCGCTGGGAGGAGGAAAAGCGTCTGGTGGCGGAGATCGGCGAGATCCGTGCCCGCATCGAGGCAAGGGCTCCGGGCAGCGACACCACGCCTGAGCGCGCCGCTCTGGCGCGATCAGGCGAGCAATTGCGCGCCGTGCAGGGAGAGCAGCCGCTGATATTCCCGGTGGTCGACGGGCAGGCGATTGCCGAGATCGTGGAAAACTGGACCGGCGTTCCGGCCGGACGCATGCAGTCGGACGAAATCCGCACCGTGCTCAACTTGCGCGCGGCCATGGAACGCCGCGTGGTCGGCCAGAGCCATGCGCTGGAATCGGTGGCGCAGGCCATCCGCACCAGCCGGGCGGGGCTGACCGACCCGCGCAAGCCGATCGGCGTGTTCCTGATGGTGGGCACCTCGGGCGTGGGCAAGACGGAAACCGCCCTGACGCTCGCGGAGCTGCTGTATGGAGGCGAGCAGAACGTGACCACGATCAACATGACCGAGTTCAAGGAGGAACATAAGGTCAGCCTGCTGATGGGGAGCCCGCCCGGTTATGTCGGCTATGGCGAGGGCGGCATCCTGACCGAGGCGGTGCGCCGCCGGCCCTACAGCGTGGTGCTGCTCGACGAAATGGAGAAAGCCCATCCCGGGGTGCAGGATGTGTTCTTCCAGGTGTTCGACAAGGGCACCATGAAGGACGGCGAGGGCCGCGACATCGACTTCAAGAATACCGTCATTATCATGACCAGCAATGCGGGCACCGACCTGATCGCCAAGCTGTTCGCCGACCCCGAGACGGCGCCGGACGCGGCAGGGCTCGCCGAGGCACTGCGGCCGGAACTGTCGAAACATTTCAAGCCGGCCTTCCTCGGCCGGGTCACCCTGGTGCCGTATTTCCCGCTGCCGGACGCCATCATCCGCGACATTGTCGTCATGCAGTTGGAACGGATCCGTGCCCGCGTGCGCGACAGCTATCGCGCCACCTTCGCCTGGGATCCCGGATTGGTGGAAACCATCGCAGCCCGGTGCACCGAAAGCGCCTCGGGTGCGCGCAATATCGAAAACATCCTATCGCGCACATTGCTGCCGGAGTTGTCGGCCGAAGTGCTCGCCCGGCTGGCGGACGGGCAAGCGGTCGGCCGGATTCACGTTGGTCTGAAGGCGGACAGTTCCTTCGAATATTCTGTCGACGGGCCGTGATTTGTTTGCTACTTCATGGCGTTGCACCAGCAGGGGAGACACGGGATGGCTATATACATGAAATTCGGTTCGGTGGCAGGCCAAGTCACTACCGAAGGATTCAAGGATTGGATCGAATTGAGTTCTCTTCAGTTCGGCGTCGGGCGTTGCGTGGGCTCTGGCGCCGGCGGTAAGCAGCGCGAAGGCACGGCGCCGAGCATCAGCGAAGTCACCATCAGCAAGGTGTATGACAAGTCGTCGCCCGGGCTTTATCAGGATGCGCTGGCCGGCGCCTTCGACACCAAAGTCGAGATCAAACTCACGACAACGACCAAGAATAAAACGGACACTTACCTCGCGTATGAACTGAGCAAGTGCGGCATCAGCGGCTACTCCCTGAGTAGCGGTGGCGACAATCCCAGCGAAAGCATTTCGCTCAACTTTACCAAGGTCATGGTCACCCCCTCGCCGCTCGACGAAAAGGGCGTGCCGCAGAAGGGCGCTATCGTCACCTACGACCTGATGGAGCTGAAGACGAGCTGATTTGCCCGGCCAGCGGATGCGCAAAGCCTCCGCTGGCCGGCCCGGGAAGCCGGCTGGCAACGTTGCTGCAATATATGCGGCCCTCGATGCGGTTTTTTAATGGTAATGGAATTTGTCTTTGCCTAGCGCCTCGACCCCGGCAGAGGGTTTTCCATTCCGCGTCAGGGGCGCCAATTCCGAACCTCCGTCCGGCGGGACAGGATGGCCGCGTCACGGCCACCATCAGCCCGTGTGCTGATGGGGCCAACGCGAAGAAGAATCCCGACCATCCGGTGCCGAACGGGTGCGACCATCAGCTTGGCGCGGCGGCCGGCCCGCCCAAGGCGACCGTGGCAGGTCTTCGGTCCGCACCGCGGCGAGAACTCCCAGCCTTCTGATTTGGCTTCGCATTTGTTTGCTGGCAGCGGACGTTGGGTGTGGACCGCTTATGCCTTACGATCCGGCCGGGCGCAGCGACGCCTGCACCCGAACGAGGACGAAGGCAATGCGGCGCGCGGCACGGATAACGGCTGGTTTGATCATGGCGATCGCCGGCGGCGGCGCCGCGGCGGCGGACGCGTCGCGGCTTGCTTTGGTGATCGGCAACAGCGCCTATACCAACCTGCCGGCGTTGGGCGCCTGCGCCGCCTCGGTCAACGTGGTGTCGGCCGCGCTCAAACGGGCGGGATTCGATGTCACCCAACGGCTCGACCCCTCCAACGGCCGCATGGGCGCCGCGATTGCGGAATTCGCCGACGCGCTCGCAAGCGCGCCTGGCAGTGTGGCGGTCGCCTATTATTGTGGATACGTGGTGGCGTTCGACGGCCGCATGTTCCTGCTGCCAGTGTCTGCCGACCTGGAGCGCGCGACCGATGCGCTGACGCAGGGGATGGTAAGCCGGGCTCTGATCAATGCCGTGGTGACCTCGAACGTCACCTCCGGACTCGTGCTGCTGGACACTGCAGTCACGCCCAAAACCGCGGCGGGACTAGCGCTCGACACCCTGGTCAACCCGGCCGAGCTGGGCAACCGGGCACTCGTGGCCGCAAATAGCCCGGCGCCGTTGCCCGATGGCCCGACCCCCCTCGCCGCGGCGCTGGCTGCCGGCCTGGCGGCATCGGAGATCGAAACCCGGGCCATGCTGAAGGACATGCGTGACGCTCTGCAAGGCACGCCGGGTCTGAAGCTAGCGGTGTTCGAGCCTGCCTACCCCACCTGGCTCAGGGGCGGCCCGAGCGCGCCGCCCAACGTTGTCGCCGTGCCACCGCCACAGCCCCTGCCGGTGCCGGTCACGGCCGCGCCCGCAGGACCCACCCGACCGACGGAACCCGCCGCGCTCAATGAGCTGGACCGGCGCCGGGTCCAGCTCGCGTTGCAACGGTTGGGGTATTACGCCGGCAACGTTGATGGCATCACCGGGGCCGACACACTGGCGGCAATCCGGCGCTTCCAGCACGAGCTGGGGGCGGCGATGACAGGACACCTCACCGCCGAACAGGCGTCGCGACTGTTGGCCGATGGCCGGTAAAGGAGCACAGCATGGGACTGAAGGCGAAATTCAATCTTGTGATGCTGATCGCCTTCCTCGCCGGCCTCGGTCTTGCCGGCGGGCTGTTCTACACCCTGGTCAATCAGAATGCCCTCAGCCAGGTGTTGACCGAAGCCGAAATCCTGGACGCCCAGGCCACTGTGCTGTCCCAGTATACCGTCGACGAAATCGTCCCGCTGCTGGTCAGTCAGTTTTCGCGCCGGTTCCTGCCGCAGTCGGTTCCCGCCTGGGCCACTCAGACGCATTTCCGCAGGCTGCAGCAGATGCTGCCCGAATACAGTTTACGCGCGGTCGTGGTCAATCCGACCAACCCGGCCGACCTGCCGTCCGATTGGCAGGCCAATATCATCGAGGCGCTGCAACGCCAGCCGGACCTGAAGAAACTGGTCACCGAGCGTGACACGCCCACCGGCCGCATCCTGTCGATTTCCCATCCGATCGTCATTACCAACCCGGCCTGTCTGCAATGTCATTCCGTCCCGGCCAACGCCCCGGCGACGATGATCGACCTGTATGGCTCCAAAAACGGCTTCGGCTGGAAGTTGAACCAGGTGATTGGGGCACAGATTGTCAGCGTGCCGATGAGCGTGCCGTTCGAACGCGCCAACCGGACCTTCGTCACCGTGATGGCGGGCCTGACCGCGGTGTTCGCGGTGATGATGGTGCTGCTGAACCTGCTGCTGCATTTCGTGATCATCAAGCCGGTTCGTGACATTTCGGCGCGCGCCACCGAAGTAAGCCTGGGCAACATGGACGCGCCGGAGTTGGTGATCCGCGGCAAGGACGAAATCGCCTTGCTCGCCGAATCCTTCAACCGGATGCGCCGCAGCCTGGCAAACGCCCTGAAGTTGTTGGACGAGTAGCACCGCAGGCATGTCCCGCGATCCGCATTTCATCGGCCGCTACGCGATCGAGGCGACGCTGGGCAGGGGCGCGATGGGCACAATCTACCTTGCCCACGACCCCGACATCGACCGCAACGTGGCGATCAAGCTGATCCACGCCGATCTGCTGGACGGCAGCGACCGATCCGACTTCATCGCCCGCTTCCGGCGTGAGGCGCAGGCCGCAGGGCGCTGCGCGCATCCGAATATCGTCGCCATCTACGATTTTGCGCTGCATGAGGGCAATCCCTTCCTGGCCATGGAGTTCGTCGACGGGGTCACCCTGGAGCAGGCGCGGCAAGCCAAAACCCGGTTCTCGGTGGAGGACGCGGTGTTCGTCATGCTGCAGGTGCTGTCGGCGCTGGAAGCGGCGCATGCGATGGGGATCGTGCATCGCGACATCAAGCCCGCCAATATCATGCTGGTGGGCGGAACCCGGGTGAAAGTGACGGATTTCGGCATTTCCCGCCTGGAGACATCAAGCCTGACCATGGATGGTGTCACGGTCGGCACGCCCAGTTACATGTCGCCCGAGCAATGCCGGGGCGGCACGGTCGATGCCCGCAGCGATCTGTTCTCCGCCGGCGTGGTGCTTTACGAATTGCTCTCCGGCGCCAAGCCGTTTGCTGGCGGCAATGCGGCCGAGGTGTTGACCCGGCTGCTGCATGACGACGCGCCGGATATCCGTCTGGCCTGCCCCGGCATTCCCGAGGGCGTGCGGGCGGTGATCGAGCGCAGCCTCGCAAAGGCAGCACAGAACCGTTTTGCCTCGGCCCATGACATGGCGGCCGCCTTGCGGGCGGCGGCGGCCGAGAGCGGTGCGGTGGTGACCGATCGCACCATTGTCGTGCCGCGACCGGTAAGCGCCGCCATCCTCGCGCCGGACAGCCCAACGGGCAGCGTCAGCTTTGATCCCGCGCTGCTCGACACCCTCCAGCGCAAGCTGGCCGAGTTTGTCGGTCCGATCGCCCGCTATCTCGTGCAAAGCGCGGTGCGCAAGACCGACACGCTGGAAGGGCTATGCGCCAGCCTGGCCGAGGGGATCGAACGGCCTGGCGATCGCGACAGCTTCGCGCGCGATGTACGCAGGCAGATCGCCCTCCGTGGCGCGGACCCGGTGATGCGGCCGGCAATCGCGGATGGCGGCGCCATTTCACCGGGCGACCTGGAGCGGCTGCAGACCGCGCTCGCGCGCCATGTCGGTCCGGTCGCCCGCGTCCTGATCAAGCGCGCTTCAGCCAACGCCGCCTCGGCACCGGCCTTGTGGCAGGCGCTGTCGAGTCACATCGAAAGTGCGGACGCACGTGCCGTTTTTCTCCGCGAAGCGCCAAAACCCGCCGCACCAGCCCATAAAAAATGAATGGGGTGCAAGGAGCGACCGCCCCTTGCGGGTCCAGGGCAGCGCCCTGGCCTTGCATCGTTTTCCTTACCCGCCCCGAAAAATCACCGCGGCAGCGTGCTGTCCCCCATAAGGAACAGGTCAATCGCGCGCGCACATTGCCGTCCCTCGCGGATCGCCCAGACCACCAAAGACTGGCCGCGCCGCATGTCGCCGGCGGCGAACACACGCTCATGTGAGGTTCGGTAATCCTGGGTGTCGGCCCGAACGTTGCCGCGCGGGTCCAGCGCCAGTTCCGAGTGCTCCAGCAGCCCCGTCTGCACCGGTCCGGTGAACCCCATCGCCAGCAGCACCAGGTCGGCACGCAGACGGAAGGCGCTGCCCGGCACCTCACGCGGTGCCATGCGGCCATCGACGCCGCGCTCCCAGGCGACGCGGACGCAGTCCAGCGCGGCCACCAGGCCGTTCTCGCCGATGGCTTCGCGCGTCAGCACCGCCCAATCGCGGGTGCAGCCTTCCTCGTGCGCGGGCGAGGTGCGCAGGCGCAGCGGCCAGTCCGGCCAGGTCAGCGCCTTGTTCGCCCGCTCCGGCGGCTTGGGCATAATTTCGATCTGGGTAACCGAGGCCGCGCCCTGGCGGATGGCGGTGCCGACGCAGTCCGCCCCGGTGTCGCCGCCGCCGATCACCACCACGTGCCGCCCCGCCGCGTCGATACGCCCGTCCGGCGCGGCATGCGCCGGATCGTCGCCAGCCAGCACGCGGTTCTGCTGCACCAGGTACTGCATGGCCGGATAGATGCCTTGCAGGTCGCGGCCGGGCACCGCGAGGTCGCGCGGCTGTTCGGCGCCGCCGCACAGCGCCACGGCATCATGCTCGTCGAGCAGCTCGCCGAGGCTGAGGTCGACGCCGACCTCCACGCGAGTGCGGAAGAGCACCCCTTCCCCCCGCATCTGGGCGATGCGGCGATCGATCAGGTGTTTTTCCATCTTGAAGTCGGGGATGCCGTAGCGCAGCAGGCCGCCGATACGGTCCTGCTTTTCCAATACCGTCACCATGTGGCCGGCCCGCGCCAGTTGCTGGGCGCAGGCCAGCCCCGACGGGCCGGAGCCGACCACGGCGACCCGCCGTCCGGTCGAATGCGCCGCCGGCTGCGAAACGATCCAGCCTTCCTGCCAGCCGCGATCGATGATCGCGCACTCGATCGTCTTAATGGTCACCGGCACGTCCTGCAGGTTCAGCGTGCAGGCTTCCTCACAGGGCGCGGGACAAATGCGGCCGGTGAACTCGGGAAAATTGTTAGTGGAATGCAACGATGAAAGTGCTGCCTGCCACTGCTCCCGGTAGACCAGATTGTTCCAGTCCGGGATGATGTTATTCACCGGACAGGCGTTGTGACAGAACGGAATGCCGCAATCCATGCAGCGGGCCGCCTGGCCGCCGAGCTCGGGCTCGGGCAGCGGGGTGACGAACTCGTTCCAGGTGCGGCGGCGTGCCTCGGGCTTTTCGTAGCCGCGGTCACGGCGGTCGATTTCAAGAAAACCGGTGGGCTTGCCCATGCGTGCTCTCCTGTTCTCTCACTCGGCCGCGGTGGCGCGGGCCAGGCGCTCGGCGCGCAAATCGAGCAGTGCGCGGCGGTAGTCGAGCGGCGTGACCTTAACGAAATGCCGCAACGCCGTGTCCCAGTTCTCCAGCAAGGCGCGGGCACGGGCACTGCCGGTGAACAGCGCGTGCCGTTCCACCAATATGCGCAGCCGCTCGGCATCGAAGCGCAGCGGATCGCCCATGCCGCTGTCTTCCACCGAGACGGACCGCTGGCGCGGCCGCTCCGGGTCGGTCGCGGCGGCCGGGTCGGGCGGACCGATGCGCTCCAGCTTCACGTCCGCCGGGTTGCACAGCTCGGAGAACCGGTCGGAGGGGTCGTAGACATAGGCGATGCCGCCCGACATGCCGGCGGCGAAGTTGCGCCCGGTCTCGCCCAGCACCGCCACCACGCCGCCGGTCATGTATTCGCAGCCATGGTCGCCGCAGCCTTCGACCACCGCGACCGCGCCCGAGTTGCGCACGGCGAAACGCTCCCCGGCCACGCCCTCGAAATACGCCTCGCCGGCGATGGCCCCGTACAGCACGGTGTTGCCGACGATGATGTTCTCGGTCGGATCGCGCTGTGCCTGTGGCGGCTGGCGCACCACGATGCGCCCGCCCGACAGGCCCTTGCCGACATAGTCGTTGGCGTCGCCCACCAGTTCCAGACTGACACCGCGGGCGAGGAAGGCGCCGAAACTGCCGCCGGCGGTGCCGCGCAGAACAATGGAAATCGTGTCCTCGGGAAGGCCGGCGTGGCCGTGGCGCTTGGCGATCTCGCCCGACAGCATGGCGCCGACGGTGCGATCGACGTTGCGGATGTCGCGCTCGATGCGCACCGGCGTGGCGCGCTCGATGGCCTCCTGCGTCGCCGCGATCAGCGCGCGGTCCATGACATGGTCGAGATTGTGCGCCTGCCGCTCGCTGTTGCGGATGGCGATGCCCGGCCGCGGCACCGCCTGGTGCAGCAGACGCGAGAGATCGACGCCGCGCGCCTTCCAATGGTCGAGCGCGCGCCGCGCGTCGAGACGGTCGACCCGGCCCACCATGTCGTCGAAACGGCGGAAGCCGAGCTGCGCCATCAGGCCGCGCACCTCCTCGGCGACGAACATGAAATAGGCGATGACGTGCTCGGGCGTGCCGGCGAAGCGGGCGCGCAGCACCGGGTTCTGGGTGGCGACCCCCACCGGGCAGGTGTTGAGGTGGCATTTGCGCATCATCACGCAGCCGGCGGCGATCAGCGGAGCGGTGGCGAAGCCGAACTCGTCGGCGCCCAGCAAAGCCGCCACCACCACGTCGCGCCCGGTGCGCAATCCGCCATCCACCTGCACCGCGATGCGCCCGCGCAACTCGTTCAGCACGAGCGTCTGCTGGGTTTCGGCGATGCCGATTTCCCAGGGCGAGCCGGCATGGGTGAGCGAGGTCAGCGGACTGGCCCCGGTGCCGCCGTCATAGCCCGAAATGGTGACATGGTCGGCGCGCGCCTTTGCCACCCCGGCGGCCACCGTTCCGACGCCCACTTCGGAAACCAGCTTGACCGAAATCCGCGCCCGCGGATTGGCGTTCTTCAGGTCGTAGATGAGCTGCGCCAGATCCTCGATCGAATAGATGTCGTGATGCGGCGGCGGCGAGATCAGGCCGACGCCGGGAGTGGAATGCCGCACCTTGGCAATGTGCTTGTCCACCTTGTGGCCGGGCAACTGCCCGCCCTCGCCAGGCTTGGCACCCTGGGCCATCTTGATCTGGATGTCGTCGGCGTTGACCAGATACTCGATGGTCACGCCGAACCGACCCGAAGCCACCTGCTTGATCGCCGAGCGGGCGGAATTGCCGTTCGGCAGCGGGCGGAAGCGATCGGCCTCCTCGCCGCCCTCGCCGGTGTTCGACTTGCCGCCGATGCGGTTCATGGCGATGGCCAGGGTGGTATGCGCCTCGCGGCTGATCGAGCCGAAGCTCATCGCCCCGGTAGCGAAGCGGCGCACGATCTCGGTGGCCGGCTCCACCTCCTCCAGCGGCACCGGGTCGGGCAGGGTGCGCAGCTGCATCAGGCCGCGGATGGTCAGCAGCCGTTCATTCTGGTCGTTGATGGACGCGGCGAAGGCGGCATAGTCGGGGGCGGAGTTGCCGCGCACGGCGTGCTGCAGGCGGGAAACCGATTCTGGCGTCCACGCATGGTCCTCGCCGCGCAGCCGGAACGCGTAGAAACCGCCCACATCCAGCAGGTCGCGATACACCGGGTTGTCGCCATAGGCATTGCGATGGCGCTGCACCGCTTCCTCGGCGATTTCGGTCAGGCCGGCGCCCTCGATGGTGCTGGCGGTGCCGGTGAAGCACTGTTCCACGAAGGCGGTGGACAGGCCGACCGCCTCGAAGATCTGGGCGCCGCAATAGGACTGGTAGGTGGAGATGCCCATTTTGGACATCACCTTCAGGATGCCCTTGCCCACCGCCTTGATGTAGTTCTTCTGCACCTCATAGGGTTTCATCGACGCCAGGCTACGCCGGCGCACCTGCTCCAGCGTGTCGAAGGCAAGGTAGGGATTGACCGCCTCGGCGCCAAAGCCGGCCAGCACACAGAAATGGTGCACCTCGCGTGCCTCGCCGGTTTCCACCACCAGGCCGGTGCTGGTGCGCAGTCCCTGGCGGATCAGGTGATGGTGCACGGCCGCGGTGACCAGCAGCGCGGGGATCGGCACCCGCTCGGCCGACACGGCGCGATCGGAGAGGATGAGAATGTTGAAGCCGGCCAACACCGCTTCCGTCGCATCCAGGCAGACGCGTTCCAGCGCCGGCGCCAGCCCGTCCGCGCCCTGCTCCGCCGGCCAGGTCGCATCGACGGTGCGGGTGCGGAAGGCGTCGCCGACGAGGCTGGAGATCGAGCGGATTTTCTCCAGATCGGCGTTGGTGAGGATCGGTTGCGTCACTTCCAGGCGGAAATGCGTGCCGGCGTGGTGGCCAAGCAGGTTCGGCCGCGGCCCGATCATGGACACCAGCGACATCACCAGCGCCTCGCGGATCGGGTCGATCGGCGGGTTGGTGACCTGGGCGAAGTTTTGCTTGAAATAGGTGTAGAGCAGCCGCGGCCGGCGCGACAGCACCGCCAGCGGCGTGTCGGTGCCCATCGAGCCCACCGGGTCCTCGCCTTGGCGCGCCATCGGCTCCAGGAAGAACTGGATGTCCTCCTCGGTATAGCCGAACGCCTGCTGGTGACAGAGCATGTCGGCTTTGTCGTTGGCGGCGGAGGCGCCATTGGCAGTGGCTGGCGCCTCCGCCGGGTCGGCCAGATCCTCCAGCTTGATCTGGGTGGCTTTCAGCCAGGCGGCATAGGGATGCGCGCCGGCCAGATCGCGTTTGATCTCGGCGTCGTCGATGATGCGGCCCTGCTCCAGATCGATCAGCAGCATCTTGCCGGGCTGCAGCCGCCATTTGCGGACGATGCGCTCCTCCGGCACCGGCAGCACACCGGCCTCGGAGGCCATGATCACGTGGTCGTCGTCGGTGATGATGGTGCGCGCCGGACGCAAGCCGTTGCGGTCCAGCGTGGCACCGATCTGCCGCCCGTCGGTGAAGGCGATGGCAGCCGGCCCGTCCCACGGCTCCATCAGCGCCGCGTGGTATTCGTAAAAGGCGCGCCGGTCCGCGTCCATCAGCGTGTTGCCGGCCCAGGCTTCCGGGATCAGCAGCATCATGGCGTGCGCCAGCGAGTAGCCGCCGGCGACCAGCAATTCGAGGGCGTTGTCGATGCTGGCGGTGTCGGACTGGCCATGCGGGATCAGCGGCCACATTTTGTCGAGGTCAGGGCCGATCAGTTCGGACGCCATGCCGTACCGGCGCGCATACATCCAGTTGACGTTGCCGCGCACGGTGTTGATTTCGCCGTTATGGGCCAGGTACCGGTAAGGGTGCGCCAGCCGCCACGAGGGGAAGGTGTTGGTGGAGAACCGTTGGTGCACCAGCGCCAGCGCCGAGGTGGTGAGCGGGTCCCGCAAGTCGCGATAAAAACTGCCGACCTGCGGTGCCAGCAGCAGCCCTTTGTAGACAATCGTGCGGGTGGAAAACGAGGGGGTGTAGAACTCGCGCAGGCCGGGTAGCCCATGCCGCTCGCCGAGCGAGACGACGTTGTTCAGCACCTGCTTGCGAATGACGAGGATTTTGCGTTCGAACGCATCCTGGTCGGGCAGCGACGGGTCCGCCGCCACGATGACCTGGCGGATCACCGGCATGGCCTCGATGACGCGCGCGCCCAGGCCGGTGGTGTCGGTGGGAACAACGCGCCAGCCGATCAGCCGCTGGCCTTCGGTGGCGATGATGCGCTCCAGCAGCCGGGTGGCGAAGTCGCGGGCGCCGGCGTCGCGCGGCATGAAGCACATGCCGACCGCGTAGCGCCCTTCCGGTGGCAGCACCGCCCCGGCCTGGTCGGCCCATGCACGCAGCAGCGCATCCGGCATCTGGATCAGGCAGCCGGCCCCGTCGCCGACCAACGGGTCGGCTCCGACCGCGCCGCGATGGTCCAGATTGACCAGAATCTGCAGTCCGCGCTCAATAATATCGTGCGACTTCCTGCCCTTGATGTTGACAATGAAGCCAACACCGCAGGCATCGTGCTCGTTGCGCGGGTCGTACAGGCCCTGGGCCGGATGCTGGTCCATCATCGACGCACACCACCTCCGCGGAAAATCGATCAATTCACACCGACAGCGGGCGACCGCCGTTGCTGCGGGCCCGTTGTCATATAACTGGACCCTATCCATCGCGACTTGTTCACGCAATCTCGCATTGCGGCAAAAGCAAGGCCAGGGCCCTGCCCTGGACCCGCCAAGGGCCAGGAGGCCCTTGGAACCCATTCGTTTTAGAGCATTGTCAGAAATGGGGGGCTGCGGAGATGCTTCGGCATCTCCGCAGCCCCCCATTTCTGACAATCCTTAAAGTGGCGGGGTCGAGGGCAGAGCCCTGGCCTTGCTTACTGCTTACCCCAGCCCATGCCGCTTGCGGCTGGCAGCTTCTTGCGCCCGGAACTGCCCAAACCGCGGCAGGAACTTGTCCCAATCGATCGCGTGCGCGTCGATCTCTGGCCCGTCCACGCAGGCGTGCTTGCGCACAAGCCGCCCACCCTCCAACACAGGCACCATGCAGGCGCCGCACATGCCGGTGGCATCCACCATGATGGAGTTCAGGCTGGCGATGGTGCGCACGCCATAAGGCCGCGTGAGGTCGGTCACGGCGCGCATCATCAACGGCGGCCCGATGGTGACCACTTCGGCGATGCGCCGCCCGCTGCCGGCCTGGGCGCGCTTCAGCATATCCTCCAGCGGCAAGGTAACGAACCCCTTGATGCCGAAGCTGCCGTCGTTGCTGGTGTACACCACGTCCAGCAAACCCGGGAACTCGGCCTGCAGCCGCCCCACTCGCTCGTCGCGCTTGGTCCAGAACACCAGATCGGCGCTGCGGAAGCCGGCGATCAGCGTCACGTGGTTGCCCAGCCGCAAATGCTCGCGGGCGATCGGAAACACCGGCGGCAGGCCGACGCCGCCGGCGGTGAAGACCACCGTCCGGTCACCCTCATAGCGGTGCAGCGCGCTGGGCTGGCCGAGCGGGCCGGCGATGCCGGTGAAGGCCTCACCTTCCTGCATGCGGTTGATCAGGATGCTGCTGGTCCCCAGCCCCTGCACCACCAGATCAATGGTGCCCGCAACCGGGTCCCAGTCGGCCAGGGTCAGCGGGATCAGTTCGCCCTGCGGCTCGGCCAGAACGCGCACGAACTGCCCGGCCTTCGCCGCCTTGGCGATCAGCGGCGAGTGCACCACGAACTCGACGATGCCGTCCGCCAAGTGGATTTTGCGCACGATCTGCTGCGGCGCCTGGCCGAGCTTCGTGTAGCGCTCGGCCTCCTGCACGCGGCTGCGAATTTCGGCCGGGCCGATATCGATGCTGTCGGTGATCTCGCGCGCCGCCGCCTGGCCGTCGCCGGCCGCGCGGATGGCGGTGGAGCCGCCGCGCGCGGCATCGCCGCCGGAGAACACGCCATCGACCGAGGTGCGCTGCGAGCCGCGCTGCACCTCGATGGTGCCCCATTTCGTGGTTTGCAGCCCGGGCTCGGCATCCTTGACGATCGGGTTGGGGGTGTTGCCGAGCGCCATGATGACCAGATCGACCGCCATCAGCTCGGTCTCGCCGGTGGTCACCGGGCTGCGCCGGCCGGAGGCGTCCGGGGCGCCCAGCTCGATGATGTCGAGAATGGCATGGGTGACGGCATGGGTGCGGCCGTCGCCGACGAACTCACGCGGCGCCCGCAGTTCCTTGAGCGCGATGCCCTCCTCCAGCGCGTGGTGCAGTTCCTCCACGCGCACCGGCATTTCGCCCTGGGTGCGGCGATAGACGATGGTGACGATGCCGCCGAGCCGGCGCGCCGTGCGGGCGGCGTCCATCGCCGTGTTGCCGCCGCCGATGACGATCACCTGCTTGCCTTCGGTTTCCGGCAGCGGGGTTTCGTAGTCCTCGCGCAGCCCCTGCATCAGATTGACGCGGGTGAGGAACTCATTGGCCGACATCACGTTGAGCAAATGCTCGCCGGGCACGTTCATGAAGCGCGGCAGGCCGGCGCCGGTGCCGATGAAGATTTTCCAGAACCCGGCCTGCTTGAGGTCCTCCAGCGTGGCGGTCTTGCCGGCGACGAAATTGGTCACGAATTGGCCGCCGAGGCTGCGGATTTTCGCCACCACGTCGTCGATCAGCTCGTTGGGCAGGCGGAACTCGGGAATGCCGTAGCGCAGCACGCCGCCAAGCGCATGGAACGCCTCGAACACCGTAACCGGATACCCTTCGGCCGCCAGCAGATAGGCGTTGATGAGACCGGCCGGACCCGAGCCCACCACCGCGATCGGCGGTTTGTCGGCCCGCGTCCACGGGTCGACGAACCCGTCCCAGCGCTCATCTTCCAGGCCGGCGCGATTCAGCTTCTCGCGCTGCGGCAGGTACCATTCGAGCTGGCCGATTTCGATCGGCCGCCCCGTATGCGTGCACACGCCCTGGCACTGCAGTTCCTGCGGACACACCCGGCCGGTGACGTTGGGCAGCGGGTTGCAGCCCTGGATCAGCTCCAGCGCCTGACGGATGCGCCCCGTGCCCAGCAGGTCCAGCATCTCGGGAATGTGGATCTTCACCGGGCAGCCGCCCTTGGCCTCGGACTTGCCCTCCACATGCACGCCGATCTCGCAGGGCCGGTCCTCGCACTGCTTGTCGCGCAGCACTTCCAGCCAGACGATCAGATCGACCTCGCGGGCCGAGAAGCCCTGGCCCATGTAGCCAAGATAGCCCTGGTTCACGAGGCCGAAATCGCGCGACCGCTCCTCGGCCGGGCGCATGTAAGGCGGGATGGAGTTCTGCGCCGGCCAGCCTTCCGACAGGCCGCGGAACATCGGGTAGCGGTCCGACAAATGCAGGTCGATGGCGCGGACGAACTTGCGCTTGAACTTCAGCGGCACGTTCCAGATGAACCGCTGCAGGATCGCGCTCATGTCATCGCCGCGCAGCAGCAGGTCCCACAGCGTGCGCGTGAAAGCCGGCCCCAGTTCCTCCTGGCGGAACTCCCAGACGATCGCCTGGGTGCCGTCGGAGACGAACATCTCGCGGAAAGCGTTCGGGTCCTTCAGCAGCCGTTTGCGGAGCAGACCGAGCTGTTTCTGAAACAGCTCCACCGCCTCGCTTTGCGCCAGTTCTTCCAGCTCGTGCCGCGTCGCGTCGTAGGCGGAGCTGGCGCGCAGGAAGCGTTGCAACTCCTCCCCGCCGCCTGCCACCGGCGTGGCGCCGCTCATCGGATGATCTCCGCGTCGCAGTTGGCCGCCACCTTGGCGGCGCGGCTGCGCAGCTCCGGTGTGACCGCCAGGTGGTCCAGAGCGCCGGGCTTCACCCGGCCGACCTCCTTGGCCACGCCGTCGACCACGATGCGGGTCTTTTCGAACACTTCACCCAGATCCTGGTAGCAGGTCTTGCAGTTGGTGCACTTCGCCTGGTCGGCCTCGTCGATGGTTACCAGCGCCACCGCGTGACCGTTCGCCGCCGGTGCCGCCAGGGCCGGCAGGACGGACGCCGCCGGCATGAACGTTGTTCCCAGCCCGTTGGACCCCAACCCGTTCAGGGACGGCGCGTTGGACGAGGCGGCCAGTTCCGACATCGCCCGGGCGATGCTGTCGAGCGAGGATTTGCGCTGCTTTACCGAGTCCTGGTACTGGTGCTGCCAATGCGCCAGTTCGGCGCGGTGGGTGGCGTCCAGCGCCTCGATCTGCTGGCCGCTGAGGTACTGCAACGTGCGCCAGTATTTCCGCCGTTCCTCCACCAGTTCGACGATGTTGACCGACACCGCCAGTTTCACCAGCCGCTTGTCTTCGTCGGTCGACCAGACGAACGGCATCCGTCCGGCGCGGTCGGGCGGGGACAGATCGATGTATTCGTGGATCGGCACCCCGTTGGCGTCCGCCGCGAGCGGACGGAATTGTTTGGCGAACCTGGTTTCCTGCCGCGCAAAATCGGCCGGGGTCATCGGCAGTTCCAGCAGCTTCGGCTTACCATCCGCGTCGACGTACTCCAGGGTGGTCATCGTCCAGTCCTGCGTCGGATCGGGGTTGCCTTCCAGCGAGAACCATTGGCGCAACGACTCGCCGCGCCGCGGGTCGTGCACGAACACCGGGCTCATGCGGCTTTCCACCGCCAGGCGCGCGTGCCGGCTGGCGGCGGCATCGGCAATGCCGTGCTCGGCCTGGCAAGGCGTGTAGACATCCAGCACCGCCGGCGAGTTGCCGTAGCTGAGAAATGCCATCACGCTCTTGAGGAAATGGCCCTGCAGCGCGGTGCTGGTCTGCACCACGAACACGTTCGGATGGAAGGCCGCGATCAGGCCGAGTTCCTTGCGGTCCTCCTGCTTGCCGCTATGCGCGGCACCGAAGCGCGTCAGGTCGGAATCCTGCCCGCTATAGCTGGCCGTGGACGCCTGACCGCCAGTGTTGGAATAGACGCCCGAGTTCAGCACCACGACCTTGATCGGCGTGTCGGTGACCAGCAGCCGCGACAGCGCGCCGAAGCCGATGTCGTAGGTGGCGCCGTCGCCGCCGATGGTCATCACCGTCGGCAGCAGCGCCATTTCCTCCGGGGTGAATTCGGCCCAGGTGAAGTTGCGGAAATAGGCGTCGTGCACGGCGGGATCGTAGCTTTCCTCCAGCTCCAGCCGCGCCGTGCGAAGGGCCCGCACATCATCGAGCGCCGAAGCCACCAGCCCTTCGAAAATACCCTTGGCCAGCGGCTGGGCGTCCTGGAACAGCGAGTTCACCCAGGGATCGTTGTACGGGTTGAACGGGAAGGTGGAGGCGAACACGCTGCTGCAGCCAGTGGAGTTGGCGATCACCGTGCCGGCCGGGCCGTTGCCGGTCGGGCCGCTCTCGAACAGGTACAGCCGCTTCTCCAGCGCTCGCAGGGTGCGGTCGATACGGTCGGCACGACCCGGATCGCGCTCCTCGGCGGTCAGATGGCTGCGCTTGGACTCCAGCCTGGTCACCAGCGCCTCCAATTCGCGCACATGCGCGCGCCGGCGGCCTTCCTGGAGGGCCCGGTTGGTGGCGACCACCAGGCGGATGGCTGTGACCTCACCGCAGCCGCGGCAGGCACCGTGGCCGCCGGTGGTGGCGTAGTAGTTGGCGCGGTCCAGCAGCAGCCGCTTGGTCTCGCCCTCGGGCCTGGTGGCCGCCTCGGTGAAGCGCGCCGGGGTGTTCGGCGTGCGGCTGAGGAACTCGAAGCGGCTCTGCAGCATTTCCAGCACGTCGCTGTCCTGGGTCCGCTGCACCAGCGCACCGGGGCCGCAGACATCGACGCATTCCATGCAGCCGCTGCATTTCCAAGGATCGATGCCGGCCGAGAACAACCCGCCGGTGCCGGGCTGCGCCTTTTCCATGGCGTCGAAGAACGGCCGGGTGCGCGCCACCGGGAAGGTTTCCAGCACCTCCACGACGCGCCCGAGATTGCGCCGCAGCGTGACATCGTCAAGCGGCAGGCCGGGCAGCGCCTCCGCCACCGTCTGGGCAAACGAGGTCGCCTCGCGGCCCTGGCGATAGGCCTCGCGCACCGACGTGGCCAGCGAGAACACCTGGCCGCGCAGCGCTTCCTTCTGCGCGTCGGTCACATCGAGATGGCGGATGGCGGTCAGCAGCAGGTCGTGGATGTCGTGCACGGTGTTGGGAATCGCCGCGTCCGGGCAGACAATGGCGCATTCCATGCAGCCCGTACAGCGGTCGGCCAGGAATTCCGGCGCGTTCAGCCGGAACATGCCCTTGTCTTTCGCCGCCGCACTGCCGGGCGGCATGAACAGGCCGGCGCCGGGCAGCACCGGCGCCTCGCCGATCGTGCCGTCGCGGAAGCGCGAGGCCACGATGTCGTCGTAATACTCGCGGTCAAGGAAGCCGGTGCTGGCCGCCGGGCTGGCGGCGCGGCACATCGAGGCCGACAGCGCCACGGTGCGGCGCGACGGCGCTACCACCGCCAGTTCCTCCACCCGCAGGAAGGCCGGCGAGTCGTAATCGACGCGCTGGGTCGCCTCCAACCCCTCGCGCACCACTTCCATGTTGCTTTCGACGATCGCGCCGCCCTTGCCGCCAAACTTCTTGCTGATCTGCTGGCGGATCTTGGCGAGCACCGCCTCCTCCGAGGCGCCGGCCGAGGCCCGATCGACATGCCCGGCGACCGCGCCGATGAAGGCGATGCCCATCATGCGGGTTTCCAGCTCAGGCGTTGGCGCGTGCTTCTTGGCCACCGCGAAGGCATCGACCACGTAAAAGCTGATGCGGCGCTCGCGGATGCTGCGCCGCGCATGCGCCGGCAATTCACGCCAGACATCCAGCGGCGGCAGGCCCGATTGCAGGATGAAGCTGCCGCCCTCGGCCAGCCCGCGCAGCGGATTGGTGTGGCTGAACACCTTGTGGTCGGGCGAGACAACGACCTCGACTTCCTCAAGCTCGGCGTTGGTGAGTTTCACCGGCTCGGGGCTGAGGGTGATGTAGTAGTTGGTCGGCGCGCCGCTTTTCTCCGAGCCGTATTTCGGCGCGGACTTCGAATGCAGGCCGAGCGCGCCGGCCAGGATGTCGGTCAGCAGCTTGCCGGTGGCGATGGTGCCGTAGCCACCGACCGAATGGAAGCGCACGCGGAATGCACCCTCCGGCAGCAGATGCGGATTGGGCTCGGTTTCCAGCGCCATGAACTCAGTTTCGGGATAGGCCGCCCGCAGCCGGTCCTGCAGCGCCGCCATGCGCGGACCCGCATTCTTTTCGTAGAACTGCGAGCCGAGATACACGAACGGCGCGCCGTTCGGACTCTCCATGTTGCGAACGGCGGCGATCAGGTGGCGCGGCTGCAGGTCGTGACCGCCGAGACCGAAAATCGCCGTGGTCACGCGGGGTTGGCCGTCAAGCGCTGGAATGCCGGGATGCCGCACGCCATCTCCGGCCGCCTCACTGGCGTCATTCTCGCGTGCTTTGAACAGCGCCTGCGTCACCATGGCGGACAGGGCAGTGTCTTCCGAGCGCTCCAGCACCGTCACCGCGCGCACGCCGCGAAGCGCCTCGACCAGCTCGGCTTCCGGGAAGGGCTGCAGCAGTTTGATCGCCACCACGCCGACCTTCTTCCCCTGCCCGCGCAGATACGCCGCCACCGTTTCGGCGTCGTCGGTGACCGAACCGAGGCCGACCAGCACTGTGTCAGCGTCATCGCAGAGAAAGGTCTGCACCGGACTGTAGGCGCGGCCGGTGAGTTCGGCGTATTCGCGCATCGCCTGACGGACGAAGCGAGGAATCTCGCTGGCGAAATGGGTGCGGTGGTCGACCGCGCCAGCCTGGAAATCGGGCTGGTTCTGCACCACGCCGGTCATGCCCGGGTTGTGCACGTCCACCAGCGCGGGCACGCGCTGACGAGTGCCCTTCTCCGGCGCGTTCAACCACTGCCGGCGCCACTGGCCGCGCAGCTCTTCGGGAATCCAGGCGATGGTGGCGTCCACCAGTTCGCCCTCATTGTCGCGCTCGATCTGCTCGGCCACATCTGTCAGATAGGCGCGCAGTTGCGCCAGGTGCTCGGGCAGGATGTCGGCCTGGTGCCGGTTGAGATATTGGCCGAGCTGGAACACGCGGCCCTTGGCACCGAACAGAATTTCCTGCGCCACCGTCGGCGCCTTGATGCGGCCTTCGGGATCGCCGAGATACTCGCGCAGCAACTCGGGCTCGGGCAGCAGCGCTTCGCACAGCATGTGGCTGGTGGCGAAGCCGTCCATGGCGTTGGCCACGGGAATCAGTGACAGCGCGCTGACCTTGTAGGAAATGGCAGCAAGATCGGCCGCTTCCTGCGGGTTGGCGCCGAACAGCACGGTATAGCCCGAGGACAGGAGCGCATAGACGTTGTCATGGCCGGCCATGACGTTCAGCGAGTGCCTGGACACCACCCGCGCCGCCACCTGCAGAACGAAACCGCCGACCTTTTTTCCCACTGTTACATAGTGTGACTCAAGCCCATAAAGTATGCCCTGGCTCGACGAAGCATTGGAGACGTATTTGCCGCCGGTGAGTGCGGCGCCGAGGGCGCCGGTCTGTGCGGAATGCTCACCTTCCGGACAGAAGAAGAACGGATGCCGGCCCCACACATTGCAGCCGCCGCCGGCGCGGAACGCCTCGTAAAGCTCTGAAATTTCAGTAGAAGGAGTAATGGGATACCCGATAACGCCGCCGCAGACATGGCCCATGACGTGGGCGACAGCCCCATTGCCGTGGATGACGGTGGGGATGCCCGGATATTTTGGATTCATGGTTTCGTGCCCGCTTACAGAATGGTTTTGGGTCATAAGCACACACAATAGTTGCTTACGACCGGTGGCGGGGCGAAAAGGTTGCCGGTGTGTATCGCGTTCCCTGCGCGGCTGCAAGCGCATCGCTGCACTGCAACGCGGGCAAAGACATGCTAGGGGCTCTGCCTCTGGACCCTGCCAAGGGCCGAGCCCTGGCCTTCCTTCACCAGCGCCGCCAACACCGCCGTACCGGTGCCGCCTGGAAAAGCCAGCGTCTGAACCGGCCAATCGACCTCAGCCCGCGGCAGCACCCGGAACGCCACCACCACCGCAAGGCCGCCGAACACGACCGAACCCGCCGCCTGCCCCGCCAGCACCCCCACCGCCCCATAGCCTGCGCCGATGGCCACGAAGGGAATCGTGCCGAGCGTGGCGCGTCCCCAGTTGAACAGCGTGGACAGCAGCGGGTGGCCGAGATTGTTGAACGCCGCGTTGGCCACGAACAGCGACCCCGCGAACACGAAGCTGCCCGCCAGCGCCGTGCAGAACAGGTGCACCAACACGGCCGCATCGCCGGTGGCGGAAAAGGAGCGCACGATCACCCCCTGGCCGAGCGCCAGCGCCAGCCACGCCGCGCAGACCGCAGCGAGGGTAAAGATCAGACTGTCACGCAGCGCCTGGCGAACCCGGTCGAACCGGCCGGCGCCGAAATTCTGCGCCAGGATCGGTCCCACCGCGCCGCTGAGGGCATAGACCAGCCCGAAAGCCACCGGCGAGATGCGGTCGATGGTCGCCAGGCCCGCCACTGCCTGCGGCCCGAACCGGGCCATTGCGTGGGTGACATAGGCCGCCCCGACCGGGGTTGCGAGGTTGGTCAGCACCGCCGGCAAGGCGATGGCCAGGATGGGCCGCAGGTCGGCGGCCAGCCGGGCAAGCCGGACCGACCCGAGCAATCCGTGCCGGCGCGCAACCCCCTGCCAGGCGACCGTCAGCAGGACCACGCGCGAGATCACGGTGCTGATGGCCGCGCCGGGAAGACCGAGATGCAGGCCGAAGATCAGCAGCGGGTCCACCGCGGCGGTGACGATGGCGGCGAACAGCGTCGTGTTCATCGCCCGCCGCGGATCGCCGGCGGCGCGCAGCACACCCGACAGGCAAATGCCCGCCCCGAGCAAGGGCAGCGACGGCGAGGTGATGGCGAGGAACTGGTGGGCCAGGTCGCGGGTCCTGCCTGTCGCCCCCAGCGTGTCCAGGATCGGGGTCAGGAACATCAACGTCCCTGCCCCCACGACCGCCGCGATCAGTGCGGCCAGGACCGTGCCCGAGGTCGCCAGATGCCGCGCCTGCCCGCTCGCCCCGGCGCCGAGCGCGCGCGAGACCACCGCGGTGACGCCGATGGTCAGTCCGAGGGCGATCGAGAACTGAAAGAATCCCACCACGCCGGCGAAGCCGACCGCCGCCGCGACCGCCTGGTCGCCCAGGCGGGATATGTAGAACAGGTTCACCAGATCGACGGCGAACACCGCCACCAGGCCGATCGCCCCGGTCCCCGCCATCACGGCGACATGGCGCATCGTCGATCCGGTGACGAAGCGCGCCTGACGGCTCGGCTGGGGTGAGGGCTCGGGCATCCGGGGAGTGTTGGGTCCTGGCCGGGTTGTTCAAGCCGGGGTGCCGGCTATTCCGGCGCGGCCGCGCATCCGTCGGTCAGGACTCAGTTGGCCGGCACTGGCGGCGCCGGCGTCCCGCTGGCGGGATCGAGGATGAGCGCCGGCACCGCGCCGCCGGCGGCAAAGTCGAACAGGCCCAGCAGCGAGCCGGCGCCGGCATCGAACGAACCGCCGCCGAGGCGTTTGCCGTCCAACCAGTTGTCCTCGATGAAGCGGATCACCGAGGCATGGGTGATGCGGGTGTGGTCGACCGCGTTCGGCTTGGCCCAGGGGGAGATCAGCAGGAACGGAATGCGCGTGCCCGGACCACAGCGGCCATTCACCGGTTTGCCCCCGACACCCTCGGGCGCGGGGCCGGTGCCGCATTTTCCAGGCCCTTCGAGCTGGTCGGCCTGCGGATCGAACGAGGCGTGCACCGGCTGCGCGTACGCGTGATCGTACCAGCCGTCGGAATCGTCCCAGGTGACGATCAGCGCGGTGTCTTTCCACTCCGGACGCTGCTGCAGGAAGTTCGCCAGCCGCACGATCCCCTCCTGCTCGTCGAGCGGGTCGGAATAGCCGGCGTGGCCATCCTGGTAAGCGCTGACCTTGATGTAGGAGACGGCAGGGAAGTTGCCGGATGACACGGCGGTGAAGAAATCCTCCAGGTCGTACTGGTGGTTGGCCGGATCCTGGGTCTGACCGTCCGGCGCATAACTGTGGCCGATGCTGGCAACCGACGCCGGCCGGGCATGCGACGGGTTGGCGGTGCTGGCGAAATACTGGAACCATGCGTGGTGCGGACTGTAGTCGGGAATGTCCTGGCCGATCACTGGCGAACGCGTGCTGCGCCCGCAGCCGGTGCTGCCGTTGGCGTTGATCGTCGAGAGATCGAAGCCGCCCATGAAGCCGCCCCAGCTGATGCCGGCCTCGTTCAGCAGGTCGCCGATATTCCTGCCGGTCATCATCGCCTGGTCCTTGCGGCTGGAACAAGGATCGCCGGCGGGATCGACGTTGTTGATCATCGTGTAGCCGCCCTGACCATCCTCGATGTAGTACGAGACAGCGGCGAGAGTGGACGGCTTCCTGCTGGTCTTGACCAGCGTCATGCCGTTGGTCTGGCCCGCCACCACTTCCAGCATGCCCGGCGTCGAGGGACCGTAGGTGTCGGTGAAGGCATTGTCGTTCAGGGCGAAATGCTGGGCGTAGTTCCACAGCGCGGTGACGGTGTTGCCGTCGAAATACCCCATCACCTGGCCGCGGGTGCCGAAGGCTCCGGCACCGTGGAGAGAGAAGTTGCCGGTGTATTTCGGAAACAGATCGGCGCGGCCGCCGTTGTACGCCTGCTGCTCAGCGGTATAGAGGTGGTTCTGGTCGGCGGTGTTGGCCTGGCTGCGGGCGAGCCGGAACGGCTCGGCGGCATCGGCGCCGTTCGCGGGATTGGTGAAATTCGGATTGTTGGTCAGCAGCCCGGCGGTGAGCAGGTTGTCCACCGCGTGCGTGCCCGGGGCGGCGATGAAAGCGGGCTCGCCCGGCGGGTTGGCCGCGACGGGATAGGTGGCGAAATAATGGTCGAACGAGACGTTCTCGCTGAACAGGATAACCAGGTGCTTGATCGGCGTCGCGGTCGGCGGGGACGCTTGAGACTCCGGCGCAGCCTTCAGGCCCGAGGCAAGGCCGGCGGCCAGCGCGCCGGCGAGGGTGCAGAGCAGGACCTTGCGACGTGCCATCGGAACCCCCAAAGGCTGAACAGGTGAACGGTGCAGCTACGGCAGGAATTCAGCGCCGTGGGTGAACCAATGATGACGCCTTCATGCCGCCCGGGCGCGCCCGCGATTGCGGGTGTCCGGGAAGCGAGAGGTGCGGCGCGACGGCGAAGTCGCCGCCGGCGCCGGCGAACAGGGCAGAATGCGCACCTCGGCCGATGCATCCTGCGGCACCATGGCGGCGAACCGCCCAGCCGAGGCCGCGTCAATCTCGAACTTGGTCTCCCGGTCGAAAATGCGGATGGCGCCGATGTCGCGCTTTTCCACGCCGCCAAGGCGACAGATTAGCGGCACCAGGAATTTCGGGTCGGCGCGGTCATGGCGGCCCAGGTTCATGCTGAACCAGGCCCGTGGCTCGGCCTCGGCGGTGCGCGCGCGGCGCTCGGACGTCGCCAGCGGCGACATCTCCTCGGGCGCCGGCAGGCGGGCGCGCTGCAGGCGGATCAGCGCGGCGGCCACCTGCTCCGGCGTACAGCCCGTCCAGCAGCCGGCGGATCAGCGGCAGTTCCTCCGCCGTGGGCGGCGCGGTCAGCGCCGGATCCTGCAACAGCCGGTCGGCGTCGCGGGCACGGATGGACTCGACATCCGGCGCATCGGCCCAGATCGCCTCGACCCCGGCGGTGGACAGCAATTCCTCCGCCCGGCGCTTGCGGTTGAACGGCACCACCAGCACGCTGCACCCCTTCCGGCCCGCCCGGCCGGTGCGGCCGCTGCGGTGCAGCAGGGTGGCGCGGTCGCCGGGCAGGTCGGCATGCACGACAAGATCGAGCGCCGGCAGGTCAAGCCCGCGCGCCGCCACGTCGGTCGCCACACACACCCGCGCCAACCCCTCGCGCAGCGCGTGCAAGGCGCGGGTGCGCTCAGCCTGGCTCAGTTCGCCGGAGAGCGCGACCGAGGCAAAGCCGCGCTCCAGCAGGCTGGCGTGCAGATGGCGCACCGCCTCGCGGGTGGCGCAGAACACCAGCGCGGTCGGCGCCTCCTCGAGGCGCAGCACATTCACCACCGCGTGCAGTGTCTCGTGCGCCGCCACCCGCACCGCGCGATAGGCGATGTCGGCGTGCGGGCGGTTGCGCCCCAGCGTGTCGATGCGCAGCGCGTCGCGCTGGAACCGGCGGGCCAAGGCTGCGATCTCGCGGGCGATGGTGGCGGAGAACAGCAGCGTGCGCCGTGCCTCGGGCGCCGCGTCGAGCAATTGCTCCAGTTCCTCACGGAAACCGAGGTCGAGCATTTCGTCGGCTTCGTCCAGCACCACCGCGCGCAGAGCGGAAAGATTGAGCACGCCGCGGCGAAGATGGTCACACAGCCGGCCGGGCGTGCCGACCACGACATGGCAGCCGGCGGCGAGCGCACGCGCCTCGCTGCGTCCATCCATGCCGCCGATGCAACTGGCGATGCGGGCGCCCGCGGCATCGTATAGCCATGCCAGTTCGCCCTGCACCTGCATGGCCAGTTCGCGGGTGGGGGCCACGACCAGCGCCAACGGTGCCCCGGGCGGCGGCAGCTTCGCATCGGTGCCGAGCAGGTTCTCGGCCAGCGCCAGCCCATAAGCCACCGTCTTGCCGGAGCCCGTCTGCGCCGAGACCAGCAGGTCGCGCCCGGCGGTGGCCTCCTGCAGCACGGCCTCCTGCACCGGGGTGGGCTCGGTGTAACCACGGGCGGCAAGCGCGCCGGCCAGGGCAGGATGGGCGCGCGCGAAGGACATCGGAGAAGAGGGCATGATGGCGGCGATCCAAGGTTTGGCGGCAGCCGCCACGGCCTGAATCGCGCAAGGGCGCGGCTGGCGCAGGACAGGCCGAGGGTGAGATTGCGCACTCCTATAGACCATCGGGCCGCGGACCCCAAGTCTTGCGAGCAGGCCGGCGACCCGCGCAAGGACGGCGCGCTTTTTAGGAGAAGATGGCTGTGCCCGTCAGCTCGCTGGTGCGAGCGAGAACGGGCAATGGTGTCACATCAAATCGAAACGCCGGATGCAAAGGCCAATTTGCTGATTTTCCTTGGTGCGGTCGAGAAGACTCGAACTTCCACGGGGTTTCCCCCACAAGCACCTCAAGCTTGCGCGTCTACCATTCCGCCACGACCGCACCGTGGTAGAGGCGCGGGGATATAGCGGATGAGCCGAGCGGCAGCAATGGATGACGTCACGACGGAAGTTGAATGGCGGATCAGCGACGAGCTGACCGATTATCCGCCGGCGCTCGTAGCCATGCGCCAGCGGGTGGACGCCATCCGCGCCGGCGCCGCGCGGGAACTGGTCTGGCTGGTTGAGCACCCGCCGCTGTACACCGCCGGCACCTCGGCCGACCCGGCCGACCTGCAGGCGCCCGGCCGGTTTCCCACTTTTGTAGCGGGACGCGGCGGGCAATGGACCTATCACGGCCCCGGACAGCGAACCGCCTATGTGATGCTCGACCTGGAGCGGGCACATCTCACGGTCCGGCCGCGCGATGTCCGCGCCTACGTGCACGGGCTGGAGGAATGGCTGATCCGGGCCCTCGCCCGTTTCAATGTGCGCGGTGAGCGGCGCGACGGACGCGTCGGCATCTGGGTGGCGGACCGGATTGCCGGGACCGAGGCCAAGATCGGCGCAATCGGGGTGCGGGTGACGCGCTGGGTGAGTTGGCACGGAGTGGCGCTGAACGTCGAGCCGAACCTGTCGCATTTCGCGGGGATCGTGCCCTGCGGTGTCCGCGAGCATGGCGTGACCAGCCTGCACGCGCTGGGCATCCCGGTGACCATGGCGGAAGCGGACGCGGCACTGATATCGGCCTGGGCGGAGGTGTTCGGAGCCTGATCGCGGCCGGAACGCAGGAAAACAGCCCCACCATTAACTCCGCCTTTCCCGTTGCAAAGGCACGCTGCCCGCAATGTCGGACCGTCCGCACATATTTCTGGCGACGCCCTGCTTCGGTGGGCTGGTCACCACCGGCTACATGCAGTCGGTGCTTGCCCTTTTGCAGATCGCCGGGGAGGCAGGATTCGACCTGTCGCACGCGCTGCTCGGCCACGACGCGCTGATCACCCGCTGCCGCAGCACCCTGCTCGGGACGTTCATGGACAGTGCCGCTACCCACCTGCTGTTCGTGGACAGCGACATCGCCTTCGCGCCCACCCAGGTGGTGCGGTTGCTGCGCGCCAGCAAGGATTTCGTTGCCGGCATGTACCCGATCAAGTCGCTGGACTGGGGGGGCGCGGCGCTGCACCGCCGGCAGCACGGCGAAAACGACGAAGAATCCTGCCTGCTCTATGTGGGCACGCCGTGCGACCCCGCCGAGCGCGCGCACGAGAACGGGCTGGTCACCGCCATCTATGCCGGCACCGGCTTCATGATGGTCACGCGGGAGGCGATCACACGCATGATCGCCGCCTATCCGGAGACAGCCTACCGCGCCATCCACGCCTGGCCCCTTCCCACCGGCCCCGAACGCCAGCGGCACGCCCTGTTCGACACCATGATCCTGCCGGAAACGGGTGAATACCTCAGCGAGGACTATGCATTCTGCCATCGCTGGCGGGCAATCGGCGGTCGCGTCTGGCTCGACACAAGAAGCCGCCTCACCCATATCGGCAGCTTCGAATACCATGGCAACCCTATTGCCCGGTTCGTCGCCCCAGAAACCGCCTTCGCGTGATGCGCGCGGCCTACCGGAACAAACTTCCCAAATAGGTTCCTGGCCCGAGCATCACCCCTGCCCACAACAGGGCGGACAACCAGTTGGCGATCTGAAACGGCCAGAACCGCATTTCGAAAATGCCGCACAGCAAGGAAATCGTCGCCCGCATCGGGCTGAAGAACCGGCACAGCACCACGCTCATGGTGCCCCAGCGGGCGAAGAACCGCTCGGCGCGCGGCAGCAGGTCCGGCCGACGCGTCAACGGCCAGACATGTCGCGCTCGGTCCTTCAGCCGGTAGCCGATGGCATAGCTCGCCCAGTCTCCCAGCCCGGCACCCAGGCTCACCGCCAGCCACACCGGCACGAACGGAATGTGAGACGCGCCGATTAGGGCCCCGATGGTCACCAGAATGGTCATCCCCGGCACCACCAGCGACACGAAGGCCAGCGCCTTGAAGAAGGCGATGCCGAAGGCGATCGGCGCCGCCCAGTCGGCATGCGCCTGGATGTAAGCAGCCAAAGACTGGATCAGGGACGCCAAATATCAGGCCGTCGGCAGCCGGCCGAAACCCGGCTCGGGCCAGGGCTCGGCGAGGTCCTCGACGATTTCTCTCACCTCGGCCAGCATCGGTCCGCGGCGGCATAGACGCAGCAACTCCTCCACGCTCGCGGTGTCGCCGTCGACCAGGGCCTCGATCGTGCCGTCACGGCGGTTGCGCACCCAGCCCGACACGCCCAGGCGCGTCGCCTCGCGGATCAACCAGTGGCGAAACCCCACCCCCTGGACCCGCCCGGCGATGATCAGACGCTTCGCCGCCATCAGCGGACCAGCGCCAGGAGTTGTGCGGCCACGGCGATCTCCTCCCTGATGTTCCGGCGGCGCTCCTCGGCCGCCGCTTCGCGGCCCCACAATTCGGCCTGAAAACGCTCGTCGATTGTCGCCAGCGCGAAGGCCGCCTCGGCGTCCAGGCGGAACGCCGCCATGGCGAGCCCCAGCACCAGGCTGCCGAGCGCTGGCACCGCCAGGCCCAGCGCAGCCAGCGCCGCCGGGGTCTGCGCCGCCACCGCCTGCGCTAGCGCCGCCAGCGCGGCCAATCCTGCGCCACCGGCATCACCCCGGACGTGACCCGCAGGCGCGCGCCGTATTCCGCCGCCACCCAGTCCAGCCAGGGCTGCCATTGGGCCTGCTGGCGCTGCACCAGCGGCTCCGGTCCGTCAGCGCGGTAGCAAAGCAGGTCGGTCTCGCCGTAGCGGGCAATCTCCAGCACGATAGGCTCGGAGTTCGGAACGATACGCTCCTGCGCGGTGCCGGCAAGGCGCGTGAGTGGCACCTCGCCCCATTGCATCTCGCCGCCCTTGCCGCCCCCGGCGACATTCCATTCCGCCGCGACCGCCTCGGCCAGGGCGCGCGACGGCAGATGCAGCGGCGCGCCGCCCGGCAGGCGCACCGGCCTTCCGTCGAGCAGCACGCAAAACCCGTTGGCCTCGGGCGCGATGGCCGCGCGGTCCCAGAAGCGTTTCATTGGCGTCCCCTCATCGCACCAGCACTCCATGCGGGACATCGACGGTGCCAGGCGGCTTCGGCGGCGCCTGCCGGGGCACTGCCCGGGCGGCGGCGAGCGCGGGGTCACAGGGATCACCATCGCGCTCATGGGCGATCTCCGACGCCAGCGCACCGAGCGGCGTGCCATGTGCCATGCCGAGTCCCGCCACCAGACCAGCCACCGCGGCCGCGCTACCGGCTGGTTCGGCGGCGAACTTCGGGACCAGAAAGCTGCCTCCCAGGCGAACCGGCACCACCACGGACGTGCCGGTTGTCAGCATCGGCCGCAGCCGCAGGGCGATCGCCTCATCGCGCAAGTTCAACGTGCCGGCCCCGTAGACCAGCACCCGGTTGGTGTCCAGCAGCGCCGTGTTGACGCTGGCGATGCCGCCGTCGGCGTCGGCGCGCAGCGCCAGGCAGCGAAGACGCGTGGTGCCGGGGCGATCGAAAGCCAGCAACGTGACCGGCACCCGGGCAGCGGTCAGTACCGCGCCGATGACGCTGCCGAGCAGCCCGTTGTCCAGTTCGCCATCCGCTATGGCCACGCCGAGCCGGCCGCCGAGCCCGGCTGCCAAGGCCCGCGGCGTGTCACCGCTGGCGCGCAGATCGGCATCGATGTCGGCGTTGCCGGTGATACCGCCGGGCAGATGCAGCGCCGCCAGCAGCGGCTTCAACGACAGGCCGGGCGCCCGCAGCAAAAGCGCAACCGGCGGCGGCACCGCCCGCGAGTTTACCGACAGCCTGGCCTCCAGCCGGCCGCCCGGCAGTGCTGCGGTGACGGGATCGAGCGTCAGCCTGCCATCCTGCAGAAGCAGCCGGCCGGAGAGGTCGCGATAGGTCGCGCCGCCGCTGCGCAACTCACCGATCGACAGGCGCAAGTCGGCATCCGCGGCATCGAGAACCTGGAAAGGCAGCTTGTCGTCCGGGATCAGCCGGGCAGCCTGCGCCAGCGGCTTCGGCGGGATCGGCAGCGAAGCCACCAGCATCGGGTTGGCCGACGCGGCCGCGGCCCCTAAGGCTGCGGCGCGTGCCGGCAGCGCAGCCAATGCCGCATCGACATCGATCCGCCGCAAGGACAACGTTGCCTGCAGCGCCAGGCGCGGCCCCAGCCCCACCACCAACTCGCCGGATACATCCGCCTCCGGCGTGGTGACGGCAAGGCCGCGGATGGCGAATCCCGGCGTGCCTGCGCGGTCGGCGACACTGGCATCCAGCGTGACCGGGCGCAGGGCCGGCAAGCTGGTTCCGGCCAGCCCCGAGAGGGCGGAAAGGTCGGGGATTCGTCCGGTCACCGCAAGGTCGATGCCGGACAGACGCGCCGGGGCGGCGACACTGCCGCGCACCGCCAGCGTGGCGCCAGCCGCCTCTGCTGCCAGCTCGACCGGATAGGGGCCAGGGTTCGGCGGGTCCGGCAGCAGCGCGACGAGCGGGCCGAGGGAGGCGGTGACCAGCAGCGGCGTTCCCCGCAGCGAACCGACCGCCTCGGCACGCACGGGCTCGCCAAGGGCAGCGGCAGACAGTTCGGCATGGATCAGTTTCAGCCCGGGAGCCAGCGCGTCGAGGTCGGAGGCGCCGGCACGCACCGCCAAGCCGGTGACCTCGGGCAAACGCCCCCCGGCATCCGCGACGTGCGCGGCGAAAGCGACCTGGCGCAGCGACGGCAGCCGCGCCGCGAGCAGGCCATCAAGCGCCGAAAGGTTGACCGCCGCGCCTTCGACCGACAGCGCATAGCCGCTGCCGTCGAGCGGGCGGGTCATGGCGCCGTCAACAGCGAGGCGCGCCCCGGGCGTTTCCAGGGTCGCCTTGAGAGGCCAGGGCGCGGTGGCCGCCTCGTCCAGCAGCCGCGACAGCGGGCCGGTCTCCGCCGTCAGCGCGAGCGCCTGGCCGGCATAGCTTCCCTGTCCGTTGACGGCGATGGGCGACTCCAGGCCGCTCGCCTCCGCCTCCAGCAGGCGCAGATCGAGCCGCACCACGGTGCTGCCATCGCGGGGTCGCCAGCTCAGGCGCCCATCCTCGATGCGAACGGCATGGACCAGCAGCGCCGGCGGCCTGCCGGCATGATGGCCGGGCGGATCGGCGGCGAAAGTTGCGGGCTGCGCAGAGGCCGCTGCGGCTGGCCGGATGCCCAGGTGCCAGTTAGGCTGTCCGGCGGCGTCACGCTCCAGCAGGATGTCAGGGCGAACCAGCCTCAGGCGGGCGACCTCAACCCGTCCGGCCAGCAACGGCAGCAGCGCCAGCCGCACCTCGGCACGCGCGACGGTGGCCATGTCCGGCTGCGAACCGCCCGCCAGATTGGCGACTGTCAGGTCGGTGGCACCCAGCGTGGGCGTGAACCAGGGCACGACGCTGAGCCGACCAATATGCACATGTCGGCCCGTCGCCGCCTCCGCCGCCGCCTCGATCTCCGGGCGCCAGATATTCGGGTCGACCAGGATCAGGGCGCCGGTCGCCAAAAGAACCGGGGCGAGCAAGACCACGGCAAGCAGGACGACAAAGACCCGCAGGACCGACCTGCCGCGCTGAGGGGAGGTACGGAACCGGTTTCTGGTGGACCGATGCAGTCTCATGCGAGGGGTTTTGGGCTCCCGATCCTTATCGTTACGCCCGTGCCTGCCCGGGGCAGCCACGACCGTACGGATGGCCGGGCCAGAGCAACGATGACGGGTCCGGACATGTCCGCTTGCTGGTATTAGCAGGGTTGCGGCGGTTGTCACACCGATACGAGGGCAGACGTTGTGACGACAAAAGAAAGGCCAGGGCGCCGCCCTGAAGCCGCGGAGCGCGCCTTGGCGCGACAGAGCAACGGGCCCCCTTGACCTCATTATTTTACATCAGTTCAGCCCCGCCTTGGCGGGCGCAGCGGTGGCACAGTGAAGCCGAGAGTGCGAAAGGTCGCCTGCATGTGCGGCGGCAAGGCTGCCTCGACCGCGAGCGTGCCGCCGGCCGGGTGGGGCAGCACCAGGCGGCGCGCATGCAGGTGCAGGCGCTGGTCGAGCCCTTCCACCAACGCGGTGTTTTCGCCGGCGCGGTCGGGATCGGCCGGGCCGCGCCGGGCGCCGTAGGCAACATCGCCGAGGATCGGCGCGCCGATGGCGGCGCAGTGCACCCGCAGTTGATGCGTCCGGCCAGTCAGCGGGCGCAACTCCAGCCATGCCAGCTTGCGGGCAGCATGATCGAGCGTGCGGTACTCGGTCACCGCACGGGCCGCGTCCTTGGCGCCGGGTTCGGCCACCTCCACCCGTCCGGCACGGAAATCCTCCGCCCGCACCAAGGGCAGATCAATGCGCCCCTCGACCGGCACCGGCCGGCCGGCAACCACCGCCCAGTAGAGCTTTTCCATATCGCGCCCGCGGAAGGCAGCGGCGAGCTTCGCCGCCACACCGGGCGTGCGCGCGACCACGATCACGCCGGACGTGTCCCGGTCCAGCCGGTGCACGAGACGCGGCCGCTGCCCGTCCGTGCGCCAGGCTTCCAGCATGCCGTCGAGGTGGCGCGAAATGCCCGGACCGCCCTGGGTCGCGAGGCCCGGCGGCTTGTCCAGGACGATGAGGTGGGGGTCACGCCAGAGCACCATCGCCTCCAGCGCACGCAGCAATTTCGGATCAGGCGGCAGCGCGGCCGCGGCGCCGGCCGGTTTCTGGGGCGGTGCCGGCAGCGGCGGGATGCGCACGGTCTGGCCCGGGGTGAGCCGCGTCGCCGGCTCGGCGCGTTTTCCGTCGACCCGCACCTGGCCGGTGCGGCACAGCTTGGCGACGACACCTTGGGTGGTCCCGGAAAAATGCCTGCGGAACCAGCGGTCGAGCCGGATATCGGCTTCGTCATCGGTGACGATGCGGGTCGAGATGGTCATTGCCGGCGTTCCTGCCGCAGCTTGGCCCAATAGGTCAGGCGTTTCGCCACTTCGCGCTCGAAGCCGCGGTCGCGCGGGCGGTAAAATTCCTGCCGCGCCAGCCCGTCCGGAAAATAGTTCTGGCCGGAAAAAGCGTCCTCGGTCGCATGGTCATAAGCATAGCCGGCCCCGTAGCCGAGCTGTTTCATCAACTTCGTCGGCGCGTTGAGGATATGCGCCGGCGGCATGAGGCTGCCGGCGGCGCGGGCGGCGCGCTGGGCCTCGCCAAGCGCCGTGTACGCGGCATTCGATTTCGGTGCCGTTCCAAGATACAGCACCGCCTGGGCGATCGCCAGTTCGCCTTCCGGACTGCCGAGCCGTTCATAGGCTTCCCAGGCAGCCAGGGTCTGCGGCAGCGCATTGGGGTCGGCCAGGCCGATATCCTCGGCCGCGAAGCGCACCAGGCGGCGGGCGATGTAGCGCGGATCCTCGCCGCCGGCGAGCATGCGGGCGTACCAGTAAAGTGCGGCGTCGGGATCGGAGCCGCGCAGGGATTTGTGCAGAGCTGAAATGAGGTTGTAGTGCTCCTCGCGGTCCTTATCGTAAAGGGCGGCACGGCGGGCGAGCAGCTCGGACAGGCTGGCGGAGTCGAGCGCCGCCGCGTCGTCCGGCAAGGCGAAAAGCTGCTCGGCCATGTTCAGCAAATAGCGGCCGTCGCCGTCGGCCATGGCGCGCAGCACGGCGCGCGCCTCAGCGTCGAGTGGGAGGGACCGGCCGGCTTCCGTCTCGGCGCGGGCGAGCAGTTTTTCCAGCGCGTCCTCGTCCAGGCGCCGTAGAACCAGAACCTGGCAGCGCGACAGCAGCGCCCCGTTGAGAGCAAAAGACGGATTCTCGGTGGTTGCCCCAACCAGAGTGACCGTGCCGTTTTCGACGACGGGCAGAAAACCGTCCTGCTGGGCACGATTGAAGCGATGGATCTCATCCACGAACAGCAACGTCCCCTGCCCTTCGGCACGCCGCAGGGCCGCCTGCTCGAAGGCGCGCTTGAGGTCGGCAACGCCGGAGAAAACAGCTGAGAGCTGGACGAAATGCAGCGCGGCGCGCTCGGCAAGCAGGCGGGCGATGGTGGTCTTGCCGACGCCGGGCGGGCCCCAGAGGATCAGCGAGGCCAAGCTGCCGCGGTCGAGCATGCGCCTCAGCGTGCCCTGCGGCCCGAGCAAATGATCCTGGCCGACCACATCCTCCAGCGTGCGCGGGCGCAGGCGGTCGGCTAGCGGGGGGGTGGCCATCGGGCGCTCCGATCTGGGTGGCCGGGGCACTGCCCCGGACCCCGGCAGAGGGTTTTGCCCCTGCACCCCACCAAGGGGCCTAAGGCCCCCGGACCCCTTAAGTTATGGGGTGCAGCGGGCCTCCGCCCCCTGCCGGGTCCAGGGCAGAGCCCTGGCCTTCCTTGCTTACTCGCTCTCGCTATCCTCAGCCGTCTCGGCCCGCGGCCCGCTATCCTGCCCCTTGGCAGAGAGATCTCGGTCAACCAGTTCGATCACCGCCATGCTGGCCGCGTCCCCATAGCGGATGCCAGCCTTCAGCACCCTTGTGTAGCCGCCCTGGCGAGTTCTTGTAGCGATCCGCCAGCGTGGTGAAGAGCTTGGCGACGATCACGTCGTCGCGCAACTGGGCATAGGCCTGACGGCGGGCGTGCAGGCCGCCACGCTTGCCGAGCGTAATCAGCTTCTCGGCCACCGGACGAAGCTCCTTCGCCTTCGGCAGGGTGGTGGTGATCTGCTCGTGCTTGAGCAACGCATGCGCCATGTTGCGGAACATGGCGAAGCGGTGGCTGGTGGTGACGCCGAGCTTCCGCCCGGCTACTCCATGACGCATGGTCGGACTCCGTTCCTTCTGAGGCTCAGAACGGCTCTTCCAGCCGCTTCGCCAGGTCTTCCACGTTCTCGGGCGGCCAGCCCGCCACGGTCATGCCGAGCGACAGCCCCATGGAGGCAAGCACCTCCTTGATCTCATTCAACGACTTGCGCCCGAAATTGGGGGTGCGCAGCATCTCCTGCTCGGATTTCTGCACCAGGTCGCCGATATAGACGATGTTGTCGTTCTTCAGGCAATTGGCACTGCGGACGGACAGCTCCAACTCGTCAACCTTGCGCAGCAGGTTGCGGTTGAACGGCAGATCGTCCTGCGGCTCCTCATGGCGGACCGCCTGCGGCTCCTCGAAATTGATGAACAGTTGCAACTGGTCCTGCAGGATGCGGGCCGCCAGCGCCACCGCGTCTTCCGGGGTGACGGCGCCGTTCGTCTCCAGAGACAGCAGCAGCTTGTCGTAATCGGTCACCTGGCCGACGCGGGTGGGCTCGACCTTGTAGGACACGCGGCGCACCGGCGAGTAAATCGAGTTGATCGGGATCAGACCGATAGGCGCGTCCTCGGGCCGGTTGGCCGCAGCCGGCACGTAGCCCTTGTTGACGTTGACGGTGAACTCCATGCCGAGCTTCACGCCGTCGTCCAAGGTGCAAATCACCAGTTCGGGATTCATCACCTCGATGTCGTGGCCGGTCTGGATCTGGGCCGCGCGCACCTCACCGGGACCGGTCGCGGTCAGCATCATGCGCTTGGGCCCGTCGCCGTGCATGCGTAGCGCCAGTTGCTTGACGTTCAGCACGATGTCGGTCACGTCCTCGCGCACGCCGGGAATGCTGCTGAATTCGTGCAGCACACCGTCGATCTGCAGCGCCGTGACCGCCGCCCCCTGCAACGAAGAGAGCAGGATGCGGCGCAGCGCGTTGCCAAGCGTCATGCCGAAGCCGCGCTCCAGCGGCTCAGCGATGATGGTGGCCACCCGGTGCGGATCGCCGCCGGGTTGCACCTCCATCTTCTCGGGCTTGATCAGCGACTGCCAGTTTCTCTGCAATGCCACGCTCGGCCTCCTCGGGGCTGGGGTTGGCGGCGCGCGCCGCGCACCCAGGCAAATAACCGGGCGGACGCAGACGCCGACATCAGAACGCGGGGCGGACCCTCACCCGCCCGGTTGCACGCGCGCTCACACGCGGCGCCGCTTGCGCGGCCGGCAACCGTTGTGCGGAATTGGGGTCATGTCGCGAATTGCGGTGATCGCGAAACCAACGGCCTGCAGTGCCCGCAACGCGCTCTCACGGCCCGAGCCGGGGCCGCTGACCTCGATCTCCAGCGTCTCCATGCCGTGCTCGCGGGCTTTCTTGCCGGCGTCTTCGGCGGCCACCTGGGCGGCATAGGGGGTAGACTTGCGGCTGCCCTTGAAACCCTGGCTGCCCGATGACGACCAGGCGATGGCGTTGCCCTGGGCATCGGTGATGGTGATCATGGTGTTGTTGAACGTCGCCGCTACGTGGGCAACGCCGGAGGTAATGTTCTTGCGCTCCTTCTTGCGAGGACGCGAGGCTGCAGCGGCGGGCTTCGCCATGTTCGGTCTATCCTGTCAAATCCTGCGCCGCTCCGGTGAGCGGAGCGGGGTATTCTGCAAACGGCAGCGATGAACGCGGATCGGGCGGCGAGCCCTATTTCGTCACCTTCTTCTTGCCGGCGATCGCGACCGCCTTTCCCTTGCGGGTGCGGGCGTTGGTGTGGGTGCGCTGGCCGCGCACCGGCAAACCGCGACGATGGCGCAGCCCGCGATAGCAGCCGAGGTCCATCAATCGCTTGATGTTCATCGCCACTTCACGCCGCAGATCGCCCTCGACGCGGTATTCTCGGTCGATGATCTCGCGGATTTTCAGCACCTCCTCATCGGAGAGCTGATTGACGCGCCGCTCGCTGGTGATGCCGAGCTTGGAGCAGATCTCCTGCGCCTTCGCCGGGCCGATGCCATAGATATAGCGCAGGCTGATCGACACCCGCTTGTTGGTCGGGATATTCACGCCGGCAATACGCGCCACGCCCACTCACTCCTTCAACGCGGGGATGGTTCCCCGTCAGCCACGCGCGCGCGCGCCTGGCGTCTGGCTGCCCCTCGGGCTCCGGAAAAAACGCAGTGACGGCCCGCACATACGTGGGGGCCGCCCAGGGGGCGCACTATAGCGTCCGAGCAAGGGGAGTCAACGCAGATCGATCAAATTCTTGTGATATAGCGCGTTCTGACGAAGCCAGGGTCCGGCGGTCGTTCCTCCGAGCGACGATCAGCAACAGTCCGAACAGCAAAAGCGGCGCCATTGGTACACAAGATTTCCAGCCTGATACGGGCCAGTGGCGCCACGTCCGGGCAACCGCGTGCCACGCCGCACAGCCCAGTAACAGCCACAACGCCACGCCAAGCGGGTTGACGGACGCCAAGGCGGCTGACCACGAAAACAACGGCGCGCGCCGGTCAGGCTGACCGGCGCCGCCGAAGAAAATAGGCGCAGGGGCGCGCATGCACGTCCCCTTGCCAGGGCACCCCAGCTCACCCCAAGCGGCGCCGGTCCAGACTCTGACGAAACCAGCTCCACGCCACTTGCCGAGGCGGTCGATACAAATTGCACGACCGCTTCACCTACATGAGCGCGGCAACAAGGCTGAAAAGGCCAGGAATCACGGTGGGAACCTGCGCGTTACCTGTGTCAGCGCTAAGCCGCGAGAGGGTCGAGAATCGCCGTCAGCTGGCGCGTGACCTCGTCGATTTCCGCCATACCGTCGACTGCCTGCAGTTTCCCCTGCGCGGCGTAGTGCGGCAGAATTGGCGCGGTCTGGCGATGATACGCCTCCAACCGCGCCACCACGGTGTCGCGGTTGTCGTCGGCGCGGCGGCTGAATTCGGTGCTGCCGCAGGAGTTGCAGACACCCTCGACCTTCGGCTTCTGGAAACTGTCGTGGTAGCCGGCACCGCACTTGGCGCAGGTATACCGGCCGGCGATGCGCTCGACCAAAGCGGCGTCGTCCACCGCCAGTTCGACCACCGCATCGAGAGTCAGCGCCTTTTCGGCAAGCACGCGGTCCAGTGCCTCGGCCTGCGGCACCGTGCGCGGGAAACCGTCGAGGATGAAGCCGCGGGCGCAATCCGGCCGGGTGATGCGGACGGCGAGCATGCGGATGAGGATGTCGTCGGACACCAGCTTGCCCGCCTCCATCACTGCCTTTGCCTCTCGCCCGATCTCGCTGTCCGCCGCCACCTCGGCGCGCAGCATGTCGCCGGTGGAAATCTGCACCACGCCGTAACGGTCCTGCAGACGCTTGGCCTGCGTGCCCTTGCCCGCACCAGGGGGACCGAGAAAAATCAGGTTCATCGCCCACGACCCTTCACGCGCGCCTTCTTGATCAGACCCTCGTACTGGTGCGCGAGCAAGTGCGACTGGATCTGGGTGACTGTGTCCATCGTCACCGACACAATGATCATCAGACTGGTGCCGCCGAAATAGAACGGCACGCCGTAGCTGCTGATAAGGAACTCCGGCAGCAGGCAGACGGCAACGAGATAAATCGCGCCCACCGTGGTCAATCTGGTGAGGATGTAATCAAAATAGTCAGCGGTGGCAGCGCCGGGCCGTATGCCCGGAACGAAACCACCGTATTTCTTGAGGTTATCCGCGGTCTCCACGGTATTGAAAACCACCGCGGTGTAGAAGAAGGCGAAGAACACGATCAGCGACGCATAGACGACCATGTAAAGCCAGGAACCGTGCGCCAGCAGGTTGCTGAACATGCCGAGCCACCCGCCGTCGCCGTTCTGCTCGGAGAAGCCGGCAATCGTGGCCGGCACCAGGAGGATGGAACTGGCGAAGATCGGCGGGATCACCCCCGAGGTGTTCACCTTGAGCGGCATGTGGGTGGAGTCGCCGCCGAACATGCGGTTGCCCACCTGGCGTTTCGGGTATTGCACCACGATGCGCCGCTGCGCCCTCTCCAGGAACACGACGAAGCCGACCACCAGCACAGCGATGGTCAGGAACATCAGAATGAACACCGGGCTGAGCGCACCCGTGCGGCCGAGTTCCAGCAGCGAGCCGAGCGCATGCGGAACATTGGCCACAATGCCGGCCATGATGATCAGGCTGATGCCGTTGCCGATGCCGCGGGCGGTGATCTGCTCGCCCAGCCACATCAGGAACATCGTGCCGCCGACCAGGCTGATGACGCAGGACACCACGAAGAACAGGCCGGGATCGATCACCGCTGCGCCGAAGCTGCCGCGCATGTTCTCCAGCCCGATGGCGATGCCGTAGGACTGGAACGTGGCGATGACGACGGTAAGGTAGCGGGTGTACTGGTTGAGCTTCTTGCGCCCCGACTCGCCTTCCTTCTTGAGCGCCTCAAGCGACGGAACCGCGGCGGTCATCAGCTGAATGATGATGCTGGCACTGATATAGGGCATGATGTTCAGCGCCAGCACGGTCATGCGGCCAAGCGCGCCGCCGCTGAACATGTCGAACATGCCCAGGATGCCGCCGCCATGGGCGCGCAGCATCTCGCCCATCACCGACGCGTCCACGCCCGGCACCGGGATATAGGTGCCGATCCGGTAGACCAGCAGCGCCCCCAGGGTGAACCAGATGCGCTTCTTCAACTCGGTTGCCTTGGAAAAGACTCCAAGGTTGAGATTGGCCGCAAGCTGCTCGGCTGCAGAGGCCATGGGAGGTTCCCGTTATGCCAGCGGCGCCGCCCGGGTGGTCCCGAGGGCGCCGCCTGTTGGATCCATACTGCCGCGCCCGCAGGCCGCGGCGCAAGCCAAAGCGCCTGCTAGGCAATCAACCATGTCACTGAACGCCCGCTGGCTTGCGTGGGCGCCAGCCGGTGACACCGGAGCGCCGCGGGCATTCATGCGCAACCGCTCAGGCGGCCGGCGCCGGGCCGGGCCGGGCGGCCACGGTGGTGGTGACGCTGCCACCGGCAGCCTGCACCGCCGCAATTGCCGAGGCGGAAGCGCCGGAGATGGTGATGGTCACCGCCGTCGCCAGCGCGCCGCTGGCCAGCAGGCGCACGCCAACGACCTTGCCGCCGCGCACCAGTCCGGCCGTGCGCAGTGTGTCCTCGGTGATCGGCAGGGCAGGATCGATGCGGCCGGACGCGATGGCCTTCGCCAACGCTCCCAGGTTCACCGGAGCATATTCCTTTCGGAAAATGTTCTTGAACCCGCGCTTGGGCAGCCGGCGATAGATCGGCAGCTGGCCGCCCTCAAAACCGTTCAGCGCCACGCCCTCGCGCGCCTTCTGACCCTTCACGCCCTTGCCCGACGTTTTGCCCTTGCCCGAGCCGATGCCGCGGCCGAGCCGCTTGGACTTCAGGCGCGCACCGGGATTGTCGCGCAGTTCGTTCAGCTTCATCGCTCTTCCCTTCCATCCTGCCGCCCCACGCGCGTCAGGACAGCTCCTCCACCTTCACCAGGTGGGCCACCTTGCGGATCATGCCGCGCACCGAAGGGGTATCCTCCAGCTCGCGCGAACGGCGGATCTTGTTCAGGCCGAGGCCAATCAGCGTCTCCTTCTGGCCCGGCTTGCGGCCGGCCACCGACGCCACCTGGGTGACCCGCACCTTCCCCTGCTCAACCCCCTGCTCAGCCATTGGTCGTCGCCTCCTCGGTCGGGGCAGCGGCGGCATGCTGGTCGCGCCGGCCGAGCAGATCGGATACTTTCTTGCCGCGCCGGCTGGCCACGCTGCGCGGGCTGGCGCTTTGGGTCAGGGCGGCGAAGGTGGCCTTGACCATGTTGTGCGGGTTGCGGCTGCCGAGGGACTTGGCCACCACATCGCCGATGCCCAGCGTCTCGAACACCGCGCGCATCGGCCCACCGGCGATGATGCCGGTGCCTGCCGCGGCCGAGCGCAGCACCACGTGCCCGGCGCCGTAATGGCCGTAGACATCGTGATGCAGCGTGCGGCCTTCCTTCATGGGCACCCGGATCATGGCGCGCTTGGCGCGGTCGGTGGCCTTGCGAATGGCCTCCGGCACCTCGCGCGCCTTGCCCGCGCCATAGCCCACGCGGCCCTTCTGGTCACCCACCACCACCAGGGCGGCGAAAGCGAAGCGCCGGCCGCCCTTCACCACCTTGGCCACACGGTTGATGGTGACCAGCTTGTCGATCAGTTCGTCGCCGCCGTCGCGCTCGCGTTCGCGGTCACGTCCGCGCCCGCCGCCGCCATCCCTCGGTTCACGTGCCATCGGTCATTCCCCTCAGAAGGACAGCCCGCCCTCGCGGGCGGCATCGGCCAGCGCCTTGACGCGGCCGTGGTAGAGATAGGCGCCGCGGTCGAACACCACCGCGGTCACGCCCGCCGCCAGCGCCCGTTCGGCCACCAGCTTGCCGACCGCCGCCGCCGCCGATTTGTCGGCGCCGGTTTTCAACTGCTCGCGCAGACTGGCATCGAGGCTGGAGGCCGCCGCCAGGGTGCGGCCCTGGCCGTCGTCGATCACCTGGGCGTAGATGTTCTTGCCGGAGCGGAACACTGACAGCCGCGGCCGGCCACCCGCCTTGCGACGAAGCTGGAAGCGCAGCCTGTCCCTGCGGCGCGCCTGCAAGTTGTGGTTCGCGCTCATGTTACTTCTTCTTGCCTTCCTTGCGCCGGATCTGTTCGCCCACGAACTTCACGCCCTTGCCCTTGTAGGGCTCGGGCGGACGCCAGGTGCGGATCTCGGCGCAGACCTGACCCACCAGCCGCTTGTCGACGCCCTCGATCTTGATCAAGGTCGGCTTCTCGCAACTGACCTTGATACCCGCGGGAATCGCATAAACCACGTCATGCGAGAAACCGAGATTCATCACCAGATTGCTGCCCTGCACCGCGGCGCGGTAGCCGGTGCCGGTGATTTCCAGCGTCTTGGCGTAGCCGGTGCTGACGCCACGCACCATGCTGGCGACCAGCGCCCGTGTGGTGCCCCACATCATCCGCGCCGGCGTGGCATCGCCGCGCGGCGCCACCGAGACGCGCCCGCCCTCGATCTTCGCATCGACCAGATCGGTCAGCTCCAGCGACAATTCGCCGAGCCTGCCCTTTGCGGTGAGGGTGCGGCCGGCCAGCGCAACCTGCACGCCCGCCGGGATCTCGACCGGATATTTTCCAATGCGCGACATGCCGTTCTCCTCAGAACACGCGGCAGAGGACCTCGCCGCCAACATTGGCGGCGCGAGCCTCGGCATCGCTCAGCACCCCGCGCGGGGTGGACAGGATCGAGATGCCGAGCCCGGCATAGACCCGGGGCAGCTCCTTGATCTTCGAATAGACGCGGCGGCCCGGTTTGGAGATGCGGGTGATCTCCTTGATGACCGGCTCGCCCTCGTTGTACTTCAGCTCGATGCGGATCAGAGACACGCCGGGCCGCACGTCCTCGGTGGAAAAGCCGCGGATGAAGCCTTCGCGCTTCAGCACATCGAGCACGTTCTGGCGCAGCTGCGAGTTCGGCGCGACACACGCCGCATGGCGCGAGCGTTGCGCGTTGCGGATCCGCGTCAGCATATCGCCCAGGGGATCGGATAGAGACATCTGTCCTTTCCCTCCTTACCAGCTCGCCTTGACCATGCCGGGAATCTGGCCCTGGTTGGCCAACTCGCGCAGCATGTTGCGGCAGAGCTTGAACTTGCGGTAGTTGCCGCGCGACCGTCCGGTCAGGGTGCAGCGCAGCCGCACGCGCACCGCCGCCCCGTTACGCGGCAACTGCGCCAGTTTCAAAGTCGCCTCGAAGCGATCCTCGACCGGACTGGACCGGTCCATGACGATCTCCTTCAGCGCCGCGCGCTTGTTCTTGTCGCGCGCCGCCAGACGCTGGCGCATCGCATTGCGGTTGACCGCGGACGTCTTCGCCATCTGCCTACCCTCCGGAACCTGCCGGCTCTGCGCCGGCGGTATTCCAATCACCCATCACGTGCATTCCGTTCCTGAACCTTCAGTTCTGGAACGGGATGTCGAACTTCTTCAGCAACGCCTTCGCCTCGGCATCGGTCTGCGCAGTGGTCACGAACTGGATGTCCATGCCGCGGATCGAGTTGACCTTGTCGTAGACGATTTCGGGGAACACGATCTGTTCCTTCATCCCCATGGCGAAGTTGCCGCGGCCATCGAACCCTTTGCCGGCGATGCCGCGGAAGTCGCGCACCCGCGGCAGGGCGATGGTGACCAGCCGGTCGAGGAACTCGTACATCCGTGCCTTGCGCAGCGTCACCTTGCAGCCGATGGGCAGTCCGGCGCGGATCTTGAAGCCGGCGATCGCCTTCTTGGCGATCGTCTTCACCGGCTTCTGGCCGGAGATCAGCGCCAGCTCGGCCACCGCCGCGTCCAGCTTCTTCTGGTCGCCCGCGGCCTCGCCCACGCCCATGTTGATGACGATCTTCTCCAGCTTCGGCACCTGCATCGGATTGCGGTAGCCGAATTCCTTGGTCAGCGCGGGCCGGATCTCATCGACGTAACGACGCTGCATCCGCGGCATCTCGCCGGTGCCGGCCGATACGTCCTTGCCGATGGTGACCTGCTGCAGCGAGGCCGGCCCGCCGCCGGCTTCGGATTTCTTCGGCGCCGCCTGTGCCGGCTTGCCCTTGCTGCCGCCCTTGCCGGCAGCACCACCCTTGCCGCCAGCGCCGCCCTTGGCGGACCCGCCCTTGGCCGGCGTCTTGCCCTTTTGACCGCCCTTGGTACCGCTCATGGCAGCCTCCTTAACTCTCGACCACGTTGCCGGTGGCCTTGGCAACGCGGACCTTGGTGCCGTCTTCCAGGATCCGGAAGCCCACGCGGGTGGGCGTATCGGTCTTGGGGTCGACCAGCTTCAGGTTGGACAAATGGATCGTCGCTTCCCGCTCGATGATGCCGCCGGGCTGGCCGACGCCGCGCGCCTTGGTGTGCCGCTTCGCCAGGTTGACACCCTGCACCACCGCGCGGTCCGCCTTCGGCATCACCTGCAGCACTTCCCCACGGCGCCCCTTGGAGGTGCCGGCGATCACCACGACCGTGTCGCCCTTGCGGATGCGCGCAGCCATCACAGCACCTCCGGGGCCAGCGAGATGATCTTCATGAACTTCTTTGCCCGCAGCTCGCGCACCACCGGGCCGAAGATGCGCGTGCCGATCGGCTCCTGCTGTTTGTTGATCAGCACCGCCGCATTGCGGTCGAATCGGATCGCGCTGCCATCCGCCCGGCGGACCGGAAACGAGGTGCGCACGATCACCGCCTGGTGCACGTCGCCCTTCTTCACCTTGCCGCGCGGAATGGCGTCCTTCACCGACACCACGATGACATCGCCGACCGAGGCGGTCTTCCGCTTGGAGCCGCCCAGCACTTTGATGCACTGCACCCGTCGCGCGCCGGAATTATCGGCGACGTCCAGGTTGGTCTCGACCGAAATCATTTATCCCTCCTCAGGCCAGCGCCGCGATGGCATCATCGGCCGCCGCGGGAGCCAAGGGGGCACCGTTGCGCTCGACCACCAGCCAGGTCTTGCGCTTGCTGATCGGCCGGCACTCCTCGATGCGGACCACGTCGCCGATCTTGCAGAGATTCTGCTCGTCGTGCGCGGCGTAGTTCTTGGACCGCCGGATGAACTTCTTATAGAGCGGGTGCATCACGCGGCGATTGACAAGCACCGTGACGGTCTTGTCCATCTTGTCGCTGGTCACCCGCCCGGTCAGGACGCGCCTTGGCATCGACCGCTCCTCAGGAGGTGGCGGCGGAGCGCTTCTGCTCCGCCAGAATGGTTTTCACCCGCGCGATATCGCGGCGCACGGTGCGCACACGGCCCACGCCTTCGAGCTGCCCGGTGGCCCGCTGGAAACGCAGGTTGAACTGCTCCTTCCGCAGGGTCAGCAACAGGGCGGACAGCTCGTCAGGGGTCTTGGCCCGAACATCGGCGGGCTTGCTTTGCTTGGCCATGGAATCACGCGTCCGCGATGCGGGTGACGAACTTGGTGCGGATCGGCAGCTTGGCCGCGCCCAGGCTCAGCGCTTCGCGCGCCAACAGCTCGGCCACGCCGTCGATTTCGAACACGATCCGGCCGGGCTTCACCCGGGCCACCCAGAATTCGGGCGCCCCCTTGCCGGATCCCATCCGCACCTCGGCGGGCTTGCGGCTGACCGGCACGTCCGGAAAGATGCGAATCCACACCCGTCCGGCGCGCTTCATGGCGCGCGTGATCGCCCGCCGTGCCGCCTCGATCTGCCGGGCAGTCAGGCGCTCGGGCTCCAGCGCCTTCAGCCCGTACGAGCCGAAGGTCAGCGAGGTGTTCCCCTTCGCCAGGCCCTTGATGCGACCCTTGTGGGCCTTGCGGTAATTGGTGCGTTTGGGTTGCAGCATTGTCGTGCGTCCTTACCGCTGCGGCGCCTGTTCGGCGGCGCGGCGATCCTGCGCCAGCGGGTCGTGCGCCAGGATCTCACCCTTGAAGATCCAGACCTTCACGCCGCAGGTGCCATAGGTCGTTTTGGCCGTCGCGGTGCCGTAGTCCACGTCCGCGCGCAGCGTGTGCAGCGGCACCCGGCCTTCACGGTACCATTCCACCCGGGCGATCTCGGCCCCGCCCAGCCGGCCGCCGCAGTTGATGCGGATGCCTTGCGCGCCCAGCCGCATTGCACTCTGCACCGCCCGCTTCATCGCCCGGCGGAACGCCACCCGGCGCTCCAGCTGCTGGGCGATATTCTCGGCCACCAGCTGGGCGTCGATCTCCGGCTTGCGGATCTCGACGATGTTGAGCGAAACCTCGGCCTTGGCCATGCGAGCGAGATCCTTGCGCAGGTTCTCGATGTCCTGACCCTTCTTGCCGATCACCACGCCCGGCCGCGCCGCGTAGATGGTCACCCGCGGCTTCTTCGCCGGCCGCTCGATCACCACCCGGCTGACGCCCGCGCCCGACAGCTTCTGGCGCAGATGGGTGCGCAGCTTCAGGTCGTCATGCAACAGCCTGGCGTAATCGTTCCCGGCGAACCACCGCGAGTCCCAGGTGCGGTTGATGCCCAGCCGCAGCCCAATCGGATTGACTTTGTGACCCATCAGGCGGCTCCCTGCTCGGACGAGGCGGCCTGCTCTTGCGCCCGCTCGGCCACGACGATCTTCAGATGGCTGAACCATTTCTCGATGCGCGAGGCGCGACCGCGGCCGCGGGCATGGAAGCGCTTCATCACCATCGAGCGCCCAACCTCGGCGCGCGACACCACCAGCCGATCGACATCGAGCTGGTGGTTGTTCTCGGCGTTGGCAATCGCGCTCTCCAGCACCTTCTTCACCTGCTGGGCGATGCGACGCTTGCTGAACGTCAGCGTCGCCACCGCATCCGCCGCCGAACGGTTGCGGATCAGTCCCGCCACCAGGTTCAACTTGCGCGGGCTGACCCGGACATTGCTCAGGATCGCCTGTGCCTCGGTTTCGGCGAGACGCCTGGCCTGCTTCGGCTTGCTCATCTCAGCCCCGCCTCGCCTTCTTGTCGGCCGAGTGGCCGTGGAACGTGCGTGTCGGCGAGAACTCGCCGAACTTGTGGCCCACCATGTTCTCGGTCACCTGCACGGGCAGGAATTTGTGGCCGTTGTAGACCCCGAACACGAGGCCGACGAATTGCGGCAGGATGGTCGAACGGCGCGACCAGATCTTGATGATCTCGTTGCGACCCGACGCGCGACTGGCCTCGGCCTTGTTGAGCAGGTACCCGTCCACGAACGGGCCCTTCCAGACGGAACGCGCCATGGATCAGCCCTTTCCCTTGTTGCGACCACGAATGATCAGGCGGTCGGTCCGCTTGTTCACCCGCGTCTTGTACCCTTTGGTCGGCTTGCCCCAGGGCGTGACCGGATGCCGCCCGCCCGAGGTGCGGCCCTCGCCGCCGCCATGCGGATGGTCGACCGGGTTCATCACCACGCCACGGTTGTGCGGGCGGCGTCCGAGCCAGCGGCTGCGACCGGCCTTGCCCATCTGCTGGTTGGAATTGTCGGGGTTGGAAACCGCACCGACCGTCGCCACGCATTCGCCGCGCACCAGGCGCAGCTCGCCGCTCATCAGCTTGATCTGCGCGTAGCCGGCGTCCTTGCCGACCAGTTGCACATACTGCCCCGCCGCACGCGCCAGCTTGCCGCCCCCACGTGGTTTCAGCTCGACATTGTGCACGATGGTGCCGACCGGAATCGCCGCCAGCGGCATCGCATTGCCGGGCTTGATGTCGACCCGCGCGCCTGCCACCACCGCATCGCCCACGCGCAGCCGCTGCGGCGCCAGGATATAGGCCAGCTCGCCGTCCTGATACTTGATCAGGGCGATGAAGGCGGTGCGGTTGGGATCGTATTCCAGCCGCTGGACCGTCGCCGGCACGTCGAACTTGCGGCGCTTGAAGTCGATGATGCGATAGCTGCGCTTGTGCCCGCCGCCGCGAAAGCGGCTGGTGATGCGGCCATGGTTGTTGCGCCCGCCCGTGGAGTGCTTGCCCACGGTCAGCGCCTTCACCGGCTTGCCCTTCCACAGCTCGCTGCGGTCAATCAGCACCGTGCCGCGCAGGCTGGGCGTAACGGGGTTGAAGTTCTTGAGTGCCATCTCTCAGTCCCCGACTCAGGCCAGACCAGTGGTCAGGTCGATCGACTGACCCTCGGCCAGCCGCACATAGGCCTTCTTCACGTCCGACCGCACGCCGGGCCTGCCCTTGAAGCGCTTGGTCTTGCCCTTTTGCACCACGGTGTTCACCGCCAGCACCTTGACGCCGAACAACCCCTCGATAGCCTCCTTGATCTCGGGCTTGCTGGCGTCGATGGACACGCGGAACACCATCTGGCTGTGTTCGCTCAGCCTGGTCGCCTTCTCGGTGATCACCGGGTTGCGGATGATCTGGTACATCGCCTCGCGCGACAGCAGCGGCTTGCGCCGCCCCGTGGCGGTTTCGCTGGGGCCGGTTTCGCTCATGCCAGGCGCTCCTTCAGACCCTCGACGCCGGCGGTGGTGATCGCCAGCACGTCGTGCGCCAGGATGTCATAGACATTGGCGCCGATGGTCGGCAGCACGTCGACGCCGACGATGTTGCGGCTCGCCAACAGGAAGCCGGCGTCCACCGTGTGATCGACGATCAGCGCCGAGCGCCAGCCCAGCGCCTTCAGCTTCGCCGCCAGTTCCTTCGTCTTCGCCTGGCTGGTGGCGGCGTCCAGCACCACCAGCTTGCCGTCGCGCGCCTTTTGCGACAGAGCGCAGATCAGACCGAGCCGGCGCACCTTCTTGGGCAGGCTGTATTCATGGCTGCGCACCACCGGCCCGTGCACCACGCCGCCGGTGCGGAACTGCGGTGCCCGCAGGCTGCCCTGGCGGGCGTTGCCGGTGCCCTTCTGGCGATAGGGCTTCTTGGTGGTGCCCTGCACCTCGCCCATGCCCTTCACCTTGTGCGTCCCTGCCCGGCGCTTGGCCTGCTGCCAGTGCACCACGCGCGCGAGGATGTCGGGCCGCGGCTCGGCGCCGAAGATGTCGTCGGGCAGTTCGGCCGTACCGGCACTGCCATTGTCGAGGGTTTTGATCTCGATCTGCATTTTTCTACGCCTCAGCCCGCCGCGCCCGCGAGCGCCGCCGGGTATGGGGCCTCCGCCGGCCGCGTCGCCTTCACCGCGTCACGCACCAGAACAAACCCGCCCTTGGCACCGGGCACCGCGCCCTTGATCATCAGCAAGCCCCGGGCGGCATCGACCGCGGCCACCACGAGGTTCAGCGTGGTCACCCGCTCCTGCCCGAGATGCCCGGCCATTTTCTTGTTCTTGAAGGTCTTGCCGGGGTCCTGGCGGTTGCCGGTCGAGCCGTGCGAGCGATGGCTGACCGACACGCCATGGGAAGCTTCCAGGCCGGCGAAGTTCCAGCGCTTCATGGCGCCGGCAAATCCCTTGCCCTTGGTGGTCCCGACCACATCGACCTTCTGTCCGACGACGAAATGCGTGGCGAGCAGAGTGGCACCCGGTTCCAGCACCGCGTCCTCGGCCACCCGAAACTCGGCCAGCTTGGCCTTCGGCTCCACCTTCGCTTTGGCGAAATGGCCCTTGTTCGGCTTGGTGACGTTCTTGACCTTCGCCTGCCCCCAGCCGAGCTGCACCGCCGTGTAGCCATCTGTCTCGACGGTACGCGCGGCCACCACCTGCACCTGATCCAGGTGCAGCACGGTGACCGGCACATGCGTGCCGTCGTCTTTGAACAGCCGGGTCATGCCCAGCTTTTTCGCCAGCAATCCAGTGCGCATCATATGCTTTCCCAGAGGGACCCGGATAGGCGGGTCCTTAGGCCAATTGTTTCAGTCTACAGCTTGATTTCGACGTCCACACCGGCCGCGAGGTCGAGCTTCATCAGCGCGTCCACGGTCTGCGGGGTGGGCTCGACGATATCCAGCAGCCGACGATGGGTCCGGATTTCGAACTGCTCGCGGCTTTTCTTGTCGATATGCGGCGAGCGGTTCACGGTGAACCGCTCGATATGCGTGGGCAGCGGGATCGGTCCGCGCACCCGCGCGCCCGTGCGCTTGGCCGTGTTCACGATCTCCTTTGTGCTGTTGTCCAGCACGCGGTGATCGGTACGCCTTCAGGCGGATGCGGATGTTCTGGTTGTCCATGGTCTTGCGTCCGGTTCGCGAACCGATCCCCTGTTCGGTCAAGCCGAGATCTTCGCGACCACGCCGGCGCCGACCGTTCGGCCGCCCTCGCGGATTGCAAAGCGAAGCCCTTCATCCATGGCGATCGGCGCGATCAGCTCCACGTCCATGGACACGTTGTCGCCCGGCATCACCATTTCGGTGCCCTCCGGCAGCTGCACGATGCCGGTCACGTCGGTGGTGCGGAAGTAGAACTGCGGCCGGTAGTTGGTGAAGAACGGCGTATGGCGGCCGCCTTCTTCCTTCGTCAGCACATAGGCCTCGGCCTTGAACTTGGTGTGCGGGGTGATGCTGCCCGGCTTGGCCAGCACCTGGCCGCGCTCGACATCCTCGCGCTTGGTGCCGCGCAGCAGGGCGCCGATGTTGTCGCCGGCCTGCCCCTGGTCGAGCAGCTTGCGGAACATCTCGACGCCGGTGACGATGGTCTTGATGGTCGGGCGCAGGCCAACCACCTCGACTTCGTCGCCCACCTTGACGATGCCGCGCTCGACCCGCCCGGTCACGACGGTGCCGCGGCCAGAGATCGAGAACACGTCTTCGACAGGCATCAGGAACGGCTTGTCGATCGCGCGCTCAGGCTGCGGGATGTAGCTGTCCACCGCTTCCATCAGCTTCAGGATCGCCTGCTCGCCCAGCTCCGGCTGCTTGTCTTCCAGCGCGCACACCGCCGAGCCGTGGATGATCGGAATGTCATCGCCCGGGAACTGGTAGGAGGTCAGCAGCTCGCGCACTTCCAGCTCGACCAGCTCCAGCAGGTCGGGGTCGGCGATGTCGCACTTGTTCAGGAACACCACCAGCGCCGGCACGCCGACCTGGCGGGCCAGCAGGATGTGCTCGCGGGTCTGCGGCATCGGGCCGTCGGCCGCTGACACCACCAGGATGGCGCCGTCCATCTGCGCCGCCCCGGTGATCATGTTCTTCACATAGTCGGCGTGACCCGGGCAGTCCACGTGGGCGTAGTGCCGGTTCTTGGTCTCGTACTCGACATGCGCAGTCGAGATCGTGATGCCGCGCGCCTTTTCTTCCGGCGCCTTGTCGATCTGATCGTATGCCGTGAACGTGGCGCCACCAGACTTGGCCAGCACCTTGGTGATGGCTGCAGTCAGCGACGTCTTGCCATGGTCCACATGGCCGATCGTGCCGATGTTGCAGTGCGGCTTGTTCCGCTCGAATTTCGCCTTGGCCATCGTCGTCTTCTCCGTGCCCGCTCTGAGATCCGAAGAGGTTGGATCCGGGTTGGTGGGTCTCAGTTACCAGCGATAATGACTGAAGGCCTTGTTCGCCTCCGCCATCCGGTGGGTGTCTTCGCGCTTCTTCACCGCCGAGCCGCGATTGTTGACCGCGTCGAGCAACTCGTTCGACAACCGGTCTTCCATCGTGTGCTCGCCGCGCTTGCGGGCCGCATCGATGATCCAGCGGATTGCCAGCGCCTGGCGCCGCTCCGCACGCACCTCGACCGGCACCTGGTAGGTGGCACCGCCGACGCGACGCGACCGCACCTCGACCGCGGGCTTCACGTTGTCCAGCGCCTCGTGGAACATCCGCACCGGATCGGCCTGCTGGCCGCCCCGGCGCTTCAGCACGTCGAGCGCACCATAGACGATGCCCTCGGCGCCCGACTTCTTGCCGTCGTACATCAGCGCGTTCATGAAACGGCTGATCACGACATCGCCGAACTTCGCGTCCGGCAGGATTTCGCGCTTGGTGGCGCGGCGGCGGCGGCTCATGGCGCGCTCCTCACTTCGGCCGCTTCGCGCCGTACAGCGAACGGCGCTGGCGACGCTTGGCAATGCCCTGGGTATCCAGCACGCCGCGCAGGATGTGGTAGCGCACGCCGGGCAGGTCCTTCACGCGACCGCCACGGATCAGCACCACGCTGTGCTCCTGCAGATTGTGCCCCTCGCCCGGGATGTAGCTGACCACTTCGTAGCCGTTGGTCAGGCGCACCTTCGCGACCTTGCGAAGCGCCGAGTTCGGCTTCTTCGGCGTGGTCGTATAGACGCGGGTGCAGACGCCGCGCTTCTGCGGGCAGCCCTGCAGCGCGGGGACCTTGTTGCGCTTCGCGGCAGGCTCGCGCCCGTTTGCGATCAGCTGGTTGATGGTCGGCATAGTCCCTCTTTCACACCCTTCAAGTGCCCCGCCCCTGATCAGGGCCGGTTGTCGTCCAAAAGCAACACCCGCAATGGGCGACGCGCGCCCTGCGGGTTCAACTCTGCCCGCGGCCTGGGCACTCCGTAACCGGGGTGCGGCGCCGCACGCTCGTGCCTGCAAACAACGACCGGCCTCGAACCCCCAGGGGGTCGGCCGAGGGCGCGGAACCTACGGGCGACACACGGGCGAGTCAAGGGTGGGATGGCGCGATGAAGCAAGAAAGAAAGGCCAGGGGCTCTGCCCCTGGACCCCGCCAAGGGGCGGTGGCCCCTTGGAACCCATTACTTTTTTGACAGCCGTCATGAGAAGGGGTCCAGGGGGCAGAGCCCCCTGGCCTTGCCTGCCTTACTCCGCCGCGATCCCCCGCCCCGGAATCGCCGGAGTCTCCTGCTGCCGCAACGTCCTCTGGTCCCGCCCGGCCGCAATGCCGCGCAGCTTGTTCATCACAGCCCCCGTGCCCGCCGGGATCAACCGCCCGACGATCACGTTCTCCTTCAGCCCCATCAGGTTGTCGACCTTGCCGGCGGTGGCCGCTTCGGTCAGCACCCGCGTGGTCTCCTGGAACGAGGCCGCGCTGATGAAGCTGTGCGTCTGAAGGCTGGCCTTGGTGATGCCCTGCAACACCGGCATGGCGTGCGCCGGCCGGTCCTCACGCCCGAGCTTGGCGTTTTCCCGCTCGAAGTCGACCCGGTCCACCTGCTCGCCGGCCAGGAAGGTGGTGTCGCCCGGATCGAGGATTTCCACCTTCTGCAGCATCTGACGGACAATCACCTCGATGTGCTTGTCGTTGATCTTCACGCCCTGCAGCCGGTACACGTCCTGGATTTCATTCACCAGGTAATCGGACAAAGCTTCAACACCAAGTACTTTCAGGATGTCATGCGGCACCCGGGGTCCGTCCACCAACGGATCGCCGCGACGGACAAAATCGCCTTCCTGCACCGACACGTGCTTGCCCTTGGGGATCAGGTACTCGGTTTCCTCGCCGGTCTCGTCGTTCTTCACGATGACACGGCGCTTCGCCTTGTAGTCCTTGCCGAATTCCACCTGCCCGTCGATTTCGGCGATGATGGCATGGTCCTTCGGCCGCCGCGCCTCGAACAACTCGGCCACGCGCGGCAGACCGCCGGTGATGTCGCGGGTCTTGCTGCCCTCGCGCGGGATGCGCGCCAGCACGTCACCGGCTGCCACCTCGGCCCCGTTCTCCACCGACAGAATCGAGTCGGGGCTGAGGAAGTAGCGCGCATCGGTGCCGGTCGGCAGCCGCACCACGCCACCGGTCTCGTCCTTCAACTGCAGGCGGGGACGCAGATCGACGCCGCGGGCGTTCTGCTTGTAGTCCACCACAACCTTGGAGGTGAGGCCGGTCACTTCGTCCATGCGCTCGACCAGGGTAACGCCCTCGATCAGGTCGAGATACTCCACCTTGCCGGCCCGCTCGGTGATGATCGGCAGGGTGAACGGGTCCCACTCGGCCAGCTTCTGGCCGCGCGCCACCTGCGCCCCTTCGTCCGACAGCAGACGTGCCCCGTACGGCACGCGGAACCGGGCCCGCTCGCGGCCCTTGTCGTCCGCCAGCAACAGCTCGCAGTTGCGGCTCATGACCACCGGCACGCCCTGGCTGTTCATGACCACGCTACGGTTCTTCACCGTCACCACGCCGTCGTGGCTGGCCTCCACGAAGGATTGCTCAGCGCCGCGCTGCGCCGCGCCGCCGATGTGGAAAGTGCGCATCGTCAGCTGCGTGCCCGGCTCGCCGATCGACTGGGCGGCGATCACGCCCACCGCCTCGCCGACATTCACCGGGGTGCCGCGCGCCAGGTCGCGCCCGTAGCAATGGGCGCAGACGCCGACCTTGGCCTCGCAGGTCAGCACCGAGCGGATTTTCAGCGCCTCGACGCCCGCCTTTTCAATGCGCTCGGCGTGCTCCTCCTCGATCAACGTGTTGTTCGCCACCAGCACGCCGCCGGTCACCGGGTCCGGAACGTCCTCGGCTGTGGTGCGGCCAAGGATGCGCTCGGACAGGCTCGATACCACCTCGCCACCATCCATCACCGGGCGCACCGTCAGGCCACGCTCGGTGCCGCAATCGTCCTCGACGATGATGCAGTCCTGCGCCACGTCGACCAGACGGCGGGTCAGATAGCCCGAGTTGGCGGTTTTCAGCGCGGTGTCGGCCAGCCCCTTGCGGGCACCGTGGGTCGAGTTGAAATACTCGAGAACCGACAGCCCTTCCTTGAAGTTGGCGATGATCGGCTGCTCGATGATCTCGCCCGAGGGCTTGGCCATCAGCCCGCGCATGCCGGCCAGCTGGCGCATCTGCGCCGGCGACCCACGGGCGCCCGAGTTGCTCATCATCCACACCGCGTTGGTCTGCCGTCCAGGCTCCTGCCTGGAGATTTCGCGCATCATCGCGCCGGCCACCTCGTCGGTGCAGCGCGACCAGGCGTCGACCACCTTGTTGTAGCGCTCACCGGCGGTGATCAGCCCGTCCTGGTACTGCTGCTCGAACTCCTTCACCTCGGCCTGGGTCTTGCCGATCATCTCCGGCTTCTCGACCGGGATGATCAGGTCGTCCTTGCCGAAGGAAATGCCGGCCCGGGCGGCCTGGTTGAAGCCCAGCCCCATCAGCCGGTCGGCGAAGATCACGCACTCCTTCTGGCCGCAATGGCGGTAGACCGCGTCGATCACGTCGGAAACGTTCTTCTTGGTCAGCTGCCGGTTGATCAGGCTGAACGGCACCGCCGGGTGCCTGGGCAGCACCTGCGCGATCAGCATCCGGCCCGGCGTGGTGACCAGCCGCTGCACGAGCGGTTTGCCCGCGGCATCAACGCCCGTGTAGCGGGCGCGGATCTTGTGGTGCAGACCGATGATGCGGTGATGCAGCGCCGCCTCGATCTCGCCGATCGTGCCGAACGCCGGCGCCTGGTCGTCCGGCGTCGCGCGATACTCAGGCGTTTCCAGCGAGAGATAGTAGATGCCGAGCACGATGTCCTGGCTCGGCACAATGATCGGCTTGCCGTTGGCGGGGCTGAGGATGTTGTTGGTCGACATCATCAGCACCCGCGCTTCCAGCTGCGCCTCCAGGCTCAGCGGCACATGCACGGCCATCTGATCGCCATCGAAATCGGCGTTGAAGGCGGTGCAAACCAGCGGGTGCAGCTGGATCGCTTTGCCTTCGATCAGCACAGGTTCGAAGGCCTGAATGCCGAGGCGGTGCAACGTCGGCGCGCGGTTCAGCATCACCGGGTGCTCGCGGATCACCTCCTCCAGGATGTCCCATACCTCGGGACGCTCCTTCTCCACCATCCGCTTGGCCGCCTTGATGGTGGTGGCGTGGCCGTATTTTTCCAGCTTGGCATAGATGAAGGGCTTGAACAGCTCCAGCGCCATCTTCTTCGGCAGGCCGCACTGATGGAGTTTAAGTTCCGGACCGACCACGATGACCGACCGTCCCGAATAGTCGACGCGCTTGCCCAGCAGGTTCTGGCGGAACCGCCCCTGCTTGCCCTTCAGCATGTCGGACAGCGACTTCAGCGGCCGCTTGTTGGCGCCCGTGATTGCCCGCCCGCGCCGCCCGTTGTCGAACAGCGCGTCCACCGCCTCCTGCAGCATGCGCTTCTCGTTGCGCACGATGATGTCGGGGGCCCGCAGCTCGATCAGCCGCTTCAGCCGGTTGTTGCGGTTGATCACGCGTCGATACAGGTCGTTCAGGTCCGAGGTCGCGAAGCGTCCGCCATCCAGCGGCACCAACGGCCGCAGCTCGGGCGGGATCACCGGAATCACGTCCAGGATCATCCATTCGGGCTTGGCGCCGAATTCGGCGAAGGCCTCGATCAGCTTCAGGCGCTTGACCAGCTTCTTGCGCTTGGCCTCGCTGGTGGTTTCCTTCAGGTCGGCGCGCAGCTTCACCCGTTCGGCATCGGCGTCGATGCCGGTGAGAATCCCCTTGATCGCCTCGGCGCCGATGCCGGTGCGGAACGCGTCCTCGCCGAACTCGTCCTGCTTGGCCAGCAGCTGATCCTCGTTCAGCAGCTGATGCCGCTTGAGGTCGGTGAGCCCGGGCTCAAGCACCACGTAGCTCTCGAAATACAGGATCTTTTCGAGTTCCTTCAGCGTCAGATCGACCATCAGCCCGATACGGCTGGGCAGCGACTTGAGGAACCAGATATGCGCCACCGGCGAGGCAAGCTCGATATGACCCATGCGCTCGCGGCGCACCTTGGCCAGAGTCACCTCCACGCCGCATTTCTCGCAGATGATGCCGCGGAACTTCATCCGCTTGTACTTGCCGCACAGGCACTCGTAGTCCTTGATCGGCCCGAAGATACGCGCGCAGAACAGCCCGTCCCGCTCCGGCTTGAAGGTGCGGTAGTTGATCGTTTCGGGCTTTTTGATCTCGCCGTACGACCAGGAACGGATCTGCTCCGGCGAGGCCATCTGGATGCGGATCTGATCGAAGGTCATCGACTGGCCGGTCTGGCCAAGAATCTTCATCAGCTCATTCATGCTCTCACCCCGCGCGCCCGGGCCGAAGCCCGGACGACTTGAAAGGTTTGGATCGGGTCGCGCTCAGCAAGCGGAAACGTCGCGGGCAGGCGCCACTCAGACCGCCCGCATGTCCAGATCGACGTTCAGGCCCAAGGATTTCAACTCCTTCACCAGCACGTTGAAGCTCTCCGGAATGCCGGCCTCGAACGTGTCCTGCTCGCGCACGATCGCCTCGTAGACCTTGGTGCGGCCGGACACGTCGTCCGACTTCACGGTCAGCATCTCCTGCAGCGTGTAGGCGGCGCCGTACGCCTCCAGCGCCCACACTTCCATTTCGCCGAAGCGCTGGCCGCCGAATTGCGCCTTGCCGCCAAGCGGCTGCTGGGTCACCAGGCTGTACGGACCGATGGAGCGGGCGTGGATTTTGTCGTCCACCAAATGGTGCAGCTTCAGCATGTAGATGTAGCCCACCGTCACCTTGCGCTCGAATGGCTCGCCGGTCCGCCCGTCGGTCAGCGTCACCTGGCCCGAGGTGTTCAGCCCCGCGGCCACCAGCATGCCCTCGATGTCGGCCATGCGGGCGCCGTCGAACACCGGGGTTGCGATCGGAATGCCCTTGCGCAGGTTCTCCGACAGCTCCACCAGCTGCTCATCGTTCATCGGTGCGATCTGCTCGGCGAACACCTGCTCACCATAGATGTCCTTCAGCTTCTCCAGCAGCTCGGCCCGCGCCGCCCCGGTGCGCCGGGTACTCCTCGACCAGCTCGCCGACCTGCCGGCCCAACGTGGCGCAGGCCCAGCCCAGATGCGTCTCCAGAATCTGGCCCACGTTCATCCGGCTCGGCACGCCCAGCGGGTTCAGCACCAGATCGACCGAGGTGCCGTCCTCCAGGAACGGCATGTCCTCGACCGGCACGACACGCGACACCACGCCCTTGTTGCCGTGGCGGCCCGCCATCTTGTCGCCCGGCTGCAGCTTGCGCTTCACCGCGACGAACACCTTGACCATCTTCATCACGCCCGGCGGCAGCTCGTCGCCGCGCTGCAGCTTCTCCACCTTGCTTTCGAAGCGGGCCTGCAGACGGCCAACGGCGGCGTCGTACTCGCGCTTGAGCGTCTCGATTTCGGCCATCACCACGTCATCCTGCACACCGATGTGGCGCCAGGCCCCGCGCGGGTGCTCGGCCAGGATGTCCTCGGTCAGCGGCGTGCCCGCCTTGATGCCCTTAAAGCCACCGGCCGCCTTGCGGCCCAGCAGCTTCTCGCGCAGCCGGTTCAGAAAACTGCGTTCCTGGATCGCCTTTTCATCGTCGCGGTCCTTCGCCAGCCGCTCGATTTCGGCGCGCTCAATCGCCATGGCGCGCTCGTCCTTGTCGACGCCGCGCCGGCTGAACACACGCACATCGACGATCGTGCCGGTCACCCCAGGTGGCAGCTTGAGCGACGTATCCCGAACGTCCGAGGCTTTCTCGCCGAAGATCGCCCTGAGCAGTTTTTCCTCAGGCGTCATCGGGCTTTCGCCCTTTGGCGTCACCTTGCCAACCAGGATGTCGCCCGGGTTCACCTCGGCACCGATATAGACGATGCCGGCCTCGTCGAGGTTCTTCAGCGCCTCCTCGCCCACATTGGGAATGTCGCGGGTGATCTCCTCCTGGCCCAGTTTGGTGTCGCGGGCCATGACCTCGAACTCCTCGATATGGATCGAGGTGAAAACGTCATCGCGGGCGATCCGCTCGGAGATCAGGATCGAGTCTTCGAAGTTGTAGCCGCTCCAGGGCATGAAGGCGCACAGCACGTTGCGCCCCAGCGCCAGCTCCCCCAGTTCGGTCGAGGGGCCGTCGGCGATGATGTCGCCGTCCGCCACCCGGTCGCCCACCCGCACCAGCGGGCGTTGGTTGATGCAGGTGCTCTGGTTCGACCGCATGAACTTGCGCAGCCGGTAGATGTCCACGCCCTTGGTGGTGCCGTCATCGGCGGTCGCGCGCACCACGATGCGCGCGCCATCGATCTGGTCCACCACGCCCTCGCGGCGGGCGACGATGGTCGCCCCCAAGTCGCGTGCCACCGCCGCCTCCATGCCGGTGCCCACCAGCGGCGCGTCCGCGCGGATCAGCGGCACCGCCTGGCGCTGCATGTTCGATCCCATCAGCGCGCGGTTGGCGTCGTCGTTCTCCAGGAACGGGATCAGCGCCGCCGCCACCGAAACCAACTGCTTGGGGGATACGTCGATCGCGGTCACGTCCTCGGGCTTCACCAGGCGGAAATCGCCCTGCTTGCGCACCGATACCAGCTCCTCGGTGAAGCGGCCGTCGGCGTCCATCGGCGCGTCCGCCTGGGCCACCACCAGCTTCTCTTCCTCCATGGCGGAAAGATAGCGCGGCGTTTTCTGCACCACGCCGTCCTTGACCAGCATGTAAGGGGTTTCGATGAACCCGTATTTGTTGACCTTGGCGAAGGTCGCCAGCGAGTTGATCAGGCCGATGTTCGGGCCTTCCGGGGTCTCGATCGGGCAGATGCGGCCGTAATGCGTGGGGTGCACGTCGCGCACCTCGAAGCCGGCGCGCTCGCGGGTCAGGCCCCCCGGGCCAAGGGCGGACAGGCGCCGCTTGTGGGTGACCTCCGACAGCGGATTGGTCTGGTCCATGAACTGCGACAACTGGCTGCTGCCGAAGAATTCCCGCACCGCCGCCGCCGCCGGCTTGGCATTGATCAGGTCATGCGGCATCACCGTGTCGATATCGACACTGCCCATCCGCTCGCGGATCGCCCGCTCCATGCGCAGCAGGCCGACGCGGTACTGGTTCTCCATCAGCTCGCCGACCGAGCGCACCCGGCGGTTGCCGAGGTTGTCGATGTCGTCGATCTGGCCGCGGCCGTCCTTCAGCTCGCACAGGATTTTCACCGTGCGCAGGATATCTTCCTTGCGCAGCACCCGCACCGTATCGGCGACATCGGTGAAGCCCAGCCGCATATTCATCTTCACCCGGCCGACCGCGGAAAGGTCATAGCGGTCGGGATCGAAGAACAGGCCGCGGAACAGCGCCTCGGCGGTTTCCGGAGTCGGCGGCTCGCCCGGGCGCATAACGCGGTAGATGTCGATCAGCGCGTCGTCGCGGTTGGAGTTCTTATCGACGGTCAGCGTGTTGCGCAGCCACGGGCCGTTCTGCTGGTCCACCGCCAGCGTCGGCAGCCTGTCGATCCCGGCCGCCTCCAGGGCGGCGAGCCGCGCCTCGCCCAGTTCCTCGCCCGCCTCGGCGTAGATCTCGCCGGTGTCGGCATTCACCAGGTCCTCGGCGACGAAGCGGCCGAGCAGGTCGGCGCGGCCGACCAGCACCTCGCGCGTCTTCTCGGCGATGCGCTTGACCGCGCGGGCGGTCAGCTTGGCCTCGGCCTCGGCGACCACCTCGCCGGTGTCGGCGTCCACCAGCGGCTCCAGCAGCTTCTGGCCACGGAAAGCCTCCGGGTCGAACGGCCGCGCCCAGCCTTTGGCGGTGTTGGTAAACACCACCTGCGCATAGAACGTGTTGAGAATTTCCTCGGCGTCCATGCCGCGGACATCGCCGGGCTCCACCTGCTCGCCCTGCGCCTCGCGGGCCTGGCGGAGCTGGGCGGCGTACTGGCTTTCCAGCGCATAGAACAGGGTGGTGACCGGCAGCTTCCGCTTGCGGTCGATGCGGACGTAGACAAGATCCTTGCTGTCGAACTCGAAGTCGAGCCACGACCCGCGATAGGGGATCACCCGCGCCGCGAACAGGTACTTGCCCGACGAGTGGGTCTTGCCCTTGTCGTGGTCGAAGAACACACCCGGGGAGCGGTGCATCTGGCTGACGATGACGCGCTCGGTGCCGTTGATGATGAAGGTGCCGTTGTCCGTCATCAGGGGCATGTCGCCCATGTAGACGGGCTGCTCCTTGATGTCACGGATCGACCGGGCGCCGGTGTCCTCGTCCACATCCCAGACGATCAGGCGCAAAATCACCTTCAGCGGGGCGGCATAGGTCATGCCGCGCTGAATGCATTCCTCGACGTCGTATTTCGGTTCTTCCAGCTCGTAGTAGACGAACTCCAGCCGGCCGCGGCCGGCGAAGTCGTCGATCGGGAAGACCGATTTGAACACCTCCTGCAGGCCGGTATTGGTCCGGCTGTCATGCGGCGTGGTCATTTGCAGGAACGCTTCGTAGCTGGAGCGCTGCACATCGATCAGATTGGGCATCGGCGCCACTTCGGGGATGCGCCCGAAACTCTTCCGGATGCGCTTGCTCCCGGTGAACGACCTCGTGATTGCGTTCATGCTTGTCCTGCTGCCCCGTCCAGATGTGCCGCCGATAGAGTTCGGCCTGCGGTCCCGTCCGCGCTCCGGACCGCCCGGAGTGTGGTCCCCAATCGTCTGGTCACCATTGGTCGCGTCGCCCGTCTTGTCGTCGCCCGTCTTGTCGTCGCCCGTCTTGTCGTCATCCGTCTTGCCGTCATCCGTCCAATCGTCGCCCGTATTGTCGTGGTCGGTCTTGCCTTGGCCAGTCGTGTCGTGGTCTGTGACGGTTTCGACCGGCCCGACGCCGTGTCATGCGTCGAAAAAACGGAAACACGGACGGAAGCCCCCGGGCACCCTGCCCGGGAAACCTCCGTCCGTTTCAGACATGTCCCCGGGAGCAAGCCCCCGGGGTTTGCTTTGTCGATGCCTACTTGATCTCGACAGTGGCGCCCTGCTCTTCCAGCACCTTCTTGATCTTCGCGGCCTCGTCCTTGGTCGCGGACTCCTTCACCGTCTTCGGCGCACCCTCAACCAAGTCCTTCGCCTCCTTCAGGCCGAGACCGGTGATGGTGCGGATCTCCTTAATGACGTTGATCTTTTTGTCACCCGATTTCGCCAGGATGACAGTGAACTCGGTCTGCTCCTCCACCGGCGCCGCGGCAGCGGCAGCGGCCACCGGCGCAGAAGCAGCCGCCACAGGTGCGGCGGCAGATACGCCCCACTTCTCCTCCAGCAGCTTCGACAGTTCGGCGGCTTCCAGCACCGTCAGGCTGGACAGCTCGTCCACAAGCTTCGCAAGATCGGCCATTCTCGTATTGTCCCTAATCTAAGTCCTGGTCGGTTCCATGCAAGCCCGCTTGCGCGAACCTGCCTTAACGTTTACGCAATGCGGTCGGTGTCCGCGCAGGCAAGGCGCGCGCCAACGACCGGGCGGCAGCGGTCAGGCCGCCTCGGCTTCGGCCTCGTCTTTCTTGGCGTAGGCCGCCAGCACCCGTGCGATTTGTCCGCCCGGCGCCTGCAGAACACCGGCGATGCGGGTAGCCGGGGTCTGGATCATCCCCAGCAACCGCCCGCGCAGCACCTCCAGCGACGGCAACTCGGACAACGCCTTGATCCCAGCCGCATCCAGCGTCTGGGCTCCGAGCGAGCCTCCGAGCACGGCGAACTTCTCGTTGGTCCTGGCGAACTCGACGGCCACCTTCGCCACCGCCACCGGGTCCTTCGACCACGCGAGCGCGGTCGGTCCCTTCAGCAGCGGCTTGATGCCCTCGAATCGGGTCCCATCCAAGGCGAGCGTGGCCAGCCGGTTCTTCGCGACCTTGTACGTCGCCCCCGCGGCCCGCATCCGCCGGCGCAGATCGGTGGCCTCAGCCACGGTCAACCCCTTGGGCTGGGTGACCACGACCATGGACACATCTGCGAGGACGGAAGCCAGGGAGGCGACGAATTCGCGCTTCTCCGTACGGTCCAAAACCCGTCTCCTATGTGGCCTGGTGCGTGTGGACCGCACCCGGCCGGGTTGCCCTCTGGGCCGCACGAACGCCGCCAGGCGCCCGGGCGGACCCGGTTCGCCTGTCCATGCGGAACCGGCCGCGCTGCGCGGCAGGCCCCGTAGCCGGAACCGCCAGGGGATCGGGAGGCACTGCGGCCCGCGTCACCCTCGGCTTCCCCGTCTCCCGTGCGCGGGCGAACGCCCTTTAGGACGGCCCGGGAAGCCCGGGCGCGTCACGAACGGTCTCGGACAGGTCGGGGGCTCACGCCCCCTGCCCGCCGGCCCCTTGGGGCCGGCGTATCTCTTCTAAGTCTCGGCGGCCCCGGAGGGCCGGCGTATCGCCTGTCAGCCGGCGAGCGAGGCCACGTCGACCCGCACGCCCGGTCCCATGGTGGAACTCAGCGCGACCTTCTGCACATAGGTGCCCTTGGCGCCGGTCGGCTTGGCCTTGACGATGGCGTCGGCGAAGGCCCTCGCGTTCTCCACCAGCTTCTCGGTCGGAAAGCTCGCCTTGCCGATGCCGGCATGGATGATGCCCGCCTTCTCGGCGCGGAACTCCACCTGACCGGCCTTGGCCGCCAGGATCGCCCCCTTCACGTCCATGGTGACGGTGCCGAGGCGGGGGTTCGGCATCAGCCCACGCGGGCCGAGGATTTTGCCGAGCCGGCCGACCAGCGCCATCATGTCGGGCGTGGCGATGCAGCGGTCGAAATTGAATTCGCCGGCCTGGATCTTCTCGGCCAGGTCTTCCGCCCCCACCACGTCGGCCCCGGCAGCCACCGCCTCCTCGGCCTTGGCGCCGCGGGCAAACACGCCCACCCGCAACGTCTTGCCGGTGCCGTTCGGCAGGCTGATCAGGCCGCGCACCATCTGGTCGGCGTGGCGCGGGTCGATACCCAGGTTCATCGAAATCTCGACCGTCTCGTCGAACTTCGCCTTGGCGTTCTGCTTCACCAGCGCAATCGCCTGGGCGAGCGGCAGAACCTTGCTGCGATCGACGCTGGCGTAGGCCGCCTTGAGCCGCTTGTCGTGCGCCATCGGCTCAGCCCTCCACCACGGCGATACCCATCGAGCGGGCCGACCCGGCGAGCATGCGCACGGCGCCGTCCACGTCGTTGGCGTTCATGTCCTTCATCTTGATCGCGGCGATCTCGCGCAACTGGCTGACGGTCACCCGCCCGACCGTCGCCCCCTTGCCCGGAGATGTGGTGCCCTTCTGGATGCCCGCCGCCTTCTTGAGAAAATACGTGTTCGGCGGCGTCTTCATCACAAAGGTGAAGGTGCGGTCGCCGAACGCGGTGATCACCACGGGAACCGGCATCCCGGGTTCCATCTGGGCGGTGACGGCGTTGAACTCCTTCACGAAGGCCATGATATTGAGGCCGCGCTGGCCGAGCGCGGGGCCGACGGGCGGCGAGGGGTTCGCCTTGCCGGCAGGAATCTGCAGCTTGATGTAGCCGACGATCTTCTTCGCCATGGTATCCCTGGTCCTGTCGCAGGGACCGCGGTGCATGCGATCGGACAGCCGCAACGGCTGCCGGTCTCCCACGTTCCGGTTGAACGGCGGCGTCTAGCGCCAATGGGAGGCCGAGTCCAGCGGAATTAAGAAAAGCACGGCGAGGACTCTGCCCTGCCCTTCCGTGCGGCGCCCCTGCCCGTCTAACCTGCAGGTCCGCCCCGCGGAGACCGCATGCCCTACCACCACACCATCGCCGGCATCCGGCACGCCTTCCCCGACCTGAAGACCCTGCTCGCCCGCGCCACCCCGCTGCGCTCCGGCGACCAACTCGCCGGCGTCGCTGCCGCCTCGGCCAGCGAGCGGGTGGCGGCACAAATGGCGCTCGCCGACCTGCCGCTCCGAACCCTGCTCGACGAACCGGTCATCCCTTACGAAGACGACGACGTTACGCGCCTGATTGTCGATGGCCACGAGCGCGCCGCCTTTGCTCCGATCGCCCACCTCACCGTCGGAGGGTTCCGCGATTTTCTGCTCGCCGAGGCGACGGAAGAAACCCTCACCGCCCTCCGCCCTGGCCTGACGCCCGAAATGGCCGCCGCGGTCAGCAAGATCATGCGACTGCAGGACCTGATCGCGGTCGCGGCAAAGTGCCGGGTCATCACCGCCTTCCGCAACACGATCGGCCTGCCCGGGCGGCTGTCGGTGCGGCTGCAGCCCAACCACCCGGTCGACGACCCGCGCGGGGTGGCCGCCTCCACCCTCGACGGGCTGCTGCTCGGCGCCGGCGACGCGGTGATCGGGGTCAACCCGGCCACCGACAGCGTCACCGCCGCCACCACCCTGCTGCATATGCTGGATGCCGTGCGCGACCGCTACGCCATCCCCACCCAGACCTGCGTGCTCGCCCACATCACCACCACGCTGCGCTGCATGGAAAAAAACGCGCCGGTGGACCTGGTGTTTCAATCCATCGGCGGCACGCAGGCCACCAACCGCGCGTTCGGAGTTCTCGCTCGCCCTGCTGGCCGAAGCGCGGGAAGCGGCGCTGGCGCTGGGGCGGGGCACCGTCGGGCACAACGTGATGTATTTCGAAACCGGCCAGGGCAGCGCCCTGTCAGCCGAGGCGCATCATGGCGTTGACCAGCAAACCCTCGAAGCGCGGGCGTATGCGGTGGCGCGCGCGTTTCAACCGCTGCTGGTCAACACGGTGGTTGGCTTCATCGGCCCCGAATATCTGTACGACGGCAAGCAGATCATCCGCGCCGGACTGGAAGATCATTTCTGCGGCAAGCTGCTCGGCCTGCCGATGGGGGTGGATGTCTGCTACACCAACCACGCCGAGGCCGACCAGGATGACATGGATGGGCTGCTGACGTTGCTCGGCGTCGCCGGGGTCACTTATGTCATGGGTGTGCCGGGGGCGGACGACATCATGCTGTCCTACCAGAGCACGTCGTTCCACGACGCGCTGTATCTGCGTGGCGCGCTCGGCCTGCGTCCGGCGCCGGAGTTCGAGGCCTGGATGGACCGCACCGGCGTCTCGGCGGCGAGGCCGGAGCAGCGCATCCCGGCATCGCTCGCGCCGGCACTGGCGGGGCTCGCATGACCGCGCCCGCGCTATGGCATGATCTGCGCCGATTCACCTCCGCCCGGGTCGCGCTCGGCCGCGCCGGCAATGCGTTGCCAACCGTGGCGCACTTGGCGTTCCAGGCCGACCACGCCGCCGCCCGCGACGCCGTGCATGCCGCCCTGGACATTGCGGCCCTGCAAGCCGACTTGCGCCGCGCCGGGCTGACCGCCACCGAGGTGCGCAGCGCCTGCCCGGACCGGCATGCCTATCTGCTCCGCCCCGATCTCGGCCGCCGGCTGCGCGATGCCGGCGGCGTGCCGCCAGCCGCTGGCCGTCTTGCCATCCTGCTGTGCGACGGTCTCTCAGCCACCGCCGTGCAGCGCCACGCCGCCCCCTTGCTCGCCCGCCTGACCGCACGGCTGGAGCGCATGGGACCGGTTGCGGTCGCCGCCCAGGGACGGGTGGCGCTGGGCGACGAGCTGGGCGAATCGGTCGGCGCCGAATTGGTGCTGGTGCTGATCGGCGAACGCCCCGGCCTGACCTCGCCGGACAGTCTTGGCGCCTACCTCACCTGGCAGCCCCGGCGCGGCCGCACCGATGCCGAGCGCAACTGCGTGTCCAACATTCGCCCCGACGGCCTGCCTCCGGTGCAGGCAGCGGACAAGCTGCTCTGGTTGATCGGGCGCATGCGCGCGCTGCGGCTGACCGGAGTCGCACTGAAAGACGAGCAACCCCTGCCCGGCCACGACGGGCCGGCTCAGGACAGGTCGATTTCGGTGGTCAGCACGTAACCGATCCAGCCGCCTGGGGCCTCGACCTCGGCCCACTGCAACAACGACTTCCAGACCAGCCGGCGGACCTGCAGGTGCTGGCCGGTGGGCAATGCCGCCAGCGGCATGCCGACGCGCTCGGGCTGGCGGAACAGCAGCGCCCCGCCCGGCCGCACGATGGCGGCGCGGTGGTCCTCGGCGGCCTGGAAGGCGGCAGGCGCGGGCGCCGCGCGGCCGGACGGCTGGACCCAGGCGGCGAAGGACGCCAGCACCAGCGCGCCCCCTGCCCCCGCCAGGCCCCAGACCCATACGGTCAGCCGCCCCCGCGCGAGGCTGGCCCGCAGCCGGTCGTTCTCAAGCCGCAATTCGTCGCGCTGGCGCGCGGTCCGCCGCGCATCGGCGTCGATCGCGGTGATGCTCTCGCGCAGCAACGCAACTTCGCGCTCCAGACGTTCCCGCTCGCTGCCGCCGGGGGAGCTCGCGGTGCCGGCCAGGAAGATACGCTTGAGGTCGCCACCGGTCAGGCCGATGCGGCGCGCCAGGGCGCCCACCGCGCGGCCCGCGTTATCGGCCTCGCCGTCCTCGGATGCAAGCATGGCAACACGCGCGGCCAAGCGCTCAAGATCGGCCTCGCCCGCTGGTCGTTTCGCGTTGTTCACCCCGCCTCCGGCATGGATCGCGACCCCTGGAGGAATAACAGCTTGAGCGACGTTGTGCAGCGATTAGCGATAGGGCAATCGGGTGAACAAATGCCAGGGCGATGGCGTCACACGGGAAGCATGACCGTCACGCGCACGCCCCCGCCCACGCGGTTGGACAGCGTCACGTCGCCGCCATGCGCGCGCAGGATGTTACGGGCGATCGGCAGTCCAAGCCCGCTGCCGCCGGTCTCACGGTTGCGGCTGCTCTCCACACGGTGGAAGGGTTGGAACACGCGTTCGAGCTCAGCGGCAGGAATGCCGGGCCCGTCATCTTCGACCACCAGTGTCAGCTGACCCGCCTCGGGCGGGGCCAGAAGCACCCGCGCATTGCCGCCATAAGCAAGGGCATTCAGCACCAGATTGGTGATGGCCCGCTTCATCGCCAGCGAGCGCACCCGGACGGCCAAATGGTCAGGCCCCGCATAGCTCAGCTTCTCGGCGCAGTCCGGGCAGGCGTCCGCAGCCTCGTCCAATACCGTGCGGGCGAGTTCCGACAAGTCCACCGCCGTCACCTGCTCGTTGGCGGCCACATCGCGGCCGAACGCCAGGGTCGAGGCCACCATCGCTTCCAGCTCGTCGAGATCCGCCAGCATCTTGGCGCGCAACTCGTCGTCCTCGAGGAACTCGGCGCGCAGCTTCAGCCTTGTGATCGGGGTGCGCAGGTCATGCCCGATGGCGGTCAGCATGAAGGTCCGGTCCTGCACGAAACGGCGGATTCGTTCGGCCATGGTGTTGAAGGCCCGCGCCGCGGTGGCGACCTCGATCGGTCCGCTCTCGGGCAGCGGCGGGGCATTGACGTCGCGGCCGAGCGCCTCCGCCGCCGCGGCCAGCGTGGAGACCGGTGCGATGAGCCGGCGCACCGCCCACAGGGTCAGACCGGCCGCGGTCACGGTCATCATCAGGAAGGCGAAGAAGAAATTCAGCGAATGCCAGGGCCAGGCCGGCGGCAGCTCCAGCGTCGCATTGAGCCATTTGTCGTCCGGCAGGCGCAGCCCGACGCCGATGCGTCCCGAATCGGCGCCGCCGCGCAGCACGAACTCGCGCGGGCGATACGCCACCGGGATCGGCACCAGCAGCATCGCCCCGCGGAACCGCCGCTGGGCCGCCTCGTCCATGACCGGCAGGGTTTCGGCGCTCGGGGCGTCGCCGATCCAGGCCATGGCACCGTCGCGCTGGTCGAACTCGGCCACCACGGCGGGGCGCCCCTCCCGCGGCGCCAGCGCCACGCTGCGGTACATCGAGATCACCCGCACCGCGGCATCGCGCGCCAGCGCCACGCGCTGCACATCGAGTTGGTCCAGGGCATGGATGGTCAGCCCGGCAACCTGAACCAGTCCCAGCCCGACCAACAGCACCACCGCGGTGCGCGTTGCCAGGCTGCGCGGCGAGAACAGGAATTTGTTCACCTGTTCATCGCGCGCGTTCGAACTCATGCGCGGTCGACGTCCGCGGCCAGCACGTAGCCGCCGCCACGCACGGTCTTGATCAACTGCGACTGGCGCCCGTTGTCATCCAGCTTGCGCCGCAGCCGGCTCACCGCCACATCGATGGCACGGTCGAACGGACCGGCCTGCCGCCCGCGCAGCAGGTCGAGCAGCATGTCACGGGTCAGCACCCGGTTGGCGCGCTCGACCAGAGCCACCAATAGGTCGTATTCGCCGCCGGTCAGCGGCACTTCCACCCCATCGGGATTGAGCAGCCGCCGGCGCGCGAGATCAAGCGTCCAGCCCGAGAAAGATAAGGTTCGCGGCCCCGATTCGGGGCGTCGCTCGGTCGGCTCGCCCACCCGCCGCAGCACCGCGCGCATGCGGGCCAGCAGTTCGCGCGGGTTGAAGGGCTTGGGCACGTAGTCGTCGGCCCCCAGCTCGAGGCCGATGATGCGATCGGTTTCCTCGCCCATCGCGGTCAGCATGACGATCGGCACCTCGGAGAAGCCGCGCAACCACCGCGCGAAGTCCAGACCGCTTTCGCCGGGCAGCATCAGGTCGAGGATGAGCAGATGGAAATGGCCGAGCGGCCACACCCGTCGCGCGTCCCGCGCGTCGCGCACCGCGGTCACGCGGAATCGATGGCGCTCCAGAAAGCGCGCCAGCAACTCCCGCGTTTCGCGGTCGTCGTCGACGATCAGGATATGCGGCGTCATGCCGCTGGTCGGGGCCGTCTCCATGGTCGTTTCTGTCTCCATGGCCATAAGTGTATCCTCGCGCGGTCAAGATTCGTATAGCCGTGTTGAGCTCCCGCCCGCTTTGGACGCCAAACCGCAACGGTCCGGCCCCCGTGGTTACATTCCCTCACCCACCGCCAGCGGCTCGTGCCGGGCTCGACGCCCTGGCCACGGCCGATGCCGATCTTGCCCGCATCGAGCCGATGGCTGGCCCGCTGCCCTGGCGGCGGCGCGCGCGCGGCTTTCCAGGGCTGCTGCAAGCCATCGTCGGGCAGCAGATCAGCAACCAAGCGGCTGCGGCGATCTGGCGCCGGCTGAACGCAACGCCCGGCGCGCTGGAACCGGCCGGGCTGCTGGCGCTGCCCGATCAGCAGCTCCGCCTGGCCGGGTTATCGCGGCCTAAGATGCTGCACGCCCGTGCGCTGGCGCAAGCCTTTGCCGACGGCGCCCTCAGCGAACCGGCGCTGGCCGGCATGGCGGACGCCGAGGCGGTGAGGGCCATCGCCGCCGTGCGCGGCATGGGCAGTTGGTCGGCGGAAATCTACCTGCTGTTCGCGCTGGAACGCGAGGACGTGTTCCCGGCCGGCGATCTCGCCCTGGCCGGGGCGGCCTGCCACCTCAAAGGCCTGCCCTCCCGCCCCGGCCCGGCCGCGCTGCGGCGCCTGGCCGAGCCATGGCAGCCCTGGCGGGCGCTGGCGGCACGGCTGCTCTGGCACCACTGGCGCCATGTGACCGGCCGGCCGGCGATGGATGACCTGCCGCCGGTATGAGAAGCCCGGCCCGAGGCGGGAGGGACACTGAGCGTCAACGCCCCCTCGCCATCCGGCAGTGCCGCCCGGGGATCAGAACACCTGCTCGCCGTGCAGGGCGATATCCAACCCCTCACGCTCCTGGTCGCGGTTCACCCGCAGCCCGACCAGCCGGTCGGTGGCCACCAGCAGCGCCCAACTGGCCAGGCCGGTGAAGACAATGGTCGAGCCCACCGCCACCGCCTGCACGCCAAGCAGCCTGACGCCGCCGGCATAGGCCCCCCCGGTCAGGGCGCCATAGGCAAACCAGCCGGTGGCGAGGGTGCCGACGATGCCGCCCACCCCGTGCACGCCGAACACGTCCAGGCTGTCGTCATAGCCCAGCCGCTGCTTCAGGATGGTGGACGCCCAGAAGCAGATCACCCCGGCCAGCAGGCCGATGCCCAGCGCCGGCCCGGGCAGCACGAACCCCGCTGCCGGGGTGATCGCCACCAACCCCGCCACCGCCCCGGAGATCGCGCCAAGCACGGAGGGCTTGCCGCGCAGCACCCACTCGGCGAGGCTCCAGGCCACGGTGGCGCCGGAAGCGGCAATCTGCGTCGCCAGCACCGCCATCGCCGCCCGCCCGCTCGCCGCCAGCGCGCCGCCGGCATTGAAACCGAACCAGCCCACCCACAGCAGCGACGCCCCCACCACCGCGAAGGCCAGGTTCCAGGGCGCCATGTTTTCCTGCTGGTAGCCGAGCCGCGGCCCCAGGACCAGCGCACACACCAGCCCGGTGATGCCGGCGTTGATTTCCACCACCGTGCCGCCGGCAAAATCGGCGACACCCAACACGTTCAGCCAGCCGGCCGGCGCCCACACCCAATGCGCCAGCGGCGCATACACCAGCAGCGACCAGGCGGTCAGGAACACCAGCATGGCGGAAAACCGCATCCGGTCGGCGAAAGCCCCGGTGACCACCGCCGGCGTGATGACGGCGAAGGCCATCTGAAACAAAATGAAGACCGTCTCGGGGATGCTGGTCTGCACCGGCGCGGCGGTGCCCGCCCCCAGCGTGAAAGCCCGGTCCCACCCATCGGCGATGCCATCGAGCAGCAGCCGCGAGCTATCGCCGATCCAGGCATTGCCGTCGCCGAATGCCAGCGAATACCCGGCCACCATCCAGACGATGCTGATCAGCGCGCAGAGAAAGAACGACTGCATCATGGTGGCGAGCACGTTCTTCTTGCGCACCATGCCGGCATAGAACAGCGCCAGGCCGGGAATGGTCATCAGCATCACCAGGGCGGTGCACAGCAATACCCAGCAGACATCGCCCGGCTCGGCGCGCGGCGCCGCCTCGGCGGCGTGCGCCGGACTGGCAAGCAGAATGGCGAGCAACATCAGGGCGGCCGCGATCGGCGGCCACGCACGCAGGCAGCACGGCATGGGATGGGGTCCTCGGGCAACGGAAAGGTCGCGCCCCCGACAGCGACAGCCGACGCCAGGAACCGACATCAACCAGTAACAGCGAAAACCATGCCACCCTTGGATCGCACCTGCTGCCCGGACCTGCCGCGGAACTGGGCATGCGGTTCTGACCGCAGGCCCGGCAGTTGCCCCGAGATCGATCCGTCTCGCTAAGGGCTGGGCTGCCTAAAGTTCAGGCACGCGGGGCGTTGCCCCGAACCCCGCCAAAGGCCTTGCCCTTGGCACCCATTCTTCCCTGGCGCTACCAACGATCGATCGGGTCAATCGGCCTCGCCGGCGCGCAACCGCCACACCAGGCGCACATCCTGCCGCCCGGCCAGCAGCCCCTCCGGCAGGCCGAGACCCGGCCCGTCCGGCGAGACGCAGCCGTCGCGCAGCACCGTCATGGTGGGCGGCAACGCCTCGTGCATGTGATTGTGGTAGGTGTGCACTTCCACCCCGGCCACCGCCCCGCGCGCCGCCCCGAGATGCAGGCAGGCGGCCAGCAGCACGGCGGTGGCGTGGTTCTGTGGAGAAACCGGCACGCCGTGCGCCTCGGCCAGCGCCGCCAGCTTGAGCGCCTGGGAGATGCCGCCGCACAGGCCGGGATTGAACTGCAGCACCCCCACTGCCCCGGCGCGCAGCAACTCGCGGAAGCGTTTGGTGCGCCACTCGCGCGCCCCTGCCATCACCCGCAGCCGGCCGGTGCGCGACAGCATCAGCAGACCTGCCACGTCCTCCACCGGCAGCGGCGCCTGAATAGCGGTGACGCCGAGCTTGGCCAGGCGGCGGATCAAGGCCGGCCCGTCCGCGGTGGTCAGACGCTCCAGCGCGTCCACAACGATCTCGACATCCGGGCCAACCGCCTGCCGCACCGCTTCCACCCGGGTGATGTCCTCGTCGCGCTCCAGCAGTCCGAGCTTCATTTTCACGGCCCGGAAACCACGCGCCACCTGGGCGTGCATTTCGGCGGCAAGGTCCTGTTCGCCCTTGCCGTCGCCATAGAGGCCGCCGCTCGCGTAGACCGGGACGGCGTCGCGCTGCGGGCCGAGCAACTCATGCAGGCTCACGCCCAGGCTGCGCGCCCGCAGGTCCCACAGCGCGATGTCGATCGCGCTGGTCACCGCCGGTGGCGCCCAGTCCGGGCCGTCCTGGGCGGGCAGCGCCCATAACGCCTGCCAGATCTGCTCGATCAGCCGTCCATCGGCGCCAAGCAGCATCGGGGCGGCGAGGCGCAGCTGGCCGAAAAACGCATCGATGTCGTCCTGCTGGCACCAGCCCTCGCCGAGGCCGGTCAGCCCGCCGCGGGTCACGACACGCACCAGCGGCGCCCGCCGCTCGGTCCAGCGGGTGACGGGATCAACATGCCGGCCATCCAGCGCACATCGGTATTCATAAGCCGTGATCTCAACGATCTCCAATCTGCGACCTCCTTGCCCCGACCATGACGTGCCTCTCCGCGTCGTGGCAAGGCGCCATCACAGTTGTGCGGCGCTTGGCGCTGATTTCGCGCCGAAATGATGCAGAGCCGCGCGCCGCCCGGCTCAGCGCCGATAAACCTCCAGGGGAAAACGCCGGTGCAGCCAGAGCCAGCCCTCCGGCCAGCCACGAATCCAGCGCTCCAGACAGTCGTTTATCGCCTGCGTCAGGGCCGCGATGTCGGCATGCTGGTCGCCGGAATCGGGCAGCGGCAGCGGCGGTTCCAACATAACGCGGAACCGCGCCGGACCGATGCGCACCGAATGCATGGGCACCAGCAGGCAGCGAAAGCGCAGCGCCAGCGCGGCGGCTGATGCGGCGGTCATCGCCTTGTGCCCAAACAGCCGGGCTTCGATCCCCTCGTTCATCTTCTGATCGACCAGCATGCCGACCCGCCCGCCGCGAGCGATGTACTGCATGGCGGCGCGCGGTCCCTTGCCGCCCTTGGTGAAGAACGGCGTGCCGGGGGGCACCACTTTCTGGCGCATGCCGGCGATCAGCGCGTCGATCTCGGGATTGCGGGTCGGGCGGTAGAAATTGGCCACCGGCACGCCGGCCTCGCCCATCACCCGAGGCAGCATTTCCCAGCTGCCGATGTGCCCGGAGAAAATAATCACCGGCCCGGCGGCGTCGTGGCAGGCCTGCTGAACCTCCGCCCCCTCCAGCACCCAGCCTGGACCCTCGGCAGTGGGGTCCAGCGCCGGAATATGGGGCATTTCGGCGACGGTGCGGCCGAGATTGTTCCACACCCCGCGGATCACCCGCCGCCGCGCCGCCGCATCCAGCTCCGGCAGCGCATAGCGAAGGTTAATGTCCGCCACCCGCGAGACCGGCAGCCACGGGCCGATCGCGCGGGCCACGGCGCCGCCGAGATTGGAGGCGCGCGCCGGCCCGAGCGCGCGCAGCAGCGCCACCGCCGCCCGCGCGGGCAGCGCCTCCAGATGATGACGTAGGGAGAGCAGCCGGCGGTGCGTCATGGATTCGGTTCCAGCATGGCGGCGAGCAACCTGTCGAGGGAAGCCTGGTCGTCCCAGACCAGGCGGACACCAACCACGCGGATCAGGGCGCGTTGCGCCGGAGACAGGCGCATGGCGTCCTTGGGCGTGGTGACCGGCAGCGCCCCGAACGCCCCGGCCTGCGCCAGCACCCGCGCGATGTCACGCGGCGTGAAGCGATGATGATCGGGAAATGCTTCCGTCCCCGCCAGCACGGCGCCCGCCGCGCGCAGCCCGGCGAAAAATTTTTCCGGGATGCCGATGCCGGCGAAGGCGAACACGCGGCGGCCGGCGAGGTCCTGCGTGCCCGTTTGCGCCAGGCGGGCGCGCAGCACCGGCAACCCAGGCGGCAGAGCCGCGAGGGCGCCGCTTCGGTCCGCGCCGATCAGCACCGCGATGCCACAGCGCGCGGCGGCGGCGGCAACCGGCTCGCGCAGCGGCCCGGCCGGCATCACCCGGCCGTTGCCGAACCCCGTGCCCCCGTCGATGACGAGAACAGAAAAATCCTTTGCGAGGGTGGGGTTCTGCAGCCCGTCATCCATGACCAGCACCCCCGCCCCGGCCGCCACCGCTGCCCGCGCGCCGGCGGCACGGTCGGCGGCGATCCAGGTCTGTGCGCAGTCCGCCAGCAACAACGCCTCATCACCGACCAACGCCGCATTGTCGCGCGACGGATCGACAAGATGCACGCCGCGCACGCGTCCTCCATGACCACGGGTCAGGAACGCCACCCGCCGGTGCGCCAAGCGAGCGCCGAGATCAAGCGCGAGCGTGGTCTTTCCCGCCCCGCCCGCGGTTGCGTTGCCGCAGCAGATCACCGGCACCGGGGCCCGCCCGCCCGGCCGCTCCACCCGGCGCGCGGTGACGGCGGCAACCACCGCGGCGGCGGGCGCCAGCAGACAGGGCAGAATCCCGTCCCGCTGCCAGAACTCAGGCGCGCGCATGCGCCACGGCAAGTAAGGCGGCGGCAACCTCGGCGGGCAGCGAGGCGGTGCGGGACGCGGCGGCGACGCCTGCCCGGCCCATGGCCGCCGCGCGGGCTGGGTCACGCAGCAGGCCGTCCACCCAGGCGGCAAGCGCGGCCGTGTCAGCCACCTCCGCCAGCGCGCCGGCACTGTGCAGCGCCGCCACCGGATCGGCGAAATTACCGGTATGCGGGCCCACGGCGACAGGCCGGCCCAGCCGGGCCGGTTCCAGCGGGTTCTGCCCGCCCTGCGCCGCCAGAACTCTTGCCGACGAACACCGGACCGGCGAGGCGGATGAACAAGCCAAGCTCGGCAAGCGTATCGCCGATCCACAGCCCGGCATCCGGCGGCGGGTCCTCGCCCAGGCCGCGCCTGGCGATCCGCTGATCAGCCAACTCCGTCGCAATGGCGGCGCCGCGTTCCGGATGGCGGGGCACCACGATGGTGAGCAGGCCGGGGTGATGCTGAACGAGAGCCGCGTGCACGGCGGCGGCGATCGCTTCCTCGCCGGGATGGGTGCTGGCGGCGAGCCAGACCGGGCGGCCCACCAGCAGGGTCCGCAGGCGCGCCAGCTCGGCCGCATCGGCGGGAAGCTCGACGGCAGCGTATTTCAGATTGCCCGGCGCCGTTACATTGCGCCCCCCCAGCGCCCGCAGCCGCGCCGCATCCGCCTCGGACTGCGCCTGCACGCGGTCGAACGCGCCAAACAAGCAGCGCGCCAGCCCCGGCGCCCGCCGCCACATGGCATGGCTGCGGGCGGAGAGCCGTGCGTTGACCAGAACCATCGGCACCGCACGGCGGCGGCAGGCGATGATGAGGTTGGGCCAGACCTCGCTCTCCACGAAGCCGGCCACGTCCGGCTGCCAATGGTCGAGAAAACGCGCCGCCCAGGCCGGCACGTCGAGCGGAACAAACCGGTGCCGCACGAACCGGTCCAAGCCCAGCTCGGGCAGGCGCCGATCCAACAACTGCGCGGAGGTGACGGTGCCGGTGGTGATCAGCACCTGCGCCGGCACGCGCGCCAGCGCCTCCAGCACCGGCAGCACCGACATGGTCTCGCCGACACTGGCGGCGTGCAGCCAGATCAGGCGCCCAGGCGGACGCGGGGCCGGGTCGTGGCCCCAGCGCTCGGGCAAGCGGGCAGCGAGTTCGCGACCCCGGCGCAGGCGGCGCGCCAGCATCAACCGCAGCACCGGCGAGCCGAACGTGGCGGCGGCGGCATAAAGCGGCAGGATCAGACGCACAGCAGGTCGGCCTGATCGGTCACCGCGGTCAAGGCGGCTTCGATGCGCGGGAGCGCCGCCTCGGCGCCATCGCGGCAAACCGCAATGGATTCGCCGCAAACGATCACCCCGCGGCCGAACGGCCACGGCAGCACCATGCGATCCCAACTTGGCAGGGTCCACCGCCGCGAGGTCTGCGCCGCACAGGGCAGCACCGGGATGCCCGACAGCGCAGCCAGTTGCGCCACCCCGGAGGCAGCGACGCGGCGTGGCCCGCGTGGCCCGTCCGGCGTGATGACCGCGTGCTCCCCCGCCTCCAGAACCGCGAGCAGTGCCCGCACGCCGGCGGCGCCGCCGCGGTCCCGGCCTTTGTGGCGGGTTGAGCCGTGCACCATTTCCAGGTTGAACCGGCGCACCACCTGACCGATGAACCGGCCGTCATGGTGGCGGCTTACCAGCACGTAGGCCCGGGCGCGCCCGCCATTGCGCGCCTGTGCCAGCGTCCATAGCGCCGGCATCAACGGCAAACGCTCGTGCCAGAACGCCGCGATCGCCGGATGCAGTCCGAGATGCGGCGCCAGGTTCACCTCGCCGTGCAGCGTCCAGCGCGTGGTGCGCAGGGCGAACTCGAGGTAGCGGCCGAGCAGCGCGGCAATCACCGACTGCAGCCAAGGGCGGCGCAGCAAACGTTTCAACATGGGCGGCGCGGGTAGCACGCAGGCGGCGGCGCGGCAAACGGGGGGCAGGAAGGCCAATTCTCTGCCCTGGAGCGCCAAGGGTCAGTGGCCCCCTGCACCCCGGCACTTTAACGTCCCTGTGTCCCACATTTCGGACGGTCGTGCGGAGCCACAAGCAGCAAGGGGATCGCGGCAGAGAGAAAGCGCGCGATGATGGTGATGGCGGTTGGGACGTGGCGTTCATGCCCAAGGGGGAGATCCGCAGGGCCGGGAGCCGGGATGTGGCCGCGGAAGGGAAGGTCGACACACCCGCAGCGCGACCAACCTCCTGCTATGACCAATGCGGGGGAACCCAGACCCAGGCCGCGCCCCGCGGCTCCCAGTGGCCAGGGATGAAATGCCGTGCCGTCGCCGGCACCACTTCGTAGTGGCCGGGCAGCCAGACATAGGCAGCACCTTTCCACATCCAGTGCCCGGGCAGCCAGACATAGCGGGCACCGGGGGACGGCGGGATCGGTTCCGGCTGTGGCGGCGGCACGGGCACATAGGGACGGCCGGGCGGGAGGTTCGGCGGGACCGAGAGTGCCGCGTCCAGGATTTGCAGCGCGCGGTTCGGGTCGTTCGCGCCCAGCGCCTGGCGGACGGCCGTGACCTGTTCTACCAGAGGGCTGCGGTTGGGCCGGTGCATGCGCGGGGCGGGGACGGAGCGGTCGAGCATCCGCGTCTCGGCCCGCTCCAGTGCCTCCTGGGCGGTGCCCGTGCGCCCATCGGCCAATGCCTGGCGGGCGTCGAGCAGGTATTGCCGTACCGTGGCATCATCGCCGGAAGGCGGCGTTGGCAGGCGGGGGGCGATGATCGAACTGGTATCGGCTGGGCCGATGTTGCTGGCTGCACCGCTCTGCGGCGTGCCCGCGGCCATGGCCGGGACCGCGGCGAGGCTGGCAGCGACGAGGACGGCGGTGAGCAGGCTTCGGCGCATGGTGTGGCTCCAGGTCAGGTCATTGCCAGACTACGATCACCGTGGGGTTGGTCACCAACCCCAATGACGCGGCCCCCAATAGGGACCCCGCCAGTAACCGGGGCCCCAGGCCCGCCGAACCACGACGGGCGGCGGCACAACGACGACCGGCGGCGCCACCCCAACGATCACGCCGGGTCGCCAACAGCAGCGCCGCCAGCGGTACCCCCATCCCGGATGCCAACCCCAGGCTGCGTGCCAACCCCAGCCGCGGTGGTCCCACCCGGCTGCCGCCGGCGTTGGCGACAACAGCGGCGCTGAAAACGCAACCAGTCCGGCCGCCATGACGCAAACCCGGCCGAATGTGAAAATCCGTCGCATTGGATGGCCTCCTTACCAGACCACGCAGCGGGCCGGATGAATGCCGCCATACGGACCGACATAGCCGGGCCGGCAGGCGCATCCGGCGAGGGAAGCGATCAGCAGCGCGCCAGCCAGCAGCGCCGGGGCAAGGCGGCCGAGGCGTGGACCCGGCTCCCCGCCACCATTGTTGATGCCGCGGTTGCCTGTCCCTGATCCGCCGCCTTGCGTGCGAGCAGGAATGTCCGGATGTCCGGCCATGTCATTGTCTCCTTTTCGATAAGTGGTGATTTCGTCAGCCTGCCGCTTCGCCACGCGCAGGCAGCCCGCCTGCGCATGAGCGGCGCGGGCGCTACGGTGGTTCGTCGAAACTGCCGGCCAGTTCGCGGCGGGATTGCGGGTTGAGGGTCGCGAGCGCCGCGGTCGTGGCTTCCTGCACGCGCTCCTGCAGGGCAGTGGCGTGGGTCCGAACATCGGCGAATGCGGCGGCCACAGTCGCGGCATCGAAGTCCGGTTGCGCCATCGCCGCGGCCAGGCGGCGGCGCGCTTCAACCAAGGCGGCGCGCGCCGCCCTTATGCCAGGACGATACGGCCGCATCGCCAGCATGAACTTGCGCCGTTCCGCCTCCGGCAGATGGCCGACGCGTTGCCCGAAGCCGCCCCCGGCCACCGGGGCTGCAGCCGGCAGCGGGCCGCGCAGTGCCGGCCCGGCGACCCGGGCGCCGAACATCCCCCCAATCAACAGGCAATTGATCCCCATCGAGACCAGAACAACGACCGCGAGCCAACGGCCGCGCGCGGCAGGACGGTCACTCATCTTCGGTGTCCAAATGGGCGGCGAACCCGGACGGGCCGCCGACGCCGAAGTCGAGCAGCGCCAGCGATATGCCCTCGCCCTGGGGCGTTATGCTGCTGCCGATGATCACGCCGACCACCAGGCAGGCCGCGAGACCGCCGGCGTGCAGCCACGAAAGGGACCCAAGCTCGGGGCCGAGGGCGGCCGAGAACCGTCTCCAGACCGAGGGTCGCGCGACGATGGCGCGCGACAGGATGGCGGCGACCGCAGGCGGCGCGGGACACGCCCCGACCGTGAAGAGACGGTCGAGCCGGAGGGCCTGGTCGAGCATGCGCGCGGCGTCCGGCGTGGCGGCCAGCAACGCCAGGGCAGAAGGTCGCACGGCCTGCGGCCATGTTTCGATGGCCGTGCCGTAGCGACCGATGCAGTCCTCAAATTCATTGAGCGTCATCGGATTGCCTCGATCATGTCGGCGAGCTGCGAGCGCATCGACTTGCGGGCGCGGACCAGCAGCAGTTCCAGCGCCCCCACGCTGACGCTGAGCGATTCTGCCGCCTCGGCGTTGCCCATCCGGTCAATCTGGCACAGCGCGAAGGCGATCCGCTGACGCTCCGGCAGCGTGGCCAGGGCCTGGGCGATCCGGTGCGCGATCTGTCCCGCATGCACGGCATCATCAGACGGCGTGCCGGTGTCGAAGACAGGGAGCGTGTCATCCAAAGGGTCCTCGCGCACTTTGCGCGCTCCATCGATGGCCAGATTGATCGTCACGCGGCCAAACCACCCGGCGAACCGGGCGGCGCCGCTGCGGTCCCAGTTGTGCGCCTTCGTCCAGACCCGCAGGAACGCCTCCTGCACCACATCCTCGGCAGCGCTGCGACTGCGGGTGACGGTGTAGGCGAGACGCATGGCGCGATGCCGATGCCGCTCGACCAGAACCGCGAAGGCCTGCCGGTCGCCGTCGGCGACGAGGTCCATCAGGGCCTCGTCGCTGCGCTCCGCCGGCGCGGACTGGCCGGATGGCGGGTTCATGCCGGATGGCGCTGACAGATCCGGGCAGGCGCCTGTCCGGCCCGCCGACCCGTGTACGCTTCCCGCACAGCTTGCCTCCGGCATGGTCCGGACCGTGGCGGCGTTACGGGCCGATCTGACGGCTGATCCCGTTCTCCTGCTGGTTCAGCGTCTGCTGCTCCAGGCGGGTGATGTGGCTGCCGTTTTGCGAGGCCATCAGGCGTTCCTCCTGGCGGACCTGATGATCTTCCTGATGGAGTTGCGCAGCCTGGCCGCGGGTGATCTCGCCTTCGCGGTATTCCTGGTTGATGCGGTGCGATTGGTTGGCCAGCCGGTCGTTGACTTGGTCGCGGCGGGGATGCGCCGCGGCCCAACGGCTCTCGGCGTGCGCGCCGGGGGCGACTGCGGCCGCTCCCAGCAAAATGGCGGAGGCCAGCAGCACTCGGGTGATGGCACGGTCGGTCATCGTGGTTCTCTCCTTCCTCTGTCGCTGCCGTTGGCCATTCTGGCGCGTCCGGCTGATGCAGAGAAAACGGACCAGCCGGGCGAACCCTACGCGGCAATCGACAGGTGGTTCAGCGATTTTCGCTGCGATCGTCGACAGTGGTCCGAGCGGGCCTGCGGATGCCGTTGCGTGGTGGCTGGGCGAATGGCGGTTGTGACTGGAACTCCGGCCGACCCGGGTCATTGTCCTTCATGAGGAACCGAGAGGTCCGGAATCCGACTTTCGCCGCCTCGGCGACAGCGCGCGGCTACCTTCAATGTTCGTGTGCAAAAGCCGTCGGCGCGATGTTTTTTCGTAAACCCGACACAGATGACCGGATTCTTTCTTGTCATTCGTCGCCGAACAAAAATAAGAAATGGCTTCGTTGAGCACCCAAAATCCTTTATCTGCCACCCTGTTCATATGTATCCATATCTATAACGCCTATCGTTTCATCGAAAGGGTTTGACCGCCGAAGTTGTGTCCTCCTCGATTATCGGAAGCCATGACTATCCCAATTCCAATTGCGATCGTCTTCGCCCACCTTGCGAAGCGCTACCATTGAGCCTGTCTCGGTTGCCGCTGCGCGCTCGTAGCACGGATACCCCTGGTACCAGCGGAGAGTGCGACCGACCGAGTTCCAGTCTGCATCGTCAAATACAAGAAAGCCGCCCACCCGCAGCAAACGCGTGGCAAAAAATGCATCGACAAGAGAATGATCGAATGTATGCCAGCCGTCTAGAAGTATCATATCAAATTTTTCTTTACGATACTTTAATAGCATTGGAAGTGCGAACTCCGATTTATCCTCTATCAATTCAAAAAACCGGAATCCAGCCCGCTCTAAGTTGTTAATGCCAATCCCCTGCCATTGCGTAGTCTGAAACGGGTCAATTATAGTGTGGAATACGGTGTCGCGCTCAGATAGAGCGTCGCATATAAAAAGAGATGACAGACCATACGCGCAACCAACTTCAAGTGTAGATCTCACAAAATCGTGCTCTCTAATCAAATTATTTATAAGCAAACCTTCATCACGACTTATTTCAGAATGAAGTGCAATCTTTTTGCCGTCCGCCGTAAGCAGCGCCCTACTCAGATATATCTCGTCGATGAGCGGATTCATTGGTCAAGCGCCTTCCCAAGTTTAACGTTTTTTCACATTTCGCCAAAATGTTACATCGCGATCACGAAGACCGTCAAGCCCTTGGCGCTCGACGCAGTTGGCGCAGAAAAAACTCGGGCATGCAGGCGTCGTATGCCCGTCTGCGGACCGGCCTGCCAGCAGATCCTCCGCCTTTGCATGGGCGAAGGCAACGGCCGACTGGCTATTGGGTCCGTCGGTCCAGGTAGCGTTGACTTGCGGGACACGAGCACCAGGAAAATCTGGAGTCCGAACTTGTTGGGCTCCGCAAACCCCCTGCGAGCGTGGGAAGCAGGTTTTGGGCCGGCCGCTGCGCAAGCAAACTGCCGGTGCCCAACCGCTGCGATCATTGCACTATAGTGCTTAGAGCAGCATCAGTGCTTAGAGCAACATCGGCCAGACTGGCGACAGTTCGCCGATCAAATCGCTATATAAAACCAATAGAGTGGTCACTGTCGCCGTTTACGGTCAGGGTGCAAGCGCCTTCGTCGCCGTCCGAGCCGTGACGGAGGCTGCGGCCCCATCGTGAGCAAATACCCAGAACCTTGGGGCCCTGTGCCCGGTCATTCCGACAGGCCGGGCCGACAAGACCGAGGGAACTGAGGAACACTGCGGTCACGAAAGCGGCGTGCTGGCTTTGGTCTCCCCCAGGCTCTGGAAGGCTTCAACGACCACTGGCCCCCGAGGCAGCCACCTGCGCCTTGCGCTCCCACCCACCCGGCGTCTGCTGCCAATAAGCGAGGGCATGCCCTTCCGCGCGGGCGGCGGCCCAGCGCAGCCGCGCCGCACACACCGCCGCCTCGTCGGCGCCGTCGAACAGGTCGAACACGCGGTCGTAAAGGTCGAGCCGGGCACACGCCGCGCCGTCGAGCAGGAACAGGAACCGGGCGCCATTGGGGGCGCCGGCCGCTCCCGGGTCCGTCGCAGCGAGCCAGATCGGCTGCAATTCGGCGTGTCCCGATTCGGCGGTGCCGTGCGGCAGCCAGTCGGGGTCCGGACAGAGCCAAAGCGCGGCATCCAGCGCCGCCAGGCGCTCCGGGCTGCCGCACAGCACCAACGCACGTTGTCCGGCAGCCAGAGTGCGGCCGAGCAGTTGCGGCAGCGCCTGGTCGGCGCCGGTGCGGGTCAAATGATAGAAACCGATCTCGGCCATCGCGTCCTGCCTGCGTGGCCCGTTGTGGTGAACCCCGCTGAAATCACCCCTCGTAGTGGTCGGCGACCAGCCGGTCGAGCAGGCGCACGCCGAACGCCGTCGCGCCCTTCGGAGTGATCGGGCCGTCCTTCGTGGCCCAGGCGGTGCCGGCGATGTCCAGATGCGCCCAGAGCTTGCCATTGACGAAACGTTGCAGGAACTGCGCCGCGGTGATGGCGCCGCCCGGCCGGCCGCCAATGTTCTTCATGTCGGCGATGTCGGACTTGATCAATTTATCGTAAGCCTCGCCCAGCGGCATGCGCCAGACCTTTTCGCCTGTGGCCTCGCCAGCGGCGTGCAACCGCTGCGACAATTCCTCGTCGTTGCTGAAGAACCCGGCATAGTCGTGGCCGAGGCTGATCACCATGGCGCCGGTCAGGGTGGCGACATCGATGATGAAGCGCGGATCGAGCTTTTCCTGCGCGTACCAAAGCACGTCGGCGAGCACGAGGCGGCCCTCGGCATCGGTGTTGATGACCTCGACGGTCTGGCCGGAATAGGTTTTCACCACGTCGCCGGGACGCTGGGCAGTGCCGCTCGGCATGTTCTCGACCAGGCCGACAAGCCCGACCGCATCGACCTTGGCCTGCCGCCCCGCCAGGGCCGCCATCAGCCCGATCACGGCGCCGGCACCGGCCATGTCGAATTTCATGTCCTCCATGCCCTGGGCCGGCTTGATGGAAATGCCGCCGGTGTCGAACGTCACGCCCTTGCCGACGAAGGCCAGCGGCCTGGCGGCGCGCGCGCGGCGGCCCTTGGCGCCGGTCTCGTTCCCGGAGGCGCCGTGCCAGTGCATGATCACCATCCGCGGCTCGTTGGCGCTGCCCTGGGCCACCCCCAGCAGCGCCCCAAATCCGAGTTTGGCTAGCTCGCGCGGGCCCAGCACTTCCACCTTCAGGCCAAGCGATTCCAGGGCGCGGCAGCGTTCGGCCAACTCCGCCGGATTCAGCACGTTCGGCGGCTCGCTGACCAGGTCGCGCGACAGGCGCACGCCTTCCACCACCGCCCGGAGCGTGGCCCAGGCGTCGCGGGCGCGGGCGTGCTCTGGCGTAAGCAGGGTGAGCTTGGCGAGTTTCGGCCGGTCTTCGGGCTTCTCGGTTGTGCGGTAGCGGTCGAACCGGTAGCTGCGCAGGGCGGCACCGGCGGCGATCGCGGCGACAAGCTCGGGCGTCAGCTCGGCGGCGGCCACCGCGGCGGCCGGCTCGCGCGTCAACGCCGCGGCGATGGCACCGCCTGCTTCTTCGGCAATGCGCGGGCTGAGGTCCGCGCGCTTGCCGATGCCGACCACGACGATGCGCGACAACCCGGCGCCGGGGGCGAGGATGGTGCAAGTCTTGCCGGGTCTGGGCTTGAACTCCGTCGTTTGCAGCGCACGCGACACCGCGCCCCCGGTGGCGCTGTCGGCGGCAGTGCGGATGGCGTCCGGCTCGCCCTCCTCCTCGGCCAACAGCACGAGGGCGCCGGATTTCGGCAGGGCGGAGCGGGCGAAGGAGATGTCGAGCATGGGCGCGGGCTCCGGGTTCAGACCAAGCGAGGGCAAGGCAAAGGGGCAGGAAGTGTAGGCAGCCGCGCCGCGCTCCGCCACTGCCGTGCCGGGTTTGCGCCGGAGGCCGGCGGCTTTATGAGGGGCCATGCATGACATCGCCCTGCTGGAACTCGCCTTCGACCTCGCCGCCCGCGCCGGTGAAACCATCCTGGCCGTGCGCGCCCGCGGTTTTGACACGCAGATCAAGGCCGATGCATCGCCAGTAACCGAGGCCGACCAGCAGGCCGAGCTGGTGATCGTCAGGGGGCTGCGGGAAGCCACGCCGGATCTGCCGGTGGTCGCCGAGGAGGAGATCGCGACCGGGCATGTGCCAGTGCAGGCCGACAGTTTCTGGTGCGTCGACCCGCTGGACGGGACGCGCGAGTTCGCCGCCGGGCGCGACGATTTTGCCGTGTGCATCGGTCTGGTTCGCGCCGGCGTGCCGGTGCTGGGCGTGGTCGGGGCGCCGGCCCGGGGCACTATTTACGGCGGCATCGTGGGGCGCGGCGCGGTGAAACGCTCGGCCGCCGGCGAGCAACCCATCGCGGCGCGGCGCCCGCCGGTCGAGGGCATCGCGGTGGTGGCGAGCCGGCATCATGGCCGCGATCCGAACATGGCGCCGTTTCTGGCGCGCTGGCAGGTGGCCTCGACGGTGAGCATCGGATCGGCGCTGAAATTCTGTCTGCTCGCTGAAGGGCGCGCGGATTTGTATCCGCGCTTCGGCACCACCATGGAGTGGGATACCAGCGGGCCGCAGGCGGTGCTGGAGGCGGCCGGCGGGTCGGTGCGTGTTGTCGAGAGCGACGCAGTGCTGCGCTACGGCAAGCCTGGCTGGGTGAACCCGCATTTCTACGCCACCGGTCGCCCGCCGCTCGGATGACGACATGACCGAGGTGCTGCGACCGGACTCCGCCGGACTGGCGCGCGCCGCCGCGTTACTGCTTGGCGGGGGCCTGGTGGGGTTCGGCACCGAGACGGTCTACGGCCTGGGCGCGGACGCGACCAACGGGCGGGCGGTGGCTGCCATCTTCGCGGCCAAGGGGCGGCCGCAGTTTAACCCGCTGATCTGCCATTACCCCGATGCAGGGGCGGCGTTCGCCAATGTCGAGGCGACGGACACGGCGCGTCTGTTGGCCGAGGCGTTCTGGCCTGGTCCGTTGACGCTGGTGCTGCCGCGGCGCCTCTCCTGTCCGGTGGCGCTGCTGGCCGGGGCGGGACTGGAAACACTGGCGGTGCGGGTGCCGGCCCACGCCGATGCGCTGGCATTGCTGCGCGCGGTGGGCCGCCCGGTGGCTGCCCCCTCGGCCAACCGCTCAGGCGCGGTGAGTCCCACCACCGCCGCGCATGTGCTGGCCGGGCTGTCCGGTCGGATCGACGCCGTGCTGGACAGCGGGCCATGCCCGGTGGGGGTGGAATCTACCGTGCTCGATCTCTCGGGCCCGACTTCCGTCCTGCTGCGGCCCGGCGGGGTGACAAGCGAGGCGATTGTTTCGCTGGTTGGGGCGATCGATCGCGGCCGGGCGCCGTCGGGGCCGCGGGACCTGCGCTCGCCCGGGCTGCTGGCGTCGCACTATGCGCCGGCGCTGCCGGTACGGCTGCGGGCGCCGGAGGCTGCGGCCGACGAGGCGCTGCTGGCGTTCGGGCCGGCGCCGGAGCGGGCGGGAGCGGTGTTCCAGTTGAGTGCTGTGGCCGACCTGCGCGAAGCTGCGGCCAACCTCTTTGCCGGGCTGCGGGCGCTGGATGAGGAAGGGCGTCGGCTTGGCCTGCGGCGGATTGCGGTGATGCCGGTGCCGCTGGAGGGGCTGGGGCTGGCGATCAACGACCGGCTGCAACGGGCGGCGGCACCGCGTGGGTGAAGGGAGGCCGGGGGAAGTGGAGTCCTGGACCCTCGCTTATTGAACGCGCGAACATGTTGAAAGCATTATTGGTCTCCGCGGAGCCATCCTGATCTCAAGGCTGTTCAACGCCATGAGACACCGTTTAGTTTGAGGAGGTTAGCGAAGCCTGCGAGGCTGGCGCAATATCGGTCCTGGCTGAGGGAATTGGTTTGGTTGGCCTTGAGGATATTGAAGGCGAAGCTGCGCATGCGGGCGAACACGCCGGGATTGGATCGGATGCGCGAGCGGTCCTCGCCCATGGTCACGTCGCGGCTGTAGTGGGAGGTGGTTTCGATGCGCCAGTGCCCGCGGATGGCCTTGGCGGCGCGGGTGGCGGTGACGTGCGCGTTGGCGCTGTAGAAGGCGGTCTCGGAGGAATGGTGAAGGAGCCCGGTCCTGCTGTTGCGGGTGAATACATCGCGCTTGACGCGGATGATTGCGGCGACATGGGAATGCCAGTCGGTGCCGACGAGTTTGTCGTCGGGATCGACGACGGTGACGACACGGCTCTGTTCGCGGTTGCGGCTCTTGTCGTGGCTTCGGGCGGAACCGAGCGGAGCGGTGGTGGCACTGATCTCCAGGGCCGAGCCATCCGGATTTGGATGCCACCTCATTCGACTTCCTCGGCTTTACCCACGTGTGGGGCACGTCACGGAACGGCAAGGCCATGATCCGGGAAACTGGTCGTCCGGATCTGTGCGTGGTGGGGGAGGCAACATTCCCACCTACTCGGCACAGACCATGCGTGCCGACGTTGTGCGAAGACACGCTGCGCATGACGAACTGCCCGGCGGCGTCGCTGACAATGACGGCATCGTGCAGGAACCCGTGTTCGGCCACGGCGCCCCATGACGCAGCTTCGGTGGCGACGCGCACCGGGTTGGAGGTCACCTGCAGAGGGGTGATGCCGAGCTGCTCAAGATGGCGCTGCCACGAGGCTTGGTCGGCAAACTGTCGCTGCGCCTGTGAGGCCAGTTGCTGGAGGACTGATCCGGCCAGGGCATGCTCACGCATATAGTCCAGCGCCGCGTCGTTGATCACATAGTCGGTATGATCGGCACGCAGCAGTTCCAGGAAGCTCAGCCGGCTCTTGCTGCCGGTGTTGCCGAACCAGGCAAAGCTGTCGTTGCCGATCTGCGTGCAGACGGCGTTGGCACCGCGATGGCGCGCGCCGGTGTCGTCCACCGTGATCCAGGCCGCCGTCCCCAGCCCGGCCCGCAACACCTCGCGGTTGGTCGCCCTTCGGCGCCCAACCATCGAGGAAGTCGTCCTGCCGATCGATCAGCAGCCGCATGACCTCGCGCTTGGAGATGCTGATGCCGACCGCCTGCAACTGGGTCACCAGCCGCTCAACGGTAACCTGGCCCTGGTGATATTGCATCAGCACGTAGCGGCGCAGCTCCGGCCCGAAATGGCCCCGGGTGCCGGCGGGCAGCGGCGCCACAATGGTCTCGCCCGTCGGCGCCAACCAGCGCTCGCGGCGGTAGCGTACCACCCGCGCGGTAATCACCCGGTCCTGAACCTGGTACGGCTCGTAGCCCTTGAACTGCGATCCTTCCGGGACGGTTACCCGGATCACCTTGTCCTCGATTGCGACCCGAGGCACCACTTTGCCGCGGCCGCGGCGCTTGCCCCGTTTCCCTGTCGCTTCGGCTCGGTCGCGTCCTCCATGCCGCTGGGCTTCATCACCGGCCGGCCCTTCAGCCCCTTCAGCCGGGCGTTCGCATCGCGCAGCGCCGCGACCAGCCGCTTCAGCGCGGCGACTTCGCCGCGCAGTTCCGCCACCCGAACTTCCAGATCGGCACGGGACAAGGCGGAGGGGTCAGCGGGCGGCGACATGAGCCGAGCGAATCCTCCTCACCCGCGTCGCACCAAACGAAAAATCGGCGCCCGCCCGAGGTTATGCCCCGGTTACGCGAGAATCAGACAGACCATTGAAATAACTGAGAAAGACGGTTGCTTCGAAAGCCGCACCATCGCCCGCAACGACGCCAACCTCCGCAAATCGAGTCAGAGGATCGCTATGGATTCAACGCTTTCGGGCTTTGCCACGCACTTCCTTCACCCGATTGGCCTGCATCATAGGGCCAGGGCAATCGGGTGAAGCCGGTTGCCAGGCTATTCTCCGCAAGAAAGCTGCACCGGGAGGCGGAGAGACGGAGAGAAACCTGTCGGTGATCGCCCTCAGGGGCGCACTACGCTTGGATATGCCTCTCCGACTCTCCGTTTTCCTGTGCATCTTTTCCTTTTTCGCAATGCACCACAGCGGCTGGCCCGTTCACCCGATTGCCCTGATCCAGGGCAATCGCACTTCAGAACAGTGCCAGGAGGCGGGAGAGGTAGGCATTGTCCCAGCCGGCTTTCTGGAACTTGCTGCGCAAAGCCTCCTTGTCGCCGTTTTTTTGCATGACGTTGATCGCCCCTCGGCGCTCACGAGGTTGACCCGGGGGTCTGCTCACCAGAGTTGACCCACTGACTGCGGTCCTATCGTCCATCGGCCGATGATCGGCCGGACGGTTGTCATCGTCTGAAGGTGGTTTCCACGCTTCGCGCTGGTTTTGGGCGCGGAGGCGCAACCATGGAGTGTCGGCGGTGCGAGGCCTGCGGGCAGGCATTCCGGCCGCGTGCGCAGGTTCCCCGGCAGCGTTTTTGCGGGAAGGCGGCCTGCCAGCGTGAGCGCCGGCGACGCTGGCAGCAGGGCAAGCGGCGGGGCGACGGCGATTACCGCGCCAATCAGGCGCTGGCGCAACGGGCCTGGGCCGACGGCCGCCGCGATTACTGGCGTGAGTGGCGGGCAGCCCACCCCGAATACACCGAGCGCAACCGTCTGGAGCAGCGGCGACGCGACCGCCAGCGGCATGCGTCACGTCTTGCAAAGATGGACGCGTCAACGCCAGTTCATCCCATTCCATCAGGGACTTACCGTCTGGTGCCGTGGACGGGTGGCGATCTTGCAAAGATGGACGCGTGCACGGTCAAACTGACAGTGATTTCAGATGGGTATGGCCAGGACGGGGGCGCCGGGCCGATCTTGCAAAGAGAGGACGTCATAGGGACGCGCGAACCGTCCTGCTAGCGATGGCGCCATGGACAGCCATCGTCTGGAACTCGATCTGCACCAGTTGGACCTGCGCTTCGCCAGCAGCCGCCTGGTGGACCCGCAGGCGGTGGCGCGGATCGGCCAGTCCATCGAGCGCTGTGGCCAGATCGTGCCCTGCATCGTGGTGGCAGCTCCCGGCGGTGCCGGTGCGGACCCACGGGTGTTGGTCGACGGCTATCGGAGGGTTGCCGCGCTGCGCCGGCTGGGCCGCGACACGGCCAGCGTCGAGCAATGGACCTGCGGGCTGGCCGAGGCGGTGCTGGGGGTGTTGGCGCGCGCGCAGGATCGCTCGTTCGCCATCATCGAGGAGGCCTTGTTGCTGCGCGAGCTAATGCAGGGCCAGGGCCTGTCGCAGCAGGATCTGGCTCGCCGGTGCGGGCGGGATGTCAGCTGGGTGAGCCGGCGCCTGCAGCTGCTGTCGGGTTTGCCCGATGCGGCGCTGGCGGCCGTGCGCACCGGCAAGCTGTCGAGCTGGGCGGCCAATCGGGTGGTGGTGCCGTTGGCGCGTGCCAATCCGGTTCATGCCGACTGCCTGCTGGCGGCGCTGGCCGCGTCACCGCTGTCGACCCGCGAGTTGCAGTGCTGGTTCGCGCACTACCAGCAGGCCGCGCAAACGGTGCGCGACCGCATGGTCGGCGATCCCCGCCTGTTTCTCGATGCCTTGCGAGCGAACGACGAGGAGCGCGCCGGCGAACGGCTGCGCGACGGCCCCGAAGGCGAATGCATCGTCGATCTGCGCTGCCTCGAGGCGGTCATCGCGCGCCTGACGGATCGCGCGGCAGCGCTGCAATCGGTGCCGCCGGCGCTGACCGCGGCAGTGCCGCGTCTGTGGTCGGCGATCGACGTCCTGACGATTGCGATCGACCGGGGGGACGCACTTGACCCCGGCTGAGATCCGCACCGCAGTGCGCACGCTGCAGGCGCAGCGGCATAGCCTGCGCGAGATCAGCCGTCTGCTGGCGCTGTCGCGCAACACCGTGCGGCGCATCCTGCGCGAGCCGGACCGGACTGAAGCGGTGCCGTGCGACGAAGCGACGTTGGTGCGGATGAAGGCCGCCTTCGAGCGGGCCCGCGGCAACGTCGTGCGCGTCCGCGAACTGCTGGCCGACGACGGCCTGGAGGTGCCCTACAGCAGCTTGACCCGCTGGGTCCGGGAGGCCGGCCTGCGCAGTCCGCCGCGGCGCGCCGGCGAATACGAGTTCGTGCCGGGCCAGGAGATGCAGCACGACACGTCGCCGCATCGGGTGACGTTCGCGAACACCGACAAGTCGGTCACCGCCCAGTGTGCCGGCCTGGTGCTGGCCTACTCGCGCCGGCTATTCATCCAGTACTACCCGCGGTTCACCCGCTTCGAGGCCAAGGCGTTCCTGCTCGAGGCGGCGCGCTTCATGGCGGGCGTCTGCCCGGTCTGCATCATCGATAATACCAGCGTCCTGCTCGCCGCCGGTGCCGGCGCCGACGCCGTGATCGCCCCCGAGATGGCGGCCTTCGCCCGCACTCTGGGCTTCCGATTCCGCGCCCACCGGGTCGGGAATCCAGACCGCAAGGGTCGGATCGAAAGACCATTCGCCTATGTCGAGACGAATTTCCTGGCCGGCCGCAGCTTCACGGATTTTGACGACCTCAACCGCCAGGCGCTCGCCTGGTGCCGCGAGGTTGCCAACCGAAAGCCCAAGGCAGCGCTCGGCATGTCGCCAGATGCCGCCTACGTCATCGAGCAGCCGCACCTCGTGCCGTTGCCCGACGCGTTGCCGCCGGTCTACGAGTTGCTGGAACGCGTCGTCGACCTGCACGGCTTTGTCAGCGTCGATACCAACCGCTACTCCGTGCCCGAGCGCTTCGTCGGCAAGTCGGTCGCTGTCTACAAGCACCCCACCGAAATCCATATCCGCCGCAAGGACACGACGATCGCCGTCCACCCGCGGTTGATCGCCGAGCGCGATGCCAGGAGCACCCTGCCTGGTCATCATACCATCCCAGTGCGGCAGGGTCGCGGCGCGGCGGCGGAAGAGGCGTTGCTGGGCGGCCACCATCCCAGCCTCGACCGTTACGCCGCCGCTCTCAAGCTGCGCAGTCACGGATACGGGCGACGGCCACTCCGCCGGCTGATCGAGATGAAGCGCACCTACCCCGCCGGCCCGTTCATCGCCGCCATCGAGCAAGCCCTGCACTACGGCCTGTTCGATCTCGGCCGTCTGGAAGACCTCATCCTCAAACATGTCGCCGGCGACTTCTTCGCGCTGAACACCAGGAAAGACGACGATGCATGACAAGCTGCGCGCGCTGATCGCCCAGTTGCGCCTGCACGGCATGGCCGAGGCACTCGACGCCGAGATCGAACGCGCCGAGCGCGAAGCGATCGCTGGACCCGAGCTGCTGTACCGGCTGCTCGGACAGGAGGCCGCGTCCCGCCGCGAACGCAGCCTGGCGTATCGTCTGGGACAGGCGCGTCTGCCATGGCGGTGGTCACTCGACAGCTTCCCGTTCGATCGACAGCCTGGCGTCAGCCGCGCGCAGATCCAGACGCTGGCCGGGCTGGACTTCCTGCGCCGGACCGACAACGTCCTGCTCATCGGCAAACCCGGCACCGGTAAAACCGGCTTGGCAATCGGTTTGTTGCGCGAGGCCTGCCTCAATGGCTACCGTGGCCGCTTCATCAATGCTCAAGTCCTGCTCGATGAACTCTATGCCTCTCTGGCAGACCGCACCACCACACGGCTGCTGGCCCAGCTGAGTTGCATGCAGCCCTTGCTGATTGACGAGCTAAGCTACCTGACAATCAAGCCGGAACAATCAAACGCATTCTTTCGTCTGATGGACCAACGCTACAACCGGGTCTCGACGATCATCACCACCAACCTCGAACTGTCCGACTGGTACGAGCTGTTCGACAAGAAGCCGCTGGTCGATGCGCTGCTCGATCGCCTGCAGCACCACTGCATCACCATCCGCATCAACGGCCCGTCCCTGCGCAGCCCGGAGCCTCCGACACCGGCGTCGCCAACACCGGCGCGCCGCACCACCAAAACCTGAAGGCCCCGGCAACACCACCGCCGCAGCGCCGAGGGGTGCCACGGCGCGCAAGGCGCGTCAAAGGGCAGCTGCTCGCCATGCTCGAAAATCGGCCAGCGCCGATTTTCTGCGCGTAGCTCCGCTCCCGCCGCGCAAGCAGGCGCGCGGCGCCTTTGACCCGCCTCGCACGCCGTGGCCCATAGGTGGCGTCGGGACGGAAGGCGTCCCGACAATTCGACGCGCGCTCGCCGCGCGGCGTCGAACGAAAGGCTGAGGTTTGGCAGCAGCCACGTCACGATCGATCGCGTGGTCGGGCCGCTGAGCCACGTCAGCGCTGCCGACTCCTCCCGACCCGGCAGCCGCCGGGGGCGTGCCCGTCTCGCCGTGACAGGACGCGACGTGCTGCCCGGGCCGTGACCCGCGACAACACCTGACCGCCTTCATCCCCGGGTCTCCGTCGGTGCACGCCCCGGCGGCAGGCATGGCGCCTGGGCAGACAAAGGAAAATTTGCCGCCGACCACGCCCGCTACCGACCGATCAGGCCATCTGACCACAAACTCATGCGCACTTGCTGGGTCCATTCCCATGAGCAGAAGTGGGTCCGTTTCCGTGAGCGCTGAGGTCGCCATGTGGCGCAGCACGGCCATGTTGTGTGGGCCGTTGCCCAGACGCGCCCTGGCCTGATCCTCGTTCATCACTACGTCCAGTCGCCAGTGCAGCCGGTTCTCCACGCCCCAGTGCTCGCGCACGACTTCGTTGAAGCGTTCCCCCGACAGCGCTGTGCTGAGCAGGTAATAGGCGGTCTCGGTCGAGGTTTTGCCGGCGGTTTCGCGGATGCGCTCGACCTTGCCGATGGCGGCCAGGCCGGGCCAGTGGTGGTCCGCCTGCAGCCAGCCGATATTGGTGCACACCATGGCGGTGCGGGTCTCGATGCGGCCATGGTCGCCATCGACGGTCTGAACGCCCGGCCAGGTACGATGTTCCCTACGCCGACGTTTTCGAAACCGATGAGGCGCTCTGCCTGGTGATGGAGATGCCGGGTGTCGAGAAGAAGGACTTGGATGCCGGTCTGGAAAACGACGTCCTGCGCGTCGACGGCCGGATAGACTTTTCGAAGTATGAGGGCATGGAGCCGCTCTATACGGAGTATAACGTGGGTCACTACACGCGGTCATTCGGGCTGTGGAGCAAGATCGATCGCGACGGGATCAGCGCGCAGCTGGCCATGGCGGTCGGCCGGAACGGGCCGGCAAAGGTCTCCAGCCACCACTTGCGCCAGCGCCCGAGCGTGCGCCGGTCGATGCCAAGTTCCTTCGACAGACGCTGCACACGCAGCGGCGTCGCCCCCTGCCGCATCGCGGTGGCCAGCGTCACCACCGTGGCGAGATAGACCTTGGGGCCGAGAAAGCGCAGCGATGGCGGCGTCGCCCGCGTGCGGCAACCGTCCACCGCACAGCAGCAGCTGAAACGCTGGCAGGACTCGTCACCCAGTCCGGCCGGAACCCCGCGCGGCTTACGGGGAAACCGCGCCGAATGCAGTGCGCCGCGGCATTCGCTACAGCCGGCCTCCCGGGCGGCGGTGGCAAGGTCGCGATCGAAGTCGAGCAATTGCTGATGGAATTCTGGTGTCGTTCAGCAGGGCTTGTACAAGAGTTCACATCCTTTTCCATGATGTTGGCGAGATGGCCAAGACCGGACGGAATGATCCTTGTCCCTGCGGCAGCGGCAAGAAGTACAAGCAGTGCTGCCTCGCCCGCGACGAAGCTGCCGCCACCGCACGCGCCTCCCAGCCTGCCGCAGCACCGGCACCCCGGCCAAAATTCGCCAGCTTGTTCCAGGGGGGCGACCGGGGCGTTGATGAGCTGACCGAGGCCTCCAACGCCGTGGTCGGCCTTGTCCGCGCCGGCAGGCTCGATGAGGCCGAGAAGGCCGCTCACGAGCTGCTCGCCCGCTTCCCCGACGTCCATGACGGCTATGACCGGCTCGGCATGGTCTGCGAGGCCCGCGGCGATCACCGCCAGGCAGCCGAGTACTACCGCCGCGCCATCGCCGTCATCCGCGACCACCCCGACGACTACGATCCGGAGTTCGAAGCCGTCTTCCACAGGCTCGTCGATCGGCTCGACCCACCCGGCGCCGATACGCCGGCCTGATCAGCCCGGACCCGCCGCAGGGCTGACCGGCATCCTCCCACCGAACCAGCCACGCGCCCGCGCAGTGCATGCCGCGCCAGTCATCGCCCAGCGAGGACCCGCGCTGGTCACGCTCGGTGAGGGCGACGGCGCAGCGCCCATCACATACCGCGACCAGATTGCTGGGGAATTGCCCTCACTTTGCGCGCTCAGGCTCAACCACGCGGCGTCGTTTCGGAGCGGTGTCGGGGAATCTGTTCAGTCGTTCCCTGCGGCGGAGCCCGCGTCGGGTCGGCAGATGCCGACGCGGAATCCGTCGCCCGGGTCCGGTTTCCAAAGATCGACACTCGAAACCTGCCAATCCGCATTCGGCTAGACCAAGCCAACAGCCGCGGGCCCAAGGCGAGCGTCTGAATGTCGGCTCTCGGAGGAGGAGCGGTCGGGCGCCACCTCGGTGGTGACCGCCGCTTCCCACCCGTTTCGGCGGTTGACCTGCCGCTCTGATTGTGGCGGGCGGCTCGGCCGCCCGCGGAGAATTGGGACCACCGCACTCGACCCTGAGCAGACCTTCGGCCGACTAATCAGGGGGTCCTATTGAGGTGGACCCTGGATCCTGGACAGTCGGATAAGCTTATCCCGACCGGATAGGGAACGACGTGGCATGAGTGGGGAGTGGAAAGGCTACTCGGCGGATTTCAAGGCGAAGGTTGCACTGGAGGCGATCCGGGGCGAGCTGACGATTGCGCAGCTGGTGAGCAAGCATGGGGTACACCAGACGCTGATCAACGGCTGGAAGAAACATGCTCTGGAGGGGATGGTCAGCGTCTTCTCGGGCCGGGCGGAAGCGGCCGAGCGGGATCGCGAGGAAGAGCTCGAGAAGCTGCACGCGAAGATCGGCCAACTGGTGGTGGAACGGGATTTTTTGCGCAAGGCCTCCGGTCGTTGAGTGTCGGGTGGAGGCGAGAGATGATCGAACCTGAACATCCGCGTCTATCGATCGTACGGCAGTGCGAATTGGTTTCGATAAGCCGGTCTTCGTACTATGAACAGGCGTGCGATGAGATCCCGCTGAACTTGACACTGATGCGGATCATCGATGAGCAGTTCTTGCAGACGCCGTGGTATGGCAGCCGCCAGATGGCACGGCATCTGCGACGACTGGGCCAGGAGGTTGGCCGCCAGCGGGCGAAGCAGCCGATGAGGAAGATGGGACTGGAAGCGGTCTACCAGCGACCGAAGACGACGGTTGCGCATCCGCAGCACAAGATCTGGCCCTATCTGCTGCGCAACAAGGTGATTGACCAGCCGAACCAGGTCTGGTGCGCGGACATCACCTACATTCCGATGCAGCGCGGGTTCCTGTATCTGGTGGCGGTGATGGACTGGAGCAGCCGGAAGGTATTGTCATGGCGGCTGTCGAACACGATGGATGTCGAATTCTGTAGGGAGGCATTAGAAGAGGCCTTGACTATACATGGCCGTCCTGGGATATCCAATACTGATCAGGGCAGCCAGTTCACCAGCCTGCGGTTTACTGAAGTGCTGATTGGGGCGGGTATCCAGGTTTCCATGGACGGCCGTGGGCGCTGGATGGACAACGTTTTCATCGAGCGGCTGTGGCGGTCACTGAAGTATGAGTGCGTCTACATGAATGCCTTCGAGACCCGCAGCGAAGCGCGTGCTGGTCTGGGACGGTGGATCGAATACTACAACGCCGAGCGGCCACATTCGGCACTTGGCGGACGAACCCCGGCGGAAGCCCATGCAGGGCTGCCAGTCGGGCACAGGTTGGCGGCGTAGGGGTAACCCGGGCCAAGCTTATCGAGGCTGCCAAACTGTCCGGTGAATGGGGTCCACCTCAAAGCTGTCGCGGTACAAATCGACCATGGCGTAGCCCATGCGCAGCAGGGTGCGCTTGTCCGGCAGGTTCTCCAGCCGCGAGATGGTCGGCTGCGAGCACAGCGCAGCGCCGTCGGGCAGGCGCCCCATCGCCAGCTTGACCATCGGATCATGGCGCAGGGTGCCGGCGTCGTTGCCGTCTTCGTAGCCCGCGGCGATCATCAGCATGCGGAAACGGACGATCTCGTCGATCTGGTGGGTAACCTGTGCCGGCACACGGGGATCAGCGATGCAGCCTGCCACGCGATTGGCGATGCCAAGCCGCTGCTCGATCTCACGCAGCACCAGCAGCCCGCCGTCGGACGACAACCGCCCGCCGTCAAAGCGGGCAACGATCGGTTTGCCAGCGACCGGTGACAGGCCGGGCAATGGGGCGGCACATACAACCTGGGCGAGCATGGCGTTCTGACATCCAGCGGAAATGGGCAGATATCAAAATCATAGGTGGAATCAAAATGTTGTACAAGACCCAAAACCGGAGTGAATTATGCGGGCTAGTTTAATGACGCAAGCCTCTTGCAATCACTCTTGAACACGCATAGAAGGCGCCCCTCTGGCGTTGGGGAGACGGAATGCGGGCGTAGCTCAGGGGTAGAGCACAACCTTGCCAAGGTTGGGGTCGAGGGTTCGAATCCCTTCGCCCGCTCCAGATTTTCCCAAGGAAATCAGCGAGTTAGAGCGGTCCTTCGGGGCCGCTTTTTGCTTCCCCGGCCTCCGGGCCACTGTCGGGGAAGCACTGGGGAAGCAGCCGGACAAGGGCCGTGGCGGGCGCGGGGATGGTTTTGGCATCAGCGGAGACATGAGGAGGTCACTTAGGGCCTGAGCTAGCATAACCGCTTCATCCATCCGGCTTCCTTGGAGGGATGGTATAGTTCCACTCCCCGTGGAAGGAATCTGGTTTGAGGTTCAGGGATGCCATCTCGGCGTCTGAGAGGCTGAAAAAGAATTGTCATTTGGCACGAGGGTGACGAGTTCGCGCCTTGTGAGGTGGCAGTGCCGATCGGTGGGTTGGGGAAGTGCTGGTGGGTTGCGAGGACGGCACCTGGTGCGGTGGTCGTGATCATTGACCGGAGCGGAAGACCCCCTTTCACGGCACATGCGAGGGCCTCATGTCTCAAGGAGGCGCCAGCCACACATCATGTTTTGCGCCAAGGCGAACCACAGCGCGATCGCGGTGACCTTCTCCAGGCCGCGCACGACGAACGTAAGAGCGGGGTGGCGCCAACACATTGCGGAATGCTGATAAAATAGGTCCCCCTGTCGTCCTTGAGAACCGTTCAACCCTTGCCACCTTGCCGCGGGCCGGCAGCAGGTTCGCCAGGTGGCCGCGCCACCGTGCCGGGTTCTCTCCGGTGCGCCAGCCGCGCGAGGTCGGATAGCCGAGAACGGACTCGATGCGGCCCCGCACCCGCGTTGCCGTCTCCGGCTTGTCGGTCCAGATCGGTTCGAGCGCCGCCATGACGTGGCCTGTCCCCACATCACCCACCGGCAGGTCTCCGAAGTGCGGGAAGGCATAGGTGACGAGCGTGTTGCGCCTCTGGTCCCGGTGCTTGGCATTCCGCCAGCCAGCTTCATGGGCGCCCATGTAGAGGTCTGCCACCGGCTTGAAGGTGACACCCTGCGCGGCCGCTTGCTGCGCTGCGGCCTTCTGGCGGGCTTCCTCGGCCTCGCGGTGCGCCAGCGGGTCAATGCCGGCCTTGATAAGCTTGCGCATGTCGGCGGTCTTCTGGCGGACCTCGGCGAGCGTCACGTCACCGGGGCCTTCACCGGCCCGGCCAAGCCCCATTTCGCGACGGGTGCCGTTGATGCTGTAGCGCAGCAGCCAGAACCGCACGCCAGGCGCTCGGACGAAGAGGATCAGCCCGTCGCGGTCAGTTTACCGCCCGGGCTTTGCCGTTCTCACCTTCGCCGCAGTAATCCCCGCTCCCAGCTTCGGCATCGCAATAGACCTTGCCGACGGTCCCACTAACGTAAACCCGAAAGAGGGCGGGCACAAGCGGACGCTGGCGAACAGGTATCAGCTAGGATGCAGTCATTTCCTTGTGTTTTTCGGCTCTATCGGGGAACGCTGCGGAAGGCTGCAGACGATAGTATTGGGGACACCCTCTCCGCCAGCCTTTCTTTCTAGCGTATTGAGAAGAAAACCGGATTTTCGTCGTTCTGTTTTTCTCCCCCCAATCCCGCGCCGGCTGGCCACCCGGGCGGCTACCGCCGTACACGAATGCGAAGGGCACGTTTGCGGCGGGTCCCAATGGATGCCGATCCACGAGCCAGAGGCAGCACGAGTTCCAGAGTCCTGAGACCCGTCCTATGGGCAGCCCGACGGTCACCTCCACCCGAGGCCAATCGTTCGGTCCTCTGGAAGCCCCGTTGGACGCGCCTCCGCTGCCGCTCACGAGGTGGCCCGGCAGCGCACCACGGAAGCTCCCGAAACGCGGCTTCCAGCTACAACTCGCCCCCTATTTGGCCGGGGCCGGCGTGCCAGACTGGCCCGCGACCCAGCCACTGAAGTCGAAGGCCGGCGTCGGCGCGGTGGCGGGCAGACTGGCCATCTCCCGGGTGCTACGCACCACCGCCTCGGTCACCGCGTCGGCACGGTGCTCGGTCAGCTTGGCGTCGTCCAGAAGCGTGCGTGCGCCTTCCAGGTTCCCGGTGGTCACCACGATGGCCTTCTCGGCCGTCAGTGTCGCCAGCATGCCGGAGATGCGGTTATCCTCAAGCACCACGGCCATCAGCGCCTCGGTCAGCCTTGTGCGGCGGCTGGCGAACCCGGCGATCGTCGCCCGGAACCCGGCCTCCTCCCGCACCAGGAGTTGTGCCTGTTGCTCGGCCTCGGGGCGGCTGTAGGTCTTCCCCTGGAAGGTCAGGCTGGCGGCGCCGGCACGGATCATCTCAACGGCGCTGGTGCGCAGGATGGTCTGCAGACCCCTGTTGGCGTCAAGCAGTTCGCGCTGCTTGGCTTCCTCGGCGTCGATGGCCCGCAAGCCCGCCTCGGCCTGCCTCAGGCTGTCATGCAGCTTCTCCAGCGCGGCCTGCAGGTCGCGCTTGCGCGCGTCGAAACACGCCTCCGGCGCGATGGCGCAAATCGCCGGCGTGAAAGTGGTGACGCTGGCGAGCCAGCCGCGTGCCGCCGCAAATTGCGCCGGCGCGAGAATAAAAAGGCCAGCGACCACCACAGGGGCCAGGAATGCCACTTTCAGGATCGCCCTGATCATCTTCTCCTCCATTGCGGCCAGCCCGCCTCAGGGAACAAGTCCCGTCGCTGCGATGTGCCGCTTCGAAGAGTGTTTGGGAGAGAAGGAGTTTACAAGTGGCACTCCGAAAACACCATGCGGTCAAGCACAGCCAGGCTGCCGCCCGATCGGACGAGAGCAAGTGCATTGGCCTTTGGGAACGTCCGGCCCTAACCTCAGCTGCAGATAGCGGACCAAATTGGGGGGACAATTGGGTGAGACTGCTCCGCCTGTTGATTGTTGTGCTGGCCGGCCTTGCCGGGACGCCGGCGGTGGCCGCCGCCGCGGTCCTCATCGTGACAGCAGGCGGTGCAACGCGGCAGTTCACCGACGGCGAGTTGCTGGCCTCGCGTGACGCCGCGACGCTCGCGGTGCCGCACGACCCTTCCTATCGCGCCGCCATGACTTACCGCGCCGTGCCGCTGCGCGCTTTGCTTTCGGCGCTGCCGCCGGACGCGGCGGAGACGATTGAGGCGCGTGCCGCCGACGGGTTCGTCGCGCATCTTCCGCGCGCGCTGATCGAGGGGCCGGCGGCGCCATGGGTGGCAATCGAGGACCCCGCGCATCCTTGGCCCGCTCTGCCCGGCACGACCGTCTCGGCCGGCCCATTTTATCTGATCTGGCAGGCTCCCGAACGTGCCGGGATCTCGACCGAGCAGTGGACTTATGCATTGGCCGCGCTGACCGCAGTGGCCTCTCCGGTCCAGCGGTGGCCGGCAATCGCGATCGATCCGTCGGTTCCGACAGATGCACCGGCACGTCGCGGCCAGGCGGTCTTTATCGCCAACTGCCTGCCCTGCCATCGCCTTGGCGGCAGCGGCGAAGGCACGGTTGGACCCGACCTGCTGCGGCCAATGCCGGCGGTGGCGTATTTCACTGAAGCAGGCCTGCGCGCGCTGATTCGCAACCCGGCCGCCGTGCGCAGCTGGCCCGGGCAGCGGATGCCGGCCTTCGACGCTGCCGCCATTCCGGAGTCCGAGATCGATGCGGTTATCGCCTATCTCAGCACCCTGGCCGCACGCCTGAGGTGAGCTTCGTTTCCAGCTTCTGATAGGCTTGGCTGAACCGTCATCTGAAGGCGCTGCAAACCGGTACCGACACGGGGACCCAACTGGCGCGATGAACGGCCGAGCGGCGTTGTTCCTGGCATGCGCGCTGGCAGGATCTATCATCCGGCTGCAATCAGCAGACCGGTTCGTGGTCCGGACCTTCGACTGAGCTTGACTTTCCGCCGGTGATTCCACGTGCGCATCAGACCAGCGCCCAGAAGATATCCTCGGTGGCGATGAAGCGGAGGGCGTCTTCGAGCGGCAGGACGGTGCGGCCGAACGGGCCGGTGGGTGACCAGCATTCCTTCTTGAGTGACCAGTAGAGCACCTCGACGCGATCGTTGTCGGCGTTCGGGCGCAGGCTCACTGGCGTGCGACCGGCGCCCCGGAGGCGGCGTGGTAGAGCGAGTAGCCGCGGTTGCGGCGCTCGACCAGCACAGCGCCGCGGCTGAAGGTAAAGCGCTCGATGCGCTGGACGATGCCGTCGGTCATGCACACTATATTATAGGTGGCCTGGGGACGGCGCATCGCCACGAATGAGCGAAGCAACGGCGCGGCTTGCGACACGGGCGTCGTTCGATTCTACGGATTCGATGACACCCGATCGCATCCCTGCCGCCCCCATTTCCTCCGGCGGCATCACCGTGCCGTCGCTGCTGGTGACCTGGCTGGTGCCATTCCGCGACTGTTTCACCGCGCCGGTCTGGCAGCGCGTGCTGGTCCTGGTGGCCGGCGCGGTGCTGGCACCAGGCCAGCGGACGGTCAGCGCCGCCTTGCGGGTGATGGGGCTGGCCGACCAACCGGGCTTCGGCCGCTTCCACGAAGTCCTGAGCGAGGCGCGCTGGAATTCGCACGCCATGGCACGCAGACTGCTCGTTCATCTGCTCGACGCCTTGCTGCCGACTGGCGAGGTGGTGATCGGCATCGACGACACCATCGAGCGGCGCTGGGGGCCGAACATCGCGGCCCGCGGCATCTACCGCGATCCGGTGCGCTCCTCGCGCGGCTTCTTCGTCAAGACCAGCGGCCTGCGCTGGCTGTCGCTTATGGTGGTGCTGCCGGTGCCGTGGGCGAAGCGGCGCTGGGCGCTGCCGTTCCTGACCATCCTGGCGCCGTCCCAACGCAGCAACGAGAAACGGGGCCGGCGCCACAAGCCGCTGACCCGCTGGGCAATCCAGGCAATTCTGCAAACGCGGCGCTGGCTGCCAGGCCGCCGCATCACCATCGTCGGCGATAGCAGCTTCGCCACCCTCGAACTGATCGCCGCGGTCCGCCGTCACGTCCGTCTGATCACTCGCCTGCGGCTTGATGCAAACCTGTTCGCGCCGGCCCCGCCTCGCCGGCCCGGCCAGCGCGGTCGTGCGCCGCTGAAAGGCAAGCGTCTGCCGAAGCTCAGCGCCATCCTGGAAAACCCAGCAACCGCCTGGACGAAGCTACAGGTGACCGACTGGTATGGCGGCGAGACAAGGCTGGTCGAGATCGTCTCCGGCACCGCGGTCTGGTACCATGCCGGCCTGCCGCCGGCGCCCATCCGCTGGGTGCTGGTGCGCGACCCGTCCGGCCAGCGCGAGCCGCAGGCCTTCCTCAGCACCAACCTCGACGACACGCCGGCGGACATCCTCAACTGCTTCGTCTCGCGCTGGCGGGTGGAGACGACGTTTCAGGAAGTCCGTCGCCATCTCGGCGTCGAGACCCAGCGGCAATGGTCGGACCTGGCCATCCTGCGCACCACCCCCGCACTGCTTGGGTTGTTCTCGCTGGTGACGCTATGGGCCGACCAATTGATGCGGGTGACAGCGCTCACGGGAACGGACCCGGGTTCGCTCGGTGGAACTGACCCAGCAAGTGCGCATGAGTTGGTGGTCGGGTGGCGTGATCGGTCGGTAGCCGGCGTGGTCGGCGGCACATTTTCCTTCGCCTGACCCAAGTCGGCCTGCCTGCCGCCCGGTCCTGGGCCCACGGAGACCCGGGGATGAATGCGGTCAGATGTTGTTGCGGGTCACGGCCCTGGCGGCGCGGCGCGTCCTGTCGCGGCGAGGCGGGCACACCCCCGGCGGCTGCCGGGCCGGGAAGAGCCGGCAGCGCTGACGTGGCTCAGCGGCCCGACCGCGCGATCGATCGTGACGTGGCTGCTGCCAAATACCAGCTTTCCGTTCGACGCCGCGCGTCGAATTGTCGGGACGCCTTCCGTCCCGACGCCACCCGCAGGCCACGGCGCGCAAGGCGAGTCAAAGGCGCCGCGCGCTTGCTTGCGCGGCGGGAGCGGAGCCACGCGCAGAAAATCGGCGGTGGCCGATTTTCGAGCATGGCGAGCACCTGCCCTTTGAGGCGCCTTGCGCGCCGTGGCACTCCTCGGCGCTGCGGCGGTGGTGTTGGCGGGGTCTTCAGGTTTTGGCGGTGCGGCGCGCCGGTGTTGGCGACGCCGGTGCCGGAGGCTCCGGGCTGCGCAGGGACGGGCCGTTGATGCGGATGGTGATGCAGTGGTGCTGCAGGCGATCGAGCAGCGCATCGACCAGCGGCTTCTTGTCGAACAGCTCGTACCAGTCGGACAGTTCAAGGTTGGTGGTGATGATCGTCGAGACCCGGTTATAGCGTTGGTCCATCAGACGAAAGAATGCGTTTGATTGTTCCGGCTTGATTGTCAGGTAGCTCAGCTCGTCAATCAGCAAGGGCTGCATGCGACTCAGCTGGGCCAGCAGCCGTGTGGTAGTGCGGTCTGCCAGAGAGGCATAGAGTTCATCGAGCAGGACTTGAGCATTAATGAAGCGACCACGGTAGCCGTTGAGGCAGGCCTCGCGCAACAGACCGATCGCCAGGCCGGTCTTTCCGGTGCCGGGTTTGCCGATGAGCAAGACGTTGTCGGTCCGGCGCAGGAAGTCCAGCCCGGCCAGTGTCTGGATCTGCGCGCGGCTCACGCCGGGCTGCCGATCGAACGGGAAGCTGTCGAGCGACCACCGCCATGGCAGACGCGCCTGCCCCAGACGATACGCCAGGCTGCGTTCGCGGCGGGACGCGGCTTCCTGGCCGAGCAGCCGGTACAGCAGCTCGGGTGCCGCGATCGCTTCGCGCTCGGCGCGTTCGATTTCGGCGTCGAGTGCCTCGGCCATGCCGTGCAGGCGCAACTGGGCGATCAGCGCGCGCAGCTTGTCATGCATCGTCGTCTTTCCTGGTGCTCAGTGCGAAGAAGTCACCGGCGACCTGTTTGAGGATGAGGTCTTCCAGGCGGCCGAGATCAAACAGGCCATAGTGCAGGGCCTGTTCGATGGCGGCGATGAACGGACCGGCCGGGTAGGTGCGCTTCATCTCGATCAGCCGGCGGAGTGGCCGTCGCCCGTATCCGTGACTGCGCAGCTTGAGGGCGGCAGCGTAACGGTCGAGGCTGGGATGGTGGCCGGTCAGCAGCTTTTCTTCAGTCGCCGTGCCGCGCCCCTGCCGCACTGGGATGGTATGATGACCAGGCAGGGTGCTTCTGGCATCGCGCTCGGCGATCAGCCGCCGGTGGACGGCGATCGTCGTGTCCTTGCGGCGGACATGGATTTCGGTGGGGTGCTTGTAGACAGCGACCGACTTGCCGACGAAGCGCTCTGGCACGGAGTAGCGGTTGGTATCGACGCTGACAAAGCCGTGCAGGTCGACGACGCGTTCCAGCAACTCGTAGACCGGCGGCAACGCGTCGGGCAACGGCACGAGGTGCGGCTGCTCGATGACGTAGGCGGCATCTGGCGACATGCCGAGCGCTGCCTTTGGCTTTCGGTTGGCGACCTCGCGGCACCAGGCAAGTGCCTGGCGATTGAGGTCGTCGAAATCTTCGAAGCTGCGGCCGGCCAGGAAGTTCGTTTCAACATAGGCGAACGGCCGTTCGATCCGGCCTTTGCGTTCCGGATTTCCCACCCGGTGGGCGCGGAATTGGAAGCCCAGGGTGCGGGCGAAGGCCGCCATCTCCGGGGCGATGACGGCGTCGCCGCCGGCACCGGCGGCGAGCAGCACGCTGGTGTTGTCGATGATGCAGACCGGGCAGACGCCCGCCATGAAGCGCGCCGCCTCGAGCAGGAACGCCTTGGCCTCGAAGCGGGTGAACCGCGGGTAGTACTGGATGAACAGCCGGCGCGAGTAGGCCAGCACCAGGCCGGCACACTGGGCGGTGACAAGCTTGTCGGTGTTCGCGAATGTCAGCCGATGCGGCGACGTGTCGTGCTGCATCTCCTGGCCCGGCACGAACTCGTACTCGCCGATGCGCCGCGGCGGACTGCGCAGGCCGGCCTCCCGGACCCAGCGGGTCAAGCTGCTGTAGGACACTTCCAGACCGTCGTCGGCCAGCAGTTCGCGCACGCGCACCACGTTGCCGCGAGCCCGCTCGAAGGCAGTTTTCACCATGGCCAGCGTCGCCTCGTCGCACGGTGCTGCTTTGGCGACGTTGCCGTCCGGCTTGCGCAGGATGCGCCGCACGGTGTTGCGCGACAGTCTCAGCAGACGGCTGATCTCGCGCAGGCTGTGCCTCTGCGCCTGCAGCGTGCGCACCGCGCTGCGGATTTCAGCCGGGGTCATGTGCGTCCCCCCCGGTCGATCGCAATCGTCAGGACGTTGAGTGCCGACCACAACCGCGGCACCGCCGCGATCAGCGCCGGTGGCACCGATTGCAGCGCCGCCGCGCGATCCGTCAGGCGCGCGATGACCGCCTCGAGGCAACGCAGATCGACGATGCATTCGCCTTCGGGGCCGTCGCGTAGCCGTTCGCCGGCGCGCCGCTCGTCGTTCGCCCGCAGGGCGTCGAGAAACAAGCGAGGATCGCCGACCATGCGGTCGCGCACCGTTTGCGCGGCCTGCTGGTAGTGGGCGAACCAGCACTGCAACTCGCGGGTCGACAGCGGCGCCGCGGCCAGCGCCGCCAGCATGCTGTCGGCATGGGCGGCATTGGCACGCGCCAACGGGACCACCACCCGGTTGGCCGCCCAAGCCGACAGCTTGCCGGTGCGCACCGCCGCCAGCGCCGCATCGGGCAAACCCGACAGCAGTTGCAGCCGCCGACTGACCCAGCTGACGTCACGCCCGCACCGGCGAGCCAGCTCGTGCTGGGACAGGCCCTGGCCCTGCACCAGCTCGCGCAGCAGCAACGCCTCCTCAATGCTGGCGAACGAGCGATCCTGCGCGCGCGCCAATACCCCCAGCACCGCCTCGGCCAGCCCGCAGGTCCATTGCTCGACGCTGGCCGTGTCGCGGCCGAGCCGGCGCAGCGCGGCAACCCTCCGATACCCGTCGATCAACACCCGTGGGGCCGCACCGGTACCGCCGGGAGGCGCCACCACGATGCAGGGCACGAGCTGGCCGCAGCGCTCGATGGACTGGGCGATCCGCGCCACCGCCTGCGGGTCCACCAGGCGGCTGGCGGCGAAGCGCAGGTCCAACTGGTGCAGGTCAAGCTCCAGACGATGGCTGTCCATGGACGTCATCGCCGGCAGGGCGGCCCGCTCGCCCCGGTCACGGTCCCGCAGGATACTCGCCGCCGCGTCAGTCGGGTTCACCATGGCGCATTGCGCTCCGTCCGGGCGTGGTCAACACGGCCGCGACGGGGATCGCGACGGCGCAGGAACCCAGAGCGAAACGCCAGCAGACAGGGACGACCGCACCAATGGCAGTGCGTCGTCGCTCGCCGGGGCGGCTCGGCCGGAGATGCGTCGTCGTGCGAGGTCGCCATCGCGCCGGCCGCCAGCAGATCACCCGCCGGTGGCGGGGGTGAACCATGATGCGTCACTATTTTTCTGCGCGCCCGCATGTGGCCCATCCGGGCGGCATGCTTCTCCTGGCCACGACGGGTCTTCTGATAGCGTTTGCCTGCCTTCCGGAGCGTCTGGTGACGCGCCTGTCCGGCGCAGCCGCTGCCGCAGTAGATTTGCCCGCGGTCGCAGTGGCGGCACACGACCACCTGGCAGCAACACCGCGCGCACTGAAATAGACGGCCAGCCCCCGGCTCGGCCTGCCCGTCGTCGCAGACGAGGCGTAGACGAACGCCACCCTTGGCAGGATACTCGCCTCGCATTCGTGCCCAGCACGGTGTGGGGCACGGCGTCGAGACAGAACTGCCAGGTTGAGTTCGGCGCCGTGCTTGCCCTCAAGTCTGGCAGGCTTCCAGCTGCTTGCCGAGGTGCTCGGTGCTTCGGTTATCTCCCGTGGCAACCCCGCCACGACCGTGTCCGGTCTTGAGCCGATCCCCAGGAGGGGCTCACAGGCCGCGCGCCGCGCTGCCGCAGGCGCAGCCATCCCACAGCGGGCCCCGGCACCAGATAGCGTCGGGTTGGGACAGCCTGAGACAATGGTCGGTACGGTAGGACTGAAGTCAGTGGGTCAGTTCCACCGAGCGAACCCGGGTCCGTTCCCGTGAGCGCTGTCATGCGGGCACCGACCACCGCCCTGCGCCCGCGCGGGGCTGCCTGGTACGCCAAGCAGGAGCCCACCTTCAGCGATGCCATCGCCGCGGTCCGCCGGGCACTTTGGTGCCCACCGCATTTTTCAATGTCCCGGCCGGGCAAGGACGTCATCGAAATTCCCACGACTCTCCTGCACAGTCTCGTCGACACCGTGTGCTACGCCGCCTGACGACTCGAAACCTCCGCCACCCGACGCTACGCCGAACCGGTGGGATCAAGAAATGGATGGCGGAAAGCCGAGCTCAGAGGCTGAAAAAGAATCGTCATTTGGCACGAGGGTGACGAGTTCGCGGCTTGGGCGAGGTGCTGGTGGCAGTGCCGATCGGTGGGTTGGGGAAGTGCTGGTGGGTTGCGAGGACGGCACCTGGTGCGGTGGTCGTGATCATTGACCGGAGCGGAAGACCCCATAGGCGCTAAGATAACGCTGGACTCGGCTCGAATCGGTAGGATTCTAGGGACAGATGCAAACCACGGCATCTGTCCCTGGGGACCAGTTCCCTGACCTTTTGAGCCGGCTTCCGGCTGGCCTCGACCTTGATCTTCTGGCGTATGAGACCAAAGCGATCCAGCGAAAACGCAAGATAGGCAGCGGCGCCAGCCTGTTGCGGCTGGCGTTGGCCCGCGGGCCGGGCGGGTTTTCGCTGCGCCAGACATCAGCCTGGGTGTCGTTGCTGGAGATCGCCGATCTGAGAGGCTGAAAAAGAATCGTCATTTGGCACGAGGGTGACGAGTTCGCGCCTTGGGCGAGGTGGTGGTGGCAGTGCCGATCGGTGGGTTGGGGAAGTGCTGGTGGGTTGCGAGGACGGCACTTGGTGCAGTGGTCGTGATTATTGACCGGAGCGGAAGACCCCCTTTCACGGCACAGGCGAGGGCGTCATGTCTCAAGGAGGCGCCAGCCACACATCATGTTGTGCGCCAAGGCGAACCACAGCGCGATCGCGGTGACCTTCTCCAGGCCGCGCACGACGAACTGCGTCAGGCCACGATTGCGGGTCTGGCCGTTGGCGAGTTCGACCGTGGCGGCTCGCTCTTTGTAGATCTCC
>CAWDQN010000009.1:0-371340 GCA_963804495.1 uncultured Alphaproteobacteria bacterium | reverse complement strand
CCCCCGCCTGGGTCGTGCTCAGAGCCCCGATCACCGTCGTGGTCAGTGCGCCGGTCTGCGTGGTGGTCAGCCCGGCCAGCTGGGTGGTGGTCAGCGCCGCCAGGCTGCTGGTGCTCAGCCCGGCCAGTTGGGTGGTGGTCAGCGCCCCCACCTCGGTGGTGGTCAGCGCGCCCAGGTTGGTGCTGCCGAGCGCGTTGATCTGGCTCGCCGTCAGCGCCGCCGCCTGGGTGGTGGTCAACGCCGTGGCCAGGGTTGTGTTCAACGCCGCCAGGCTGCTGGTGCTCAGCCCGGCCAGTTGGGTGGTGGTCAGCACCCCCACCTCGGTGGTGGTCAGCGCGCCGAGGTTGGTGCTGCCGAGCGCGTTGATCTGGCTCGCCGTCAGCGCCGCCGCCTGGGTGGTGGTCAACGCCGCGGCCTGGGTGGTGCTCAGCGCCGCCATGTCGGTGGTGTTGAGGCCCGGCAGTTGGGTGGTGGTCAGCCCGGCCAGCTGGGTGGTGGTCAACGCCGCCAGGCTGCTGGTGCTCAGGCCGGCCAGCTGGCTGGTGGTCAGCGCCACCACTTCGGTGGTGGTCAGCGCGCCGAGATTGGTGCTGCCGAGGGCGTTGATCTGGCTCGCCGTCAGCGCCGCCGCCTGGGTGGTGGTCAACGCGATGGCCTGGGTCGTGCTCAGCGCCGCCATGTCGGTGGTGTTCAGCGCCTTGACCTGGGTTGCGGTCAGGGCGGCCACCTCGGTGGTGGTCAGCGCCCCCGCCTGGGTCGTGCTCAGAGCCCCGATCACCGTCGTGGTCAGTGCGCCGGTCTGCGTGGTGGTCAGTCCGGCCAGCTGGGTGGTGGTCAGCGCCGCCAGGCTGCTGGTGCTCAGCCCGGCCAGCTGGGTGGTGGTCAGCGCCACCACCTCGGTGGTGGTCAGCGCGCCCAGGTTGGTGCTGCCGAGCGCGTTGATCTGGCTCGCCGTCAGCGCCGCCGCCTGGGTGGTGGTCAACGCCGCGGCCTGGGTCGTGCTCAGCGCCGCCATGTCGGTGGTGTTAAGACCCGGCAGTTGGGTGGTGCTCAGCCCGGCCAGCTGGGTGGTGGTCAACGCCGCCAGGCTGCTGGTGCTCAGCCCGACCAGCTGGGTGGTGGTCAGCGCCCCCACCTCGGTGGTGGTCAGCGCGGCGAGATTGGTGCTGCCGAGCGCGTTGATCTGGGTCGCCGTCAGCGCCGCCGCCTGGGTGGTGGTCAACGCCGTGGCCTGGGTCGTGCTCAGCGCCGCCATGTCGGTGGTGTTCAGCGCCTTGACCTGGGTCGCGGTCAGCGCCGCCACCTCGGTGGTGGTCAGCGCCCCCGCCTGGGTCGTGCTCAGAGCCCCGATCACCGTCGTGGTCAGTGCGCCGGTCTGCGTGGTGGTCAGTCCGGCCAGCTGGGTGGTGGTCAACGCCGCCAGGCTGCTGGTGCTCAGCCCGGCCAGCTGGGTGGTGGTCAGCGCCACCACCTCGGTGGTGGTCAGCGCGCCCAGGTTGGTGCTGCCGAGCGCGTTGATCTGGCTCGCCGTCAGCGCCGCCGCCTGGGTGGTGGTCAACGCCGCGGCCTGGGTCGTGCTCAGCGCCGCCATGTCGGTGGTGTTAAGACCCGGCAGTTGGGTGGTGCTCAGCCCGGCCAGCTGGGTGGTGGTCAACGCCGCCAGGCTGCTGGTGCTCAGCCCGACCAGCTGGGTGGTGGTCAGCGCCCCCACCTCGGTGGTGGTCAGCGCGGCGAGATTGGTGCTGCCGAGCGCGTTGATCTGGGTCGCCGTCAGCGCCGCCGCCTGGGTGGTGGTCAACGCCGTGGCCTGGGTCGTGCTCAGCGCCGCCATGTCGGTGGTGTTCAGCGCCTTGACCTGGGTTGCGGTCAGCGCCGCCACCTCGGTGGTGGTCAGCGCCCCCGCCTGGGTCGTGCTCAGAGCCCCGATCACCGTCGTGGTCAGCGCGCCGGTCTGCGTGGTGGTCAGTCCGGCCAGCTGGGTGGTGGTCAGCGCCGCCAGGCTGCTGGTGCTCAGCCCGGCCAGCTGGGTGGTGGTCAGCGCCACCACCTCGGTGGTGGTCAGCGCGCCGAGGTTGGTGATGCCGAGGGCGTTGATCTGGCTCGCCGTCAGCGCCGCCGCCTGGGTGGTGGTCAACGCCGTGGCCTGGGTCGTGTTCAACGCCGCCAGGCTGCTGGTGCTCAGCCCGGCCAGTTGGGTGGTGGTCAGCGCCCCCACCTCGGTGGTGGTCAGCGCGCCCAGGTTGGTGCTGCCGAGCGCGTTGATCTGGCTCGCCGTCAGCGCCGCCGCCTGGGTGGTGGTCAACGCCGTGGCCTGGGTGGTGCTCAGCGCCGCCATGTCGGTGGTGTTGAGGCCCGGCAGTTGGGTGGTGGTCAGCCCGGCCAGCTGGGTGGTGGTCAACGCCGCCAGGCTGCTGGTGCCCAGTCCAGCCAGCTGGGTGGTGGTCAGCGCCACCACTTCGGTGGTGGTCAGCGCGCCCAGGTTAGTGCTGCCGAGGGCGTTGATCTGGCTCGCCGTCAGCGCCGCCGCCTGGGTGGTGGTCAACGCGGCGGCCTGGGTCGTGCTCAGCGCCGCCATGTCGGTGGTGTTCAGCGCCTTGACCTGGGTTGCGGTCAGCGCCGCCACCTCGGTGGTGGTCAGCGCCCCCGCCTGGGTCGTGCTCAGAGCCCCGATCACCGTCGTGGTCAGCGCGCCGGTCTGCGTGGTGGTCAGCCCGGCCAGTTGGGTGGTGGTCAACGCCGCCAGGCTGCTGGTGCTCAGCCCGGCCAGCTGGGTGGTGGTCAGCGCCACCACCTCGGTGGTGGTCAGCGCGCCCAGGTTGGTGCTGCCGAGGGCGTTGATCTGGCTCGCCGTCAGCGCCGCCGCCTGGGTGGTGGTCAACGCCGCGGCCTGGGTGGTGCTCAGCGCCGCCATGTCGGTGGTGTTAAGGCCCGGCAGTTGGGTGGTGGTCAGCCCGGCCAGCTGGGTGGTGGTCAGCGCCGCCAGGCTGCTGGTGCTCAGCCCGGCCAGCTGGGTGGTGGTCAGCGCCCCCACCTCGGTGGTGGTCAGCGCGCCCAGGTTGGTGCTGCCGAGCGCGTTGATCTGGCTCGCCGTCAGCGCCGCCGCCTGGGTGGTGGTCAACGCCGTGGCCTGGGTCGTGCTCAGCGCCGCCATGTCGGTGGTGTTCAGCGCCTTGACCTGGGTTGCGGTCAGCGCCGCCACCTCGGTGGTGGTCAGCGCCCCCGCCTGGGTCGTGCTCAGAGCCCCGATCACCGTCGTGGTCAGTGCGCCGGTCTGCGTGGTGGTCAGTCCGGCCAGCTGGGTGGTGGTCAACGCCGCCAGGCTGCTGGTGCTCAGCCCGGCCAGCTGGGTGGTGGTCAGCGCCCCCACCTCGGTGGTGGTCAGCGCGCCCAGGTTGGTGCTGCCGAGGGCGTTGATCTGGCTCGCCGTCAGCGCCGCCGCCTGGGTGGTGGTCAACGCCGTGGCCTGGGTCGTGTTCAACGCCGCCAGGCTGCTGGTGCTCAGCCCGGCCAGCTGGGTGGTGGTCAGCGCCCCCACCTCGGTGGTGGTCAGCGCGCCCAGGTTGGTGCTGCCGAGCGCGTTGATCTGGCTCGCCGTCAGCGCCGCCGCCTGGGTGGTGGTCAACGCCGCGGCCTGGGTGGTGCTCAGCGCCGCCATGTCGGTGGTGTTAAGGCCCGGCAGTTGGGTGGTGGTCAGCCCGGCCAGCTGGGTGGTGGTCAGCGCCGCCAGGCTGCTGGTGCTCAGCCCGGCCAGCTGGGTGGTGGTCAGCGCCCCCACCTCGGTGGTGGTCAGCGCGCCCAGGTTGGTGCTGCCGAGCGCGTTGATCTGGCTCGCCGTCAGCGCCGCCGCCTGGGTGGTGGTCAACGCCGTGGCCTGGGTCGTGCTCAGAGCCGCCATGTCGGTGGTGGTCAGCGCCTTGACCTGGGTTGCGGTCAGCGCCGCCACCTCGGTGGTGGTAAGCGCCCCCGCCTGGGTCGTGCTCAGAGCCCCGATCACCGTCGTGGTCAGCGCGCCGGTCTGCGTGGTGGTCAGCCCGGCCAGCTGGGTGGTGGTCAACGCCGCCAGGCTGCTGGTGCTCAGCCCGGCCAGCTGGGTGGTGGTCAGCGCCACCACCTCGGTGGTGGTCAGCGCGCCCAGGTTGGTGCTGCCGAGGGCGTTGATCTGGGTCGCCGTCAGCGCCGCCGCCTGGGTGGTGGTCAACGCCGTGGCCTGGGTTGTGTTCAACGCCGCCAGGCTGCTGGTGCTCAGCCCGGCCAGCTGGGTGGTGGTCAGCGCCCCCACCTCGGTGGTGGTCAGCGCGCCCAGGTTGGTGCTGCCGAGCGCGTTGATCTGGCTCGCCGTCAGCGCCGCCGCCTGGGTGGTGGTCAACGCCGTGGCCTGGGTGGTGCTCAGCGCCGCCATGTCGGTGGTGTTGAGGCCCGGCAGTTGGGTGGTGGTCAGCCCGGCCAGCTGGGTGGTGGTCAGCGCCGCCAGGCTGCTGGTGCTCAGCCCGGCCAGCTGGGTGGTGGTCAGCGCCACCACTTCGGTGGTGGTCAGCGCGCCCAGGTTAGTGCTGCCGAGGGCGTTGATCTGGCTCGCCGTCAGCGCCGCCGCCTGGGTGGTGGTCAACGCGGCGGCCTGGGTCGTGCTCAGCGCCGCCATGTCGGTGGTGTTCAGCGCCTTGACCTGGGTTGCGGTCAGCGCCGCCACCTCGGTGGTGGTCAGCGCCCCCGCCTGGGTCGTGCTCAGAGCCCCGATCACCGTCGTGGTCAGCGCGCCGGTCTGCGTGGTGGTCAGCCCGGCCAGTTGGGTGGTGGTCAACGCCGCCAGGCTGCTGGTGCTCAGCCCGGCCAGCTGGGTGGTGGTCAGCGCCACCACCTCGGTGGTGGTCAGCGCGCCCAGGTTGGTGCTGCCGAGGGCGTTGATCTGGCTCGCCGTCAGCGCCGCCGCCTGGGTGGTGGTCAACGCCGCGGCCTGGGTGGTGCTCAGCGCCGCCATGTCGGTGGTGTTAAGGCCCGGCAGTTGGGTGGTGGTCAGCCCGGCCAGCTGGGTGGTGGTCAGCGCCGCCAGGCTGCTGGTGCTCAGCCCGGCCAGCTGGGTGGTGGTCAGCGCCCCCACCTCGGTGGTGGTCAGCGCGCCCAGGTTGGTGCTGCCGAGCGCGTTGATCTGGCTCGCCGTCAGCGCCGCCGCCTGGGTGGTGGTCAACGCCGTGGCCTGGGTCGTGCTCAGCGCCGCCATGTCGGTGGTGTTCAGCGCCTTGACCTGGGTTGCGGTCAGCGCCGCCACCTCGGTGGTGGTCAGCGCCCCCGCCTGGGTCGTGCTCAGAGCCCCGATCACCGTCGTGGTCAGTGCGCCGGTCTGCGTGGTGGTCAGTCCGGCCAGCTGGGTGGTGGTCAACGCCGCCAGGCTGCTGGTGCTCAGCCCGGCCAGCTGGGTGGTGGTCAGCGCCCCCACCTCGGTGGTGGTCAGCGCGCCCAGGTTGGTGCTGCCGAGGGCGTTGATCTGGCTCGCCGTCAGCGCCGCCGCCTGGGTGGTGGTCAACGCCGTGGCCTGGGTCGTGTTCAACGCCGCCAGGCTGCTGGTGCTCAGCCCGGCCAGCTGGGTGGTGGTCAGCGCCCCCACCTCGGTGGTGGTCAGCGCGCCCAGGTTGGTGCTGCCGAGCGCGTTGATCTGGCTCGCCGTCAGCGCCGCCGCCTGGGTGGTGGTCAACGCCGCGGCCTGGGTGGTGCTCAGCGCCGCCATGTCGGTGGTGTTAAGGCCCGGCAGTTGGGTGGTGGTCAGCCCGGCCAGCTGGGTGGTGGTCAGCGCCGCCAGGCTGCTGGTGCTCAGCCCGGCCAGCTGGGTGGTGGTCAGCGCCCCCACCTCGGTGGTGGTCAGCGCGCCCAGGTTGGTGCAGCCGAGCGCGTTGATCTGGCTCGCCGTCAGCGCCGCCGCCTGGGTGGTGGTCAACGCCGTGGCCTGGGTCGTGCTCAGAGCCGCCATGTCGGTGGTGGTCAGCGCCTTGACCTGGGTTGCGGTCAGCGCCGCCACCTCGGTGGTGGTAAGCGCCCCCGCCTGGGTCGTGCTCAGAGCCCCGATCACCGTCGTGGTCAGCGCGCCGGTCTGCGTGGTGGTCAGCCCGGCCAGCTGGGTGGTGGTCAACGCCGCCAGGCTGCTGGTGCTCAGCCCGGCCAGCTGGGTGGTGGTCAGCGCCACCACCTCGGTGGTGGTCAGCGCGCCCAGGTTGGTGCTGCCGAGGGCGTTGATCTGGGTCGCCGTCAGCGCCGCCGCCTGGGTGGTGGTCAACGCCGTGGCCTGGGTTGTGTTCAACGCCGCCAGGCTGCTGGTGCTCAGCCCGGCCAGCTGGGTGGTGGTCAGCGCCCCCACCTCGGTGGTGGTCAGCGCGCCCAGGTTGGTGCTGCCGAGCGCGTTGATCTGGCTCGCCGTCAGCGCCGCCGCCTGGGTGGTGGTCAACGCCGTGGCCTGGGTGGTGCTCAGCGCCGCCATGTCGGTGGTGTTGAGGCCCGGCAGTTGGGTGGTGGTCAGCCCGGCCAGCTGGGTGGTGGTCAGCGCCGCCAGGCTGCTGGTGCTCAGCCCGGCCAGCTGGGTGGTGGTCAGCGCCCCCACCTCGGTGGTGGTCAGCGCGCCCAGGTTGGTGCTGCCGAGGGCGTTGATCTGGCTCGCCGTCAGCGCCGCCGCCTGGGTGGTGGTCAACGCCGTGGCCTGGGTCGTGCTCAGCGCCGCCATGTCGGTGGTGTTCAGCGCCTTGACCTGGGTTGCGGTCAGCGCGGCCACCTCGGTGGTGGTCAGCGCCCCCGCCTGGGTCGTGCTCAGAGCCCCGATCACCGTCGTGGTCAGCGCGCCGGTCTGCGTGGTGGTCAGCCCGGCCAGCTGGGTGGTGGTCAACGCCGCCAGGCTGCTGGTGCTCAGGCCGGCCAGCTGGGTGGTGGTCAGCGCCCCCACCTCGGTGGTGGTCAGCGCGCCCAGGTTGGTGCTGCCGAGCGCGTTGATCTGGCTCGCCGTCAGCGCCGCCGCCTGGGTGGTGGTCAACGCCGCGGCCTGGGTGGTGCTCAGCGCCGCCATGTCGGTGGTGTTAAGACCCGGCAGTTGGGTGGTGCTCAGCCCGGCCAGCTGGGTGGTGGTCAACGCCGCCAGGCTGCTGGTGCTCAGCCCGGCCAGCTGGGTGGTGGTCAGCGCCCCCACCTCGGTGGTGGTCAGCGCGGCGAGATTGGTGCTGCCGAGCGCGTTGATCTGGCTCGCCGTCAGCGCCGCCGCCTGGGTGGTGGTCAACGCCGTGGCCTGGGTCGTGCTCAGCGCCGCCATGTCGGTGGTGTTCAGCGCCTTGACCTGGGTTGCGGTCAGCGCCGCCACCTCGGTGGTGGTCAGCGCCCCCGCCTGGGTCGTGCTCAGAGTCCCGATCACCGTCGTGGTCAGCGCGCCGGTCTGTGTGGTGGTCAGCCCGGCCAGCTGGGTGGTGGTCAGCGCCGCCAGGCTGCTGGTGCTCAGCCCGGCCAGTTGGGTGGTGGTCAGCGCCCCCACCTCGGTGGTGGTCAGCGCGCCCAGGTTGGTGCTGCCGAGGGCGTTGATCTGGGTCGCCGTCAGCGCCGCCGCCTGGGTGGTGGTCAACGCCGTGGCCTGGGTCGTGTTCAACGCCGCCAGGCTGCTGGTGCTCAGGCCGGCCAGTTGGGTGGTGGTCAGCGCCACCACCTCGGTGGTGGTCAGCGCGCCGAGATTGGTGCTGCCGAGCGCGTTGATCTGGCTCGCCGTCAGCGCCGCCGCCTGGGTGGTGGTCAACGCCGCGGCCTGGGTCGTGCTCAGCGCCGCCATGTCGGTGGTGTTGAGGCCCGGCAGTTGGGTGGTGGTCAGCCCGGCCAGCTGGGTGGTGGTCAACGCCGCCAGGCTGCTGGTGCTCAGCCCGGCCAGCTGGGTAGTGGTCAGCGCCACCACCTCGGTGGTGGTCAGCGCGGCGAGATTGGTGCTGCCGAGCGCGTTGATCTGGCTCGCCGTCAGCGCCGCCGCCTGGGTGGTGGTCAACGCCGTGGCCTGGGTCGTGCTCAGCGCCGCCATGTCGGTGGTGTTCAGCGCCTTGACCTGGGTTGCGGTCAGCGCCGCCACCTCGGTGGTGGTCAGCGCCCCCGCCTGGGTCGTGCTCAGAGCCCCGATCACCGTCGTGGTCAGTGCGCCGGTCTGCGTGGTGGTCAGCCCGGCCAGCTGGGTGGTGGTCAACGCCGCCAGGCTGCTGGTGCTCAGCCCGGCCAGCTGGGTGGTGGTCAGCGCCACCACCTCGGTGGTGGTCAGCGCGCCGAGATTGGTGCTGCCGAGGGCGTTGATCTGGCTCGCCGTCAGCGCCGCCGCCTGGGTGGTGGTCAACGCGGTGGCCTGGGTTGTGTTCAACGCCGCCAGGCTGCTGGTGCTCAGCCCGGCCAGCTGGGTGGTGGTCAGCGCCACCACCTCGGTGGTGGTCAGCGCGCCCAGGTTGGTGCTGCCGAGCGCGTTGATCTGGCTCGCCGTCAGCGCCGCCGCCTGGGTGGTGGTCAACGCCGCGGCCTGGGTCGTGCTCAGCGCCGCCATGTCGGTGGTGTTAAGACCCGGCAGTTGGGTGGTGGTCAGCCCGGCCAGCTGGGTGGTGGTCAACGCCGCCAGGCTGCTGGTGCTCAGCCCGGCCAGCTGGGTGGTGGTCAGCGCCCCCACCTCGGTGGTGGTCAGCGCGCCCAGGTTAGTGCTGCCGAGCGCGTTGATCTGGCTCGCCGTCAGCGCCGCCGCCTGGGTGGTGGTCAACGCCGTGGCCTGGGTCGTGCTCAGCGCCGCCATGTCGGTGGTGTTCAGCGCCTTGACCTGGGTTGCGGTCAGCGCCGCCACCTCGGTGGTGGTCAGCGCCCCCGCCTGGGTCGTGCTCAGAGCCCCGATCACCGTCGTGGTCAGCGCGCCGGTCTGCGTGGTGGTCAGCCCGGCCAGCTGGGTGGTGGTCAACGCCGCCAGGCTGCTGGTGCTCAGCCCGGCCAGCTGGGTGGTGGTCAGCGCCACCACCTCGGTGGTGGTCAGCGCGCCCAGGTTGGTGCTGCCGAGGGCGTTGATCTGGCTCGCCGTCAGCGCCGCCGCCTGGGTGGTGGTCAACGCCGTGGCCTGGGTGGTGGTCAGCGCCGCCAGGCTGCTGGTGCTCAGCCCGACCAGCTGGGTGGTGGTCAGCGCCACCACCTCGGTGGTGGTCAGCGCGCCCAGGTTGGTGCTGCCGAGCGCGTTGATCTGGCTCGCCGTCAGCGCCGCCGCCTGGGTGGTGGTCAACGCCGTGGCCTGGGTCGTGTTCAACGCCGCCATGTCGGTGGTGTTGAGGCCCGGCAGTTGGGTGGTGCTCAGCCCGGCCAGCTGGGTGGTGGTCAGCGCCGCCAGGCTGCTGGTGCTCAGCCCGGCCAGCTGGGTGGTGGTCAGCGCCACCACTTCGGTGGTGGTCAGCGCGCCGAGATTGGTGCTGCCGAGGGCGTTGATCTGGGTCGCCGTCAGCGCCGCCGCCTGGGTGGTGGTCAACGCCGTGGCCTGGGTCGTGCTCAGCGCCGCCATGTCGGTGGTGTTCAGCGCCTTGACCTGGGTTGCGGTCAGCGCCGCCACCTCGGTGGTGGTCAGCGCCCCCGCCTGGGTCGTGCTCAGAGCCCCGATCACCGTCGTGGTCAGTGCGCCGGTCTGCGTGGTGGTCAGCCCGGCCAGCTGGGTGGTGGTCAACGCCGCCAGGCTGCTGGTGCTCAGCCCGGCCAGCTGGGTGGTGGTCAGCGCCACCACCTCGGTGGTGGTCAGCGCGCCGAGATTGGTGCTGCCGAGGGCGTTGATCTGGCTCGCCGTCAGCGCCGCCGCCTGGGTGGTGGTCAACGCCGTGGCCTGGGTCGTGTTCAACGCCGTCAGGCTGCTGGTGCTCAGCCCGGCCAGCTGGGTGGTGGTCAGCGCCCCCACCTCGGTGGTGGTCAGCGCGCCCAGGTTGGTGCTGCCGAGCGCGTTGATCTGGCTCGCCGTCAGCGCCGCCGCCTGGGTGGTGGTCAACGCCGTGGCCTGGGTGGTGCTCAGCGCCGCCATGTCGGTGGTGTTGAGGCCCGGCAGTTGGGTGGTGCTCAGCCCGGCCAGCTGGGTGGTGGTCAACGCCGCCAGGCTGCTGGTGCTCAGCCCGGCCAGCTGGGTGGTGGTCAGCGCCACCACTTCGGTGGTGGTCAGCGCGCCGAGATTGGTGCTGCCGAGCGCGTTGATCTGGCTCGCCGTCAGCGCCGCCGCCTGGGTGGTGGTCAACGCCGTGGCCTGGGTCGTGCTCAGCGCCGCCATGTCGGTGGTGTTCAGCGCCTTGACCTGGGTCGCGGTCAGCGCCGCCACCTCGGTGGTGGTCAGCGCCCCCGCCTGGGTCGTGCTCAGAGCCCCGATCACCGTCGTGGTCAGCGCGCCGGTCTGCGTGGTGGTCAGCCCGGCCAGCTGGGTGGTGGTCAACGCCGCCAGGCTGCTGGTGCTCAGGCCGGCCAGTTGGGTGGTGGTCAGCGCCCCCACCTCGGTGGTGGTCAGCGCGCCCAGGTTGGTGCTGCCGAGCGCGTTGATCTGGCTCGCCGTCAGCGCCGCCGCCTGGGTGGTGGTCAACGCCGCGGCCTGGGTCGTGCTCAGCGCCGCCATGTCGGTGGTGTTAAGACCCGGCAGTTGGGTGGTGCTCAGCCCGGCCAGCTGGGTAGTGGTCAACGCCGCCAGGCTGCTGGTGCTCAGCCCGACCAGCTGGGTGGTGGTCAGCGCCCCCACCTCGGTGGTGGTCAGCGCGCCCAGGTTAGTGCTGCCGAGCGCGTTGATCTGGCTCGCCGTCAGCGCCGCCGCCTGGGTGGTGGTCAACGCCGTGGCCTGGGTCGTGCTCAGCGCCGCCATGTCGGTGGTGTTCAGCGCCTTGACCTGGGTTGCGGTCAGCGCCGCCACCTCGGTGGTGGTCAGCGCCCCCGCCTGGGTCGTGCTCAGAGCCCCGATCACCGTCGTGGTCAGCGCGCCGGTCTGCGTGGTGGTCAGCCCGGCCAGCTGGGTGGTGGTCAACGCCGCCAGGCTGCTGGTGCTCAGCCCGGCCAGCTGGGTGGTGGTCAGCGCCACCACCTCGGTGGTGGTCAGCGCGCCCAGGTTGGTGCTGCCGAGGGCGTTGATCTGGCTCGCCGTCAGCGCCGCCGCCTGGGTGGTGGTCAACGCCGCGGCCTGGGTGGTGCTCAGCGCCGCCATGTCGGTGGTGTTAAGGCCCGGCAGTTGGGTGGTGGTCAGCCCGGCCAGCTGGGTGGTGGTCAACGCCGCCAGGCTGCTGGTGCTCAGCCCGACCAGCTGGGTGGTGGTCAGCGCCCCCACCTCGGTGGTGGTCAGCGCGCCCAGGTTGGTGCTGCCGAGCGCGTTGATCTGGCTCGCCGTCAGCGCCGCCGCCTGGGTGGTGGTCAACGCCGTGGCCTGGGTCGTGCTCAGCGCCGCCATGTCGGTGGTGTTCAGCGCCTTGACCTGGGTTGCGGTCAGCGCCGCCACCTCGGTGGTGGTCAGCGCCCCCGCCTGGGTCGTGCTCAGAGCCCCGATCACCGTCGTGGTCAGTGCGCCGGTCTGCGTGGTGGTCAGTCCGGCCAGCTGGGTGGTGGTCAGCGCCGCCAGGCTGCTGGTGCTCAGCCCGGCCAGCTGGGTGGTGGTCAGCGCCCCCACCTCGGTGGTGGTCAGCGCGCCCAGGTTGGTGCTGCCGAGGGCGTTGATCTGGCTCGCCGTCAGCGCCGCCGCCTGGGTGGTGGTCAACGCCGTGGCCTGGGTTGTGTTCAACGCCGCCAGGCTGCTGGTGCTCAGCCCGGCCAGTTGGGTGGTGGTCAGCGCCCCCACCTCGGTGGTGGTCAGCGCGCCGAGGTTGGTGCTGCCGAGCGCGTTGATCTGGCTCGCCGTCAGCGCCGCCGCCTGGGTGGTGGTCAACGCCGTGGCCTGGGTGGTGCTCAGCGCCACCATGTCGGTGGTGTTGAGGCCCGGCAGTTGGGTGGTGGTCAGCCCGGCCAGCTGGGTGGTGGTCAGCGCCGCCAGGCTGCTGGTGCCCAGTCCAGCCAGCTGGGTGGTGGTCAGCGCCCCCACCTCGGTGGTGGTCAGCGCGCCGAGATTGGTGCTGCCGAGCGCGTTGATCTGGGTCGCCGTCAGCGCCGCCGCCTGGGTGGTGGTCAACGCCGTGGCCTGGGTCGTGCTCAGCGCCGCCATGTCGGTGGTGTTGAAGCCCGGCAGTTGGGTGGTGGTCAGCGCGCCTATCTGCGTGGTGGTCAGCGCTCCAAGCTGAGTGGTCGACAGTGCCGCAATGTCCGTCACGCTCAGCGCCACGATCGATGTCGTGGTCAGAGCGGCGATCTGGGAAGTGGTCAGTCCCGTCACTTGCGTCGTCGTCAGGGCCATGGAGGAGAACTCCCAGATCAAAATCTTCGTCGCGGCATGGGACAAGGCTTGCCGTGCAAAAAAAGCATAAATTCATTATTAAATGATAAACGCACGCCCTGACCGGCGGGAATCGCGTATGCTTTCCGTGTGGCTACGGGGGAGCGCGCAGGAAAGTACATAAGTACACCGTTGAAGCCGACCCCGATCGCTTCTGTATCAGGGCGATTTGGTTTTGGATTCGCTTGAAGAAAGGGCTGGCGACGCGGCGGCCACTGGATTCGAGATGTTGTGCGACTCAGGCTGGAAATGGCGCAGATGCCGCTGTTGGCCGGTCAGGTTGGCAGTCTGTGGGATGCGCTGACGTCAGTGCCAGACCACCGGCGAGCGGAGTGCAGACGTTATCCACCGGCGAGTTTTCTGCTGACTGCCGTGGCAGCGCTGCCATCGGGTCGGCGTGACCAGTTGGATATCGTGCACTGGGGCCGAAAACTGGGCACGGACGCGCTGGCGATATTGCTAAAGACGTTCCCGCTCAAGGACATCATCATCACCGGCGATGCCATCTTCACCCAGAAGAAGATTTCCCGCACCATCATCGACGGAGGCGGCGACGACTTCTTCACCGTCAAAGACAACCAACCGGCGATGAAAACGGACATTGGCCTGGGCTCCTGGCCGATGTCCCCCCTCTGCCGAGTGGTTGCCGCCGCCTGACCTGCGGCAGACGGGTACTGCCGAGAAACGGCAGGGCCGGATCGAGACCCGCCGGCCGGAAATCACAGACACGCTGGCCGGACATCTGATCCACTGCTGGAGGGCTTTGGCCAAGGTCTGCCGTGTGACCCGCGAAGGAATCGTGCACGACAGAACCGCCACCGAGACGGTTTACGCAATCACCAGCCTGACCGCTGAAAGAGCGGCCGCCACGCGTTTGCCCGAGTTGTGGCGCGAGCACCGGGGCATCGAAAACAAGCCGCATTACCTCCGCAACGTCAGCTGCGGCGAGGATCAGGCGGGCAGCAACGCCGGCCATGCTCCACAGGGGCGCGCCGCCTTGCGCAATGCCAAACTGACGCGGCTGCACCGCCTTCGCCTCAAGCCGGCCGAAGGAATCGAAAAACTTCGCCAAGCGCCGGCAGGCCGCCACTGACCTCGTCCGCGCCAAGGCCGCCGAACGACCCTGTATCTTTCAAGCGGATCCGGTACCGAATCGACCTGGCCCGGGGGTTTGCACCGGCAATGATTCGTGGCGTTAAGACCGACCTGCGGCTACCTTGGCCCACGGGCAGGCCAGCAAATCAGAGGAGGCGCATGCCATGCTGAGGCGCGCTGGCATTGGACGAAGCCGCCCCAAAGATCGTGCCCAAGCTTGCGCACCCTCGTGCCGCCCATGGAGACTCTCATGTTGTGGCAAGTTGTTAGCCTGAGGCTCGTCGCTCTTGTCGTTCTCGCCGTCTGTCTCGCCACCGGCGCGCGCGCCGATGGGGCTCGGCGTGAGGTGTTGGCCTTCTATTATGGGTGGTACGGTACGCCATCCTACAGCGGCCAATGGGTGCACTGGACTGCGGTCGACGCTGCTGCCCGGCACATCGGCAATTCCACGGATTTTCCGGCACAAGGCGCCTATGACAGCCACGACCCGGCTGTCATCGAACGACAGGCGGAGGCTGCGCACGCGGCGGGGCTCACAGGCTTCATCGCCAGTTGGTGGGGCCAAGGCAGCTTCGAAGACCGCGGCATGCCCTTGCTCCTCGCCGCCGCGCGACGGCACTCTCTGGAAGTTTCGGCCTACTACGAAAAGATCGCGGGAGAGGACCCTGCGACACGCAGCGCTGCCGCTGTCGCCGACCTCGACTATCTCCTCGGCCACTACGGCGCCGACATGGCGTGGCTGCGTGTGGCCGGCGAACCGGTCGTGTTCATTTACGGCCGGGCCCTGCAGGAGCTCCCGACGGAAACCTGGCAACAAGTGATCCGGAAGGTCCGACAGCACAATCCGGGCGGCGTGCGATTCATTGCTGACACGAACAATCCCGCCACCCTTGCGCCGTTTGACGGCGCAAGCACCTACAACATCACCGGGCAGACCCAGCACATGACGCCGGCGCAGGTGCGCGCCTGGGCGCATAGCGCCTACCCGCTCATGGTTGCGGCGGCCGGGCCGGGCCGCATTTCCGCGCTCACCGTGATTCCCGGCTATGACGACCGCTCGGTCGGGCGGCCGCCCCCGCGCCCGGTCACGGAGCGCTGGGGCGGCGAAACTTACGATGCGCTTTGGCAGGAAGCGATTGCGGCCGGCCCGGACTACGTGCTCATCACCTCCTGGAACGAATGGCATGAGGGCAGCGAGATTGAAGCCTCGGTGGAGTACGGCAGTCGGATGCTTGATTCCACAGCCGCGTTCGCTCGTGCTTTTCTCGCAGGAGCGCGGTGACAGACCGTCCAAGAGGTGAGGCTGATGCGGACCATCAGCCGGAACAGGATGGTGAGGAAAACAGCGCATCGCGGCGGGGCAGCGCAACGCTTCCGATCGTTTGCCACTTGCCGCGATGGTTCGCGAGGCTGTGTGGACGGAATCCCTGACATGCGTTTCCGACGGATTCCCGAATTGGGCTTTGTTCGAATCACTGCGTGACCGGCATCAGGGAGCCGGACATGCTGACGGGAATGACGGAGCGCGATTGGGCGATCGTGCTGGAAGTGTTCGATGCGGCGCAATCGAGGCGGGGACAGCCTGGGCATGACGACCGCAAATTTCTGGAAGCTCTCCGCTATTTCTCTGTACACACCATCACCTATCGCACACTCCCTGCCGAATTCGGCAAATGGAACAGCGTGTGGAAGCGGTTCTGGCGGCTCAGCCGCTCCGGTGTATTCGAGGCATTCTTCCAGTGTTGGCGGAATGCAGCCAGACGGCACATTTGGTGTAACCGGTCACATCTCGGCGGCAACGCTCTCGACTTCCATTTGACTTGTGGCGAGGCCAGCGACAGCCCACAGTTCGAGACCTCGCTCGACATTGGCCCCGACATCTGCCCGCGCATTGCGTTGACCGACAAGGGATACGACAGCCCAGTCAACCGGACGGCGGCACGCGCGCGCGGCATCGCACCGGCTATCCCACGCCGCGAAAACGCCAAGCAGAGAGCACGTTTTCTTCCAAAACGCCTCTATAAACCGCGGGCACGCATCGAACAGACAATCGGCAAGCTCAAGCGGTTCAAACGCGTCGCCATGCGATGCGAGAAGACCGACATCAGCTACTCAGCCATCATCAGTCTTGCATGCGGCCTGATGCTGGTTAGATCCGTCCACACGGCCTAGAACGGCGCATCCAAAATAGAGATCACTCTTTTTGAAGATATAATCAGCTCCAGCCGCCTCATCCCGGTTCGCGCATGCCTTCCGCGAGACTGCGAGTGAGTGGATAAAGAAAGAATGAGAGTACGCTTCGTGAGCCGGCCTTGATCTCCGCCGTCAACGTCATGCCGGGAAACAGCCGCGCGCCCGTCGGCACGTGCTCGAGTTTCGTTTCGCGCAGTTCGATTCGTCCGCGATGAAAGGCACCGCTGCGGCTGGCAGACGGCGAGTCCGGCCCCCCTCCCCCCACGACGCTTTCTTCGCTGATCGATTGCAGCTCTCCGACGATCATGCCGTGGCGCTGATACGGAAACGCGTCTATCTTCAGTTGCGCCTCCGCGCCAGGATTCGTGTAGCCGACATCGCCCGATGAAATCATGACCTCGGCTATGAGCGGAGCGTCTTTGGGAATGATCGTCAGCAAGGGCTCCGCCTCGCGCAGCACGGAGCCCTCGGTCCGCAACGCCACGTTCAGCACGACGCCATCCGTCGGCGCCGTGACCACCACCAGATCATGCATCCGTGTCGCCTTTACAAGCGCCGCTGCCACCCTCGCCAGATCCGTCCGCGTGTTCACCAGGGTATCGAGCAACTCCCGCCGCCATTCGTCTTCAAACGCTTGCCGCTCCGCCTGCCGCGATTCCATGCTGTGCTGCAATTCTTGCAGCCGGTTGGTCGCCTCCTCCAGATCGCGCTCGGCGCGCATGCGTGCTGCCTGCGCCTCCAGAAGGTTCAACCTGGATCCGCTTTGCAATTGCATCAGCGCGGACCGCATCCGTTCCACCGCCCTTGCGACCTCCAACTCCCGGCCCAGCGAACCGCGCCCGTCGTCTAGAGTGCGCAGACTGGCGTGCAGCCGCCCGATATCCTCGTCAAACACCCGCAACCGTGCCATGTACTCCGCCTTTCGTTGGCGGAAGAGCTTGCCCTGCAGGTCGTCCTCATCGTTCGACGGCGCGTTGACCTCGAACTTGCGGCCATCGGCCTCCGCCTCCAGGCGTCGTACCTGCGCGCGCAGCATGCGGAGCTGTTTTTCGAGAAGCGCCGTGTCGGCTTCCGCAAAGGTCGGGTCCAGCGTGGCCAGAACCTCTCCCTTGGTGACAACATCTCCTGGACGAACACGCAAGTCTCGAACAATCGCGCGTTCCATCGGCTGCAACACGATGGGCGGGGTTGCGGTGGCCAGCCGTCCGCTGGCGACGATCACCACATCCACGTTCGTAAAAGCCGCAACCATCAATAAGGATATGAACAGACCTACCACAAGATAATGCGTCGATCGCAAAAAGCGTGGTGCCGGCTGTGCGCAAATCTCATCGATTGGCCCTTGGAACGGGATCGCCTCGGCCAACAAACCGCGTCGAGCAAACAGCGGGATCAATGGCGTGCGGTCGCGACCCGGACGGCGCGTCATGATGCGTCCGAGCACGGTCATTGGATATGCCGCGTCTGCTGGTCCCACAGATGCCGATAGATCGCGCAGCGCCCGAGCAGCACGGAATGCGGCGCGAAGTCGGCGACAGCACCCCGCTCAAGCACCAGAATAGCGTCCGACCGTACGAGCGAAGACAATCGATGCGAGACGATGATCATCGTCCGGCCGCGGGCTATATCGCTCAGGTTCTGCTGCACGATCGCTTCGCTCTCGGGGTCGAGCGCGCTTGTCGCCTCGTCGAAGAGCAGCAGACGCGGCTTCGTCAGCAGCGCCCGGGCGATGGCGATGCGCTGGCGTTGCCCGCCCGAAAAATTCGTCGCATCTTCCACGATCACCGTTTCATACGAGCGCGGCAACCGGTCGATGAACTCGTCGGCGCCGGCCAGCCGCGCCGCTTCCATCACCTCGTCCAGGGTGGCGTCCGATCGCGCCGCCGCGATGTTGTCATAGATCGTGCCGCGGAAAAGAATATTCTCCTGCAGCACGACACCGATGGAGCGGCGCAGATGTTTCAGGTCGATGTGGCGAATGTCGTTGCCGTCGAGTCGGATCAGCCCTTCCTGCGCCGTTTGGATGCCCTGGATCAGCCGGGTCAATGTCGTCTTGCCGGAGCCGGACCGTCCGACGACACCGATCACCTGCCCTTCCTGGATGACAAACGAGAACGTCGTTCAGCGCCGGCGTCACGCTGCCGTCGTAGCGGAACCGCACGCCTTGGAACTCCAGGCGACCGGCTATGTGCGGCCTTGTGCCGCGCTGACTGGCGTCGCGTTCCGGCGCATGATCCATCACTTTGCCCAGCATCTTCACCGAAAGCGCGGTCTGCTGGTACTCGTTGATCAGCGCCACCATCTGCACCAATGGTCCGGTCACGCGTCCGGACAGCATGTTGAATGCCACCAGCGCGCCAATGCTCAGTTCGCCGTTGAACACCTCGATCGCCCCGAGCCCGAGGATGCCGATCATCATCATTTTCTCGAGGCTGTTGGTAAGCACGTTGGCGATGGCGCCGATCCGCCCCACCGCCTCCCGCCGGCGCACCGATCCCGCAACCCTGACGTCCCACGACTCCATGCGGTTCTGCTCTAATGCAAGTGACTTGACCGCACGCATGCCGTGGATGGTCTCCACCAGGTCGGCTTGGCGCAGTCCCTCGGCCTGGTACAGTCGCTCCAACTCGCGGCGGAACAGCGGCAGCAGCAGGGCGATGACGGCAACCATGGCAAGCGTGAAGCCAAGGACAACAAGCGTCAGCTGGACGCTGTAGATCAACAGGCCGACCAGCAGCAAGGGCAGCGCGGAGGCATCCAGCAGCGTCTGGAACAGGCGGCCAGTCAGGAAGTGGCGGATCGTCTCGGTCTGTTGCATATCGCGCAGCAGCACGCCGGCCGTGTGGTTCTCGAAAAACTGCAGCGGCAGGCTGAGCAGATGGGCGAAGGTGCGCGCCGCGAGTTGCGCGTCGATCTTGTTGCTCAGGAGCAGCGTCAGCATCTGACGCACATAGCCGAACACCGAGTCGAACAGGATGGTCACCGAAAATGCCAGCACCACCGCCAGCAGCGTCTGGTAACTGTGGTGCGGAACCACCTTGTCGATCATGACATTGAACAGCAACGGCGTGGCGAAACTGATGAGGTTCGACATGGTCGCCGCCAGCGCAACGTCCCGCAGATAACGGCCGTTGCGCAGAATCTCCGGCAAGAACCAGCGAAGCCCGAACTTCTCGTCCTGGCCGGCCGCGTCGCGCCGGCGCTTGGAGAGCAGCAGCCGCCCCGTCCAGAGGGCCTTGAACTTGTCGCGCGGGATCACGACCATTCCGGCCTGTTCGGCCATCGGGTCCAGCACCGCGAGCGCGCCCAGCCCATCCGCGGTCGGCACCGAGCCGGCGACGATCAGCCAAGTACCGTCGCAGCGCTCCGCCATCACCGGATAGGCGTTGCCAAGGCGCCCCATGTCGCGCCATGAGCATCGCTTGAGCAATTGGCCGCTCAGTCCCACCTCGTGCATCACGCCAATCACGGCCGCGGCGGAGTTGCGTGGATCGGCGCGCGAGAGAAGGTCCAGCGGCACATGCACACCGTGATGCTTTGCCAGCAGAAACAGGCAACGCAGCGCTGTCAGATGCGGCGTCAGTTGCCGATCGGAGATCTGGTTCAAGGCCGGAATCGCCTGCGGTCCGCCGTTCCGGCCTGGCGCGAGTCACCCAGGTTCAGCTCACCGGTGTCAGAGGCTGACTCGAATCGGATGCCGGACATTCAAAACCAACCGATTCCGCATAAACTCACTGATCCGCATCCCACCAGTGGTGCCCGCCAGCCCACCGAAAGTCCGTCCGCGGTCTGCTGCGCGTGCAGTCCGGATCAGGCTCTCGGTGGTACGCCGGCAATTCGTTTCCACGCCGGAGCAGCATCAGTGCCACCCGGCGGCCTGATGCTGCGAAGGTGAATTGTCGGGGCGCCAGCTTTCGGATTTGTTAACGTGGTCGGGGCATCCGTCTGTGCACATGTCCCACCACCGCCTCGATGGCCGGGCGCAGGACGCGCTGGATCGACCAGTGTGTTCTCATGACGGTGCGCGACAATTTATGATCGACTGCTCCGCCGTGGCTTGCCTATTTCGGCAGGCTGCCGGCGCGATGAGAACCTTGTCCGGTTCCTGTGCCTTTATCGTGGCTTCGACAGGTCCCGTCTCAGCGAGAAGCCGCCAAGTCCGGAGCATTCGGCGTCTTCGCCCCGCCGGGTCAGGCCGGGCAGGGTTGCCGCAGGCGCCGCAGTGCTGGTGACACCCACGGCGCCCGGCATGGATAGAGGCAACCGCGTGCAGGCAATTGCCGGGCGCGGCTCCCCCGTCTGGCAGGGCGGGGCGAACGACCAGCAGCGCCGGCGCGGTGAAACGTCCAGAATGACCCAAAGATTACAATTCACGTAGATAAATTGTATTTCACCGCGCCGAAATCGTGCCGTGGGGCAACCCACCCCATTCTCTCGGGTGTCGACGAAGCCGTCCGCGCGCTGCGCGGCGCCCCGTCTCCTCACACGGAGTCTCCTCATGGTCCCAAACCGCACGCGCGCCTCCGGGCGCCGCTTCCGTATCGGCCTGGCGGCCGCGCTGCTCGCAGGCACCGCCCTCACCGGCTTTGCCGGCGGCCATTTCGCCTTCGCCGCCTCCGATCCCTCCGCCCAGATCGCGCCGGCCGCGCCCGCCCACGTCATTCCCGACTTTGCCGACCTGGTCTCCCGGGTGAAGCCCGCGGTGGTCTCCATCACCACCGAACTGCGCAGCCAGCCCGCCGATGACGAGGAGGTCGCAACCCCGTTCGGCCCGCTGCGCCCGAACCACCCGCACGCCGTCGAGGCCCGTGGCTCCGGCTTCATCATCAATGCCGACGGCACGGTGGTCACCAACAACCACGTGGTGAAGGACGCAACCTCGGTCAGCGTCACCCTGGCCGACGGCACCCAGCTTCCCGCCAAGATCGTCGGTCGCGACTCGCGCACCGACCTCGCAGTCCTGAAGATCGACGCCGGGCACAGCCTGCCCTATATCGAGCTCGGCGATTCGTCCAAGGTGCGGCCCGGCGAATGGGTGGTCGCCATGGGCAATCCTTTCGGCCTGGGCGGCACTGTCACCGCCGGCATTGTCTCCGCCAGCGGCCGCGACATCGGCGCCGGCCCCTACGACGACTTCATCCAGATTGATGCCCCGATCAACCAGGGCAATTCCGGCGGCCCGCTGTTCACCCAGGACGGCCACGTGGTCGGCGTGAACACCGCCATCCTTTCGCCCTCCGGCGGCAGCATCGGCATCGGCTTCGCCATCCCCTCCGATGTCGTGCGCACGGTGGTCGGCGAGTTGCAGACGCACGGGCAGGTCACCCGCGGCTTTTTGGGCGTCGAAACGCAGCCGGTCACGCCGGCGATGGCAGCCGCCCTGCATTTGTCCGGGCCCGGCACCAACGGCGGCGCGCTGGTGGCGGCGGTAGAATCCGACAGCCCGGCGGCCAAGGCGGGCCTGCAGCCCGGCGACGTGATCCGCGCCGTCGACGGCAAGCCGGTGGCAACGCCGCGCGATCTGGCCATCGACGTGGCGTCCATCCACCCGGGCGCGGAGACAAAACTCGACGTGCTGCGGGACGGCAAGTCGCAAAGCCTGAGCGTGACGCTTGCAAGCATGAAAACCGATGCCGTCGCGTCACGCGAGGGCGGCGCCGGCCAGGACCAGCAGCGCGTCGGCGTGGCCCTCGCGCCACTCACCCCGGAACTGCGCGGCCAGCTCGACCTGCCGGCGCACACCAGCGGCGTGGTGGTGGCGACGGTCCAGCCCGGGTCGCCGGCAGACGAGGCCGGCATCCGCGAGGGTGACGTGATCATCGGCGTGGGAAGCAAGACGATCACCTCGCCCGGCGAGGCGGCGAACGCCATCCACGCGGCGGTGCGAAACGACCACGCGGTGGCGCTGCGCATTCTCCGTGACGGGCAGACCACGTTCGTCGCGGTCGATATGGGCAAAGGACAAACGTCGTCCGATCAAGGCTGACGAACCGAGCAACCAGACGCCGGCGCCGCTCAGGCGGTGCCGGCCTGCACCGGTCCGCAGCCTTCGGCCTCGCGGACCACGGCCGCCAGCAGCCGCAAGGCATCCGGTCCGCCACGATCCGCCAGGCAACCCGCCTCCATCTCGCCGGCCAGCAGTTCGGCCTGCTCGGCAACACGGCTGACGGCGCGGCGCAACGCCTCCGATGACAGCGCGAGCTGCGCCTCGTCGGAGAGAAGGTTCCAGTCCAGGCAAGAACTGTCGCGCAGCATTGCGATGGCCCGATGCGCCGTTCTGGCGGATGGCGCCGCGGCATCCCTCACGCGGTCGGGACGGAACTGTGCGCGAGGGTGGTTAAGGACGGGTTGCTGCGGGAAGGAATGGAGGTCGGGCGACAAGGCAAGGCCAGGGCTCTGCCCTGAACCGGCTCACGCGCCGGGCGCCTTTGGCGCGACGGGCAGAGGCCCCCTGCACCCCATTCGTTATGAAATTTCGACGCGGCGACCTAGCTCATAGAGGGCGACCGCGGCGGCGACCGATACGTTCAGGCTGTCCAGACCAAAGCCCGAACCTGGCATGGCAATGCCCACCACCTCATCACAGGTCTCGCGGGTCAGACGCCGCAACCCCTCGCCCTCGCTGCCCAGCACCAGCACAACCCGGCGCTCGGCCAGGGCCGGCCCGGACAGCTTCGCGCCCCCGGCGTCCAGCCCCACCACCCAGCACCCCGCCGCCTTCAGCGCCACCAGCGTGCGGGCCAGATTGACCGCCCGCAACAACGGCACCGTCTCCAGCGCGCCGGAGGCCGCCTTGGCGAGCGCACCGGTCTCTTCCGGTGCGTTGCGTTCCTGCACAATCACCGCCGCAGCGCCAAACGCCTGCGCCGACCGGAGGATGGCGCCGACATTGCGCGGATCGGACACCTGGTCCAGCACAATCACCGGGCCGGACCGGTCCAGCGCCTGAGCAAGCGCCGGCGTTGCCAGCAAATCCGCCAGCAGGGCGGCGCCCTGGTGCACGGAATCGCGTCCAAGCAGATGGTCGAGCCGCCCGCGCTCCACCCGCTCCGGCGTGAGCGACCAGGAGTGGCGCTGGTGGCTTGCGGCAAGTGCCGCCTCGGCGTCCTCGGTCAGCAGCAGACGACGCAGCCGCCGGGCCGGATTGGCCAGCGCCGCGCCGACCGCGTGCAACCCATAAAGCCACACCGTGCCGCGCGGCGTGTCCGGGCCGGGACGCGGCTCCGCAGCGCGATATTCGGTCTGCCGTGGCGACGCCGGCGCTTCAGCGCGGCGGGGAACAGCCAGCGGACGTTGTTTCCCTTGGTCGGCCTGGGCGCTGAACCGCCGTGTCCCGGCCTGGTCCGGGTCTTCCGGCCGGCGCGGCCCATACGGGCGGTCCGGCCGGGCGGGCCGGTCGTCGCGGGGCCGCTGCTCGGCGAAGCGGGGGCCGCCGCGCGGTCCGCCCTTGGGGGAATCGGCCTGGGCGTGACGCGGGGCACCGTGATGCGCGCCGCCGGACGGGCGGGCGCCGCCGGACGGACGGGCGCCGCCCTGGGGGCCGCGATCCGGTCCGTCGCCTGGCCCACCGGGCCTGCGGGGGCCGCTGCCGCGAGGGGGCCGGCTGCCGGGGCGGTTCTGCTGGGGAGGTTTCATGTGACCGTCAGCATAGACCGCGGTTACCCGGCCCACAAACCGGCAAGCGGCTGCCCGCTATCCGACCAGCCCGCGCACCTCGGCGACCACCTCCTCGCTCGCCCAGTCCAACGCGCCCTCCATCCGCGCACGTTCGCGTCCCTGGCGATCGACGATCAGGGTCGTGGGGATGCCTCGCGCCCCCCAGGCCCGCGCCGCCGCCCCCTTAGGATCGAGCCAAACCGGCAGGCCCTCGATGCCGTGCTTGCGGTAGTATTTCTCCACCACCGCCGCACCGCCCCGGTCGGACGACAGCGGCAGCACCAGGATCCCGGCGTCCCTGACCCGCCCCGCCAGCGCCGCCAGCGCCGGCAGTTCGGCGACGCAGGGCACGCACCAGGTGGCCCACAGGTTGATCACCAGACCCTGGCCGGCGAAGCGCTCGAGCCCGTGCGCCCCACCGTCGGCATCGACCAGCGCCGCCGGCGGCAGCGGCACGGGGGGATCGGTGCGCGTCAGCGCCGCGATGCCTTGCCGCCGCACCGCGGGCGGCGCCGGGTCGGGGGCCGTCGCGCCGATCCCCTGAGCGGCCGGTTTGCCTGCAGGCCATGCCGCCGCTAGGGTGCCGCCCGCCGCCGCGACGCCGCATAACACCGCCCGACGCCGCACCGCCTGCCGCATGCCACCCACCGCCTGGGGAACGCCTCTCTTGAGCGACACGCCCAACCTCCGGAACGCCGAAGCCAACATGCAATGGGGCGGCCGGTTCGCGGCCGGCCCCTCGGGGGTGATGCAGCAGATCAACGCCTCGATCGGCTTTGACCGCAAGATGTGGCGGCAGGACATCCGTGGCTCGCTGGCGCATGCCGCCATGCTGTCCAAGATGGGGATCATCCCGGCCGGGGACGAGACGGTCATCGGCCGCGGGCTGGCGGATATCGCCCAGGAGATCGAGGCGGGCCGGTTTGCCTTCGATGCGGCGCTCGAAGACATCCACATGAATATCGAGGCGCGGCTGACCGAACGGATCGGCGAAGCCGGCAAGCGCCTGCACACCGCGCGCAGCCGCAATGACCAGGTGGCCACCGATTTCCGCCTGTGGGTGCGCGACGCCATCGACGGGCTCGACGCGCAGATCGCCGATGCGATGCGCGCCCTGGCCGGGCGCGCCGCCGAACATGCCGCTGACCCGATGCCGGGCTTCACCCATCTGCAGACCGCCCAGCCGGTGACCTTCGGCCACCATCTGCTGGCCTATGTGGAAATGCTGTCCCGCGATCGCGGCCGGCTGGCGGATTGCCGGCGGCGGCTGAACGAATGCCCGCTGGGCGCGGCGGCCCTGGCCGGCACCTCGTTCCCGATCGACCGCGACGCGACGGCGGCGGCGCTCGGCTTCGACCGGCCGACAGCCAATTCGCTCGATACGGTGTCGGACCGCGATTTCGCCCTGGAGTTCCTCGCCGCCGCGGCAATCTCGGCGATGCACCTCTCGCGTCTGGCGGAGGAGATCGTCATCTGGTGCAGCTTGCCGTTCGGCTTCATCCGGCTGTCGGATGCGTTCACCACCGGCAGCTCGATCATGCCGCAGAAACGCAACCCGGACGCGGCCGAACTGGTGCGGGCCAAGACCGGACGCGTCAATGGGGCGCTGGTGAGCCTTCTGACGGTGATGAAGGGCCTGCCGCTGGCCTATGCCAAGGACATGCAGGAGGACAAGGAGCAGGTGTTCGACGCCGCCGAGGCCTGGGCGCTGTGCCTTGCCGCCGCCGCCGGCATGGTGCGGGACATGACGGCGGATGTCGCGCGCATGCGCGCCTGTGCCGGCTCCGGCTTCGCCACCGCGACCGATCTGGCGGACTGGCTGGTGAGGGTGCTGCACCTGCCGTTCCGCACCGCCCATCACGTGACCGGCCGGCTGGTGGCGCGGGCGGAGGCCAAGGGCGTGGACCTGGCGGGCCTGACGCTGGCGGAGATGCAGGCAGAGGAGCCGGGCATCACGGCCGATGTGTTTTCCGTGCTGACGGTGGACGCATCGGTGGCGTCGCGTATCTCCTATGGCGGTACAGCGCCGGAAAACGTGGCACGGCAGGCCGCACGCTGGCTGGCGGCGCTTGCATGAGGGCGGCGTTGCTCCTGCTCACGCTGGCGCTGCTGCTGGGCGGCTGCGGCCGCAAGGGCTGGCCGGTGCCGGACGGTCCGGCAGATCAGATCATCTGGCCGCGGACGTACCCGGCGCGGTAACACCGGTCGCGCCAACCACCCGGTAACCCTGCCCTCCACGATCCCGGCACGAAGAAGAAAATCAGAGCAACACATGCAGTGGCCGGTCACACACCAACAAACCCGCCGCATCGCGTCCGCCGGTCTTCCCTCCGCCATCGCCTTCAATCCGCGCGCGGTCAGCATCGCCGAGGGTCTGCGGGCCGCGTTTGCCGTGGCCGCGATCGTCGCCGTCAGCGAGTGGCTGCACCGGCCGCCGCTGATGGACGCCGCCCTGGCGGCCTGGCTGACCTGCATGTGCGATGCCGGCGGCCCGATCCGCCAGCGGGTCCCTTTCCTGCTGGGATTCGGGATTGTCGGCGCCGCATTCACCGCCGGCTTCGGTCTCCTCGGCACGCTGGCGCCACTGCCGGTCGTGATCGCGGCCGCCACGGCGGGCGTGTTCTGCACGAGCCTCGTGCGCATCTACGGCCAGTCGATGACGCAGGTCGGCAACCTGCTGACCGTCACGCTGGTGCTGGCGCTCACCCGTACCCTGCCGGACCTGGGACACGCCGTCCTGCAGGGCCTGGTGTTCCTGGGCGGCAGCCTGTGGGCGCTGGCGCTGACCATGGCGATCTGGCGCGTCCACCCCTATGCCCCGGCGGTGCGCGCTGTGGCCGAGTGCTGGCGGGCGCTGGCGCTGCTCGTCGCCGACCTGCGCGAGGTGCTGCGCCTTCCTGCCGCGCCGGAAAGCGAGTGGGACCGCCATGCCCGCGAGCACCGCAACAATGTGCGCACCTTGCTGGAAGCGGCGCGCGTGGCAGTGCTGGCGACCGTGCGCACGCGTGGCCCGGTCAGCGGACGGGCGGCCCAAAGCTGGATCCGTCTGGAGGCCGCCGAGCAGATCTTCAACGCCCTGGTCGCCCTGTCGGCACTGCTGCCGGGCGAGAAGCGGCCGGAGGTTCGCGCCGCCGCCGACCACATGCTGCGCCTGCTGCGCCCGCTGCTGTTGCGGCTCGGCACGTCGATGCTGACGGAAACCGAAGACCGGCCGGCAAGGCTGGAGCGTGCCGCCACGGCGATCGCCGGGGGGCCGGCGACGGTGCCGGACAGCCCGGTGCATCTGATCGCACAGACCATTGCCGAGCGCCTGCGCATCGCCATCACGCTGGCCAATCCCGATACGCTGGCGCCGGTGCCGGAAGGGCCCACCAACATCGGATGGCGCAAGCGTGTGCTCGGACCACTGCGCGCCAATCTCGACCCGAGCTCGGCGGCGCTGCGGCACGCGCTGCGGGCGGCGGCGGCGGCGTGCGTCGGGTTCATGCTCACGCTGGCCTGGCCGACCGGCTACGGCTACTGGCTGACCATCACCCTGGTGCTGACCATGCAGCCCTATTACGCGGTGACGATCACCCGCGCGGCGGAGCGGATCGCCGGCACGGTGCTGGGCGGGGCCGTGGGGGCGGCGATCGCCGTCGCCTGTCCGACCCCGGTGTCGATGGCGGTGGCGCTGTTCCCGCTGGCGGTGGTGGCACTCGCCGTTCGGGCGGTGAATTTCGGCCTGTTCATGGCCTGCGTGACCCCGGTGGTGGTGCTGCTGGTCGAGCTCGCGCGGCCCGGCCAGAACCAGGTGGAAATCGCGGTCATGCGCGGGCTTTACACCGTGGCCGGCGGCGTGCTGGCGCTGGCGTTCAGCGCGCTGCTCTGGCCGGTCTGGGAACCGTCACGCCTGCGCGGCGAGTTGCGCGCCGCCATTGCCGCGCATGGACGCTATGCCTGCGCCGAAATCGCCGCCGTACTGGGCGAGAGCAGCCAGGCAAAGGTGGAACAGGCCCGCCGCGCCGCTGGTATCGCCAGCAACAATGCCGAGGCGAGCCTGCAGCGGGCCCTGCTGGAGCCGGCGCGGGGCGATACGGCGCGGCTGGAAGCGGCGCTGACCATCGACGCGGCGCTTCGGCGCATCGCCGGGCGGGTCTCCGCGCTGCAGGTAGACGCAGCCATGCACCCGCACGACCGCGCGGCGTGGCAGGCCTGGCGCGACTGGATCGCCACCGCCACTACGCTGCTGGCCGATGGCCGCGCCGACCTCCCGCCGCGCCCGCCGGTGCCGGCGGGAGATGCCGATGGCGAGTCGCTGGCGCGCATCGCCCGTCAATTGGAACTGGCGGCGGGGGCGCTAGGCCGGCTCGATCAGGCCGCAGCGACCGTCTGACGAAGGTTTCTTTCATGGGACAAAGGGGGCCACCGCCATAGGCGCTAAGATAACGCTGGACTCGGCTCGAATCGGTAGGATTCTAGGGACAGATGCAAACCACGGCATCTGTCCCTGGGGACCAGTTCCCTGACCTTTTGAGCCGGCTTCCGGCTGGCCTCGACCTTGATCTTCTGGCGTATGAGACCAAAGCGATCCAGCGAAAACGCAAGATAGGCAGCGGCGCCAGCCTGTTGCGGCTGGCGTTGGCCCGCGGGCCGGGCGGGTTTTCGCTGCGCCAGACATCAGCCTGGGTGTCGTTGCTGGAGATCGCCGATCTGAGCAATCCCGGTGTGCATTACCGATTGAAGCAGGCGGTGGCATTCCTGGCCGCCCTGGTCGGACGGCTGCTGGCGGCGAAGGCACCCGGCGCGGCTTTACGCTGGCCCGGCCGCATGCTGCGTCTCGCTGACGGCACTTGTGTCAGCAAACCCGGCAGCAAGGGCACGGACTGGCGCGTCCACGGCGTGTTCGATCTTGGCAGCGGCGGCTTCTCGCATCTTGAACTGACCGACAAGCACGGCGCCGAGGCGCTTGAACGCGGCGCCCCGCTGGCGGGTGAGATCCGCATCGGCGACCGCAACTATGCCCGCGTGCCGGTTTTGAAGCGATTTCTGGCCGCAGGCGACGGCAAGGCCGACTTTATCGTGCGGGTGGGCTGGAATGCGCTGCAATTGCGGATGCCCAGAGGCAAAGCCTTCGATCTGATTGGATATTTGCAACGCCTCCCCGCCGGCACGAGGCCGCATGAAGTGAGCCTGCATGCGGCGGCCGGACGGGGCGAGGCGGCGTTGCCGTTGCGTCTGATCGTCCAGCGCAAGCCTCCCGAGGCAACCGAAGCGACCCGTCTGGCCCTGCGCCGCGCCGCGATCAAGAAGGGGAAGAAACTTGACCCGTGCAGCCTGATCGCGGCGGCGTTCATGATCGTTGGGACGTCGTTGCCGAGGACAGGCTACACGGCAAAGGATATCCTCGCCGTTTACCGATTGCGCTGGCAAATCGAACTCGCGTTCAAGCGCCTGAAATCGTTGCTGCATATCGACCGGCTGCCAACGCGGACCGAGGCGGGATCGCGAAGTTGGCTTTACGCCCACCTCATTCTTGCTCTGTTGTGTGACGACCTCAGCCAGGATTTCCTGGAATCTTCCCCCTGAGGACTTGCTCGACGCAGACTACATCCCGTCGCTATGGGGCGTGCAGAAGATCGCGCTGCTGGTGCTGGTGGCCATCATTGTCGGTCCGATATCTCTCGCCGGCCTCGCGGCGGCGGGACCGCTGGTTCACCGCAATCTCGCCAACGCACCACGAAACCGAAAGCCGCACGTCAGATATCCCGTCCAGGGCTTATTTTAGCGCCTATGGGGGCCACCGCCCCGTCGCGCGAAGGCGCGCTTTGCGCCGGGGCGGATCGAGGGCGAAGACCTGGTCTTGTCTGACTTAACTTTCGGGGGGCGCCGCTGCGATCGGAATTTCCCGCCCCTCGCTCGGGTTAGGCTGGTCGCCCACGCCAGGGGGCTGGCCCTCGCCGTCGTCGGAGTCGCCGTCGCCGCCGATCTCCTGCATGGACGGGCGGCGGTTCGACTGGCCGTTGACGTTCTGCTGCGGTTGGCCCTGCTGGGATGCCTGGTTGATGGCATTCAGAATACGGAAATAGTGTTCCGCATGCTGGAAATAGCTCTCCGCCATCACCCGGTCGCCGCTGCCGGTCGAATCGCGGCCAAGCTGGAGGTATTTTTCGAACAGCTGCTGGGCGGTGCCGCGGATGCGCACCTCCGGCCCATTGCTGTCAAAGACATGATTGCGGTTGAGCGGTATCCCGCCGCCACCACCACCACCCGGCGGGCGCATACCGCCACCGCCGCCGTTACCACCGCCGCCGCCGCTCCCACCGCGATGGTTGCGTCCGCGCATACGTTTCATGTTCATACGTTTGCCAAAGCGTTTTCCTGTTCGTGTGCCGGGCGCCGCCGTCGCCGCTGCGAGCGACGCACTGCCGGCTCCCGTCGCCGGACTCAGGCAGCGTCTCGCCGCCGTGAGCCGGTGCCACAACCCGTCCCCGGGTCGCTTCTTACCATTGGTTTCGCACAGCACCCAGATCCGGCGCACGCTCCAGCCGCGCCAGCGCCTGAGCAAACGGACAAACCCCCGGAGCCGATTCCCGGGCGGTCCCTGCCGCACGCCGACACGCTAGCGGTGTCGCCGCGGTGTGCCAAACTATTTTTCAGCCGGATGAGAAGGCCAGCACCGCGGCGCGTGCAATCCCGGCCAGATCGTGGCGCAGGGCAAGTGGCGGAAATCCGGCCGCGCAGGCAAGATCCGCCACCGGTCCGGCCTGCCCGGCCCCCAATTCCAGCACCGCCACGCCATCCGGCGCGAGCAGATCGGGCAGCGATGCCAGCAAGCGGCGATAGGCATCGAGCCCGTCGGCGCCGCCGTCGAGAGCGCTGCGCGGTTCGTACCGTGCGACCTCGGGCATCAGACCGGCAATGGTTTCCAACTCGATATAGGGCGGGTTGCACAGCACCAGGTCGAACCGACCGGCCAGCGGCGCCGCCCAGTCGGCGCAGAGGATGGCGCAGCGCGTGGCCAGGCCTGTGGCGCTGGCGTTGCGGGCCGCCAGCGCGGCCGCTTCTGGCACGCGGTCCACGCCGACCCCGAAAGCGGCGGGAAACTCGCTCAGCGCCGCCAGCAGCAAGCAGCCGCTGCCGGTGCCGAGATCGAGAATGCGCCGCACCGCGCCGCGGTCCGAGCGGGCGGCGATCGCCGCCGCGATCAGGGTTTCACTGTCGGCGCGCGGGATCAGGGTCGCACGGCAAACCTCCAGATCGAGGGTCCAGAAGTCCTGACGACCGATCAGGAAGGCCAGCGGCTCGCGGGCGGCGCGGCGGGCGACCAGGGTGCGAAAGGCGTCGGGGTCACCTGCCGCGTGTTCGTATAACCAGCGGGCTTCGCGCCGCGGGGAATCGATGCCGGCGGCACGGAGGGTGGCGGTGGCCTCGCCGAGCGCGGACTCGGAGTCGGTGCGACGTGATTTCAGACGTGATTTCACTCCTCCGCCGCCAGCCGCGCCGCCTGGTCCTCGGCCGTCAGCGCGTCGATGAACTCGTCCAGTTCACCGGCCATTACCCGGTCAATCTTGTACAAAGTCAGGTTGATGCGATGGTCGGACACCCGCCCCTGCGGGAAATTATAAGTGCGAATCCGTTCGCTACGGTCTCCGGTGCCGACTTGCGACCGCCGGTCGGCAGCCCGTGTGGCATGCAACTGTGCCCGCTGCTGCTCGTATATGCGGGCACGAAGTATCTTCATCGCCTTGGCACGATTTTTGTGCTGGCTTTTCTCTTCCTGCATCGCCACCACGATGCCGGTCGGCAGATGGGTGATGCGAACCGCGCTCTCGGTCTTGTTGACGTGCTGGCCGCCGGCGCCGGAGGCGCGGTACACGTCGATGCGCAGATCGCCCTCGTCGATCTGCACATCCACCTCCTCAGCCTCGGGCAGCACCGCCACGGTCACCGTCGAGGTATGGATGCGGCCCTGGTTTTCCGTCGCCGGCACGCGCTGCACCCGGTGCACGCCGGATTCGTATTTCAGCCGGGCGAACACGTTGGTGCCATTGATCTCGGCCGAGGCGCCCTTCAGGCCGCCAAGTTCGGATTCGTCATATTCCAGCACCTCGAACCGCCAGCCGCGCAGGACGGCGTATTTCCGGTACATGTCGAATAATTCGGCGCCAAACAGTCCTGCCTCATCACCACCGGCCGCCGGGCGGACTTCCAGGATGGCGGAGCGCGCGTCGGCCTCATCCTTGGGCAGCAGGGCGATGCGCAGCGCCTGTTGCAATTCCGGGATGCGGCTTTTCAGCTCGAACAATTCGGCCTCGGCCAGCTCGCGCATTTCCGGATCGGTCAGCAGCAATTCGGCTTCGGCGGCGGCCCGCTCGGCGGCCCGCAGTTCCTCCACCCGCGCCACCACGGGCTCGAGTTCGGACAGCTCCCGGCTGGCCTTGACGTAGGCGTCGCCGGTCAGCCCTTCGGACAGTTGTGCGCTCAGCTCCGCCGCGCGGTCGCCGATGCGGTCCAGCTTGAGAGAGAAGCTCATCTCAGTGTCGCGAGCAGATCCACGAGCGGCACCTCAAGCTGCGTGCCGCTGGAAAAATCCTTCACCTGGGCGACGCCGCGCGCCGCCTCGGATTCGCCCAGAATCACGGCGGCGCGGGCGCCGATGCGGTTGGCGCGTTCCAGGCGGCGCTTGAGGTTGCCGCGATAGGACATTTCGGCGCGGATACCGGCACGCCGCAGGTCCTGCAGCACGGCCAGCGCCGCCGCCTCCGCCGCCTCGCCGACCGGCACGACGGCAACCGGGCTGGGCGGCGCCGGTACCTCGGTCAACAGCATGGACAGGCGCTCGATGCCGGCGGCCCAGCCAACCGCGGGCGTCGCCGGCCCGCCCATCTCGGCGACCAGCCCGTCATAGCGCCCACCCGCCATCACCGTGCCCTGCGCGCCCAGGCGGGTGGTGACGAACTCGAAGGCCGTGTGGCCGTAATAGTCGAGCCCGCGGACGATGCGGGGATTGTCCACGAAGGGCACGCCGAAGATAGCCAGGCAGGATTTCAACCGGTCGTAGAACGACGCCGCTTCCGGCGTCAGATGGGCGTGGATGTCCGGCGCCCCGGCGATGATGCGCCGGTCGCCCTCGTCCTTGGAATTGAGGATGCGCAGCGGATTGCGCGCCAGCCGCATCAGACTGTCCTCGGACAGGCCTGCCTGGTGTTCGGTGAAATACGTCACCAGGGCGGCGCGGTAGGCGTCGCGGCTTTCGCGGTCGCCGAGCGTGTTGACCTCCAGCACCACGTCGTCGGCGATGCCGAGCGCCTGCAGGATGTCCCAGCCGCAGGCGATCACCTCGGCGTCGGCCAGCGGCTCGGCGGGACCGATCACCTCGGCGCCAATCTGGTGGAACTGCCGGTAGCGGCCCTTCTGCGGCCGTTCGTAGCGAAACATCGGCCCGGCGTAGAACACTTTCTGCGGCAGCGACTGGGTGAGGCCGTTGGTGACCAGAGCACGGCACACGCCGGCGGTGCCCTCGGGGCGCAGGGTGAGGCTGTCGCCGCCGCGGTCGACGAAGGAATACATCTCCTTCGTCACCACGTCGGATGTTTCGCCCAAAGTGCGCGCGAAGACCCGGGTATCCTCGAAAATGGGCGTGGCCCATTCCTCCAGCCCGTAGACCGAAGCCACGCGGCGGGCTGTGTCGATGACGTGCAGGTGGCGGCGGTGGTCGTCGCCGATGAGGTCGCGGGTGCCGCGGACAGGCTGCAGTTCGCTCACGTTACTCCGCCGCCACCTTCGTCGCCATCTGCTCGGCGCGGATCGCGGCCACCTTCTTTTCGACCAGATCCACCACGTGGTCGATCATCCGCTCGGTATCGATCTGGTGGTCGGTCTTGCCGGCCGCATACACCATGTGCCGCCCGCCGCCGCCGCCGGTGATGCCGATATCCGTCATCAGCGCCTCGCCCGGACCGTTCACCACGCAGCCGATGATCGAAAGGGTCAGCGGTGTGTCGATATGCGCGAGCCGCGCCTCAAGCTGCGCCACCGTGTCGATCACGTTATAGCCCTGCCGGGCGCAGGACGGGCAGGAAATGATCTTCACCCCGCGATGGCGCAGGCCGAGCGATTTCAAGATCTCCCAGCCGACATGCACCTCTTCCTCGGGCTCGGCGGAAAGCGACACGCGCACCGTGTCGCCGACACCGGACCACAGCAGGTTGCCCAGGCCAACCGCGCTTTTCACCGTGCCGGTGCGCCGCCCGCCGGCCTCGGTAATGCCGATATGCAGCGGGTGGTCACAGGCCTCAGCCAGTTGCTTATAGGCCGCCACCGCCAGAAACACGTCGGACGCCTTCACGCTGATCTTGAATTCGTGGAAATCGTGGTCCTGCAATATCTTGGCGTGCTCCAGCGCGCTTTCCACCATGGCCTCGGGGTTGGGCTCGCCGTATTTCTCCAGCAGATGCTTCTCCAGGCTGCCGGCATTGACGCCGATGCGCATGGAACAGCCATGGTCGCGCGCCGCCTTCACCACGTCGCGCACCCGCTCGGCGCTGCCGATGTTGCCGGGGTTGATGCGCAGGCAGGCAGCCCCGGCCTCGGCCGCCTCGATGGCGCGCCGGTAGTGGAAATGGATGTCGGCGACGATCGGCACGCTCACGCCGCGGACGATGTCCCGCAAGGCGGCCGTGCTCTCCTGGTCGGGACAGGACACACGCACGATATCGACGCCCGCGGCCTCGGCGCGCTTGATCTGCGCGATGGTGGCGGCGGCGTCCGAGGTCAGGGTGTTGGTCATGGTCTGCACCGTGATCGGCGCGTCGCCGCCGACGGCCACGGGGCCCACATGGATCTGGCGCGACCGGCGGCGCTGGATTTGCTGGTACGGGCGGTAGCTCATGGAAAAGGGCTCCGGGCTGGCGAGGTTTGCGGCGCAGAATGCCTGTTCGGACGCGGCGGCGCAAACGCGCGGGGCGCGGGGCAAGCAAGCCAAGGCCAGGGGCTCTGCCCCTGGACCCCGCCAAGGGCCGAGAGGCCCTTGGATCCCATTACTCTTAAACAGTTGTTATACGAGGGGGGTGAGGCAGTGAATCAATTCATCTCCTCGCCCCCCTCCCATAACAACTGTCTTTAGGAGCAGGGTCCAGGGGGCCACTGCCCCCTGGCGGGTCGAGGGCAGAGCCCTGGCCTTACTTGCTCGCCCACCCCGTCAGCACTGCCAGTCGCAGCGTCACCCGCGCCCGCCCCTCCTCTGCCGGCAGACCCGCCAGGGCCGCCGGAAACAAGGCCCGCGGCGGGATGCGCCGGTCGCGCTCGGCGATCGCATTCGCCTCCCCGGCGTTGCGCAGGTCGCGCAGCAGCGCGAACGGGTCGGCATAAAGCAGACGGATATCTTCGACATCCGCCACCGGAAGGGCGAATCCGGCCCGCTGCAGCAGCGCCGCGCAGTCGCGCAGGTCGGGGAATGGCGATACCCGCGGCGCGGCCCCACCGGTCAGCGCCAGCTCGGCCTCGGTCAGCGCGCTGCGCAATTCGCCGAGCGAGCCCAGTGCCGGCAGGCTGGCCAGCAGCAGCCCGTCCGGCCGCAGCGCCTGGCGCAGCTGGATCAGTGCCCCCGGCAGATCGTTCACCCAGTGCAGCGACAGGCTGGCCACCACCAGATCGAAGCTGGCGGGGGCGAAGGGCAGGACCTCCTCGTCGGCAACGACCGCCGGCGGAGCGGCGCGCGCCGCCATGCGCGGCGAGAGATCGCAACTCACCGTCCCGATACCGCGCGCGCGCAGCAGCGGCGCCACCGCCCCGCGCCCGCCGAGGTCCAGCGCCTGGGTGAACCGGATGGTGGTATCGTCCAGCCGGTCGAGCAAGCGGCCAGCGGCATCGGCCAGGATATCTGCCACCCCGTCCACGGTGGCCGCGGCACGGTCGCGATGCCGGCGCACGGCGGCGCGGTCGAACACATGCATGCTCATGCGCCTGCATGTGCCTCCTGCGAACGTTGCTGCCAAGGCGCCGCAGCGCCTAGTGTCCGTCCAGGCAGCAACGGAGACCCGCGTGAACGCTCCAGACCTGACGACCGCCCGCAGGGCCGCGGTCGCCGACACCATCGACCGGGTGCGCGCCATCGAGGCCGAACAAGGCGTCACCCGCGCGGCGCTCGTGGCCATCGAGGCGGAACTGCTGGCGCTGGCGGCGCAGGAGCATCTGTTCCCCCCAGCCATGTTTCCGCCCCCGCCCGAGGGCGAGCGGGGGGCCAACCGCTACCTGCTGCAGCAAGACCCCGACAACCGTTTTGCCCTCTACCTGAACGCGCTGAACCCGGGCAACGAAACCCGACCGCATGACCACACCACCTGGGCGGTGGTGGTGGCGGTGGAGGGACAGGAACTCAACAAAGTGTATCGCCGCGCCGGTGGCGGACTGGTGGTCGAGCATGAAATCGTGGTCGAGCCCGGACGCGGCATCACCCTGCTGCCGGACGATATCCATTCGATCCACACGACCGGAAGCCAATCGACCCGCCACCTGCATATGTATGGGCTGGCGCTGGAGGTGCTGGCCGATCGCAAGGCATATGACCCGGAGACCGGCGAGGCGATCCCCTACAACCGCGCCTTCATGAAGCCGGGCGCGACCCCGGCGACCTGACCCATGCGGCGCATCGACCCCGCCACCCTGCGCGGGTGGATCACCGACGGGCACGAAATGGCCTTGCTGGACGCCCGCGAAGAGGGCGAGTTTGCCGCCTCGCATTTGTTCTGGGCGGTGCCCTGCCCGCTCTCGCGCCGGGAGATCCGCGCCCGCGCGCTGCTGCCGCGGCTGGCCACCCGCATCGTCTGCGTCGATGACGGACGCGGCGCGGCGGAGCAGCTGGCGGGGTGGCTGGAGGGGATCGGCGCGACCGATGTATCGGTCCTCGCCGGCGGCACATTGTCCTGGGCGGCGGCCGGATACGTGCTGTTCTCCGGCGTCAATGTGCCGTCGAAGGCGTTCGGGGAATGGGTGGAACACCAGTACGGCACCGAAAGCGTCGATGCGCCGGAGCTGCAATCGTGGCTGCAGGACGGGCGCGACATGGTGGTGCTCGACAGCCGCACCTATGACGAGTTCCGCCGCATGTCGATCCCGACGGCGATCAGCGTGCCGGGCGGAGAGCTGGTCTACCGCATCGCCGACCTGGCGCCCGACCCGCAGACGCTGATCGTGGTGAACTGCGCCGGCCGCACGCGGTCGATCCTCGGCGCCGAGAGCCTGCGCCAGGCGGGCGTGCCCAACCGGGCGGTGGCGCTGCGCAACGGCACGATGGGCTGGGAACTGGCCGGGCTGACGCCCGAGCAGGGCCGTACCGAGCGGTTTTCGCCCGGTCGCCCGGCCAGCGCGGCACTGGCGCTGCAAAGGGCACGAGGGTTTGCGAAGGCTTCCGGCGTGGGCGTGATCGGGCCACTGGACCTGACCCGGTTCGAGCAGGACCCGGCGCGGAGCTGCTACGTTCTGGACGTGCGCGACCCGGCGGAGTTCACCGCCGGCCACCGGCCCGGCAGCGTGTCGGCCCCCGGCGGCCAGCTCGTGCAGGCGACCGATGCCTGGATCGGCGTACGCAATGCCCGTCTCGCACTGGTGGATGACGACGGCGTTCGGGCACGCATGACGGCGGGCTGGCTGCGCCGGATGGGCCATCGCGAGGTGTTCGTGGTGGAAGGCGGGCTGCAGGACGGGACCATTCCCGGCCCCGCGCCGGTGGCTGTGCCGGAGCTTGCGGCCAAAGTGGAGACCATCTCCGCCGACACTCTGGCGGCGGCGTCGGACGCCACGGTGGTGGATCTGGCGCGCAGCATCGAGTTTCGCGATGGCCACATTCCCGGCGCGCTATGGGGGCTACGCACGCGGCTGGAGGCGTTGCGCGACAGGCTGGCGGTGGCGCGGCTGGTGGTGCTGACCTCGCCCGACGGGGTGCTGGCGCGGCTGGCGGTGGCGGAGGTGAAGGCGCTCACCCGCGCCCCGGTGCGGGTGCTGGAAGGCGGCACCGCCGCCTGGGCCCGCGCCGCGCACCGGCTGCGCCACGACAGCGCCAACCCGCCGGACGAGGCCTGCATCGATGTCGCGCTGCGACCGTACGACCGCACGTCGGGCATCGCCGAGGCCATGCGGGCTTATCTGTCCTGGGAGATCGACCTGGTGCACGAGATCGGCCGCGACGGGACGATCGCGTTCGGCGTGCCCGAAGCGGGATGAAGGCCGGGCGCGGGAAATCTCCGGGTTCTGCTCTGGCCTTCCTTTGTCCGCCGGCCCGACCGCTTGTGGCAGCCACACGCCCGCCGTGCTAGCCATTGTGTCATGTCCCATGCAGCCGATTTGCCCGCCGGCATCGATGCCGCCTTCGCCGCCCTGGAGCAGCGCCTGGACGAGGCCGACCGCCGCGCCGCCTCCCTGCACGGCGCCATTCGCAAGGGCATGCGCGCCGCCCGCGAGGGCAGCGTCGCCGCGCTTCCCGAGGCACTGGCCCAGTCGCGCCGCCTGGCCGTCGAACTCGCCGCCACCCTGGATGAGGCGGCCCTGCTGCCGCTGCCCGATATCGCCGCCGCCTTCCGCGACGGCAGCTTTGCCGCCGAACTGAAGGCGCAGGCGGAAGCCAACGGCGTCCGCCTGGTCGAACGCGACGGACGCATCAGCGCCTTCCCGGTGATCGTGCGGCTGGAGCCGCGCGCCCAGGCGGTGCGATTCGGCCGCAAATTGGAGCGCCGGGTGCGCCCGTCCTTCCTGGCACGCCTGCTGCGCGCGGTGCAGCTTCGCCCCGACCGGTTTCAGGCGCGCGCCTTCCTCGACCGCGTGTTCGCCGCCTACCGCCCGCTGGCCGCCGCCATCGAACCGGCGTGGCGGCCGGAAGCCGGCGCGCCGGGCCCGCTGGTGCCGCTGCTCGACCTGCACGAGTTGCTGACCCTGTTGCCGGCCGCCGCCAGCGACTACCCGGTCGAGGAATTCGCCGCCGACCTGCTCCGGCTCGACCGCACGCCGGACGCCACCACCGGCCAGGGGCATCGTTTCGGCTTTTCCGCCGCCACCGGAACAAAAACCCGCAAGCGGGTGACCGTGTTCGACGAACAGGGCGGCCAGCACGAGTATTTCGCCATCCGCTTCCTCCGGGACCAGAGCGATGCAACCAGCGACCGGCGAGGATCTGCCGCTCGCTGAGTGGCTGGGCATTCTCGCACAGGAATATCTGGCCGGTTTCATCCCCGCCGGCGGCGGGGGGGTGAAGTTTGCCATCGCCGCTGCCGATCGCATCCCCACCATCGCGCGCTATGTGGGCGAGGCAGGGGCACGGCACGGGCTGATTCCGGTGCAGCTCAGCGCCGCCACCACGCGCGTGCACATGCTGCACGATGTGTTCTTCGCCATCGCCCGGCAACTGCCCTGGAACCGCCTGGTGCAGCACCAGGTCGAGGAGATGTTCACCCGCCACGGCTATGCCTGGCCGCGGCCCGGCAAGGTCGTGTCGCTGGCCGAGCTGGCCAATACCCACGGCATCGCGCTGTCGCTGCTGGAACGCAGCCGCGACCAGTGGCTGAGCGAAGACATCTGGGACGATGCCGCACTGGCACAGGATTTCCGCAGCGCCCTGATGCGGCTGTGTCTCGATCGTCTGGGCGAGGAGTCCGGCGCCGCCGATCCGGTCATGCAATGGCTGCGCGGCGAGCTCGGCAGCATCGGCGCGTTGCGTGACGTACAGATTTTCTCCCGCATCAACCGCCACAATGCGCGCGCCTTGTTGTCCTCGGTTTGTCACTGGGTGCGCCGCGCCGGCGCCGCCGGCCTGGTTGTCACGCTCGATCTGCGCCAGGTTCTGCGTACCGGCGCGGTCGGCGGGGGCGAGGTGCGCTACTCCACCGCGGCGGTGATGGATACCTACGAGGTGCTGCGCGAACTGGTCGATGACATCGACCGCCTGCCCGGGTTTTTTCTGCTCGTGCTGGCCGATGCCGCGCTGACCGCGGGCGAGGGCAAGCGGGTGCTCGACCAGTATGTCGCCCTCAAGGCGCGCGTCTGGCCGGACGTGCATGCCGGCTCGCGGCAGAATCCGGTCGCGCCGCTGGTTTGGGTGGGGCCATGAACCTGCCGGCGCGCATCGCCATCGAGGCCCTGCGGGCGGGGGTGCCGAACCGCGAGGCGGTGCGCCAACTGGGCACCGAGCAGGCCGACATCGAACAGGGCTTCGAGACGGCGCTGCAGCGCGCCTGGGCCGATGGCGCCCGGCCCGGCACCGGGTTTGGCATCGCCGGCGATTTCGGCACCGGCAAGTCGCATCTGCTGAGCTATTTGTCGGAAGTGGCGCTGGCCCAGGGCTTCGTGGTCAGCAGGGTGGTGATCAGCAAGGAGACACCGCTATCCGACCCGGCCCGCCTGTATCAGGCCGCCCTGCGCGAGGCCACCCTGCCCGAGCGCAACGACGACCCCATGACCGCCGCCCTGGCCGAGCTGCGCCGCCACCCCGCCGATCTGGCCTCTCTGCAGGCGGCGGTCAGCGCGCCCGAGTCCGGCTTTGCCCCGGTGTTCGCCGCGATGCTGTTCCTGCTCGGCCGGCCCGCCACGCCCGCCGAGCGGGTGCGCCGGTTCGAGCGGTTCCTCGCCGGCGGCCGGCTTGCGCAGGTCGATTTGCGCCAGGCGCTGAAGGAGGCCGGGGCGGCACGGATGTTCGACCTGCGCGCCGTGCCTGCCGCCGAGCTGGCCCGCCAACGCGCCCGCTTCGCGCCGCTGCTGTTCCGCCTCGCCGGCTTCGCCGGGTGGTGCCTGCTGCTGGACGAATTGGAACTGATCGGCCGCTACACCCCGTTGCAGCGGGCGCAGGCCTATGCCGAGCTGGCGCGCTGGCTGGGGCTGGACGCCACCGTGCGGGTGCCCGGCCTGGTGGTGGTATATGCCATCACCGAGGATTTCCGCGCCGCCGTCATCGAGGCCCGCGATGACGCGCAGAAACTGCCGGAACGGCTGCGGCTGAAAGGGCGTCCGGCCCAGGCGGCGCTGGCGCAGGCCGGCATCCGCCACCTCGCCACCGCGCCCCGGCGCCTGCAGCCGCCGCGCGACGCCGATCTCGCCGCCACCCACGAGCGGCTGCGCGATTTATACGCCCGCGCCTATGGCTGGTCCGCACCGCCGGCGCCGCTGGCCACCCGCACCGCCGCCGCGACGATGCGGCAGTATATCAAAAGCTGGATCACCTATTGGGATTTGCTGCGGCTGGAGGGGGCGGTTGCGCATATCGTCACCGGCACCCTGGGCATGAACTACGGCGAGAGCAGCGACCTTTCCGTGCCGGCAGAGCCTGACGACGAGCCCGACTGAAGCGGGTGCGCGATCATGCCGTCGTCGCGCGCTCGAACGCCAGTTCGGCGCCCAAGCTTTCCCGGTCGCGGCCGACGGTAACGACAGCAAGCTTCTTGCCGTCCTGCCAGAAGCTCGCGGTGCAGTCATGCGCCGCCGGATCGCCGTCGATGTCGATACGGTCCCATCGTTCGGCGTGGCCGACATAGGATATCGTGGTGTCGTAATGCTGGCTCCAGAAAAACGGCACGGCATCGAAGCGCTCCCGCCGGCCGAGCATGTTGCGCGCGGCGACCTGGCCCTGGCGTTCCGCCACCACCCAATGCTCGACGCGGATCGGCGCGCCGGTATGCGGGTCCGGCCAGCGGGCGATGTCGCCAGCGGCGAAAATATCCGCAGCACTGGTCCGCAGGAAAGCGTTGACGACAACGCCGCGATCGATGGCAAGGCCAGCCTGTTCGGCAAGCGCGATGGCTGGCCGCACGCCGATGCCGACAGCGACGAGGTCGGCCGCCAGCCGCTCCCCGGTGGAGAGCGTCACCCCGTCCGGGTCGATCGCGACGACGGTGCTGCCCAGGTGAAAAATCACCCCGTGCGCCTCGTGGATCGCGCGGACCATGTCGCCGAGCACGGGTCCGATGATGCGTTCCAGCGGCCGCGTTTCGGGCCCGACGACGCGGACGCCGAGGCCGCGAGCCCGCAGCGCGGCGGCCACTTCCAGGCCGATGAAACCGGCACCAATCAACACACAGTGCCGGGCGGTGGCGGCATTGGCGATCAGCGCCCGGCTGTCGTGCAGGGTGCGCAGCGTATGGACATGCGGCAGATCGGCGCCGGGCACGGCGAGCCGCACCGCCTCGGCGCCGGTGGCGATCAGCAGCGCGCCGTAGGGCAGCGCGCCGCCGTCTGCCACATGCACCGTCTTCGCGGCCGGCTCGATGGCGCGCACCCGCGCATCGAGGCGCAGGGCGATCTTCTGCTGCGCGTAGAACGCCATCGGCCGCAGCGGAATCCAGTCTTCCGGAGCCGAGCCGGCGAGGAAGTCCTTCGACAGATTGGGCCGGTCGTAGGGCGCCGCATCATCGGCGCTCAGCAGGGTCACCGGTCCGGCGTAGCCTTCATGACGCAAGGTTTCCGCGGCGGCGTTGCCGGCCGCGCCGCCGCCGATGATCACCACCGACTGCGGCAGGTCAGGCGCGGTCAGCGTCGGCAGCGCGGCGGCCGGCAGCGATTCGCGCACGAACAGCTTGCCGTCGCGCTGCTCCGTTCTCCAGCGCGTCAGGCCGGTGAGCGCCGGGGCACGCAACGCCGCCCCGCTGCGCAGGCTGAAACACGCATGGTGCCAGGGGCAGCGGATGGTGTCGTCAACCACGATGCCCTCGGCCAGCGGCCCGCCGTAATGGGTGCAGGAGGCGGCGACCGCCAGCACCTCGTTGCCGCGCCGCACGAGCAGCACGCCATGTTCGCCGACATGCCCTGGAAAGGGGACGCCATCCGCAAGCTCGCCGAGGCTGATTCCCTGTGCGAAATCGGGCCCGCCGGGTGTTGTCTCCGCGCCGGCCATGCGTCTCTCCCTCAGATGCGGTAACACGATACTGTTGCCGGTCGTGCACCCGGTTCGCCAGCCGCCGCGAAGGCGCCGGGCAGTTTCCTCATCGCGCCGGCTCGTCCACGCAATGCGCCCTGTTCATGCTACTGTGGAGGCGAAGACGGGGCGCGCCCACATCCAGGCGACCTCACGCAATCGTGGCTGACCTCCGCGACGGGGAAAGGCGCCATTGCCGCATCTGCCCGCTGGACCGGCAGCCCCGGAACCAGTCGTTGGCAGGCCAGGCAAGGGCCGGCTATCCTGTGTCCAACCGGGAGATGACGCCATGAACGCCGAGCAATTGCGGGCTTTGCAGGCACCGCTCAAGCAGCAATATCGCGAGGCGCCGCAATCGGCGCGCATGGCGGCACACGCCGAAGCCAGGCTGGACACGGATGACATCTCCTGCGTCGTGACATCGTGGCACGGCGAAACGGTGGCCGGCCTGCATCCGGCGACCGGCGGCACCGGCGCGCTGGCCTGTTCGGCGGATATGCTGCTGGAGGCGGTGGTGGCCTGCGCCGGGGTGACGTTGCGCGCCGTCGCGACCGCGATGGGCATCGACATACGGCATGGCCGCGTCATCGCGGACGGGTCGTGGGATGCAAGTGGCACGCTGGGCATCAGCCGCACCGCACCGGTCGGACTGACCGACATCACGCTGCGCTTCGAACTTGACACGGATGCCGATCCGGCAAAGCGCGCGCGGCTGATCGAGACCACCGAACGTTACTGCGTTATTCTGCAAACTCTGCGAAACCCACCGCGGATCGCGCTGGTCCAGCCGGGCGCGGAGGAAACCAACGGATAGCGGCAAGTGGCCCGTGCTTGGGCGGGGACGTGTACGCCGTCTCGTGGGGCGGCTTGGAGAGTGACATTGGGCCTTCTTGTTGACGGCGTCTGGCAAGATCAGGGGTACGACACCGGGAAGACCGGCGGCAGGTTCGTGCGCGGCGACTCCCGGTTCCGCAACTGGGTCACTCCCGACGGCGCACCCGGGCCCACCGGCGAGGGCGGATTCGCGGCCGAACCGGGACGATATCACCTGTATATCTCCCGCGCCTGTCCCTGGGCGCATCGGACCATGATCTTCCGGGTGCTGAAGGGGTTGGAAGAGGCGATCTCGTTCTCCGCCACCCACTGGCGCATGGGGCCGCAAGGCTGGACGTTCGCGCCCGGTCCGGGGGTCGTTCCCGACACGATCAACGGCGCGCAATACCTGTACGAGGTCTATACCACCGCCGATCCGCGCTACACCGGCCGGGTGACGGTGCCGGTGCTGTGGGACAAGCAGCGTCGCACCATCGTCAGCAATAAATCCGCCGACATCATCCGCATGCTCAACAGCGCCTTCGATCGGATCGGGGCGCGCGAAGGCGATTATTACCCGGACGCCCTGCGCGCCGACATCGACGCCCTGAACGCCCGCATCTACGACCGCGTGAACAACGGTGTCTACAAGGCCGGCTTCGCCACCACCCAGGCCGCTTACGAGGAGGCGGTGCGCCCGCTGTTCGAAACCCTGGACTGGCTGGACGCGCGTCTGTCAGCCCGGCGGTTTCTCTGTGGTGACCGCCTGACCGAGGCCGACCTGCGCCTGTTCACCACGCTGCTGCGCTTCGATCCGGTCTATGTCGGTCACTTCAAATGCAACATCCGCCGCCTGGTGGATTACCCTCATCTCTGGCCCTACACACGCCAGCTGTACCAGATGCCTGGAATCTCGGGCACGGTCGACTTCGGCCACATCAAGGGCCATTACTACCAGAGCCACGTCACGATCAACCCGACCGGGATTGTGCCGCTCGGCCCGGAGATCGACTTCGATGCGCCTGTGGACAGGCGCCTGACGTAGCGGCGCGACTGCCCGCGCATGGCGCGCCGCCGCCCGGCAGTTTTTGTCCGTGCGCCCGGCAATGATTGCCGACCGGCACCGTCCAACCGTGCCTTGTCGCGCCCATAAGCGAGGGCGTTCGCCCAGTCTCGGCGCCTGAAGCGCGATCCTCGGCTGGCACGGCGGTTGCTGTCCAAACGGCAGAGCCACGCGCAACCCGCCCCCCCGGCAGTCACGAGGAGTCCCGACATGCCGCATCTCTCCGAGCCATGTCCGCAGCCCTACGCACGCGCGCCTGTCATGGCGGCAGGCTTCGGTCTTGTCGCGCTGATCGCCGCGATCACCGTGACCTCCAACGGCATTCACGCGTTTTTCAGCCTCGGCGGCCTGGTCGTTGTTGCCGGCGGCGTGATTGCGGTGGCCTTCATGAGCTTTCAAGCAAGCGACGTGCAAGAAGCCCTCGCCGCCGTCGTCGCGATCCTGCAGGAGCCGCGCACGACGCAGGACTCCCTTCATGAGGACATGAAACAAATCGTCGCATGGGCGCACCTGATCAAGGGACAAGGGCTGCGCGCGTTTAAGTCGCGCGCCATCGCCCAGAAACCCGATGATGCGTTCTTGAGATATGGACTGATCATGGTCGCCAGCGAATACGCGGCCGAGGACGTCCGCGCGATGATGAGGACCGCCGCCGATGCCGCCTACGACCGCGACTGTATCCCGGTTGAGGTGTTGCGTTCCATGGCGAGCCATGCGCCGGCGTTTGGAATGATCGGCACCTTGCTCGGCATGGTGACCATGCTGGCGGCCATCGGCGACAGCCTGGCCAGCGTCAAATCGGTGCTGGCCGTAGCTTTTCTCGCAACCCTCTACGGTGTTCTCTCGGCGCGGATGATCTATATGCCGGCGGCATCGCGGCTGCAGCAGGAGGTCGATGCCGCCTATGCCCGCAACAATTTGATCGCCGAAGGCATGGCCCTGCTGGCCGCCAAACGGTCGCCTTACTTTATCCAGGACAGTCTGAATGCCTATCTGCGGCCTGACCGGCACGACTACATGAACCAGATATCCGCGCCTGCTTCAGGCATTGTCGTGCCGATGGGGCAGCGCTTCGGCGTCACCGCGCCGTTACGTGATAGAAACACCCCGCAGGCGGTCCGGGCATGAAACCGCATCGGCGAACCAGGCCGGGGCCGGCCAGCCAGGCGGATGACTGGCTGATGACCTATGCCGATGTGATCACGTTGCTGTTCTGCGTCATGGTGGTGTTCGCATCGCTTGTCCCCGCCGCCAGTCAAAAATCCGCACCGCCGCAGGCCCGCCCGCCCGCCGCGGCGCCGGCGGCGCCACCGGTCGTTTTCGGCGATGCCGGGCCATTTCACAGCCTCGCGGACGCCGAAGACCCGGCGGAGGACGACACCGACGACGCGCAGGCCGGAACGGCGCCGGTCGATCCCGCACCGGTGTTTCCCCTGCGGCCGGGCGATGATGTCGCGCTTACCCCGCCGCCCGGTCGCGGCATCGCCGGGTCTGGCGCGGCGGCGGCAACCGCCGGCGCGGAGCGGCGCGCCATGTCGGTCCGCCTTGCCGGCGAGGCTCTACAGCCGGGAGGTCCGATCGATCGCACGCCGGGCGGGGACCGCATCACCACGATCGAAATCCGAAGCGCCGCGTTGTTCGACAGCGGCTCGGCCAATTTGCGCGAAGTCCGGCAAGAGGTTCCTGCAGTCCGCGGCGATGCAGCTCGGGTCCGACCGGTTCAGGGAGTACCGGATCACCATCGAGGGCCATACCGATGACGCCCCCATCCGGACCGCGCAATTCGATTCGAATTGGGAACTCTCGACCGCGCGCGCCGCGGCGGTGGTGCATTTCCTGTGCGACCAGGGCGTCTCGCCGCGCCGGCTGCGCGCCGCCGGCTATGCCGACACATTTCCCGTGGCACCCAACCGGGACGCGAACGGCAATGCCATTGCGGAAAACCAGGCGCAAAACCGCCGTGTCGTCATCAAACTGGAGAAAATCGAAAATGCCGAGGCCGGGCTCGTGCCCGGCGCCACCTGGTCGCTCGGCGAGTGACCGGCGTGAGGCGTATGTAAGTTCGGCCTGAAACCTGCCGCGCCACCGGGGGCGGGCGCGCGCTTGCGAGCCCTGGCTGGCGCCTGCTCGCATATGCCGGCCGGCCCTTTGTGGCTTTTCAAACGCCCATGCAACCATGTCGGCAAAAAAAATACCGAAACCGGTTCCGTGGACGGCCTCGGGCATAACGCGAGTGTTGCGCGGGCTGGTTGCCGGGCGTTCGGGCGATCCATCGAATGCGCAGGCGGCGTATGTCGACCACATATTCGGCTTCCACCGGACAAGAACTCAATGCCGCCATTGCGGCAATCGACGCCGCGGTGCCCGGCAGCACCGCCTGCACGATCACCTTCACCGGCAACATCACCATCGACGCCGCGCTCGGCAACGATCTCAACGCGATCAACCTCGCCACCGGCAACACGCTGAGCATCAACGGCACCGGCTAGGTGCTGAACGGCGGGAACACCTGTCGCGGCCTGTTCGACTATGCCGGTAACGTCACGATCGACCATCTGGCGATCGACGACACCACGGCACCGGCGGCATCGGCGGGTTTGGCGGCGCCGGCGCGGGGCTGGGCGGCGGCCTATTCGTGGCCGCTGCCGGCACGGTGACGCTGAGCGGCGTCACCTTCAGCGACGACAGCGTGGCTGGCGGGAGTGCTTCGAACACCAACGTCGGCGGCGCCTTCGGCGGCGACACCTTCGTGCTGCCCGCCGCCGGCAAAGGTTTCGACAGCATCACCGGCTTCAGCGAGACCAACAAGGACCTGCTCGATCTCCGCACCGCCCTGGCGGCGACGAAATGGAACGGCTCCAACAGCACGCCGGCACATACCTGCGGGTCACCGACGCGAGCATCGGTACCACGCTGTCGATCGCGGTCAACGACAGCGTCACCGCGATTGCAGTGTTGAACGGGGCGCCCAATCTCGGTCTGGCCGACCTGCTGAACTATCATTCGCTGCTGACCTGACAAACCCCCCGCGCCCTATGTCGGCGCCGATGCAGGTTGAATCGGCGGCCCGCACCGCGCGGACGTGCAACCGCCATTGCCGCTACAGCTTTGACGGGTAGTCCGTGGCACACCTCGCCCGCGCACCGGCGGGGAAGGTGGCGCACGCCTGCAGGTCGCGGCCTGCGGCAAGTCTTGACCCCCCGAGGGACATCGGCCCTCAGGGTCGAAGCTGTCATCACGTATCGGGTCAAGGGGCGGGTCCGCGGTTGATCCCACGTCACCGCGGCTGTTATGCGGGATGCGAACTCACGGAAGGGAGGATGATGCGGGTCGCCGACATCGAGCCCGACGCCGCCGATCGGGCCGCCGGCACGTCCACTCGCCGCCTGCGCGCGCTCGCTGCGCCCACCCTGCGCCCGGCACCGGTGGTCGCAGGATCGGATGCCGGGATGTTTGCCTCGCTGCTCACCTGGACCCCGGCGCTCTGGCTGCTCGGCGCGCTGACCCTTGCGCAGGCGGCCGTCGTGGTCCGGCTGGCGTGGCGGCGCTGGCCGCGCGACCGTTTGGTCAATCTGGTGGTGGCATTGTGGCTATGCGTCGCCGCGGCGCAGGCCACCGCGTCCATCCTGAACGGCGTGCGCACCGGCCTGGCCGGGCTGGGCCTGCGCAACGCCCTGTCGATGACCGTGCTCGGCTGGATCTTCGGCGGCCTGGGCATTGCCGCGGGCGCCGCCCATCGGCTGAACGATGCCGGCACGGTGCGCGCCGTCGCGCGGCTCGGCCTGTATATTCTGCTCCTGGGTGCCCTGTCGGCCATGATCTGGCAAACCACGCATCTGCCCAGTTTTCTCAATTTACAGACACCGGTGGCGTTGCTGGCGCCATCGTCGGACGTGGTCAGTTTCTATGCGGCCGTGGTTTTCTACCAGCAGGAATTGACCTTCGGCGATCCGTTGCTGCGGCTGGTCCTGTTTTTTCCATGGACAACCGCGCTGGGGCTCGGCGGGTTGGGCATTTTCCTCATCAGCACGCTGGAGCGCCACCGGGTCTGGCGCATGATCGGCACGGCCGGCGGATTGGTGGCCGTGGTGTTCAGCTGGAGCCGCATCGCCCAGATTTCCCTGATTCTGGCGTTGGCGCTGCTGTTGTTCCTGCGCCTGCGCTGGCTCTGGCGGCTGGTGCTGCTGTGCGCGCTGGCCATCGGATTGTCCGTGCTGCCGCTGGCGGGTATCAACCCGGTCACCGAAGCGGTGGAAGCGCGCGGCGCGGTCGACGCCGCACGCGCCGGCTCGAGCATGGCGCGCGAGCTGATCTATGCCAAAAGCTGGGAAGGCTTCCTGCTGTCGCCGGTGATCGGGCAGGGCTGGATCGGCCCGTCCGTGCATCCCAGGGAGGACTTGCCGATCGGCAGCCATTCAACCGTCTACGGCACGCTTTACACCGGCGGCATGCTGACCTTCGGACCCTTCGTGCTGGCCATGGCGCTGACCACCGCGGTCGTGCTCCTGCGGCTGTGGCGGACGGCGCGGGGCACGGCGGAGCACCGGGGCGCGCAGGTCGGGGTGGCGCTGGCCGCCTGCCTGATCGCCTATTGCCCGGTCGAATCCCTGTTCAGCCTGACGCTGCCCTGCGCATTCGTCTTCGTCTTTCTCGGCGCCACCCTGTCTCCCGCCGATGATCCGCCGATGGCCGCTCCGCTGCTGTCGCCGCGGTTGCGCTGATCGCGCCGAGGTGCCCGTTCCGGGGTGTCCTTGCTGGACGATATTTCGCTGGCCAAAGGGAACGAAACGATCACATACTGAAAGCATTAGCGGGCATCCTGCGTCATGTTACACGAACTTCCCTTAGCCGATCGAATGGTTGACATGAGTCCCGCCCGCGCACCGCTCCCGAACGCAAGCGGCCCGGCCGCGCCCGGCACCCGGCCCGCAGCGGCGGACTCTCCCGGTGACCGGCGCGGGCCATTCCGCCCTGGCGCCCTGGCCTCCAGCCGGACGCGGTCCGACGCCCAACTGACCGGGCGCCTGTTCCGGGCGATCGAAGCCGCGATGCTCATTGTCCTGGCTGGTTGCGTTTGCGCGGCAGCCCATCCGCAGGGTCTGCTGCAGGCGCCGCTGGCCGCGGTGCTGCCGTTTGCCGCCGGCGTGCCGTCGTTGATCTTCTGCCTGGCCGGGACCGGCGCCGATTTCTCCCGCATGAGCGGGTCCCTGCCGCACGCCCTTGGCCGCGCCGGCGGCGGTCTGTTGCTGGCCGGGGCGGGACTGGCGGGGCTTGTCGCCGTCCTGCCGATCGGGGCGGCCGAGGCTCGGGCGGCCACGATCTGGTTTGCCGCCAGCGCCGCCGGCGTCCTGGGCCTGCGCCTGGTTTGGTGGCGCAGCATGGTCACCCTGCGCCGGGCCGGCAAGCTGACCCCGAATGTCGTCATCGTCGGCGCGACCGCCAACGCCGAGCGACTGATCAACCGCGCCCACGACACCGGCGATATCGTGGTGCTCGGCGTGTTCGATGACCGCAGCCCGGACCGGATTCCGCCCAGCGTCGGCGGCGTGCCGGTGCTGGGCGACACCAAGGCGCTGCTGACCCATCGCATCCTGCCGTACGTCGACCGGGTGGTGCTCACCATTCCGGCAAGCGCCGAGGGACGTGTCCGCCAATTGATCGAGCGCCTGCACGTGCTGCCCAACGAGGTGTCGCTGCTGTTCGACATCGACGGCGCGGCGGAGCCCTCGAAGACCCTGTCCTGGCTGGCGCAGACGCCGCTCCTGATGCTGTCCGGTCACCAGATCGACCCGTCGCGGCTGTTTGCCAAACGGGTGCAGGATGTGCTGCTGGGCAGCCTGGCCCTGCTGGCGGCCGCACCGGTCATGCTGCTGGTCGCCATCGCCGTGAAGCTGGACAGCCCCGGCCCGGTGTTCTTCCGCCAGCGCCGGCACGGTTTCAACAACGAGACGATCATCGTGTGGAAATTCCGCTCCATGCGCCGCGAGGCCACCGACCCGACCGCCTCGCGACAGGTCACCGCCAACGATGAGCGGGTCACCCGGGTCGGCCGCTTCATCCGCACCACCTGCCTCGACGAATTGCCGCAACTGTTCAACGTGCTGCGCGGCGAGATGTCCCTGGTGGGACCGCGGCCGCATGCCATCGGCATGAAGACCGGCGACGCCGAATCGGCCCGCCTCGTGGCCGAGTATGCCCATCGCCACCGGATCAAACCCGGCATCACCGGCTGGGCCGCCATTCATGGCTCGCGCGGGGCGGTCGACAGCGTCGCCGACATCCGCCGCCGGGTGGCGCTGGACGTGGAATATATCGAACGCCAGTCCTTCTGGCTGGACCTGTATATCCTGCTGCGGACGGTGCCCCACCTGCTGGGCGACCGGGAGCGGGCACGCTGACGCTGCGTCTGCCGCCGCGGTTTGCCGATCAGAATCGATCCCGCGATCGGAGCGTATTGATCGGACGAAGGCCATTGCCGCGCCTGCACAACGGCATGCTTGACATTAATTTAACGCCTATTCTATACGCGCGGATTACAAGATAATCCAGCTTGATTGCGCAGATAATGGCAGTCGTTATCTTGTCGCGTTCACGCGTGACGTCAGGTCGACCGGCCATGCATCGCACCGAAGCTGGGTTTTGCGCGACCCGCCCCCGCCGGCGCAGCTTCAGCGGTGCGGCTTCGCTGCCATGATGAGCAGGCTCGGGCGGCTGATCGGCAACGCGGCCGTCGCGCCCACGCCACATCTCAGCGAGCCGCAACCAAGCGGCGATGAGCCGCTTTGCCCCACCATCTTCCACGAGATGTGGTGGCTCGAAGATCGCCACCGCCGGGGCCTTCCATGTCGCGGAAGTCCGCGAGGATGGTCGGGTGGTCGGCCGCATGCCCTATGCCGTGACCCGGCGCTTCGGGCTGGCGAAGGTCGTGATGCCGACGCTGACGCATTTCCTGGGGCCGGCGACCGACCAAGGGCAAGGCAGTGTCCAGGCAAGGTTCCGCCGCCGCCTGGGAATTACCCGTGCCCTGATCCAGCAGCTTCCGCCCGTCCACGCCGCCTACATCAAATGTGCCGGCAGCGTGCCCAACGTCCTCGCCTTTCAGATGGAGGGCTTCCATGCCGGCGTGCAGTTCACCTTCGAGGTCGCGCCGCAGCCGGCGGATACGATCTGGCGGGCCATGCGCGACAAGACCCGGAATGTCATTCGCCAGGCGCAGAAACAGCTCGAACGTCGTGACCCTGGCGGACACCGAAGCGTTCATGCGGTTTCGCGCCGCCAACCTGCGGGCGGACGGCAAAGCGGACCGTCTCGACACCGTGGTCGGCCACCGGCTGATCGAGGCGTGCCTCGAGCGGCACCGGGGCCGGATCACCGCTGCCGTGGATGCGAACGCCTCGCTCATTGCCGCGATCTTCTGCTGCTGGGACCGTTCTGCGAGCTTCTATCTGGTGTCGACCCGCCGGTCGGATGCGGGCAACGGCGCGATCAGCCTGCTGATCTGGGAAGCGATCCAGGAGGCCGCTGCCAAGGGCCTGCATTTCGACATGGAAGGCATCGGCAATGCCGGAAGTGTTTCACTCTATTCCGGGTTCGGCGGCAAGTTGTCGCCGCGCTACATCGCCGCGCGCAGAGTCGAGTTTGGTGCGTTTCACCCGCGTTTTTCGCGCCGATCGGGCGGTGAACCACTTCGTGTGAGCCGATCGCGTGGCTGGTGCGACGCTCCCGCCACGCGGCACTGTTTCACCGTGGCCGGCAATTTCGCTGATGGTTTACCGATCGTACATAAAATTAGGCTTCTCTGGCGCGGGTGCCGCACCCATGCGGCCGCAACGACGGAGCGTCGCGTGCGCTGCTGGAAACGCTTTGGCGTCGGGCTCGCAGCCAGTCTCGCAGCCAGTCTCGCCGGCAGTTGCGCGCCTGTCTCCTACTCCCCGCCGCCGGCAACGCTCAGCCAGACATGGATGATCGGCATCGAGCGGATGCGCAACGATCCGGTGCTGCTCGCGCCCAACACCAACCGGTTCCTGGCAGTGCTGGCGGCGATGCCGCAGGTGCAGGTGGTGTTTGTTGGCGCCGACCGGAACGACCAGATGTTCAGTGCCTATACCGGCAACAAGCTGCGGGTGTATTCGGCGCTGCGCACCGACAACGCCTGCATGGAATTCAGCACCAGCGTGTTCCGCGCCGGCCAGCAGGTCGTGACCTACGGGTTGGTCGTTCCTCCCCTGCCCGCCGGTCCGGAGCCGGATTCGGCCTGCGTCGATCGGGCTGCCGCCAGCTTCTATCAGTCGATGGTCAGCGAAGGGCTTTGAGAGCGAAAACGGCCATCAGCTCTGCCCTGGGCACGCCGAGTTTGAGAATGCATGCGCTCGAATCAGCCGGAATAAATAACCGCGACAATTCTACAATCATGCGAATCGATAGTTTATATCATTTCCGCTCCAATATTTTGATCATTGCGTCGGTCTGTCGCATATATAATTAATTGCTATCTGTTACAATCATGAATTCCTTCCGGCTTTCTGGGCAACCCATGTCGTGCCAGGTCCGAGACACGCATGTTCGTCCGCATCAAACCGTCCGGAGGAACTGCTGTTTGCCGCTCAGGCAAAACACCCGCGACGGGGACGCCACGCGCCGGCGGCTCCTCGCCCCCCTTCGGCCGTAGCGACGATCCCGAAACCGCTGGCAGGCTCGTTGCTGTGCTCCAATCCGGCGCGCGGTTCTCCGAGACCACCCTGCTGACCACCCTCGTCCACGACCCCCAGGCCGCAGCGCCTTGCGGTGCCTCGCGCCACGCACGTGCCGTCCGACAACACTGGAGTAACGTCTTGTGTCACACGCCATGACGCACGCGGCGTAACCGTCATGATCCGGCAGTGCAGATATGAAGGAACAGAAACGGTTGCGATCACGATTCTCATCGCCTAAGTTGACGGGACGGTGGTAAAGTTGCGACGTTCCTGAGCCGGGTCGAGAGCGACAGCGCTGTGGCGAAAATGGTGTTATAAATGGATGACTTCTACGCTGCGGTGCAGGAGGAAGCGCTATCGACCCGCGTTTTGGTGACGACATCGTTGCGTTTCCGGCCGCACCGTCTTGTCCATTTTCTGGATATGGTACGAACGCTGCGGGACTTCCCAGTCGCGAAAATGACGGTAATCATTCACACCAATACACATGAGCCGAGCGATCTGGCAACGCTGGAACGGCTGCTGGACGGCCACCGGAATGACACGAGGAGGTTTGAGATTGTTAGTTGCCCCGATCTGCCCGAGCCGTACGATTTATGCTGGCAGCATCGCAGCGTGGTGTCCGATATTTTTTTGAATTCCTGCGAGCATTTTTCGCATTTTATCTACCTGGAGGATGACACGCGATTCAGTTATATCAATTTTTGCTACTTTCTCTATTTTCGTGAGTTTCTTCGTCCGCGCGGGCTTCTGCCCGCTTTTGTCAGGGTCGAATACAACCGCAGCCGACGAATGTATTACTCGACAGACTTGATTGCGGTGATGGACTTCGACGCGACCTTAAGCGCGATCCGGCGAGCGAAAGTCGAGGCGGGGCCGTACACGTTCGTTCCGGTTGATAACGCGTACATGGGCATGTACGTGCTCGACCAGGAGCTCGCACAGGAGTTTGTCGCCAGCCGTTCCTTTGATCAGCAGAAAAGCAAAGATGTGGTCTCGTGGGGCACTTCTGAACGGGCCGCCGCGGGGCTATGCTTGGAAAACGTGCCCGCCGGCTATCTGACGCGCTACGTCATCGCGATCGAACCCAGCGATCTGCGCCCGGCGTACTGCACCTGGATCTACCATCTGCCGAACAACTTCACCGATTGGGAGAATGAAGCGAACCCATTCGGGCGCGTTCCGTTGGATTCGATATTCGCTACTCCCCCTTCTGCGCCGGGCGAGCGGGCGATCCGAGGATGGAATCCGCCGATCCCGAGGCCGGGCTCGCCGCTCGCCAGCTTCAGCTCCGACACGCTGGATGCGGTCGGCGACTTCTCTGGTCTCGTTGCAGCGATGGGTTCGTCGGAGCAGACCGATCTTCGCTTTCGCCACGCCCCGCGGACACTGGCGTACATGAGTGCCCACACGCTGCGACGCGGCCTCAATTGGTTCGGGTCAGGCAAGTCGGCAGCGATCAACGTCTTTAGAGATGGCGGTTTCCGAATGCACGAGACCGAAACTTTATTGTTGCACAACGTCGTGTTCTCGCCCCAGTCAACGACCGTTTGCAGTCTCAGAAGAGGCTTCTATGATGCATGCTTAACCAACTATTTTCTTGCTTCACCTATACTTGACGTATTGGCAAAAAACGACCCGCTCTATCAATTGAACGACGGCGGCGAATGCGTTTTCTCGGAACAACTCGCCGCGCTGGACTACGTGGACGCCACCGCCATCCCGATTTGCGGCACGGGATTCCACAACTACGGCCATTTCCTCTACGACGGGTTGCCGGTCGTTTATATGCTCATGGCCGCGCTTCACGCCGGTGCCGCTGAAATCATCGGCCCTCCGCTGGCGGTCTGGCAACATGACATTCTTTCGATGCTGGGCATTGCCCGACGTTACCGCGCGATCCACAGGCCGTCGGTGTTCCGCAAGATCGTTGTTTCCAGCCACATCTCTCTCCACGTGCCGTACCCGACGCGGTTCGCACGACCCGCCTTCGATGCGCTCCGTTTTCTTGCGGGTGGGCCGATCGGGGTTCGCGACCGGAAGGTCTTTATATCGCGGCAATTCGATAGCAAGAAAAGAGTCCTGATCAATCGCCACGCGGTGGAAGAGTTGTTTCGCCAGGCGGGGTTCGAGATCGTTGCTCCGGAACGGCTGACTGTCATGGAGCAGATAAGACTGTTCGCATCCTGCGCGATCGTGGCCGGCAAGTCGGGGGCGGCGATGGCCAATGTCGGGTTCTGTGACCCCGGAACGCGTGTATTCGAAATTCAACCGGAAGCGTTCGTCGAGGGATGGATCCGTGCAGCGTGCATGCTGTTCGGGCACGAGTGGCAGGTGTTTTTCGCGACATGCGTTACCCGGCCCGAGTCGGAACACAGCCGCGCAGGAGCACTGGAATTCAGTGTCGATATAGCTGAAATGAGAGCCGCGATCAAGGGTTTGATCTGATGCCCCCTTCAAGACCACTGACAATACATCTCGTTGTTCCGAGCAATATGAAATTCCACTGAATAAAGTCGCTGGTGTCCCTTGTGGACGCGCGCTCGTGGTCAAAACTTCGTCATAATATTTTGTACGGCCAACCAGGTACGGAGGTCAAATGAGCGAAGATCAACCTGCACAGACTGAAAGCGCGTTTGCTGTCGATATCCATGCCACCCGATATGAACTGGTCATTGGCATGCTATTGACAATGCTTCGCCCGAGAACGTACTTCGAAATAGGAACGAATTTCGGCACGAGCCTAGCCTATCCCGAATGTCATAGCCTTGCGGTTGATCCAAAATTTTCAATTGATACTAACGTGATCGGAAAGAAGCCAATTTGTCACTTTTTTCAAATGGCAAGTGACCGTTTTTTTGACCAATATAGCCCGATTGAAATCTTCAAAGCGCCGATCGACATGGTATTTTTGGATGGAATGCACCTCTTCGAGTTCCTTTTACGTGATTTTGCAAAAATTGAAAAATTTTGCCGGCCTAACTCGGTTATCATGCTGCATGATTGCATACCGAGCGATCGTTTCATGACGGTCCGTCAAGAAGACGACATGGAACAGCGGCATCAGTCCATCGTTCCCGGATGGTGGACTGGCGATGTTTGGAAGGTTGTAACGATCCTGAAGAAATACAGGCCGTCGTTGCGGATATATCCGGTGAACAGCCCGCCAACCGGCCTGATTCTGGTGACCAATCTTGATCCGGCTTCTACCGTTCTCGAGGAAAGCTATTTCTCGATCGTCGAGGAGTTCAGTGCCGGGGCACCGACGGAACCTAGCCTGGACGATTATCTTCGGACGTTGGATTTGATTCATCCGACCGAGATCGATACGGTACAAAAACTGGCCCGCTACGTCTGGATCTGACCACAGGGACCGGTGGCTCTCCACGCCGGCAGCGGCCGGGAGCAGAGAGCCACACAACTCCTACCGCGTCGGCCGCGGCGGCGTCTGCGTGTAGTCGTAGAACCCGCGGTTGGTCTTCCGCCCCAGCCAGCCCGCCTCGACATATTTCACCAGCAGCGGGCAGGGCCGGTACTTGCTGTCCGAGAGCCCCTCGTACAGCACCTGCATCACACCGAGGCAGGTGTCCAGCCCGATGAAATCGGCCAGTTCCAGCGGCCCCATCGGATGGTTGGCCCCCAGGCGCATGGCGCTGTCGATGGCTGAAACCGAGCCCACCCCCTCATACAGCGCATATACCGCCTCGTTGATCATCGGCACCAGAATGCGGTTGACGATAAAGGCCGGGAAATCCTCGGCAACCGCGGTGGTCTTGCCCAGGTGATGGGCCAGCGCCAGGGTCGCCTGGAACGTCGGCTCGTCGGTGGCGATGCCGCGGATGATCTCCACCAGCTTCATCACCGGCACCGGATTCATGAAGTGCATGCCGATGAACTTGCCCGGCCGGTCGGTGGCCGCCCCCAGCCGGGTGATCGAAATCGACGAGGTGTTCGAGGCGACCATACAGGATGGCTTGATATGCGGAAGCAACGTCCGGAAGACGGCTTTCTTCACCTCCTCCTTCTCCGTTGCCGCCTCGATCACCAGGTCGCAGTCGCCGAAGGCGGCATAGTCGATGCTGGTGGTGATGCGCGCCAGCGCCGCAGCCTTGTCGTCGGCGGTAATCAGGTTGCGGTGCACCTGCCGCTCCATGTTGCGGCCCATGGTGGCCATGGCCTTGTCCAGCGCCTCCTGCTTCACGTCCAGCAGGACCACCGGCAGGCCCGCCAGGGCACAGACATGCGAGATGCCGTTGCCCATCTGCCCGGCCCCGATCACACCCACTCGCGCGATCTCGGGCACGGAGGCTTGGGCATCGGCCACGACCGGGGCCGCGATGATGTCGACGTTCATGTCAGGAGCGCTCCAGCTCGGCCGCCAACTCGGGCAGCGCGGTGAAAAGATCGGCCACCAGACCGTAGTCGGCGACCTGGAAGATCGGCGCTTCCTCGTCCTTGTTGATCGCCACGATCACCTTGCTGTCCTTCATGCCGGCAAGGTGCTGGATGGCGCCGGAGATCCCCACGGCGATATACAGATCCGGGGCGACGATTTTTCCGGTTTGCCCAACCTGGTAGTCGTTGGGAACGAAGCCCGCATCGACGGCGGCCCGGCTCGCGCCGACGGCCGCGCCGAGCTTATCGGCGATCACATCGAGCAGATGGAAATTCTCGCCGCTGCGCATGCCGCGCCCGCCCGAGATGACCACCCGCGCGGCGGTCAGCTCCGGCCGCTCGCTGCGGGTCAGCTCGGCCGAAACGAAGCGGACTGGGCTCGGCACGTCAGGGATCGACACCGCCTCGACCGCGGCGTTGCCGCCCTCGGCCGCGATCGGGTCGAAGCTCGCCGCGCGCACGGTCAGCACCTGTTTAGCGTCGGCGCTGCGCACCGTCGCCAGCGCATTGCCGGCGTAGATCGGACGCACATAGGTATCCGGCCCCTCGACCGCCGCGACATCGCTGATCACCTGCACATCCAGCAGGGCGGCCACCCGCGGCATCACATTCTTGCCCTCCGCCGAGGCCGCCGCCAGCAAATGGCTGTAGCCCGGCGCGAGCGCCACCAGCAAAGCCGACACCGGCTCGGCCAGCAGGTGCTCGAAGACCGGCGCATCGGCGACCAGCACCTTCGCCACCCCCGGCAGCTTCGCCGCCGCCTGCACCGCCGCCTGCACGCCGTGCCCGGCCACCAGCACGTGCACCTCGCCCAGCTTCAGCGCCGCCGCCACCGCCGAACGGGACGGCTGCTTGATAACGGCGCCGTCGTGATCGAGAAAAACCAGGGACGTCATTGGTCAGATCACCTTCGCTTCGGTGCGCAGCTTGGCCACCAGTTCAGCCACCGAGGCCACTTTCTTGCCCGCCTGCCGCTTCGGCGGCTCGGCCACTTTCAACACCGTCAGGCGCGGCGCGGGGTCGACCCCGAGCTCGTCCGGCTTGACCGTCTGGATCGGCTTCTTGCGCGCCTTCATGATGTTGGGAAGGCTGGCATACCGCGGCTCGTTCAGCCGCAGATCGGCGGTGACCACCGCTGGCAGCGGCAGCGCCACCGTCTCCAGCCCGCCATCCACCTCGCGCGTCACGGTGATGGCGCCGCCCTCCACCGTCACCTTGCTGGCGAAAGTGCCCTGCGGCCAGCCCAGCAGAGCGGCCAGCATCTGGCCGGTGGCGTTCATGTCGTCGTCGATCGCCTGCTTGCCCGGAATCACCAGTTGCGGCTGTTCGCGATCCACCAAGGCCTTCAGCAACTTGGCCACCGCCAGCGGCTCCAGCGGGACATCGGTTTCCACCAGGATGCCACGGTCGGCTCCCATGGCGAGGGCGGTGCGGATGGTCTCGGCGCAGGCGGGTGGCCCCAGCGACACCGCGACGATCTCGGTCGCGATGCCCTTCTCCTTCAGCCGCACCGCTTCCTCGACCGCGATTTCATCGAACGGGTTCATCGACATCTTGACCCCGGTGGTCTCGACGCCGGTGCCGTCCGATTTCACCCGGACCTTGACGTTGTAGTCGACCACCCGCTTGACGGGCACGAGGATCTTCATGGAGTGTCGCCGCTTCCTGAGCTTGCCGGACCGTGGCCGGGAGGTGTTCTTCCCCTGGCGGAACACGCCCGCTGGCCGGACGCGCCCGGCCAGGGCGCGTGCCCGCCTGTTTGCACATGCAATAGAAGGGGCGGACCTTAGTTGTGGGCCGGCCCGGATGTCAAACCATGCGCTGCGTTGCAGCGGGACCGGCGCGGGACGCAAAGCCCCTGGAACCGCTTCTTTTGATCTGGCTATTGGCGGCAGACGTCAGGGACGAAGCGCTTTCACCCGCCAGCCTGCAGACCGCCGCGCGCGGTTGACACCGCCGCCCGTTGCATGGTCCGCCTGCCCGCATGATCCGCTTCCTGCTCGCCATCATGCTCGCCCTCGCCTCGCTCGTGGCGCCCGCCACGGCGCAGGCGCCGCCTACCCGCGCCCAGGCACAGACCGCCCTCGACGTGCTGCGCGACGACGCCAAACGCGCTCAGCTCATCGCCGTGCTGGACGCCATCGCCCGCGCCACCGCGCAGCCGGCGGCACAAGCCACACCACCGGCCGCCGCCGCCGCCCAACCCCCCACCGCCGAAGCGCCGGCCGGCCCGGCGCCGCCACCCGACGACAGCAAGCTCGCCATCCCGCTCGCCCCCGACAGCGTCGGCGCGCAAATCCTCGCCGGCATCTCCGAGCGCCTGTCGCATCTGTCCGACGAGGTGGTGGCGAACGCCGAGGCGATCGCCGATTTTCGCACTCTCGGCAACTGGCTCGTCCAGTTGACCACCAATCCCGACCGCCAGCAGCAGGTGCTCAACACCGGCTGGCGGCTGTTGCTGGTGCTGGCCGCCGGCCTGCTCGCCGAATTCGCCACGCGCCGTGCCTTGCGCCGCGCGGCCGGCGCCCTGAACCGCGCCGCCCCGGACATCCGCAACGCCGATCTGCCGCCCGACGAGGAGGGGCCGAGCGAGGAAACCGAGGAGTCAGAAGCTCTGGCGGAGGCCGAGGCCGGCCAGACCGAAAAGCTCCGCCGCAGGCTGCCAGCGCTGCTGCTGCTGCGCCGGCTGCCGTATGCGCTCGGCCATTTCCTGCTCGACATCCTGCCGGTGCTGGCGCTGCTGGCGATCGGCTACATTCTGGCCGGCACACAATTGGCCGACAGCTTCACCACCCGCCTGGTAATCCTCGGCGTGCTGCAGGCCACGGCTGTCTGCACGCTGGCGATCGCGGTCATGCGCCTGCTGGTCAGCCCCGGCCTGCCCCGGCTGCGCCTGGTGCCGCTGTCCGAGCGCCGCGCCGCCTACGTGCTGTCCTGGACCCGCAGGCTGGCCGTGCTCGTGGTGTTCGGCTACGCCACGCCTGAAATCGGGGTGTGGTTCGGACTCTATCATATCGCCCACGAAGCGTTGCTCAAACTGGTCTCGATGGTGGTGCTGCTGTGCCTGGTTACCATCGTACTGCAGACCCGCGCCCCGATCGCCGCGGCCCTGCGCGCCGCCGACGGCCGCACCGGCGTGCTGGCGATGTTGCGCAACCGCATCGCCGCCATGTGGCACATCATCGCCATTTTTTACCTAGGGGCGCTCTGGCTGGTATGGGCCTACGAGCTGCCGAACGGATTTACCCGCTTGCTGCGGGTGGTGGTATCCGGCATCGCGGTGGCGGTGCTGGCGCGGCTGCTGGTGGTCATCGCCTGCGGCGCGCTGGACCGGGCGCTGCACATCCCACCCGCCACCGCCGCCCGCCACCCGGAATTGCAGGCGCGCGTGAACGCCTACCTGCCGGTCGGCCGCGCGTTGCTGACCGCTTGCATCAGCACGGTCGCCTTCGTCGGGCTGTTCCAGGCCTGGGGGCTCAACGCCGTCTCCTGGTTCACCGGCGGTGCGCTGGGCGGTCAAATCGTCGGTGCCCTGGGCAGCATCGGCATGACGCTGGCGATTTCGCTGGCGGTGTGGGAGGCCGCCAATTTCGGCATCCAGCGGCATCTGGCGCAGCTGACGCGCGAGGCCCAGATCGCCCGCTCGGCGCGGCTGCGCACCTTGCTGCCGATGCTGCGCACCACCCTGCTGGTCGGCATCTGCACGGTTGCCGGGCTCATGGTGCTCAGCGAGATCGGCCTGAACATCGCACCGCTGCTGGCCGGCGCCGGCGTGGTCGGCCTGGCCATCGGCTTCGGCTCGCAGAAGCTGGTGCAGGACATCATCACCGGCCTGTTCCTGCTGCTGGAGAACGCCATGCAGGTGGGCGACGTGGTCAGCCTCGGCGGCCTGTCCGGCACCGTCGAGGCGCTGTCGATCCGCACCATCCGGCTGCGCGCGCTGGACGGCTCGGTGCACATCGTGCCGTTCAGCGCGGTCACCACCGTCACCAACCAGACGCGCGACTTCGGCTTTGCGGTGGTGGACGTGAGCATCGGACTGACCGAGGACCCCGAACGCATCGCCGAGCTGGTGCGCGCGGCAGCCAGCGAGATGCGCGCGGAGCCGCGCTGGGAGCACGTGATCCGCGACGACCTCGACGTGCTCGGGGTGGAGCGGTTTCTGGACGCGGCGCTGGTGCTGCGCACCCGCACGAAGACGGTGCCGGGCCAGCGCTGGGCAGTGGCGCGAGAGCTCAACCGCCGGATCAAGGCGCGGTTCGACGAGCTGGCGGTGGAGAGCCCCTGGACCAGCCACCGCGTGCTGGGCGTCGCGCCGCCGGCACTGGCGGTTTTGCCGGCGGCGGTGGCGGTGGGGGTTGGGGATCACGCGTGAAGCAAGGCCAGGGCTCTGCCCTGGACCCGCCAGGGGGCAGTGGCCCCCTGGACCCCGCCACTTAAGCAGTTCTTATGAGGGGGCGGTGAGGAGCTGTCACAAACACCTCCTCACCGCCCCCTCATAAGAACTGTCTAAAGTCATGGGTTCCAAGGGCCTCTCGGCCCTTGGCGGGGTCCAGGGGCAGAGCCCCTGGCCTTCCTTCACTCCGCCGCCACCGCCCGCGCATTGAGCTTCCGCAGCGCCCGATCAATCCATTGCGCCGTCAGCTTCTCCTGCAGCGAGTTCTGCCGCAGCCGTTCGTTCAATGCCGGAAAGTCCACCCGATCCAGCGGCTGATCCTGATTGAAGCAGGAGAAAATCACCGTCCGTTCGCCGGTCTCGGGGTCGATCTGCGGCTGCAGGCACTGGGCGCAGACTTCCTTCATCATGCACTGCATCGGCGAGTTGATGCTGCCGATCGCGGTGTGTCCGGGCCGGAGATACGGCGCCAGCACGCCGCGCCGCGCCACACCCACCGCCTGCATCATCCGGTCCGAGCCGATCACGATCAGATGCTCGGCCTCGTTCAGCGGAATCGGCTGGCCGTCCAGGCGTCCGGCGCCGTAGGCGGCGATGGCCTGCACGATGTTGCCGACGAAGCTGCGGTCCTGCGTCCGGCTCGGCGTGAAGCCTGGCGCCTCATCGCAGCACCAGACGATCACGTCGGCGGCGCGCTCGATCTCCTCCAGCTTGTAGCGATCACGCAACGCCTTGTAGCCGGCGAAGTAGATCACCCTCGACCCGGCCGCCCGCATCGCCGCCCCGATCGAGAACAACACCGCATTGCCCAACCCGCCGCCGATCAACGCCACCGTGGTGTTGGCATGAATGTCGGTGGGCGCGCCGGTCGGCCCCATCAGCACCACCCGCTCGCCCACCCGGAGATGGGCGCAGAGATCGGAACTGCCCCCCATCTCAAGGGCAATGACCGACAGCAGACCCCGCTCCTTGTCGGTCCAGGCGCCGGTCATCGCCAGCCCCTCCATCGACAGCAGCGTCGTGCCGAGACCGGGCTCGGCCAGCCGGGAGGCGTTCATTTCATAGTTCTGCAGCCGGTAGAACTGGCCGGGATGGAAGGCGCGCGCCGCGGCCGGCGCGCGCAGCACCACTTCGACGATGTTCGGCGTCAGCCGGTTCACCGCGTGCACACTGGCGGTCAGTTCGTCCCGGCAACGGGCAATCAGGTCCTTTCCCGCAACGGGCGAGGCCGGAACCTGGGCGAGCACGCGGCTGACCAGCGGATAGCCGCGTTTGGCGCTGCCCATGGCCTTGACGACGTTGCCGAAGAAGCTTGGGTGCAGATCGCCGAAGAAGCTGATGAACCGGCCGCCGCCGTTGCGGTGCATCAGCACATGGCTGTCATCCGGCTTGGCCAGCGAGCGCACCGGGGTGACGTTGTTGCCCTCGATGTCTACCGCCTGGAAGTATTTGCCGTCGAGCCGGATGCGGCCCTCTTGCATGGCGCTCGGCTCGCGCGCCAGCACGGTATTGGGCTGCGTGCCGGCGGCCACCAGCACGGCACGCGCGGGCAGCACCACCTCGGTGCCGTCGGCGCGGCTGCAGCGCAGGCCGGCGGCGTGGCCGAACCGGTCGATCTCGACGGCGATCGGGGCGAGGCCCTCGGCGAAACGCACCCCCTCCTCCATCGCCTTCGCCACCTCCTCGTGGTTCAGCGTGTAGGACGGGCTTTCGGTCAGCTTGCGGCGGTAGGCGACCGTGGCGCCGCCCCAGGAATCCAGCAACTCGGCCAGCAGCGGCACCCGGCCCTCGGCGGCGGCGGCCACGCGCTCGGCGTGTATCGCCTCGGCATGGGCGAGGAACTCGGCGGCGATCTCCGCCTCCTCCGCGCTCCAGGCAGTTCGCACCGCCGCCTCGCCGCGCTCGGCGGCCAGGGTGCGATAGCGCAGGGCGAATTTTTCCACCTGGCGCGCGTAGTAGGCGAGGCTTTCGGTCGCGGTGTCGATGGCGGTCAAGCCGCCGCCGATCACCACCACCGGCAGGCGGATCTGCAAATTGGCGATCGACGAGGTCTTGGCGGCGCCGGTGAGCTGGAGCCCCATCAGGAAGTCGCTGGCCTGGCGCACGCCCCGGGCGAGCCCGTTCGGCATGTCGATGATGGTCGGCCGGCCGGCGCCCATGCACAGCGCCACGTGGTCGAAGCCGAAGGCCCAGGCGTCATCGACCGACAGCGTCGCGCCGCCGCCGAATTGCACGCCGCCGAACGCGGCGAACTCGGCCCGCCGCTCCAGCAGGATGCGGATGAGCTTGAGGTAATTCTTGTTCCAGCGCACAGTGATGCCGTATTCGGCTACCCCGCCGAACCCGGCCATGACGCGGTCATCCAGGTTCTCGTACAGCGTGGCCACGTCGCGCACCGGCGCGCGGGCATCGAAGCCGAGCGGTTCGATCTTCAGCCCGTCGATCGCCACCACGGTGTGGCCGTCATTCATCAAATGATGCGCGAGCGTGAAGCCGGCGGGGCCGAGACCGACGATCAGCACTTTCCGGCCGCTGTCCGGCAACGGCAGCGGCCGGCGGATATCCAGGGGATTCCAGCGCGTCAGCAGCGACAGAATTTCAAAGCCCCAGGGCAGGCCGAGGACATCCTTGAGGATCGACGTCTCGGCCTGGGGAATATCGACCGGCTCCTGCTTCTGATAAATGCAGGCCTTCATGCAGTCGTTGCAGATGCGGTGTCCGGTGGCCGCCATCATCGGGTTGTCGATGGCGATGGTGGCGAAGGCGCCGAGCACAACCCCCTGGGCGCGCAGCGAGTGCATTTCGCTGATCTTCACTTCCAGCGGGCAGCCGGCGAGGGTGACGCCGAACGGCGATTTCTGGAATGCCCCTGTCTTGCGGTCCTTCAGCCCGCGGCTGCAGGAATCCTTGCCCTGGCTGTGGCACCAGATGCAGTAGTTCATCTGGTCAAGCGTCTGCTGGTCGTTCATGCCGGTATCGGTCAGAGCGAACCCCTCGCGATGGCGCCATTCGTGCTCGGGCAGGCACAGCATGGTCACGCCGTTGCGTTCGATGGTCTGCACCGGCACCAGGCGCTGCGGATCGACCTTCTGCGGCACCCGGAACAGTGTGCCGCCGGCATGCGCGGCGCGGCCCTGCGGGGTCAGCGTGGCCCAGGCGGCATAGCGCATGGCCAGGTCGATCAGCGGGGTACGATCGTTGCGCTGCCACGAATTGACATGGGTGGCGAAGCTCACGTCGGTCAGCGGCATCGTCATTTCAGCTTCCAGCGCCGCCCGCAGGGCGGGGCCGTCGAAGTCGGACGGGTCGGGATATTTCTTCACCGCCTGGCGCTGCACGAACAGCCGCTTGCAGGCATGCACCGGGTCGAGCTGGCGGGTGCGCGCCGCCAGCGCGTCCAGCGCCTCGTCCAGGCCGAACAACTCGGACACGAAGCCTTCCAGCACCGGGCCAACCGCCATGATGAGCTGGCTTTCCGCCAGCGGCTCCAGCGCATCGGGGGCGGCGCGGGCGGCCAGCAGGCGCACATGCAACTCGGCGTCCTGCCCGGCGAGGTGGTCGAGGAAGCGTTTGTCCAGCGCGATCAGGCCGTCGCGCGTGCCGAGTGCGGCGAAATCGGTGCCGAAGCCCAGGCTTGTGTCCATCGAAATATTCGCTCCTCGGGTGCGGGCGCGGCGGTCAGACCAGCCGGCGAAGGAGGGAGAGGAAGCCGGACCGCTCAGCCACGTCCAGCGGGCAGAGCGGCGCGGCGGTGATGTGACTGGCGCATGGCAACGCCGGCGCGGCGATAGAAGGCCGGAACGGCGCGCGCGGGCTCAGGACAGTGATGACGGGGCGGGAGCGCCGGCAGGCATCACGGCGCAGGGCAGGTTCCCGCCGCGTGGCAAGTCGATCCGCCAGCCGCAGCCAGTCCGTGCCGGAGTTGTTCGCGGCCGGTCGGCACTTTTTTGCTTTGGACGTACTCGTCCGCATCGCGGTCCCGTGATCCATCCCGATCCGGTATTACGGCCGCGACCCGATGCATGCAAATGATCTCGACGCCGCTTCCCGAGGAACCGCAAGCACGGCGCAGAAGGACGGCCCGGACGGGGTCAGTCCGCACTGGCGCCATCGGGCTCGGGGACACTGCCGGGACGCACCGCCTCCGGCGGCTCGGCCACCGGACGGGTGGCCGGCGCGCGGCCAAAGGGAAGGATTTGCGGCAGCATTTCGCGCGCAAGGGCGATGCGGCGGATATCATGCTGAAACATATCGTTCGCTCCTGTCCGGCCCATCGACAGTGAAGCAGCCGATGATGACCAAAGGGGAAACCCGCAAAGCCGGACCCCGCCGGGCCGGACTACACATCCGGCCCGGCGGAGCACGGTCAATTGGTCTTGGGGGTGACGGCAGCGCCGGCGGGCGGGGGCGGGGGCGTCACCGCCGCATGGCTGCCGGCCTTCTCGGTCATGGCCGCCGGCTTGCCGACCGGCGGCTTGCCGGCATTCGGTTTGCCGGCGTCCGGCGGCACCGTTTCAGAGCCGGTGGCGGCACGAATGACATGCTGCGTTGGCGCGGGAACGACTGGCTGGACCTGGGCGAATCCCGGCAGGCAAACGGCGCCGCTCATCAGGACGGCGAGCGCGAGGCGGCTGAGTGTCTTCATCGCTGGTGTCTCCTTCGGTCCGGCATCATCGCCGGGCCTCATGGAAGAACACCGGGCGGACACGGCGGCGGGCGGGCGGGATGAAGGCACCGCCGCGGCAGCCGATGACAAAAAAGAAAGGGCGCCCGGCCGCAGCCGGGCGCCCCTTGTTGGCCGCAACTTCCGGCCAGCGTCAGTGCGTTGCCGCGCCCTCCGCCCCGATGCCGGTCTGGCTGCGGATATACTGCGCCTCGAAGGCCGCCCGCTCGCCCCGCGCGCGCTTGCTTCGGTCAAGCAGCGAGAACAGCCAGATGCCGATGAAGGCGATTGGCATCGAGAACAGCGCCGGCGCGTTATAGGGGAACGGCGCCGACCCAGCCGGGTGGCCGAGCACCACCACCCAGATCGACGGGCTGAGCACCGTCAGCACCACCGCCGTGATCAGGCCCAGCCAGCCGCCGACCACCGCCCCCGTGGTGGTCATCCCGCGCCAGTACATGGACAGGATCAGCACCGGGAAGTTGGCGCTGGCGGCGATGGCGAAGGCGAGACCGACCATGAAGGCGATGTTCTGCTTCTCGAAGGCGATGCCCAGCCCGATGGCGATCACGCCGAGCGCCAAGGTGGTGACCTTCGAGACCCGCAACTCCTCACGCTCGTTGACGCGACCGCGCCGCCACACGCTGGCATAGAGGTCGTGGCTGACCGCCGAGGCACCGGCCAGCGTCAGCCCGGACACCACCGCGAGGATGGTCGCGAAGGCCACCGCCGAGATGAAGCCGAGCAGCAGGTCGCCGCCCACCGCCTGGGCCAGCCACACCGCGGCCATGTTGGCGCCCCCGCGCAGCCCGGAGCCAACCGGTCCCGTCAGGTAGGCCGGGTTCTGCGAGACCAGCGTGATCGCGCCGAACCCGATAATGAAGGTCAGGATGTAGAAATAGCCGATGAAGGTGGTCGCCCAGAACACCGACTTGCGGGCCTGTTTGGCGTCGGCGACGGTGAAGAAGCGCATCAGGATGTGCGGCAGACCGGCGGTGCCGAACATGAGCGCCAGGCCAAGCGAAATCGCCTCGACCGGGTTGGCCACGATCTTGCCGGGCAGCATGATCGCGTCGTGGTTCGGGTGGACCTCGACGGCGCGGGCAAACAGCGCCGTCGGATCGAAGCCGAACTGCACCAGCACCAGCACCGCGATGAGCGTGGCGCCGCCCAGCAGCAGGCAGGCCTTGATGATTTGCACCCAGGTGGTGGCGAGCATGCCGCCAAACGTGACGTACAGAACCATCAGCACGCCGACCAGCACCACCGCGACGTTGTAGTCCAGCCCGAACAGCAGCTTGATGAGCTGACCAGCGCCGACCATCTGGGCGATCAGATAAAACGCCACCACCACCAGGGTGCCGGACGCGGCCAGGCTGCGCAGCGGCGTTTGCGCCAGCCGGTAGCTGACCACGTCGGCGAAGGTGAACTTGCCGAGGTTGCGCAGCCGCTCGGCCATCAGCGTGACGATGATCGGCCAGCCCACCAGGAAGCCGATGGAGTAGATCAGGCCGTCATAGCCGCTGGCATAGACCAGCGCCGAGATACCGAGAAACGAGGCCGCCGACATGTAGTCGCCCGCGATCGCCAGGCCGTTCTGAAACCCGGTGATGCCGCCGCCGGCGGCGTAGAAATCCGCCGTCGTGCGGGTGCGCTTGGCCGCCCAATAGGTGATGAACAGCGTCACCAGAACGAAGCCCACGAACATCCCGATGGCGGTGTAATTGGTCGCCTGCTGCTGCGCCTGCCCGAGGTCGGGACCCGCGGCCAGCGCCGGCCCGGCCGTCAGGGCGGACAGCGCCGCCAGCGGCAGGGCGTGGCCGATACGGCCCATTCTCATCGTGCGTCCTCCACGATCTCGCGGGTGAGTTGTTCGTACTCGCCGTTGGCGCGCGCGACATACCAGCCGGTGATGAGGATGGCCGACAGGATCACGCCGATGCCGATTGGGAAGCCAAGCGTGGTCACCGCACCGACCTTGATGGCCAGGAACGGCTTTTGATAGGCGACGGCGTAAATGAAGGCGCCGTAAATGACCAACATGAGACTGGCGAGCTGCCGGCTGAAAAGGCTCCGCTTGCGCTCTAGCTCGGCGAATTTGGGGTTGGCCCTGACCCTGCTGACGAGGTCGGTGTTCATCACGTTCTCCCTGTTCCCGTGACCGCGATTCCGGCCCGGTGTTTCGACTCGCCGCCCCCGCACTTCGCAAAGCGCAACAGTCCTGCGCTCTATCCCCGATGCATGGCAGGATTGCAAGGTTCGACTTTCGCTCCGGCCGGGGATCGGCCGACCCCGTCGTGGTTCCCCAACCCGTTGCAGCGATCGCATTGCCCCGGCCGCTCCGACCACGTAATTTGCCCCCACTGGCCGATCCCCGGCGCTCCCGCGCCGGGCAAACACCCAAGACGCTTCACCCGGAGGGGGATCCCCGCCCGGTTAACGAAACGCAGGCAGGGAGACCAAGGACGTGACCTTTGCATGCTGTCCCTACGCGGACCGCCTGCCCGGCCCGATCGGCCGGGCGGACTTGCATGGCCGCGCGCCGCCGCCCAGCGCCAGCGTCTGAGCTGCGCCGACCGGAAACGCCGGGGTGCCCCCGGTGCTTCGCCTTCCCAGATTCAATATCGAACTGGTCGCACCCCAGGAGCCGACGATGCCCGACAGCCTTCCCCCGTCCCGCTACCCCGACACCATCGCCGCCTGGCGCCACGATCCCGAGGCGTTCTGGGCCGAGGCCGCCCGCGGCATCGACTGGGTCCGCCCGCCCGAACGCATTTTCGATGCCACGATGGGGCCTTACGGCCAGTGGTTTCCGGGGGCGGAGCTGAACACCTGCTTCAACGCCCTCGACCGCCACGTGCAAGCGGGGCGCGGCGAGCAGAATGCGCTGATCTGGGACAGCCCGATGACCGGGCGGATCGAGCGCTTCACCTATAGGCAGTTGCTCGACCGCACCGCGCGGGTGGCCGGCGCGCTCGCCGCCCTTGGTGTGCAGCGCGGCGACCGGGTGGTCGTCTACATGCCGATGATCCCGGAGGCGGCGATCACCATGCTGGCCTGCGCCCGCCTGGGCGCCATCCACTCCGTGGTGTTCGGCGGCTTCGCCGCGGCGGAACTGGCCAAGCGCATCGAGGACGCCACCCCGCGCGTGATTGTCTCCGCTTCCTGCGGCCTGGAGCCGGGCCGGGTCATCGCCTACAAGCCGCTGCTGGATGCGGCCATCGCCTTCTCGGCGCACAAGCCGCAATCCACCCTGATCCTGCAGCGCCCGCAGGCCGTTGCCTCCCTGATCGCCGGCCGCGACCATGATTTCGCCGCCGCCGAGGCCGCCGCCACGCCGCACGACCCGGTGACCGTCGCCGCCACCGATCCGCTGTATATTCTTTATACCTCCGGCACGACCGGCAAGCCCAAGGGGGTGGTGCGCGACAACGGCGGCCATGCGGTGGCGCTGCACTACACCATGAGCGCGCTTTATGGCGTGCAGGCCGGCGATGTGTACCTGGGCGGCCTCCGACGTGGGTTGGGTGGTCGGCCACTCCTATATCGTCTACGCGCCGCTGCTCGCCGGCTGCACCACCATCATGTACGAGGGCAAGCCGGTCGGCACCCCGGACCCCGGCGCGTTCTGGCGGGTCTGCAGCCAGCATGGCGTGCGGGCGATGTTCACCGCGCCCACCGCCCTGCGCGCCATCCGGCAACAGGACCCGGAACTGCTGCACTACGCGAAATACGACATGTCGAAGCTGGAGACGCTGTTCCTGGCCGGCGAACGCTGCGATCCGCCGACCGCCATCTGGTCGGCCGAAAAGATGCGCATCCCGGTGGTGGACCATTACTGGCAGACCGAGACCGGCTGGGCGATCACCGCCGGCTTCAAAGGGCTCGGCCTGTTCCCGATGAAGCCGGGCTCAGGCGGGCGGCCGTCGCCGGGCTACGACGTGCAGGCGCTGGACGATGACGGCCACGTGCTGCCGCGCGGCGAGGCCGGCAATCTCTCGGTCCGGCTGCCGATGCCGCCGGGCTGCGCGCCGACGCTGTGGCAAAACGAAGAGGGCTACCGCACCTCGTATCTCGCCGACTTCCCCGGCTGGTACCGCACCGGCGATGCCGGGATCATCGACGCCGACGGCGACGTATGGGTGATGGGCCGCACCGACGACATCATCAACGTCGCCGGCCACCGGCTGTCCACCGGCTCCATGGAAGAAGTACCTGGCCTCGCACAAGGATGTGGCCGAGTGCGCGGTGGTGGGGGCCAAGGACGAGCTGAAGGGCCAGGTGCCGCTGGGGCTGGTGGTGCTGAAGGCCGGGGTGAACCGGCCGGCGGAGGAGGTGACGAAGGAACTGGTGGCGCTGGTGCGCGAGCGCATCGGCCCGGTGGCGGCATTCCGCGAGGCGCGCATCGTCGCGCGGCTGCCGAAGACGCGCAGCGGCAAGATCCTGCGCGGCAGCATTCGGCGCATTGCCGACGGCGAGGCGACGGTGGCGCCGGCGACCATCGACGATCCGGCGATCCTGGACGAAATCGGCGCGGTGCTGGCCGGCCGGCGCGGCTGAAGGAAGGGGTCCAGGGGGCAAAGCCCCCTGGCAGGGGCCGGGGCAGCGCCCCGGCTCACCCGATCTGTAGATTCTGTACGGCACTCTCCAGCTCGGGAAAGCTGGGCATATGCTGGGTCGGCGCCATCTTGCGGCCGTTCTCCACGCTCACCTGCGGCGCATTGCCTTGCAGATGCGCCACCAATACGGCGCGGATGACCTCGAAATACTGGCACTCCTCCTCCACCACGCCCTGCATGCGGGTGGCACAGGGGCCGGCAATGCCATACGCCAGCAGCACCCCCAGGAACGTGCCCACCAGCGCGCTGCCGATCATCGCCCCCAGCACCGCCGGCGGCTCGGCGATGTGCGACATGGTCTTCACCACGCCCAGCACCGCCGCAACGATGCCCAGCGCCGGCAATGCGTCGGCGATGGTTTGCATCGCGTGCGCCGGATGCAGCTCCTCGTTGCGCATTTTTTTCAGCTCGCGCCCCATCAGATCCTCGATCTGGTGCGGGTCGTCGGCATTCATGCCCACCATGCGCAGGTAGTCGCAGATCATGCCGCTCGCATGGTGGTTGGCCAGGATCGCCGGAAATTTCTTGAACGCCGGGCTGTCCTCCGGCTTCTCGATATGCGGCTCCAGCGCCATCGCCCCCTTGGTGCTGGCCAGCCGGGCGAAAAAGAACAACAGGCTCAGCAGGTCGATATAGTCCGATTTCTTGTAGGCGGCGCCCTTGAGCATCTTCCCCAACGCGCCCAGCGTGTGCTTCACGTCGTGGATGCTGTTGGCCATGACGAAGGTGCCGAGCGCCGCGCCGCCGATGGTCAGCATTTCGAATGGCAGCGCTTCCAGCAGCACCCCGATCGCGCCGCCCGATGCGACGTAGCTGCCGAACACGCAAAGCAGCAGGAAAACCAGTCCGCCAATCGTCAGCATCAGTGGTGCTCAGGGCTTGGGCGCCGTCCGCAGCACCACGATGGCGATGCGCCGGTTCGCCGCGGCCAGCGGATCGGCCGGCAGCAGCGGATCGCGGTCGGCATTGCCGGTGACGTTGCGAATGCGGGTCTCCTGCAGCCCCGCCTCGATCAGCAGCCGGCGGGTGGCGTTGGCGCGCTCGGTGGATAGCTCCCAGTTGGTTTTGTCGCCGCCGGCGTAGGGTGCGGCATCGGTGTGGCCGGAGATCGAAATCGCTTCCGGCAGCTTCGCCAGCACCGGCCCGACTTTCTGCAGCAGCATCCGGGCGCGGTCCTGCAGCACCGACGAGCCGGTGGCGAACATCGGCCGGCGCTCCTCGTCGAGGATCTGGATGCGCAGCCCTTCCGGCGTCAGGTCGATGGCGAGCTGGCGCGCCAGCTCGGCCAGTTGCGGATCGCCCTGCACCGCCGCGCGGAGTTCCGCCGCCGCGTTGTCGAAGGCCGCGCGCTCCTGCCGCTCCTGCTCGGCGCGTAGCATCTGGGCGATCTGCGCCTGCGACTGCGGCGCCGCTGCTTCGGCCATCGCCGGGCCGCCGCCCGGCGCCCGGATGCCCGATTGCGGCCCGGCGGTCGCCGCGTTGCCGCTCGCGGTGCCGCGCTCAAGACCCGCGTTTCGCACGTTGTTCGGGGTGAGCTTCTGCTCGGAGGCGTCGGCGTCTTCCTCGTCGGGCTCGGGCGGCGCCACGGCATGCGCCTGCGTGATGCTCATGGCGCCGCGGTCGGACACCAGCGACCCCTCGTCATAGGGCGTGCGGCCGCCGAACGGCGCGCCGCTGCCCGAGTTGGCGCGGCCGAGCGTGGCGTTGGGCGAGAAATAATCGGCGATGCCGCGCCGCTGCGCCTCGGTGGTGGCGTTCAGCAGCCACATGAGCAGAAAGAACGCCATCATGGCGGTGACGAAATCGGCGTAGGCCACTTTCCACGCGCCGCCATGATGCCCGGCCGAGGCCGCATCCTCGCGCTTGATCACGATCAGCGCCGCCTTGTCGCCTGACCGCCGCTTGCCGCCCATGCCCGACCACCGTCCGAAACCGGCGGCCATCCTGCGTCCCCGCGGTTAAGGAGCCCTTATCCGCGGCACGTTTGGACCGCCTCGAGCACGTCTCACGCGCCGGCCTCCAGGATCAGGGCGAGATACGGCTCCACAAGCGCCGTCATGCCCGGCAGGATAAGGGTCGTGGCATCCATCTGCTCGACGATGGCCGGGCCCTGGATTCTGTTGCCCGCGTCCAGACGGTCGCGGTCATAGACCGGGCAGGTCACCCAGCCGCCGGTCTCGGGCAACCACACCGCCCGGCTGCCGATGCACGCCGCCCCCGGGTCCGTGCCGGCATCTGGGCGCGGCTGAAACCCGGGCCTGGGAACCACCCCCGTGGCCGCGACGCGACAGCAAACGAGCTGCACCATCCCGCCCTCGCCGGCGCTGCCGTGCGCGGCGGCGAATGCGGCCGCCAGCGCGTCCAGCATGGCGGCCGTCACCGGTCCGTCCGGCAGCGGCAGCGACACCACGCCGTCCTGGCCGGCATAGCACAGGTCGACGCTGCGGGTGACGCTGCGCCCCGCGGCCGGTATTTTTTCCTCCGAGAACCACATGGCGGCCCGATGGCGCAGCAATCCGAACCTCTCGGCGATCGCCGGCAGCGCGTCGGCCTGCAGCTCCACCGTCCCGGCGGAGGCGAATTCGGCGCGCCGGTCGGTCAGCAGCTTGCCGAGGGCGCCCAGCACGCCGGGGTGGCGCGGCACCAGGAGGCGGGCGATGCCCAGCGCGCGGGCCAGCCGTGCCGCATGCAGCGGCCCGGCGCCGCCGAACGCCACCAGCGCGACGTCGCGCGGGTCGTGGCCGCCCGGCGCGGAAACCTCCCGGACCGCCACCGCCAGGGTGGCGGTGACCGCGGACAGAATGGCTTGCGCGGTCGCCGGCATGTCCGCGCCAAGCGTTTCGGCCAACGCTCCGATCGCCGCCCTGGCCGCATCCTGGCGCTGCCGCGAGCCCCCGCCCGGCAGCGTGTCCGGGTTCAGGGTCTGCAGCACCAGGTTGGCGTCGGTCACCGTCGGCCCGCCCGCCCCAGGGCCGACAATCAGCTCCAGGCCGGAGCCGACCAGCGCGACCGAGTTCGCCACCAACAGCCACGCTGCTGATGTCCGGCCTGTCCGCGCCGGACCCGCCGCCGGCCAGCAGCGCGACATGCGTCCCGCTGCCGCCCATGTCGAAGGTGATCAAGGCGGCGTCGAACCCGGCCAGCGCCGCCATCGCCCGTGCGGCCACCACCCCGGCCGACGCGCCCGCTGGCAGCAAACGCAAGGGCAGGCGCGGCGTGGCATCGGCCTCGGCCGCGTCGTCGCCGATCCGCTCGATGGCTTCGTCGATGCAGCGGGCGATGCCGCGCGCCGGGTCGTCGGGGGTGGATGGCACCTTCCCGACCCCGAACCGGCCGGTGGCATCGTTGAACAGGCAGACATCCGTAAAGGTGGCGCCGGAATCCACGCCGATCCGCCAGGCCATCGGTTTTTCTTTCCTACCCTGACCCGGCCCCACCTGGGCAACAGACATGCTATGAGAAATAAGATCGGGCCAGCAGACAAACACTGCCAGAATTTCCCCCCGCCGCCCAGCCCTGGACCCCGTAGCGATCCCGCATCCCGTCGCCCCCTTGCTCGAAAAGCTTTAAATGGCGTGGGGTCCAGGGCAGGGCCGTGGCCTTGCTTCCTTGCGCTGAGCCCGGCAGCGGCATCGGCCGGGGTTTCCCCCAACACTCAAGACTCGGCAGCACGGAGGTCGGCGTGGCGGTGAAACCTGTGGCGGTGGCGGTCCTGGGTCTGGCGGTGGTGTCCGGCCTGGTCTGGCTGGCGGTGCAGTTCGTCACCGCCGCGCCGCCGCCCGGCACGCTGTACGGCAATGTCGAAATCCGCCAGGTAGACCTCGCCTTCAACGCCGAGGGACGGGTGAGCAGCATGGCCCGGCGCGAGGGCGACGCAGTGCACGCGGGCGATGTGGTGGCCGAGCTGGACGACGCCAGCTATCGCGACCTGAACGCGCTGGCGCTGGCGCGGCGCGACCAGGCGCGCGCCGATCTGGCCCTGCTGCTGGCCGGCACGCGGGTGGAGGAGTTGGACCAGGCACGCGCACGGGTCGCCACGGCGGAGGCGAACCTGGCGCATGCCGAGGCGGTGTTCAAAAGGCAGGCCGATCTGGTCCAGCGCAACGCCACCTCGCGGCAGGATTATGACGACGCGCGCCAGGGGCTGGACGCCGGGCAGGCGCAGCTTGCCCAGTTGCGCGCCGCCCTGGCGGAGGCGGTGGCCGGGCCGCGCGCCGAGGAGATCGAAGCGAAACGCAGCGCGCTGCGGGCAAGCGAGGCGCAGGTGGCGCTGGCCGCCGAAACCCTTTCGCACACGCATCTGCTGGCGCCCGCCGACGGGGTGGTGATGACGCGGGTGATCGAGCCGGGCACGGTGGTGCTGCCCGCCGCCCCCATCTATTCCATGGCGATCGCCGGCGAGGTCTGGGTGCGCGCCTTCGTGCCGGAGCCATTGCTCGGCCTTGCCGCGCCGGGGCGCTCGGTGCGGGTGCGCACCGATGGCGGGCACGAATATGCCGGCCGGATCGGCTACCTCTCGCCGGTGGCCGAGTTCACGCCGAAGACGGTGGAGACGCCGGAGCTGCGCACCCAGCTTGTCTACCGCCTGCGCATCCGCATCGAGGCGCCGGATGACGGGCTGCGCCAGGGCATGCCGGTGACGATCGCGCTGGGCTCCTGAGTGCTGGCCGAGGTCGCCGGGCTGCGGCACGTGTTTCCCGGCGCCCGCGGGGCGGCGCCGGTGGTGGCCCTGGACGGCGTGTCGGCGACGGTCGCGCCGGGCATGATCACCGGCGTGGTGGGGCCGGACGGGGCGGGGAAAACCACCCTGCTGCGCCTGCTGGCCGGGCTGCTGCGGCCGAGTGCGGGGAAGGTAAGTGTGCTCGGCCACGACATGGCGACCGACGCCCAGGCCGCGCATGGCGACATCGGCTACATGCCACAGCGATTTGGGCTGTATGAAGACCTCTCCGTGGCCGAAAACCTGCGTCTTTTCGCGGACCTGCACGCGATGCCGGAGGCGGTGCGGGCGGAGCGGATTCCGCGCCTGCTGGGGTTCACCGGGCTGGCGCCGTTCACCGCGCGGCTGGCGGGGAAACTATCGGGCGGGATGAAGCAGAAACTCGGCCTGGCCTGCGCCCTGCTGGCGCGGCCGCGCCTGCTGCTGCTGGATGAGCCGTCGGTGGGCGTCGATCCCGCCTCGCGGCGCGAACTGTGGGCCATGGTGGCGGCGATGCTGGCGGAGGGAAAGGCGGCGGGCATGGGGGTGGTGTGGGCCACCGCCTATCTGGACGAGGCCGAGCGCTGCGGCCGGGTGGTGCTGCTGCACGAAGGGCGCATGCTGGACGAGGCGCCGCCCGGCGATTTCCTGGCGCCCTTACGCGGGCGGGTGTTTTCCCTCGCCGTGACGGCTGCGGGCCGGCGCGAGGCGGGGCGGAGGGCGGCGGCGGATGCGTCGGTGCTCGACGTGGCGGTGGCGGGCGACGCGCTGCGGCTGGTGCTGCGGCCCGGCGCCGCACCGCCCGATGCCGCCGCGCTCGGCGGCACCGCTGTCACCCCGGCGGCGCCACGCTTCGAGGACGGGTTCATCGACCGGCTGGCCACCGCCCCGGCGGTGGCGCCGGCGGAACAGGCGCGGCCCCGCCATGGCGAGGGTCCGGCGATCGAGGTGCACGATCTGGCGCGCCGGTTCGGCGCCTTCGTGGCCGTGGACCGGATCAGTTTTTCGGTGGCGCGCGGCGAGATCTTCGGCCTGCTCGGCCCGAACGGGGCCGGCAAGTCCACCACCTTCCGCATGCTGTGCGGCTTGCTGCGCCCGTCCGGCGGGTCGGCCCGCGTCGCCGGGCAGGATCTGCTGCGCGCGCCGGCGAAGGCGCGGGCGCGCATCGGCTATATGGCGCAGCGGTTTTCCCTGTATGGCGAACTGACGGTGGCGGAGAACCTCCATTTTTTCGCCCGCGTCTACGGGCTGGACCGGCAGGCGCAGGGCGCGGCGATCACCGATGCGCAGGCGCGGTTCGACCTCGGCGGCGTGCGCGACAGCGTGGCGGCGTCGTTACCGCTCGGCGTGAAACAGCGGCTGGCGCTGGCGGCGGCCCTGCTGCACCGGCCGGATATCCTGTTTCTCGACGAGCCGACCTCGGGCGTCGATCCGCTGGCGCGGCGGGCCTTCTGGGCGCGCATCGGCGCCCTCGCCGAGGCCGGGGTGACGGTGCTGGTGACCAGCCATTTCATGGACGAGGCCGAATACTGCGACCGGCTGGGCATTATCAGCGCCGGCAGGCTGATCGCCACCGACACCCCCGCCGGCATGCGCGCCCGCGTGCGCGGCCCGGACCTGCCGGAGCCGACGCTGGAGGATGCGTTTATCCGGCTGGTCGGGGCCTCGGCGCCATGACGCCGCCGCTGATGCGTCTGCGCGGGCTGCTGCGCAAGGAAATCCTGCAGGTGGTGCGCGATCCGTCCTCGCTGCTGATCGCCTTCCTGCTGCCGGTCGTGCTGCTGCTGGTGAACGGCTACGGCATTTCCCTGGATGCGCGGCATGTCGGCCTCGCCGTGGTGACGCAAATGCCGGGCGAGGCGACGCACGAAATCGTCCAGGCGCTCGCCGCCTCGCCCTATCTGGCGACGGTGACGGCGGCGAGCGCCACCGAAGGCGAGCGGCTGCTGACCGAGGGACGGGTGCGCGGCGTGCTGGTGCTGAGCGAGGATTTTGCCGCCCGCCTGGCGCGGCCCTCGCGCTGGCCGGCGCGGGCGCAACTGCTGGCCAACGCGACCGATCCCAATACCGCCGGCGTGCTGGAAGGCTATGTGCAGGGCGCGCTGCAAACCTGGGCGGCCGGGCGGGCGGGCGAGAAACGCCTGTTGCCGGCGGGCGGCATTTCGCTGGAGCACCGGTACTGGTTCAACCCGGAACTGCGCTCGGCCGATTTCATCGTGCCGGGCATGGTGGGGTTCGTGATGTCCATGGTCGGCACGTTGCTGACCGCGCTGGTGGTGTCGCGCGAGTGGGAGCGCGGCACGATGGAGAGCATGCTGGCCTCGCCGGCGCGCATGGGTGAGATCATTGCGGCACGACTGAGCTGTTATTTCGGCCTGGGCATGATGGGCATGGCGGCCTCGGTGCTGATGGCCATTCTGCTGTTCGGGGTGCCGTTCCGCGGCAGCGTGCTGGTGCTGGGGGTGGCGGCGTCGCTGTTCTTGCTGTTCGCGCTGGCGCTCGGGTTGTTCATTTCCACCCTCGCCCGCAGCCAGTTCGTGGCCGCGCAACTGGCGTTCCTGACCACCATGCTGCCGGCGCTGATGCTGTCGGGCATGCTGTTCGACATCGCGTCCATGCCGGGGTGGCTGCAGGCGCTGACGCATATCTTTCCGGTGCGCTACCTGGTGTCGATCCTGCAGACGCTGTTTCTGGCCGGCACGGTGTGGCCGCTGGTGCTGCCGAACCTGGCGGCGCTGGCGATCGCGGCCCTGGTCGCGGTGGGGGCGACGGTGGCGGTGACGCACCGGCGGCTGGATTGAGGGAGGCGGGAGATGACACGCAAGGTGCGCGCGACCGGCCGGCAGCAACCCCTTGCCTTCAAAGCCGTTCGGTGGTCAGACGACGCCGCACCAACCCGGATCAATGACCATGAGCGACACCGCCACACTTGGCTTTCCCGAAGCCGCACGCCGCCTCGGCGTTCCACTCCGCGTCCTCCGCCGTGCCATTCGCGCCGGCAAAGTCCCTGCCCCACCGCTTGTGAGCGCCACATCCGCGCTTTCGGCCGAGTGGTTGGACAATGTTCAGGCGGCGGTGAAGGAGTCGCCCAACGCTCTCAGCCGGGGTTGCCAGCAAAAAGTCCCCGCCTTCGCCCGGTACGTGGGCACCTCGGCCTGGCGGAAATATACCAATCGCGTGCGCGCATTCGCCCGTTTTCGTGCCCAGGAAAACGAGCCCGCATAGGGCCGATCAGCGGAGCGCCATCCGCCGTCGCAACTGGCGTTTTCCTCGGCGTTGGGAACGAGTTATTGGAAGCAACAGAGCGGCGGCGACATGATGCGGCATCGTGCCCAAACCAAATGCCCGCAAACGCGAGCTTGCGTTGGCGGATGACGCTACGCTTATCCGCCGCTTGCTGAGAAGGACGTGTGTGCTTGATACCCGGTCCCAACTCAAAGCGGTCATAGGCGATTTCCTGGGCGTTTGACTCTTTGTGAACAAAAATGGTTGGTTGCGCTACTGGCAGGAGTTGGGTGCCAGCGACCGGAGAATGGGCGTGCGGTTGGCAACCTGCGGAGCGTGGACGCAAGATGAACGATCGAGCAAAGAACTTTAATGAGGCCGCAGCAACGTTGGCACGAAATCCGCTCGGTATCATCGCACTATTTATCGTTTTGGTGTACGGTTTCGCCTCATTAGTCACAGCATTTGCTGGATCATTTACGCCTGGAGAGAGGATTCCTCTGGTTTATTTTTTGATATTTTTCCCCATTCTCGTTTTGAGCGTCTTTGCATGGTTAGTTAGCAGGCACAGTGGCAAGTTGTTCGCACCGAGTGATTTCAAGAACGAAGATAACTATGTGAAAATGCAAATGTCCGTCGTTGCATCCCTCACCGCAGCCACAGCAAAGCAAGCCGAAAGCCCCACGTCAGAAGAGCAGTTACGCAGAATTGTTGAGGCGGTTCGAGCGGCAGGCCCGGCAGCAATTGCAACTAACGAAAGATGGAGAAATAGAATACTATGGGTCGACGATCGACCAGAGAACAATGATTTTGAACGAAGAGCATTCGAAACTATGGGGTTATCTTTTGAAATAGCCTTATCAACTGACGAAGCGTTTGCTATATTATTAAACAATAAGTTTGCAGCGATTATCTCTGACATGGGCCGTCGCGAAGGGCCGCGCGAGGGCTATGTGTTACTCGACCGACTGCGCAAAGAAGGTGACAACACGCCTTTGTTTTTTTATGCGTCATCAAACGCGCCCGAGCACAAACGAGAGACCCATCAGCATGGCGGACAAGGCTGCACGAACAATGCGCAGGAACTTTTTGAGATGGTAACAAGGGCAGTAATCCAGAGGCAGGTTGCCTAGCGGGCTGTAGGTTGCAATGCCGCACGGCATTGCAATGCTTTCTCCGGTCGTGAGCGATGGTGCAATGCCAAGTGGCATTGCACCCTACAATCGCCAGCGCATTCGACAATATACTCGCGTCCCACTGTTCTCGACAGCCGCACCGATAGGGTGGTCCGCTAGCCGGGATGGTTTTCGCACTGCCGCGCCGCCATCCCGGCAACGCCCCGCCGTTCCCTAACCTCAGTGACAGTTGTCCTCCGTCCGCTCCCACTCCTCGCACACGCGGGGGCTGCCATCCTTGCCAAGACAGATGTGGATTTCGCCGACCCCGTCGCGCGTGCAAGACAGCACGAGACTTCCCCGGCTGAAGACCGGAATTGGCGGCAAGGAAGGCCGCCTTGACCGCTGCCGCATCGGCGGGCCGGATGTTCGCGCTGTGCTGATCTTGACTTTCCGCCGGTGATTCCACGTGCGCATCAGACCAGCGCCCAGAAGATATCCTCGGTGGCGATGAAGCGGAGGGCGTCTTCGAGCGGCAGGACGGTGCGGCCGAACGGGCCGGTGGGTGACCAGCATTCCTTCTTGAGTGACCAGTAGAGCACCTCGACGCGATCGTTGTCGGCGTTCGGGCGCAGGCGTGCGACCGGCGCCCCGGAGGCGGCGTGGTAGAGCGAGTAGCCGCGGTTGCGGCGCTCGACCAGCACAGCGCCGCGGCTGAAGGTAAAGCGCTCGATGCGCTGGACGATGCCGTCGGTCATGCACACTATATTATAGGTGGCCTGGGGACGGCGCATCGCCACGAATGAGCGAAGCAACGGCGCGGCTTGCGACACGGGCGTCGTTCGATTCTACGGATTCGATGACACCCGATCGCATCCCTGCCGCCCCCATTTCCTCCGGCGGCATCACCGTGCCGTCGCTGCTGGTGACCTGGCTGGTGCCATTCCGCGACTGTTTCACCGCGCCGGTCTGGCAGCGCGTGCTGGTCCTGGTGGCCGGCGCGGTGCTGGCACCAGGCCAGCGGACGGTCAGCGCCGCCTTGCGGGTGATGGGGCTGGCCGACCAACCGGGCTTCGGCCGCTTCCACGAAGTCCTGAGCGAGGCGCGCTGGAATTCGCACGCCATGGCACGCAGACTGCTCGTTCATCTGCTCGACGCCTTGCTGCCGACTGGCGAGGTGGTGATCGGCATCGACGACACCATCGAGCGGCGCTGGGGGCCGAACATCGCGGCCCGCGGCATCTACCGCGATCCGGTGCGCTCCTCGCGCGGCTTCTTCGTCAAGACCAGCGGCCTGCGCTGGCTGTCGCTTATGGTGGTGCTGCCGGTGCCGTGGGCGAAGCGGCGCTGGGCGCTGCCGTTCCTGACCATCCTGGCGCCGTCCCAACGCAGCAACGAGAAACGGGGCCGGCGCCACAAGCCGCTGACCCGCTGGGCAATCCAGGCAATTCTGCAAACGCGGCGCTGGCTGCCAGGCCGCCGCATCACCATCGTCGGCGATAGCAGCTTCGCCACCCTCGAACTGATCGCCGCGGTCCGCCGTCACGTCCGTCTGATCACTCGCCTGCGGCTTGATGCAAACCTGTTCGCGCCGGCCCCGCCTCGCCGGCCCGGCCAGCGCGGTCGTGCGCCGCTGAAAGGCAAGCGTCTGCCGAAGCTCAGCGCCATCCTGGAAAACCCAGCAACCGCCTGGACGAAGCTACAGGTGACCGACTGGTATGGCGGCGAGACAAGGCTGGTCGAGATCGTCTCCGGCACCGCGGTCTGGTACCATGCCGGCCTGCCGCCGGCGCCCATCCGCTGGGTGCTGGTGCGCGACCCGTCCGGCCAGCGCGAGCCGCAGGCCTTCCTCAGCACCAACCTCGACGACACGCCGGCGGACATCCTCAACTGCTTCGTCTCGCGCTGGCGGGTGGAGACGACGTTTCAGGAAGTCCGTCGCCATCTCGGCGTCGAGACCCAGCGGCAATGGTCGGACCTGGCCATCCTGCGCACCACCCCCGCACTGCTTGGGTTGTTCTCGCTGGTGACGCTATGGGCCGACCAATTGATGCGGGCACCGACCACCGCCCTGCGCCCGCGCGGGGCTGCCTGGTACGCCAAGCAGGAGCCCACCTTCAGCGATGCCATCGCCGCGGTCCGCCGGGCACTTTGGTGCCCACCGCATTTTTCAATGTCCCGGCCGGGCAAGGACGTCATCGAAATTCCCACGACTCTCCTGCACAGTCTCGTCGACACCGTGTGCTACGCCGCCTGACAACTCAAAACCTCCGCCACCCGACGCTACGCCGAACCGGTGGGATCAAGAAATGGATGGCGAAAAGCCGAGCTGATATTCGGGCGGAATATTGATGGAGCCGAGCAGGGTTTGCGTTGTTGCAAGAAAGCCGGACGGGTCCAGCCCCGTGCAGGTGCCGTGCTTGGACCATTCGTGGTCGATCATGGCGGGACTCGGAAACAGCCCGACATAGGAGGCCCGCACATCGTCCGGCAGGGCATAGGACGCGCAGTTGCTCGGGTAGCCGTCCACCAATTCCGGCCACAGCCCGTGCAGTCTGAAACCCCAACCCTCCCGACACTCATCGGGGTCACGATGGGTCGCGCAAAAGCCGGGAACCCAGGTGAGGGACAGGACATAGAAATCGAACTGGCCCGGCTGCCGCGGCCCGAGATCGAGGTTGCCCTGCGCCGAAGCAAATTGCAGTGGAAGGACCCCCGTGAGCAGAGCGACGGCAAGACCGGCAATGCACTTCATGGCACTGTTCCGTTGTTTATTCGTTGTGCACAGGGAACGGCACGGCGACGGGCCACTCTGGTGAGCTTTGCAAGAATGGGCTCGGGCCTCCAATGCGAACGTGCTTCGCACCGGATGTCTGCGGCAGCACGCGCAGGGCGGGTGGCGCGTCGCTTATCTGCCTCAGGGATTGGGACGAAGCGTTCCCGGCAAGCGAGGCGCCACGCTGTAGTAGAGATACTGCGAGCCGATCACCCCAAGGGCGATGCCGAGAACTTCGCTGAGTTCCAGTCCCGGCGACGCGAGAACCAGACCGAGCAACACGCCCCCGCCCAGGAATGCCAGACGCGGATCGACCTTGCTCACGTCGGGCCAGGCGAGGGCCGCGGTGTCATCACCTTGCGGCACGGTCTGCTCCGCGCGCGGCAGCGGCGGAGTCACTTGCGCGGATGCCGCATAGGCACCGGCGCCACAGCCGATCGTCAGCCACATCGCAACCCACACGCCCAGAATGAACTTGCTCATTTTCCCCGCCTTCGGATGCCACCGGATGTCAGCGGAGGGTATGGTGTTCGAGCGGCGGCCGGAATGCAACAAGCCGGCGCCAACCTGCCTCGCTCGGTTCACCGGTTGCCCCCTGGCGGGACGCCGACGGCGTAGAAACGGCAAAGGACGCGGGATATGTGGCGGCGGGTGATGGCGCTGGTGCTGAAGGAACTCGCCTCCCTGTGGAAGGACCCGAAGACACGCGCGGTGCTGCTGGTGCCGCCGCTGGTGCAGGTGTTCATCTTCTCCTACGCGGCGACCTTCGAGGTGAAGAACGTGCCGCTCGCCGTGTGGAACGAGGACAACGGCGCCGCCTCGGCCGAACTGGTGCGGCGGTTCGCCGCCTCGTCGGCGTTCCGGGTGGCGGCGGTGCCGGACCATCCCGAAGCGGCGGCGGCGTTGCTGGACGCCAAGGACGTGGCGGCGGTGCTGCATGTGCCGCAGAATTTCTCCGCGAATGTGCTGGGCGGGCGGGCGGCGAGCGTCCAATTGCTGCTTGATGCGCGGCGGTCGAACACGGCGCTGCTGCTGAATGGCTATGCGGCGACGATCGTGCAGGGCTTCGCGCTGGAGCAGCAGTCGGTGCATGTGGCGCCGCTGGCGCTGGAGGTGCGCGACTGGTTCAACCCGACGCTGGACCCGCAATGGTTCATCCTGCCAGGGCTGGTGGCGGTGCTGTCTTTGTTGATTTCGATGCTGGTGTCCGCTCTGTCGCTGGCGCGCGAGCGGGAACTTGGCACCTTCGAGCAGTTGCTGGTCACCCCGCTGCGGCCGCTGGAGATCATGATCGGCAAGGCGGTGCCGGCGGCGATTGTGGGCATGCTGGAAGCGCATGTGGTGATTGCGGCGGCGCTGCTGTGGTTCCGGCTGCCGTTCGCCGGCAATGTGCTGCTGCTGGAGGCGGCGCTGCTGGTTTACATGCTGGCCGGGGTGGGGATGGGGCTGGCGATCTCGTCCTTCGCGCGCACCCAGCAGCAGGCGATTCTGGGCGTATTTGTCTACGCCTCGCCGGCGATCGTGTTGTCCGGTTTCGCCGCCCCGGTGGAGAACATGCCGGTGGCGGTGGAGTGGCTGAGCCGGCTGGACCCGGTGCGTTGGATGCTGGTGGTGGCGCGCGGCGTGTTTTTGCAGGACATGCCCGCTATGGTTGCCGCGCAGGCGATCTGGCCCATGGCCGCGATTGCGGTGCTTTTGCTGGCGGCCGCAACCATCAGCGTCCGCCGAGCGCTAGGATAATGTGCGGGGTCCAGGGGCCTCCCGGCCCCTGGCGGGTCCAGGGCAGAGCCCTGGCCTCCCTTCCTTTACTTATGCCGATACTTATGCCGACACTTATGCCGACACATGCGCCGCCAGTGCCGCCCGCAGCTCATCTTCCTTCGCATGATCAAACGAGGAGCTGACCACGGTGCCGCCCACCCCTTGCAGCGCCGCCAGCACCTTATCGGTCGTCATTTTGCGGATCAGCAGGAACAGCCCGGCCTGGCCGGGTTGCAGTGCCTGGGCCGCTTCTTTCATCTTGTCGTCATTGATGCCGACATCGGTCAGTGCCCCGCCCACCGCGCCGGAGGCGGCGCCGACGGCGGCGCCGGCGATCGGCATCAGGAACAGAAACCCGATCAAAAGGCCCCAGAACGCCCCGCTGGCGGCGCCGGCGGCGGTGGTGTTCAGCAGCTGGTTCAGTTTCACCCGCCCCTTGTCGTCCTTGGTGGCGATCACCGCGTCGCCGATTTCGATCAGATATTCTTGCTGCAGCGAGAGGATCTTGGAACGGACTTCCTCCGCCTTCTCCTCGGAGGGGAAGGTGATGAACACCAGGTCGCTCATGGCAGATGGCTCCTCATGGCAGGCGCTTGCGGGGATCGGGTCCGGACGGCGCCCGGGCGGGCGGTCGGAGGTCCGCTCATGGCGGTCCGGCCGTGTCTTGTCCATGAAAAACTCCATGAATATTGGCCCTCTGGCGGGCGAAGGCGGGCCTGCCCCGGACGCAATCGGGGGTTTCCGCCCAGGCAGGGCGCGGCCAAACTCCGCCGATGGAACTCTGGATTCCCGTGACCATCGCGGCGGCGCTGTTGCAGACCTGGCGGACGGCGCTGCAGCAGAAGCTGCGCGATAAACTGTCGGTGAACGCGGCCGGGTTCGTCCGTTATCTGTATGCGCTGCCCACCGGCGTGCTGCTGGTGGCCGGGTTCCACCTCGCCGCCGGGGCGGCGTTGCCGGTGCCGAGCCCGCGCTTCCTGCTGCTGTGCGCGGTCGGCGGGGTGTTGCAGATCCTCGGCACCAACCTGCTGATCATGGCCTTCGGCTATCGCAGTTTCGCCGTCGGCACCGCCTATGCGAAAACCGAGGCGCTGCAGGGGGCGGTGCTGGCGTTTTTCCTGTTGCACGAGGCCCTGACTCCACTGGCCGTCCTGGGGATCGGGGTGGGCGTGGTCGGTGTGCTGGTGCTGTCGCTGGGGGGGCGCGGCCTGCGCGCGCGCGATTTCCTGCGCGCCACGCTGCAGCCGGCGGCGCTATGCGGGCTGGGCGCCGGCTCCGTCTTCGCGATGACCGCCATTTGCATCAAGGAGGCCAACCGCGCGCTCGGCACAGGTGACGGCTTGGAGGCGATCGTGCGCCAGGCAGTGTTTGCCCTGCTGGTCACCAACGTGCTGCAGACGCTGCTGCAGGGCAGCTACCTGGCGCTGCGCGAGCGCGACCAGTTGCGCGCGGCGTTTCGCACCTGGCGCAGCTCGGCCTGGGTAGGCACGTTATCGGCCTGCGGCTCGGCCTGCTGGTTCACCGGGTTTGCGCTGGCGCCGGTGGCGCTGGTGCGCTCGATCGGACAGGTCGAGATGGTGTTCACGCTGCTGTTCGCGCGGTTCTATCTGAAGGAGACGCTGCGTCGCGCCGATGTGATGGGGCTCGTTCTGGTTGTCGCAGGCGTGATCCTGATCCTGCGCGGGCGGTAGCGTGTCACCGCCCGGCGGCGCTATATTCATGTGACTGCACACTACAAAGGACGTTTCCCGATGAGCGACAATGTCGCCGGCGATCCCTGGCTCGGCCGTCGTGCCGGCCTGGCGCGCAACTGGTGGGCGCTGGTCATCCGCGGGGTGATCGCGGTGCTGTTCGGCCTGGCGGCTTTGGTGGCGCCCGGGCTGGTGGCCGCGACGCTGGTGCTGGTGTTCGGCGCCTATGCCCTGGTCGACGGCGTGTTCGCCATCATTGCCGCCGTGCTCGCCCTGGCCAAGCACGAGCGGTGGGGGTACCTGCTGCTGGAGGGGGTGATCGGCATCGCCGCCGGCGCCGCGGCGTGGGCGTTCCCGGGGCTGGCGATCGTGGTGTTCATCACCCTGCTGGCAGTGTGGGCGGTGGTCACCGGCGGGCTGATGCTGGCGGCGGCGTTTCAGCTGGATACCGGGCACGGCAACTGGATGATGGGGCTGGCCGGGTTGGTCTCGATCATCTGGGGCGTGCTGCTGTGGACCTATCCGATCGCCGGCGTCTGGGTGCTGACGATCTGGTTCGGGGCCTATGCGCTGATGTTTGGCGTGGCGATGATCGCGCTGGGGGTGCGGCTGCGCGCGCGATGCCGCCGCGCCTGAGCGGATAGGCGCAACGCAAATCGTTGCACAGGGAGGCAAAGCAAGAAGAAGGCGAGATGACAAAAAAGAATCCGGCGCCCTGTTGGGCAATAAAGGATTCACTGTGGTCTCGCCTTTTCTCCCTGTGCGACCCTTTTCTTGTTTTCCTTCGCTGCCTCGCACCCGCCGCTCAGTGGCTCATCAGCACGGGGATGGTCATGTGCCCGAGGATGAACCGCGTTCCCGCGGCACGGCCGAAGCCCGGCACGCCCTCGCTGCCGAACCCCCCCATCACCAGCAGGTCGGCCCCGGAGTCGGCCGCATGCGACAGGATCATGTCCATGGTGCCAACCTCATTGGGGGCGATCACGTCATAGGCGGCGTCGATGCCGTTGCGCCGCAGCCGTTCGGCGATGTTGACCCGCGGCAGATTTTCCTGCGACTCCTCCGGCCGCAGGTGCAGGCCAAGCACCCGCACCTCCGTCGCCGCCGCCAGGAACGGCATGGCGTCCCGCACCGCACGCGCCGCCTCGCGGCTGCCGTTCCAGGCCACCAGCACGTTGCGGCCGATGCTGGCGAAGCTGCCGGCGAACGGCACCAGCAGCACCGGACCGCCGGACTGGCGGACGATCTCCTCGCTCAACTCCGGCGGCAGGACGTCGCGGTCGTGCTCGGGATCGAACTGCCCGAGCACTGTCAGGTCGCTGTAGCGGCTGCAAATCGCCATTTCGAGGATGATGAAGTCCGGGTCGCCGAACGGCACGGTGAGCCAGTCGCAGTCCAGCGCCTGCCCGGTGCAGGCCTGCCGGAACACCGCCTCGGCGCGCGCCGCGGCTTCGACCAGCCGGGTGCTCGCGCGCCGGGCGATGATGCCGCGCTGGTCGGGATCGATGCGGGCAAATACGCCGGTCACCCGGCCACCGCGCCGTATCGCCAGACGAATAGCCAGATCAAGCCGTGCCGTCGCACGCGCCGAGCCGTCGAAATGCACAAGGATGTCAGGATACATCGATCACCTGCCGATGAGTTTGCGAAGGCGCTGAATCCGGTCGGCGCACGTCCTGAACCGGGGCATTGACGGTGCGGCTGCCCTCCTCGGCGTTGAGGGTCTGCGAAGTCACGAGGTGGTGGAACGCGATGGGAATCACGGTGCCGCCACCCATATCATGAGTCTCTGACAGGATGTCGAGCGGCATGTTTCGGCGCGGCCGGATGCGTTGGCGTGGCGGCCACGGTGCGGCCATGTTTGGCACGGAAACCGGTCAAATTCGCCTGGCAATAAAGCTCTGTCCGCCGCCGCGGCTGTATCGAACGACCGATTTCAAAGGAGTGCCGGATGTCCCGTGTGATCGCGTTGTTGCTTCTGCTTGGGGTCGCCATGACCACAACCGCCTGTATCGTCGAAGCGCCCGGTCACCCGCATCGGTGCTGGGGCTGCTGGCACTGACAACCCGCGCCCGGACGGCGCCGTTCCGCGGGGCATCGCCCCCGCGGCTTACGGCGCGTCCTCCGCCATCCGCCGCCGCGCTTCCTCCAGCCGGATGCGGTCGGGCGCCTGCATCTCCATCGGCTTGAGATCGAGCGCCTCCAGCGCATCGACCATCGCCCCCACCACCACCAGGCGGGTGAACCATTTGTTGTTCGCCGGCACCACGTACCAGGGGGCGTGCGGCGCGGCGGTGGCGGCGATCGCCGCCTCATAGGCGTCCATATAAGCGTCCCAATGCGCCCGCTCGGCGATGTCGGAGGCGCTGAACTTCCAGTTCTTCAACGGGTCGTCCAGCCGCGTCATGAACCGCCGCCTCTGTTCCTCGCGTGAGATGTTCAGGAAGAACTTCTGGATCACCATGCCCTGGCGCGCCAGGTAGCGCTCGAAACCGGCGATATCCTTCAGCCGGTGCTCCCAGATTTTCTTGCCGGTCAGCTCGGGCGGCAGGCGCTGGGCGGCGAGCACTTCTTCGTGAACCCGCACCACCAGAACTTCCTCGTAATGGCTGCGGTTGAAAATGCCGATATTGCCGCGCTCGGGCAGCTTGCGCGAAACCCGCCACAGGAAGTCGTGCGCCAGTTCCTCGGGCCCAGGTTGCTTGAAGCTGGTCACTTGCACGCCTTGCGGGTTCACCCCCGACATCACGTGCTTGATGGTGCCGTCCTTGCCGGCCGCGTCCATCGCCTGGAAGATGCACAGCAGCCCCCAGCGCCCGTTCGGGTAAAGCAGCTCCTGCAGCTCCGCCAGCCGGGTCACGCCATCGGCCAGCAGCGCCTCGGCGTGCTGCTTGTCGACGATTCCCTCGGCGATGTCGTCCGGGTCGTGGTCTTTCAGCCGGAACCCGTGGCCCGAGGTGATGCGGTACCGCTCGAGCGCCTGCCGGACCTGCTTGCGGTGCACGGATCGGGTCACGTGCTTCGCTTCACCGCCAGCGGACCGGGCGCCTGACATGTCGGCATCATCTCGACGCGGTTGATGTTGACATGCGGCGGCAGCGACACCACCCAGGCCACCGCCTCGGCCACGTCCTCCGCCGTCAGCGGCTGCGTGCCGGCATAGACCGCGGCGGCGCGCGCGGTGTCGCCGCCGAACCGCACCGCGCTGAACTCGGTGCCGCCGCACAGACCGGGTTCGATGTTGGTCACCCGCACCCCGGTGCCCACCAGATCGGCCTTCAGATTGAGGCTGAACTGCTTCACGAAGGCTTTCGAGCCGCCGTAAACATGCCCGCCCGGATACGGGTAGTCGCCGGCGATGCTGCCCAGGTTCACCACGTGCCCGCGGTTGCGCTCCACCATGCCGGGCAGCAGCGCGCGGGTCAGCCGGATCACCCCCAGCACGTTGGTAGCGACCATGGTCTCCCAGTCCGTCAGCGAGGCCTTCCAGGCCGGGTCCAGCCCGAGCGCCAGCCCGGCGTTGTTCACCAGGACGTCCACCTCCCGCCAGTCTTCGGGCAGGCTGTCCGGCAGGGCGGCGGCGGCCTCCGCGTCGGTCACGTCAAGTTGCAGCGGCAGCAGCGCCGGGCCGAGCTCCGCCGCCAAGGCTTCCAGCCGGTCCAGGCGCCGCGCCGCGGCGATCACGCGATAGCCGTCGCGCACCGCCCGCCGGGCGATGGCATCGCCGAAACCGGCCGATGCGCCGGTGACCAGAAGTGTCTGATTCATCGTGGGGTCTCCTCCGCTTCGCCCGATCGCGCTATCCGGGCACAGGGCCGCCGGCTTGGCAACTGCGTCAGTCCGGCAGCGCGAACCGCACCGAAACCGGGCAATGGTCGGAAAGCCGCCGCCGCCACGCCTCGCCGGTTTCGCGATACACCAGCACCCGCAGCGTCTCCACCCGCATCCAGCCCCGTGCCGCTCCGCCGGCAATGATGTGATCGACGAAGCCGCCGCCGCCCCAGCACGGGCTCGACCGCCCCTCAGTCGCCCGCGCCAGTCCGCCGTCCTGCTGCAACCCCGCATAAAACCCGTCGCCACCGTCCATCCAGCGGTTGAAATCGCCGAGCAAGGCGAAGGGAACGCCCTCGGCGCGGCGCTGCGCCACCCAGCCTTGCAACGCCGCCAGTTGCGTCCGCAGCACCGGACAGGACGCCCGCTGCGTGTCCGACAGCCTCTCCTCCCGGCAGCCCTGTTTCAGGTGCACCGCCAACAGCCGCAACCGCCCGCCGCGCCACGCCAGCGTGATGTCTGCCCCCGACCGCAGCCGCGAACCGGGAAGCTCCAGCGCCACAAGATCGGAATTGACGGTGAACGCAAGGCCCCGACGCACCGCGAAGCCGACCCGCTGCACCACAGGATCGGCGGTCATGTGCACCACATACCGCTCCGGGGGGAAAACCGTTTCGGCCGCCTCCGGCCCGTCCACTTCCTGCAGCGCCACCACATCGGCATCCAGCACCGCGGCGTAGGCACGCAGACGAGCCAGATCCTCCGGCCGCTTCGGCTGCACATCGGCGGGCAACGCGGGATCGCCCGCCGGCCGCAACGTCAACCATTCCAGGTTCCAGGTGGCGAGCTTCAGCTCCGCCGCGCTCGCCGGGCCGGTCAGGAAAAGAACCAGCAACACCAGAAAACGGACCATCGTCATTTCCGGGCGGGGCGTCGGCGAAAACAAGAAAAGCAAGGCCAGGGCTCTGCCCTGGACCCGCAAGGGGCCGGGAGGCCCCTTGACCCCATTACTTAAGAAAAAATCACGCCCCAAGGGCCGGCCGGCCCTTGGAGCGTGGTCGCTACGCGACTTTCTGCAGTTCTGCCACCATATGCGTCTGCTGGTTGCGCAGCAGATCGCGGTACGGACCCGCCCGGTTGGCCAGCTCGTCCGGCGACCCGTCATCCACCACCCGCCCGGCGTCCATCACCACGATCCGGTCGAAATTCCGCAGCGTGGACAGCCGGTGAGCAATCGCAATGACGGTGCGGCCCTCCATCAGATTGTCCAGCGCCGTCTGGATCGCCTGCTCGCTCTCGGTGTCCAGCGCACTGGTGGCCTCGTCCAGCAACAGGATCGGCGCGTTCTTCAGCAGCGCACGGGCAATCGCCAGCCGCTGCCGCTGGCCGCCCGACAGCTTCACGCCGCGGTCGCCCACCATGGTCTCGAACCCTTCCGGCAACGCCTCGATAAAGTCGCGGCACCGCGCCACCGTGGCGGCCGCGAGAACATCGGCCTCGCTGGCGTCCGGCCTTGCATAGCGGATGTTCTCCATCACCGAACGATGGAACAGCGAAATGTCCTGCGGCACCACCGCGATCATGCGGCGCAGACTGTCCTGGGTGATGCTGGCGATGTCCTGACCGTCCACCAGCACCTGCCCGCCCTGGATGTCGTAGAAGCGTTGCAACAGCGCCAGCACCGTCGACTTGCCCGCGCCCGACGCGCCCACCAGCCCGACCCGCTGCCCCGGCTCGATCACCAGATCGAGCCCCTGCAAAATCGCCGGCCGGCCCGGATAGCCGAAGCGCACGCCGTCGAACGCCACCCGGCCTGGACCCGGCCGCAGCGCCGCAGCGCCCTGCACGTCCGGCAGGTCATGCTCGACCAGCAAACTGCCCAGCGCCTCGTCCAGCCGCGCCACATGCTGCGTCAGGTCCACCAGCGCCACCGCCAGGTCGCGGGTGCCGTGGAGAATGGTAAATCCAAGCGAGCAGATCAGCACCATGTCGCCCGGCGTCGCCAGCCCGTGCTGCCACATGATGATGCCCCAGGCGAGCAGCCCGGCGGTGATGAAGGCCGTCAGCACCGCATGCAGCACCCGCAGCTTCTCCAGGTACAGCAGGCTGCGCCGCCGCGCCGTCATTTCCGCGTCGATGCGCCCATCGATGCGCCGCTGCTCGCGGAAGGTGGCGCCGAACGCGCGCACCACCGGCATGTTGGAAATGATGTCCACCAGTTCGCCATCGACACTGGCCGCACGGGTCGCGAACTCGCGATGGATCGGCGTGCCGTTGCGGGCGAGCACGAAGATCAGCCCCGCCATCGCCAGGCTCACGCCCATCAGGCACCCGGCCATGAGCGGGCTCACCGTGCTCAGCAGCACGATCGCCACACCCACCGCCAGACACGGCGGCAACACGTTCCAGGCCGAGGTGTTCTCGGTCTGGAAGATCGAGTTGGAGGTGGCGGTGACCCGGCTGGCCAGCGTGCCCGGCAGCCGCTCGGCGAAATAGCTTGGCGAATGCCCGGCCAGATGCACGAACAGGTCGCTGCGCACATCGCCGGTGACCCGCACGAAACTATGCGCCGCTACCCAGCCGCCCACCCGCCACAACATGTTGTCGGCCGCGATCAGCGCGCACAGCACGCCGAAGGCTTGCCACACGCCGTGCGCGCCCGGACCGCGGGAGATCACGTCGATCAATCCCTTCAGCCCGTACTGGGTGCAGACCGAGCAGACCACCGCCAGGAACACCGAGACCAGGACCACGATATGGCCGGCCCGGTGCCGCTTGACGTAGTGGATCAGGAAAGACAGCGGCCTGTTGCGGTAGCGGGTGATTTCGGCGGGGGCGAGCGTGCTGGTCACTTGGGTGATCTCGTCCAGCGGTGCGGTGGCCGGGGCCGCGAGGCTGGAAATCGGTTCAGTGCAGCAAGCCGTGCGCAATCGGCGCGGCAGGCCCGTGCGGGTCCGGTCGGCCCGCCAGTGGAAGCGATCATGACCCGGCAATGCGGCACGATTTTGACGAAGACTTGCTTATTTTGCCTCGCTCTGCCCTGGCCGCGTCGGCATTTCGCCATATTCGCGGCGCCTATTCACGGAACCGAAAGAATGGCGACGATCGGATGGTTCGCCGCTGTTCCCTGTCTCGTCCCCGATCCCGCAAAGGGCGCTCCCGCATGCGCATCGCCCAGATCGCGCCGCTGTTCGAATCCGTGCCGCCGAAGCGCTATGGCGGCACCGAGCGCGTCGTCCACTGGCTCACCGAGGATCTGGTCGCGCGCGGCCACGACGTCACCCTGTTCGCCACTGGCGATTCCTCCACCTCCGCCACCCTGGTGCCGGTGCGCCCGCAGGCCGCCCGCTTCGAGCCGAATTTCGAGCGCAACAATGCCCCCTACGCCCGCATGCTGGAACTGGTGCGCCAGCGGGCGCAGGAATTCGACGTGCTGCACTTCCACATCGATTTCCACCCCTTCCCGCTGTTCACCCGCCAGCCTGTCCCCTTTGTCACCACCCTGCACGGACGGATGGACCAGGACTGGGTGCCTGACATCTACGACCTCTACCCGCAGGTGCCGCTGGTCTCGATTTCAAACGCCCAGCGCCAGCCGATGCCGCGGTTGAACTGGGCGGCCACCGTGCTGCACGGCATGCCGCCGGCCTTGCTCACCCCGCAGCCCGCCGGCCGGCGCGATTACTTCGCCTTCCTCGGGCGCATCTCGCCGGAGAAGGGCATCGACAGCGCCATCCGCATCGCCGCCGCCACCGGCATGAAGTTGAAAATCGCCGCCAAGATCGGCGAAGAAGACGCGCAGTATTACCGTGACGTCGTCGCCCCGCTGCTGGCGGACGGGAATGTCGAGTTCCTCGGCGAAATCGACGATGCCGGCAAGCCGGACTTCCTCTCCGGCGCCCGCGCCCTGCTGTTCCCGATCGAGTGGCCGGAACCTTTCGGCCTGGTGATGATCGAGGCGATGGCCTGCGGCTGCCCCGTTATCGCCTTCCGCCGCGGCAGCGTGCCCGAAGTCGTGGAACACGGCATCACCGGCTTCGTGGTGAACAGCGTGGACGAGGCGGTGGCGGCCTGCGACCGTCTGGATACGCTGGATCGTGCCGCCGTGCGTCGCCGTTTCGAACAGCGCTGGACCTCCGGCCGGATGGCGGAGGATTACTTGGCACTCTACGCAAGCTTGATCCGCGGCTGACTGGTTGCCGGCCGCGTTTTCGCCATCTTGTCTCCCTAACCGACACGCAACGCGCTCCGGCCAGGCCGGTGGCGCTCCCGAACCCCAAGATCCCGACCGAAAGGGTCACATCTTCCATGCGTATCGCCCAGATCGCCCCCCTGTTCGAGGCCGTGCCGCCCAAGCTGTATGGCGGCACCGAACGCGTGGTGTTCTCGCTCACCGAGGCTCTGGTCGCCCAGGGCCATGACGTCACCCTGTTCGCCTCCGGTGACAGCGTCACCTCGGCCCGGCTCGACGCCCCGTGGCCGCGCGCCCTGCGCCTTGACCCCGACATCCGCGACTGGGTCGCCACCTATGCGCTGCTGATCGAATACGTGCGCCAGCGCGCCGAGCAGTTCGATGTGCTGCACTTCCACATCGATTACTGGCCGAACTCGGTGTTCCTCCGCCAGGAGGTGCCGTTCCTCACCACCCTGCACGGCCGCCTCGACCTGCCCGAGTTCGCCGCCGTCTACCGCATGTTCCCGACGGTGCCGCTGGTGTCGATTTCGGACAACCAGCGCACGCCGCTACCGGATGTCGGCTGGGCGGCCACGGTCTATCACGGCATGCCGGAAAACCTGCTGACGCCGCAGCCCGCCAGCAACCGCGACTACTTCGCCTTCCTCGGCCGCATCTCGCCCGAGAAGGGGATCGAGCGGGCTATTCAGATCGCCGGCCGTTGCGGCGTGAAGCTCAAGGTCGCCGCCAAGGTGGACAAGGCGGATGCCGAATACTTCAAGCACCACGTCGAGCCCTTGCTGGCCGATGCCAATGTCGAGTTCATCGGCGAGATCAACGACGCCCAGAAGCCGGCATTCCTATCCGGCGCTAAGGCTCTGCTCTTCCCGATCGACTGGCCGGAGCCGTTCGGCCTGGTGATGATCGAGGCGATGGCCTGCGGCTGCCCCGTCATTGCCATGCGGCGCGGCAGCGTGCCGGAAGTGATGGACGACGGGGTGACCGGCTTCGTGGTCGACAACGTCGACCAGGCGGTGGCCGCCTGCGGCCGGCTGGGCGAAATCGACCGCGGCCGGGTGCGCGCGCAGTTCGAGAAGCGGTTTACTTCGCGCCGGATGGCCGAGGATTACGTGAGACTTTACGAACGGCTGATCGCGGCGCGGAAGCCGCAGTTGCGGGCAGTAGGGGACTGACGCAAGGCGGCTGCCGAAGAGAATTGGGTTCCAAGGGCCTCTCGGCCCTTGGCAGGGTCCAGGGGCAGAGCCCCTGGCCTTGCTTGCTTCCCCCACCCCCCACGCCATAGTCCGACAAGCAGCATGGTCACCGACATCGCATCCGATGTCAGGCCCCAGGCCGAGCCCACCAGCGTGTTATGGGCGGTCCAGAACACCTCGGACCCCAGGAAGGCCAGCCGGATCGCCTGTTCGCGGCTTTGCAGCCGGCCGAACGCCGACATCGACTGGCCGGACAGTGCCAGTGCCGAGGCCACTCCCGACCAGGTCGCCGCGGCGATGGCCACGCCCGCCGCGATGGTGGCGCCGAACGCGGCGCCGCGCGCCCAATTGCGGCGCAGTGTGGCGGCTGCCAGCGCCTGCACGCCCCCGCTCGCGCACATCGCCGCCGCCGTAGGGGCGCCGAGAAACAGGTAATGCAGCCCGAACATCGCGGCGGAAAGCACCTGCACCGCCAGGATTTGCCGCCGTGACTCCAGCAGCGGCCAAACGCAGTTGGCCGCCACGCCGAGCGCCCCGGCAACGGCGGCCGGACTGAGCGTCATGCGCGCGGCCAGGATTGCGTCGAGCAGCTCGGTCATGCGGAGGCGGGTCCTTGCACGTCGCGGCGGCGGCCGCCTGATAGGGCGGCCTCGCCGTTTTCGCGCCACGGGCAATCGGCGGGGCTGGCATGAGCGCCACGAGGGCGCCTCGCCATCAGGCCCGCCCTGAAAGCGGCAGCAGGCCGGCTCAGGGCCGCCGGAGGGTCATGATATAGGCCACCACGTCGTCGATCTGCTGGCCCGACAGCTTCAGGTCGGGCATCCGCCCATGCGGCATTTCCAGGAACGCATGCAGCGACATCGCTGTGGCCGAGGGCATGTTGGCGATGGCGGCAAAGGCGGGAACGGCATCACTGCCGCGGGACTCGCGTGGGTCCACCACGTGGCATCCGCTGCACCAGGTCCGCGCCAGGTCCGCGCCGGTGGCGGGATCGCCGCTTTCCTGGGCGGCGGCCGGGCAGGCGATGGCCAGAATCCCCAGGCCAGCCGTCATGATCCGCATCGCATGCCACATGCTCGCTCTCCTGCCTGGGCTCCCGGCGTGCGAAACGGCTTAGCCGGATCATGGGCCTGGCTGATTGGGTAACAGGTTACACCCTCGCTGCGGAGCTGAAACAGCACAGGTTCTTGAGGGCCGGACACGCCTGATCGCGCGGCGTCCTGAAAACGGTTGACCAACGATCGGTCGGCCAGCACAAATCCCGGCGGGCGACGATGAAAAACGCGGCCGAAGATGCCGCGACAGCGCGGAGGAACGTCAGAAATGCTGCAACGCAGAACGCTTCTTGCAGGGGCTGTTGGCGCCATGGTGGCCGGTATGGCGCCGCGCACCGGGCTGGCCCAGACCGCCGGCCCGCCCGTCCGGGTCGGCGTGCTGAACGACATGTCGGGTATTTATGCCGATTACCAGGGCCGCGGATCGGTCATTGCGGCCGAGTTCGCCGCCGCCGATTTCGGCGGACAGGTGAACGGCGTGCCGGTCGAGATCCTGTTTGCCGATCACCAGAACAAGCCCGACATTGGCGCCGCGATCGCCCGCCGCTGGCTGGACCTGGAGGGCGTGGACATGATCCTGGACGTGCCGAACTCCGCCGTAGCCCTGGCCGTCGCCGATCTATGCACCCAGAAGAACAGGGTTTTCGTGGGCTCGGGCGCCGGCACCTCGGCGCTGACCGGACCGAAGTGCTCGCCCAATATCGTGCACTGGACCTATGACACCTGGTCGGTCGCCCATTGCCTGGCACAGGCCGTGGTCGCCCGCGGCGGCAAGCGGTGGTTCCTGCTGGTCGCGGATTACGCCTTCGGCTACGACCTGCAGAACACGCTCACCGAAACCGTGCAGAAGTCCGGCGGCAGCATCGCCGGCGTGGCCCGCCACCCGCTCGGCACCACCGACTACTCGAGCTTCCTGGTCACCGCGCAGTCTTCCGGCGCGGACGTGCTGTGCCTCGCGAATGCGGGCGGCGACACAACCACGGCCCTGAAACAAGCCGCCGAGTTCGGCCTGGCGCGCACGATGACCTTGGCCGGGCCGGTGGTGAATACCAACGTGGTGCAATCGATCGGCCTGCGCGACGCACAGGGGCTGTTGGCGGTCACGCCGTTCTATTGGGATCTCACCGACGACACCCGCGCCTTCGGCCACCGCTTCGAAAAGGCGCATCCGCGCGGTTTCATGCCGAACGACATGCAGGCGGGCTGCTATGGCGCCACATTGCACTTCCTGAAGGCCCTGGCACGCACCGGCCGCACCCGGGATGGCAGCGCGGTGGTGGCGGCGATGAAATCCATTCCCACCGAGGACCAGTTGTTCGGCCACGGCACGATCCGCCCCGACGGGCGCGCCATTCACCCGGTCCATCTGATGGCGGCCAAACGCCCGAGCGACTCGCATGGCGAGTGGGATGTCTTCACGCCGCTCGGCATCATTCCCGCCGAGGAAGCCTATCGGCCGCTCTCGGACGGCCACTGCCCGCTGGTCGCGGGATAGAGCAACATCGGCGAGTCGGGCGGCAGGTCGCCGATAAAGTTGCTCGCTGGACCAGAGAGCCAGAGCGCTCCAGGCGCCGGCGTTCAGCATCGCGGCAAAATCGTCTACGCTCTCTCCTGCCTTCAACGGAGAGACCGGCAATGACAGAACCGACAACGACGCCCGAGGCGCCGGCCGAGGAGCCGATGGGCGAACTGGCGGTGCGCATGCTGGCCATGCCGGCCGACACCAATCCCGCCGGCGACATCTTCGGCGGCTGGATCATGTCGTTGATGGATGTGGCCGGCGGCATCAGCGCGACCCGCCTCGCCGGCGGTCGCGTGGCCACGGTCGCGGTGACCGACATGGCGTTCCTGCGGCCGGTGAAAGTGGGCGACGTGGTGTGTTGTTACACCGCCCTGGTCCGCCTCGGCCGGACATCGCTGACCTTGCGCGTCGAGGCCTGGGTCCTGCGACAGCGCATCGGCGACCACATCCGGGTGACCTACGCGGATTTCACCTATGTCGCGCTGGACGACGCCGGCCAGCCGCGCCCGGTGCCGCGCGAGACGTCGGGCTGAGAAGCGGGATGGTCCGCCGGCAAGCCCATCGCGCCGGCTTCCCGCCGCACCTCAAACGAGAAGCACGTGCGCGGCGGCGGTGGTTCCAAGCGCCGTAACGCCGGTGATACCGCTGAGGTCGAACACATGATCGCTGGCCAGGCCAAAGCTCCCCCCGCGCCCGGCGCACTCGGCGTGGCAACGAGATAGGTGCTGCCATCGAACTGAAACGCCGCAGCGCTGTTGGCGGGATTGCCGAGGCCATCGAGAATATTCGCCGTGGCGGCCAGCAGCTGCGCCAGCGTATCCCCGCTTGCCGCCGCCCCGGCGAAGCTCAGAATCCCCGAGGCCGCGCCCGCGGTCAGGTTGCTCTGGCCGGTGCCATCGACGCCGCTGCCGAAGGCCCCGTTCACGCCCGTCACTGATACCGGCGTGGTGCCACCCGCCAGGAACGCCAGCATGTCCGACGTGCCCGGGGTGGTGCCGATGCTGAAATCGTTCACCGTCACCACATCGCCGCTGCCGTAGACCGCATCCTGGTCAGTGCCAACCACAAGCGTGACCGAAGCCGTGTGAACGCCCAAGGTGACCGTCTGGGCGGGCGAGGTTCCGAGATCGACCGTGTTTGCGCCGGTATTGCTGGCGACGGTGAGGGAGGTGCCGGTGACGCTGGCATCGGTGACGCTGGCATCGGTGACGCTGGCATCGGTGGCGCTGGCGGAGGCTGCGACCGGGTCGCTGCCGGCGAACAGATCGCCACGATAATCCGCCGCTCCGTTGCCGGCAGCGATCAGGAAGTTCGTCACCGGCGCCGCATCGCGCGCCTGCGCCTCGGGGGACCCGACAATCGCCGTCAGCACCTGCGCGGGGGTGAATGTCCCGGCGTTGAGCAGGCCCGCCCAGTACTGCTCTCCGGCCGTGTCCGGCGCCCGGCCGAGCACGTTTTCATAAACCGTGTTCAGGAAGGCAAGGTTCGCGGCGGGGCTGCCGCCAGCGGTCGTGCCATAGATCCCCTGGCCCTCGGTCGAGGCGAGAAAACTGGCGGTTATGCCACTCAGCAAATCGCCGCCGGTATAGGCCTGAACCCGGTACTGCAGCCCGGCCGCGTCCGGCGCGCGGCCGAGCGCGGTATAAAGCGCGACGATCGGCACGACATATTTCTCCGCTTCCACGGAGGTGGCGAACGCAGCGTTAACCTCTCCGAAGTCCACCGCACCGCTGTCTATGCGCGTGTCCCAATACAGCAGCCCGGCCGGATCGGGAGCGCGCTGAAGGATGTTGTTGTAGAGCCGGGTGATCTCCGATGTGGAGCTGCTGGCACTGAGCTCCACCTCGGCCGAATCGGCGATGAACTGCTCGCCGGTCTCAGTGGGATGCACATGGTCCCAGAACAAATACTGGTCCTGCGCGGCCGCGCCCGTCACCGCCAGCGTGCCGCTGGACGATGAGGTATAGCTGCCGCTCCACACCGGCGCGGTCACATTGGTCAGCCCGTAGACGGACGGATCGGCGGTCGCATTGTCGATGAGCTGGTACGCATCGACCACATACGCATTCAGCCCGTCGGCACTAGCCAGGCTGCCAAGCTGGCTGGCAAAGTCGCCGTTGAATTCAGCGGAAATCTGCGAGGCCTCGGCATCGAGCGCGGCCGACGGCGTGTCGCTGCCATTGACCAGCCCGGTGGTGACCTCCGGCACCTTGCCGAGATCGGGCACATTGAGCACCAGCAGGTTCTTGGCGCCATCGCCGACGAGTTGCTTCACGAAGCCGATCGCGTTGGCAACCGCGGCGTTCACATCGGCGGTCTGCTGCTGCGCGCTCAGGCCGGTGGCGGCGAGGATGCTGAACAGATCGTTGCCGCCGATCGACAGCGTATAGAGCGCGTTGGCCGAGGGATGCGCAACCAGTGCCTGGAACTGAGCGAACTGCGACGGCAGCGAGATCGCCTGGATCTCCGGGTCGTTAGCGTTCTGGGGCGTCGGCCCGGTTTCGGCGCCGCCATAAGCGAAGTCGCCGCCCCCGGCCAGGCTGGGTTCGAGCGTGCCCAACCCCAGGGCGATCGACAGATCCTGCACCCAGGTCGGCCCGTTGCTGAACACATTGCCGCTGAGCGCACCGTATTTTTCTTGGTAGTACGGCGGCGAAACCGGCTCGGTCCCCGTGAGGCTGGTGAATATCGAGAGGTTGCCGGCGTCCGACAGGCTGTCGCCGAAAGCGTAAATCGTGCCGAAGACGGGAAGAGCCGGGGCCTGCGACATGGACGACATCCTTTTCCGGGGCGTCGGCACCCGCCCACCCAACCGACCCGCCCGGACTCCAAGGCGGCAAAGGATGCGCAGGAAGTGGCGGTTTGCCTCAGCGGAGCAAATAGGCCGCAGATGGGGCGGGGCCAATGGCGGCGAACATCACTCTTCGAGTGACCGAATGCCAGTTGGGTGAAGGACGCAAGGCCAGGCCGCTGCCCTGGCCTTGCTTGCTTCACAACAGCCGCGCCAGCCGGTCGAACTCGTCAACCGCCAGCGTTTCCGCCCGGCGCTCCGGGGCGATCCCGGCCCGCGCCAGCAGCGCCTCGCCGCCCAGCCCGCGCAGGGCACCGCGCAGCATCTTGCGGCGCTGCCCGAACGCCGCTGCGGTCAAGCGTTCCATCGTCGCGAACAGGGAAGGCTCCGGCTGCGCCGGATGCGGTGTCAGCACCACCACCGCCGACCACACCTTGGGCGGCGGCACGAATGCCGCCGGCGGGATGCGCAAGCGCAGTTCCGCCCGGGCGCACCATTGCGCCAGCACCGAAAGCCGTCCGTATGCCGGGCCCGCCGGGGCCGCGCAGATCCGCTCGGCCACTTCCAGTTGGAACATCAGCGTCAGCCGTTCCCAGCACGCCGCCTGCCGCAGCCAGCCCACCAGCAACGGCGAGGCCACGTTGTACGGCAGATTGGCCACCACCTGCCGCGGCGCCGGCACCAGGCCCGCAAGATCGCGCGCCATGGCGTCGCCCGCCACCACCCGCAGCCGTTCCCCGGTCCCGGCCTGCAGCTCCTGCATGGCGGCGACCGCCCTGGGATCGATCTCCACCACCGTCACATCGGCCGCCTCACTTGCCAGCAGCGCCCGCGTCAGCCCACCCGGGCCCGGCCCCACCTCGACCACATGACGCCCTTCCAGCGCCCCGGCCTGCCGGGCGATCCGCGCGGTCAGGTTGGCATCGAACAGGAAATGCTGGCCAAGCGACCGGCGCGCATCCAGCCCGTGCCGCGCGATCACCTCGCGCAGCGGCGCCAGCGCCGCCCCGCCGTTCTCAGCTGCGCTGATCGATCACCGCCCGCCGCTGCAGGTCACGCATCAGCTGGCGCGAGGTCAGTTCCGCGCGCTCGCCCAGGATGCGGTCGGTCAGTTCCTTCTTGCTTGGCATGCCCAGGTTCTTCTCCTCACGCGTGCACACCATCACCAGCGCCACGCCGTCATCGGCCACCAGCGGCTGGCTGGACTGGCCGAGCGGCAGCGTGCTCAGCAACTGGCGTAGCGCCGGCACCGCCACCCCCTCCACCCGCAACTCGCCCGGATCGGCCGGACGGTTGCTGCCGGCCGCTTTGTTGGCGGCCTCCATGTCCTCGCAGCTCTTGACCGAGGCGGCGATCCGGCGCGCCTGCTCCAGCACCTGCTGCTGCTGCGCCGTCGGCGCAGCCGGATCGAGACGCGCGTTGAACGGCAGGAACACTTGCCGCACCGTCGCCATGGTGGCCGGGTCGTGGCCGATCTCCCGCTTGCCGCGCAGGGTTACGATGGACAGTCCGCCGGGCACCTGGATCGGGTTGCTGATCGCGCCCGGGGGCATTTCCTGCAGCACGCGCAGCACTTCAGGGTCGACCTGGTTGGGCTGCTCCCAGCCCTCGTCGCCGCCCTGCAGCGCCGTCTGGTTCTGGCTGAACTGCGCCGCCACCACCGGAAACGGCGCGCCGGCACGCAGCTGCTGAATGATGGTGTCGGCAAATCGCCGCGCCTCGTCGGCCTGCGCCGGATCGGCGATCGGCACAAAAATCTCGGCGACGCGGAATTCCTGCTGACCGGTCTGCGCCTGCAGCAGGGCGGTCTGCTCCTGGATGTCGGCGTCGGTCACCTCGGCCTGCTGGCCCAGTTCCTGGCGCAGCACCCTGGCCCAGCCGATCTGCACCCGCACTTGGTCGATCAGGGTACGGAACGCCACCCCGTCGGCCTCCAGCCGCCGGCGCAGTGTGCCTTCGGCCATGTTGTTGCGCTGCTCGATTTCGTGGATGGCGGCGGCGATCTCGCGGTCCTGCACCACCACGCGGCGCCGCTGCACTTCCTGCAGCCGCAGCCGCTCGTCGATCAATTGCCGCGTGACCTGCGGCGACAGCCGGTCCAGCACGTCCTGGGCGCCCGGCATGCCGGTGGACAGGGCGAACAGCCGGCGCCGGTTTTGCACGTCGGCGGCGCTGATCACGTCGCCGTTCACCACCGCGACGATCCGCGCCGAATCCGGCTGCGCCGCCGCGGCGCGCGACGCATCGGGGGCCGCGGCGTCCTGGGTCTGGCCCGGCGCCGTCGCTGGCGCCAGCCCGGCCAGGACCGCGAGCACCAGAAGGCTCGGACGATGCGGACGGCGCAGGCTGGGGAGACGCAGGGTCATGGAAGGTCAGAACTCCTGGAGTTTCGGCTGCGGCGCCGCGTTACATCGGGTGGAAGCCGAACTGCCCGACGGTCTTGAGGGTGATCTGGAACATCACCGCACTGTCGCCATGGTCGCCCCCGACGGAGGTATAGCGCTTGTAGGCCATCAGCGCGAAGATGAAGCACTCGTCCTCGTACGAGCCATTCACGGTGATCAGATCCAGCTGCTGGGTGCGCACGTCTGACCGCACCGTGGTCGCAAGCTTCCACACCCCATAATGCGCGTTCGCCCCCAGGGTGATTTCGTCGCGCGGCGCCGGATAGGGCTCGGTGGCGCTCGTCCCGGCCTTGCCGTCCGCCCCCCAGAACACCCCGGTCGGCGGATAGTCATAGGCAGCGAAGGGGTTGATCGCGCTGTAGATGTAGCCCGCCGAAAGCTTCAGCGCCTGCGGCCCGGCGGTGGCGATGACATCGGCGAACGGCACCGACATCTGGGTGTGCGGATCGAACCGCGCCCGCCCGGTGAGGTCGAAATACGACCCGGGCGTGAACGACACCCGGCTGACGATGTCAGATAGCTGGTTCTCCAGCCCCGATCCGACCCACCACGGCGAGCTTTGCTGGACCCGGTAGGACTCGCCCACCAGCCCGTCGAGGCTCGAACCTCCGGGAAATGTCCAGGCACCCCGCAGCCCCGCGTTCATCCGGACGCCACCCTCCAGCCGGTCGACCCCGGGGAAGCGGTTCAGCGTGAACAGATTGGCGTCGGTCAGTTCCTGGTCAAGGCTGTCCTCGTTCGGAACCAGCGAGGTGGACACCGTGGTGCCGTTCGCCAGCGTCGTGCGCCCGTATTTCGATCCATTCGGCGCCGTAATTACTTGGGCGATCGGCTCGACCGTCTGGGTGCCCCAGCTGCCGGCGTCACGCACCAGGGGCAAATGCACCTCCAGCGCCGCCGTCGGCATGGCCTGCGCCACCTGCGTCGAATTGGAGGCGCCCCAACTCGGCGCCAGATTCAATCCGGCCGCGTTATAGGCGGCGCTGTCGGCGTGGAAGGTCAGTTTCCACAAATCGCCGAACTGCCCCTCGAACGGCCGCTGCCAGTCAAGGCTCAGCCGCCCGCGCTGAGTGGAGGTGCCATCCTCGCGCACCACATTGAAGGCGCCCGCCTCCAACGAGAATCGCCCGCCGAGCGAATCCGGCTCGCCGAAATAGCTGTATTCATAGCGCGGCAACACATACGGCGTGCGACCGATGACGCTGACGCTGCTGAGGTTGACGATGCTCTGATAGGCGCGCGCATCGAGCCGGGTGTACGAGCCCTGGCCGAATCCCTCCAGCCAGACCTGGCTGGTCAGCACCGGCACCAGCCCGCCCGGGATCATGTAATCGCGCATGAAGTCGACGCTGCTGGCCCGGTTGATGTCGAAGCCCCAGCGCCATGTATCGTTGATCGCGAAATCGCCGCGGGTGAACACATAGCCGGCCGCGCCGCCCTGGTCGCTGGCCAGCGCGCCCCGCAGAGTGATCTTGCCGTCGTTGAACACGTGCCGGTACTCGGCCTCCAGCCCCCCGCCCTGTTTGGCGGACAGCACCGGCGTGAGCGTGGCGTCCAACTCGTTGTCGAGCACCCAGTGGTACGGCAGCGAGAAGAACGCGCCGAGATGGGTCGACACGCCCATGTTCGGTATCAGAATGCCGCTGGCCCGTCGCACCGAAGGGTCGGGATGCGCCATGAAGGGGAAATAGGCGACCGGCCAGCCATAGAAATCCACCACCGCGTCGGAGTACTCGATTTTCTTGTTCTCGATGTCCTGCAAGGCTGAGCGGGCGCGGATGTCCCATAACGGCGGCGCCGAGGGGTCCTGCTTGCACAGGTTGCAGGTGGTATAGACCGCCCGGCTGAACTCATTGATGGTGGCGTCGGTGCGGCGCGCCCCATTGGCGACCAGGCGCCCGTTCTGCGGCAGCAACGCGCTCAGGTTGCTCATGACGCCGTTCTTCATTCCCTCGCTGAGCTCGGCGTACTCCGAAAACACCACCTGCCCGTCCGGCTCGACCAGCACCACATTGCCGGTCGCCGCCGCGACGCCGGTGTTCTGGTCGTAGGTGACCCGGTCGGCCCGCAGGATGCGATCGCCCTGCCAGATCTCCACATGTCCGGTCAGCGTCACCAGCGCGCCGTCGCGGTCGTAATCGACCGTGTCGGCCTGGTAGAACACTGGCTGGTCGTGCGAAACCGGCTCGGAATGCACCATGGCGCGCAGCTGCGCCCATGCCGTGACCGCGCCCGCCGTTGCCAGCATCGCCGAGGCCGCGCCCAACAGCACCCGTCGCCGCAGTCTTCGCATCGCCCGCGCCCGTCTCGTCAGCATGCTCAGCCGTCTTCCAGATGCAGCAGCAACGCCACGCTGAGCATCAGCCCGGACGCCGCCGGGGCCCAGGCGGCAAGCGATGGCGGCAGCGCGCCGGACTGGCCGAATTCCTCGGCCACTTTCGAGATCATAAACAACGCGAACCCCGCCGAAACCCCGCTGCCGATCATCTTCGCCACCCCGCCGCGCCGCGACGGCCGCATCGAAAACCCCGCCGCCAGCAAGGTCATGGTGCCCGCCAGCAACGGCAGCGCCAGCAGCGTCTGAAATTGCAGCCGGTGGCGGATCGACGAGAACCCGGAATGCTCCAGCAAGGCGATGAAGCCGGGCAGCGCCCAGAACGACAGCGTATCGGGCGGGGCGAAGCTTTCCTGCACCCGCGCCACGGTCATATTCGTGGCCAGCGCCAGCGGGCGGGGCGGCGACGGCAGGTGCCCGGCCAGGATGGTGCGCGCATTGTCGAGTTGCCAGGCGCCGTCGTCGAGCCGCGCCTGGTTCGCCTCGATCCGCTCCAGCAGGCGGTCGTTGGCGTCCAGGCGGAAGATGCTGACGTCCTGCGCGGTCAGCTCGCCGTTGCGCAGGTTCACCGCATGCGCGTGCAGGATCGCCACCCCCTGCGGTGACAGTCCCGCGTCGGACTGGCGCAGCCAGAGCTGGCCGCCGTTCAGAGCCAGCGGGCCGCCGCCGGTGCGCAGATACACGTTGTCCATCAACTCCGCGCGCGCCCGCATCACCGCCGACACCGGACTGACCGCCGCGGTGGCAAAGGCCCCGAAGGCCACCGCGCAAACCAATGGCGCCGCCAGGAACTGCCAGGCCGAGACGCCGGATGCCCGGGCCACGATCAGCTCCGATGACCGCGTCAGCCGCCAGAACGCCAAAATCCCGCCCAGCAACACGGCGAAGGGCAAAATCTGCATCCCGATCCAGGGCAGGCGCAGGGCGCCGATTTCGCACACGACGGCGAAGGTGGCGTCCGGCTTGGTCGCCGAGCGGCGCAACAGTTCGATGAAATCGAACAGGCCGATCAGCCCGATCAGCGCGGCCATCATGCCGGCGACCGCCAGCACGAACACGCGCGCGATATACAGCGACAGGGTGGTGGCGATCAGCACCGGATCAGGTCGCCCCCAGCCTGACCTGCAGCCCGACCGGCATCAGCCGCAACTGCGGCCCGAACATTGCCCAGGCGCACAGCACGCCCGGCGCCGCCGCATTCGCCCAGACCAGCGGAATCAGGGTCAGCTGCTTGGCGGCCATGTTGCTCAACAAAAGCTCCAGCGCCAGCAGCGCCACCACGGCCAGCACGGCGATCACCGGCCGCAGCAGCCCGCCGTGCCGGCGGAACGTGCCCATCAGCACCGCCACCAAGGCCACCAGCGTGAACGACAGCGCGGTCAGCGGCGTCGACAGCCGGCAATTCGCCTCCACCCGCAGCTTCGGCAAATCGTGCGCCTGCACCACACCCGGCGGCGGGTCGAGCAACTCGCCGATCGACATTTCGGTCATGTCGCGGAAGCGCTGCTCCTCGCCGCGCGATCCGCTGCTGAGATCGAGCGCGTTCTCGGCGAAGGTCAGAACGTTCAGCCGCCCGGTCTGGCGGTCGATTTCCTGGCGGCTGCCGGTCATCAGCAGCACCCGCGGCGTGCCCTCGGAGCCGATCAGGCGGCCACGCTCGGCCAGAATGGTGGCGGGGCTGTTCCGCTGGCGCGCATCCTCGATCAGAATGCCGCGCAGCGTCCCGTCGGGATCGCGCGCGCGCACATAAACCGTCAGGTCCTCGGACACCTGGGTGAACACCCCCTCCTGCAGCAGGAAGGCGGCCACCCGGTTGCGGATTTCGAACTGGTACTGCCGGAACGCCCCCGCCGCCGCCGGCACCACCCACAGGTTCAACACATAGCCCAGGGTGACGGACACCACCGCCAGAGCCAGCGCCGGCCGTGCCAGCGCCAGCGGCGACAGCCCGGCGGCGCGCATCACCGTGAGTTCGCGGTCGCCAGCCAGGCGCTGGTAGATGAACTGCACCACCACAAAAGTGGTGATCGGCAGGATCACCGAGACGAAATACGGGATCTGCAGGCTGGACAGCTCCAGGAACACCCGCAGCGACAGACCGCGATTGACCACCATTTCGACAAAGCGCAGCGACTGCGTCAGCCAGATCAGCGCGACCAGCCCGGTGGTCACCGCGGCCAGGGCCAGCAGCAGGGTCCGGAACACATAATGGTCGATCCGGCTCACGAGCGGGCCGCAGCGGGCGGGCAGTATCCTCATGCCCGCACTTTAGCCGCCCCTGCCCGCCCGGCCAAACCGCAAAGCGTCGGCCGCCGGGCGCCGCCCGCTCATGGCTGCACACCGGGCAGCAGCTTGCCCGGGTTCATCAGCCCGAGCGGGTCGAGTGCGGCCTTGATCCGCCGCATCGCCGCCAGTTCCGCCCCGCCGCGCCAGTCCGGCATCATATAGGGCTTGAGCTTTCCCACCCCATGCTCGGCCGAGAAACTGCCGCCGAGCGCGCGCACCACCGCACCGACCGTGTCCATGATGTCGTGGTCGCGGGCCAGGAATGCGGCCGGGTCCATGCCCACCGGCTGCACCAGATTGAAATGGATATTGCCGTCCCCCAGGTGGCCGAAAGGCATGCTGCGGATACCCGGCATCAGCGCCCGGCAGGACTCCGAGGCAAGCGCGATCAGCTCCGCCACCCTGGAAACCGGCACCGAGACGTCGTTCTTGACGCTCGCCCCCTCGCGCTTCTGCGCCTCCGCGTGTTCCTCGCGCAGCCGCCACAGCGCCAAGCGCTGCGCCTCGCTTTCGGCGATCACGGCGTCGGTCACCAGACCATCCGCCAGCGCCGCCTCCAACACTTCCTCCAGCGCCGCCCGCAGCCCCGCGGCCGGGCGCGGCGTTGCCAGTTCCACCAGCACATAGTGACCGGCAGGCGCCGCCAGTGGCAGCGACGTGCCCGGGATATGCCGCAGCACCAGCTCGACCCCCGCTCCCGACATATATTCGAACGCCTGCAACGCCGCCGGGTCATGCGCCTGGAACCGGCCGAACAAGGCCGACGCCGCCTCGCAGGACGGCAGCCCGCACAGCGCCGCCTCGATCGCGCGCGGCCTCGGCGCCAGTTTGAGAACCGCCGCGGTGATGATGCCGAGGGTTCCCTCGGCGCCGACGAACAACTGGCGCAGGCAATAGCCGGTGTTGTCCTTGCGCAGACGGCGCAGCCCGTCCCAAACCTCGCCGTCCGGCAGCACCACTTCCAGGCCGAGCACCAGATCACGCGCATTGCCATACCGCACGGTGTTGTTGCCGCCGGCATTGGTGGCCAGGACGCCGCCGATCTGCGCGGTGCCCTCCGAGGCGATCGACAGCGGCAGCAGGCAGTTCTGCTCCGCCGCCGCCTGCTGCGCCGCCTTCAGTGTCACGCCGGCTTCCACCGTGAGCGTCATGTCGATCGCATCCACCGCGCGCACCCGGTTCAGGCGCGCGAGGGACAGCACCACCTCGCTGCCGTCCTCGGCCGGCACGGCGCCGCCGACCATGGAGGTGTTGCCGCCCTGCGGCACCACCCCCACCCCGGCCGCCATGCAGGCGCGAACCACCGCCGCCACCTCCGCCGTGTCAGCCGGCCGCGCCACCGCCAGCGGCCGGCCACGGTAAAGCCGCCGCCAGTCCTCACCATAGGGCGCCGTGTCGGCGGGATCGGTCAGCAGCCCGCGCGGCCCGAGGATCGCGGCGAGGCGTAGCAGCACGGCCGGATGCGAGTGCGGCGAGTCGGGCATGAAGACACCTCCGGCCGGGAAGGTAGCGCCGCGGGAGGGACAGCGTGAAGGAAGGCGCGGAACTCTGTCCTGGCCGTCCTTCAATAGGTCGCCCGCCCCCCGGAGCAATCGAACACCGCCGCGGTCGAAAAACTCGCCTCCGCGCTGCACAGCCAGCACACCAGCGCCGCCACCTCATCGACCGTCCCGAAGCGCCCCATCGGGATTTTCGACAGCATGAAGTCGATATGGGCCGGCGTCATCTGCTCGAACATGGGCGTGTGCACCGCCGCCGGCGTGACGCAGTTCACCCGGATGTCGGTTTTTGCCAGTTCCTTGCCCAGCGACTTGGTCAGCCCGATCACGCCGGCCTTGCTGGCGGAATAGGCCGGTGCGTTCGGGTTGCCTTCCTTTCCCGCCACCGAGGCGATGTTGACGATCCGCCCCCAGCCGCCTTTCAGCATATGCGGCACCGAAGCGCGGTTGCTGTAGAACACGGCATTCAGATTGACGTCGATGACCCGTCGCCATTCGGCCGGCGGATAGTCCCAGCTTGGAAGGTTCGGACCGGTGATGCCGGCACTGGCCACCAGAATGGCAATCCCGCCCAGCGCCGCGGCGGTCGCGTCCGCCGCAAGCTGCACCGCCTCGGCATCCGCCAGCTCCAGGCATTCGGTGTGCACCGGCACCCCCAGCCGCCCCGCTACCCCCGCCAACGCCTTCGCGTCGCGGTCCCAGATCGCCAGCGTGGCTCCCTCGGCGGCCAGACGGGCGCTGATCGCATACCCGATGCCCGACACCCCGCCGGTCACCACCGCCACCCGGTCGGCAAAGCGCTTGTCCCCCGCCATTGTCGTCCTCCCCTGATGGCGACAGGCGTAGCGCGGTGTCCGCGCGGGCGGAAGGCCGGGGCGCGAACTCAGGCCTCGATCACCAGCTTCTGGTAGAAATTGCCGAAATATCCGCGGCGCGACACCACCCGGCCGCGGTGCGACGCAGGCAGCCAGGTGTCGACCGGCAGCGTCCACAGGTCCGGCGCGAAGGGCTCCAGCCGGGTCAGCACCGGGTGCCACAGGTATTTCAGCGGGTGCCAGGAATACGGCCTGGCGAAGTCCACGATCACCAGCTTGCCGCCCGGCCGCAGCACCCGCAGGGCCTCGCGCAGCGTCGCCTCGCGCACCGGTCGCGGCATTTCGTGCAACAGAAAGAACAACAGCGCGCGGTCATAGGTGGCGTCGGCGATCCGCAGCCGGCTGCTGTCCATCCGCAACAGGCGCACCGACGCGCCTTCGGGCAGCTTCGCCCGCAGGTTGCCGAGCTGCAGCGGCAGCACATCCACCACATCGAGCTGTGAGCCCGCGGGCACCCGGGCGACCAGGCGCGGCGTCAGGTCGCCATAAACACAGGCCACCTGCAGCGTCCGCCCCGGCAGCGTCTCGCCCAACTCGGCCAGCGCCGCGTCCCGCATGGTGACGTATTTGCCCCACAGGATCAGGTTGACCAGCCAGCGCCGCTCGAACACCTGCACGGCGCGCGGGTGCACATAGGTCCACCAGTAATGCTCGTTCAAGTACCCGGGCACAGCCGGTGCTGCGTCGGCGCTGTCGAGCAGCGAAGTCTTCACCGTCTCGAGAGGCATCCGCTCCAATACCTGATCAGTGTCAGGGGAAATCGATCCCATTCACGTCACTCCACATGTGGCCCCGGTTTTGGACCAACCTCCCCCTTTGTATGTAATTTTGCGATCAAGTTGCCGACTGGGGAACCCGCGTCATCGGCGGGGCTGCTCAGCCTTCGTTGCGGGCATGGTGCGGTGAGGCAGGGCCGCCGCCCGGCCCGGGCCCGGCCGCAGCCGATCGCCGCGCGCCGCACGCGCGAAGCTCTTGCCTTGCCGCCCGCTTTCACCGATATGTCAACAGGACCACACAGGTCCTGTTGACCCGTTTTGCCAGCACGCTCCCGTCCGGAACCACGAACTCAGGGCTTTTCCATGTTCATCGAGACCGAAGGCACACCGAACCCCGCGACCCTCAAGTTCCTGCCCGGTCGGAAGGTGATGACCGCCGCCACCGCCGACTTCGCCTCGGCCGAGGCGGCCTGCCGCAGCCCGCTCGCCACCGCCTTGTTTGCCCTGCCGGGGGTCGAGCGCGTGTTCCTCGGCCATGACTTCGTCACCATCACCAAGGCCGACGAAACGCCGTGGCAGGCGCTGAAGCCGCAGGTGCTAAGCGCCCTGATGGATCATTTCGTGCACAACCGCCCGGTGATCGAGGGTCACGACCAGACCGCCGACGAAGACGTGGACCCGGCCGACGCCGAGATCGTCGCCCAGATCAAGCAACTCATCGATACCCGCGTGCGCCCGGCGGTGGCCGGCGACGGCGGCGACATCGTCTTCCGCGGCTATCGCGACGGCGTGGTCAGGCTGCAGATGCAGGGCGCCTGCAGCGGCTGTCCTTCGTCGTCGGCGACGCTGAAGCACGGGGTCGAGAATATGTTGCGCCACTACGTGCCGGAGGTGAAGTCGGTGGAGCAGGTCACTTTGTGATCTGCCGGCCGGCCCACCAACTCTTGCATCGCGGCAGCGGGCAACCCATCTCGCGGTTGATAGTTCGATATCGAACGACCATGAGGAGGACCCGATGCCGCTTGATGAGTCCGCGCTGGACCTGCTGTTCCGCGACGCGCGCACGCACAACAAATGGACCGACCAGCCGGTCAGCGACGACCAGCTGCGGGCGGTGTTCGACCTGCTGAAATGGCCGCCGACCTCGGCCAATTGCTCGCCGGCGCGGTTCCTGTTCCTGCGCACCAAGGAGGCGAAGGAAAAGTTGCGGCCGGCGCTCTCGGCGGGCAATGTCGACAAGACCATGGCCGCCCCGGTGACCGCGATCGTGGCCTATGATCCGCATTTCTACGATCATTTGCCGAAGCTGTTCCCGCATACCGACGCCAAAAGCTGGTTCACCGGCAATTACGACTTCGCCCAGGAAACAGCGTTCCGCAACGGTACGTTGCAGGGCGCCTATCTGATCCTGGCGGCGCGCGCGCTTGGGCTCGATACCGGACCGATGTCGGGCTTCGACAAGGCCAAGGTGGACGCCGCCTTCCTGGCCGACCGCGGCTGGAAGAGCAATTTCCTGGTCAATATCGGCCATGGCGACCCCGCCGGCCTGTTCCCGCGCTCGCCGCGCTTCACCTTCGACGAGGCGTGCCTGCTGCTCTGACTTCGGCCTGTTGCCACCCGCGCTCTGGCCCCGGGGCGTGCCCCGGGGATAGGCTGCCGCCATGCTGATCCTGGGACTGGATGCCTCGCTGGCACGCTGCTCCGCCGCCGTGCTGGCCAACGGGGTTTTGCGCGCCGAAGCGTGCGAGGAGGGCGGCCGGGGCTACGCCACCATCCTGCCCGCCATGGCGCGCGACGTGCTGCGCAGCGCCGGGCTGACCGCCGCGGCGCTCGACGGCGTGGCGGTGACGGTCGGACCCGGCAGTTTCACCGGCCTGCGCGCCGCGCTGGCGCTGGCGCACGGCATCGCCAGCGGCATCAGTCGCCCCGTCGCCGGCGTGCTGGTGGCCGAGGCCCTTGCCGAGGCGCTGTCCGGCTCAGCACCGGAAGGCGACGGACGGACGCTGTGGGTGGCGATCGACAGCCGCCGCGGCCGCGTGTTCCTGCACCGCGGCGATGCCCCAGCCGAATCCGCTGCCCTGGATGCGCTGCCGCGCCCCGCCGGCCCGGTCGTCCTGGCCGGCGACGCCGCCGCCGAGGTCGCGGCACGGATGGCGGCGCGCGGCGACGACGTGGCGCTGACCGGCGCGCGCCTTCCGCTGGCCCGCCACGTCGCCATGGTCGGCGCGCGCCGTCTGGCCGGCATCCTGGCGCCGCTGCCGGCACAACCGCTCTACGTCGATCCCCCCGAGGCGCGGCTGCCCGCCGGCGGCCTGCGGCCAGCACCGGATGAGCGGATTGTTTCACCGGTGGCGTCATGGTTTGTCGCCGCGCCCGCACACGCCGAAGTGATCTCAGCCATGCACGCAGCCGCCATGCCGGACGGCGATGCCTGGGACGAAGCGGCAATCACGGCCCTGCTCGCCCTACCGGGCACCTTCGCCCTGGTCGCCCCGCAAGCCGGGATGGTGCTCGCCCGAGTGGCCGCCGACGAGGGGGAAATCCTGACCCTGGCGGTGGTTCCGCCGGCACGCCGGCATGGCAGCGGAGCGTCCCTGCTGGCGGCCGCCGAACAGCGCGCGGCGGCTTCCGGCGCGCAAACCATGTATCTGGAAGTGGCCGAGACCAACCAGCCTGCGCGCGCGCTGTATGCGCAGGCCGGTTATGCCCTGGCCGGCCGCCGCCGTGCCTATTATCGCGACGGCAGCGACGCGCTCCTGCTGCGCAAACCGATCAGCCCCGCAGCAGCAGCAGACGGGTAACCCCGTCGGGGCCGTCGTCCAGCGATAGTACCCTGATGGCCCTGGGCCGCGGCGGTGCGCGGCACGTTCAGCCGCGGCTCCCCGCCGCGCAGCAGCACGAGCAACGTCTGGCCGGGGGCGAGCCGTTCCAGCGCCAGGCGGGTGCGCACGAAAGTCATGGGGCAGACCTCGTTGGTGATGTCGAGGATCTGCACCGGTGCGGTTGAGCCAGGGTTCGTCTTGGGCATGATTGCACTGTTGTTGATCGTCAAAATATCCATTGCGAAACGGGCAAAGCCGATTTTATATACCCTCCTAACTGGGCCAAGTCGAATGCGATGGAAGGGAATAGGATGGCCGACGATGGGCTGGGTTCGGACGTGCTGGGATTGACGGCCCAGATCGTATCCGCGCACGTTTCAAATAACCCGGTGGGTCCGGACGTGCTTCCTGGGTTAATTCAGGAGGTGTATAATATGTTATCGGGCGTAGGTCACGAACCAGCCCAGCCAGATAAGCCACAGCCGGCGGTGCCGGTAAAGAAGTCGGTATTTCCAGACTACATTATCTGTCTTGACGACGGCAAGAAGCTGAAGATGCTCAAGCGTCATCTGAAGACCGCCTACAACATGACCCCGGATCAGTACCGCGAGCGCTGGGGTCTGCCGGCGGATTATCCGATGGTGGCGCCGAATTACGCCAAGCATCGTTCCTCGCTGGCCAAGAAGATCGGCCTGGGCACCAGGCCGCGCGGCGAGGGCTGACCCGGGGGGGGTGCCCTCCGCCCGATCGCACCCGAACAGCGCATTCTGGCTCCGCACTGCGGCAAGCTCGCTCATGGTTTGTCGGCTGCCGGTCGGGCGGGGGGACGCGCAAGCCCGCGCCGCACGCACCGGCGCATTTGCCCGGGTGCGCCTTCGCCTGATAGGGTATCCGCCAGGCGTTTCCGGAAGGGGCGCCGTGCCGGGCACGCGTCGCGACCCCGGGCATTGGACAGCCCACTCCCGATCGGCTACGCCGCCGTCATCGCCCCGCCATTCCTGCGCGGCGTTTCGGCCAAGCAGCGGACCGCGAGGCGGATGCCGGTCGGGCGATCCTGCCCCCCGGCCACTGGGGATCGGATGGAAAGCCGTATCGAACGCCTGTGCGTGGAACGAGGACTGAAAATGACCGGTCAGCGCCGCGTCATCGCCCGCGTCCTGTCCGAGTCCGGCGATCACCCCGATGTCGAGGAACTCTATCGCCGTTCCGTGGCGATGGACCCGCGCATCTCCATCGCCACGGTCTATCGCACCGTCCGCCTGTTCGAGGAGCGCGGCATCCTGGAGCGCCGCGACTTCGGCGGCGGCCGTGCCCGCTACGAGCCCACCGAGCATGGGCACCACCATCACCTGATCGACATCGACACCGGCCGCGTGATCGAATTCTCCGATCCCGAGCACGAGCGCGTGCTCGCCGCCATCGCCGCGCGGCTTGGCTTCGACCTGGTGTCCCATCGTCTGGAGCTGTTCGGCCGTCGCCAGGGTGCGACCGGCCGGCCGGCATCCCGTTCGACCGGCGAGTCGCCGGCCGACGCCGCCCGCCCGGAGCTGCCGCGATGATCGCGCGGCAGGCCGACGCGCCGAGCGTGCAGCAATCCGGCATGACCGACATGACACAAGGTTTCGGCGAACTGCGCGGCGGCAATCTCGGCGTTCGCATCGCCAGCACCGCGGAGGAGATCGACGCCGCATTGGCGCTGCGCTACCGGGTGTTCTACGACGAACTCGGCGCCCTGCCCGACGCCGTCAGTGCCGTCACCCGGCGCGACCGTGACGTGTTCGACGCGGTGGCGGACCATCTTCTGGTGGTCGACCACGCGATTGGCCCCGGCCCGGAAGGGGTGGTCGCCACCTATCGCCTGATCCGCGCCCCGGCGGCGGCCCGGCTCGGGCGGTTCTATTCGGCGGACGAGTACCGACATCGCCCCGATTCTGGAGTACGGCGGCCGGATCATGGAACTCGGCCGCTCCTGCGTTCATCCCGACTACCGCAACCGCACTGCCATGCAGTTGCTGTGGCGCGGCATTGCCGCCTATGTGGCGATGCACCGCATCGATCTGTTGTTCGGCTGCGCCAGCCTGCCCGGCACCGACCCGGACGCGCTGGCCACGCATCTGACCTATCTTTATGCCAACCACCTCGCCCCGCCGGAGGTGCGCCCGCGGGCGCTGCCGCACCGCTACCTGGAAATGCGCCGGGTCGACCCGGCGACGCTGGACCCAAGGCGGGCGCTCGCCAAGTTGCCGCCGCTGATCAAGGGCTATCTGCGCCTGGGTGGGTTTGTCGGCGATGGCGCGGTGATCGACGCCCAGTTCAACACGATCGACGTGGCGGTGGTGGTCAAGACCGAACTGGTCACCGAAAAATACCTACGCCACTACGAACGCCAAGGCCGCGACACAACAGAATAAGTGGCGGGAGAATAAGTGGCGGGGTCAAGGGGCCTCTCGGCCCCTTGCGGGTCCAGGGCAGAGCCCTGGCCTTCACTTTCTTATTGCAAAGCGAACTTCGCCCCCGAAGCCAACGCCATCAGCCAGACCGCCCCACCCACCTCGCCAGGCCGCCCGGCCAGCGTCTTCACCAGCGCATGCACGATAAACCCGACGCCAATGCCCGCGGCGATGGAGAAGGTGAAAGGCATGGCGATGGCGGTGACCACGGCGGGCAGGTACTCGGTCAGGTCGTCCCAGTTCACCTCGCGCAGGGCGCGGGCCATCAGGCAGGCGACGAACACCAGCGCGGGGGCGGTCGCGAAGCCGGGAATGGACGTGGCGAGCGGGGCGAAAAACAGGGTGGCCAGGAACAGCACCCCGGCGACCACCGCGGTGAGCCCCGTGCGGCCGCCGGCCTGGATGCCGGCGGCACTCTCGATGTAGCTGGTGATGGTGGAGGTGCCGAGCACCGAGCCGAGGATCGCACCGCCGGAATTGGCGGTGAGCGCCTGCCGCAGCCGGGGAACCGTGCCGTCCGGTCGCATCAGCCCGGCGCGGTGGGTGGTGGCGATCAGCGTGCCGGCATTGTCCAGCACGTCAACCAGGAAGAAGGTCAGCACGATGCTGACGACGCCGAGATTGAGGGCGCCGGCAATGTCGAGTTGCAGGAAGGTGGGCGCGAGCGGGGGTGGCGGGGCAAGGACGCCGTGGAAGCTCGTGAGGCCGAACGGGATGCCGGCGGCGGCGGTGGTGAGCATGCCGATCAGCACGGCAGCGGAGATGCCACGGGCGGCAAGCGCCGCCATGACAATGAACCCGCCGCAGGCCAGCAGCGTGCCGGTCGCACCGAGATGGCCGAGGGTGATGAAGGTCGCGGGACTGCCCGCCACCACGCCCATGCCTTCCAGGCCGATGAGGGCGAGGAAAAACCCGATACCGGCGCCGATGCCGAGCTTGAGCGAGAGCGGAATGCTGTTGATCAGCCATTCCCGCAGGCGCAGCAGCGACACCGCCAGGAACAGCAGGCCGGACAGGAACACCGCGCCGAGCGCCGCCTGCCAGGGGATGTGCAACCCGCCCACCACGGTAAGAGCGAAATACGCGTTCAGCCCCATGCCGGGCGCCAATGCCAGCGGGTAGTTGGCATACAGGCCCATGGCGATGGAGGCGACGCCGGCACCGAGGCAAGTGGCGACGAACACGGCGCCGGGGTCCATGCCGGTACTCGCCAGGATGCCCGGGTTGACCACGACGATGTAAACCATGGCCAACCAGGTGGTCATGCCGGCCAGGACCTCGGTCCTGACAGTGGTGCCGGCTGCGCGTAAGCCGAAAGAGAATGCCATCTTGGGCTTCCGTGACGGAGGATAAAGGCAGCAAGGCCAGGCTCTGCCCTGGACCCGCCCGAGCGCGAAGCGCGCCTTCGGCGCAATTGAGAAGCGCGCCTTCGGCGCAACGGAGAAGCGCGCCTTCGGCGCGACGGAGAAGCGCGCCTTCGGCGCGACGGAGAAGCGCGCCTTCGGCGCGACGGACCAGCTGGCCCCTAGACCCCGTTTTTAAGACAGGCCCTGCCGGGGCGCTACGTTGGCTCTGGGGTGGCGGACCCATGACGTTCGGTACTCTGGGGGGATCGTTAGAGCAGGCCGAGGTTCTGCAACTCCCGGCGCAGCGCCTCCGGCAGGTCGCCGACGCTCGCGCCGGCGGCGATGTCCGGCGGGGCCGCCTCGGCGGCCAGATAGCGCCAGCCCTGGAACGGCCTGACGCGACGCCCGGCCACCGGCACCAGACCGGGGTCGAGATGGATGGCGGCGCAGGCGGAACCGTCGTCGAAGCGGGCCGCCTCGATGCCGGCAACGCGCTGGCGCACCACCATGGCGCCGGCGACGACCCAGTACATCGAACCGCCATCGGTGATCTCCGCGGCACGGCGGGGAAAGCTGCGGGTCAGGTGGCGAAGCGCGCCATCAGCGGCGAGGCGGTCCGCCTGCAAACCGCACAAATGCGCGATGTCGCGAATGCCGACCGCCAGCTTCATCATGTGGAGCATGCGCAGCGTGTGGCCCACGGCCCGGCGGGAGGCAAGCGGACGCCGCACGCGCCATGAAACAAACGCAACCCGCCATTGATTGCAGAGCGGGCCCGACGCATTGTCAGCGGTAAGCGGGGATGCCCCCGCCCGTTTCGGGAGAGAGATGAAATGATCCTATCAACCCGTGTCCTCGGCGCCCTCGTGGCGGGCGCTGCGCTCGCCGGTGCGCTGCTGTCCGCCAGCGGCGCCCGCGCGGACAGCACCGGCTCGGCCACCATCGACGCCATCAAGGCGCGCGGCCAGTTCGTCTGCGGCATCGCCGGCAATGTGCCCGGCTTCTCGCTGCCGGACAGCCAGGGCGTGATGCGCGGCCTCGACGCCAACTCCTGCCGCACCATCGCCGCCGCCATCCTGGGCGACGCGAACAAGGTGAAGTTCGTGCCCCTGACCACCACCAACCGCTTCACCGCGCTGCAGTCCGGCGAAGTGGACATGCTGTCGCGCAGCACGACCTGGACGCTCGGGCGGGAGGCGAACCTGGGCCTGCTGTTCGCCGCGGTGAACTATTATGACGGCACCGGCTTCCTGGTGAAGAAATCCTCCGGGGTGAAATCGGCCAAGGAACTGGATGGTGCCACCGTCTGCGTGCAGCCCGGCACCTCCACCGAACTGGCGATCAACGACTACTTCCGGCTGAACAACCTGAAATTCACCCCGATCCTGATCCAGGACCTGTCGGAAATCCAGAACGCGTTCCTGTCCGGCCGCTGCGACGCCTATTCGACCGACGGCTCGGCGCTGGCAACCTTCCGCGCCACCCAGCCGAGCAAGAACGACCTGGTCCTGCTGCCGGAGACGATCAGCAAGGAGCCGCTGGCCTACGCGGTGCGCAAAGGCGACGACAAATTCTTCGACCTGGCGCGCTGGACATTTTTTGCGACGCTGATTGCCGAGGAAAACGGCATCACCAGCAAGAACATTGACAGTTTCGCCGCCACCAAAGTGCCGGAGATTCGCCGCCTGCTCGGCCTGGAAGGCGACATGGGCAAGGCGCTCGGGGTGGACAACAAGTTCGCCTACAACGTCATCAAGCAGGTCGGCAATTTCGGCGAGATCTGGGACCGGAATATCACCGTGCTTGGCGTGCCGCGCGGCGTCAATGCTCTGTGGAACAAGGGCGGACTGCAATACGCACCGCCCATGCGCTGAGATTTCATTCGGTATCACTATGCCGCGATGGGCCGTTCTCTCCAGCGGGAACGGCCCATTTCTTTTCCGGCCGGCGGGATTGATCTGTGGCGAATTGATGTGCAGGATGACAGTTCCAGGCGTGCGGAGCGCGCACCGCTCGCGGCCTGGTTCTTGCTAAGACTGCGTTTAGCTCAAGGTCATTCTCCTGACCTGAGACCATTCTGATCATCTGAACCCCGGGGGCTGTCGCCGCTGATGTCCGGAACCACCGTCGACCCGCGCCTGTCCGGCCGCATTGCGCCAAGGCGTGGCATCCGCCTGTCCTGGTCAGACCCGCTGCTTCGCAACATCGTCTGGCAGGTGCTGATCATCGGCATCCTCGTCGGCGTGGGCTGGTACCTGGTCAGCAACACGATACGCAACCTCGACGCGCGGCACATCGCCACCGGCTTCGGCTTCCTCTCCCACAACGCCGGTATCCCGATCGGCGAGCACCTGATTCCCTTCGACCCCTCGGTCAACACCTATGGCCGCGCCCTGGCCGTGGGGGTGCTGAACACGCTGAAGGTGGCGGTGGTGGGGGTGGTCCTGGCCACCATCCTGGGAACATTCATCGGCATTGGCCGGCTGTCGCGCAACTGGCTGGTGGCCCGCGTCACCGCTGTCTATGTCGAAGGGCTGCGCGACATTCCGGTGCTGCTGCAACTGCTGTTCTGGTACGGGGTGCTGCAGACCCTGCCGGCGCCACGGCAGTCCTTTCAACTGGGCGGTGTCGTGTTCCTGTCCAACCGCGGCATCAAGGTGCCGCTGCTGGACTGGCAGGACGCGGACTGGTGGATTCTGGCCGCCTTCATGCTGGGCGTGGCCGGCACGCTGGTCTGGCGGCGGGTAGCGGCGCGGCGGCAGGAGGCCACCGGTATCCGCCCGCCGGTCTGGCCGGTGGCACTCGGGCTGCTCGTGGGGCTTCCGGCCATCGTGTGGGCCGCCCTGGGCGCCCCGTTCGACGTGGATGTCCCGGTCCTGCGCGGCTTCAACTTCCAGGGCGGCGGCACGATCAGCCCGGAATACGGCGCGCTGCTGATCGGGCTGGTGACCTACACCGCCGCCTATATCGCCGAAATCGTGCGCTCCGGCATCCAGTCGGTGCCTGCCGGGCAGACCGAGGCAGCCGGCGCCCTGGGCCTGCGGCCCGGCGAAGCGTTGCGCCTGGTGGTTCTGCCGCAGGCGCTGCGCGTCATCATTCCGCCGCTGACCAGCCAGTACCTGAACCTGACCAAGAATTCCTCGCTCGCGGTGGCGGTCGGCTATCAGGACGTGGTCTCGGTCGCCAGCACCACCCTGAACCAGACCGGCCAGGCCATCGAGGGCATCGCGCTGATCATGGCGGTCTTCCTCACCATCAGCCTGTCGATCAGCCTGTTCATGAACTGGTACAACGCGCATATCGCGCTGCTGGAGCGTTGAGATGGACCAGTCCGCCGGCGCCGTCGCAGCCCCCGTGCCCACCCGCGACCGTCCGCCCGCCGGCGTCGTCGGGCCGCTCGCCTGGCTGCGCACCCATTTGTTCGGCTCCTGGTGGTCGACCGCGGTCACGCTGCTGCTTGGCTACCTGATCATCCGCTGGGGTATCGGTTTCCTCGAGTGGGCAGTGATCGACGCCATCTGGACGGTGCCGACCAATGAACTCGGCCAGCCGGACGCCACCGTCTGCCGCACCGCCAGCCCCGCCGGCGCCTGCTGGGCGGTGATCGGCGACAAATATCGCTTCATCCTGTTCGGCAGCTACCCGTACGAGGAACAATGGCGGCCGGCGCTGTGCGTGGCGCTGTTCATCGGCCTGTATATCGTCTCCGGCATGCGCCGGTTCTGGCGACGCGAGTTGCTGCTGATCTGGACGGTGGTGCTGACTGCCATCGGCTTGCTGATGTGGGGTGGCGTGCTGGGCATGACCTATGTGCCGCAGGACCAGTGGGGCGGGCTGCCGATCACGCTGATCCTGTCCACCTTCGGCCTGGCCTTCGCCTTTCCCCTTTCGGTGCTGGTGGCACTCGGGCGGCGGTCGAACAATCTGCCGGCAGTGAAGGTGCTCTGTGTTCTGTATGTGGAACTGATTCGCGGGGTGCCGCTGATCAGCCTGCTGTTCATGGCCAGCGTGATGTTTCCGCTGTTCATGCCGGTGGGGATGAACCCCGACAAGCTGCTGCGCGCGCAGATCGCCATCATCCTGTTCGCCGCCGCTTATCTGGCCGAGGTGGTGCGCGCCGGGTTGCAGACGCTGCCGAAAGGCCAGTACGAGGCGGCCGATGCGCTCGGCCTGTCCTACTGGCAAAAAACCGGGCTGATCATCCTGCCGCAGGCGCTGCGTCTGGTCATCCCGCCACTGGTGAACACCTTCATCGGTTTCTTCAAGGATACCTCGCTGGTGCTGATCATCGGCATCTTCGACCTGCTGACCGCCGGCAAGGTCGCCTCGTCCGAGCCGGCCTGGCAGGGGTTCTCCAACGAAATCTATATCATGCTCGGCGTGATCTATTTCGCGTTCTGCTTCGCCATGTCGAAATACAGCCGCGGGCTGGAACGCGAATTCGGCCGCGCCCGCAACCGCTGAGCCAGCGCCAGGAGGAAACAACCGCATGAGCCAGGCCGCGACGTCGAGTCCGCAGACCGGAGGCCCGCAGACCGGAAGCCCGCAGACCGGCGGCGCACCCGCCATCACGCTCGACCGCGTGAACAAGTGGTACGGCAGCATGCACGTGCTGCGCGACATATCGCTGACGGTGGAGGCGCGCGAGCGCGTGGTGGTGTGCGGCCCCTCGGGCTCGGGCAAGTCCACCATGATCCGCTGCATCAACCGGCTGGAAACCCACCAGGAAGGCCGGATCATCGTCGACGGCACGGAGCTGACCGACGATCTGCGCGCGCTCGACACCATCCGCCGCGAAGTCGGCATGGTGTTTCAGTCGTTCAACCTGTTCCCGCATCTGACCGTGCTGGAGAACTGCACTCTGGCGCCGATCTGGGTGCGCAAAACCCCCAGGGCCGAGGCCGAGGAACAGGCGATGGACTATCTGCGGCGGGTGAAGATCCCCGAGCAGGCGAAGAAATTCCCGGGCCAGCTTTCCGGCGGTCAGCAGCAGCGGGTGGCGATCGCGCGGGCGCTGTGCATGAAGCCGAAGATCATGCTGTTCGACGAACCCACCTCCGCGCTCGATCCTGAGATGATCAAGGAAGTGCTCGACACCATGATCGAACTGGCGGAATCCGGCATGACCATGGTGTGCGTAACGCACGAAATGGGGTTCGCCCAGCGGGTGGCGGACCGGGTGGTGTTCATGGACCGCGGCGAAATCGTGGAAAGCAACAGCCCGCGCGAGATGTTCGAGAATCCGCAGACAGAGCGGCTGAAGCTGTTTTTGTCGCAGATTTTGCGGGGACACTGAGCAAGGCGGGGCTTCGCCCTTGGAACCCGTTCTTAAAGTGAAGGGTTCCAAGGGCCTCTCGGCCCTTGGTGGGGGTCCAGGGGGCAAAGCCCCCTGGCCTTCCTTCCTTAAAGAACCGACCGGAAGATGTAGTAAAGCGTCCCGGCGATCAGGATAGCCGCCGGCAGGGTGAGCACCCAGGCCGTCGCCAGGCTGCGGATCGTGCCCCATTGCAGCCCGGAGCCGTTCGCCGCCATGGTGCCGGCCACACCCGAAGAAAGCACATGGGTGGTGGAAACCGGCAGCCCATACACGTCGGCCGCCATGATGGTCCCGGCGGCGATGATTTCCGCCGCGGCGCCCTGGCCATAGGTCAGGTGGGCCTTGCCGATCTTTTCGCCCACCGTCACCACGATGCGTTTCCAGCCGACCATGGTGCCGAGGCCAAGGGCGATCGCCACCGACACTTTCACCCAGAACGGAATGTAGCGGGTGCCGGCGTCAAGCTGCGACTTGAAGGTGGCGAACACCTTCTTCTCGTCGTCACTGTAAAGGTCCTTCGGCATCAGCCGCACCGCCTCGCTGGCGATGTACATCTCGTTACGCACGTTCTGCACCGCGGCGGCCGGCACCTTGTTGATCGCGCCATAGCTGCCCACCTGAGAAGCGATGTCGCGCGCCAGGTTGGCAATGCCCAGATCCACCGCCGGGTCGGAGAAGTCGCGGGTACGCACGGCGTTTTCGACCGCCCGGCGCGCGGCCTCCGGTGTCTCGTTGCCGATGGCGCCGTGGTGCTGCAGCAGCGCGCTGGTTTCCTGCATCGACTGCACGAAGGCGGCGACGTTGGGGGTCGGGGTGGCGCGGTTCAGCGCATAGGCGGTCGGCATCGCGCCGATCAGGATGAGCATGATCAGCCCCATGCCCTTCTGCCCGTCATTCGAGCCGTGCGCGAAGGAAACGCTGCCGCACGTCAGGATCAGCAGGGCGCGGATATAGATGGGCGGCGCTTTGCTGGTATCCGGCGCCGTATACAGCGACGGTTGGCGGACCACCAACTTCATCAGCAGCAGCAGCAGGGCGGAGCCGATGAAGCCCACGAGCGGGCTGAACAGCAGGGCCTTGAAGACCCCCAGCGCCTGGTTCCAGTCCACCCCCGAGGTGACCGTGCCCGCGGGGCTCATGATCTGGTTGGCCAGGCCCACGCCGATGATCGAGCCGACCAGCGTGTGCGAGGAGCTGTTGGGAATGCCCAGCGCCCAGGTGCCAAGGTTCCAGATGATGGCGGCGATCAGCAGGGCAAAGATCATGGCGAAGCCGGCATTGCTGCCGACCTGCAGGATCAGCTCAACGGGCAGCAGGCTGATGATGGCGAACGCCACCGCGCCCGAGGACGTGACCACGCCAAGCAGGTTGAGGCAGCCGGAATAAACCACCGCCAGATTGGCCGGCATGGCGTGGGTGTAAATCACGGTGGCGACGGCGTTGGCGGTGTCGTGGAAGCCGTTGACGAACTCGAAGCCGAGCGCAATCAGCAGCGACAGGCCGAGCAGCGCGAAGGCGCCAATGGCCAGCGGCGGCGTGCCGGCCTCGCCGATATCGGCGGTCAGCCCATAGGCCATATAGGCCACGCCGGCGGCGAGCAGGCCAAAGAACAAAAGCGCGCCGACGAGTGGCGCCTTATGATCGAGTTGAGGCCGCGCAGCCGGACCGGGTCCGGCAGCCACGGCGACGGTAACATCTGACATAAAGTCTCCCCTGATTTCCGCAGATCGTCTCGATTTTAGGCGCGCGACAGGCTGCGGTCCGTTATTGATCTGTTAAGCTTGCCACCCTGGCGAGGGCCTCGGCAATGCCCGGTGCGGCCGCCAGGATCGGATTGCCCTCGGTCGCGCCCACGCCACCGAGGAACGGCGACACAGTGGCGCCCGCCTCGGCAAGAATAGCCAGTCCAGCCGCAACATCCCACAGATTGATGTGCAGCTCCACATAGGCATCGATCCGCCCGGCGGCCACGTCGGCGAGGGCCATCGCACCGGAGCCGCCGCTTCGGATGGCCGCCCCGGCGGTCATGACATCGGCGACCAGCCGCCAGTAGCGCGCTCTCGGGCGGCGCGGCGACCAGCCGACCTCGACGATGGCGCGCTGCAGGTCGGTGGTGGTGGCGGCCCGGATGGGCGCGCCGTTGCGGGTCGCCCCGTTGCCCTGTCGCGCGGCGAAGGTTTCGCGCAGGGCCGGGGCCACCAGCACGCCGAGCAGGGCGGTGCGGTCCTCGATCAGCCCGAGCGAGACGCACCAGCGGTCGGCGCCGCGGGCAAAATTCGACGTGCCGTCGATCGGGTCGAGCACCCAGCGCAGCCGGCCCGGGCGCCCGACGCCGGTTTCCTCACCGAGGAACCCGTCCTCCGGGAAGGCGTCGGCCAGCGCCCGGGCGACGAAGGCCTCGGTGGCGCCATCGGCCTCGGTGAGCCAGTTCTGCGCCCCTTTCAGCGTGGCATGGGTGGGGGCCCCGGGCGGCGGGCGCAGGCGGAGCGCCAGCGCGCCGGCCTGTTCGGCAATGCGGATGGCGGTTTCGAGGCGGCGTTCGAGAGCGGTCATCGGATTCCTGCGCGCATGAAGCTCTGCACGAACTGCCGCTGGAACAGCAGGAAGGCAACCAGCAGCGGTGCGGAGGTCATCATTGTGGCGGCGGTGATGATCGACCAGTCGATGCCCTGGTCGGTGGCGGCGAACACGGACAGGCCGACGGTCACCGGCCTCGTGGATACCGAGTTGGTGACCACCAGCGGCCAGAGAAAATTGTTCCAGTGATAACTCACCGACACCAGCCCATAGGCGATGTAGGTGGGCCGGGCCAATGGCACGTAAACGCGCCAGAGAAGGGCGAGGGTCGAGCAGCCTTCCAGCCGGGCGGCGTCGTCGAGTTCCTGCGGCACGGTGCGGAAGGTTTGCCGCAGCAGGAAAATGCCGAACGCCGAGCCGAGATAGGGGAGCGCGATGGCGAGGATGGAATCGACCAGCCCGAGCTGCGCGAGGGTGCGGTAGTTTCCCACCAGCAGCACGTCCGGCATGATCATGAGCTGCAGCAGCACCAGCGCGAACAGCGTGTCGCGGCCAGGAAACGTCAGGCGCGCGAAGGCGAAGGCCGCCGGGGTGCACAGCACGAACTGGGCAACCAGAATGAACGTGACCAGAATGAACGTGTTCAGGAAGTAGCGCGCGAAGGGCGCCGCGTCCCAGGCCAGTTTGAAATTGTGCAGGGTCAGCGGCGCGAAGGGATCGAAGTTGGTGGCGTAGGCGGCGGGATGGAAGGCCGTCCACACCGCATACAGCAGCGGCGACACCCACAGCAGGCCCAGCAGCCAGGCGCCGGCGATTTCCAGCGTGCGGGTGACGCTCACCGGTAATGCACGCCGCGGCCGAGAACGCCGAACTGCAGTGCCGCGAGGCAGGCAAGAATGGCCAGCAGCACCACGGTCAGGGTCGCCGCCATGGCGGTGTCCCAGAAGCGAAACCCGGTCTCGTAGATGTAATACAGCAGCAGCGTGGTGGCGTTGTCGGGACCGCCCCGTGTCATCACCACGATGTGGTCGACCAGGCGGAAAGCGTTGATCACCGCGTTGACCAGGACGAACAGGGTGGTGGGCATCAGCAGCGGCAGAGTGACGCGGCGGAAGAAATTGGCGCGCGAGGCGCCCTCCAGCGCCGCCGCTTCCTTCAGGTCGGGCGGCATGGACTGCAGAGCGGCGAGGTAGAAGATCATGAAGAACCCCGCCTCCTTCCACACCGCCACCGCGATCATGGCGGGCAGGGCGGTGTCGCGGTCGCCCAGCCAGTTGTGCCGGCCGCCGCCGAAGGCGCCCAGCATCTGGTCGAAAAGCCCGTAATCGGGGGTGAGGAAGAACAGCCAGATATTCGCCACCGCGATCATCGGCAGCATGGTCGGGGTGAAAAAGGCCATGCGCAGCAGCGGCCTGCCGGGCAGCGCCTCGTTCACCGCCAGCGCCATCAGCAGGGCGAGGATCACCGAGGCGGGAATGGTGGCGAGCGCATAGACCGCGTTGTTCTGCAGCGCCTGCCAGAACACCGGGTCGCTCCACAGCGCGGCGTAATTGTCCCACCCGACGAACTGCGCCGGCCGGCTGCCCCTGGGCGTGGTGTACAGGCTGTCCACCAGCGTGGTCAGCGCCGGCCAATGGGTGAACGCCACCAGCAGGATCAGTGCCGGCAGAACGAACAGATAGGCGGGCAGGGTCTCGCGTTTCATGCAGGGACAGGGGCCGCGTGCGTGGCGCGTGCGGAGGCAACGGCAAGCAGCCTTCGGCGGCGGATCATGCCGGTGCCTCCCCCGCTCGTTCCGGCTAACGGGCGTAAGGGCGCAGCAGGCGGGTGGCGTTCGCCTGGGCGTCATCCAGCGCGGCGCCAGGCAATTTCTGGCCGAGCAGGGCTGCCTGCAACGCGTCGTTCAGCGCCTTGGTGACGCGCTGGTTGTCGTGCGTGGACAGTTCCGGCACGGCGAATTTCAGCTGGTCGCGCGCCACCGCGGCGGCGGGAAACGACGCCACATAGGCGCGCATCGCCGGCGTCTCCCAGGCCTCCGGGCTGGTGGCGACATAGCCGGTCTCGATGCCCCATTGCGCCGCCCGCTCGGGAGAGGTCACCCAGCGCAGGAACCGCAGCGCCGCCCGCTGCTGCGCCGGGGTGGCACTCCTGAACACATGGAAATTGCCGCCGCCCGTGGGGCTGCCCCGCCGCCGATGCGCCGGCAGCATGGCGACCCCGAAAGGGAATTTCGCGTTCACCCGGATATTGGAAAGATTGCCGGTGGTGTGCCAGATGATCGCCGCCCGTCCCTCCAGGAAGTCGCGCGGCGTGGTGCCCCAGTCGACGATGCCGGGCGGGTGGGCGTGGTATTTCGAAACCAGGTCGATCCAGTATTGCAGCGCCTCCACGCAGCCCGGCGCTTTGAAACTCACCCTGGTGCCGTCTGCATTGGCCAGTTCCACCCCGGCCTGGGCGGCGAAGGCCTGGAACAGCCAGTACCGGGAACCCGGTGGAGGGCACTTGAATGCCCCAGCGCGTCACCCGCTCGCCCTCGCGCCTGGTCGCCTTGGCCGCGGTCTCGGCCAGTTCCTCCCAGGTGGCGGGCGCCCGCTCGGGGTCGAGTCCGGCCTCGCGGAACGCGTCCTTGTTCCAGTACATAACGATGGTGGAGCGCTGGAACGGCACGCCCCAGATATGCCCGCCGATCTGCCCGTTGCGCAGGAAGGCCGGGTAGAAACTCCCCAGCCAGGCGCGGTCCGCTTCGCTGCTGGCCACGCTGTCGAGCGGCACGATCAGTTCGTCATCGACCAGCGAATAGGCATCGACGGCCAGCGTCACCGCCAGCGCCGGCCCCTGCCCCGCCTTGGTCGCGGTCACCGCCTTGGTCAGCGTATCGACATAGCTGCCGGCATAGATCGGCTTCACCCCGATATCCGGGTTGTCCTGCATGAAATCGGTGGCATAGCGGTCAATGATTTTGGTGATCGGCCCGCCGACCGCGACCGGGAAATAGAACTCGATATCGGTGCCATCCTCGGCCCGGAGGATCGCCGGGGCGGCGAGCGCGCCGGCGGCGCCGGCCAGCAAAGTGCGTCGTGTCACGTGGGCGGACATGCGGAACCTCCGGGGCATCAGGCGGGTTGCAGGACGGGTTGGAGGCGGCGGCCGCTGGCGGCGTCGAACAGGTGGACATCAGCGGCATCGGCGGCGAAGCGGACCGCGGCGCCATCGGCGATGGCGCCGCGGCCGGGCAGCCGCACGAGCATCCGCGCGCCCTCGCCCACCGTGCAGGCCAGGATCGTGTCGGCGCCGAGATACTCGGCGTGGTGCACGACGGCGGGAATGCCGGTCTCCGACAGGCGCAGCGCCTCGGGCCGGATGCCGGCCAGCGCCTCGGTGGCTTGCAGCGGCGCCAGCACCGGCCCGTCGGTGCCGCGCACCACCAGCCCGCCGGCCACATTGCCCAGTGGGAGCAGGTTCATCGGCGGGGTGCCGATAAACCCCGCCGCGAAAGCCGTGGCAGGGTGCGCGTACACCTCGGCCGGCGGCGCGTCCTGCTCGATCCGTCCCGCGCGCAGCAGCACCACCTGATCGGCCATGCCCATGGCCTCGGTCTGGTCATGCGTCACATACAGCATGGTGATGCCGAGCAGGCGCTGCAGCGCCAGAATCTCCCGCCGCATATCGGCGCGCAACTGCGCGTCGAGGTTCGACAGCGGCTCGTCCATCAGACATACCGGCGCTTCCGCCACGATCGCGCGTCCGAGCGCCACCCGCTGCTGCTGCCCGCCGGAAAGCTGGCCGGGCCGGCGCGCCAGCAAATGGCCGATGCCGAGCATCGCCGCCGCCCGCTCCAGCCGCCGCCCCCGTTCGGCCTTCGCCACCCCGCGCGCCTTCAGGCCAAACACGATGTTCTCGGCCGCGTTCAGATGCGGAAACAGCGCATAGGACTGAAACACCATCGCCACCCCGCGCGCGGCCGGCGGCAGAAGCGTCACGTCCCGCCCGCCAATTTCCACCCGCCCGTCGCTGGCCTGTTCCAGCCCGGCGACGATGCGCAGGCAGGTGGACTTGCCGCAGCCGGAGGGTCCGAGCAGCACGCAGAAACTGCCGGCAGCCACCTCCAGCGACACCCCGTCCAGCGCCGCCACCGCGCCGAACCGGCGGGCGACGCCGCGCAGACGCACGCAGGCGCCGGCCGGGCGGGCGGTCGTTTTGGGTTGCTGGTTCAACATGGTCCTCCCCGGCCCATAGCTTGGCACGCGACAGCTGGCGTGTGGCAGTTTGAAGAAACCGGCCGCTCTTGCCGGGCGCCGCCCGGACGTGCTTGCTGCCGCCCCATGGCACGAGGACCAGCATGCACGTAATCGGGCTCACCGGCGGCATCGGCATGGGCAAATCCACCGCCGCCGCCGCCTTCCGCCGCGCCCATATCCCGGTGTTCGACGCCGACGCCGCCGTCCACCGCATCCAGGGCCCGGACGGAACCGCCCTGCGCGCCATCGAAACCGCCTTCCCCGGCACCGTCACCACCGACCCCCAGAACCGCCGCGTGCTGAACCGCGCCGCCCTGCGCGCCCGCGTGCTCACCGACCCGCAAGCCCTGAAACGCCTCGAATCCATCGTCCACCCGCTGGTGCGGCGCGAGGAACTCATCTTCCTCGCCCGCGTCCGCCGGGAGGGCGCGCGCATCGCCGTGCTCGACATCCCGCTGCTGCTGGAAACCGGCGGCGACCAGCTCGTCAGCCTCGTGCTGGTGGTCTCCGCCCCGCGCGCCGTGCAAATCGCCCGCGTCCGCCAGCGCCGCAACCTGGACCCCGCCCAGGTCCAGGCCGTGCTCGCCCGCCAGATGCCCGACGCCGAAAAACGCCGCCGCGCCGACCTGATCGTGCGCACCGGCCTGTCGCGCCATCACGCCCTGAAAACCATCCGCCGCCTCATCCAGGAGCTGCGCCGCCCATGATCCGCTCCGTGCTGTTCGACACCGAAACCACCGGCCTCGACCCCATGGCCGGCGACCGCGTGATCGAAGTCGCCGCCCTGGAACTGGTGAACGACCTGCCCACGGGCCGTCATTTCCACGCCCTCGTGCACCCGCAACGCTCCATCCCCGACGAGGTGGTGCGCGTGCATGGCATCACGCTGGACAAACTCGAAGGCAAACCGCTGTTCGGCGACATCGCCGACGATCTGCTGGCATTCTTCGCCGACGACAACTTGGTCGCCCACAACGCTCCTTTCGACTTCGCCTTCCTCAACGCCGAGTTCACCCGCCTGGGCCACCCACCGCTCGACGCGGCGCGCATGATCGACACGCTGGTGCTGGCAAAAAAGAAATTCCCCGGCATGCCGAACAACCTGGACGCGCTGTGCCGGCGCTTCGGCATCGACCTGTCCGAACGCACCACCCATAATGCCCTGCTGGACTGCCGGCTGCTGGCCGAGGTGTATGTCGAACTCACCGGCGGACGGCAACGCGGGCTGTCCCTGGCGGAATCAGGACACGGCGCCATGCAGGTCGCGACTTATGCAGCGCTCGGACCGCGCACGCCCCGGCCGATCATGCCGACCGAAAAAGAACTCGCGGCACACGCAAAATTCATTGAGAAGCTGAAAGAACCGGTCTGGACTCAAAAGTAAAGAAGGGCCACGGCTCCGCCCTGGACCCGCCCCAGCGCGCAGCGCGCCTTCGCGCGACGGGCCGAGAGGCTCCTTGATCCCGTTACTTTAAGCGAACGAAGTGATGACCCAATACACCTTGCTGCGACACAGCGGCTACGCCCAGGGCGGTAACCCCGACTTCGAGGACGCCGTCGAAACCACCGAAATCACCGACACCGAAGCCTACCAGGTGCGCGCCGCCGGCGGCACGCTGTTCGCCACCCGCGACGCCGCAAAAGCCGCCGAGACCACCGCCAACTATCCCGACGGATCGCGCGCGGCCGGCGCGCACGCGGCGGGCTATTTCTCCTCCCTGCGCATCCGCGGCGCCGAAATCTACGTGCCCCGCTAAAGCGCCACCAGCGGCAACACCACCCGGCTCGGCCTGGCCGCGTCGGCGAACACCGTGTTCATCGCCACCCGCCGGTGCCGCGCAACCCCCTCCGGCTCGCCGGTGTTCGGATTGACATCGAACTTGGGGAAATTGCTCGACGACACGTCCAGCCGGATGCGGTGCCCGGCAGCGAACAGGTTGGCGATCGGCAGCACCAGCTTGATGCGCACCACCTCGCCGGCGCCACGCACCCTCGCCTCGCCCGGGTCCTCAGCATACCGCAGCCGCAGGATGGTGTCGGCCAGCAGCATGGCATAGCCGCGCGGATACGCGGGGCTCGACGGATACACATCGATCAGCTTGGCGGTGAAATCGGTGTCCGGCCCGTCGGTAGCGACGAAGAGCACCACCTCCACCGGTCCGACCACCTGCACCGCTTCCGGCAGCGGCGCGGTCTGGAAGGCCAGCACATCACGCCGCGCCGCCAGCGGCAGGAAGGGCGGACGGCAGCCGAAAAACCGTGCGTCGCTCACCTGATCGAAGCTGCCCGGCACCGCGATCGGCTCGAACGAGGAAAAATTGCCGCCGATCGTCGGCACCGGGTCCGCTGGATCGAAATCATAGCTCAGCGGCTTCGCCCGTTCCTGCGGCAGCTGCGGGTCGAGCCGTCCATCGTTGTGCACGTGCCACACCGCCGGCACCGCCCCCGGCACCGGCCAGTCGCCAGCCGATATCCACCGCCCGCCATGATCGAGCCGCCCCGCCTCCGTCCGCCGCCCGCTGCCGCCGCCCATCACGAACACCCGCACCGACGGCTCGTCATTGGGCAGGCCGCGCGTGACCGCATCGAAATGGCGCAACTGGTACTCCAGCCAGTCGCCCGCCCAGCTCCCGATCGGCGCCTCCGGCCCGAAATCCACGTCGCCGGCCACCCGGCTGTTCCGCTCGCCATGCGTCCACGGCCCCAGGATCAGCCGCTGCCGCCCGCGCCCCGCGGCACTCAGCCCGCGATAATTGCCGGTGGCGGTGGCCACGTAGGGATCGAACCAGGACGACACATGCACGCAGTCGGCGCGGCTGTAGCGATGATGGAACCCGTCCGCCCAGATCCCCAGTTGCTTCCAGAACCGATCCCGCGGCCCATGCGAAAGCTGGTCGAACAGGGTGGCCTCGTACTCCGGGTGATGGCGCAGGGGCGACAGGCCCTGATGCCAGGGCCACGCGGCGAACCACGCCTGAATGTCCTCGGCTTGCAGCGCCGCACGCATCAGCGGGTCGGCCGCGGCCTCGGGCGACAGGATGGCGTTGTCGTACGCCCAGTTGGCCTGGCGCAGCTCGAAGGCGCCGCCCTGGCGCAGGCCGCTCGCCCAGGCGTCGTTGAACCCGCCGCACTCCAGCACCTGCGCCACCAGCCCGGGAGGATCGAGGCACCCCAGTGCCGCCTGCGCATGCGCGCCATACGACAGGCCGATCGTGCAGATGCGACCGTCGCACCAGGGTTGCTCGGCGATCCAGGCGCAGGTATCGGCCCCATCCGGCCCGTCGCCGATGTATTTCACGAAGCGGCCTTCGGACCCGTAGCGCCCGCGGCAATCCTGGAACACCGCGGCGTAGCCATGCGCATTGATCGCCGCCGCCTGATCGCCCGAGCGGCCATAGGGCGTACGCTCAAGGATCACCGGCCAGGGACCATCGCCCGCGGGCAGGTGAATATCGGTGGCAAGCCGCACGCCGTCGCGCATGACCAGCATTTCGGTGCGCATGGGGGCTGGGTCCTTCCGTGGCCTGCGGGCAACGTGCGGAACCCGGCGGCGATGTCAACTGGAAGCGGCGCGAGGCTGCCCCACCCCGACACGCAACCGCAACACACCCGCCACGAACGGGTAACAAGGCGCCGCTATGTGCAAGCCCATGTGCCCCATCCAAGCCCCGTCCCTGCGCGTGCTCCAGATTTCCGACACGCATATCTCGACCCGCCATGACCATTTCGCCGCCAATATCGCCGCGACCCGCGCCTGGGTGGCGGCGCAGAACGCGGACCTGATCATCAACACCGGCGATGTGTCGATGAACGGCGCTGGCGACACCGCCGATCTCGACGCCGCCGCCGCCTGGCACCGCGACCTCGGCGCACCGGTGCACAGCGTGCCAGGCAATCACGACGTGGGCGACAGCGCGATCCTGCGGCCGGACCAGGCGCTGGACGATCGTCGCCTCGCCGCCTGGCGCGATCGCATCGGGCCGGACCGCTGGCTGGTGGATGCGGCCGGGTGGCGGCTGATCGGCCTCAACGCCATGCTGCTCGGCACCGGCCACGCGGAAGAGGAAAAGCAGTTCGCATGGCTGACAGCGGCGGTCGCGCACACCGGCCCGATCGCCTTGTTCCTGCACAAGCCCCTGTTCATCGTCCGCGCCGACGAGGCCACCGCCGGCTACTGGACGGTGCCGCCGGCGCCCCGCCGCCTTGTGCTGGACATCCTGGCCGACCGGCCGGTGATGCTGATCGCCAGCGGCCATTTGCACATCCACCGGCAACGCCGGATCGGCATCACCCAGCATGTCTGGGCGCCGTCCTCGGCCTTCGTGGTGGCGGAGATGCAAGAGGACCTGGGCGGCGCCCGCCGGCTCGGCGTCCTCGAGCACATCTTCTCTCCCGCCGGCGCCGAAAGCCGTCTTGTCCGCCCGGAGGGGCTTGTGGATCTGCCGATCGACCCGGTGATCGACACGATCTATCCCTCCCCGGTCGCCGACCGGGCCTGACCGCGATGCAGCCGGCGCAGCTTGGCCTGATCGGCATCGAAAAGAGTTTCGGCCCCACCCGCGTCCTGTCGGAGATCACGCTGACGGCGGCGCGCGGCGAGTTCATCGCCCTGGTCGGCCCCTCCGGCTGCGGCAAATCGACGCTGCTGCGCATCGCCGCCGGGCTGGAGCGGCCGGACCGCGGCCAGGTGCTGGTCGCCGGCCGGGACGTGACGGTCACGCGCGCCGCCGAGCGCGACATCGCCATGGTGTTTCAGTCCTACGCGCTCTATCCGCATTTCACCGCACGGCAAAACATGGCGCTGCCGCTGGCGATGCGCCGGCTGGGTTTCGCCGGGCGCCTGCCGCTGATCGGCCGGCTGTTGCCCGGCGGCCGCGCCATCCGGGCCGGTATCCAGGCCGAGGTGGCGCAGGCCGCCGAAACCCTGCGCATCACCGCGCTGCTCGACCGCAAGCCCGGGCAGATGTCGGGCGGGCAGCGCCAGCGTGTGGCCCTCGGCCGCGCCCTGGTGCGCCACCCGCAAGCCTTCCTGATGGACGAGCCGCTGTCCAACCTCGACGCCAGCCTGCGGGTGCATATGCGCGCCGAAATCGTCGAGCTGCACCGGCGCACCGGCGTCACCACCCTGTATGTGACGCACGATCAGGAAGAGGCGCTGAGCATGGCCGACCGGGTCGCGGTCATGCTCGGCGGGCGGCTGCTGCAGGTGGCCGGCCCGAGCGAGATCTACCGCGATCCCGCCCATGTCGATGTGGCCCGCTTCATCGGCAGTCCGCCGATCAATCTGTTGCCGGTACACGTGATCGACGGGCGTGCGTCCTGGCGCGGGCAGGTGCTGGCCGACGGCGTGATGGCGCCGGACGGGGTGGCACTGCGCCTCGGCATCCGCCCCGAGGATCTGCGCCTGCATGCCGCGCCGCAGCCCGGCGGCCAGCCTCTGCGAGTGCTGCGGCGCGAGTTCCTCGGCGCCGAGGCGTTGTTGCATCTGCACGCCCCGAATTTGTCCGAGCCGGTGATCGCCCGCCTGGCGCCGGCGCAGGCGGCTACCCATGCGCCGGGCAGCACGCTGTATCTCTCGGCCGCGCCGGGGGCCGTGCTGATCTTCGACGAAACCGGCGCCAGGGTGGCGCATGCAAGCGCCGGACGGACGTGCGATGCGGCCTGACGGCGCGCCCGCTGTCCCGCCCGACCGCAGCGAGGCGCGCGCCGCTTGGGGTCTCGCGGGTCCGGCCCTTGTCCTCATGGCGGTGCTGCTGGTGGCGCCGACGGCGGCGGTGCTGGCGCTGTCCTTCACCGACGCCGAGCTCGGCGTGCCAGAGCTGCATTTCCTTGGCTGGTCCGCCTATGCCGCGTTGCTGACCGACCGCGACTTCCTGCGCGCCTTCGGCAACACCGCGATTTATGTCGCCATGGTCACCCCCGCCGCGGTGGCGCTGGGTCTGGGGGCGGCGCTGCTGATCGAGGCGGAAACCTGGCTGCGCCCGCTGTTCCGCACCGCCTATTTCCTGCCGGTGGTCTCGCTGATCGTGGCGATGGCGACGGTCTGGCAATACCTGATGCATCCCACCATCGGCCCGCTCAACCTGATGCTGCGCGCCGCCGGCCTGCCTTCGGTGAACTGGCTGGGATCGAGCGACAATGTTCTGGTGGCGCTGGCGCTGATCGGCATCTGGCAGGCGGTGGGCTTCAACATGGTGCTGTTCCTGGCCGGGCTCACCGCCATTCCGCGCGATTTGTATGCCGCCGCCGAAATGGACGGGGTGCGCACCGGCTGGGACCGGTTCTGCACCGTCACCTGGCCGCTGCTGGGGCCCACCACCCTGTTCGTGGTCACCATCACCACCATCAATGCGCTGAAAGTGTTCGAAACGGTGGCGACCCTGACCCAGGGCGGTCCGGCGCACGGCTCGGAGGTGCTGCTGTGGGTGATTTACCAAGAGGGGTTCGTCTATCTGCATGTCGGCACCGCCTCGGCCATGGCGGTGGTGTTCATCGCCGTGCTGCTGGTGCTGCTGCTGATCCAGACCCGTGCCCTGGAGCGGCGTGTGCACTACACATGAACCCGCCGGACCGCTTCACCGCCGGGCGGGCGTTGCGCCTGGCCCTGCTGCTGGCCGGGACGGCGGTGCTTCTGTTTCCCTATGCGTGGATGCTGTCCACCTCGTTCAAGCCGCAATCGGAGGTTTTCTCCTCCGGGCTGGCGCTGTGGCCGGCGCATTGGGCGGTGCTGCAGAACTACGGCCGCGCCCTCACCCGCATTCCGATGCTGCGCATCCTCGGCAACGGCGCGCTGGTCTGCGCGCTGATCCTGGCCTTTCAGCTTATCTTCGCCCTGCCCTGCGCCTATGCGCTGGCCAAGCTGCGCTTCCGCGGGCGGGAGGCGGTGTTCGGCCTGGTGCTGATGGGGCTGCTGGTGCCCATCCACGCCATTTCCATTCCGCTCTATGCCGCATCCCGCCAGCTTGGTTTGCTGAACACGCTGGCGGTGCTGGTGCTGCCGTTCACCCTGTCGGTGTTCGCCATTTTTCTGTTCCGCCAGTTCATCAAGGCGCTGCCCGACGACCTGCTGGCCGCCGCGCGCATCGACGGGCTGGGCGAGGCGGCGATCGTCTGGCGCATCGTGCTGCCGAATGCCTGGCCGGCCGCCAGCGCCTTCGCGGTGTTCTCGGTGGTGGCGCACTGGAACGATCTGTTTTGGCCGCTGATCACGATTTCCAAGACGCAATTGGCCACCCCGCCGCTCGGCCTGCTGTTTTTCCGCGCCGCCGAAGTGGGCGACGATTACGGGGCGCTGATGGCGGCGACCGTGCTGATGACCCTGCCGTTGGTGGCGCTGTTTCTGTTCGCCCAGCGGCTGTTCATCGACGGGATCGCGATGACCGGTCTCAAGGGTTAGTGCAACCGCAACACGAGGGGTCCTCCATGCAGCGCCGTCTTCTGTCTGCCCTTGCCGCCCTGGCGACGGTTTTCTTGTCCGTCCCGGCAGAGGCCGAAACCACCGAGATCGTGGTGCACTACCCGATGCCGGGGTTCTTCAAGAATGTGATGGACCGCATCTCGGCCGAATACATGCGCCGGAACCCGGAGGTGAAAATCACCTTCGCCAGCCCCTCGCCCACCTACGAGGACGGGTTGCAACTGATGCTGCGCGAGGCCGGCACGCCGGAGATGCCGGATGTCAGCTTCATCGGCCTGAACCGGTTGCGCGTACTGGCCGAGCGCGGCGTGGGCGTCGATCTCGCCCCGTTCATCGCCGGCGACGGCAACATCGCCGCCGAGGGTTTCTCCGACCGGCTGCTGGCGCTGGCGCGGTTCGGGGGCAAGCAGATGGGTCTGGCTTTCGCCACCTCCAACCCGATATTCTATTACAATGCCGATCTGGTGAAGAAAGCCGGCGGCGATCCGGACCATCCACCGAAAAATTGGGACGACGTTCTGGCGCTGGCGGCGAAAATCGACTCCCCGCAAGATGGCGTCATCGGCATGTCGTACCGCTGGCAAGGCGATGACTGGATGTTCTCCGCCCTGCTGTTCGGCCATGGCGGCACCATGCTGACGGCGGACGAAAAGAAAGTCGCTTTCGACGGACCGGAGGGGCTGGCCTCGTTGCGTCTGATCGATCGCATGGTCAAGCAGGGCCACATGCCGGCGATGACCACCGAGGCCGCGGTGCAGGGATTCACCGCCGGCAAGGTCGGGCTGTTCTTCTGGACCACCGGCGCGCTGCGCTCGCTGATCAACGGCGTGGGGGACAAGTTCGAACTGCGCACCACCGCCATGCCGGTGATCGACCCGGTCCGCGGGCGTCTGCCCACCGGCGGCAATGCGGCGGTGATGTTCACCACGGATGCGAACAAACAAGCCGCCGTCTACCGTTTCATCAAATTCGCCGCCGGGCCGTTCGGCGCCTCGGTGGTGGTGCCGGGCACCGGCTATGTGCCGAACAATGATCTGGCGCCGAAGGACCCGCGCTATCTGGGCACGTTCTACGAGCAGAACCCGCTGTTCCGCGCCGGCCGTGACCAGATGGGTCTGATGATCCCCTGGTATTCCTTCCCCGGCAACAACGGCGTGAAGGTGACGCAGACCATCGTGGACAATCTGGCGCTGCTGGTGGAGCAGAAGGCCACGCCGGAGGCGGCGCTGAAGACCATGGCGCACGAGGTGCAGCGGCTGCTGCCGCGCTGAGGCGGGGGGCTGGCGTGACGGCGGAAGCACGGCCGTCCGCCCGGCCCTTTACGCGCGACCAGAGTTCGCCGTACTCTTCCTCAGTCTGACGTATCAGAGTGTTGGCCGCGACATTCAACCCGTTGCCCTGCCATGAGGGAGGTATCGCGTGAAACCTAGGTGCGCGGCGTTTCTGGGTGCTTTGTTCGTCAGTGCGGCGATCGGCCTGGCTGGGCCGGGGACGACGGTCGTCCACGCTGCGAGTGCGCCGAAGCCGGCGATCAGCGAGGAGGCGGCGTCCGCCATTGCTCGCATGGGTGCGACGCTGCGGGCGCAGGCGTTCTCCTTCCAGGTGCGCACGATCCGGGTGTACGCGAACACCAACGGGGAGCTGCTGCATATCGAGCATCATTTCAAAGTGACGGTGCGCCGGCCGGACCGGCTGCTGGTCGACGGCACCGGTGACGACGGACCGAGACAACTGATTTATGACGGCAAGAACGCCGTGGTGGTCGTGGACAACGGCAAGAAATATGCGAGCCTGCCAGTGCCGGACACGATCGACGGCATGATGCAGGTTGTCATCGGGCATTTCGGCGTCGATTTTCCGCTGGCGGATTTCCTCACGGAGGCGCCCGACAAGGCGTTTCTGATGGGCGTCACCGCTGGCCGCGATGTCGGCCCGGCGGTGATCGATGGCGTTTCATGCCAGCACCTGGTTTTTTCGCAGCCGCCCGGGATCGAGCTGGAGCTTTGGCTTGAGGCCAATGAGCAGTCGTTGCCCCGGCGCCTGATCGTGACCTATCGCTCGCTGCCCGGCGAGCCGAATTTTGTCGCGGAATTCTCCGACTGGACATTCACCGTCCATCCGTCCGACGCGGACTTCAGCTTCGAACCGGCAGCAGGGGCGGAGCAGCTGCAACTTGGTGCTGGGCTCAAACCGGCGATGGGAGCCAAGCCATGAACCGGCTGGCGGCTTTCGGTCTCGCTGTTTTTCTCGGACTGGCGACGGCACAGAACGCCTTCGGGTGGGGCGCGGTGAGCGGCCCGGCCGGCGGGGCCGCGTATCGTGGTCCGGCCGGCGGGGCCGCGGTCCGCGGTCCGGGCGGCGGGGCCGCGGTGCGTGGTCCGGCCGGCGGGGCCGCCGTGCGCGGTCCAGGCGGTGCGGCCGCCGTGCGGGGTCCGGGCGGTGCGGCCGCCGTGCGGGGTCCGGCGGGCGCGGCTGCCGTGCGGGGTCCTTACGGCGGGGCTGCGGTTCGCGGTCCTTATGGCGGCGCGGCTTATGTGGGCGGCGTCAGGCCGTGGGTGCGCGCCCCCTATTATGGTGCGCTCGTCGCCGGGGTGACGATCGGCGCCATCATCGCGACCACGGCGGTGCCTCCGGCGCCAGCGCCTCAGCTGTGCTGGTACTGGTCGGGTGCGGCGCAGAACCAGGGTTATTGGGACTACTGCGTCTGACCGGAGAGGCCGGGCCGCCCAGCGGCACTGGTTTCGACCCCGGATCAGCCGGAGCGCAGGCGGGGCGGCGGCAGCCACCAGGGACGGCGGCTTGCGGTCGGACGCGGGCCGGTTGTGGGTGGGTGCGGGGTCGGGTCCGGCCGGGGCGGCGCCCCGTGTGGCGGCGCCCCGTGTGGCGGTGCCCGGTGTGGCGGCGCCCGGTGTGGCGGCGCGGGCGTGATGGGGCGGGGCGGGTGCGCGGGCGGCAGGCCGAGCATGCGGCGGATCGGGGCGAGGGTGCGCCGCGCGGCGGTGCAGGCGAGCAGGTCGGCGGCGGCGGGATCGGCCAGCAGAGCCTCCAGTTGGGTGGCATAGGCGGCGGCCTCGGCGCCGAGGGCGCGGATCAGCCAGGCGCTGGTGGTGGGAAAGGGTGATTTGTGCCGCGGGCCGCTGTGGTTGCTGGCATGGGGCCTCGGCGGCGGCAGGGGGCCGGCGGCGAGGCGGGCGCGCAGGCGGTCGAGGCGGGCGGCGGCGCGGGTGAGGTGCCGCCACAGCGGGATGATGAAGACGGCGAGAAGCGGATCGTTCAGGAAGCGGCGGGCGATGAGGGCGGCGAGGGTGCGGAGGATGACGCCGACGCCGGTCCCGCCGAAGGCTGGGGCGAGGTTGGGGGGGACGGGGCGTGGCTGGGTGTGCATGGATTTTATTCCTAGCACAAGCTTGGATGGATCGCAAGCAAGATCAGGAAATCGGGTGTGCCCTCCATGCGCGGGACCGGAAGGGATGGGGACGTTGGAGGCTGGCGGTGCCGATGTTGACGGCCTCGCGAAGCGACGGTTCTATCGCAACAAAGGTGTTTGGGCCGGCCGATCAGATGGTCCATCTCGACGTCATTCCGAAGCTTCGGCACCACAATCAGGGGGATATGCGCCATGACAGCTGTCAACTCGTGGTTCACAGGAATCTTTATCGAAACGGACTGGGTGCAGGCCAGCAAGGACGTGCAGAAGCGCCATCGGTTTTTCAATAATATGCAGCGCGACCTGATGAAGATTTCAACTTATCCGCTTGGTGCGGAACTCCTTGACCTGATTGCAAAGCGGCATAAGGGCATCGGGACGTTGCCCAAGAAAGACGACCCCGCCGACGTGCGGACCGTCACGATCAGAATGGCCAAGGACTCGGCCGAGGGCGCCGATACCCAGGCATGGGTTATCAATAACAAATTCAACGTCGACAAAAATTTTGGGGGGCGCAGCATCAAGTTCGCGGGAAAAGGCAGCCGGACGATTCTTTACTTCCACAACGATGTCGGCAGCGAGCAAATCTATACGCGGTTGGCGGGCGTGGCAAGTCCAACCTGGATTACGCTGGCGCACGAACTGATCCATGCCTTGCATCATCTGGGCGGCAATACCTACAGTGAGACCGTCGTGGTAGGGAAGGGCGCCGCCAAGCGCGAGGAGATGTTCACGACCGGGCTTGGACCGTACGCCAATACGAGGTTGAGCGAGAACGCGTTGCGGGACCAGGCCAACCTTCCCAGACGCACGTTTTATTCCTTCCCGGACGACCACAGTTTCATCGGCTCGTTGGCGCCGGTGATACAAGGCAACGCGGCCAGGCCGGGCTATTGGTATTGCGCGTGCGTGAGGGAGTATTTCGGTTGACTGACCGTCGGCGAAAGAACGACAGCAGCCCGCAAGATGCGGGATACGCTTCGGTTTCCCGCCCTGCGGCCTGGCTTTTTGGTTCGCTTCGGCGTCATCGTGCGTGATCCCGAAATGCCGGCGCAAACAGCGGCTTGCGTTGGTGGGTGGCGCTTCGCTTACCCACCCTCCGCGTGCTGCACAATGAGCAGATACGAGGTTGACGGTTGCGGCGGCAGTGATGGTCTATTGCACCACTGCGCATCGGCTCCCGGTGCTTCAGGTAGCCCGATTTTTCTGGTTATTAACAATAGGCCAAGGGTCTATGCGATAAATTCAAGCGACGACGGCACTGCGCCAGAAAAAGGGTTCCAAGCGCCCGATGGGGATGGTTCCGACAACACAGGCGTGCCAATCCGCGCAATTTGGGAACCGCTTTGCAACGCGCTGGATGCCGAACAAGGCTACATTAAAGCCCAGACTGGGCAAGACTGGCAGGTCGGCGACGATTCCCCGATCGCGATTGTCTCTGTGCCAAACTAACTGCCAGCAAGTAGGGTGGGCTGAAGCCCACCCTACAGGATCAGCGGCGGGTTTGAAGCTCTCGCGTTCCGAAGCGACCTGGCAGGTTCCGGCCACCACCGGTTATTCGGCGGTGCCGTCAGCAACAGTCACACATTGCCGCCCATCGCCCGCACCGCGGCTTCGCACGCGGCGGCAACCTCCGCGCCGCCCGCGCGGTCGTTCGGGGTGGCGGCGAACGTCAGCGGGGCGCCGATGCGCAGGCTGATCCGGCCCGGGCGCGGCAGCTTCCTGCCCGGCGGCCAGGAAGCGTGGGCGCCGTGCAAATAGCATGGCACCACCGGCACCTCGCTGCCCGCCACCAGCGCGCCGATGCCGGGGCGGAACGGGCCGATCTCGCCGGTGCGGCTGCGGGTGCCTTCGGGAAACAGAATGAATACCAGCCGGTCTTCCAGCAGGCGTTGGCGGAGAAATTCCAGATCGGCGGACGAGGTCCGCTTGCGCCAGACCGGCAGCGCGTTCACCGCCAAGGCGGCAAACCCGGCGGCCGGCAGGGTGGAAAAGAACACCTCCCCCGCCGCCAGGGAGAACGCCGCTTGCGACAGGCGGCGCGGCAAGGCCGCCATGAGCGTCAGCGCATCGAGGTGGCTCGCGTGGTTGGCGATCAGCACGAAGGGCGGCGCGGCGGGAAGATTCTCCCGCCCGGTGACTGAAAGGCGATGGAACACGGCGAGATAGGCGCGCACCAGCAAGGTCCACGCCTGGTGCGCCAGCAGGCTGGTCAGGCCCGGCTCGCGGCCGTGGCTGCGCAGGCGGCGGCCGAGCGGCAGGCCGAAATCGCGCGCCGGGCGGAGGTTCCACTGCATCAGCCGCCGGTGATGATGCGGCTCGGCGCGGACAGGCCGATGCCGACGACGTAGTTGACCAGATGGAACACGGCGGGGGAGACCAGCAGCAGGCTGTTGAAGCGGTCCAGCACGCCGCCATGGCCGGGCAGGGTGACGCCCATGTCCTTGATGCCGAGGTCCCGCTTGATCGAGGACAGCATCAGGTCGCCGGCCTGGGCGCCGATGCTGACCAGGGCGCCGAGCAGGCCCAGCAGCAGCGGGCGATCCATCGACGTGCCGGCGAACACCGCGTGCGCGATCAAGGCGACGATCAGCGTGGTGCCGAGCAGCGCCCCCAGCGCGCCCGAGCGGGTCTTGCCCGGGCTGGTGGCCGGCAGCAGCTTGGGGCCGCCGATCAGCTTGCCGGCGGTGAAGGCGAGCACGTCGTTCAGCGCCACCGACAGCAGGATCAGCAGCACCAGCGGCCGGTAGCCGGGATCGTTGGCCATGAAGCCGAGATGGGCAAGGCCGACGCCGAACAGCATGAAGCCGAAAATCCCGAGCGCGGTGCGCTGGATGTAGCCGGCCGGCCGGTCGAGCGGAATGGAGGCCACCGCGAGCACGCTGACGCTCAGCGGCACCAGGGCGACAAAGAACCCGTACCAGTGATCGAGCGAGGCGAGGTTCACCAGCAGCAGACCGAGTACCGCCACCGCCTGCACCACCGGTTCGCGGAACAGCCCGGTCGCGCGGCTGTATTCGCGCAGGCACAGCAGGCCCAGCAGGGTCACGGCGGCGATCAGCCAGGTCCGGCCGGCCAGGACCGGCAGGATCATCGCCGGCAGCAGAACCAGCCAGGTGCCGAGCCGCAGCCACAATTCCCGCCGCAGCGCCGGGCTGGTCCGCCCGGTGAGCGACAGGGCGCCGATGACCACGGTGGCGGCGAGCACCACGGCGACCACGCAGGCCACCAGCAGGGAGGTGACGGGGCTGGCGAAGGCCTCGGCCGCGTCGGCGACATGGAAGATCATGCGACGACACCGCCGCGCAGCGCCGCCGCGGTGCGCCAGAGCCGGCGCGCGGCGGTGAGCACGGACAGCAGTGTCACCGCCGCCAGCACCGTTACCGGAACGGCGAAGCCGGCGCCCCAGGCCGATGGGGCGAAGGCGCACCAGATGGCCAGCGCCGTCACCACCGCCATGCGCTGTTGCTTGGCCATCGGGCCGGAAAAGTCGCTGGGCGCCCCGGCGGCGCGACCCACGGCCCGGACATAGGCGGTGCTCATGGCCGCGAGCGCGGCGGCCAGACCGAGCCCCAGACCGGCGCCGGACCCGACGCCAATGCCGAGCAGGATGGCGGTGTCGGACACGCGGTCCGGGACTTCGTTGAACAACTCGCCCAGCGGCGAGGCAACGCCCCGGCCGACCGCGACCATGCCGTCCATCATGTTGGCGAGCAGCCGCAGCTGCACCAGCAGCGCCCCGGCCAGCCAGAGCGCCGGCGCGGGGAAAACTGTTGCCAGCGCGAAGCCTGCGCCGGCCAGCAGCGCGCAGAGCATGCCGGCGACGGAAATTCCGTTCGGCGAGGCCTCGGCGCGCACCAGCCGGTCGGCGAGCCAGATCACCGGCTGAAGCTGCCGGGCGGCGATGGGTCGTCGGTCACCGGGTTGGTTCAAGGTTTGCTCCCGCAAGGCTGCCGCTGGTTGCAGCATGATCGCAACACATCGCGGGCGAAAGAAAGCCCGCGCAATGCCGGGCACAGAATGATCGGGCCACCGATGGCCGGCGCACTGGTTCTGCGGTACCTGTCTGACCCAGTGACACCGTATCGGACATCGAAGCCACGAGTGGCGACAGGCATGGGTTCCAAGGGCCTCCCGGCCCTTGGCGGGTCCAGGGCAGAGCCCTGGCCTTCCTTGCTTCTTCATGCCGGCCGCGTCATGCATGCGCGCCACGCGCCATTCCGGTTTCGTTTCGCCTATCGCATCTGGATGTTGTCCCTGGACCTGGACTCGGTTGGCGCGGTGCGTTCGCGCCTGTTCCGTCACAACCGTCCAGGCCTGGTATCGCTGCAGGATGCCGACCATGGTCCGCGCGACGGTTCGCCGCTTGGGCCCTGGGTGCGGGGGAAGCTGGCCGAGGCCGGGCTTGCCCGGTTCAGCGCACGCATTCGTTTTCTGTTCATCCCCCGGGTTCTGGGGTACTCGTTCAACCCGATTGCCTGTTTTTTCTGCCACGATGCGTCGGGACGGCTGGGCGCGGTGCTGCACCAGGTGAAGAACACGTTCGGAGACCAGGTCGCCTATCTTATGCCGGTGGGCGAGGGCAGTGTGCTGCGGCAGGAATGCCGAAAGCGCCTGCATGTCTCCCCGTTCTTCGACATGCAGGGCGGCTACCGCTTCGCGTTCACGCCGCCGGAAGGGGAGATGTTTGTTCTGTCGATCCGTTACGGCGCCGGGGCGCCGCGTCTTACCGCCACGATGCGGCTGCGCAGGCGCGCGTTCTCCGACACCGCCCTGCTTGGCCTGCTGCTGGCCATGCCGCTGATGACGGTGAAAGTGATCGCCGCCATCCACTGGCAGGCGCTGCGCCTGTGGCTGCGGGGCGCGATGTATCATCCGCGCCCGGCGGGCGGCGGCGCATGAGCCCGACCCCACCCCCACCGGGCGACCGGCGGCTGCGGCTGCTGCTGCGGCTGGCGGGGCTGATCCGCCGCGGCACCCTGACCATCGTGCTGCCCGACGGGGCGCGGCACGTGATCGAGGCCGGGCCGGGCACCTCGGCGGTTTTCATCGTCAAGGATGCGCGGGCGGTGCGACGGCTGCTCACCGGCGGCAACCTGGGCCTGGCGGAAGCCTATCTCGACGGTCTGTGGGACACGCCCGACCTGCGCGCGGTGATGCGGCTGGCCGCCAGCAACGAGACGATTTGGGAGGCGGTGCTGGCCGGACGGCCGTGGATGCGCGCGCTGGCGCGGCTCGGGCACCGGCTGCGCGCCAACACGCGGCGCGGCGCGCGGCGCAACATCGCCGAGCATTACGACCTGGGCAATGAATTTTACGCCGAATGGCTCGATGCGACGATGACCTATTCCTCGGCGCTGTTCGGCGGCAATGACGACACGCTGGAGGCGGCGCAGCTGCGCAAGATCCACCGTCTGTGCCAGGCTCTGGAGCTGCGGCCGGGCATGCGGGTGCTGGAAATCGGCTGCGGCTGGGGGGATTTGCCGAGGTGGCGGCGCGCGACTACGGCGCGCTGGTCACCGGCATCACCCTCTCGCCGGCCCAGCTTGCCTATGCGAAGGCGCGGATCGCCAGGGCCGGGCTGGCCGGGCAGGTGGATCTGCTGCTGGAGGACTACCGCGACGTGCGCGGCAGTTTCGACCGCGTCGCCAGCATCGAGATGTTCGAAGCGGTGGGCGAGACGTACCTGGCCGGATTTCTTCGCCGCGGTGCGCGACCGGCTGGCGCCGGGTGGGCGGGCCGGGCTGCAGATCATCACCATCGCCGACCGGTTCTTCGAGACCTACCGCCGGAGCGCCGACTTCATCCAGCGCCACATCTTCCCGGGCGGCATGCTGCCCAGCCCGAAACGGCTGCACGAGGAGGTGGCGCGCGCCGGGCTGGCCTGGACGGGCGAGCACTGGTTCGGCCGCGACTATGCCGAGACCCTGGCGCGCTGGCAGACGCGCTTCCAGGCGGCGTGGCCGCGCATCGTCGGCGCCACGCGGCTGCGGGCGCGGCCGGCGGACGAGCGGTTCAAGCGGCTTTGGGACTACTATCTGGCCTATTGCGAGACCGGGTTTCGCGCCGGCTGGACGAATGTCGGGCAGATCGTGCTCGTGCGTCCGGCCTGATCCGCCGCGGCCCTGTTGCGTCCCTGGCAACCTCTGCCGGCGCGGACGGCGTGGAGGTGATCCCCGCCCGCGTGCCCCTGCGCGTGGTGGGCGACGTGCACGGCGATACGCGCGGCTTTGCGCTGGCGGTGCAGACCGACCGGTTCGTGGTGCAGCTCGGCGACCTGGGGGATGGCGGCGAGGACAGCGCGGGCGCCTGGCGCATCGCGCTCGAGCTGCTGGACAGCGGCCGCGGCCTGTTCCTGCTGGGCAATCACGACCACAAGCTGGCGCGGCTGCTCTCCGGCCGGGCGGTCAAGCCGGACGCGGCGCTGCTGGCAACCGCCGCGCAACTCGACGATGCGCTGCGCGCCAGGGCGCTGGCGGCGATCGTGCGGGCGCCGGCCTGGCTGCGGCGGGGCCACGCCTTCTTTGTCCACGGCGGATTCCACACCGCCATGCTCTACCATGCGCCGCCGCCCTTCGGCGGCAAGGTCGAAGGGGCGCTGTCGCGCGCGCTGTTCGGCCAGACCACCGGGCGGCGGCAGCCGGATGGGTTCCCCGAGCGGGTGCTCGACTGGGTGGACCGCATCCCGTCCGGGCTGACGGTGTATTGCGGCCATGACCGGCGCAGCCCGGACGGGCAGCCCTGGACCAAACACGGAGCCGGGGGCGGGGCGGCGGTTTTCCTGGACACCGGCGCCGGCAAAGGCGGACATCTGTCCTGGGTGGACCTGCCGGGGGAGGCATAGGGTGGCTATGCTGCAGCGCCTGGCAGACAACACGGGTGAGGCGATGACGTTCGCGAGCGGCCGGCCATGACGAAGGTGCTGCCGTGACCTGGCCGGGGTTTTCATGGCCAGAGTTTTCATGGCCGGGGTTTTCTTCTGCGACCGGGCCGGTGCGCGCCGCGATGGTTCTGCTGCTGCTGCTCGCCGCCCCCCGGGCGGCCCTGGGTGAGGAGCCCTGCGACCCGTGCTGGCTGCCCGGCGGCGGCAGTTTCCGGGTGCTTGCGCCGCCGGATTGGGACGGGCGGGCGAAACTGCCGGTGCTGATGTTCCTGCACGGCTACACCCATGAGGGCGCCGATGTCCTGGCCGATGCCGGTGTGACGGGCCCGGCCGCAGCGCTCGGGTTCCTGCTGGTGGCGCCGGACGGGCTGAACGGCACCTGGTCGCACCAGGGCTCGCCCAGCCAGGCGCGCGACGACCGCCTCTTCCTGCACGGCGTGCTGGCCGAGGTGAAGCGGCGCTGGCCGGTGGATGCGCGGCTGATCGTGTTGGGCGGGTTCAGCCAGGGCGCGTCGATGGTGTGGGATATGGCCTGTTTCGCGCCGCTGGGATTTTCCGCCTTTCTGCCGTTCTCGGGCGGGTTCTGGGAGCGCATGCCGACCGCCTGCACGGCGCCGGTGAACCTGCGCCACGTGCACGGCACCGCCGACGAGACCGTGCCGATGGCGGGACGGACGGTGCTCGACCGCTGGCGGCAGGCCGACATCGAACGCGGCTTCGTCATCTGGCGCGAGACCGACCATTGCATCGCGCCCCCCGAACGGCACGCCCACGAAGACGCGCTTGAGTGCGAGGTGTGGTTCTGCCGCACCCGGCGCACGCTGCAGCTGTGCCTGCACCCGGGCGGGCACGAGATGGAGGCGGTCTGGCTGGAGGAAGGGCTGCGCTGGGCGCGGACCGAATCGGCGCGCTAGAGCGCTTTCACCCTGACCGTGAACGGTCATAGCGCTCTAGCTCTTTGTTTTATAGAGCAACTTTATCAGCCGGCCGTCGCCAGTCTGGCCGATGTTGCTCTTCGCATGCGTTACTGCGCGGTGGGTCCGCACCAGCCGGGCAGATAATCGGCGTCGGCGCTCCTGGCGAAAACCAGCGCCTGCTCCACCGCCGCCTCGAAATCCCGCTCGAGGTCTTTTCGTTTCATCCGCCGGCGCAGGAAATCGGCCCACAGGAACTCGCTGAACGGGGTCGTGTCCTTGGCGAATCCGCCGATGCGCCGCAGCGCGCCGGCCAGCGAACGGAACGGGTCGTCGATCATCGCCGTGACCGATTTCGGAATGTCCTCATAGCCGCGCCGCCGGCCCTGGTCGTCGAACGGGTGCATCCAGCCGCGGTTGTCGAGCACGAACCAGAAGGCGTCCGGCTCCAGCCGCTGCAGGTCGGCGACGAGGGTGATCAGCACGTGCTCGACGTTTTCCTCGTGCAGCGCCAGGGCGAGGTGGTGGTGGTCGATGATGTAGTGCCGCTCCTTCGGGCCGCGGATCACCGGGATCATGTTGCGGCCGAGGAAATCGGCGGCTTTGGTGACACCCTTGGCGCGCCACGCCTGCCGCCGCGCCGCGACTTCGTGCAGTCCCACCGTGATCTGCGTCGGGCGCAGATCGGTGATGGCGACCGGATGCAGAATGGGCTCACGTTCTGAAACCATCGGGCTCCCCCCTGTTGTGGCGCATCCGGCGCGGGCGGACCGGTCGCCGGGCCATTGCCATGGAGATGAATTGCGCCGATCCCGGCCGCGCGCCAGACTGAACCTGTCGAGCAGCCGACGGCCGGTTCATCAACCCGGTTCATCAACAAGGATCCGGTTCATCAACAAGGATTATGACGACATGAGCGTCGGCCGCACCCTGCCGCCTCGTCTTCTGCAGATGTCGGCGGCGATGCTGCTACTGGCGCCCTTCGTCGCCCGTGCCGACCTGTTCGAGGGTCGCGCCATCGTGACCGGCACCGGCCCCGCAAGCCGCGCCGAAGCGCTGCCACAGGCGTTGCGCTGGGCGCTGGTGAAAGTATCCGGCGATCCGGCGCTCGCCGAGGACCCGCGGGTCGATGCGATCGACGCGGCCGGGTTGGTGGAGGACGAGGTGTTCCTCGACCGGATGACCGATATTCCGCACCACGACGAGCAGGGAACGCGCGAGCGACCCTGGGACTACATCGCCCATTTCGACCCGGCCGGCATCACCGTCGCGCTGGCGCGGCTGGGTCACGGTGTGTGGCCCGCGCCGCGGCCGCGGCTGCTCGCGCGCATCGTCGTGCATGAGCAGGACGGCCACACCTATCCGCTGTCGAACGATGCCGATGACGGCGAGCGGCAGCGCGAGGCCCTGCTGGCCGCGGCGGCGCGCTATGGCATGCGCGTCGCCCTGCCGCCGGGCGACGCGCCGCAGGCGGATGTCGCGGGCACCGTGCCGCTGGTGGGAACGCTGCGGTGGAGCGACGAAGATGCCGGCTGGGTCGGCGAGTGGCACCTGACCTGGCAGGGCCAAGATCAAACCTGGGGGATCGGCGGCGTGTCGTTCGACGCCGCGTTCCGCGACGCGGTGGGCGGGGCAATGGCGGTGATGTCCGGGCATCGCTGAACAGCGGCGGCAGGGCCGGTGCCGCCCGGGGTCGGCGGAGGTCGCAAGCCCGGCCTGCCGCCCCCACCCCGCAAACCTGACCCCCGGAATCAGGGATTGGGCGGGCGATCGGCGGCCGTCATAGTTTTGGGCCGCCCCGCAGCCTTGGAACACGTCCGCATGTCCGTGACCACCGCCCTGCCCGCCCGCCCCGTGATCGCCACGGGACCCAATTTTACGGTGCTGGTCGCGCTCAGCTTCTGCCACATGCTGAACGACATGCAGCAATCGCTGCTGCCGGCGATCTACCCGGTCCTCAAGACCACGTACAACCTCGATTTCGGCCAGGTCGGCCTGATCACGCTGACCTTCCAGCTCACCGCCTCGCTGCTGCAGCCGGTGGTCGGCATCTACACCGACCGGCACTCGCAACCCTACTCGCTCGCCATGGGGATGGCGTTCACCCTGGTCGGGCTGCTGCTCCTGTCGCAGGCCGGCAGCTACGGCGCCCTGCTGGCCGGCGCGGCGCTGGTCGGCACCGGCTCGTCGGTGTTTCACCCGGAGTCCTCGCGCATGGCGCGGCTGGCGTCGGGCGGGCAGCATGGGCTGGCGCAGTCGCTGTTCCAGCTCGGCGGCAATTTCGGCACCGCGGCCGGACCGCTGCTGGCCGCCTTCGTCGTGCTGCCGCAGGGCCAGGGCAGCCTGGCCTGGTTTTCGCTCGCCGCGCTGACCGCCATCATCGTGCTGGCCATGGTGGGCACCTGGTACAAGCGCCACCATCACGCTCCCAGAAACCGCGCCGGCGCCGCGCTCGCGGAGCCGCCGGCCCATCCGGCGGGGGTGGTGCGGCGCGGCATCACCGTGCTGGCAACCCTGATGTTCTCGAAAAGTTTCTATACCGCCAGCCTCGGCACGTTCTTCACCTTCTACCTGATCCACCGGTTCGGCATTCCGGTGCAAACGGCGCAGCTATATCTGTTCATCTACCTCGGCGCTTCGGCCCTGGGAACGCTGCTGGGCGGCCCGGTGGGCGACCATTTCGGCCGCCGCTACGTGATCTGGTTCTCCATCCTCGGCCCACTGCCGTTCACCCTGATGCTGCCGCACGCCGACCTGTTCTGGACGGTGGCGCTCACGGTGCCGATCGGCTTCATCATGTCCTCCGCCCTGTCGGCCATTCTGGTGTTCGCGCAGGAACTGATGCCGGGCCGCGTCGGCATGGTGTCGGGGATCTTCTTCGGCTTCTCGTTCGGCCTCGGCGAACTCGGCGCCGCGGCGCTGGGCGAACTGGCCGATTTCACCTCGATCGATCTCGTCTACGGGATTTGCGCCTGGCTGCCGCTGCTCGGACTGCTGACCTGGTTCCTGCCCGACATCGAGCGCGTGCGGGTGGGCGGCGGCAAGTAAGGAGGTAAGGCCAGGGCTCTGCCCTGGACCCGCCAGGGGGCAGTGGCCCCCTGGACCCCGCTACTTAAGACGGATGATTTGAGAGGGGGGTTAGGCGGCGAACCGGTTCGCCGCCTAACCCCCTCTCAAATCATCCGTCTCAAAGCAATGGGTTCCAAGGGCCTCTCGGCCCTTGGCGGGGTCCAGGGGCAGAGCCCCTGGCCTTGCTTGCTTACTTGCCGCGCAAGAACCGCTCGGCCTGGCAGATACTGGCGTTCAGGTCGCGGGCCAGGTCGCGGGCTTCGTGCAGGGTCATTTCGATGAACATGCGGCGCACCACGGTCGCGCCCTCGGCGCGGCGCAGTTGCAGGAACACCGCCCCGGGAACGGCCTGCACACAGGCCCCGTTGGCTTCCGCGGCAAGATCGATGACGGGTACGGCTGTCACAACGACATCTCCCGGGAGCGGCGCCACGGGCACCGGCGATGATTTAACCACGATGTCACGCCGGCCTGCCACCGGGCAAGGGGCCGAACCGCCACCCCGCCCCGGCGCAGGGCAGGGCTCCCGATGGCGCAACCCTGGGGCCGCCATGGGGGCGGGCGCATGATCGGCGCGCGTGAAACTGGCTTGCGCGGGGGGGCACGCGGACCCATACGAACGCAACGTGCCGGCGACATCACGCCCGGCTTGCGTCCACTCGCAGCGGCTTGCCAAGGGAGCGAGGCGTGGTCAACCGCCAAACCTATCGCGACGCCATGACCCGGCTCGGCGCCGCGGTGCATGTCATCACCACGGCGGGCCCGGCCGGGCGGCACGGGTTCACCGCCTCGGCGGTCGCCAGCGTCTCCGACGAGCCGCCGACCTTGCTGGTGTGCCAGAACCGCGCCAGCGACGCCAACCCGGCGTTCAAGCTGAACGGCGTGCTGTGCGTGAACACCCTCGCCGCGGCGCAGGAGCACCTCTCGCCGGTGTTTGCCGGCATGACGGAGTGCGACATGAACGGCCGTTTCGCAGCCGGGGCATGGGGCACGCTGATCACCGGCGCGCCGGTGCTGCAGGACGCGCTGGTCTCGTTCGACTGCCGGATCACCCAGGTGCTCGAGGTCGGCACCCATTCGGTGCTGTTCTGCGAGGTCGAGGCGATCGCCGCGGGCGAGAGCCACGAGGGGCTGATCTATTTCGGCCGCCGCTACCATCCGGTGCGGGTGACCGTTCCGGGCTGAGGCAAAACAAAAAAGGCCCGGGGATGTTCCCCGGGCCTTCCTTTGCGCGCGGCCGGCCGGGTCTCAGATCTGCGAGTAGCTGCCGTTGTGCCAGAGATACAGCACGTAGTCGGAATCCTTCACGTCGCCCTTCTTGTCGTAGGCGACCTTGCCCAGCACCGTTTCCCACGGGCCGCCCGACTTCAACACCGCCGCCACCTTCTTCGGGTCGGTGGTGCCCGCCTTGGTGGCCGCCTCGGCCCAGATCTGGATCGCGGCATAGGTGTACAGAACGTAGCCCTCGGGATCGATGCCCTTGTCCTTGAACTCCTTCACCACGGCCGCCGCGGTTGGGCGCGTGCGGGGGTCGGAGGGGAAGGTCATCAGCGTGCCTTCGCCCGTATCGCCGGTGATCTGCCAGTATTCCTGGGTCACCAGCGCGTCGCCGCCGATGAGCACCGCGTTCAGCCCCTGCTGGACGGACTGGCGCTTGATCAGCCCGATCTCGGTCTGGTAGCCGCCGACATAGATCAGATTCACGCCGGCCTGCTTCAGACGGCTGACAAGGGCGGAGTAGTCCTTCTCACCCGGCGTGTAGGCGGAATAAACGGTTTCCTTCACGCCCAGCTTGTTGAGCGCCTTTTTGGTCTCGTCGGCGAGGCCTTTGCCGTAGCCGGAATTGTCGTGCAGGATCGCGATCTTGTGATCCTTGTAATTCTTGGCGATGTAAGCGGCGGCCACCGCGCCCTGCTGGTCGTCGCGCCCGCAGGTGCGGAACGTGTTCCAGCTGCCCTCGTCGGTGAACTTGGGGTTGGTCGAGGCCGGGGTGATCTGCAGAACCCCCTCCTCGGTGTAGACCTTGCTGGCCGGGATGGAACTGCTGGAGCAGAAATGCCCGTCCACGAAAACGACCTTCTTGCTGACAAGGTCGTTGGCGACCGAAACGGCCTGCTTCGGGTCGCAGGCGTCGTCGCCGATATTCAGCACCAGTTTCTGGCCGAGCACGCCGCCCTTTGCGTTGATGTCGGCCACCGCCTGCTCGGCGCCTTCCCGCAGCTGTACGCCGAAGGTCGCGTTGCTGCCGGTGATCGGGCCGGCCACGCCGATCTGGATGTCGGCCTTCGCCGGCGCCGTCGCGCCGAGCGCGAACACGGCCGCGCAAGCCAACAGGGTCCTTCTGATCATGCGGTCAATCCCTTGCTTGGTATGAATGGGTCCCGCCGCGCGGGGCGCGCGGCTGGGTTGCACCCTAGGCGGTTCATACGGTGGCGCAAAGCCCTGTTAAGCAAGGAAGGCCAGGGCTCTGCCCTGGACCCGCAGGGGGACGGTGGCCCCCTTGACCCCATTGCTTAACGTTATTGCGCCTGGGCACTCGCCTCGCTGCGCGTCGCGCCGACCCGCGCCGCCAACGCCGCCGCCATGAACTCGTCCAACGCCCCGCCCAGCACCGCGTCGGGGTTCCCCTTTTCCACCCCGGTCCGCAAATCCTTCACCAACTGGTAGGGGGCGAGCACATAGCTGCGAATCTGGTGGCCCCAGCCAATATCGGTCTTCGCTGCCTCCTGCGCGTTCGACACCGCCTCGCGCCGTTGCAACTCCTGCTCGTACATCCGCGCCTTCAGCATGCCCATCGCGGTCGCGCGATTGCGATGCTGACTGCGGTCGGTCTGGCAGGCCACCACGATGCCGGTCGGAATATGGGTGATGCGAATGGCGCTCTCGGTCTTATTCACGTGCTGGCCGCCGGCGCCCGAGGCGCGGAACGTGTCCACCTTCAGGTCGCTCGGGTCGATGTCGATTTCGATCGTGTCATCGACCACCGGATACACCCAGACACTGGCGAAACTGGTCTGCCGCCGCGCCGCCGCGTCGAACGGGCTGATGCGGACGAGACGGTGCACGCCGGCCTCGGTCTTCAGCCAGCCATAGGCGGTCGGGCCGCTGACCTGCAGCGTCACCGACTTGATGCCGGCCTGCTCGCCCTCGCTCTCCTCCAGCTTCTGCACCTTGTAGCCGCGCTGCTCCGCCCAGCGCGTGTACATGCGCTCCAGCATCTGCGCCCAGTCCTGCGCCTCGGTGCCGCCGGCGCCGGCGTTGATTTCCACATAGGCGTCGTTGCCGTCGGCCTCGCCGGACAGCAGGCTCTCGATCTCGCGCCGCTTCGCCTCCTCGGCCAGGGCGCGCAGGGAGGCAATGCCGTCGGCCACCATGGCGGCGTCGGCCTCGGCCTCGGCAAGCGCGATCAGCTCCATCGCGTCGCCGACATCGCGCTCCAGGGCGCGCACGCCCTCGACCTGGGCCGCCAGCCGGTTGCGCTCGCGCATCAGCGCCTGCGCGGCGGCGGCGTTATTCCACAGGCCGGGGTCCTCGGCGCGGTTGTTCAGCTCGTCGAGGCGGGCAAGTGCGACATCCCAGTCAAAGATGCCTCCTCAGCAGTGCCACCGACTGCTTGATCTGTTCATTGAGGGCGTCGGCTTCGGCGGACATGGGTCAGCGCTCCGGACAAGGGCGGGGTCAATACAGCCCGCCCAGGCCGCTGTCGACCCCGGCGGCGTGCGAAGCGGCCGGTGCGCTGGCGGGCGACTTGGATGCCTCGCCCCCCGACGGCGCCCCGCCGATCGGCTCGGACGCGCCCGGCACCTGGTCGGGCTTGAACGCGTCGGTGACGGTGCCCCAGCCGGAATCCCAGCTTGCCATCGTCACCCCCGGTGGCGTGACGAAGTCGAGCTTCGGCCGCCCCTTCAGCGCCACCGACATGAAATCGTGCCAGATCGGCACCGCGTTGGCCGCCCCGGTCTCCTTGTCGCCGAGCGAGGTCGGCGTGTCGAAGCCCACCCACACCACGGTCACCAGGTCGGGCGTGAAGCCGGCGAACCAGTCGTCCTGGAAATCCTGGCCGGTGCCGGTCTTGCCGGCGACCGCGCGGTCCAGCCCCTGCGCCGCGCCGAAGCCGGTGCCGCGCGTCACCACGCCCTGCATCATGGTGATCAACTGGAAATTGCTGGCCGGGTCGACCAGCTGCTGGCGCTCATCGAGCAGCGCCGGCGGGCGCTGCGGATCGTCGCAGCCCTGGCAGGTCCGCCCGCCGGCACGCCAGATCACCGTGCCGTCGCGGTCCTGCACGCTGTCGATCAGCGTCGGCTCCACCTCGCGCCCGCCGACGGCGAACCCGGCATAGGCACCGGCCTCGCGCAGCACCGTGGTTTCCACCGCCCCCAGCGCCGCCGGCAGCACGTGCGGCATGCTGTCGACCTCGTGGAAGGCGATCGCCGTCTGCGCCACCGCGGCCATGCCGACTTGTTTGGCCACCCGAATGGTCACCAGGTTGAGCGATTTCTCCAGCGCGACGCGCAGCGGCACGGCGCCGAGGAAGTCCATTTCGTAATTGTTCGGCCGCCACTGCCCGGCCGCCCCGAGGTCGAGCACGAAGGGCGCGTCCATGAAGCGCTGCGACGGCGACACCCCGTTGGCCAGCGCGGTCAGGTAGACGAAGGGCTTGAAGCTGGAGCCCGGCTGCCGGTTGGCCTGGCTGGCGCGGTTGAACTGCGACATTTCGTAGCTCCAGCCGCCGGACATCGCCAGCACCCGGCCGGTGGCGGGATCGAGGGAGACCAGCGCGCCCTGCACCAGCGGGATCTGGCGCAGCAGCAGCCGCCCCGCCGCGCCCTTCTGCCCCGGCGCCGCCGGCAGGAACTCCGTCATCACCACGTCGCCCGGCCTGACCACGTCGGCCATCCGGCGCGGCGCCGGCCCGAGCGTGGCGCCGGGCGGCGGCGCCACCAGCCCCGGCGGCACCTGCACCGGCCGCGCCCAGCCGAGGTCGGAGAGCAGCATCGGCAGCACCGCCGGCGTGGACGACGCGCCATGGCCGAGCACGCCAAGCTTCGCCTCGCTCTCGCTGGTTTCCAGCACCACCGCCAACTGCCACTCCGGCAGCATGCCGGGCGGCGCGGCGGTCTGCAGCAGCTGGGTCGGCCAGGTGGCGCGCAGGGCGGACCCGGCCGTCACCCGCGTCACCGGCCCGCGCCAGCCGCCGCGGCGCTGATCGTAGCGCATCAGCCCGGCGCGCAGGGCATGGTCGGCGGCGGCCTGCAGCACCGGGTCGAGCGTGGTGTGCACCACCAGCCCGCCGGTAGTGGTCTGCTCGGCGCCGAATTTCTCGATCAGGCGGCGACGCACGTCCTCGGCGAAATACTCGGCGCCGGTAACCATGTCGGGGCGGCGGTATTGCGCGGTTGCGATCGGCTGCACCTTGGCCGCCGCCGCCTGCTCGGGGCTGATCACGTGGTCCTCGGCCATGCGGTCGAGCACCCAGTCGCGCCTTGCCTTCGCCGCGTCGGGGAAGCGGGCAGGGTTGTAGTTGTTCGGCGCCTTCGGCAGCGCCGCCAGGAAGGCGGCGTCGGCGAGCGTCAGCTCATCCAGCGACTTGTTGAAATACGCCTGCGCCGCCGCCGCCACGCCGTAGGCCTGCTGACCGAGGTAAATCTCGTTCAGGTACAGCTCCAGGATGCGCTCCTTGCTGAGCGTCTCCTCCACCCGCATCGCCAGGATCGCCTCGCGCGCCTTGCGCGCCAGCGACACCTCGGTGCTGCTGCCCAGCAGCATGTTCTTGGCCACCTGCTGGGTGATGGTGGAGGCGCCGATCGGCCGCCGCCCCTGGCCGTAATTCATAAGGTTGGTCACCGCCGCGCGGATGATCGCCGCCGGATCGACGCCGCGATGGGTGAAGAAGTTCTGATCCTCGGCCGACAGGAACGCGTGCTTCACAATGTCGGGAATGGCGGTATCGGGCACGAAGATGCGCCGCTCGGTGGCGAGCTCGGAAAGCAGCCGCGCGTCGCCGGCATAGACCCGGCTCATGACCCGCGGCTGATAGTGGCGCAGCCCGTCCACGCCGGGCAGCCCGGCGGCGAATTGCTCATAGGCGACATAGCCGCCCACCGCCGCCAGGGTAACGCCCAGGACGGCAACCGCCGCCAGCGCCGCCAGCAGGCGGCCAAGCGAGCGCAGCGGCCCGAACAGCGTGGGGCGCCGGCGCGGCGGGCGGGCGCGGCCGCGGCGCCGCGGCCGCGGTTCGGAAGCGGGGGATGCGAGCCTCTCGCCCGCGGTCAACGGTCCGGTCATACTGCCTTGTTACACCCAATTCTGCACCGCAGCACAATGCTGCCGCGGTCAACCCGCCATGCGGCGCGCCGCGTAAGTACCGCCGGGTCCGCTGCTGAAATAGGCATCGACAGCGCGTTTCATAGCCGCCGCCACCAGAACGCGATGCTCCGGCCGGCGCAGCGCCGCCTCGTCATCGCGATTGGACATGAAGCCCATTTCCACCAGCACGCTGGGGATGTCGGCCGCCTTCAGCACCATGAATCCGGCATGGCGGGACGGGTTCGGCAGCAGCGGCAGGTCGCGGTGCAGTTCCGACACGACGCTGCGCGCCATCCGCGCCGATCCGGCGCGCGTCTCCTGGCGCACCAGGCTGGCGAGAATATGCGCCACTTCGGGCGGGGCGCCGCGGAACGCCGGCCCGCCGAAGCGGTCGGCGGCGTTCTCCCGCTGCGCCAGCGCCGCCGTCTGGGTGTCGGAAGCGGTGTCGGCCAGGGTGTAGACGCTGGCGCCGCGCACGAAGCGGTTGTTCAGCGCGTCGGCGTGCATGGACACGAACAAGGCGGCGCCGCGCTGCTGGGCGATGCCGACGCGGTCCTCCAGGGGGATGAACACATCGCGGGTGCGGGTCAGCTCCACCCGGTAGTGACCGGACGCCTCCAGCTGCCGGCGCAGCTCCTGCGCGGCGGCGAGCGCGATGTGCTTCTCGTAGGTGCCGGTGATGCCGATCGCGCCCGAATCCTTGCCGCCATGCCCCGGGTCGAGCAGCACCAGCGGCAGCGACCGTGGCGCCACCGGCGGCACGGCGGCCGGGCGGGAGCTCGCGGCGAGCGGCGGAGTCGCCCCGGCTCCCGCGGGGAGCAGGAAGCTCACGGAAACGCCGTGACCGAGCAGGAATTGACGCGTGAACACCTGGGTTGTCCCGGTTGCTGAGACGGATGCGGTCTGAACGAGCCCCCTGTCGCGCCCCGGAGCTGGCGTTGCGGAGCTGGAGCTGCCCAGTCTGAGAGGCACTCTTAACATATCGGTCGCACTGCCGCAGCTTCCACGTTGATCCCGGCCAATTCGTGGCGAAAAACCGGCGAATGTGTTGCAGCGGTGCATCGTTTGCTTGCGAATGCAGCCTTTGCTTGCGGCGCGGGCGCGTTTGCTCCATGGTTGCGCACGCTCCGGTGGCGTGCCCCGGGGGGCCGGCGATGCCCCCTGGGAGGCCGATCCGCGGCGGCGCCAGCCAGGCCGGACCATGCCAGACGCAGGACATGCTGGCCCCGGTGCGGCGCCCGCCCACGACCACGCCACCGCCTGTGCCGCCCACTTCCGTCCGGTTCCGAACGGCCAGGGGCGACGTTGCCGCGGCCCTGTGCCGGCCCGATGCGCGTTCTGTCGCATCCCAGGGCCGCGCGTGGTCCGGCGCCGGGGCCGCCCGCGCTGGCGGCAGCGCACCGATTCACCCGGGCCGCGGCGCAGATCCGCGCTCAGCCCGCAGACGCAGGGGACCTGATTGTCCGTCGCACAGCCGCTCCACACCGCCAGGACCGACGCCCCGCGGCGCCGTCCTCACCATCCCGTCCGGACGACCCGGGCGGTGACGGGCGCGGGCGAGCCGGCAGCTTCGGGCGGTCTCCTCTCGATCATGCCCCAATTTCCGGGGCATGTGATTCCTGGTCTGCGGTCCGGCTCACCACCTTCACCTGACCCCCGCCCCGCTCCTCGCAACCGAGGGCGTGCGGCGCACCGGAGTTCTGGACCGAATGACGAAACGTATGCTGATCGACGCCACCCACGCGGAAGAAACCCGCGTGGTGGTGCTGGACGGTAACCGCCTCGAGGATTTTGACGTTGAGACAGCGACCAAGAAGCAGCTCAAGGGTAATATCTACCTCGCCAAGGTCGTCCGCGTGGAGCCCAGCCTGCAGGCGGCCTTCGTGGAATATGGCGGCGGCCGGCACGGGTTCCTGGCCTTCAGCGAAATCCACCCCGACTACTACCAGATCCCGGTGGCCGACCGGCAGCGCCTGCTCGCCATGCAGGCGGCGGAGGCGCGCGAGGACGAGGAAGACGACGACGACGAGGATGATGAAGACGCGGCGCCGCAAGCGGCATCGCGGCCGCTCGAACCTGCCCCAAGGCAGGCTCGCGACGGGCGCGCTTCCCCCAGGATCATCGCCATCGAGGCCGCCCCCATAGCCGATCAGGGCGCGCCCGACCTGAGCGGACAAGACCCGGCCAGGGAAGATCGCGTCGGGGAAGATCGCGTTGGGGAAGATCGCGTTGGGGAAGATCGCGTCGGGGAAGATCGCGTCGGGGAAGATCGCGTTGGGCAAGATCGCGTTGGGGAAGACCTGACCGGGGAAAGCGGGGCGGCGGACGAACCCGTTTCTGGACCTGCTTCTGCCGCCGCCGCCCTGGCAGAGGAGCCCGAGCCGGCCGCGGCCGCGCCTGCAGCGGAGGCCGCGGCGGTCGCCGCCGTCCCGTCCGAACCGCCGCCGCCGATCGCAACCGCCCCCGGCGCGCTGCCCCGGGAGGAACCCGCCGAGGCAGCGCCGGAGGAAGCCCCGGAGGCGCCCGGCGGTGACGCCCGGCCGCCCCGCGCCCAGGCCGCCGCCATCCCCACCGAGGTGACCTACGGCGACATCGCCTATCGTGAGCCCGATCCCGACACCGCCGGTTTGCCTGCGGACGCCGACCACGACGGCGGATTCGCGCCGATGGCGGACAGCGCCCTCGACAAAGTGGTGCGCGAGACGTTCGAGGAAACCGACGAGCCGGCACCCGACCTGCCTCCGCCGGAGACGATTGGCGGCGAATCCGACACCACCGACGAACTGCGCTCGCGGCGCGCCGCCCGTTTCCTGCGCAACTACCGCATCCAGGAAGTCATCCGCCGCCGCCAGATCATGCTGGTGCAGGTGGTCAAGGAAGAACGCGGCACCAAGGGCGCGGCGCTGACCAGCTATATCTCACTGGCCGGCCGCTTCTGCGTGCTGATGCCCAACTCGCCCCGTGGCGGCGGCATCTCCCGCAAGATCACCTCGGCTGCCGACCGCAAGCGGCTGAAGGAAATCACCGCCGAGCTGGAAATTCCGCAAGGCATGGGGCTGATCGTCCGCACCGCCGGCGCCAACCGGCCGAAGGCCGAAATACGGCGCGACTGCGAATACCTGATGCGGCTGTGGGACGACATCCGCACCCACACGATGCGCTCGGTGGCGCCTGCGCTGATCTACGAGGAAGCCAGCCTGATCAAGCGCGCCATCCGCGACGTTTACTCGCGCGATATCGACGAGATCATCGTCGACGGCGAGGACGGCTGGCGCGGCGCGCATGATTTCATGCGCATGCTGATGCCGAGCCATGCCCGCAAGGTGCAGCTCTGGCGCGACCCCAACGGCCAGTCGCTGTTCGGCAAATACCAGGTCGAGGCGCAGCTGGATGCCATGCTGTCGCCCACCGTGCAGCTCAAATCCGGCGGGTACCTGGTGATCAACCAGGCCGAGGCGCTGGTGGCGATCGATGTGAACTCCGGCCGCTCGACCCGCGAGCGCGGCATCGAGGAAACGGCGCTGCGCACCAACCTGGAAGCCGCCGACGAGGTGGCGCGCCAGTTGCGCCTGCGCGACCTGGCCGGGCTGATCGTCATCGACTTCATCGACATGGAGGCGAAGAAGAACAATGCCGCCGTCGAGCGCCGCCTGAAGGAGGCGCTGAAGATCGACCGCGCCCGTATCCAGGTCGGCCATATCAGCCATTTCGGCCTGTTGGAAATGAGCCGCCAGCGGCTGCGGCCCAGCCTGGCCGAGACCAGCTTCATCGCCTGTCCGCATTGCAGCGGGCTCGGCCATGTCCGCAGCATCGACAGCAGCGCCCTGCATGTGCTGCGCGCCATCGAGGACGAGGGCGCCAAGGGCCGCGCCAGCCTGATCCTGGTCTACGTGGCCAGCGCCGTGATCATGTACGTGCTGAACCACAAGCGCGAGCGGCTGGCCGAGATCGAGACGCGCACCGGCATGCGGGTGCAGTTCGCCGCCGACGAGCAGCTGGTGCCGCCGCAGGTACGCATCGAGCGCCTGCGGGCCCAATTGCCGGAGTCCGAACGGCCCGCGCCGATCTTGCCAGCCGCCTCCGCGCCCGTGCTGGAGGCGCCCGCCGCCGATGTGGCCGAGGCGGAGGATTTCATCGAGGAGGCCGACGAGGTCCAGGTGCCTGAGGCGGTTGCCAAGGCCGAGACGCCGGAAGCGGCGGAGGCGCGCGAGGAAAGCAACCGCCGCCGCCGCCGCCGCCGCCGGCGGCGCGGCGGACGGGACACCGCAACCGGCGGCTTGCAGGGTGCGGGCGAGGACGCCGACGAGGCCGAGGACGACGAGTCGAGCGCCGAGACAGTGTCGCTCGCGGACGAGGCCGATCAGCCCGAGATCCCGCTTGGCGCCTTCCCGGTGGTGCCGGAACCGCTGGACGCGCTGCAACCGACCGGACCTGGCGAATCGTCCGAACCGGCGGTTGCCGCCGAGGACGAGGCGGCCGGCGGCGACGAAAGCGAGCAGGCGCGGCGCCGGCGCGGCCGGCGCGGCGGGCGGCGGCGGCGGCGCGATGAAACCGAGGCCCCGGCTGAATTGGCAGAGACCGCCCCGCTGCCGGTGTGGACCGGTCCCACCCCGGCCGATCCGTTCGGTGGCCAGACCTACGATATTTTTGATCTGATCGAGCAGCAGGAGCAGGTGCGGCCGGTCACGCACGCCGTGCCGGCGGAGCCGCTTGCGGCCGAGCCGGTCGTACCGGACGCCATCGCCCCGGAGTCACCCGCGCCAGAGCCGGCCACACCGGAGCCGGCGGCGCCCGAGCCGGCCGCCGAGATTGCAGCCACGTCCCCGGCCGAACCGACGGCGCAGGTCGTTGAGGCGCCAGCGCCCGAACCGGCGCCGGAGCCCGAGCCGGCCACAGCGGCCGCGGAGCGGCCGGAGCCGCTGGTCGGTGCGCCGCTGAAGCCACTGGTGATCGGCCAGGACGAGATGCCGAGCACCGAGCGCAAACGCGGCTGGTGGCGCCGGCCCTAAAGCGCCTTTGTTTACCTGAAGCGCCTTTGTTTAATTGAGCACCTTCATCGGCGGGCTGGCGCCAGTTTGGCCGATGTTGCTCTCACCTCACCGCTTCGTTACGAGCTGACAGGAAGGCCCTGGCTCTGCCCTGGCCTTCCTTCCTTTTCCCCAGCATGCCAAGCTCCCGCCAGCCAACAACCGAAAGGGAAACATCCATGGCAACCATCAAGCGCCACGCAAGCGCCGCCTGGCACGGCGCCGGCAAGAGCGGCAGCGGCACGCTGACCACCCAGAGCGCTACCCTGAAGGACACGCCCTATTCCTTCCATGCCCGCTTCGGCGACGGCGGCGGCACCAACCCGGAAGAACTGATCGCCGCCGCGCATGCCGGTTGCTTCAGCATGGCGCTGGCCTTCCTGCTCGGCGGCGACGGCTACACGCCGGACAGCATCCACACCGACGCCCGGCTGACCATGGAACAGGAGGGCGAGGGCTGGAAGATCGCCGCGGTACACCTGGATCTGCGGGCCAAGGTGCCGGGCATCGACACGGCAACATTCGCCGACATCGCCGCCAAGGCCAAGGCCGGATGCCCGGTCTCCAAGGTGCTGAACGCCGACATCACGCTGGATGCGACGCTGGAGGAGCCGTGACGGTGGCGGCCGTCACGACCCCGCGCGGCAGCCCATGAACCGGATATCGTAGACCGGGTGCTCGAAAACCGACACCGCCGGCTCCGACAGCAGCATCCAGGCGCGGAACGGCTTGCTGCCGGTTCGCATATCGGTGATTTCCAGGAAGGCGGCCGCATCGGGAGCCACCACGGGTGGCCGTACCACGCAGGCCCGCGCCACCACCGTCAGCGTGCCGAAATGCAGCTCCTGTCCGGTCCGCCCGCTCAGCGGCGTCGTGCGGCCCGACACCTTGTCCAGCCCGACCAGATCGACTCCCGACGCGGCCTTCCAGATATCGGGCGCGCTCGGCGGCGCCGCCTGCACAGGCGCCGCCTGCCCCCCAGGGCCTGGCTGTTCGGGGGACGGCTGTGCGGGGAGCGGCTGCCCCGGGGAAGGAGCCTCAGGAGGAAACGCATCCAGCGGCGGCACGAAGGGCTCCCGCGGCGCGGCGGGCGGGAAGGCCGATAAGCCTTGCGCCTGTGCGGGTGCCACCGGCACGCCCGCGGCCAACGCCGCAACAAGCAGCGCGGCGCATGAGGTCTTGCGGCGGGGCGTCATACGGCGGCCCGCTTCGGACTGCGCAGCGATTGCACCATGTCGGTCAGGATAGCGCGCATGGCCTGCTCGTCCACGCCCATCAGCACCGCGTCCTCGAAAGCGTCCTGCATGATTTCCGCCAGTTCGGCGTGGTTTTCCGCCAGCGTCTTCAGCTTCTCCCGGCACGATACCGGCGAGCCGTCGGCCTGCGGCCAGCGCAATGGCGGCGCGATCACTTCGGCGCCTCCGACCCCTTCTGCTGGCCGGCGAGGTTGGTCACGCTGAAGATGAACTTGCCGAGCAACTGCTCCAGGCTGATGGCGGACTGGGTGATGGTCACCGTGCCGCCAGGGGCCAGAACCTTCTCGTCGCCGCCGGGCACCAGCGAAAGGTATTTGCCGCTCAGCAGCCCGTCGCTGGTGATCTCCGCGCTGGTGTCGCGCGGCAGCTTCATGGCGGTCTGCACCGTGAACACCACGTCGGCCTGGAAGGTCTGCGGATCGACCCGGGCCGACATCACGCTGCCCACCTTCACCCCCGCCACCCGCACGTCGGCCCCCACCGCCAGCCCGTCGATCCGGTCGAACCTGGCGTGCAGGGCATAGCCGCTCACCGGCGTGCGCCCGGTATTCGCCACCGCGTAGCCGAGGAAGCCCATGGCCACCACCAGCACCACCGCGCCAGTGAGGGTTTCGGCCAGGCTGCGTTGCGCCATGAACTTCGCCCCGCTCAGCTGCCCGGCGTCCACGGCTCGTAATCGCCGGTGGCGCGCGCGCGCTTGCCGCCGGCGTAGTCATGCCCGGCCGGGCGGTAGCCGAACGGCGTGCCGGTCCGGTTGGGCTGGTGCGGCTTCTCCCACGGGCGCCGCGCGGTGTCCTGCAGCGGCGCCTCGGTGGTGTAGTGCAGCCAGGCGTGCCATTCGGGCGGCACCCGCGACGCCTCGACCGGACCGCGCCGGTACAGCACCCAGCGCCGCCGCCGCCGGCCGGCCGGTTCCCGCCGCTCCTGGTAATAGACATTGCCGCTGCCGTCGGTCCCGACGCGGGTGCCGTTCAGCCAGGTAAACAGGAGGGTGCCGATGCTCATGCGCAACCGTATAGGGCGAACCCCGCGATCGGTCCATGCCGCGCGGAGCGCGGCGCGATATCCACAGCATTCTGTGGCCTCCGGCCCCGCCACCCCCAAAATGCTGCTTCCGGAGTCGCCCCGGCCGGCCTTACCATCGCCGCCATGAACATGCCCAAACCCTGGCACGGGGTGCGGATGCGCAAGGCCGCCGCCGCGCCCGATCCCGACATGCCGGCCCGCCAGGTCACACTGCCGGTCGGCTGGGACGACCGCGCCGCCGCCGCTCTCGCAGCCCTGGCGCCGGGCAGCGGCCGCGCCTCGCTCGACACCGCGGCAGAGGCCTGGATCAGCCGGCTCGGCGCGCGCGCCAGCAGCGCGGGGATGGACACGCAGCTGACGGCCAAGCTGCATGCGCTGCTGCTGTCCCGGCGCGGCGCGCCGACCGCCCCGATTTGGCGCGACGAGCCCGGCCCGGCCGGTTTCGTGCTCAATCTGGCGGCGTTTCACGAGCCGGGCCAGGGCTTCGATCTGGCCGCATTCATCGCCGCGGTGGACACGGCGGCGCTGGCGCTGGCGCTGCACGCGCCGGCGGCGGAGCGGATCGCCGTTGGCATCGCCGATCTCGCCGGACTGCTGGCCGCCCTTGGCCTGCCCTACGACAGCGCGCTGGCCCGCGCCGTGGCCGGTGCGCTGGCCGCCCTGCTGCGCGGCCGCGCCGACGCCACCTCCGCCGCGCTGGCCGAGCGCTTCGGCAGCATCGCCCCGGCCGCCCGCATCACCGCCGCGGTGCCCGAAGCAAGCCCGGTGCCGGGCCTGACCGGCGCCGCCCGCGCCGCATTGCAGGCAACCTCCGAGGCGGCCGGACTTCGCCATCTTGCCACCACCGCCATCACCGCCCCCGGCCCCGCCGAGGCGCTGCTTGGGGTGGAAACCGGCGGCCTCGCCCCCGCCTTCGCCCCCATTGACGACACCGGCGCGTTGACGCGCACCGCAAGGTCAGCCCTGGTGGCGCGCGGTCTCACGGCCGAGGCGGCGTTGGCGGCTGCACTCGCCGGGCAGACGCTGTTCCCGGTCGTCTCTCCGGCGGCGCAAGCCGCCATGCACGCCGCCGCGGCGCCGTTCGTGCATGTGCTCCCTGCCCGCCCGGTTGCGATGCCGGCGCCGAAACCACGGCAGGCGCGGCGCGACCTGCCGGCCCGGCGCACCGGCTACACCCAGAAGGCAGCGATCGGCGGGCACAAGCTGTTCCTGCGCACCGGCGAATACGCGGATGGTCAACTCGGCGAGATTTTCGTCGGCCTGCACAAGGAAGGCGCGGCCTTCCGCGGCCTAATGGACAGTTTCGCCATCGCCGTCAGCCTCGGCCTGCAGCATGGCGTGCCGCTGGCCGAATTCGTCGAAGCCTTCACCTTCACCCGATTCGGCCCGGCCGGCAGCGTGGAGGGCGATCCGGCGGTGGCGCGCGCAACCAGCCTGCTGGATTATATGTTCCGCAACCTCGCGGCCAACTACCTGGGCGGGACCGACATCCCGGAGGCCGAGGAGGAGGAGATGGACACGCTCGGTGCCGGCGCGCGCGACCGGGCCCCGCTGCTGCCGCTCGACCTGCCGCAGGACGACGGCCCCCGCATCCGCCGCCGCGCCCTGCGCGTGGTCGGCACGTAAAAGGCACGCAAAAGGAACAAACCGATGGCCGGCGAGATCGAAAAGAAACTGCGGGAACTCGGCATCACCCTGCCCAGCCCGATGGCGCCGATCGCCACCTACGTGCCCTTCGTGCGCAGCGGCGATCTGGTGTTCGTCAGCGGCCAGATCCCGGCGGTGGACGGCAAGATCGCCGTGACCGGCAAGGTTGGCGAGGGACTGAGCATCGAACAGGGGCAACAGGCCGCGCGCTTATGCTTCATCAATGTCCTGGTGCATCTCAAATCCGCCGCCGGTGGCGACCTCGACCAGGTGCTGCAGGTGGTGCGCCTCGGCGGCTTCATCGCCGCGCCGTCCAGTTTCACCCAGCACGCCCAGGTGATGAACGGCGCCTCCGATCTCGCCGTCGCGGTGTTCGGCGCGGCCGGGCGGCATGCCCGCACCACCATTGGCGTGCCCTCGTTGCCGGCCGACGCGGCGGTGGAAGTGGACGGCATCTTCCGCATTGCCTAACGATTGTCCGGCCCCACTTTGGGGGGCATGCCGGACGGATCATCCTCCCTCACGCTGACCCTGCACCAGGCCATCGGCGAGATCTCCGCCGCCGAATGGGATGCATGTGCCGGCGGGGGCAATCCGTTTGTCTCGTTCGGTTTTCTATCTTCGGTGGAAGACAGCGGTTCGGCCAGCGCCCGCACCGGCTGGCTGCCGCAGCACGCGGCGTTGCGCGACGCGGCGGGGAGGCTGGTCGCGGTCGCGCCGATGTATGCGAAGTCGCATAGTTATGGCGAATACGTGTTCGACCATGGCTGGGCGGCGGCGCTGGAACGCGTCGGCGGGCGCTATTATCCGAAGCTGCAGGTGGCGAGCCCTTTCAGCCCGGTGCCTGGGCCACGCCTGCTGGCACGCGGCCCGGCAAAACAGGCGCTTGCCGGCGGGCTGGTGCAGGCCTGCCAGGCGCTCGGATATTCCTCCGTGCATGTCACGTTCTGCACCGAGGAGGATTGGCACGAATGTGCCGCCGCCGGCTGGCTGCAGCGCCTGGGCACGCAGTACCATTGGGAAAACGCCGGCTATGCCGAGTTCGAGGCTTTCCTGGCCGCCCTGAACGCGCGCAAGCGCAAGAGCATCCGCCGCGAGCGGCGGGAGGCGCAGAATTGCGGCCTGGAATACGTCACCCTGCGCGGCGGCGATATCGGCCGGCGGGAGTGGGATGCGTTCTACGACTTCTATACCTCGACCGTGGACCGCAAATGGGGCTCGGCCTACCTCACCCGCCGGTTCTTTTCGCTGCTGGGGGAACGCCTGGGGGATTCGGTGGTGCTGATGCTGGCGCGCTCGCCGCGCCAGTTTGTGGCCGGGGCGCTGAACCTGCTGGGCGACGAGGCCCTGTACGGCCGCAACTGGGGCTGCCTCGGCGAGTATCCGTTCCTGCATTTCGAGCTGTGCTATTACCGCGCCATCGAGTTCGCCATTGCGCACGGCTTGCCGCGGGTCGAGGCGGGCGCGCAGGGCGAGCACAAGATCCAGCGCGGTTACCTGCCGAAGCCGACCTGGTCGGCGCATTGGATCGCCCATCCCGGACTGCGCCGGGGGGTGGCCGATTTCCTCGACCACGAGCGGGCGCACAAACAGGCGGAGATGGCCGAGCTGGCCAGGCTGTCGCCGTTCCGCTGCGAGGGCGAGAGCGCCTAGGCACGCCGGCATGAGCTGGGCGCTGCTGCAGCTGGCGCTGTCGATGATGCTCACCGGGGTCAATGTGGTAGCGGGAAAACTGCTGGCGCAGGCCCTGCCGGTGCCGGTGGTGCTGTTTCTGCGCTGTGCGCTGGCGACGCTGGTGCTGGCGCCCTTCGCGGTCCGGGAATTGCCTGGGCGCAGGCTGGCGCTGAACCTGCTGCTCCAGGCGGCGGTCGGCACGGTGGGCTATAATTGTTTCTTGCTCGCCGGGCTGCGGCGCACCGGGGCGCTGGAGGCGGGGTTCGTCCTGGCCACCCTTCCCGCCGTGATGGCGGTGGGCGCGGCGCTGGTGTTTCGCGAGCACCTGTCGCCGCGGCGCTGGGCTTCGGTGGCGCTGGCCTCGCTCGGGATGATGGCGCTCGCCCTGCGGGTGGGCGGCAGCGGCGGCAGCCTGGCGGGTGACGGTCTGGTGTTCGCGGCGGTGTGCAGCGAGGCCGGCTACATGCTGCTGGCCAAGCACAGCGCCGGCCGCATCGGGTTGTTCGCGGGGGCGTTCTGGATGCAGGTGTTTTCGGCTTCCCTGCTCGCCCCTTGGGCGGTGGCGGACTGGCCTTGCGCCCTGCCCTCGGCGCCGATCATCTGGCTGCTGGTGTTCCACGCCCTGACCGCCAGCGTGCTGTCCTTGCTTCTCTGGTATGGCGGCATGCGCCGGGCGCCGGCGCATGTGGCGGGGGTGTTCACCATCCTGCTGCCGGCGACGGCCGCGGTGACCGCGGTGCTGGCGCTGGGCGAGCGGATGAGTGTTGCGCTGGCGGTTGGTTTCGCGCTCATGTGCGTTTCCATTCTTTTAGCGACATGGCCGGAGCGCAGACAAGTTGTTGTCCAGAACCGTCCGGGAGTTTCTGCGTGACGACAGACAGGCGCTGTCGGAACGACTGGCCTTTGAAGATGTGCGCCGCCATCGCATCAACGAGGCCAAGCAGTTGCATGCCTGGCTGGAGTTGGTCGCACTGCTGCAGGCCGCGCTTGCGGATTGGCCAGCGGCGCTCGACTGGCGGATCGTGCTGGAATTCTCAATCCTGCGCCTGGGCAAGCGTATCGACGCCGTGCTGGTCACACCGGCAGCGGTGGTGGTGCTGGAATTCAAGGTGGGGGCATCTCATTTCGATTCCGCAGGCCGCCGGCAGGTCGAGGATTATGCTCTTGATCTGCAGGATTTTCATGCCGGTAGCCGGTTTCATCCGATCGTTCCGATTTTGGTCGCAACCGAGGGCCCGCCCGCCGCGCCGGTCTGGCCGCTGCCGCTCGGCTTCGGGGTGGTTGGCACGGTGCTACAGGCTTCGGCACCGACGCTGCGAGGGTTGCTGCGCGAGCTGATGGACTGGCTGCCGGCGCCGAACCAGCCGTTGGATGTCGGGGCATGGGAGCACGCGCGCTATGCACCCGTGCCGTCCATTATCGACGCCGCCTGCAGCCTTTATGATCGGCACGACGTGGCGGAGATCGCGGTGGCCGGCGCCGCGAAGAAGAACCTGTCCGCGACCACCGCCACCATCCTGCAGGCAGTTCTGCAGGCACGCTCGGACTCGCGGAAAACCGTGCTGTTTGTCACTGGCGTGCCGGGCGCCGGCAAGACGTTGTGCGGGCTGAACGCCGCCTTCGGGGTCGACCGCCGCGACGATGCAACCTACCTCACCGGCAATCCCACGCTCGTGCATGTCCTGCGCGAAGCGCTGGCACGGGACGCCGCCGCGCGCGGGCAGGTGCAGATCGGCCGCGCCCGGCAGAACATGGAAAAAGCCGTGCAGGCATTGCCGCGGTTCCGCGATCATTACGTGCGCAGCGGTGACATGCCATCCGAGCGAGTCATCGTGGTGGACGAGGCGCAACGGGCCTGGTCCGGCGCCTATGCCGTGCGCAAGAGTCGTGACCGCGAAGTTGCTCTGACCGACTCCGAGGCCGGGCATCTTCTGGACGCCATGGCGCGCCACCCGGATTGGGCGGTGGTGGTGTGCCTGATCGGCGGTGGGCAGGAAATCCATGACGGCGAAGGCGGCGTGGCCGAATGGGGCCGCGCGCTGGCGGCACGCCCGGATTGGTTGGTCATCGCCGCGCCCGATGTCGTCGCATCCGCCGATGCGCGACAGCGCCTGCCCGGACTGCCCGGATTGCGCCTGGACGCAACGCTGCATCTCGACGTGCCGATCCGCAGCATCCGCAACAAATTCGTGGCGGCCTGGGTGGATGCGGTGCTGAACGGCGACGCCACCGCGGCCTCCGACATTGCCAGAACGCACGGGCCAATGCCGTTTGCGCTGACCCGCGACCTCGATGCCATGCGCACCTGGCTGCGGGCTGCTGCGCGGGGACGGCGGCGCACCGGCCTTGTCGCCAGTTCCGGCGCCAAGCGGCTGCGCGGCGACGGGATCGCGGCGGAGTTGCCGCATATGGATGCGGGTCTGGTGGCGCACTGGTTCCTCGATCGCTGGCCGGAGGATGTGCGAGCCTCGGACGCGCTGGAGGTACTCGGCACGGAATTCTCCGTGCAGGGGCTCGAACTTGACTTTGCCGGTTTGTGCTGGGGTGGCGATCTGGTGCGCTCGGGGCATGGTTGGAAGCCAAGGGCCTTCGGAGGCACGAACTGGCACCGCGTGAACAATGCAGAACGATGGTCCAACCGGCTGAATACGTATCGCGTGCTGCTGACGCGGGCGCGCGACCGCACGATCATCTGGGTGCCGCGGGGCGATGCCGGGGACCGGACGCGGCGGCCGGAGGAATTTGATGCGGTGGCGGCGTTCCTCGCGGCGTGCGGAGTGGCGAAACTCAAGAGGGTCGCGGACATCGTGGCGAAACCGGAGGCGGGGTTGTTCGGCTAGAGCCCGGCGCCGGCCCGCCCGCAGCCAGCGGCCAGCATGCGGACCGTGCGCCCGGCCGTTTTCGATGGCGGAATGTGGTCCATTTTTCCCCCTGCGGCGTGGGTCCGACCACCACATTTCACGAACTGGCCGCCACCAGCGAATCCAACAACGCCGAATCCGAGCCAATTTTTCGAATAAACAGCTTGTCGGACCGACGTGGCGCCCAGGTGTCTGCAAAATCATGAAAGACGTATGGCTTTGGGTCGCGGGAAAAATCGACATACATCGGGGTGCCGCGGTTGCGGCAGGCACAGTCGGACAGGCCGATGATTGTCTGGAAATAGTGCTCGTCCGGGATGCACGAAAAACGAAATGATTGTCGAAGGTGTTCGTCATCATCCACCACGGCCAGCATTCGGCGGGCCACGTCCCTGGTCAGGCCCCACCATTGGGACCCCTGGAACAGGCGCGGCAGGGGCTTCTTGCCCTGCCCGCGAAGGCGCTCCAAATCACGCAAATGCGCAAATTCGTCCGGCAAAAACGCGCGCTGCTCAGGCACCCGGAATTGAGCGTTTGTCGCGTCTGAATCGAAAAAATAGTACCCATGATAGCGGGCCGAAACCTGATGCCCTGATACGTCCGATTGTCCGATCCATATGCAGTCGTCCGTAAGAGATTGAAATATGTCTGCCGGTGGCCGAAGCGCGAATGCGTCATCCGAAATCAAAACGAACCGCTCAAAACTTTGGTCATCCATTGCCGCGCGCAGCAAAGCCAGCTCGGCAAGGATCATATTAAAACCTCCCCAAAATACCTTGTGCCTCTCTTCAACGATTGTCGCTTGCTTGTGACCGCTCAAAAACCGAAACTCGTGATCTTCGGATTTTTTATCGATATGAACAAAAAAATGAAACTCGGAATTCGTGAACAGCGATACATGACGCTCCAGGACAGCGGCGCCTCTGGCGGCGAGCACGAGGAAAGCGACTCTCATTTCGTATCTCCCGGCATCCAGCCCGTTCAGGATACGACGTACTCGTTACTCTTGCAATCCATATTTTACTTAAACGACTTTGCGCCGCTCACGAAATTCAATGCCAGATAGCACGCGGTTGCCCATGCGGAAAGACGGGTCTCATTGCGTCGCGGCCTGCGTTCGCCGGCCGTGCTGCAAGCTGCCCGATCAGAAAGGGACCATCCGGAGGCGCGCAAGATCGCAGAGCGCGTCGCCGTCATCCCGCCCGGCGACGCCGGAACAGCGGTGCGCGGGACAACCCGGCGTCTGGCCGAGGCGCGTCCGCTTACGTCACGGTCACCAACGTGCCGGTGGCGCCGTCACTGGCCAGTCTGAACTGGGGGGTCGTGTAGCCGCCCAGCAGCGTGAGCTGCGCCTGGCTGCCGCCGGTGCTGACGGTCAGCGTGCCGCTGGTGCCGGTTTGGATGAAAGCGACCGTTGCCGGCTTGCTGTAGCCGAGGGTGGTCAGATCGATGCTGTCGCCTTTGGCGAAGCCCCCGATCAGGGCCGCGAAATCAGCCGGGTCGGACAGGGCGAGATCGCCGCCGCGGCCGGCGAAGGTCACCGTCTGTCCGCCCGCAACCGCGGCCGAAATCACCGCCGTGCCGCCGGAGATGCTCAGACCGCCCGACACGATGCCGCCATAGGAAACTGTGATCCTGCCGCCGGTAATCACCGTGCCGCCGCTCAGCGTGCCGGCCGAGGAAATGAATTCGAGCCCGCCGCCGCTGACGACAGAGCGCTGGTCGATGCCCCCGGACAGAACCGTCTCGGTGCCGCCGCGAAGCACCACTGTTCCGCTCGCCGTGCCGCCGGACGAGACGGTTTCGGAACCGCCATGAAGAACCGTGCCCCTGGCGATGCCGCCGGCGGACAAGATCTGGAAGCCGCCGCTGTTCACCGTCGTGCAACTGACGGTTGTGTTGCCGGAAAGATATTCGTATCCGCCGCTATTGACCACGGTGCCATCGGCGATGCCGCTATACACGTACTGGGTGGCGCCGCTGTTCACGATGGTACAATTGGCAATGGCGCCATAATACACGTCCTGGGTGGCCCCATTTTTTAAAATGGTGCCATCGGCCGTGCCGGAGTACATGTATTGGACGCTATCGTCGCCGGACAGGGTGGTGCAGATCGCCTCGCCGCCGGAGTATACATACTGGTATCCGCTGTTCACCACGGTTCCGATGGCAGTGCCTTGGGCAACAACCGTTTGATCGCCAAAGCCGTTCACTGTCGTGCCGACCGTGGTGCCGCCCGAGACATATTCGTAGGCGTCGTTCTGCGTGGTGCCGATCGCGAGGCCGCCGGACAACACGATATCGGAAGCGCCGCTGAGCACCGTGGCGTTGCGAAGGGTGCCGCCAGGAAGCACGTAAAGTGTTTCAGGGGGGTATGATCCGCTGGTGCCGACGGTGATGTTGTTTGCCGTCTGCCCATAGTACTCGTAGCCGTTCGAAAAGCCGCTGGTCGTGGTCACGAGCACAACGCCGGTCGAGATGATCTTGCCCCCCTTGTGCACCGTCGTGTCCGACGCCGTGCTGCCGGGCAGCAGAACCAGGAATCCGCCGTTTTCCACAACCGTGCCGCTGGCGGTGCCGCCAGACAGCACCAGTTCCGTTCCGCCGCTGTTCACCACCGTGCCGCTGGCGGTGCCGTCGCCGTCGACCAGCAGAAAGCCGCCGCTGAACACCTCGGTGGCGATGGCGATGTCCGACGCCCCCACCACCTCCACGCCACCGCTGAGCTCGGTGCCGCTCGATAGGCCGGTTGCGCCGTCGTTAGTGAGCACCAACCTGCCACCGCCGTACACCACCGCGTCGATCGTCTGGCCGTCGAATACGTACTCGGAGCCGCCGCTGTTCAGCGTGGTGCTCACCGTCGTACCGAGGTTAAATATAAACCCGTTGGCATTCACAGTTGTGCTGCTGGCAACGCCGCCCTGGTCGACATATAACTCAGTATCGACGCCGCCGGCGCCAATCGTGAGGCCGGTGACCGTTGTGCCTGGGCTAACGGTGTAGGTCATGGAGATGGGCCCCCTGTTTTGAGGTGCCGGCGTTACGTGCAGCCGTAACCCGGCCGTGAACGCGGTATTTTCCGGTCACGGTTTTTGGCATTGGCCGCAGTGTCAACCCGCGGGGCGGAGTTCCATACAGGGGAAGGACCGAGCCTCGTGGCGCCGGCGGGCATCACCGGATTGCCGGCAGCGCGGCCAACATATCATATCGCCAGCGCACGGCGTGACGCCACTGAAAATATTGCGATTTCGTTACATTGACAATCCGTTCCCCAGTCGCATGCGCCAAGGGGACAGCAATGACAAAGCGATTATCCCTCGCTGCCGCTGCCCAGAGCCGCTGCACGCATAAGCACCGGCTGCGCCGCACCGACCGGAAAGACTCCCGATGCGCTAGTAAAGGATCTGCACCAACTGGCTGGTGAACTGATCCATCTGCGCCTGTTTTTGCTGGTCGCTCAGGCCGGAAAACCGGGCCACGATCGGGCAATAGGCTGCCATCAGATAGTTGATGATCTCGGCATTCTCGATGCTGGGATACCGGGCCCGCAAATCCGCAACGATCACCGGAATTACGTTGCCGAGATCGCCGCTCGCCAGCCGGTTGGACAATGCGGCGATCCGGGCGGGCGTTTCCTGCAGAATACCGGGCCGCGTCAGCGGTTGCGGCATTGGGCATTCGAGCGCCAGCGCCGGCCCGGCAAGGGCGGCAACAAGGGCAATGCCGAGGAAACGCCGGGCACAAAGAGTCATTTTGCTGCTCCGTCTGCGGCTGCACTATCGGCGTGATCGCTTTGGCCGGCAAGTCGGGGCGTTGCCCCGAACCCCACCAGGGGCTCCGCCCCTGGACCCTGCCAAGGGCTTCGCCCCTGGACCCCCATGAGGGCCGTGGTCTCGATTTACCCCATGGCCTCCGCCACCAGTTCCGCCTCCTCCAGCAGCGCGTCATCCCCCGCTTCCCCGCGCACGCTTTCGCGTCCGATTTCCAGCAGCACCGGCACCGCCAGCGGCGAAACGCGCGACAACGCCATGTGCCGGATGCGTCCGCGCACCCGCGCGAGCAGGCCGGCAATGCGCGCCACATCGGTCAATCCCCCGGCGGCATCCGCCCGCGTCGCGCGCAACAAAATATGGTCGGGCTGATAGCGGCGCAGAACATTGTAGATCAGGTCGGAATTCACCGTGACCTGGCGGCGCGACTTGTCCTCGCCCGGATGATGCCGCTCGATCAGGCCGGCGATCACCGCGACGTTGCGGAACGTGCGGCGCAGCATGGAGCTTTCCGCCATCCAGGCTTCCAGGTCGTCGCCCAGCAGGTCCTGCTCGAACAGCCGCGCGACCCCGGTGGGCGCGCGGGCCGACCAGCAGGCCAGCACATAGTCGGTGGCGACGAAACCCAGCGGCGCCATGCCGAGCCGCTCCATCCGCCGCGTGATCAGCATACCAAGCGTCTGGTGGGCGTTGCGGCCCTCGAAACAGTAAGCGACGAGAAAGAAACGGTCGCCGCGCGGAAAGGTTTCCACCAGCAAATCCTCGCGGCCGGGCAGACGCGAGCGCCGCTTCTGCAAGGCCAGCCATTCCTGCACCGGCAGCGGAAAGGCGCCCCAGGTCGCCGCGTTCTGCAGCATGCCACGCACCCGGTCGGCGAGGTTGGTGGTCAGCGGCATGCGGCTGCCGGCATAAGCGGGCACTTTCGGCTCGCCGCTGCCGCCGTCGGCCACTTCGCACACGGTCTCGCGCAGCCGCAGAAAGCGCAGCAGGCGGCCGGCGAAGATGAACGTGTCGCCTTGGGTGAGCATGTTGACGAAATACTCTTCGACTTCGCCGAGCGTTCCGCCGCCGCGCCCGGCATAGCGCACCTTCAGCAAGGGTTCTTCGACGATGGTGCCGATGTTCATGCGGTGCTGGCGGGCGATGCGGTCGGAGCGGATGTGCAGCCGGCCCTCGGCATCGCGAAACAATTTGCGATAGCGCTCATACGCCGCCAGCGCATAGCCACCGGTTTCCACGAAGCCCAGCACGTCGTCGAAATCCTGGCGGGACAGCGCGGCGTAGGGCGCGGCGCGGCGCACTTCGTCGTACAGCGCGTCGGGATGGAACGGGCCGGCGCAGGCGACGCCGAGAATATGTTGCGCCAGCAAATCAAGCCCGCCCGGCCGCGGCGCATCGCCATCCAGCTCGCCCGCGGCCACGCCCTGGATGGCGGCCTCGCATTCCAGCACCTCGAAGCGGTTGGCCGGCACCAGCACGGCGCGGCTGGGCTCATCCATGCGGTGGTTGGCGCGGCCGACGCGTTGCAGCAGCCGGCTCACCCCTTTCGGCGCGCCCACCTGCAGCACCTGGTCCACCCCGCCCCAGTCGATGCCGAGGTCGAGCGAGGATGTCGCCACCACGGCGCGCAACCTTCCCTCGGACATCGCCTGCTCCACCCGGCGGCGCTGCTCGGGCTCCAGACTGCCGTGATGGATGGCAATCGGCAGGGTGGCGTCGTTCAGCTTCCACAGCTCCTGAAACAGCAGCTCGGCCTGGGCGCGGGTGTTGACGAACACGATCGTCATGCCGGCGGCGGCGATGCGCGCCAGGATCTCGGGCGCGGCGGCCAGGCCCATGTGCCCGGACCAGGGCAACCGGTCGCCGGGCAGGATCATGGTGATGTCGGGTGGCGCGCCGCCGCTCACGTCGATCAGTTCGACATCGGTGCCGCTCGCGTCGCGGGAAACATAGGCACGTAGCGGCGCGCGATGGGCGACGGTTGCGGACAGGCCGATCCGCAGCGCAGCAGGCGCGAGCACGGACAGGCGGGCGAGGCCGAGCGCCAGCTGGTCGCCGCGCTTGCTGCCGGCCAGCGCATGCACCTCGTCCAGCACGATCGCCGACAGGCCGGCGAACTGGACCGCCGCGTCCGGCATGGAGAGCAGCACGGCCAGGCTCTCCGGGGTGGTGAGCAGGATGTTGGGCGGCGCCTCACGCTGGCGGCGGCGCTTGTCGGCCGGGGTGTCGCCGGTGCGAATATCGATCGTGATGTCCAATGACAATTCCGAAACCGGACGCATCAGGTTGCGGGCGATGTCGCCGGCCAGCGCCTTCAGGGGGCTGACATACAGCGTGTGCAGGCCGGCGCGCGGGGCCGCGTGCAAAGCAACAAGGCTGGGCAGAAACCCGGCGAGGGTTTTTCCGCCCCCGGTCGGCGCGATCAGCAAAACCGAGCGCCCGGAACGGGCGGCTTGCAGCACCTGCACCTGGTGGGGCCGCGGCTGCCATCCCTGGCGGGCGAACCAGGTGGCGAAACGTTCCGGTAACCCGCCGGTCATTTTCTATGTAAGTAACGCATGGGCGGCGACCGGTGAAGCATATTCGACTTGTCAAGTTGTCATCCATACGATAGTTGCCAATGAGCCCAACAGATGGAACGCTACGAAATCATGGCCGGCACGAACGCCAATGAGCGTTTTCCGTCCGGCGGCCTCGCCGCCGCTGCCACCGGAACGCTGAAGAACGCAGCCCTCAGCGCCGCTCGTTGGCGTCCGTCCGAGCATTTTTTCGAGATCACCAAAGAGTTTCTGCACGCGCCGTTTGCCTTCGGGCAACAGCTGGATCGTCCCGGCGACCAGGCACGCGCTTATCTGATTGATGCCGGCGTGATTTTCCTGGCCGCGACGGTGCTCGCCGCGCTGGTGGGGTGGGTTTGGCCGGATTCGACGCTGGTCCGCGCACAGGCCGTGGTGCTCGGCGTGGTGGTGGTGGCGTTGCTGGTGGGCAACGGCGTGGCGCTGGTGTTGTCGCGCTTCGGCGGCACGCCAGACCAGACCGGCGATCTGGGCGTGGCGGCGCTGTACGGGGCCGGGCTCAGCTTGCTGTGGGTGGCGGCGTTCAAGCTGGTCGGGCTGCTGGGCCCGGCGCTGGTTCCGGGCTACAGCGGGTCCGCCTATGAAGCGCTGACCGTGCTCGGTGGCATGGGCGGGGTGCTGTTCAGCGCCATCCTGCTGCTCGAATGGCCGCGGCGCATCGCGGCGCTGGACGAAGCCGCCTACTACAGCGCCGTGGCCGCCGTGGTGCTCGCGGTGGGCGTCGTGCTGAAACTGACCGGCGTCGCCTGACCATCGCCTCCTTCTCCCCATGATGGCGGTTGCCGGCATCACGGGGAGACGCAATTTATGCGGCGATGCCGCATCCCTCCGCCTGGCTGAAACCGCTGTCGCAGGGGTTGTACTGCGAGCCCGGCGGTTTTTTTGTCGATCCGCTGCGGGCGGTGGATCGCGCCGTGATCACCCATGCCCATTCCGACCATGCAAGACCCGGCCATCGTGGCGTGCTGGCCAGCGGCGCCACGCTCGCGCTCATGCAGGCGCGGCTGGGCGAGGGGGCGTGCGGCGCCTGGCAGGCGCTGCCCTGGGGCGAGGCGCTGCGGCTGGGCGAGGTGTCGCTGTCGCTGCAGCCGGCCGGGCACGTGCTGGGCAGCGCCCAGGTGGTGATGGAGTGGCGCGGCAGCCGGGCGGTGGTGAGCGGGGACTACAAGCGCGCCGCCGATCCGACCTGCGCGCCCTTCGTGCCGGTGGCGTGCGACGTGTTCGTCACCGAGGCCACCTTCGCCCTGCCGGTGTTCCGCCACCCGCCGGCGGTGGCCGAAATCGCGCGGCTGCTGGCGAGCGTGGCGCTGTTTCCGGATCGCACCCATGTGATCGGCTGCTATTCGCTCGGCAAGTGCCAGCGGCTGATCGCGCTGCTGCGTGCGGCCGGGTGGGAGCGTCCGGTGTTCCTGCACGGGGCGCTGGCGCCGATGTGCCGCGTGTATGAGGCGCAGGGCGTGCGACTGGGCGATCTGCGCCCGGCGACGGTGGCGGCGAAGGCGGAGCTGGTGGGCGGGATCGTGCTGGCGCCGCCCTCGGCGCTGGCCGAGCGCTGGGCGCGGCGGCTGGCCGAGCCGGTGGTGTGCATGGCCTCCGGCTGGATGCGGGTGCGCCAGCGGGCCAAGCAGGGCGGGGTGGAACTGCCGCTGGTGATTTCCGATCATGCCGACTGGGACGAGCTGAACGCCACCGTGGACGAGGTCGGCGCGCCCGAGGTGTGGGTGACGCATGGGCGCGAGGAGGCGCTAATCCACGCTCTGGGCAAGCGGGGGGTGACGGGACGGGCGCTGCGCATGCTCGGGTATGGAGAGGAGGACGATGCGGCCGCTGATACGGCGGCCGCAGCAGGGTAGAATCAGACCGTTGCGGGACTGAATTGCCGTACGCGCGCGGTCAAGGCACAAACCTGCGCCCTGGCCTGCCCGGCCCGCATGCCGGGTGCCGCGCGCTCGTGTATGATTGCGCGGCTGCGTCGTTCCTGCCGAGGTTTTGCCACATGGCCGCACCGCCCCTGCTCTGGCCCACCGCAGCGTCGGCGACGCGCATCCTCTATCTCGCCCGCTATGCCCCCGACGACCCGATCTACACGGTCAAGCCGGAGGGCATGATCTCGGGGTATGCCGAGTACCATTTCCGCCTTTACGAGGCACTGCGCAGCATCGGCTACCAGGTCGCCTCCGCCTCCAAGCCTTATGCGGCGCTGGTTGCGGGCGGGAATGTGGATTTCGTGTTCTCCCTGCTCAACCGCATGCCCTTGCGCAACCCGGAGCTGCTGGTGCCGGCGATCTGCACCTATCTGCGCCTGCCCTGCCTCGGCGCACCGCCGAATATCCGCGCGCTGGCGGAAGACAAATACCTGAGCAAGCTGGCCTTCGCTGCCCTGGGTCTGCCGGTGGCGCCCGGGCGGGTTTATCTGCCGGGCCTCTCGCCCGAGCCGCCGGACTTCGCCGGCCCTTATTTCGTCAAGGACCGCTTCGGCGCCGCTTCGGAAGGCGTGACCGAGGCCTCGTTGCAGGACAGCTGGGAAGGGGCGGCCCGGATCGTCGGGACCCTCCATGCAAGCGGCAAGGAGGTCCTGGTCGAGCGGTTCTGTCCGGGCATCGATGTCACCGTGCCGGTGCTCGGGCATGCGCCCTATTCCGTGCTGGGCCATGTCGCGCCGCGCTCGGACAAAATCGGCGGCATCCTCACCGCCGATCTGAAAACCGACGACCGGCTGGGCAACGAGCTGATCGATGTCGGCAGCGCCAGCGCGGCGGCGATCGCCGCGGATGTGGGTTCGCTGTGGTCGGCGCTGGGGCCGATCGACTATTTCCGCCTCGACTATCGCTGGGACCCGGCCACCGGACAGCGCTTCCTGATCGAGATGAACATTTGCTGCTATCTCGGCGTTCGCGGGGCGATCAGTCTGGCGGGCACCCGCCACGGCTACGACCGCACGCAGATCGTGGCGCACGTGGTCGAATACAGCCTGGCGCGCCAGCGGGGCGCCCATACGCATGAACGCTGGGTGATCTGACGCGACGGTGGGACCTGACGTAATGGGTTCCAAGGGCCTCTCGGCCCTTGGCGAGGTCCAGGGGCAGAGCCCCTGGCCTCGCTTCCTTGTCAATGCGCGATCGCGGCCGGGGGCGCCCCTGCGCCTGCCTCCGGGTGTTGCTGACCGCCGCCGGCCGCAGCCGTTGCCTGCGCCGCATGGGTCGCAGCCCACCATTCGCTGACGGTTACGAACTGGTAGCCACGGGCCGCTCCCTCGCGAAGGATGGTCGGCAGCGCCTCGGCGGTGGCGCTGTGGACGGAGTGCAACAGCACCACCGCACCGGGGTGCAGGTGCGACATCACCGCCTCCACCACCTCCGGCGCCGTACGACCCTCCTGCCAGTCCCTCGGATCCACGTCCCACCGGATGGTATCCATCTGAAACCGGGCGGCCTCGGCCACCACGCGCGCGTCGCAGGCCCCCCCCGGCGGGCGGAACCAGGCAATCCTTGCTTGCGGCGCCACCACCCGCAAGGCAGCCACCGAACTGGCCATGTCGGCGTGAAGGTCAGCGTCCGTCATGCGCGACATGGCGCGGTGCCGGTAGCCGTGCGGGCCGACTTCGTGTCCTTCGCTCACGACCTGCCGTGCCTCGGCCGGATCGCGCTCCACGTGCAGACCGATCAGGAAAAACGTGGCGTGCACCCCGGCGTCGCGCAGGGCGGCCAGCACTTTCGGGGTATTGACGGTATCCGGGCCGTCGTCGAACGACAGGGCGACCAGAGTGCGTCCGTCCGCGGTCAGGTAATCGCCCGGCACATACGCCACCGGCGCGGCAGGGTGGAGATACGGGCTGAACTGACGCTCCGGTACCTCAGTTGCCGGCGTCGCGGCAAGCGCGCTGCCGGGCACCTGGGAGACTTTGTGAATGCTGCCACCCGTCAGCGGCGCGGCCGCGGGTTCCGGCGCGGCGGCATGCGCCGGTTCGAGACAGAACGACATGGCCAGAAGAGCGCCAAGGACGCCGGGCAAGATCATGGGGGGGACGCCTCGCTGAGACCAAGCGTGCAGCCGAAACAGCTTCGGTCGCCACGCGCCCGCAAACCTGTGTCATAGGGGAACAGTGTCAAGGCCGACACGACCGGACTTGCAAAGGAGCTCGCGCTTTTCGGGAACGGTGTTGCCGGCTTGCCTGGGCGTCTGTCGCCGATGGCACCATCCAAGCCGGCCGAGCCGGCTTTGCGGCCGCCGGCCCGCTGCGGCCGGTCAGGTGGCATTGAACGGTCACGGGGTGGCGTCTACACGGTGTCGCCGCGGAATCGAGATGCCGGGCCGCTGTGCCGAGGAGTGCCGTCGGATGAGGCGTTTTGTCCTGATCACCCGTTTCCTCGAACGCGAGCGCAGCCCGTTCTTGTTGCTGGTCTGCGCGGTGGCGATCGCGGCCGGCTATGTTCTCGCCACCTTCGACGTGACCTTTCTGCTGGGCAAGGGAGCGTTCTGGGCCAACCCGCGGGGTCCGTGGCTCATGGACCCGAACGACAGATACGACAGCATCGATATCCTCACCAACCTGGTTGCCTATAACGCCTTTCTGCAGGCGCCCTGGGGGCTGCCGTTGTTCTTTGTTCCGGACCTGGGCACGCCGACCGGAAGCAGCGTCATTCTGGTGGATGCGGTGCCGATCGCCGCCCTGTTCGGCAAGGCGCTGGCGTCGGTCACCGGGATCACGATCCTTCCTTACGGACTCTGGATCGCCGCCTGTTTCATCCTCTCGGCGGTGTTCGCGGTGCTGCTGGTGATGCAGTTGGGCGAGCGATCATTGCTGGCGGCGGTCGCGGCGAGCCTGCTCGCCATTTCGATGCCGGCGCTGCTCTACCGGTTTGGGCATCTTTCGCTGCTCGCGCAGTTCCTGGTGATCGGCGCCCTCTGGCTGTATGCGCGCGACCCGCATGCCGGCGGCGGCTGGCGCCGGCTGCTCTGGTGGGCCGGTTGGCTCTGCCTCGCCGCTTTGGTGCACGGCTACCTGTTCGCCATGGTCGCCGCCATCTACGCCGCGACGCTGCTGCGCCGCATCGGCGCCGAGGGCGGGGCGGTGCCGGGCGTTTTGCGCGAGCCGGCGATGGTCGCCGGTTGCGTGGCGCTCACGCTGGTGGTGGCCGGCCATTTCGGCAAGGGCACCAGCAGTTCGCCGTCCGGCGGCGGCTTCGGCTACTACTCCATGAATCTGCCGTCGCCGCTGTGGCCGCAGCGCAGCGGCCTGTTTCCGGGCTTCTACGACATGCTGGCCGGCACCGAAGGGCAATACGAAGGATTCAATTATCTTGGCGCCGGTGTGCTGACGCTGCTTGTCATCGCGGTGGTGGTGGCGCGGCACGGCATGCCGCCGCTGATCCGCCGGCATCTGCCGCTGCTGGTGATCCTCATCTATCTGGCGATGTACGCGGTTTCCAATGTGGTGTTTGTCGGGTCGCATCTGGTGGGGTATCTGCAACTGCCGCCGCTGCTGGAGCGGCTTGCCGGGATTTTTCGCTCCTCGGGCCGCATGTTCTGGCCTTGCGCCTATGCCGCGGCGCTGTTCGGACTGGCGCTGGCGTTGCGCCACCTGAAACCGGGCTGGAAGACGGCGGTCGTGGTGGGCTGCTGCCTGCTGCAGGTGATCGATACCAATCCGTTGCGCGCGCGCATGACCAGCCTGACGCAGCGGCAGGTTCCGACCCTGCTCGATCTCCCCCTGTGGGAGACGCGGATGCGGCAGGCCGAGCGGGTCGATGTGTTCCCCTCGACGGCCTGCAGCATGTTTGTCCTGAAGACGGTGAACCTGGAACTGCAACGCGCGGCGGTGAGCGCGCGGCGGCCCATCAACGTGGCCAACAATCCAAGGCCGCAGGAGGAGTGCGATGCGAACCTGCTCGCGGCGACGCGCGGGCCGTGGGATGAGCGTGCATTGTATGTTTTCCTGGTGAACGGAAGCGAGGCTATCCCGCCGGGATGGCGGCCGCCCGGGATGGTGTGCGAGGATTTCGAATACGGAGTGTGGTGCCTCGGTCGTGCCGATCAGGCGCGGTGACGGTCAGGACGGGCGCCGGGCCGTGACCGTGTAGCCCAGGCAATCATCCCCCCAATCCGCCGCCAGCGACAGGTTGGCGAGGCATGCCAGCACGCCCAGCAGCGGCAACAGCGCCACCCCGAGGGCGCGGCTGGCCGGGCCGGGGCGACGGCTGCCGGAACCAAGCAGCAGCATCAGCGGCAGTGCGATCAGCTTATAGCACGCAACCGTCAGCGGGTTGCCGCGCGCCCGCACGCACACTTCGTCGAATTCCGGCGCCGGTCAGCAGCAGATGCAGACCGGACGGGGTGAAGCGCCAGTAATCGTAGGGAATAAAGTGCCAGCGCGCCGCGAACGGCACGGTCAGCACCAGCCGCCCGCCGGGACGCAGGCAACGATGCGCCCGGGCAAGGAAAGCGGCCGGATCGGGGATATGCTCCAGCACCTCGGTGCACAGCGCGGTGTCGAATGCGCCGTCTTCCACGCCCCACGCGTCGCCTTCGACGTAGTGTGTATCCGGCACACTGTAGCCGAACCGCGCCTGCGCATCCTTTGTGTCGAGGCCGCAATACGCGACCTGCGCGGGGAGCAGGCCCCGATAGACCTGGGCGCCGCAGCCGATATCAAGCAGGCGGCCGCGGAGTTGGCCAAGCTCGACGCGCAGGTCGCGCCAGATCGATCCGGCCTGCAGGTCGAGGAAGCGGCGCAGCCGGTTCTCCAGCCGGTTGCGGGCCGAGGTGTTCGGCTTGAACAGGGGCGGCCGGAAATCCTCCGCCGTCCTCTCGACCAGATTGCGCCGCGCCCGCGCGCCGCTCATGCGGGCCTGGTCGCCGCGGCGAACACGAAGCTCTGCTGGCCAAGAAACGAAATCGCGGCGATCGGCAGGGTGAGCAGGGCCTGCGCCACGAGGTCGGACAGGCCGCACCCGCGCAAGCCAAGCAGCGCCGCCCAGTTGAGCGCCAGAACGAGAGCATAGACGGCAACGAACCGCAGGGCGTGCCCGCGCGAGCGGAACACCAACCGCCGCGAGGTCTGGAAATTGAAGGCCACCCCCGCCGTCGCCGCGCCAACCAATGCGACACACGGCCAAATGCCCGTCCGCAGGAGCAGGGCGAACACGCCGTAGCCGAACCCGGCATTGAGCAGGCCGACCATCCCGAAGCGCAGGATCAGCAGCCAGTCCCGCGGCCGCGGGGCGGCCGGCACGCACAGGGCGGTCCGCTCGTTGCTGGCCATGCGCTGCCTCAGCCCGGCTTGCGGCCGACCGCCAGCAGGTTGCCGACATTGGCGCCGATCCGGAGCCGGTCGAGTCCGGTCAGGCCGAGCAGACCGGCGATGGCACGCTTGAGGCCGCCGGGCAGCGGGGTGAGCCGCAGCCAGTACCGCAACGGATAGGTGTTCACGAGGGTTTGGATGGCTAGCGGCGGCAGCCCGGCGTCGTGCAGCAGGCGGGCGAGGCTGGGCCGGCAGAACAGTTGCAGATGCTCGATGTCGATGATCGGCGAGCGGCGGCCGAGCAACCGGTTGAGCGGTGCGGCGTAGTCGTGGGTCACCAGCGCCAGCGCGCCGCCGGGGCGCAGCAGGCGCGCACAGGAGCGAACCAGCGCCCGCGGATCGGGAACGTGCTCCAGCGTCTGCAGGCAACAGATCAGGTCGAAGCTTGCCGGCACGAAGTCGGCCTCGACGAACACGCCCTCGCGGATCAGTCCGCGCACGGAAGGTGCAGCGGCGGCGATGGCGGCGTGCGAAGGTTCGACGCCGGAAACCTCGGCAAAGCCGGCCTGCAGCAGCCGCTCCAGCAGCACGCCGGTGCCGGTGCCGATCTCCAGCGCCCGGTCGCGCCGCGGCAGGGACGCGATGGTTGGCGCCAGCGCGGCGGCATAGGTGTCGGCGGCTAGCGCGGCCTCCTCGCTGCTGTCGTAGTCGGCATCGGCATAGGCGCGGGCCAGCGCCGCCGCCGGCGGTGCCGCCGCCACGTAAACGGTTTCGCACCCCCCGCAGCGCAGAAGGCGGTGGGACATGAACTCGGGCGCCTTGCGGGAGGCGAAGCTGGCGCGGGTCAACCGGGCGGGATCGAAGGAGGCTTCCAGGAACACCACCGCCCGCTCCGCGCCGGCGCCGCAAACGGGGCAGTCGCGCGTCTGCAACCGGTCGAAGACGCTCATCGCCCGCGCGGCTCCGGCAGCAGCTGCGCGATTTCGCCGTCCTTGATCAGCGCCGCGCGGATCAGGCGCGGGCGGGCTTTCACCTCCTCCATGATCTTGGCGACGTATTCGCCGACCAGACCGATGGCGAACAGGTTGATCGCACCGAAGAACAGGATGGACAGCAGGATCGTGGTCTGGCCGCGCGCGACCAGGCCGGGCGCGAACAGGCGGATCAGCACCGCGGCGATGCCAAGGGCGCCGGACAGGGCGAGCAGTGCGAGGCCGCCGGCGGTCAGCATGGTCAGCGGCGTGTTGCTGAACGAGAAAATGCCGCGCTTGGCCCAGCCGATGTTGCGCAGCAGGTTGTTGGTGCTGACGCCGAACATCCGCTTCGGCCGCACATAGTCCACGCCGACCTGGCTGAAGCCCACATAAGCGCGCAGGCCGCGCACGAACAGGTCGCGCTCCGGACAGGTCAACAGCCAGCCCACCACCCGCTTGTCCATCAGCGAGAAATCGCCGGCATCGTGCGGGATGCGGATGTAGCTGAAGGCGGCGAACACCCGGTAGAAGCCCTTGTACAGCAGGCCCCACAGCAGCGGCATGTCGCGCTTCACCCGGCGGCCATAGACCACGTCGTGGCCCAACCGCCACTGGGCGAAGAACTGCTCGATCAGTTCCGGCGGGTCCTGCAGGTCGCCGTCGAGCAGCACGCAGGCGTCCTTGGTGGCCATTTCCATGCCGCTGCGGAAGGCCATCTGCGAGCCGAAATTGCGCGAGTGGGTGATGCCCATGACGCGCGGGTCGCGCGCCGTGAGGACGCGGATGGCGGCGGCGCTGTCGTCGGGGCTGGCGTCATTGACGAAGATGATTTCGTAATCGACGCCGATCTTGCGGAAGGTCGCGACCAGGCGCTCGTACATGATGGGGATCGCCGGCTCGTCGCGATAGCAGGCAATGATGGCGGTGATGCTGCGCCGCTCGGGCGCGCGGGCGCGCTTGGTCAGGCCCGCCAGCCCGTCCGGGCCGAGGGATGCCACCCACTCGGCGGTGCGGCGCAGCCCCTCGGCGAGCGGGGTGACGGCGGTCCAGCCGAGCAGGCGCGCCGCTTTGTCGGGTGCCGCGTACCAGGCCTCCACGTCCCATTGGCGCCCCGGCATGGCGCCGAATTCGGCCGCCCGCGCGAGGCCGAACACGCCGCGCGCGGTTTCCGCCAGGTCGCGGATGGTGGTGCGGGTGCCGGTGCCGATGTTGAAGGACCCGCCGTAGATGTCGGGCGTCAGCCGGGCGGCGGCGCGGATGAAGGCGTCGCAGGCATCGTCGGTATAGACGAAGTCGCGCGAGGTCTCCGGCGACACGAAGGGCGGGTAGCCGCCGTCCAGCGCGTGGCGCACAAGGTTGGGGATGAGCCGGGAGGCGTCTTCCAGCGGGCCGTACACCGAATACAGCCGCAGGTTCACGATCGGCAGGCGCAGCGTCTGGCCCGCATAGGTGATGAACTGGCTGGCGGCGACCTTGGAGACGGCATAGTGGCTGTTCGGCAGCGTCGGGTCGGTTTCCAGCGGCCCGGCCGCATTGGTGCCGTATTCCGAGGAGCTGCCCGCGTGCACGAAGGCGGCCAGCTGGTCGGCCGGCAGCAGCCCCACCAGCGTCACCAGGGCATTGAGGTTGGTGCGGTAAATCAGGTCGGTGTCGGTTTCGAACGAATAGGCGCCATAAGCCGCGCAGTCGAAGACGGTGCGCGGGCGGATCGCCTCGACCATCTGGCGCAATTCCGCCGGGCTGGTCAGGTCGACCTCCAGCACATGCCGCCGGTCGATCCCGGCAAGCCGCCAGGCCGGCAGGCGGCGCACCACCGCCGTCACGTCGCCGCGGCTGCGCAGCAGCCGGAGCACCAGGTTGGCGCCGACGAAGCCGCCGCCGCCAAGGACCAGAACCGGCCCCTTCAAGGCCGCCGCCAGATCGACAGCGCCGGCCGCGACGCGGGTCTCGCTCATGCCGACAGGGCCAGCACGGCGTTGCGGATCGAGTCCGCGTCGAGCCCGCTCTCGCGCCGGTGGAAGCCCTGCGAGCCGTAAAGCCCGGAGGGATAGCCGCGCGCGTGCAAATGGCGAAAGCCGCGCAGGGCGAGTCCCTGCGTCAGTGTCCAGACGGCCAGCATGGCGCCGACGCCGCCCTGGGCGACATGCTCCTCGATGACGCACAGCGTTCTGACGGCGGCGATGCGGCCGGCGAGTTCGTCCGGCGGGGGGGCGAAGGTCAGCGGCAGTTCGCTGGCCACCCACAGCTCGGGACGCACGGACGCCAGGCCGGCGAGCGCTTGCATCGCCGTGCCGGCCAGCGGTCCCGCCGCAACGACCACCGGCCCGTCACCCGCGGCCAGGCGGCGCCAGGGCGCGTAGGCCGGCAGCACGGCACCGGCGGGAAGCTCGCCGCGGCCCAGCCGGATATAGGCAGGCCCGGCGGCGGCGGCCCGCTCGACGACCGCGGCCACGTCGTCGTTGAAGGCCGGCACATAGGCGGTCATGCAAGGCAGGGTCAGCAGGGCGCCGTAATCCTCCAGCGCGTGGTGGGTGGCCCCCATCACGCCATAGCCATAGCCGCCGCCATTGCCGAGCAGACGGACCGGCAATCCGTGCAGGCAGACATCGTTGCGGATTTGCTCGAAGGCGCGGGCGTAGCAGAACGGGGCAATGGAATAGACCCAGACCTCCAGCCCCTCGCGCGCCAGACCGGCGGCGACGCCCACCATGTTCTGCTCGGCGATGCCGCAGTTGATGAAGCGCGGCCCCAGGCGCTCGCGCAACGGTTCCAGCGCCATGAAGCCGAGATCGCCGGTCAGGAACACCATGTCCGGCCGGGCCGCGCGGGCGACCAGGGCGGCGCAGAGTTCCGCCCTCATGCGGGCGGGCCAAGCCGGGCCAGCGCGCCCTGGTACTGCGCCTCGGTGAGCGGCAGGTAGTGCGACTCCATGCGCCCCTCCAGCCCCGGCACGCCGCGGCCCTTGGTGGTGCGCATGATGACGACCGCCGGACGGTTGCCCTGCGGGCCAAGTGCTGCCCGCAACGACTGCAGGTCGTGACCGTCGCAGTCGCGCAGTTCGACGTCGAACCCCGCGAGCCTTGCGCCGAGCGGGTCCATGGAGGCCACCTCGGCGGTGCTGCCGAAGCCCTGCAGCCGGTTATGGTCGACCAGAATGATCAGGTTGGCGAGGTTCTGATGGGCGGCGAAAATCAGCGCCTCGAAGGTGGAACCCTCCTGCCACTCGCCGTCCGAGGTCAGGCAGAACACCCGACGGGCGCATCCCTGCAGGCGGGCCGCCAGGGCCAGACCGGCGGCCAGGGGCAGTCCATGGCCGAGGCTGCCGGTGGAGAACAGGATCGACGGCAGGCCGCGCGCCGGCGGGTGGCCAGCAAGGCGCGTGCCGTCCCGGTGGAAGCTGTCGAGATCGGCTTCGGTGAGCGCCCCGAGCGACCAGAGGGTGACGTAGTACGCCCCGGCCGCGTGCCCCTTGGACAGGATGAACCGGTCCTGCGGTCCGATCAGGTCATGGTGCAGCAACATCATGGCATCGAGGCAAGACAGATTGCCGCCGAGATGGCCAACGCCGCTGCGCCAGTGCATGTGCAGCAGGCGCCGGCGCGCCGCCTCCAGCAGCGCCGGCGACAGCCCCGGCGAAGGGCGCGCGCCGGGCATGACCTCGGGCTGGTCCGGGAGCGTTTCGGGGCCACTTGCGGACATGCGGATTTGATGGACTGACCGGAAAGGAGGTGGACAGCCTGGCCCGCGCCTGATTCGACGGCATGACCTGACCGGCGAGACTGGCTTGATGAACCCTTTCGGTGTCAAGGGAATCTTATCGCACGCCGCTCACCGCTGCCGCGCCGCCCACGCACGTATCGATAACCTGCTCGTATGCTTGGTTGTTTCATGGCGCCGAACGGTCGCGGGACAGGTGGGTGAGCGATATGAGCAGCGGGATGCTGTATTCCGCTATGTATTAACCCTGTATTACGCCAGCAGCAGGGGCGCCATTACCAGAGCGCCCTTGCGGCACCCGGGATGTTGCACCATTCTGTGTTGAGCAGGGGCGCCGCCTTTGCGGCCACAAATCAAGGAACCCTTCATATGAAGCTCAGCGCACGCAATATCCTCGCCGGCACGGTCGAAAGCCTGCACAAGGGCGCCGTGACCACCACGGTGAAGATTGCCCTGCCCGGCGGCCATCACGTGACCTCCTCGATCACCAACGACGCGGCGGAGGACCTGGCCCTGGCAGTCGGCGACAAGGTTTCGGCCATTATCAAATCGTCGGATGTGATCATCGGCAAGTAAGACGCCGCCGCTCCGGCGGCCACGGGGCGGCCGGGAAAAGCAATGGGTTCCAAGGGCCTCTCGGCCCTTGGCGGGTCCAGGGCAGAGCCCTGGCCTTGCTTCTTTTACCCGACGTCCCAGCACCGCCGTTGCAACCGGGGGCAGCGTCATATAATCCGGCTATATGACGACCGATGCCCAGGCCCCCAGCCCCGAGGCAATCCTGGCGTTGCGTGGTGCCGGCCAGTTGCCGGTCGGGCGCGACCGTATCGCCATGCTCGAAGCGGTCGGCGCCCATGGCAGCATCACCGCGGCAGCGAAAGCGCTCGGCTATAGTTACAAGGCGGTCTGGGACGGGCTGAACGCGGTCAACAACCTGCTGCCAGCGCCGGCGCTGCTGGCCCAGTCCGGCGGGCGCGGCGGCGGCGGCGCTACCCTGACCGAAAGCGGGATTCGCCTGATCGCCGCGTTCCGCCGGCTGGAGGCGAAGCTGACCGAGATCTCCGCCGCCATCGGCCGCGATGACGCCGAGGCGCCGATCGATCTGCTGTTCTGGAATGTCGCCATGAAAACCAGCGCCCGCAACGCCCTGCATTGCCGGGTGACCGACATCACCAGCGCCGCGGTCAACGCCGAAGTGACGCTGCGCGTCACCGCCGCCAGCAGCATCGTCGCCGTGATCACCAGCCACAGCGTCGATGAGTTGGGGCTGGCTTGCGGGCGGGACGTGGTCGCGCTGATCAAGTCGTCGTTCGTGATTCTCGCCCGCGCCGAGGAGGCGCCGCGCCTGTCGGTTGCCAACCTTGTGCCGGGCACGGTGCTCGATCGGGTAGACGGGGGGGTCAACAGCGAAATCGTCATCGATATCGGCGATGGCAAGACGCTGACCTCGGTGATTACCCGCCACAGCGCCGATGCGCTCGGACTGCAGGAAGGAGTCGCGGTGATCGCGCTGTTCGACGCCGCGCACGTGATCCTGGCGGTCGATTGAGCCACGCCCGTTTGCATGCTGAAAGGAAGCCGCCGATGCGCCGATTTCTCCTGCTCCTCCTGCTGCTGCTGCCCATGTCCGCCAGCGCGCAGGAGCTTACGGTGTTCGCCGCGGCGAGCCTGACCGATGCGATGAAGGATATCTCTGGGCTCTGGCAGCAGGCAGGGCATCCGGCGCTGCGGCAGTCGTTCGGGTCGAGCTCGACGCTCGCGCGGCAGATCGAGCAGGGCGCGCCGGCCAATGTGATCGCCTCGGCCGACGAGAAATGGGTCGATTACCTGGCGACGCGCAACCTGATCGCCGCCGACACCCGCAAGGACCTGCTGGGCAACGAACTGGTGCTCATCGTTCCGGCCGACAAGAAGGTGAGCATCCGGATCGCTCCCGGCTTCGACCTCGCCGGCCTGCTTGGCGCCAAGGGGCGCATCGCCACCGGCGATCCGGCGCATGTTCCGGTCGGAATCTACGCCGAACAGGCGCTGAAAAAGCTGGGCGTGTGGGACTCGGTGGCGACGCGGCTGGCGCGGACGGACGACGTGCGCTCGGCACTGCTGCTGGTGGAGCGCGGCGAGGCGCCGGTGGGAATCGTCTACAGCACCGATGCCGCCGTGAGCAAAGCCGTGGCCGTCGCCGGCACGTTCCCGGCGGACAGTCATGACCCGATCACCTATCCGTTCGCGGTGACCAAGGCCGGCGACACACCGGAGGCCCGGGCGCTGCTGGGCTTCCTCGCCGGTCCGCAGGCCCGCGCGGTGTTCGTCAAATACGGCTTCCGCGTGGAGTAGGCGGCGATCCTCAGCCCGGAAGAGTGGCAGGCCGTCCGGCTGACGCTGTCGATCGCCGCGCATGCGGTCGGCTTCGCCTTGCCGGTGGCCATCGGCACCGCCTGGGTGCTGGCGCGCAGCCGGTTTCCCGGCCGGTCGGTGCTGAATGCTTTCGTGCATCTGCCGCTGGTGCTGCCGCCGGTGGTAACCGGCTGGCTGCTGCTGGTGCTGTTCGGCGTGCGCGGGCCGGTCGGCGCGCTGCTGCACGACTGGTTCGGCATCAGGCTGGTGTTCACCGCCGCCGGCGCCACGCTCGCCTGCGCGGTGATGGTGTTTCCGGTCATGGTCCGCGCGGTGCGCCTGTCGCTGGAGGCGGCCGACGCGGGGCTGGAACAGGCGGCGCGCACGCTCGGGGCCGGGCGGCTTGACCGGCTGGTGAACATTACCTTGCCGCTGGCATCGCCAGGGATCCTGGTGGGCGCGATTGTTGCGTATGCGACCTGCCTGGGCGAATTCGGTGCGGTGATCACGTTCGCCGCCAATATCCCGGGCGAGACGCAGACGCTGCCATTGGCGATCTATGCGGCGCTGCAGGTTCCGGGCGGCGAAGCGAAGGCGGCCCAGTTGTCCGCCGTGTCGCTCAGCTTGGCGCTGATCGGATTGCTGCTGTCGGAATGGGCGGGACGGCGGCTCAATGCGGCCCTCGGCCGATGAGGCTCAGCGTTGCGTTGCGGCACCGGTTTCCTGCCATCGACATCAAGGTCGACTTCACGGTTCCGAGCCCGGGCGTGACCGTGCTGTTCGGCCCGTCCGGATCGGGCAAGTCGACCGCCATCATCGCCGCGGCGGGACTGCTGCGGCCGGATGAATGCAGGATCGCCATCGGCGACGAGGTGCTGGTGGACACGCGGGCCGGAATCTGGCTGCCGCCGGAGCGGCGCCGGGTGGGGCTGGTGTTTCAGGATTCGCGCCTGTTTCCGCATATGTCCGTGCGCAACAACCTGACCTTCGGCATGCGGCGGACCCGCGAGCGGCAGATCGACTTCGAGGAGGTGGTGGACCTGCTGGGCATCGCCGCCCTGCTGGCGCAACGTCCGAACACGCTCTCGGGCGGCGAGCGCCAACGGGTGGCGATCGGGCGGGCGCTGCTCCGCCAGCCGCAACTGCTGCTGATGGACGAGCCGCTGGCCAGTCTGGACGCGGCGCGGCGGTCCGAGATCCTGCCGTTTCTGGCGCGTCTCAAGACGGCGCTGCGGCTGCCGGTGCTGTATGTCACGCATTCGCTCGACGAACTGCTGCAGCTTGCCGATTCGGTTGTTCTGTTCGAGGCGGGATCGGTTCTCGCGGCCGGGCCGGTGGCCGAAATCTCGGCGCGCGCCGACCTGCCGCTGGCGCGGCGCGACGATGCCGGGGCGGTGCTGGCCTGCCGTGTCGGCGCGCACGATCCGGCGCGGCAACTCACGCGCCTGGACTGGGGCCCGACGCCGCTGTGGGTTCCGCAAGCGGATTTGCCCGAGCGGGCGGAGGTCCGCGTCCGGGTTCCGGCGCGCGAGGTCATTCTGGCCCGCTGCGACGCAGGCCTCCTGGACGGCGCGCTCAGCCTGCACAACGTTTTGCCGGGGATGGTGCGGGCGATCGCCGCCGACCCTGACCACCGGGCGGTGCTGGTCGAGGTCGCGCCCGGCGGCGGGTCGTTGCTGGCGCGCGTCACGCCTGATGCGATCGCGCGGCTGGGACTGGCGCCCGGAACCCCGGTCGCCGCCTTGATAAAGTCGATGTCGGTCGAGATTCTCGGCGGCGGCCGCAGGTAACCACCGGCCGCTCCGATTCGTTATCTCCGAGATGCGTTATATCCAATCGGACATGACGTGGCCTTTACGACAAAGGCGACAGGCCGGTTACCAGCCCTGGAACCCCGGATCGGCGGCGCGGCGGGCGAATTCGCGTGCATGGTCAAGCTCGTGCGGCGTCAGCAGCGAATCCCGTAGCCGGTTGAAGCGCGGGTTCAACCATGCGTCGAGCCAGCGGAACAAGGGCGAGCCCTGGCGCACCGCGTTCTTGCGGAACCGCAGGCAGCCATGGCAGAGCGGCGAGCGCGCCGCATAGGCTTCTTCCGGCACCGGATAGAACAAGGCGAAGACCCGGATGCCGGTGGCAAGAACCTCGCGCAGCGGCCGGAACCACCAGGCCCGTGGGTAACAAAGGGTCATCACCTTGACCGTGCAGATACGACAGGTCGCGAGCTCCGACAGAACTGGGTCGGTCTGCGACAGTATTTTGTCGGATGACGGGATGATGTCGTGCATGATTACAGTTGCCTCCGTCGCGGACGATCCGCGTGCGGCGGGCAACGCAAGAAACGCTCCTGATGCCGGGCCGGTGATCCGAATGGCGCACATGCCAGACGTGCGGTCCGTGCGGGTGCCGACGGGTCCAAGAAGCCCCTGGCGGCGCTGGGCCGGCCGCGCGAAGATCGGTCCTAACGGCCAGAAACAGGGAGGAACCGGTCCATGCTGACGCCCGCCGAACGGCGCGAGAAGATCAAGGCGGTGATCCGCGTCTCCAGCGGCAACTTCCTGGAGATGTATGATTTTTTTGTGTTCGGCTACTACGCCAGCGCGATCGGGCAGGCGTTTTTTCCGAGCACCGACGAATTCGCCTCGCTGATGCAGTCGTTGATGACCTTCGCGCTGGCGTTCCTGATGCGCCCGATCGGCGCCATGGTGCTGGGCGCCTATGTCGACCGGTTCGGGCGGCGGCGCGGGCTGCTGCTGACGCTGGCGCTGATGTCGGTTGGCACCGCCTCGATCGCACTGGTCCCGGGTTATGCGACCATCGGCTATTTCGCGCCGCTGCTGCTGGTGCTCGGGCGGTTGATTTAGGGGTTCTCGGCCGGGGTCGAGCTGGGCGGGGTGTCGGTGTATCTGTCGGAAATCGCCACGCCCGGGAACAAAGGGTTTTATGTGGCCTGGCAATCCGGCAGCCAGCAGATCGCGGTGATTTTCGTGGCCCTGGTGGGAGCGATTCTCAGCGCGCGATTCTCGCCCGCGCAGATGACCGACTGGGGCTGGCGCATTCCGATGCTGATCGGCTGCATGATCATTCCGCTGATCTTCCTGCTGCGCCGGTCGCTGCAGGAGACCGAGGTGTTTGCCGCGCGCACGCATCACCCGTCGCTGCGCGAAATCTTCGCCTCGATGACCGAAAACTGGCGGATCGTGGCCATCGGCATGCTGCTGGTGACGATGACCACGGTGTCGTTCTACTTCATCACCGCCTATACGCCGACCTTCGGGCGGACGGTGCTGCGGCTGTCGGACGCCGACAGCCTGCTGGTGACGCTGTGTATCGGCATTTCCAACCTGTTCTGGCTGCCGGTGGCGGGCGCGGTGTCGGACCGGATCGGCCGGCCGCCGTTGCTGTATGCGTGCACGGTGCTGGCTCTGCTCACTGCCTATCCGGCCTTGTGGTGGCTGGTGCAGGCGCCGTCGTTCGAGCGCATGCTGGCGGTCGAGCTGTGGCTGTCGTTCCTGTACGGCTGCTACAACGGCGCGATGGTGGTGTATCTGACCGAAATCATGCCAGTGGCGGTCAGGACGGTCGGGTTCTCGCTGGCTTACAGCCTGGCCACCGCGATCTTCGGCGGCAACACGCCGGCGATCGCCCAGGCGCTGTTCCACGAAACCGGCAACCGCGCGATGGCCGGGCTGTGGCTGAGCTTCGCCGCCGCCTGCGGTTTGCTGGCGACCTTCCTCGCCGGCCGCCGCAGCGCGGCCATGACTTCGGCGATCGCGGCGGTTTGAACCTGGACCCCTTGAGTCACGGGGTGCAGGGGGCCGCCGCCCCCTGCCGGGTCCAGGGCAGAGCCCTGGGCTTCCTTGTATGTCTTTCTCGGAGGCACCGATGCGTTCATCCGATCCCATCGTCATCGTCGGCGCCGCCCGCACCCCCATGGGCGGTTTCCAGGGCGATCTGAAGGACATCGCCGCGCCGGCGCTGGGGGCCGCGGCGATCCGCGCCGCCGTCGACCGTGCCGGCATCGCCCCCGACGCGGTGGAGGAGGTGATCTTCGGCTGCGTATTGCCGGCCGGGCAAGGACAGGCACCGGCGCGCCAGGCGGCGCTCGGTGCGGGCCTGCCGCTGGAGGCGGGTGCGACCACGGTGAACAAGATGTGCGGCTCCGGCATGAAGGCGGCGATGCTGGGGCATGACGCCATTGTCGCCGGCAGCGCCTCGGTGGTGGTGGCCGGGGGCATGGAGAGCATGTCGAACGCGCCCTATCTGCTGGATCGCGCCCGCGCCGGGTATCGCATGGGGCATGGTCGGGTGCTCGACCATATGTTCCTCGACGGGCTGGAGGACGCCTACGACAAGGGCCGGCTCATGGGCACGTTCGCCGAGGACTGCGCCGCGAGCTATCAGTTCACCCGTGCCGCGCAGGACGAGTACGCCATCGCCTCACTCACCAGGGCGCGGCGGGCGATCGCGGATGGGAGTTTCTCGCTCGAAGTGACGCCGGTGACGGTGCGGGCGGGAAAATCCGAACGCGAGGTGCTGCACGACGAGCAGCCGCCAAAGGCGAACATCGAGAAGATCCCGTCCCTCAAGCCGGCGTTTCGCGACGGCGGCACGGTGACGGCGGCGAATTCCAGCTCGATTTCGGATGGGGCGGCGGCGCTGGTGCTGATGCGGCGCTCGGAGGCCGAGCGGCGCGGCCTGACCCCGCGGGCGGCGATTGTCGGGCACGCCACCCATGCGCAGGCGCCGAGCCAGTTCCCCACGGCGCCGATCGGCGCGGTGCGGCTTCTGCTGGAGCGCACCGGCTGGACGCTCGACGAGGTGGATTTGTTCGAAATCAACGAGGCCTTCGCCGTGGTGGCGATGGCGGCGATGCGCGACCTGGGCCTGTCGCACGACAAGGTGAACGTGCATGGCGGCGCCTGCGCGCTCGGCCATCCGATCGGTGCCTCCGGGGCGCGGATCATCGTGACGCTGCTGGCGGCGCTGGAGAAGTTCGCGCTGCGGCGTGGCGTGGCCTCGCTGTGTATCGGCGGCGGCGAGGCGACGGCGGTCGCGATCGAACGACTGGCCTGACCGATGATCCTCACCGACGCGCAGATCCAGATCCGCGACGCCGCCCGCAGCTTCGCGCAGGAACGGCTGGTCCCATGCGCGGCGGCGTGGGACCGGGCGCACCGCTTCCCCGCGGAAGCATTGCGGGAAATGGGCGAACTGGGCTTCCTGGGCATGCTGGTGCCGGAGGAATACGGCGGCGCCGATACCGGCGCGATCGCCTATGCGCTGGCGCTGGAGGAGATCGCCGCCGGCGACGGGGCTTGCTCGACCATCATGAGCGTGCACAGCTCGGTCGGCTGCGTGCCGATCCTGCGCTTCGGCACCGAGGAGCAGAAACGCGCGTTCCTGCCGAAGCTGGCCGCCGGGGAATGGATCGGCGGCTTCGCGCTGACCGAACCGCAGGCGGGATCGGACGCCTCGAACCTGCGCGCGCGGGCGCGGCGGGACGGGGATTTCTATGTGCTGTCGGGCACCAAGCAGTTCATCACCTCGGGCAAGAACGGCCAGGTGGTGATCGTGTTCGCGGTGACCGATCCGCAGGCCGGCAAGAAGGGACTCAGCGCCTTCATCGTGCCGACCGACACACCGGGCTACGAGGTGGTGCGGGTGGAGGACAAGCTCGGACAGCACGCCTCGGACACCTGTCAGATCGCCTTCAACGACATGCGGCTGCCGGCGTGGCTGCGGCTGGGCGAGGAAGGCCAGGGATACCGGATCGCGCTGGCCAACCTGGAAGGCGGGCGCATCGGCATCGCCGCGCAGGCGGTGGGCATGGCGCGGGCCGCCTTCGACGCGGCGCGCGCCTATGCGCACCAGCGCGAGACTTTCGGGCGCAAGCTGATCGAGCATCAGGCGATCGCCTTCAGGCTGGCGGATATGGCGACCCGCACCGAGGCGGCGCGTCAGTTGGTGCTGCATGCGGCGGCGCTGCGCGAGGCGGGGCTTCCCTGTCTGAGCGAGGCCTCGATGGCCAAGCTGTTTGCCTCGGAAACGGCGGAGGCAGTGTGTTCCGCTGCCATCCAGATCCATGGCGGCTATGGGTATCTGGCGGATTTTCCGGTGGAACGCATCTATCGGGATGTGCGGGTTTGCCAGATTTACGAGGGCACCAGCGACGTGCAGCGCATTGTTATCTCCCGGGCGCTGTGAGCGGAACCTGTGGCAGCCTGGTGACCGGGACGCTGCAGACGACCGCGCCGCAGCCGATTGTACCCCGGCCTTCCATGGCCTTGCGTCCCACCCCGCCGCGGCTCGGTCGTGTAGGGGATCGATCCGTCTTGCGCCGGCACCGGCCCGGGGGTAGTTTCATTTGCTTCGCAAAACGGAGAGGAAGCCATGGAAGCCTTCGTACGCAATCTGGTGCAGGATTTTTGGGGCAAGGCGCTGGTGGGCCTCGTCCTGGCCGTCGTGTTCAGCATCATCTTCTGGCACTTTTTCCCCGTCAGTCACGGTGCCAAGGTGATTTACGGCCTGGCGCTGCTGGTCGGCGGCTATCAGTTCTTCAAGCTGGAGGTACCGGCCTGAGGCTTGGCCGCGCTGAAAGCTGCGCCGCGCGGTGGGCGGCGCCACTAGAGCAACATCGGCCAGACCGGCGCTGGCCGAGCGATAAAGTTGCTCTCTAAAACAAAGAGCGAGAGCGTTCTGACCGTTTACGGTCAGGGTGAAAGCGTTCGAGGTGACCCGGCCAGGATGAGGCGATCCCTCACCCGGGCCGGAGTCATCCCCGCCGCGCGCATCGCCCGCAAGGTCGCCGCCTGATCGCGCTTGGCCAGCCGCCTTCCCTCGGCGTCGGTCAGCAGGGCATGATGCGCATAGCGCGGCGCGGGCCAGCCCATCAGCGCCTGCAGCAACCGGTGCAGGTCGGTCGCCGGCTTCAGGTCGGCGCCCCGGGTGACCAGCGTGACCCCTTGCCGCGCGTCATCGTGCGTCACGCAGAGATGATAACTGGAAGGCGCGTCCTTGCGCGCCAGCACTGCGTCGCCGAAGCGCGCCGGGCTGCAAGTCACCCACCCCTCGCTTTCCTCCTCATAGGATAAGGTCCCTGGCGCCAGCACAAGCGCCCGTGCCATGTCCAGCCGCAGCGCGTGCGGCTCGCCCGCCGCCTGCCGCGCCGTCCGCACCGGCTCCGGCAGACGCCGGCAGGTGCCCGGATACAGCGGCGCGCCGTCGGGGCCGTGCGGGGCCGCCGCGGACTCCGCCATCTCGCGCGCGATGTCCGCCCGGGTGCAAAAGCACGGATATACCAGCCCGCGCGCCGCCAGCGCCGCCAGCGCCGCCCGGTACTCGCCGAGATGGGCGGACTGCGCCCGCACCGGCCCGTCCCAGTCCAGCCCCAGCCAGGCCAGATCCTCCAGGATCGCGGCGACGAAGTGCGGCCGGCAGCGGCCGGGGTCGATATCTTCCAGCCGCAGCAGGAACCGCCCCCCCGCCGCGCGCGCCGTTTGCCAGGCGGTCAGCGCCGAGAAGGCGTGGCCGAGATGCAGATAGCCGGTCGGGCTGGGCGCGAAACGGGTGACTACCTCCATGCGAGGCCCGATATACAGGGCAACACCGCCAACCGGGAGCGCATGCGATGCTGGACGGACCACGCTGGGGACCCAGGCAGGGAAAGCCGGAGCAATTGGTCGTGCTGTGCCACGGCGTCGGCGCCGACGGCCACGATCTGATCGACCTCGCCCCCTCCTGGGCGCTAGCGCTGCCGCAGGCGCAATTCGTCGCCCCCGACGCGCCCGAGCCTTACGATTCGGGCCCGATGGGGCGGCAATGGTTCCCGCTCTGGGATCGCACGCCGGAAAAACTCGCCCGCGGCGCAGATGCGGCGGCGGTGCGGCTCAACGACTTCGTCGATGCCGAGCTGGCACGGCTCGGCCTGCCCGCCGGTGCCGTGGCGTTGATGGGATTCAGCCAGGGCGCGATGATGGTGCTGCATGCCGGCCCGCGCCGGGTGGCACCGCCGCGGGCTTTGCTCGCCTTCTCCGGCGCCCTGCTCGCCCCCGAGCGCCTGGCGGCGGCTGTCTGCCGCCCGCCCGTCCTGCTGGTGCATGGCGAGGCGGACGAGGTGGTGCCGGCGGCACGCTCGCGCGCGGCGGAGCTTGCGCTGCGCGACGCCGGCTTCGCGGTGGAGAGTGTGTTTTCCGCGCGTCTCGGCCACGGCATCGACGAAGCCGGCCTGTCCGCCGGCGCATTGTTCCTGCAGCGTGCCTTCGCCACATGACAGCGGCGCGAAACCTGCCCCTCGTGACTTGCGGCGCGGCATTGGCGATGCGATAAGTCCTTCGTATACATGGCGGCGTACAATATCTGGCGGGTCGTTCGGGTGAGCTTCCCCCAGGCCTAGCGCGCCGCGTCACGCGGAGTTTGTTTTGCCCGACGGCGGACAACACTTTCCTGCGCTGGTCCTGAACGCGGACTTCCGCCCGCTGTCGTATTTCCCTTTGTCCGTCTGGTCCTGGCAGGACGCCGTCAAGGCGGTGTTCCTCGACCGCGTGAGCGTGCTCAGCGAGTACGACGCCGAAGTGCATTCGCCCAGTATCACCATGCGCCTGCCGAGCGTGATCGCGCTGAAGGACTACATCCCTGCCGCCCGCCGCCCGGCCTTCACGCGGTTCAACGTGTTCCTGCGCGACGCCTTTGCCTGCCAGTACTGCGGCGACCGCCAGCCCACCCCGGACCTGACCTTCGATCACGTGATCCCGCGTTGCCGGGGCGGGCGCACCACCTGGGAAAACGTGGTCACCGCCTGCGGTCCGTGCAACTTGCGCAAGGGCAGCCGGCTGCCGCGGGAATGCCAGATGTTTCCGCGCAGCGCGCCGCGCCAGCCCTCGACCTGGGAATTGCAGGAAAACGGCCGCGCCTTCCCGCCGAACTATCTGCACGTCAGTTGGCGCGACTTTCTCTACTGGGACAGCGAACTGGAAAGCTGACCCAAGACCCCGCCGCCGAGGGCCCACTGGAGCAGCAGCCAGATACACAGCAAAAGACCGACAGCCAGCCCGCCCATCAGCGGCGCCGCCACGACGCATGGCAAAGGGGTCTCGGCATGGGTTGGAGGTGTTTCCCACCTGGGCCTTCCGGTCGTCAGTGTTGCGGCCATCAACGTCTCGGCCGCCAGCGTTTTGATCATCGGCGCCTTGATCGTCGTCCTGCCAGCACGCACCATCGCATCCTCCCCGCACTTTCCGGCACCGCACCGGAACCGTCCTGAACTTGAAAGTGGGCACGGGTTAGGTTAAGCGGTCGCTACCGGCGCAGGTGTCACGGAAGCTGCATCGAACCGTCACTGTCTCGACTTGGCTGCCGGCTAGACAGCGTCCCTTCACGGCCGCCGTGGCGGCGGACCGTACGATACGGCAACGGAGACTGTTATGAACGATGGCGGCCAGGGCGTTTTGGGTCAGATCAATTTCACCCCCACCGATACGCCACCGCAGACGTCCCGCCACTCGACCCCGACCGCCCGCCGCGTTGCCAATCCGCTGCTGTTCCTGCGCAGCTGGCTTGCCCACCCGCTGCGCATGGGCTCGGTGGTCCCCTCGTCAGATGCGCTCAACCGGCTGCTTCTGCGGCATGCCTGGCCGGCCCCCGGCCGCGCCGTGCTTGAGCTCGGCGCCGGCACTGGGGTGCTCGCCCGCGCCTTCGTCGCCGCCGGGCTGAGCCAGGAACGATTGATTCTGTGCGAAATCGACCCGGCGCTGGCCGCGCATCTGCGTGAACAGTTCCCGGGCGCAACGGTGTTCGAGGGCGACGCCCGCGATCTGCCCTCGCAGATTCCCGAGCATTGGCAAGGCCGCATCGGCAGCGTGGTGTGCGGCATTCCGCTGGTGCTGCTGCCCGACGCGGAGCAGCGCAGCTTCCTCGACGTGATCGCCGCGGTCGCGCCGGGGCGCGGCTTCCTGCATTACAGCTATTGCATCACCTCGCCGCTGCCGTACCGCCGGCACGGGCTGACCGCGAAGCGCGAGGCCTGGACACCGCTGAACGTGCCGCCGGCCAGCGTCTGGCGGTATCAGGCGGAACGGTAAGTCAGACGCCGGGGCGCTGCCCCGAACCCGGCCAGGGGACATCGTCCCCTGGACCCCTCCCACGGGGCAAATCCCCGGGAGCCGATCGTTATCTTTGCAGCGGCGCCAGGTTCGCGACGAACCGCTCCGCGCAAGCCTGCCATGAAAATTGTTCGGCATGCGCCCGGCACGCCGCCCGGTCGGCCTGCAACGCCCGCAGGCAGGCAGCCCGCAGATCGTTATCCAGCGCACCGACGTTCGCCGCCCCTTCCAGCACATCGACCGGTCCGGTCACCGGAAACGCGGCCACCGGGGTGCCACAGGCCAACGCCTCCAGCAGCACCAGCCCGAACGTATCGGTGAGCGACGGAAACACGAACACGTCCGCCCCCGCATAGGCGCGCGCCAGCGCCGGCCCGTGCAGCGTGCCGGCGAAATGCACCCCCGGATAGCGCCGCTGCAACGCCGCCAGCTGCGGCCCGTCGCCGACCACCACTTTCGATCCGGGCAGGTCGAGGTCGAGGAAAGCGCCGATGTTCTTCTCCACCGCGACCCGCCCCACATACAGGAACACCGGACCGGGAAGCCCCCAGTCATGCCGTGGCTCCGGGCGGAACAGTTCCAGGTCGACGCCGCGCGACCAGGCGCGGAGATTGGAAAATCCGTGCGCGGCGAGATCACGGCGGAGGCTTTCCGTCGCCACCATCAGGCCGCTGCCGGCGCCGTGGAAACGGCGCAGCAACGCATACGGGATGCGTGGCGACAACCCGGTGCGGGCCTGCAGGTATTCGGGAAACCTGGTGTGAAACGCGGTGGTGAATCGCACCTTGTTCCGCATCGCCCAGCGCCGCGCCGAAATGCCGAGCGGGCCTTCGGTGGAAATGTGCAGCGCCTCCGGACCGAACGCCTCGATCAAGTGCGTCAACCGCCGGCGCGGCAGCACCGCGAGGCGGATGCTCGAATAGGTCGGGCACGGAATGGTGCGGAACCGGTCTGGGCCGATCACCTCCACCACATGGCCCATGGCGCGCAACTCGTGCGCCACCGTGCGCAACGTGCGCACCACGCCATTCACTTGCGGCTCCCAGGCGTCCGTGATGATCAGAATTCGCTGCCCGGCCGGGCTGACGGCCGGCAGCGCCGGCTCAGACGGCTTCAGGGAGTCTGGCACTGTGTCGTCCGGTCGGGCGCGCGAAGAACGACAGCCGGTTCAATGCGGCCCAGTCAACCAACTCCAGCCTGCCGTCGTGGTGTTCAACCACCGCCGTGCAGCTTTCAACCCAGTCGCCGTCATTGAGATACAGCACGCCATTCACCTCGCGCATTTCGGCGTGGTGGATATGGCCGCACACCACCCCGTCGAAGCCGCGACGATGCGCTTCCGCGGTCAACGCGTTCTCGAACCGGTCGATCGCCTTGACCGCTTCCTTCACCTGCCGTTTCGCCCAGGCCGACAGCGACCAGTAGGGATAGCCGAGCCAGCGCCGGCCGACGTTGAACCAGCGGTTGATCACCAGCGAGGCGGTATAGGCATGGTCGCCGAGGATGGCGAGAATCCGGGCATAGCGGACCACGCTGTCGAACTCGTCGCCGTGGATGACCAGCAGCCGGCGTCCGTCGGCGGTGACATGGGTCGCCTCGGCGGCGAGACGCACCCCGCCCACCTCCAGCCCCAGGCCCAGCCAGGAACGGAACATCTCGTCGTGGTTGCCGGGGATATAGATCACCTCGGCGCCGTTGCGGGCGTGGCGGACGATCAGGCGCACCACCTCGTCATGCGCGTCGTCCCAGTACCACGACCGGCGCAGCCGCCAGCCGTCGATGATGTCGCCGACGAGATAAAGCTGATCGCACGACACGCGGCGCAGGAAGTCGACCAAAAAGTCGCTGCGACAGCCTCTTGTGCCAAGATGGGTGTCGGAGATGAACACGGCCCGGTAATGCCGCGCCGTGAGCCCCGGAGGGAGTGCATTCATGCGCGTCGCAAATCCTGATCGGGGTTAACCATTGTCGCGAATCCTGACCGGGGTCAAGCGTTGCAGTGCAGCAGATCAGCAAGCGGGGCCGTGACGCACGTGAAACTTCGATGACCCGGGCAGGCATCCGGCTGGACTATTAACTTCATCGCCGCGTCGCCTGGATGCCACGCAACCGCAACCGGACCCAGCCATATTGGGGGTTCGCGATCATGATCGTTGTATTCAATCCCACAGCCGGACGCCGGCGCGCGCAGTTGCTCTGGCGGGTCCTCGACGTGCTGGTCGAGAACGGCGTGCGGATCGATCTCGCGCGCACAAATGGGCGCGGTCACGCCACCGAACTGGCGCAGGAGGCGGCGCGCGGCGGCGTCGAGCTGGTGGTGGCCGCCGGCGGCGACGGCACGGTGGCTGAGGTCGCCGCCGGCCTGCTCGGCACCCCGGCGCGGCTCGGCATCATTCCGCTCGGCACCGCCAATGTGCTTGCCCATGAACTCCGCCTGCCGATGCAGCCGCGTGCGGTCGCCTCCATGCTGGCCTTCGGCCGCACCCGCCCGCTCTGGCCGGGCGTCGCCGAGACCGCCTCCGGCCCCAGGCTGTTCGTGCAGATGCTCGGCGCCGGCCTCGATGCGCAGGTGGTGCACCAGTTGCCGCTGCGGCTGAAGCGCCTGCTCGGCCGCGGCGCCTACGTGCTGCAAACCCTGGGCGAGGCGGTGCGCTACAGTTACATGCCGCTGCGCGTGCGCATCGACGGGACCGAACTGCCGGCCGCGAGCGTGGTGGTGTGCAAGGGGCGCCTGTATGGCGGCCCATTCCTGCTGGCGCCCGATGCCAGCCCCTGCGCCCCGGGCTTCACCGTGGCACTTTTCGGCGCCGGCGGCACCTTGGCCACGCTGGGCTACGGCGCCGCCTTGCCGCTGAACCTGCTGCCGCACGCGCCCTGCCTGTCGCTGCTGCGCGGCCGGGAGATCGAAATCCGCGCCGAAGGCAGCGTCCCCGCCCAGGCCGACGGCGACGCCGCCGGCATGACGCCGGTGCTGGTGCGCGATGCCGGGGCTAGCATTCAGGTGGTGGTGGGATAGGGGGGATCGGCAAAAGGAAGCAAGGCCAGGGGCTCTGCCCTGGACCCCGCTACTTAAGACAGTTGCTCCCCGAGGAGGTGAGGAAGTGAACCGGATCACCTGCTCATCCCCCTAGGAGAGCAACTGTCTTAAGTCATGGGTTCCAAGGGCCTCCCGGCCCTTGGCGGGGTCCAGGGGCAGAGCCCCTGGCCTTGCTTCCTTACCCCAGCGCCGCGGCCGCGGCGGTGATCGCCGCGTCCAGCCGCTTCGGGCCGGGCGCGCGGAACAACCGCAGGCCGGGATACCAGGGCGAGTCGGAGCGCCCGGTCAACCAGCGCCAGTCCGGCGCATAGGGCAGCACGATCCAGGCCGGCTTGCTCATCACCCCGGCCAGATGCGCGACCGCGGTGTCGACGCAGATCACCAGATCGAGCCCGTCGATGATCGCCGCCGTGTCCTCGAAGCCCTGAATCCCGGCATCGAGGTTGAGCAGCATCGCCCGCCCCCGCCACTGCTGCGCCTGCGCCGCCGGCGGACCCTTTTGCAGCGACACCAGGGCGACGCCAGCCACCGCGCCGAGCGGCGCGAAATCGGTCAGCGGCACGGACCGGTTGCGATCGTTGTTGTGCGTCGGCCGCCCGGCCCAGGCGATGCCCACGCGCCGCAGCCCGGCCGGAATGTCCCGGTCCAGCCGGGCTTTCCATTCCGCCGCCAGCGCCGGATCGGCTTGGCAGGCCGGCAGGCGGGGCGGAATGGTCTGCAGCGTCGTGCCGTGCAGTCGCGGCAGGCCCGAGAGCGGGCAGAAACAGACATAGGGCGGGGTGCAGTCCCACTGGGTGACGAGCGGCAATGCCGGAAACATGCGCCGCAGGGTCGGCGCCATTTCCTGGCTGCAGGCCAGCACGATGCTGTCGGCTCGCGTGGCCGCCCAGGGGATGTAGCGGGCGAACATCAGCACATCGCCATAGCCCTGGTCGCCGATCAGCAGCAGGCGCTCGCCGCGCAAGGTCCGCCCGTCCCATTGCGGGCGGTCGGTCGGCGGCATCAGCGGCGGCGCGCCGGGGATCTGGTAGCGCCACTCGTAATGCTCCCAGGCGCGCTCCAGCTCCCCGGTGAGCAACAGGGCCTGTGCCATTTTCATGTGGGCCTGCGGCAGGTTGGGCCGAAGGTCCAGGCTATGCCTGGCCGCGGCGATGCAGGCCGGCAGGTCCAGCCGGTCGTACAGCACCATCGCCAGGTTGAACGGGCCGAGCGGATCGGCCGGGTCCAGAGTCACCGCCCGCCGGGCCGAAGCCAGCGCGTCGTCCAGCCGGCCGAGCAGCCGGTATGCCTCGGAGATGTTGCGCCAGTGCAGGGGCCTGCTGGGGTCCGCGGCGAGGCCCCGCTCCATCAGCGTCACCGCCTGCTGCATCCGGCCGCGCCGAAGGGCGATCAGGCCGCGCGCGTGCAGCGCCTCCGCATGGTCCGGCGCCGCGGCGAGGATATGGCCGAGCATCCGGTCGGCCGCGTCCAGCCGGTTGGCGTCGATGTATTCCTGCGCGATGGCGAACACCTCGCCGACCGGGACCGGCACGGCGGCAGGGACGGGACACGGCGCGAAAGCCGACAAATCGGGTCCTTATGTGAACTCCGGGCGGAACGGTGGCGACGGGTGCGGATCGTGCCGGCGTCAGCGCCCCGCTGTCATTTGGCGTGTCGCTCGGCCGTCGCCGGCCAGAGCTGAACCGTTCCGGGCTCTGGCTTATGCCGGTAACTGGTGCAGTCCTCCACCCGCCAGGGGCTGGCATTGGATGCGAGCGCCCTGGCCAGCGAGGCGGCCACGGCGGCGTCCTGCGGGGCGAAATAGCGCACCGTGGAGGCCGGGAGAGCATGCGCGGTGGTGTGCATTTCCACCGGGCTGAGACCGGCCGATTCGAGTTTCAGCAGCAGGGAATGGGCGATCATCCGCGACCGGTCGTCTATGTGGTAGTGGATCGAAATGCGGTCCACGTAATGACCGGTCGCAGCGGTTCGGAAGGACACCTCCCTGCGGAGCGGGTCTGACGGCTGCGTCGGGACGGGTCCGGTCACTGGCGCCGCTTCCGGCGCCGCGGGCGGAGCTGTCCGCGACAAAGGTCCGGTTTCCGTTGTCGCAGCGTGGTCGGCAACCGGCGGGTCCGGCGCGGCGACAGTCGGTTGCGGACCGGGGAGCGGACCCCGATCGGCCTCGGTGGCCACCAGCGCAACAATGTTCTCCAGAGTGCCCACCGGCGGCGTCCGGGTGGAGAGATCCGTGCGCGGCTCTTCGGCCGGCGGCGCCGGCACGAGCGCCGTGCTGTCGGTCCTTCCGGCCTCCCGGGGGCCGCGACCTCCCTGTGCGGCCGGCTGGGCGAGGGTCACGGGCACGCTTGGTCCGGCTGCCACCGGTGTGGCAGGCGGTACGGCCGGCAAGGCCGGCGCTGCCGCCTGTCGGGGCGTCTCAGCCACCGCGTCCTGGACCGGCGGCCGAGGCCGGTCAATCCGCAGTCCGCTTTGGAATTCGGCCAACGAGACACCGGTTCTCGCATGCTCGCCCGCACCGTCCGGCCAGGTCGCCAGAACGGCAAAAAGTGAGATGAAAACCAGTAGCAGCAATCCCGTATAGGCCCAACGCATGTCGCGAGACACCCCCGGCTGAACAGCCCTTCGCCCGTGTCAAAAAAATGTTAGCATCCCTTTCCTGGGTCGCTCAACCGCCGCCCCGGGCGGGCCGCCGCGGATCGCGGCCCAAATGATCCGGCCCGGCCGCGCGTCCGTGGTTTCCGGGTGGACTGTTGCCTGCAAAACACGGTGTTGCGGCGCGGCGCAGCGCCCCTCGCCCGTGGTTCAGCGCCCGGCGGCCGAGCGCCGGCCCGCAGGCGAATCGGGCCACGGCAGCAGATCGGCCCGACGCTGTTCGACCGCCTGCGCCGTTCCGCCGTAGGCGAAATCCACTACCCGCGCCGCGTCCACCCGCGTCACCGGCGTGGTGACATGTTTCCAGAACACGCCGGTGAAATAGGCTTGCGCCGAGCGCAGGCTGGTCTGCAGCAGCGTGACCGTCGCCGCCTGCAGCGACTGTGCCGTCCACAGGAACGTCAGCGACGCATCCGACAACGCCGAGCCGGTCTGCAGGGCGAACCAGCGAAACCCCTCAATCGTGTCCGGATCGAACGACCAGGATCCCTCGCGTGCCGCCGACTCGCGAATCGCCGTCTCCTGCCGGCGCGCTTCCTCCTCGTTCAGCGCCCCCTCGGCGACCAGTGCCTGCAGCCGCGCGATGCGGTCCTGCACGATCCCCGCGCCCGCAAGCGCCGAGGGCGCGAGGTCGAAGGCCGGCAGGGTTCGCCCTGCCGGCAGCCCGTGCGTCAGCCCCGCCGTCAGCAGGCCCAGCGAGGCCGAGGCCCATTCCGCCAGGACCTCGCGCTGGGGCGCATCCGCCGTCTCCAGCAGATGAAACCGCAGGTCGATCACGTCTTGCCGGTTGGCCACCCGCAGCCCGACGGTGAGCGTGCGGTGTGGCAAGGCGAGCATGCGCCGGGCCGCCACCGCCTGCGCCTGACGCCAGGCCGGCGGCATGTCCGCCGTCCAGTCCCACCCCCGCGCGGCGACGAACCAGCATGCCGCATCCCACCCGCCGCGCACCACGATGGCCGATTCCGCCACCGCGCTGGCTTCGCAATCGCCCGCCAGCCCCCAGCCGTCGTCGATGCCGATTTCGTTGACATTGACCTCGGCCATGACGGCAATCGTGTGCCCGTCGAACGCCGGCCGCAGCAGCACCAGGTTGCGGATGAGCCCGAAACCGCCGAGCTTGAGCTCCGGCACCAGCCGTCCGGCGGCATCGCCGGCCGCGATCCACCCACCCGTGGTCAGCGGCACCTGCTTGCCGCCGATCTCCAGCATCGGTGCGGTTTGCGCCCGGGCGGCGCCGGCGGCCAGACCAGCCAGCAACAGCCCTGCCAGCAACAGCCCTGCCAGCAACGGAAGGGCAACGGCGCCGGTCCTCATTTCTGCAAGTCCGCCAAAGCGGCCCGCACGCGGCCCAGCAAGCCCGGCGGCACCGGCTCCGGCACCGGGGTGCCGAGATGCGCCAGCACCGGCATCGGTGCCGGCTCGGGCATCATTTCGCGCGCAAACGCGCGCCATTTTGTCTGGTTGGCGGTCACCAGCAACTGGCGGGCGACATGCTCGCTGGCGGCGATGCCCAGCGACAAGGTGGCGTTGCCGGTGACACTGTAGGCGGTGCCGAAGTTGATCAGCGGCGAGCTGAGCCGGGTGTAGAGCGACCGACGCGGGTTCGGATCGGCCGCACTCATGGGCGCCTCCTCAACCACGGCGGCTTCCTGCACCCGAGCCTCCTGCACCGTGATGGCGCCGGCCCGACGCAGTGCCTCGATGCGCAGCAGGCGTCGCTCCAGCACCGGCGATTCCTGTAGCAGCGCCGCCCGCCCGGGCCAATCCACCACCAGCCCGTCGAGATGGCGCGACAGCCCCTGTTGCAGCATCGCCGCATAGGAGGCAGCCCAGTCGAGCAGCGCCGGCGCCTGGCCGGCGTCGCTCCCCCAGGGCTCGCCGCGCAGGTGCACCCGCACCTCGAGGAAATCCTGCCGGTCGGCGCACAGCGCGGTGGCGGTCAGCATGGACGGCGGCAGCTGCAGCCGGTCCCGCTCGATAGCGGCCCGCGCCGCCTGCCAGGCGGGCGGACCGGCGGCGTCCAGGGCGGTTGCCCCGACCTCGGCACATGAGGCATCATACTGGCTGCGGTAGCGCAGCCGCTCGGTGGGCGGGATCGGATCGTGGCCGCAGGGCTCCGCCCAGCCGCCGTGCACGCTGATGTCGTTGGCGTTGATTTCCATGAGCGCGCGCACAAGCGCACCGTCGCGCAGCAGGAGAATGGCGGTGCGCACCACCCCGAACGGCACCTGCGCCGGCTCCGCGGGCTGCGCGCCTGTTGCCGCGACCACCCAGCGTCCGGGCGGCAGGGGCACGAGTTTGCCGGCGATCGCCAGAACGCCGCTGACGGTCTCGCCGGACGCGGCGGCCCATCCCGCGGCGGGTAACAGCAGCGACAGCGCCGCGGCGGCGGCGAAACCGCGCGCCGCGCGCGTGTAACGCCGCAAAGCCGGGCGCTTCGGCGGGCACATCGGCGGACCGGTCACTCCGCGCGCAGCCGAACGCGCTCGGCGGCGGGCAGCGCCGCGAGTCCGTGCCGCGCCAGGGCGCCGCCCGGCCCGATGGTGCTCTCCGCCGTCAGCACGCTGATCGCATTCGCCGCCGCCTCCGCCGCGCCGGCCTGCAGCACCAGCAGGTGAACAGCCAGCGTCGCCGGATAGGTTCCGTCGGCAAGGCTCGTGAAGCGGGGCACCACCCCGTCGAGCGGCAACGCCCCTTGCAGCTCCGGCTCCGCGGCCACCGTGTCCAGCCCGACCAGCGCCACGGCCGACGGGCCGGCGCCGTGCAGCCACGGGTAAACGGGGCCGCCGGGCGGCGCGCGCAGCACCGCCGAATCGCGGCGCAGCCCGGTGCACAACGCCAACCGGTCGGCCGGCGTGCCGGGCAGATCGGCCCCGCCCGCCGCGAGGCAGCCCGCCTGTAACACCATGTCGGTGAGGATACGGGACTCCGCCGAACCATCCGGCGGCACCAGCACGCGGATCGGCGCATCGGGCAGGGCGGGATCGAGATCGCGCCAGCGCAGCGCCGGATTTTCCAGCAGGTCGTGCCGCGGGCCGACGACGAAGCCCGTCAGCGCCCGGTAAAGCAGCGCGCTGGTCAGCACCGGCGGCGAGTCGCCGCCGAACGCCACCAGCACCCGGCGGCCGATCACCCGGTCGGTTAGCCCCGCCGCGGCCGTGTCCACGCATATGTCACGCTGCCAGGGGCTTGGCGGGCGTGTCGTCAGCGCCACCCGCAGTACCGGCCCGTCGCGCGGCGCGCACAGCCCCCCCAGCAGGGCATCGCGCCCGCGCGACGACCAGGCAAAATCGCCCACCAGAAGGGGGGGTGGCGCGGCGATGGCATCCTCGACGAAGGCCTGTATTTCGATGGCAGCGGCCCGGCCTGCCCCGAAGGACAGGCACGCCAGCAATATCGCCGCCCGGACGATCCGCCGCGCCGTCACCGGTGCGGCATGTCCTGTTCCACATTGTCGGTCTGCAGGATGCGGTCGATCCCCGCTTCCTCGCGCGCAAGATCGCGCAGCGCCGGTGAGTTTTTGACCCGGTAGCTCCACGCGGCATCGCCATAGAGCGTCGGGTACCAGTCCTGCGCCGTGTTCACGGCGATATCGAAGGTGATGCCCGCGATGACCATGCCTCCGGTCAGCAGCACGATCATGGTCAGTGAACTCATCGTGATACTCTTTTCCCGATCTCAGAACGTCGCGTGGGCTCAGAACGTCTCGTGCGCCAGACGGGCATGGGTCGCGATCATTTTGTCAAGCGCCTGAACGCCGAACTGCTCGAACAACATGGGCGTGGTGAAGGTGTCGAGCAAGGTGGAGCTGATCAGCCCGCCGAAGATGGTCACCGCCACCGGATGCAGAATCTCGGCCCCGACCACGTCGGCGGACCACAGCAGCGGCAGCAGCGCCGCCCCGGCGGCCAAAGCCGTCATCAGCACCGGCATCAGCCGCTCGCTCGACCCGCGCAGCACCAGCTCCCGCCCGGCCGGCATGTCCTCGTGCAGATGCAGGTTGATGAAGTGGCTGACTTTCAACAGCGAGTTGCGCACCGCCACCCCGGTCACCGCGATGAACCCGATGATGGCGGCCAGGTTGAGGTCGAGCCCGGCGATCCAGATCGCCGTCACGCTCCCCACCAGGGCGAGCGGAATGGTGCCCATGATGATCAGGCTCAGCACGGTCGAGCGGAAGCGCTGCTGCAGCACCACGAAGATCAACGCGATGGCCACCGGGCCAAGAACCGCTAGCACCCGGCGTCCCTGCTCGCCAAGCCTGAAATCCCCTTGCAGCTCGACGTGGTAGCCGACCGGCAGCGCCGTCTTGGCGACGATATCGCGCACCTGCTGCACCACTTTGGCGGTGTCCTGCGAGCCGTCCAGGTTTGCCATGACGGCGATCCGGCGCACCCCGTCCTCGCGCAGGATGCGGCTCGGTCCGTAGGTCGAGGTCAGGGTGGCGAAGGAGGACAGCGGGATCGGGCCGGCCGGGGTGTCGATACGCAGCCGCGACAGCGCCTCCGGCGTGCGGTCCTCATCGGCGAGCCGCAAGGTCACATCGAAGTGACGTCCGTTCTCGATAACCTGCGACACCGTCCGCCCGTTCGAGAACCCGGCCAGGATATCGGTGATCTGTGCCGGCGTGATGCCGAACAACTTGGCGCGCCCGTAATCGACGGCGATGCGCGCCTGCGGGGAATAGGTCTGCTGTTCCAGCACCACATCGGTCAGACCCTTCACATGCGCCATCTGGTCGTGAAACCCGCCCGCCAGCGTGCGCAGGGTCGGCAGGTCGCGGCCGAACAGTTTCAGCACGATGTCGCCGCGCACCATGTTGTCCTGCGATTCCATGCGCTGGATCAGGAACTGGCTCACCTCGAGGTCGGCGCCGAAGATCGCCAGCCTGGCCCTGATATCCGCCTGCAACTCGCGCAGCGAGCGGCCCTGGTCGAGCCTGATGCGGATCGGCATCTCGTTGTCGTTCACCGGGTCGACATCGACGTCCAGATCGAACCGGCCGCTGCGCCGCGAGATCGCCTTCACTTCCGGGATCGTCATCAGGATCTGTTCGGCCATGTGGCCGATCTTGAAGGATTCGCTGATCGACAGGCCGGGGTCGAGCAGCAGCCCGACATACACGTTGCCCTCATTGAACGCCGGCAGGAACGACCGCGGCATGAACGGCACCGTGGCCATCGAGGCCACCACCGCCAGGACGGCAAGCGTCGTCGTGCTGCGCGGCCGGTCGAGCACCCAGATCAGCGCCGTTTCGTTGCGCCGCTTCAGCCAGTTGGCGAAACGCCCGCCATGCTCGCCATCCAGCGATTTCATGCGCGGGAACGCATACGAGGCAAGCGCGGGCGTGACGGTGATGGAAACCACCAGGCTGGCCAGCATCGAAACGATGTAGGCGATCATCATCGGCGCGAACAGCCGTCCCGGCTGCCCCGGCATGGCCAGCAGCGGAATGAACACGATCATGACAATGGCGGTGGCGTAAACGATGCCGGAGCGCACCTCGCCGGAGGCGCGCCCGATCACCTTGATCGGCGATTCCGGCCGCGGCAGTTTCCGGTTCTCGCCCAGACGGCGCAGCATGTTCTCGACGTTGACGACCGAGTTGTCCACCAGCTGGCCGAGGCCGATGGCGATTCCGCCGAGCGTCATGTTGTTGATGCTCAGGTCCAGCAGATGGAACACCACCGCAGTCATGACCAGCGAAATCGGGATCGACACCAGCGAGATCAGCGTCGGCCGCAGGCTGGCCAGGAACAGGATCAGCACCAGGGCGACGGCCAGCACGCCATCGCGCAACAGATGGGCGACGTTGGCGATCGCCTCCTTGATCATGTCCGCCTGGTTGTAGGAGATCTGGCCCAGAACGATTCCCGGCGGCGCGCTTTTCTGCATCTCCTCCAGCGCCGCCTCGATCCTTTCAGCCACCGCGACGGTATTGGCGGTCGGCTGGCGGATGATCTGGATATTGACCGCGGGCTTGCCGTTGAAGGTGCCGTCGCCCCGCTTGCCGCGGGCCGCGAAGGCCACCTCGCCGACCTGGCCCAGCAGCACCGGCACCCCCTCGCGGTACGACACCACCAGGCTGCGCATGTCGTCCAGGCTGCTGGTGCGGCCGATGTTGCGGATCGCGAATTCGGTGCCGTGCACATCGGCGAAGCCGCCGCTGGTGTTGCCGCCGAAGGCCTGCAGGGTGCGCTCGACATCCGCCAGCGTGATGCCCATGTACTCCATCATCGAGGGGTTCGGGGTGAACCGGTAGGTCCGCACCTCGCCGCCGACCTCCAGCACCTCCGACACGCCCTCGACCGACAGCAGCCGCGGCCGCAGCACCCAGTCGGCGTATTCCCGCAGCTTCATCGGGTCTTCGCCGCCGGTCACGCCCAAGATCATGATCGCGCCGGTCGCGGTGGACGGCGGCGCCAGCATCGGCACGACGCCTTCCGGCAACCGCTCGCGCACCAGGGTCAGTTTCTCGTTCACCAACTGGCGGTTGCGGTAGGGATCGGTGCCGGTCGCGAACATCACCTCGACAAAGCTCACCGCCGCGTTGGACGAACTGCGCACCCCGGTCACCCCGGCCATGCCGTTCATGACCGCCTCGATGGGCATGCTGACGAGTTGCTCGACCTCTTCGGCCGCCAGCGTCCCGGCTTCGGCGGTGATGATCACCGAGGGAGCGCGCGTCTCCGGCAGCAGCTCGATGGGCATGTCGCGCGCGACGAGCCCGCCCCACACCACCAGAACAAACGTGGTGACAAGCACAAAAACCCGCTGGCGCAGGCTGAAATTGACGATCGCCTGAAACATATTCCCCCGCTCAGCCCAGCCGGCCCGCGATCGACCGGAGGCGGTATCAGGCCACCGCCGCCGAACCGACCGAAGCGGCCGCCCGGCGCCGCCTTGTGCGGGCCAGCAGCATCACCGCGGTGGCCAGCGCCGCTCCGGTCGCGCCGGACACCAGCGCCACCGTCGCGTTGGCACGCAGGTCGAAGCGCGCCGCCGAAACCTCCGGCGCGGGCACATCGTCATAGCCGATCTCGGCCGCTCCGTCGCCGGTGCCATCCGGCGATATCAGCGACACCATGAACGCATCCTGCATATGGCCGGCACGATTGAACGGCGCCACGAACAGCCCATCCGACACGCGCGTCAGCTTCAGGCTGGACCCATCCGCGAGATCGACCGACAGCGCGGCATCGGCCACCGGCGCGTTGTCCTCCAGCCGGTCGATGAAGGCGTAGATTTTGTCGTTGGCGGTCACCAGCACCACACTGGCGCCGCCGATCTCGACCGCGGTCCGTGGCGACGGCCTCGCCGCGAACTCGTCGGCGAAGGCCGGCAGCCAGGACATCGCCGCCAGCACGACCGCAAAGGCGATCGCCGCGGCAGTGCCCATCCCGTCTGTCTGCTTTCCCATCTGCCTGCCCCTGTTATTGCAGTTGCGCCATCAGCTTGGAGCCGCGCACGACCACGCGCGCCCCTTCGGCGAGTCCGTCGACCACCAGCACGGTGGTCCCGTCGATGTCCTGCGTGCGCACCGGGTGCGGTATGAAAACTTCCGGAGCGGTCTGTTCCCAGACCTCCTCGACGCCGTCGGTGCCGATGGTCACCGCCTCGCGGCTGACCGGCAGGCCGCGGCGCGAGCGCGCTTCGCTGCGCACCGTCACCGTGACCGGCCTGCCCACCCGCAGCCCGGGGGGCGGCTGATCGATGTTGAACAATATCGGCGTCGCCTGCTGCTTCAGCGCCAGCCCGCTGCCGACGTAGGTCAGTTGCAGCACCTGTTTTTCCGGCGTCAGCGCACTCGCCGCCTGCACCCGCGACGCATCCGCCGCGGTCGCCGGATCGGGGGCGGTCGCTTCCACCCAGAGATCGGACGGATCGACGATTTCGAACACCAGCTCGCCCGGATTGATCACCTTCCCGGCCACCGCTTCGCTGACCGAAATCACGCCGGTGGTGGGCGCGCGCAGCGCCTCGCGGGTCTGCAGCAGCGGCAGCAGCGCCTCGCGCTCGCGGCGCAGTCCGGCCAGCGTCTGCTCGGCCTGGTAGATTTTGCCGTCGCGGAACGGCACCCAGCTGAACGACTTGATGATCTCCAGATTTTCCGTCTGCACCCGGATATCGGTGGTCAGCTTCGCCACCTCGCGCCGGGTCTGCGAGCGGTCAACCACGCCCACCGCCGGCGAGACCCAGCCGAGCAGCTGCCCCTTCACCACCTTGTCGCCGAGCACGGGCAGCCCTGACTCCGGCGGCTCGAAGCGGCCGAGCTGGCTCGATTCCACCCGTCCATGCGTGTGCGCGTTGGGCACGATCCGGCCCGGCAGGGTGAGCGTGACCGGCACTTCCGCAACAGTTGTGCGCACGGTGCGCACCTTAAACAGCCGCTGCAGCGTCTTCGGCACGAAGAACGAACCATCCGGCCGCCTCTCGCCGCGGTCGTAGACGAAATTGGCGAGCAGTCCCGGGTCGATCTCGTCGTCTCCGGCTCCACCGGTCGGCACCGACACCGACGCGGCTGTGGTTCCGCTCCGCGACGACGCCGCGGGCGCCACCGGCGGTGACGCGGCCGCCGCCACCACCGAAGGGGCAGGCCGGGAGTCGGCCGGCTCCAGATCGGGCACGACGTCGACCACCATCGGACGGCGCGCCGGCGTCGGGTTGACGCCGAACATATAGGAGAATTCCCAGATGCCCTGCCCCACTTTGGCGGGCAGCGCCACCAATGCGGCGGCGGCATTGTAAATCGACCCGAAGAAGCCAGCGGACGCCTGCCCTGACGCTGCCGCGTCCGACCGCGACGCCGCCGGTTCCAGGGATGTCGGCGCCACTGATGCCTGGGTGCGCGGCGCCGTCTCGGACGGCACGCCCACCGAAGGCCGCTCCGCCGCCAGACCGGGGTCGTCGGCCGGCAGCCGGTCGAGCCAGTTGGTCGCCCGCGCCGGGCCCGAAGCCGGCACCGCGAGCGCAAGCGCCAGCAGAGCCGCCGTCGGCCAAGCCCAAGCTGCACGCTTGCGCATGCAACCGCCAGTCATGGCAACGTCCTCCTTTGTCCGGCCGGCAGTGCGGTCTGGGGCCACGCCGGCGGAGTGGTCTGGGCCGCCTCATAGGCCGCCTGCGCATGCGCCAGCACCGTCTGCCCGGCGATCACCGCCGCCGAGCGCTGTCTTACCTGAGCTGCCCAGCGCTGCGCCAGATCGGCCCATTCCGTCCGCTCCAACGTGTCCGCGACCTCGCTGAACCGGCCCTCTGCGGCCAGGGCGCGCAGCCGCACCAGCATGTCGCGCTGGGCATTGGCGCCGCCGAACCAGCCGCTCAGGGAGAACCATGACCCCTGTCCGCCGCCACGCGCCACGATCGCCGCGTCCACCGCCTCGAAACCGACACCCAGGTCGCGCAAGGTCGGCACGCCGCCTTCGGAGCGCGCCAACAGATCGAGCGCCTGTTGCACGCTGACGGGCAGCGGGCCGCCGTCGGCCAGCGCCGCCAGGTCGTCGTGCAGCGAGGCACCGGAGATGATGTCCCGGTGCAAGCCCGCGGCCGCCACCACCATGCCGGTGGCGCGCCCGCGCGCATCGGACACCGCCACCTGTGCCTCCAGGCGGTCGAGCCGCTCGGTCGCCGCGTTCAACGCCTGCGTCGAGGCGTCCTGCGCGCGCGCGATCGCGTCCTGGGCGCGCACCACGCCATCCGCCGCGGTGGCGGCGGCATGCGCCTCGGTGCGTGCCGCCGCGGCATCGTTTTGCGCCGCCCTGGCCGACGCGCCCGCCGCCGCCAACCGGGCGCCCTGCTCAGCCGCGGCCCGGCGCACGCCGTCCAACTCCAGGCGCAAGGTGGCGATCATTTCGGCCCGAACGGCGGCCAGCGCCGCCGCCTGCAACGAGGTGTCGCCGTTCACGGATGCGGGGGCCTGGAACGACGGCGGCGGATAGGTCAACGGCGCCGGTGCGGCCTGCTCGGTGCCGGACGCCGGCGCCGCCGCCATGTAGCGCAGGACCGGACTGGTTTCACCCAGCCAGGCGCGGGCCAGATCGAATGCCTGCGGCCGCAGTGTCGGCGCCGTCAGCGCCACCGCCGCACCGGCCAGCGAGATCACGGCGCAGAAGGCGCTGAACAGCCAGCCGCCGCGACGTGGCGGTGCTGGCGGGCGGGCACGGGGGGCGGCGGAAGAGGGCGCGGGCGCGGCTGCCGGCTTGGTGGGGGAAGGCTTGCCGGTCGGCGCCGGTTCAGTTTGTGCCTCGTCAGCGGGCAGCTTCTCGGTCGGCGCCGGTTCAGCTTTTGCCTCGTCAGCGGGCAGCTTGTCGGTCGGCGCCGGTTCAGCTTGTGCCTCGTCAGCGGGCAGCTTGTCGGTCGGCGCCGGTTCAGCTTGTGCCTCGTCAGCGGGCAGCTTGTCGGTCGGCGCCGGTTCAGCTTGTGCCTCAACCCGTGTGGCTTCCTGCGCGGCCGGCGGGGCATCAACCGGGGTATCGTCGGCAAGGGTGGCGGGCCGAGACACCGGCTCGCTCGCTGGCAGGTTCGTCAAGGACGCAACGTCAGCCATCAGCTCCCCTCAGGCCGGCCAGCGCCAGCCCCTCCACATCATCCAACCCATCCGCGCCCCTTTACATACGCACCCCACCCATGGGCGCTAGGGGGACTCGGCAAGCAAGTCCCTGGCATCCGGCGGACACAATACGGAACAGCAAATATGCGGCCAAAATGGGAGTTAACCCATGCCCGCACACCCCACTGATGGATCCGCTGATTGGAACGACCAGTTCCATGGTAGCCGCGGCCAGGCCGCAGAGTCAATCACTTTGGTTGCAATCGTTAACTGAGGGCGTCTTGTTGATAAATAACGTAACGTAATGTCTCCGCGTCCTGTCCGCCCGTGAGCGGGCTCGCATTTTTCGAAAGATTTGAATCCACCGCAAGCCTAGGATAAAACCCTGCGCGGCGGAGCGGCAGACGATCTTGACGCTTCACGGCGCTGCGCGCCCATTGATGGAGTCGGACAGGATTTATGTACGGAGCGGGCCAGCTTTTCGGCGTCGTCGTACGCACCCTTTTGGTGATGCTGCTCGTCTATGGCACGTACAATCCGGGCGGTTACTCATATTACCACTGGGTCACCGAGGGGGGCACCGAGAATTTGGCCTCCAAGGCGTGTGTCGGCCTGGTGATCGGGCTCGGATACATCATCACCATCAATGCCACCGTCCGTTCGCTCGGCCGGCTGCTGCTGCCGCCGGGCATCGCGTTGATCATCTCACTGATCTGGATGTTGTCGTCCTGGGGCTGGATCGATCTGCACGACAGCGTGCAGCGGACCCTGGTGGCCGAGGGCGCCGTGGTCGCGGTGTTCGCCGCCGGCCTGCCGTTCTCGCAAATCCGCTTCCGCCTCACCGGCCAGAAAGACAGCCGCACGATCAGCAATCCACCACTGTTCGGCTGATGTCCGGCTGGCCTGACCGCACTGCATCCGGGGTTCTGCGATGAGTATCGGTGGCATCCTCGCCCGCCTGCTGATGTGCCTGGCGCTGGTGTACGGCACCTGGAACCCGAGCGGGTACTGCTATTTGGACTGGGTCCGCAGCAGCGGGCCACTGCTGTCCGAGAAAGCCGCCGCCACCGGCGCGATGCTGATCCTGTACTTGCTGTTCATCCGCGTCGCCCATTCCTCGCTTGGGCGACCCGGCATCGCGGCCACGGTCTCGGTTCTTCTGGCCGGCACGTTCAGCCTGTCCGAACTGGACGTGATCGATCTCAGCCAGCCGCGGACGCGCACCTATCTGCTGCTGACCTGCGCGGCGCTGCTGCTCGCCACGGGATTGCTGTGGTCGCTGTTCAAGGAACGGATGCTGGGTCAGTCCAACTACCTGAACCCGCCGCCGTAAGGCGAAGGAAGGCCAGGGGCTCTGCCCCTGGACCCCGCCAAGGGCCGAGAGGCCCTTGGAACCCAGTACTTCAGACAGGTGCTCGATGACGGGGCGAGGCGGTGAATCGGCTCACCGCCTCGCCCCGTCATCGAGCACCTGTCTGAGTAGCGGGGTCCAGGGCAATGCCCTGGGGCCTTGCCTCACTTAATGCCCGTGCGCCTTATGCTTCTTCTCGCGCGGCGGCGGCGGCTGCGCATAAAGCGCGAACGACCCGGTCGCCGCCGGCAGTCGGGCGAAATACGGCGGATCATTGTTGCGGAAATCCTGAACCACCAAAATCAGCAGCAGCAGCCACCACACGTTCAACTGGTTGAACAGCCAGATCACCAGCAGTCCCGCATAGATCGTGCCGTAAATCGAGACCACGAAGGTCACAGCCTCGGTCAGCAGGAACATCCCGGCATGGCCCACGCCGGCGCGCAGCAGCCCGGCCGACAGGCGCAGCAGCCAGACCGCGCCGGCCAGCGACAGCCAAACCCGCAGGTCACGGTCGGCGTCGTCCGCAACCAGCCGCTCCGCCATGACCGGCACCCCGCGCGAGGCCATCGCCGCGGCGCGCCGCAGGAAGCCGGTCGCCGACAGGTCCCAGACGCCGCCTGGCGCCACCACCGCCTCGAAGTTCAGCGTGCCCGCCGGGATCACATCCACCAGGGCGGCGATGCCGATCATCACGCCGGCGATCAACGTCGCATCCAGCAGGCCGAACGTGCCGCGCCAGTGCCGCGAGCTGAGCACCACCCATTGCCAGGCCATCAGCGGCAGGGCGACGATCAGTCCGGCCAGCAGAACCCGGCCGGCATTGCCGAGCACGTCGATTACGTCCATGCGCGCCTCATCGGCGGGGATGCCTGCCGGCCTCGGGAAGTTACATCGGTCGCGACGGCACGGTGCACACGCCGCCGCGTGGGTCGCACGCCCGGATATTGCGCGGTCAGACCTCGACCTGCGCAAACCATTTTTTCGACCAGAACCAGCCGGAGCGGCGCGGCCGCCAGCCGTTCTGCAGCATCAGCCGCTTGAGCTGCCGCCGCGCCTCCTCCTCGCCGATGCTTTTCTCGGTGAAATCACGCAAAATCGCGGCGGTGCTTTCGAACTGCTCGCGCGAAATGGTGCCGCTGCGGCTAGCGTAACGGTTCATCATCTGTTCGACCCGCCGCCCTTCCTGCGACTCGAACACGAAGCCGTTTTCCTCGGCCACCTTGCGCAAATGGCGGCGCGCGTCGTCGAGAGACAGGTCGAAGCGGGTCACACCCTCCTCGAGGAGACGAACCTCCTGTGCCTGGTTGATGTACTTGGTCTTCATACCAGTGATCTTGACCAGGTCCGTGTACCGCCGAAGCGTGTCATCACCCGGACGCCTGGACGTATCGTCCGTGACGTTCAACGCTAAATCCCCGCTCTGCAAATCCTGGCCGGGTTATAAGTGCGGGAGGCAACAGGTGTAAAGGCTTCCTCGCTCCCGGCGCGCTCGCGCGAACGGTGTGCGTTCCCCTATCCCCAAATTGTAATAAGGCCGAACCTGCGAACAAAACCAAGGCGCGATTTCGTGACCGATCGTTACCGCCTGTCCGCCCTATTCTCATTGCCCGCCCCCCCTGATAGGGTTGCGAAACAAGTGCCTCCACGCGGCGATGGCGGGCACGGCGACGGCAGGCGCGGCCTTGAGTTCGCGCGATCCCCGCTAAATCCATAACCATCCGGCCGCACTGAACGCTTGGGGATTTCGTCATGGACCTGGTCACGTTCGCAATGGTGCTGGTCACCGCCGTCACCGCCGTGGGCCTCGATGCCGTCTGGCATCAGGGCGACGTGGTGCTGGAAACCGTCACCACCGCGCCCTTGGGCAAGACATCGATGGATTCCGGCCTCGCGCGCACCATCGTCGAGAACGAGGCGGAGCACGTCTTCGCCACCCCGTCTCTGGTGAGCAAGCCGCAACTGCGCTGGAGCAGCCAGGGCGGCATCGGCGCCGCCATCGCCGAGGCCACCGGGCTGCAGACCGTCGCCTATGCGGTGCAGGCGCAGTTCGGCTTCCAGCCGGACGACTACCGCCTGGCGCTGTTCAGCGAAGACGGGCTGGTCAAGGTGCTGATCACCGGCCAGAGCCGGCGGACGGCGGCTGTCTATTCCCAGGTGGTGGTGCAGGACCCGGGCGAGTCGGTGGTCGACCTGATTCGCCGCGCCACCCTGGAGGGCCTGGCCCATATCGACCCCTACCTCGCCGCGCTGCACCAGCTGGCGCAACAGAACGCCGCCGGCGAGAACGCCGACGCCGAGCGCATCATCGCCGCGGCGATGCCCCGCTTCGCCGACACGCCGCACAACCCGCAGCGCGCCCTGTTCGAGAACCTGCAGGGCCTGCTGGCGCTGCTGCGCCAGGACGTCGAGGCGGCGCACGCCGCCTTCGAGAAGGCCGCCGCCTCCGATCCCGACAACGCCGCCGCCGCGCTGAACGTGGCGTTCACCGACATGCAGCTGAACCACGCGAGCGCCGCCGCCGCGCGCATGCGCGCGCTGGTCCAGACCCAGCCGCCCGCCGACAAGATCATGCTCGCCAACGCCTACGCCACCTGGGCCGCCGCCCGGATGAGCCTGCAGGACCTGGACGAAGCCGAGATGCTGGTCAGCACCGCCGCCGGCATCAACCCCGACAGCCGCGGCGCGCTTGAGCTGTGGGCCGATCTGCGCAGCCTCAAGGGCGACGCGGCCGGAGCAGAACGGCTGCGCGTGAAAGCCCGGCAGTCGGAAGCCGCGTTCGAGAACTACGCCGAGATCGCGAGCTTGTATTTCCAACTGGCATGGAGGGATAACCAGAAGCTAACTCGCAGCCGCCATGGCAATGCCGACACCGTCTCGCTGCACTGAACCGAACACCGGCTGACACCACAATGCCGCCACCGAGCGTCGGCAAAACCTGCACGGAACACTGAGGGGGTCCCCTGGCCACGACGATGGATATCCTGCGCTCGATCCGGCGCACCGCTGCACACCTGTTCCCGACCGCCCGCCCCGAGCGGGCGACCCATGCCTGGCCAACCAGCGCCGCGGTGCTGGCGCTGCTGTCGGCGATCGGCTGGTCATCGCTGCCCGGCAACCTGTCCCCCATCACCGGCGGCGTGCGGCTGGCCGACCCGCGGCAAACCTCAGACAGCCTTTCGTCGGCGGTGTTCGCCCTGCGCGAAGACGGCTCGGCCGTCCGCTTCGGCAACGCCGAGCGGGCGCCGGACGGCGACATCCGGGTCGGGCTGTACCGACCCGCTCGACCGTCTGGTCGGCATCGACACCGAACCGGTTTCGCTACCTGCCGACCCGCGCCTGCTCTGGCTGCTCGCCTCGCCGGCCGAACGCCAGGGACTGCGCGCCCAGGCCGAGTCCCTGGTGCTGGCCATTCCCACCGCTTTCGTCGATATTTTCCGCTCTCCCGAGTTCAACGCCGATTACCGCGACCGCTTCCTCGCCGTGCTGCGCGCCGCCATGGCCGAAGCCTGGCAGGCGACCCAGGACCGCGGCGCCTGGCGCGATCTGCTGCGCAGCTACGACCCGATCCTGCGCGATGTGATCGGGCGTGACATCCGCCCGATCGTCGAGCAGCATTTCCGCGGCGTGCCGATGCGCATGCTGCGCGCCAACGCGCTGCCGTTGATCGACCCGTTCCGCGACCGCCCATGGGATATGCAGCCGGTCGAGGATGCGCTGCGCGAGGCCATCATCGACATCCGCGACCACGGCGTGCCGGAGCGCACCGTCATGGGGCTGATGGACAGCCCGGCGACGGTTGAGTTCCTGCGCGTGTTCCAGACGGTGCTGATGGGCAAGCTCGCCCGCAGCCCGGCGTTGCAGGGGCTGATCGCCGAAATGGCCTTCGACCCGAAGCTGCGCCCTTACCTCGTGGAGATGACCGACCGTGCCAACGACCTCCTCCGCAGCGCCCCGCGCCTGCTGGTCAGCCTGCACGGAAGCGCCGACATCAACCTGGTCGCCGCGACCGTGATCCGCACCCTCGTCAGCGGCCGCCCCGACCGGGTGGTGGTGTTCATGAGTCCCGCCCAGCGTGACGAAATCATCGAACTGGACCGCAACGCCGTGCATGTGCTCGATCGGCTGGCGCCGAATGGCGCCTGACAAGCGCGTCGACGCGGCCGGCATTCTCGCCCGCCCGTCCGCGGCGGCCGGCGCACCCCGGCAGAACACCATTCCCGCCGCGCTCCGCCGCGATAATCCCAGCGCGCTCCGCCGCGATAATCCCAGCGCGCTCCGCCGCGACGAGAGCGGCGCCCTGGTCGTCGAGGAGCTGACCATTGTCCGCCCGGACGGACGGCTGCTGCTGGACAACGCCTCGCTGCGCGTCGGCCCGGGTGAACTCGTGCTGCTGGTCGGCCCCAGCGGCTGCGGCAAGTCCACCCTGCTGCTGCTGCTCGGCGGTCTGCTGGAAACCGAGACCGGCAACTGGGATGTCACCGGCAGGCTGGCCTGCGGCGACCGCGAGATCGACCTCGCCACCGGCCATGGCGGCGTCGGCGGGGTGGTGTTCCAGAACTACGCGCTGTTCGACGAGCTCGACGCCCGCGACAATTTGCGCATCGCCCTGGACCATGCCCCGCCCGGCACCGCCGGCCTGACCGACCAGCTCGCCGACATGCTGGCCGACATCGACCCTGATCAGTCGATCAGCGCCTGCAGCGGCGGCCAGCGCCAGCGCCTCGCCATCGTCCGTGCTGTGCTGGCCAACCAGCCGGTGCTGCTGTTCGACGAGCCGAACTCCGGCCTCGACATCATCTCCTCGCGCCGCCTCGTCGAGCTGATCCGCAACCTGTGCCGCACCATGGGCAAGCCGGCGCTGATCGCCGTGCACCATTACGAGGAACTGCTGCCGCTGGCCGACCGGGTGCTGGTCATGGACCCGCGTACCGCCCATCTCTCCGTCCTGCCGCCGAAGGCGGAGGCGGTCGAGCTGGCGCTGCAGCAGGCGGCCGGCCTGGACGAGGCAGCCGCCGAGGGCGAGCCGCCCGATGCCAGGGCACCCGAGACCGCAGCGTCCGATACCGCAGCCCCCGATGCCGCGTCACTGACGCCGCACATCGCGTCGCACTGGCGGCTGGAGCACCCGGCGCGCTCGCGCAGCACCTGGTTCCTGCGTTACGTCGCCGAATACCTGTGGCTGCTCTGCGCCTCGCCGATCATGCTGTTCTACATTGCCGCCGGCTCGGGCATCACCGGGTTCGTCACCATCTGGTTCGGCTTCAACTACTACTCCTACGGCGGCCTGCTGAAGTCGATGCTGCATGATGAAACCGTGGTCGGCCTTGGCGCGGTGCAGTGCCGGGTGGCGCTGCCGCTGATCTGTACCTTGCTGTTTGTTGCCCGCAACAGTGCCGTGATCGCCGCCGATGTCGGCAACCGGGTGCTCACCTCGCAATTCCGCGCCTTCACCAACCTGCAGGTGCCCGGCCGCACCTACGTGTTCGCCGCCATCCTCAGCAGCGTCGTGATCGGGGCGCTGGCGCTGCAGTTCCTGTCGCTGCTGCTCGGCGCCTGGGCGGCCCAGGAAACCTGGCACGTGGTGTTCCCCACCCAGTACCGGGCGCTGTTCCGCACCCTGTATTTCCGCAATGTGCTCACCCATGACGGCTGGCCGTTTTTCAGCATGATCTGGGTGTTCTGCAAGGCCGGGCTGAGTGCCTTCCTCGCCGCCGTGGCGGCGATCATGGTGGCGCTCGGACCGAAAACCTCCAGCCAGGCGGTCAATCACGCGGTCGCCAACGCGATCGTTATCGGGGTGATCATCGCCTTGCTGGTGCACGCCGGCATTTCAGTGCTGACGACGATTTGAGCCGGGCACTACAATGCGGCGCCGATTCGGCCGCAGCGCAGGAGACCTGGCCATGAGCGATGCCGCCTCGCCGCCCGGGGCATCCCTGACGCGGGCCCGCGTCTATGCCCTGGCCGCCATCCTGCTGGCGGTCTCCGCGCCGTTCTGGTTCGACCGCACGCTCGGGATCATCGGACTGCACACGCCCCCCGCCGCCCGGCTGGCGGCGACTCGCCTGGCGATCGCCGACGAGCAGCGACGCCTGGCGGTGCTGGAGGCGAAGATCGACGCCACCACGTCCGAGCTGGCCCGCAGCCGCGGCGAGGCCACCCAGCTCAAGGCAAGCACCGACGCGCTGGCCAGCTGGTCGAGCCTGTATGCGCTCACCGACCTCACCGCCGCGCTGCGCCAATCCGAGCCATTCGGCCTGCAGCTCTCGGTGGCCCGTGCGGTCACCAGTCTGCCCGACAATATCCGCAAGCTGCTCGACCAGTTGGTGCCCTACGCCTCGGTCGGCGTGCCGGATGCCGCCCGGATCAGCCACGACTTCGCCGACCGCGCGGCCAGACTGGGTTGGACCGGCCCGCACTCGGCGCCGGTCGCCATGCTCAATCGGGTGCTCACCTGGTCGCGCGAGCAGTTGCCCGGCGAGGCCACACCGGCCGACACCACCAGCCCGAGGCTCGCCGAGGCCAGCGCCCAGCTCGCTGCCGGCGACATCGCCGGCGCGGTCGCCACGGTGGAGCAGCTCGATAGCCCGGCGCGCGACGGCTTCGCCGACTGGCTGGAGGATGCCTCCGCCCGCGCGGCGGCCGATCGCCTGTCCAGCGTGGTCGGCCTCATTCTCGCCAGCGGTCACCCCGCCGCCGCTCCGGAACCCCGTCGATGACCCGACCCGGCTTTCTGCTCGCCCTGGCGCTGCTGCTGCCGGCCGCGCCCGGCGCTCCGGCGGAGGCGCGGGAAAGCACCTTCGCGGTGCCGCCGTCTCCGCCCGATGCTGTCGAATCCGTCGTCACCACCTGCGCCGGCGGCGCCATCATCGGCGCCTTGGTGTTCTATGCTGGTACCCTGGGCCCCGTCCGGTTGCGGACGGTCCCGCCCGGCGCCGCACTGTTCTGCGGGCTTTTTGTCGCCGCCAGCGCGTTCAACGCCGCCGGCGAACGCCTGTCTCGCCTTGTCGATCATCTTCTCGCCGCCCATCACCCCGCCGCGCCCCAGGCGCTGACCCCGGAGACGGTGCCATGACGCGCGCCACCGCAGCCCTCGCCGCCGCCCTGCTGTTGCTGCCGGCCGCGCCCGTTCCGGCCCGTGCGCAGGAACACAACGTGGTGGTGGTGGTGCAACCGCCGGGACTGGCCGAATCCGCGCTCGCCTCCTGCGCCGGTGGCGCCATGATCGGCGCGCTGTTGGTCACCGCCAGCGGCGCCGGCGGCCTCGGCGCCACGGCCGGCTTGTTCTGCGGCCTGTCGGTCGCCGCCAGCGTGGTGAGCACGCTCACCTTCTGGACCTGGTACACGGTCACCGGCGCGTTGCACTGATCTGACCCCGTTTGTGCCTGGAAGGTCCAGCCGCCTACGCTGATGCTTTCATCGGTACTCTGGTCCACCATGAGGGGAGGCCGGTCACAATGCATATCCTGATGTTCGCCAAGCAGAAGGGAGGCGTCGGCGCCAGCACGCTCGCACGCGAAATCGGCGCCCTGGCCGCGGCCGGCGGCGAACGGGTGGTGTTCGTCGACCTCGATCCGCAGGCCTCGTTGTCGAAATGGTGGAACCGGCGCACCGCCGGCGCTACCGAGCCGCCCAACCCCGCCCTCGCCGCCACCCGCCCGGACCAGTTGCTGGGCGTGCTCAACCACCTGCGCGCCGCAGATGCCGCCGATCTCGTGGTGGTGGACGTGCCGCCCGCGGTGCACGGGTTCCTGCTCGGCGTCATGCAGTGCTCGGATGTGATCCTCATCCCGGTGCGCCCCACCACCGACGATTTCGATGCACTGCCCGACATCGTCGACATGGTCGAGCGCGCCGGCCGGCGCTATGCCTTCGTGCTGACCCAGGCGCCCACCGGCAAGCGCATCCGCGCCGTCGAGGAAGCCATTCCGATCCTTGCCCGCCAGGGGCGGATCGCCGGGGTGGTGCGTTTCCGTGCCGCCTTTCCGGCCGCCGGCAGCGCCGGGCTGACGGTGACAGAATACGAGCCTGGCGGCCGCGCGGCCGCCGAGATGGCCGAGCTCTGGGCCTATGTGGGCGCGGAGCTGCGCAAACTGAACCGGCCGCCGCCGCCCAGCCTGTCGGCGGTGGTGTGAGCCGGACGAGACGCATCGAGATGGCGGAGCAGTAGCCCATGGCGCGGAAGCCCCGAACCGAACTCAAGGACGTGTTCGCCCGGCCGGGCCAGGCGCCCGAGCGCAACACCGCGATCGAGGACCTGCCCAGGGCAGCAAAAATCGAAGAAACCCTGGAAGAAAAGCGGGACGCAGCGGTCGAAGCGAAGGTCGCGGCGCCGCCGGAGGCGGAGGTCGCCGCGGTCCCGGCGGCCGCCGCCGAATCGCCGCCGCCGGACCAGCCTGCCCCGACCGGACCAGCGCCGGTGGCCCCCCCGGTCGCCGTCGAACCGGTTCAACCCGCGCCGGTCCCCCTGGAAGCGGTCCCCCTGGAAGCGGTCGCCGCGGAGGCGGCCGCGGTCCCGCCTGCTGAACCCACGCCGCTCGCCGCCGAGGCACATGCCCCGGCCGCGGCCGAACCCGTGCCGATGACCGCCGCGTCGGTCCCGCCGGCTGACTCCACGCCGGTCGCCCCCCAGCCGGTTGAAACCGCCCCGGTCGCTGCCGAGCCACACGCCCCCGCGGCGGTTGAACCCGCGCCGATCACCGCCGCGCCAATCCCGCCGGACGCAGCGCCGCCCGTCGCCTCCCCCTTGCGGCGCCGCGCCACGCCGCAACCGTCGAAGCCGCCGGTCCGGCCCGTCACCGGCCCTTCCGCGGCACGCTCGGTCACCATGCTCGCCGGCGCCGCTTTGCTGGTCGCGCTCGCCGCGCCGTTGCTGGAGGATCCGTTGCTGGGTCTGGTCGGCATCACCACCCCGGCGTCGCGCGCCCAGCAGGAGGCGGTGCTGGTGCTCGCCCGCCAGGAGCAGAAACTGCGCGACCTGGAGCAGCGCCTGGCCGCCGCCGCGGCGCAGCTCGCGGCCACCCGCGACGATTTGCAGCAGTCCACCCAGCGCCGCACCGACCGCACCACCTGGGGGGCCTGGGGCCGCCTGCTCTCGCTCGGCCGCGTCGCCGATGCCCTGCGCGGTTCGACGCCGTTCGCCTCCGACCTTGCTGTCGCCCGGACCGTCGGCGCCGGCATCGACGAGTTCACGCCCGATCTCGACAAGCTCGCAGCCTATGCCAGCACGGGCGTGCCCAGCCGCACCGACATCGACCGCGAGTTCCGCCGCATCACCAAGGACACGCTGCCCGGCGGCAGTGGCGTGTTGCCGACCGGCCTGGCGCGCCGGCTGGACACGTTGAACCCGTTCACCCCCGGGTCCTCCGCAACGCCGGATCCCGCCCCCGACCTGGTGCAGGGTGCCGCCGCCCGCCTCGCCGAGGGCGATCTGGAAGAAGCCGTCGCGCGCATCCGCCAGCTTGGCGGCACCTATCAGAGCGCTTACGCTGGCTGGCTTGAAGACGCCCAGGCGCGCGTCAACGCCGACGCGCTGGTCAGGCGAATCGACCGTACCCTGGCCCAATTGGCCCGCGAACTGCCGAAGTAAACGCCAGAGGAAAACACCGGGTTCCAAGGGCCACATACCCGTGATGGGTCCAGCGCAAAGCCATCGCGCGAAGGCGTGCTGAGCTTTGGGACGGGGTCCGGGGCATGCCCCTTGTGTGTGCTGTCATCGCGCCGGAAACTGATCAGAAACCGGAAAACACCATGCCATGCCCGACCTGACCACGCTGGCCGTCCTGGTCGGACTATTCCTCAGCGCCATCGCCGGCGAAGCCCTCATCTACCGGGACACGCTCAGCCTGCAGATCAGCGTGCCCGCCGCGCTGCAGGAGAAGGGGTTCAACGAGCCGCTCGCCGAGGAGGTGTTCTCCTCCGAGGCCGCCCGCATCATCCGTGGCGATTCCGTTATTCCCGCGCCCACCATGCGCATCCACTCGCAGCCGAACCTGCTCTCCGCCATCGTGCAGCCGCTGAGCCTCGATACCGCCGTGGCCGCGTTGCAGACGCAGTTCGGTGTCGACCGGCTCGCCGTGGTCGCCGCCATCATGCCCGGCGAGGGCAAGCCCGACCGCGACCAGGGCCCCCCTCCCGCCAAGCCCGCCGGCAGCGACGCGCAGCCGCTGCAGATCGTGCTGGTCGTCTCGCAGCCGGAGGCCGATCCGGTCCAGGCGCGGCTCGCCCAGGAAGACGGCGACCCGGTGGCGCTGGTGCGGCACGCCGCGCAATGGACGATGGAACGGGTTGCCCCGTATCATGTCGCGCTGGCGCATTTCCTGAGCGGGACGGAGGGCAGTGCGGACGGGTTCATGCGCACCCGTCAGACCATCGCCCGCGCCCTGTCCCGCCCTTGGAAATCCGAGCAGGCCTCGCAGCGGGCCCTGCTCTATAACATCCTCGGCCTGGTCGACCTCGCCGACCAGGATCTGGCCGGCGCCCGCGCCGCCTATCGCGCGATCGAAGCGATCCCCGGGGTGCGGCCGGCGGTGCAGGTGGAGGTGGCGCTCAATCAGGCCGTCGTCGCGTTGGCCGATAAGCAACCGGCGCGGGCGGCGGAGCTGCTGAAGCAGGCCAGAGAGACCGTGACCGGCGTCGAGCTGCCCGGGTTCGGGATCAACCGGCGCCTGGTCGAGGGGCTGGTTGCCTGGGGCAGCGGCGACCTCGCGGCGGCGGAGGTGCATTTCCGCAGCGTCACCGCGGAGGCGCCGTTGAACGAGGCCGGGCACCGTTATCTCGGGCAGGTTCTGGCCGCGCGCGGCGATCGCGACGGCGCCGCCCGCGCGCTCGACACGGCCCTTGCCGTGCACAGCGCCGATCCGCCGCGGCAGGCGTTGGCGGTGGTGTTGTTCTGGGTCGATCCGGTGTCCGGCGGGCTGAGCAGACGATTTTGATCGCATAACGATGACCTCGTTTATGGTCCGCCCGGCAGGCTCATAAGCTGCGGTCGCTATGTTGCGGGACGTTGCCTTGACACATGCGCCTGTACCGGCGCCCGTGTTGTATCGGCGGCAAGAATGCGCCACACTTCCACTGAACCGCGACTGGCACGATGCGGTCGTGCGGCGGCTCGCCCCAAGGAGGTTGACGATGCGAAATACTGTCTGCTCTGCCGTCCTGGCCCTCAGCCTGCTGGCGCCAGCCGTGGCCAGCGCGCAAACACCGGCAAGCCCGGCGCCGGCAGCCCCGGTGTCGGAACAATTGATCGTTATGCGCCCGGCGCAGTTGCTGGCGATCGGCGCCGGCGTGGTGATCGGCGCCCTGGTGTTCCAGGTTGCCGTTCCCACCCGCCTCGGCCTGATCGCCGGCGCCGTGATCGGCGGCTACCTGGGCGATTTCTGGTATTCCGGCAACCAGATCGAGCTGCACATCACGGCGCCCAAGACCTGACCTTTACCCCCGGTCGTTGCGCCGGCACGCGCGGATTCGCGGCGGCGGCGCTGCTGAACTGCCTCGTCATCCCCTTGCGTGCCCCACCCCGCCGACGAGCCTCCGGCATCGGCGGGGTGGGGCACAGAGTTTCGAGCACGGAAAAACGATGCGGGTCACCCGCCACCGGACGCCGATCACCCATTGCGCTTCCGCACGGCCGCGCCCCAGACAGCTGCCCCGACAGCTGCCCCAGACAGCTCAGGTGACCGCCCGGAGCCGGCGTCGCGTTGTTCCACCTGCAAAGATGGCCCATGCATGATGACGTGCCGTACCAGCTTAACCATTGCCGGCCTGCTCGGATCCCTGCTGCTGGCCGGCGCAGCAGAGGCCGACCTGCCACGCGTGCTCAAGAATGCCAGTGTGCAATTCAGGACCGGTGACAACGGCAAGGACGAAGCCTCGGTGCTCACCGTCACCGTCACCGATGCCGACGGCAAGATCCTGGAGCGGGTGCTCGACAACAAGCTGGACGTGAAACCCGAAACGAGCATGACGCTTTGGCTCAACCGCGCCCGGGCGGCGACCGCCGACAAGCTGACGGGCAGCCGCATCACCTTCACCATCACGCCCAAGGGCGACGAGCACTGGGTGGTCAAGGAGGCGAGGCTGCATGTGACGTTCGAGAGCGGGCCGGGCAAGACCTGGCACTGGGGCCCGTTCACGCTGGACAGCAAGGACGCCAAGCCGGCCTCGGTCGAGTTCACCCTGACCGACGACCGCCATTGATACCGGCCCGCGGATGATACGGGCCCGCGGAAAACACCACGGCGAACACTCCGCCCGGCCCGGGTGGTCCCGACGCTACGAGCCAGCCGGCCCTGGTTGCTCGAATCCCGCGCCCGGCAGATCCGACCATGGCCGCGACGGGTCCGGCACATAGCTCCAGACCAGATCTTCCACATAGATCATCGCCCCGCTGACAACCGATGCGGCCACCGACAAGGTGCTCGCAGCGGCCAGGCTGCCCAGGTAGGCATAGGTCACGGCAAAGTTGGTCAGCGAGCCAACCGTCTGGTAGCTCAACGTCTTGAGCGCCGCCCGGTCCAGCGGCGGCGGGGCGGTGTGCTGCCAGGCCGGCACCCGCTCGGCCCGCACCGATGTCAAAGCCGCCAGCCCGTCGCCGTGCCCCGGCCTCAGGCGGCCACGGAAACCGGACTGGATCGCCGGCCATGAGGCGTTGCTCCACACCACCAGCCGCGCCACCTCGTCTTCGGTGATCTCCTTCTGCAGCGGTTCTCCCTCTGACGGATCGAACAGATACCGCACCTGCAACGCGTCCACCGGATCGGTCACCCGATAGACCGCCTCCAGCCATTGCTGCGGCACGTCCCACCCGTTGTCGACCGCGTCCTGCATCGAGAGGCGCCAGGCATCGTCGATGATCGGGGCGCTAGGGGTCCACCCCGTGACATAGGTCACATAGGAACAGGCGCCGTCATGGTCGGAGGAATAGCGCACTTGCGCATAATAGAAATCCTGGCGCTCGCAGCCCCTGGCGAGCCCCCAATGGGAGGTGGCGTTGGGCGGATTTACCTGCACCAGAATAGCCGCGTCCACCCGATGCCCGTGCAAACGCACCAGCACCGTGCTGACCACCGGCGCATTGCCGTTGCCGACGACCGGCCCGACATCCGCCACGACCCGCCGCATCGTCACCCAGTTTCCGGGTGGCAGCGGGACCTGCTTGCTCTCGCTTTCGAAAACACCGCTGCTCGTCCCGGGTGCCGGCGGCAACACAACATTCGGCGCCGGTGCCGCCACGATGGCCTTCGGGAAGGGAGGTTCGGCCACCGAGGTCACCGCGGTGTCCAGCAGCACCAGCGCGCCGCTTGCGGCGAACATCGCGCCGCCCATCACCAGCACATCGGCCCGCTTCATGCCCGCCCGCGCCGTCCAAAGACGACGCCCCCCGCTGCAACCTCATGACCATTCACCGGCGGATGCGCGCGCCTCGGGCGCCGCGGGCCAGGCCCGCAGCGTGAGGAATTGCGGCATCGCACCGGCATCGGTGCGCCGTTCCGGGTTCGCAGGGCCCGGATCACCCGCCTCAGGGAGCGATGCTGTAGCCGAGAACTGCGCCGATCCCCGCACCCACCGCGGCCCGCGTGGTCTGGAACGACTCCCAGGTCCACACGATCGGCCGCGCTGCGGCGGCGGTGGCACCGACCGCGGCGGTGGTCGCGGTCACCGCGGCGGGGAACAAAGCCGGCCAGACCACGGCGCCGACCACCGCGCCGGTTGCCGCCCACAGCACCACCGGAACGGCGGTCCGCACGAACGAGTTGGCAGCGGCCGGTGCGGGCAGTGCGGTCGTACCGGCAACGAGCGCAGCGGCAACAACCGCGGCGCGAAGCGGATTGGTCATAGGGTTGCTCCTCGGTGGGATGAGATGAGCGAGTTTAGCCGCAAAGGCGGGCCTCTGTCACCCATCTAGGGCGCCAGGCATCTAGGGCGCCGGGCATCTAGGGCAGCGGGCATCTAGGGCAGCGGGCGAAACGCGAGGCAAGGCTTGAAGCGGCCACCACGATCCCGACGTCCGCACCACCACCCCCGGAGCATTCGCATTGCCCACCCATAGCACGCGCCCGCCGACCGTCGCCGTCATGCGCGGGCTGCTGCCCTTCCTGCGTCCCTACCGCCCGCGCATCGCCGCAGCGGTGATGGCCTTGCTGGTCGCCGCGTCGCTGGTGCTGCTGCTCGGCCAGGGCGTGCGCCAATTGATCGACCGCGGCTTCGCCGGCGGCCGCCCGGACCGGCTTGACGACGCGGCCCTGGCGATGTTCCTGCTGGTCGCGGCGCTGGCCGGCGCCACCACCCTGCGCTTCTACCTGGTTTCCTGGCTCGGCGAGCGGGTCGCCGCCGACCTGCGTCGCGCCGCCTTCGACCGGCTGCTCACCCTCTCGCCCGCATTCTACGAAACCGCGCGCACCGGCGAGCTGCTGTCGCGCCTTGCCGCCGACACCTCGCTGCTGCAGTCGCTGGTCGGCTCGGCGATCTCGCAATGGCTGCGCGCGGTGCTCATCCTGATCGGCGCGCTGGTCATGCTGGTCGCCACCAGCCCGAAGCTGACACTGGTGGTGCTGGCGGTGGTGCCGCTGGTGGTCGGACCCCTGGTGCTGTTCGGCCGGCGCGAGAAACGCGCCTCGCGCACCGCCCAGGACCGGGTGGCCGATCTCGGCGCCAGCGCCGAGGAAACCCTGAACGCGCTGCGCACCGTGCAAGCCTTCGTGCACGAAGGTCTCGACCGCGCCGCCTTCGCCGCCCGGGTGCAGCGCTCCGTGGAGGCTGCGATCGCGCGCGTGCGCATCCGCTCGCTGCTGATCCTGATCGTGATCCTGCTTGGCTTCGGCGCCATCACCCTCAGCCTGTGGCTGGGCGGGCGCGAGGTGCTGGGCGGGCACATGACCGCCGGCGAACTGTCGGCTTTCGTGTTCTATGCCATCGTGCTGGCCACCTCGCTGTCCGGCATCAGCGAGCTGTGGGGCGAATTGCAGCGCGCCGCGGGAGCCGCCGAGCGGCTGCTGGAACTGCTCGCCGAGCGGCCGACCATCGCCGCGCCGCCGCGACCGGTGCCGCTGCCGCGCCCAGCACGCGGTATCGTTGCGTTCGAGCATGTTTTCTTCGCCTATCCGGCCCGGCCGGATCCGCCGGCCCTGCGCGGCTTCGACCTGCGGGTGAGCCCGGGCGAGACCGTGGCCTTGGTCGGTCCATCCGGCGCCGGCAAAACCACGGTGTTCCAGTTGCTGCTGCGCTTCTACGACCCGCAATCCGGCCGCGTCATGCTGGACGGCGTCGACGTGGCCACCGCCGACCCGGCCGAGGTCCGCGGCCGGATCGGCCTGGTGCCGCAGGACCCGGTGATTTTCTCCACCGATGTCTGGACCAACATCCGCTACGGCCGCCCCGAGGCGGCCGATGCCGAGGTGCGCGCCGCCGCAAGCGCCGCCGCCTGCGACTTCATCGACGCGCTGCCGGAAGGCTACGACACGTTTCTGGGCGAGAAGGGCGTGCGCCTGTCCGGCGGCCAGCGCCAGCGCATCGCCATTGCCCGGGCCATCCTGCGCAACGCCCCGGTGCTGCTGCTGGACGAGGCGACCAGCGCGCTCGATGCCGAATCCGAGCGCGACGTGCAGCAGGCAATCTCGCGCCTGTCGTCCGGCCGCACCACGCTGGTCATTGCCCACCGGCTCGCCACCGTCCGGCGGGCGGACCGGATCGTCGTGCTGCAGGATGGGGCCGTGCTGGCCACCGGCACGCATGACAGCCTGGTGCGCGAGAACGGCCTGTATGCGCGTCTCGCGGCTCTGCAGTTCGACGACCGCCGCGCCGCCGCGCCGCCCATGTGACGTGCCCCCGGCTAAAGCACTCTCAGTTTTTTGACGAGCCACTCTATCGGCCGGCTGTTGCCAGTCTGGCCGTTGTTGCTCTAGCCGGCGCGGCACTCGGTCACGGGCGGAAACAGCCACGCGCGAAACATGTTGCTGACGGTGGGCATGATGCCGTAGCCCACGGCCGACACCATGATGCCGGTTCTGAGCGCGGTGGTGGCCAGGGGGGACCAGCCGACAGTGACCGGTGCCAGCACCGTGGTGAGAATCACGGTCACCGGGTAGATGCTGAGAAAATTGAGCACCATCGTTTTGTATGGGTCCGGCGCACGGTAGCCTAACTCGTCCTGCGGCGTGAGCCAGACTTCCAGGCCGGAGCGGTACCTGAAACTGCGGCGGACCATCGACCAACGGCGCCGACCGTTCGACCCACACCGCTCGTTCAGGCGACTTCAGCCATTCCCCGGTACTGGCCGGTCCCGTTGAACCGGTAGATGACCGTATAGGCGTGGCTATTGGGTTCGGACGGGGGCAGGAATTCCGCGCTGATCCGGCCGGCGACCGGATCGCCGTCTTGAAACGTTTCGCGAATCAGCGCCTCGAACCGCGCCTCGCAGCCCGGCCTGACCTGGCGCGTCACCGCCACGGTGAGCGGCGAGTCCCTTCCGACCCCGGCATGGACCGATGGTGCGGCCGTCTCGGCGTGTCCGGCCGTCGGCCCGACAAGCAGCCCCCCGGCCGAAACGGCAAGCCACATGGCCCATGCCGCGCATCGATGCGCCGACCCCGCTTGCATGTGCCATCCTTCCATCAGCCGTCGGGGTCAGTCCGGCACTCAGGAAGGGGCGGATACAGCCAGCCCTGAAACAGCCAGGTCATGACCGGCATGATGCCATACCCCAGAGTCGGCACCACGATACCGGTGACCAGCGCGGTGGCCGCCGCCGACGGCCAGCCGATCGTGACCGGCGCCAACGCCGTTGATACGCCCAGCACCAGCGGATAGATGGCCAGCCAGGTCACCGCCACCGTCTTGTATTTTTCCGGCGAACGGAAGCCAGGTTCATCGGGCAACGTCACCCAGGCCTCCAGGCCGGTATGATACTGGTATTGCGGCGGCCCCTCGGTGAACCGGGCCATGCGGTCCAGCCACACCACCCGCTCAGGACTGTCCAGCCATTGCTGATAATGGCTCATCCGGTCGAACTTGAAGATGATGGTGTAGGCTGTGCTGCCGGGTTCGGTCGGGCGGAGAAAATCGGTGCTGACATGGCCCGGAATTTTGTTGCGCACTTGAAAGGTGTCGTGGATCAGCTGCTCGAACACCGCAGCACAGCCGCGCCGTGCATGTCGCACCACCACCACCGTGATCGGCGCATCCGTGGTGTCGCCGGCCTGGGCTGGCGGCGTGACGAGATCGGACGGCACGGGAGTCACGCCCGCCCATGCCGGACCGGCCGACAAGCCGAGCAACAAAAAGGCCAGCCCTGGTCGCAAAAAACCGCCCGCTCGCATGCGCGTCCCCTTCACCGCTCGCCATGCCGGTTGGCCACCCAGGGGATCGCGGCAGCCAAGCGCGACGAGCCGATCCTTCGACCCGGCAATCGCAATCCAGACTAAATTGCAACCCGCAAAGGTTCCACCGGATTCGCGACACGTCATCGCGCATTCATCTTTCTTTTGCCCGCCTCCTCCATCCTGAGGGCAAAGGCCGGCCTGCCGTGCCGGTACGCCAGCATAACGTGCCAGCGCAAGGTGTCGAAACCGGCCACCAGTCGTCCATCGTCCGGACGTACCGCATGGGGTCCAGAGGAAAAAATGCGTCTTGCCCGCAGAATGTTGCTCGTGGCCGCCGCCGTCGCGATTGCGCCCGCCGCTCCGGCCGCCGATCCCATCAGCATCGGCGTGTCCGGCCCGTTCACCGGCGACTCCGCCTCCATGGGCGTGTCGATGCGCGACGGCGTCAGGCTCGCCGCCGCTGAAATCAACAGGGCCGGCGGCGTGCTGGGCCGGCCGATCCTGCTGGTGGAACGCGATGACGAGGCAAGCGCCGACCGGGCGGAGCGGATCGCCGACGAGCTGATTGCCGGGCGGATTGTGGTCGCCATGCTTGGCTTCATCAACACGCCGGTCGCCTTGGCTGTGCAGCGCTTCTACCAGGACGCCGAAATCCCGGTGATCACCAATGTCGCCACCGGCACCCTGATCGCCCGCCGGTTCCGCCCTCCGGCGTATCCGGCCAACTTCATCTTCCGCACTTCGGCCAATGACGCCATCCAGTCCGCCATGATCGTGGAGGAAGCCATCACCCGCCGCGGCTTCAGCAAACCCGCCATCCTGGCCGATTCCAGCAGTTACGGGCAGCTTGGGCGCGAGGAACTCGAACGCGCCCTGGCGTCGAAGGGCGCGCGGCCGGTGGCGGAGGAGAAATTCGATGTCGGCGCCACCGACATCACCCCGCAATTGCTGCGGGCGAAGCGGGCGGACGCCGACGTGATCCTTACCTACGGGCTCGGGCGGGAGCTGGCGCGAATCGCCAACGGCATGGCCCGACTCGGCTGGAAGCTGCCCATGGTGGGGAGCTGGACGCTGTCGACGGCGGGCTTCATCGACAATGCCGGCGCCAATGCCGACGGCACCGCCATGCCGCAGACCTTCATCCAGGCGCCGACCACGGCCAGGCGAAAATCGTTCATCGAAGCCTACCTGGCCACCACAGGGCTCGACCGGATCCCCAGCCCGGTCTCGGCGGCGCAGGGCTACGACAGCCTGCTGCTGCTGGCCGCCGCCATCACCCAGGCCGGCAGCACCGACGGCAACAAGATCCGCGCCGCCCTGGAGAACCTGCAGACCAGGGTAGACGGCGTCGTCACCACCTACGACAGGCCGTTCAGCGCCACCGACCACGAGGCGATCACGCCGAACATTCCGGTGTTCGGGGTGGTGCAGGGCGGCCGCGTGGTGGCGGCCCACCCCAAGGACATCGAGGGCGACAACGCCCTCCGCGTCAAACGGCGGTCCTGACCGCGCCGCCGCCGCTACGCCGCCATCGCCCGCAGGCGTTGCAATACGGCCTCGGCCTGCGGACCCAGTGCCCGCACCGCGTCCACCAGCGTCAGCGGAATATCGGGCGCACCATCCTCGCCGGCATAGGCCATCGACCACGCGGGAAAGGCACGCACCGAAACTGGCCCGTCTTCGGCGATCGTCACCCGGACATGGCGCGGATCGGTGGCGATGCTGTCGAACACCGCCTGCACCGCCGCGCCCGGCCCTTCCAGGGCCTGCGCGAACCGCCCGTTGCACAGCATCAGCGCGCCGGTAACGCCCAACTCGGCATTGCGCCGGCGCGCGACCGCAAGGATGTCAGCGAGAGCCGCCGCGACCGATGCCGCATCGCCGGCCAGGCGACTGTGGCTGACATAAAGCAGACGGCGCAGGCCGGAAGCAGATTCTTCATGGGCGGTCGCGGTCATGACGCAATTCTAGCGGAAATGGGGCTGCGCTGAAGAGGGAAGAAAGGAAGGCCAGGGCTCTGCCCTGGACCCGCCAGGGGGCAGTGGCCCCCTGGACCCCGTTACTTAAGCAGTTGTTATGAGAGGGGGGTTAGGCAGTGAACCGGTTCACTGCCTAACCCCCCTCTCATAGCAACTGCTCAAATGTCATGGGTTCCAAGGGGCCACCGCCCCTTGGCGGGGTCCAGGGGCAGAGCCCTGGCCTTCCTTTCCCTCAGCGCAGCACAATCTCCACCCGCCGGTTCTGGGCCTCGCGCACCCCTTCCGCGGTCGCCACCAGGGGTTTCGTCTCGCCGAACGCCTGAATATCGATCGTCTGTTTCCCCACGCCTAGTCGGACCAGTTCCGCCGCCACCGCCTCGGCGCGCCGGCGCGACAGCCCCAGGTTGTATTGCGGCGTGCCGGTGCGGTCGGCGTGGCCCGCCACCTCGATGCGAGTCACCTGCACACGGGTGGCGTTCTGCGCTGCCTCGGCGACGATCTGCCGCGCCCGCTCGCTCAGCACTGCGCTGTCCCAGTCGAAGAACACCAAGTAGCTGCGGGCGGGCGCCGGGGCGGGGGCGGCGACGGGGACCTGGGCGGGGGCTGGCGCCGGCGGGGGCGCCACGTTGAAAGCGTAGCGCAGGCCCAGCAGGGCATCGAAATTGTTGTTGCCGCTGGTGGTCACCGAGGTGGCCGCCACGGGGTAGACCGGCGATGACGCGGTGCCGGTGACCTTGCGCTCGCCGGTCAGGGCGAAAAACCGGAACTCCGCGGTCGCCGACAGCCCCGGCAGCCGTGGAATTGGGAAGGCGGCGCCGGCGATGGCCTGGTAGGCGAAATTCGCGCCCGGGGTATCGTCGATGGAAACGCTCACCCCGCCGGGCCGGACGAGGGTGGTGTTTTTGTGCACCCATTCGGCGCCGGCGCCGGCGCCCAGATAGGGGAAGACGTAGGGCGAGCCGATGTCCATGTCGAACAGCACGTTCGCCATGACGCCATATTTTGATTCCTGGCCGGATGCCGAAACGCCGGGCGGCAGGTTGCCGTGGCTGAGGTTGTTGCTGCGCCAGTTGCCCTCCAACTCCACCCGCACGCCGTTGCCGAAGCCCCAGCCGGCACTGCCCAGCGCCGCCCAGCCGGTTTCGTAGCCGACCGATCCGCCGCCGCCCGCCTGCGGCTGCCCGTTGATCGCGGCCGCGCGCACCTGCTCGCTCTGCAGCCAGTTCGCCCCCCCGCCGGCGCCGACATAGAGGCCCTGGATCGGCTGCGCCCGCGCGGCCAGCGGCAGCGCCAGAAGAGATGCGGCAAGAAGAGCGCGCTTCATGGAATTGACCTGTGAGGAGTGCGAGCAAGCATATGGGTCCGGACCTTGCGCAACGACACGGCGGCGCACCAGTCTTGGCTTGCGCGCGCCGCCACACCTGCCGCGCCTGTGGCCAATCCGCAACAGATGATTACACAATCTTTCCCTCGAACGGCGGCAGCAGGTCCGGGCTCTCGAACTCCAGAACCCATAAATCCGGGTCGAACTTCACCTGCCGCGCCACATAGGCATCCGCGGCCGCCTGCTCCACCGGCCCCGGGCCGGTGCCGCGAATCCAGGCGGGGGCTCCGTCGGCGGCGCGCATCTGCGACAGCACCGACATCCCGCCGCGCCCGTGCAGCACCACCAGCACGCCGCCGGCGTCCGGGTCGCCCTTGCGCAGCACCGCGCCGTACCGCCCCGCCGCATTGCCCAGGCGCAGCGCCATGCTGACCCAGATCTCCGCCTTCACCCGCGGTTCAGACATCGGGGCCGTGCCGATCCGCCGCCGTCATCCGCCGCTGCGACATGCGCATCCGCGCCCGTGCCTCGTCCATGCCTTGCTCCGCCGGCTGCCGTTATGCCATCTCGGTCGCCGGCGCGGCATGGCACAGATCGCCGGTCCGGTATCTCACCCCGACGCGCAGGATTGGCAAGGCCCGGCCGCCGCAGGCAGGATCGCGCTGGCATTCCGTCCCGGCGGCACAACATCCCGGCCGGACAGCACAAGGGGCACGCCATGCGCAAACTGGTCACCACCCTGTTGGCGATGGCGGTGCTCGGGTGGGGTACTGCCGTCGGGCGCGCGCAGGACAAGATCAGCTTCGGCACCGACTGGCTCGCCGAGGCCGAGTACGGCGGCTATTATCAGGCCCTCGCCACCGGGATTTACCGGAGCCATGGTCTGGACGTGAGCATCCGCCAGGGCGGCCCCAGCGTGAACCAGACCCAGTTGCTGCTCGCCGGGCGGCTGGATGTGACCATCGCTTCGAACAGCTTCGTCGCGTTGAACTTCGTGACCGAGCATATTCCGTTCCGGGTGGTGGCGGCGATGTTCCAGAAGGACCCGTCCGTCCTCATCGCCCATCCCGGCCAGGGGAACGACAGTTTCCCGGCGCTGCAGGGCAAGCCGATCATGATCAGTGCCGACACCCGCGCCGGCTGGTGGAATTTTCTGCGCGCCAGGTTCGGCTACACCGACGCGCAAATCCGCCCGTATACGTTCAACCTGCAGCCCTTCCTGGCCAACAAACAGGCGATCCAGCAGGGTTTCCTGGGGTCCGAGCCCTATTCCATCCGCCAGGCGGCCGGGTTCGACCCGGTCGTTCTGCTCGTCGCCGATGCCGGTTTTTCCGGCTATGCACAGCTTTTCGCCGTGTCCGACCGGATGATCGAGGCCAGTCCCGACATCGTGCAGCGCTTCGTCGACGCCTCGATCGAAGGCTGGGCGTCCTATCTCGACGGCGATCCGGGGCCGGGGAACGCGCTGATCCGGAAAGACAACCCGGAAATGACCGACGGCCTGCTCGCCTATGGGCGGGGGGCGCTGAAGAAAAACCGCATCCTGACCTCGGGCGAGGCGGCCACCCGTGGCATCGGCGCCATGACCCAGGCCCGCTGGGCGGATTTTTACGCCAGCATGTCCGGGCAGGGACTGTATCCGCGGGACCTGGATGTCGAGCGCGCCTATACGTTGCGGTTCGTTAATCACAACGTCGGCCTGAAACCCTAGCGGCATGCTCACCCTCGACCGCCTTGGCCGGCGGTTTCCCAACGGCACGCAGGCGTTGGAGGCGGCGTCGTTGCGGATCGGCCAGGGCGACTTCCTCGCCCTGCTCGGCCCGTCCGGATGCGGCAAGTCCACCCTGCTGCGGCTGATCGCCGGGCTGGATGTCCCCGATCAGGGCCGGGTTGCCTGGGACGGCGGGGCCGCGCCGGCGCCGGGGGACATCGGCTACGTGTTCCAGGACGCCACCCTGCTGCCCTGGGCGAGTGCGGCCGACAATGTGTTTCTGCCGCTGCGCCTGCGCGGGCGCGGCCGGCGGGCGGCCGAGGCGGACGTGCATGCGGCGCTCGCGCGGGTCGGTTTGGAGCGGTTCGCGCAGTCGCGTCCGCGCGAGTTGTCCGGCGGCATGCGCATGCGCGTCTCGATCGCCCGCGCCCTGGTCACCCGCCCGCGCCTGCTGCTGATGGACGAGCCGTTTGCCGCCCTGGACGAGTTTACCCGCTTCCGGTTGCAGGAGGATCTGCTCGGTCTTTGGCGGGAGTTGCGCTGCACCGTGGTGTTCGTGACCCATTCCATCTACGAGGCGTGCTTTCTTGCCCGCCGCATCATCCTGATGACCCCGCGGCCCGGCCGCATTGCCCGGGAGATCAACTCGGCGGTCGAACCCGGTCCGGAGGCTCGTCTCGCCCCCGCCTACACCCAATTGGTCGGCGAGGTGACGCACGCGATGCGGGCGGCGCTGGGTACGCCCCCTCCGGCCGATCCGAAGAACGTGGCGAAATGACCCGCCTCGCCCCTGTCGTTTTCGCCGCACTGTTCCTGGTCCTCTGGGAAGCCGCGGTGCGGCTCTCCGGCGTGCCGGAGTACCTGGTCCCCGGGCCGGTCGCCATCGTCGGCGCGTTCCTGGCCGACCCGGCCCTGTTTCTGTCCTCGCTGGCCTCCACCCTCGGCGTCACCGCCACCGCGATCATCGTCTCCGCCGTGCTCGGCGGGACGCTGGCGCTGGCGATGCAGGCGAGCCCGCTCGCCCGCGCCGCCTTCCAGCCCTGGACGGTGGTGCTGCAAGTAACGCCGATCGTTGCCATCGCGCCGCTGGTGATCGTCTGGGTGGGCGATCCCTTCATCTCGGTGGTGGTCTGCGCCACCATCATCGCCTTCTTTCCGGTGTTCTCGAACACCGCCACCGGCCTGGCAGCGGCGCCGGCCGAGTTGCTCGACCTGTTCCGCCTGAACGGGGCCGGGCGCTGGGACACACTGCGCCTGCTGCGGCTGCCGGTCGCCCTGCCCTATTTCCTCGCCGGGCTGCGCATTTCCGGCGGCCTCGCGCTGGTCGGCACGGTCAGCGCCGAAATCGTGGCCGGCTCCGGCGGGGTCGCCTCCGGGCTAGCCTATCGAATCCTGGAAGCCGGCTACCGGCTGCAGGTGCCGCGCATGTTCGCCGCCCTGGCCCTGCTCTCGGCCAGCGGCGTGGCCATCAACGCAGCCCTGGGCCTGGTGGCCCGCGCCCTGCTGCACCGCCACGGAGAGGCTTGAAGCGCCGCCGCCCACCTGCCAGAACCGCCGCATGGAGGGTTGCCATGACGAAACAGATGACCGACGGCCAGCGCAGCTACGAAGAGAAGCGGGCCGCCAAGGCCGGGCTCAGCCTGGAGAAATGGCTTGAACTGAAGGAGCGCGAAAAGCGCGAGGAAGCCCGCGCCCGCGAGAAAGCGGCCAAGGCCGCCGAGCCTCCCAAGAAGCCCGGCTTCCTCAGCCGCCTGATCGAACGGGCCCACAAGCCCCTTTAGCCGTTAGGTTGAGACCCTCCGGTCAGACGATCCGCCGCACCACGCCGTCGCGGCGGATCACGCCGTGGTAGAACGCGCCCAGCAGGTGCAGGCCCACCAGCACGATCAGCACCTCCGCGCCGACCTCATGCGCCTCGCCCAGCCAGTCGGCCCAGACCGGATTGGCCGGAAACGCCGCCGGGATGCTGTAATAGCCGAACAGCGACAGCCCATGGCCATGCGCGCTCTTGGCCAGGTAGCCCACCACCGGCTGCACGATCAGCACCAGGTACAGCAAACGGTGGTTGAGGTGCGAGAGCGTGTCCACCCAGCGCGGCGTACCGCGCGGCAGCGCGGGCACACCCACGGTCAGGCGGACCAGCAGGCGGAGCAGCACCAGGGCCAGAATCGTCGCCCCGAGTCCGTCATGCACCGGGAACAAGCCGGGCAGGGTCGGGTCATGCTGATCGAGCGACTGCATCCACAACCCGAGCCCGACTTGCCCCACCACCAGCAGGGCCACCAGCCAGTGCAGCAGCTTCTGCACGGCGCCGTATTCGTCCGCGTAGGCCATGATCGTCTCCTATCGTTCCGTCCGTGTTTATGCCCACCGGGACGATCGTGACAAGTGCAAGCGTCAGCCTGGCGGTGCACGCCGATTGGAGCGTGGACGCCCGCAAGCGCTGGATGGCGTTGGCACGGCGCGACGGCGCTGTCTGGCATCTCGCCGCCCCGGTGCCGGTGGGCGATCCGGGGACCCTGCTGCGACGGCTGCGGGTGCCCGGATCGCTTGCCGGCACCGAAGCAGTGCTGTTCGGTATCGATTGTCCGCTCGGGCTGCCGCGCGCCTATGCCGAGGCGCATGACATAAGGATGAATTTCCCGAACTTCCTGCGCGGCCTCGCCCGCTGCCCCGGGTTTTTCCGGGTCTGCGCCAGCCTCGATGAGGTCGGCCCCGAGCGTCCGTTTTACCCGATGCGCGGCCGTGCCGGCATGACCCGCGCGGCGCATGCCACGGCCCTCGGTCTGGGCCCGCCGCAGGCGCTGCACCGCGTCGTCGACCGCGCCACCGCTGAGCGCCCGGCCGGGGCGCCGCCGTTCTGGACGCTTGGCGCCAACCAGTCCGGCAAAGCGGCGCTGGCGGCGTGGCGGGACATGCTGGTGCCGGCGCTGGTTGACGGCGCGGGGATCAGTCTCTGGCCCTTCGACGGCGACCTTGCCGGCCTGTTGTCATCCGGCATGATTGTGATGGCCGAGACCTATCCGGCCGAGGCTTTGCGTCATCTCGGGCTCCGCCTGGCCGGCAGCAAGCGGCGCCGGACGGACCGGGCAGCGCTCGCCGCGGGGCTGCATGACGCGATGGCGCGGCTCGGCGCCTGCGCGGAGCCGGCGATGGCGGCGTCGGTGGATGACGGATTCGGCGCCGATACGGCCGGCGAGGACCGGTTCGACTGCACCCTCGGCCTGCTCTGCGTGCTGAACGTGCTGGCCGGACGCCGCCCGGCCTTCGTGCCGGACGATCCGTGGGTCCGGCGCTGGGAAGGCTGGGTGCTGGGGCAGACGGCGCTGCCGCGGCAAGGGCCCGAACGCCTGGACAGCGACCCCGCCGCGCTGCCATACGGCGGGCGAAACCGTGCGAGGACAGACGGATGAACGCGCTGACGCCCAGTCCCGGCAACGCCCCCACCGCCTCCGGCCCCGGCGCGCGCGATGCGGTGGTGCCGGTGTTACTGTCCGGCGGCTCCGGCACGCGGCTGTGGCCGGTTTCACGCGAGAGCTTCCCCAAGCAGTTCTGGCCACTGGTCACCGACCGCTCGATGATCGAGGAAACCGCGCTGCGCGCGATCGGCGAGGGGTTTGCGCCGCCGATCGTGGTGTGCAACCAGGCGCACCGGTTCGTCGTCGCCGAGCAATTGCTGCGCGCCGGGGTGGCATCGCCACGCATCGTGCTGGAGCCGGTGGGCCGCAATTCCGCCCCGGCGATCGCCGCCGCCGCCCTGCTCGTGGCCGAGCAGGACCCCGATGCGGTGCTGTGGATGATGGCCGCCGACGCCGCGATTCGCGACGTCCCCGCCCTGCACCGGGCGCTGGCCGCGGCGGTGCCGGCCGCCCGCGCCGGGCACATCGTCACCTTCGGCATGCGCCCGACCTCGGCCGACACCGGCTTCGGCTACATCGAGGTGGCCGCCCCCATCTCCGGGCTGCCCGGGGTGCACAGCCTCGGCCGCTTCATCGAAAAGCCCGACGCCGCGACCGCCGCGACGCTGGCCGCCTCCGGCCGGCATTTGTGGAACTCGGGCATGTTCGTGTTCACCGCGCGCACGCTGCTGGCCGAGCTGGAGCGCCACGCGCCGGAGGTGCTGACGGCGCTGCGCCCGGCGGTGAGCGGACGCAGCGAGGACCTCGATTTCGTCCGTCTGGAGCCGGAGGCATTCGCCCTGGTGCCGAGCATCAGCCTCGACTACGCGCTCGCCGAGCACACCGACCGCGCCGTTGTGGTGCCGGCCGACCTGGGCTGGTCGGACGTGGGAAGCTGGGGGGCGCTGTGGGAGCTGGGCGCCAAGGACGAGTCCGGCAATGTCGCGGTGGGTGACGTGCTGCTGGAAGGGGCCGGCAACTGCTATGTGCGCAGCGATGGCATCGTCACCGCCGTGGTGGGGCTGCAGGACGCGGTGGTGGTGGTGACCGAGGATGCGGTGCTGGCCATGCACCGCGACCGCGCCCAAGACGTGAAGCGGGTGGTGGACCGGCTGCGTGCCGCCGGAAGGCGCGAAGCAGTGGCGCACAACCGCGTGTACCGGCCCTGGGGGTTCTACGAAAGCCTGATCCGCGGCGAGCGGTTTCAGGTCAAGCGCATCGTGGTGACGCCGGGACACAAGTTGTCGTTACAGAAGCATTACCACCGGGCCGAGCACTGGGTGGTGGTGAGCGGCACCGCGCTGGTGACCTACGACACAACGACGCGCCTGGTGCGCGAAAACGAGAGCGTCTATCTGCCGCTCGGCTGCGTCCACCGGCTGGAGAACCCGGGACGAATTCCGCTGGCGCTGATCGAGGTGCAGAGCGGATCGTATCTCGGGGAGGACGATATCGTTCGCATCGAGGACACCTACGGGCGGCTGTAGCCGGACGGCAGCCATCCGCCCCGCGCCGGCCGGCTGACCTTACCCGCCGATTTGCGCCAGCGCGGCCAGCAGCGGCGCGGGCGAGATATGGACCAGCCCGTCATAGGGCATGCTCATCTCCAGAATCATGAAGATGGCGCTGGCGGTTGAAAGCGCGCCCACCACCAGGGTCGTGAAGGCGGTTGCGTTGGGTGGGGCGAACATGCCGAAGCCCAGGAACAGCACTGCGATCCAGAACACCATGATGGTCAGGAACGGCCAGTTCAGCGCGGTGCCGATCTGTTCCATCATAAGCAGCCGCGCCTCGCCGAGGCTGTTGGTGATGTCGAGGGCGTTGCGCTGCAGCCCCCGCTGTGCGTCGGTTTGCGGCGACAGGGCACGGATGCCACGGGCGAGCCCCTCACTCTTCGACTGCTCGCCGATGCTGGCGGCCCGTCCGGCATGGTCGAGCCAGACGCGTTGATAACTCCCCTCGACCTCGTGACGCAGCCCCTCCCGCAATGGCTTGGTCTCGGGCCCGTACTCCGCCAGCAGTCCGTCGAGCTTGATGACGTTCGCCGAGATCGTCTGCAACTCGGCCGTCTGGGTGTCGTAGAAGTTTTTCGACGAAGCGATCAGCAGGCCGAGCACCAGCGCCGCCATGGTGGCGACCAGGCCCATGACCAACTTGATCACGTCGCGCGACTGCTCGCTCAGATGGTGCGGCGGCAAGCAGGCGCGCAGCAGCGCGCCGAGGGCGGCCATGCCGACGGTGACGGCGAAGACGACGCCGGCGATCAGCGATCCGTGCATGGCACGGCAGCAGGGCGGAGTTGATCGAACGCGTGTCGTTCCATGCGGCGCATCCCCGGCGAAAAGGGCGGGACCATCGAACGCCGGGGGCAACGCGTCAAGCCGGCCGGGGCGCAAGGGCGCGTCTTGCACGCCGGTGAAAAAGCAACGACACGGCGCGACAAACGAAACGGAACGCCCATATGACGGGCGATCCCGCGCGGCGCGCGCGGGCAGCGGAAAGAAACCGACCGCATGATCATCGTCCATCACCTGAACGACTCACGCTCGCAGCGCATTCTCTGGCTGCTGGAAGAACTCGGCGTGGAGTACGGCGTCGAAAAATACCAACGCGACCCGGCCAGCCTGCGCGCGCCGCCCGAACTGCGTTCCCTGCACCCGCTCGGCAAGCTGCCGGTGATCGTCGACGGCGACCTGACGCTGGCCGAATCCGGGGCGATCGTCGAATTCATCCTGGAGCGTTACGGCCAGGGGCGGCTGGTGCCGCCGCCCGGCACGCCGGAGCGGGTGCGCTACACCTACTGGCTGCATTACGCCGAAGGCTCGGCGATGACGCCGCTGCTGCTCAAGTTGATCTTCGACCGCATCGAGACCGGCCCGGTGCCGTTCTTTGTCCGCCCGGTGGTGCGCGGCCTGGCGCGCAGCATCAAGCAGAAGCTCGCCCAGCCGGAAATCGACCGGCATCTCGACTTCCTCGAGTCGGAACTCGGCCGCAGCACCTGGTTCGCCGGCGAGGACCTGACCGGCGCCGATATCCTGCTGAGCTTTCCGCTGCAAATCGCGGCGGCGCATGCCGGGCTGGATGCGCGCCGGCCGCGGCTGGCCGCGTTCCTCGAGCGGGTGGCGGCGCGGCCAGCCTGGCGCCGCGGCGTGGAACGCGGCGGCCCGTATCAGCTCTGAGCCGGGGGCTGGGGGATCGAAGGGCGTCGTCCCGGCCGTCGTGCGGAGGCACCGTCGCAAAATACTTGTGCCGTTGCTTCCCGCGGAGCACCCTCCATTCGGATTACAATCTGCGTCCGGAGACACGCGTGCGCGATACGATATCCGGCAATATCCTGAAACGGCCGTCGACATTTGATCTGACTCCGCATCGAAAAGCGCGTGCCAAGTGAGTTTGCAGGTGCCGCCGCCCGGCAAGACCGCCGAGCCGACAGCTGCCGCCGGCAAGCCTCTGGTGCTGGTGGTTGACGACCGCACGGATGTCGCGACCACCCTGGCCGCGCTGTGCCGGAGCGTCGGCTTCCGTGCCGAAGCGGCCAGCGATGGCGCCCCGATGCGGTCGCTGCTCGACCGCTTCCAGCCCGACTGCCTGATCCTCGACATCATGATGCCCGACGAGGACGGCTACGAGGCGCTGAAGGAAATCGCCGCCTTCGATCCGCGCATCGCCGTGCTGCTGGTGACCGGCTACGGCGATACCTGGCTGCGGATGGGCGTCACACTCGGCCGGGCGCAAGGGCTGCAGCTCGTGCAGGCCGCGTCCAAGCCGGTGCGCGCCGACGACATCCGCGACTTCCTCGCGGCGGTCGCCGCCCATCGGGCCAGCGGTTGAGCCTGCCTGCGGCCGGATCCTGGCGCTACCGGGCGTCCGGAGCCGGCACCTCGCGGTCGGGCACCAGCACATAGCCGGCACCGCGCACCGACTGGATCAGGCGCTGCGCCCGGGCATCATCGGCCAGCTTGCGGCGGAGGCTGAAGATCAGCTGGTCAATGCTGCGTTCCTGCGGCCGCCAGGGCCGCCGCAGCGCGGCCTGGGACAGCAGCTCGCGCGAAACCGGCTCGCCGGCGGACTCCAGCAGGGTGCGCAGGGCGGCGAACTCGGCGGCGGTGAGCACCACCGTCTGACCGGAAGCGTCGAACACCGAGCGGCGCTGCAGGTCCACCTTGAACGGCCCGACATGGTGCATCGAGGTCGCCGGCGCGGACGCCAGGACACGGTCGCTGGTGCGCCGGTGTACCGCGCGGATGCGGGCCACCATTTCGCGCAGCTGCACCGGCTTGGCGATGTAGTCGTCGGCCCCCAGTTCCAAGCCGACCACACGCTCGGTCTCCTCGCCGCGGCCGGAGACAACGATGATGCCGCAATCATGCTCCTGCCAGAGCCAGCCGATGAGCGACACGCCGTTCATGTCGGGCAGTCCCAGGTCGACCAGCACCACATGGGGGATGAAGGTCTTCTTCAGCTCCATGCCGCGTTTTCCGGTCGGTGCCCAGGCGGTGCGCATGCCGGAGCGCTCCAGAAAAGACTGGATGGTTTCCGCCACCACGGCGTCGTCCTCGATGAGGAGCACGCGGGGCATTGAAAGGAGGGCTGCGGACTTGCTGGTCATCTTGATCGGGCAACCGTACATAATTACGGCTAGCTGCGCCACCGGCATACAACTCTGGGCTGTTGTGGCGCCGTTGCGAGGTGGATGCACGCCCCGATCCCAGCCTGTCGCCGGAAAGTGATTAACAAATGCAATCAAACCTCTTGCAAGCTTTGGCCAGGACGCTGGTTGCGTGATGCAGGCGAGGGCAGCCGGGAGCCTCCAGGTTGCGTCGCCGGCGCGACGGTTGCACGGTGGTGCGGTCGCGGAGCGGCGTTGTCCGGTCATGTCAACGACCGTCGTTTGCGCCTCTGCGCCGCGCCACAGCCGGGAAGGACGACACGTGTGAGCGGACTCGCGGTGACATGGGCGGGCTGACGCGCCGGCACGGTATCACGCCGGCTGCCGCCGCGTTGCATCGCCGCCTCGTCACAGCGCCTACGGCATGACGGGGATTCCGGCTGTCGGGGGGCGTGTGCCGGACCGGTTCCTGGTCGCGGCCATGGTCATGCTGGTCGTGGCCGGAATTGCTCAGCGCGTGCTCGAACTCGACCGTGGCTTCGCGGCCGCCAGCCGCGCGCTGGCATCGGTGGCCAATGCCACCGCTTCCTATGTGCAGCTCGGCACCGGCGCGGCGATGCGCGGGCTCGACGCAGTGGCGGCGGTGATGGCCGGCGGCGAAGGCGGCAGCGACAACGCCGGGGCTGAACGGTTTGCCGAGCCGCTCCGGCTGGCGCTGGCCAGTGTTCCGGGGGCACGGTTCGCCGCCCTTCTGGATCCCACCGGCAGGCTGGTTGCGGCGGCGGGCGAGCCGGATCCGGCGCAACTCCGCGCGTCGGCCGCGGCGGCGCTGGGTCAGCTGGCCGACAAGCTGGCGCCGGCCTGGCATTTCGGCGGCGCGGGATCGCTGCTGATGGCACGCCGCATGCTGCGGCCGGACGGCGGCTTCGGCGGCATCGCCATGCTGGACATCGGGCCGGAATTTCTGGACCGCTTCGCCGCCGGCATGGACCTCGGCAGCGTCGGCAACATCCTGCTGCTCGATGCCGGACAGCGGGTGGTGCTGCGCGCACCGTCGACGGGCCTGCCGGCGCCCAGGTTGCCGGCACCGCCGCAGCCGTCACAGGGCGAACTCGCCGGCACGACAGCGGACGGCACGGCCGCCATGGCGTCTGATCTGGTGGAAATCCGCAGCGTGCTGCCCGGGCAACTGGACCTCGTGGTCGAACGCAGCCGGGAGGACGTGCTGCGCGTCTGGCGCGGGCGCAGCATCAATACCATGGCGCTGCTGGCCGCGGTGCTGGCGACCCTGGTGTGCGGCTGGCTGCGCGCCCGCCGGCGAATCCAACGGCTGCAGGCGGACAATCTGCGCACCACCCGCCAGCTGGCGCAGCTCGCCGCCGCCTCGGAGCGGCTGTCGCGGCTGCGCGACGTGGATGAGATTGTCGCCCGCGCGGAGGTAATCGGGCGGGCGCTGCTGTCCTGCGACCGGGTGGACGTGACGCTGGGCGAGCCGGCGGCGGCCGGCGAGCCGCCGCCGCTGCGCGGACTGACACTGCTGAGCACCGCCGGCGAGCGCCTCGGGCGGATGACGCTGACACGCGCGGATGGCGCCGACCTCAGCGCCGAGGACGACCTGGTGCTGGACCAGTTCGCCCGCGCCGTGGCCTCGGCGCTGGAGGGGGCGATGCTGCTGGCCGACACGATGCGCTCCAAATCCGAGCTGGAGCTGATCCTGACGACCATTTCGGATGGCATGGTCGTGTTCGATCGCGCCTGGCGCATCCGCTACGCCAACGCCGCCGCGGCTCGCTATCTGCAGCACCAGCGCGAGGCGATGCTGGGCGCTGATGTCTGGGCGCTGCTGCCCGGGCTGCAGGACACCGACATCGGCGAGCGGCTGGAAGCGGCGGCCGGCCAGAGCCAGGATGCCACGTTTACCAGCTATTACCCGCCGCTGAATGCCTGGTTCGACATGCGCGCCTATCCGTTCGCCAGCGGCTTGACGGTGTATTTCCGCGACGTGACGGCGCAGCGGGAGACCGAGGAGAAGCTGCGCCAGTCGCAGCGGCTGGAGGCGGTGGGCCAGTTGACCGGCGGCATCGCGCACGACGTGAACAACCTGCTGACGGTGATCCTGGGCAATCTGGAACTGCTGGCCATGCGGGCCGAAGACCGGCTGGCCGGCATCGCCGAGAGCGAGGATGCGGAACGCGGGCTTGACGTGACATTGGCGGAGGCCGGGCTGCGCGCCGGCGAGAGCGCCAGCCAGCTCATGCACCGGCTGCTCGCGTTCTCGCGCCACAAGCCGCTGTCGCCGCAGGTGGTGGCGGTGGGCGATCTGCTGCAGAGCCTGCAGCCGCTGATGCGCCGCACGATGAGCCAACAGGTCAGCCTGCGCATGCACTGGCCGGCCGATCTGTGGCACGCGCTGGTCGACCCGGCCGAACTGGAAAGCGCGATTCTCAACCTGGCGATCAATGCCCAGGACGCGATGCCGGGCGGCGGGGCACTGACAATCGAGGCGACCAATGTCACGGTCGACCGCGTGCATGCCGCGGTGGCCGGGGTGGATCGCGCCGGCGACTACATCATGATCGCAGTGTCCGACACCGGCACCGGCATGCCGAAGGAGGTGATGGCCCGCGCCTTCGACCCGTTCTACACAACCAAGGCGCCAGGCAAGGGCACCGGACTCGGCCTGTCCATGGTATACGGCTTCGCGCGTCAGTCGCGCGGCCATGTGCTGATCGACAGCGAGCCCGGCCGCGGCAGCGTGGTGCGCATTTATTTGCCGCGGACCCTGCCGCCGGATGCCCCCGAGCGGCCGGCGGCGCGGGGCGGGGTGGCGGGCGGCCACGAGACGATACTGCTGGTCGAGGACAACGAGCTGGTGCGCGCCCATACCGAGGCGATGCTGCGCGGCCTCGGCTACGTGGTGACGGCCGCGGCGGATGGGCCTTCGGCGGTCAGGGCTCTGGACGACGGCCTGCGCCCGCAGTTGCTGGTGACCGACGTGATTCTTCCCGGCGGCATGACCGGGCGGGACGTGGCCGAGGCGGCGCAGAGCGCGGTGCCGGGGGTGCGGGTGCTGTTCATCTCCGGCTATTCCGGCAACGTGCTGATGGAAAACGGGCGGCTGCCGCCGGGGGTGGACCTGCTTGGCAAGCCGTTCCGACGCAGCGAGCTGGCGGCGCGCATCCGCGCCCAGCTCGGCGGGGCGCGGGGGGAAAGCAAGCAAGGCCAGGGCTCTGCCCCGGACCCGCCAAGGGGCAGAGGCCCCTTGGAACCCATTGCTTTTTAGCATTTGTCTTGAGAGGGGGCGAGGCGTTGCTTCGGCTCACGTCCTCACCCCCTCTCAAGACAAATGTTCAAGTAGCGGGGTCCAGGGGCCTCTCGGCCCCTGGCGGGTCCGGGGCAGAGCCCTGGCCTTGCTTGCTTTCGCTTCCCGGCCGTCCCGGCAGGCGCTAATCACCGGCGCAACAGCATAATCATCAGGGAGCAACTTCCATGGGCGGGCTTGCCACCAGCTATGTGAGCGGCACTTCAACGGTTCCCCTGCTCGGCGAGACGGTCGGGGCACGTTTCGACCGCACGGTGGGAAGCTGGGGCGACCGCCCCGGCCTGATCGTTCGCCAGCAGGGCATCAGGTGGAGCTGGCAGGAGCTGGGCGAGCGCGTCGATGAATTCGCCGCCGGACTGCTGGCGTTCGGGCTGCGGCCGGGCGAGCGCATCGGTATTTGGTCGCCCAACAACGCCGAGTGGATCATCACCCAGTTCGCCGCCGCCAAGGCCGGGCTGATCCTGGTCAACATCAACCCGGCCTATCGCCTGACCGAGCTGGAATATGCCCTGAACAAGGTGGGCTGCCGGGCGCTGGTGACCGCCACCGCGTTCAAGACCAGCGACTACGCCGGCATGCTGACCCGGCTGGCGCCGGAACTGGCGCATGCCGTGCCAGGCAAGCTGCGGGCCGAGCGGCTGCCCACGTTGGAACTGGTCATTCAGATCGGCGCCCGCACCATCCCCGGCGCGTTCGCCTTCGAGGACATCGCCGGCCTCGGTGGCGCCGCCGGGCGGGCGCTGCTGGCGGAGCTGGGCGGCAGGCTGCAATTCGACGACCCGATCAACATCCAGTTCACCTCCGGCACCACCGGCGCGCCCAAAGGGGCCACCCTCACGCATCACAACATCCTCAATAACGGATTGTTCGTGGGCGAGGCGATGCGGCTGACCGAGCAGGACCTGCTGTGCATTCCGGTGCCGCTGTATCATTGCTTCGGCATGGTGATGGGCGTGCTGGGCTGTCTGACGCATGGCACGGCGATGGTGTTCCCCGGCGAGGGGTTCGACCCGCTGGCCACGCTGCAAACCGTCGCCGAGGAACGCTGCACCGCGCTATACGGCGTGCCGACCATGTTCATCGCCCAGCTCGACCATCCGGAGTTCGCCCGCTTCGACCTGGGCTCGCTGCGCACCGGCATCATGGCCGGCGCGCCCTGCCCGATCGAGGTGATGCGCCGCTGCATCGAGGTGATGCACCTGAGCGAGATTACCATCGCCTATGGCATGACCGAGACCAGCCCGGTGAGCTTCCAGACCACGGCCGACGACCCGATCGAGCGCCGGGTCTCCACCGTCGGGCGGGTGCACCCGCATCTGGAAGTGAAGATCATCGACGTGGAGGGGCGCGTGGTGCCGCCGGGCACGCCGGGCGAGCTGTGCACACGCGGCTATTCGGTGATGCTGGGCTACTGGGACGATGACGAGCGCACACGCCAGGCGATCGACCGGGCCGGCTGGATGCGCACCGGCGACCTCGCCACCATCGATGCCGAAGGGTATTGCGCCATCGTCGGGCGGATCAAGGACATGGTGATCCGCGGCGGCGAGAACGTCTATCCGCGCGAGGTGGAGGAATTCCTGTATCGCCATCCGAAAATCTCGGACGTGCAGGTGTTCGGCGTACCCGACCCCAAATACGGCGAGGAACTGTGCGCCTGGGTGCGGCTGCGCGAGGGAGAGAGCATGACCGAGGACGAGGTGCGCGATTTCTGCCGCGGCCAGATCGCCCATTACAAGGTGCCGCGCTTCGTCCGCTTCGTCGAGGACTTCCCCATGACGGTGACCGGCAAGATGCAGAAGTTCCTGATGCGGGCGCAAATGGAGCAGGAGTTGCGCGGCGGGACCGCCGGGTGACACCGCGCCCGGTCGCCGCCGTGGTGTTCGACATGGACGGCACGCTGATCGACAGCGAAAGCGTCTATCGCGCCGCCCTGGTGCATGCGCTTGAGGCGATCGGGCTGACCGCGGATGAGGCGTTCCTGCACGGGCTGAGCGGGTTGGCGGGACCGGCGGTGACCGCGCGTATCCGGGCGCAGTTCGGTGCCGATTTCCCGCTGGAGGCGTTCCGCGGCCATTACGCGGTGCGGCGCGACGAACTGGCGGCCGACGGTATTCCGCTCAAGCCAGGAGCGGCGGAGGCGCTGCGCTTCGTCGCCGGGCGCGGCTTGCCGCTGGGGTTGGCGACCTCGTCGCACCGGCAACCGGCCCTGGAGCATTTGCACCGGCTGGAGGTGCTGGCGCATTTCGACGTGCTGGTAACGCGCGAGGACGTGGCGCAGGCCAAGCCGCATCCCGACCTGTTCCTGGCGGCGGCGGATCGTCTGGGCGTGGCGGCGCGGGATTGCCTGGCGGTGGAGGATTCACAAACCGGCGTGCAGGCGGCCCTGGCGGCGGGGATGATGACAGTGATGGTCCCCGATGCGGCGCCGCCGACCGACGATATGCGGGCACGCTGCGTGGCGGTACTGCCGAGTTTGCGCGCTTTGCCCGGGTTGTTCCCCGGCTGACGTCAGCCCGCGGGCGCGATCATCGCCATCGTCACCGCGTTCGTCAGCGCCTCTTCGCGTTCGAACGCGCCGATGCTGGCAAGCGTGGTGTCGGCGATGGCGCCCAGGGCCTCCTGGGTGAAAAACGCCTGGTGCGAGGTGACCATCACGTTCGGGAACATCAGCAGGCGCTGCAGCGTGTCATCCTGGACGATCTCGTTCGACAGGTCCTCGAAGAACAGATCGGCTTCCTGCTCATAGACATCCAGGGCCAGGCCGCCCAGCTGGCCGGTTTTCAGGGCGTCGATGACATCCTCGGCGTCGATCAGGGCGCCACGGCTGGTGTTGACCAGCAGCGTCCCCCGCCGCATGGCGGCGATGGTCCCGGCGCGGACCAGATGCCGCGTGGCCGGGGTGAGCGGACAGTGCAATGTGATCACATCGCTTGCCGCCATCAGGGCCGGCAGATCGGTGTAGGTGACGCCCAGGGCAATCAACCCCTGGTCGGCGTGCAGATCATGCGCGAGCACCCGGCAGCCGAAACCCGCCGCCAGGGCGCGCGCCACCAGGGCGCCGATCCGGCCGGTGCCGACCACACCGACGGTACGCCCGTGCAGATCGACGCCGAGCAGCCCTTCCAGGGCGAAGTTGTTGGCGCGCGTGCGGGCATAGGCGCGGTGGATGCCCCGCACCAGCGACAGCATCAGCCCGACGGTGAACTCCGACACCGCATGCGGCGAATAGGCCGGCACCCGGGTGACTGCGATGCCCAGCCGGGCGGCGGCGCGCAAATCGACGTTGTTGAACCCCGCACAGCGCAACGCGATCAGCCTGGTTCCGCCGGCGGCCAGGCGTTCCAGGACGGCGGCATCGAAACTGTCGTTGACGAAGCCGCACACCACCGGGAACCCGTCGGCCAGCGACGCCGTTGCCAGGGTCAGGCGCGGCTCCTGGAACACCAGATCGTGCCCGTGGCGGGTGTTCTGCTCCTCCAGGGTCCGCCGGTCATAGGTCTTGGTGCTGAAGATCACGGTGCGCATGGGCGACCATATAGGGCGGGGCGCCGGTTTGTCCCGGGCCGGGCTGCTACATCCCGAGCGCGCGGCGGTAGACGTCCAGCAGCGTCTCCTGCTCCTCGACTTCCGCGGGCTCCTTGCGGCGGATGCTGATGAGCTGGCGGATCACTTTCACGTCGAAACCGGCGCTTTTGGCCTCGGCGTAGATGTCCTTGATGTCGCCGGAGAGCGCCTTGCGCTCCTCCTCCAGCCGCTCGATGCGCTCGATGATGCTGCGCAGCCGGTCGGCGGCGATGTTGCCCCACTGGGCGTTTTCCGGACCGGCCTCGGCACCGGTGGCATCCTTCGCGGCGGCGGGACGAGCCATGCGCAAATCAACTCCTCAGACGGGCGGGCGGGCTTACCGGCCTGCCCCAGCCGGGTCAATGGGCGGGGGCGGGGGGCGGGGGGCGGGGGGCGGGGGCGGGGGCGGGGGGCGAAGAAAGGTAAGGCCGGGGCTCTGCCCTGGCCTTCCTTTCTTCGTCCGCGACCCAGCCTCAATGCCCCGGATTGGCGCGGGCGAAGGCTGCCTTCTGTTCGGGCGTTGCCTCCGTCTGATATTTCGTCTGCCATTCCCTGTAGGGCATGCCGTAGACGATTTCCCGCGCGTCGGAATCGGCGAGGGCAATGCCGCGTTCGGCGGCGGCTTCGCGGTACCAGCGGCTGAGGCAGTTGCGGCAGAACCCGGACAGGATCATCAGGTCGATGTTCTGCACGTCGGTGCGTTCGCGCAGGTGCTGGAGCAGCCGGCGGAAGGTCGCGGCCTCCAGTTCGGTGCGGGTGTGCGGGTCGACTTCGGGTTCCGGCATGCCCAGGTCCTCGCTCATTTCACGCCCCCAACATGGCGCCCGCGCCGCGGCTTCGCCATACTCCCCGCCGCGGCGAATTGGGAGGAACAATCATATGGCGTGCAACGACGGACGGGCCAGGGCTGCCCGGCGGCAGGTGTTCGATACGGCGATGGCCGGCCCGCGCCATGCGGTTCGCCTGATCTCCACCTGCCCCTGACCGGCCAGGGAAAGACGATGTCCGCACGCGTGAAAGTACGCCGTCGCCGCCGGACCAAGATGATCGCCACCCTCGGCCCCGCCAGCTCGTCGGCGGAGGTGCTGACGCGGCTGTTCCTCGGCGGGGCGGACGTGTTCCGGCTGAATTTCTCGCACGGCGCGCACGAGGACCACGCCAAGCGGATCGCGCTGATTTGCGAGCTGGAGCGGCAGTTCGACCGGCCGATCGGCATCCTCGCCGATGTCCAGGGGCCGAAACTCCGGGTCGGCCGGTTCCAGGGCGGGCGGGTGCAGCTGCAGACCGGGCAGAGCTTCCAGCTCGACCTCAATGCCACCCCCGGCAATGTCCGCCGGGTCAACCTGCCGCACCCCGAAATTATCGAGGCCGCGGCCATCGGCGCCACCCTGCTGCTCGACGACGGCAAGCTGCGGCTGCGCGTGGTGCACAAGCGCGGCGACGCGCTGGAGACCGAGGTGACGGTGGGCGGCGCGGTATCCGACCGCAAGGGCGTGAATGTGCCCGACGTGGTGCTGCCGATCCCGGCGCTGACGGTGAAAGACCGCGACGACCTGGCGTTCGCGCTGGAGCACGGGGTGGATTACATCGGGCTGTCGTTCGTGCAGCGGCCGGAAGACGTGGCCGAGGCAAAGGCGATCGCCGACGGGCGGGCCTGGATCATGACCAAGGTGGAGAAACCGCAGGCGCTGGACAATCTCGACGAGATCATTGCCCTGTCGGACGCGGTGATGGTAGCGCGCGGCGACCTGGGGGTGGAGCTGCCGCCGGAGGAGGTGCCGCTGGCGCAGAAGCGCATCGTGCGGGCGGCGCGCCAGGCCGGCCGGCCGGTGGTGGTGGCGACGCAGATGCTGGAGAGCATGATCACCGCCCCGGCGCCGACACGCGCCGAGGCATCCGACGTGGCGACCGCGGTGTTCGAGGGCGCCGATGCGGTGATGCTGTCGGCGGAGACCGCGGCCGGGCAGTACCCGTACGAGGCGGTGAACATCATGGACCGCATCATCGCCCGGGTGGAGCAGGACCCCGGCTGGCGGTCGATGATCGAGGCGTCGCGGCCGGCGCCGGAGCCCAGGGTGGCCGACGCCATTGCCGCGGCGGCGCGGCAGGTGGCCTCAACGGTGGGGGCGGCGACGATCTGCGCCTTCACCGCCTCGGGCAGTACCGCCCTGCGGGCGGCGCGCGAACGGCCCGAGCCGCCGGTGCTGGGCCTGACACCGTCGGAGGCAACCGCCCGCCGCCTCGCGGTGGTGTGGGGCGTGCACGCGGTGGTGTCGGCGGAGACGCATTCGATGAGCGAGACAGTGACGCGGGCGACCAAACTGGCGCAGCAGGAAGGGTTTGCGCCGTCCGGGAGCGAGGTGGTGGTGATCGCCGGCGTTCCGTTCGGCCAGCCCGGCACCACCAACGCGCTGCGGGTGGCCCGGGTGAAGTAGCGGCCGGACGAAGCCCCGCCAGGTCAGCCCTCGGCGTGGCTCTCGTCGGCGGTGGCTCCGGGGCCCGGATCGGGCTCGCCGGCATCGATCGCCGCCTTGCGGCGCGCGGCGGCCTCTTCCTTTTCGCGCCTTTTGGCGTCCTGCTTGGCCTGCTTGGCCCGGGTTCGTTCGGCACGCTGTTGATTGTAGTTGGGCTTGAAAGCCATGGAATCCTTCCCGTTGGGCACAGACGCCTTCGCTCCCGACTGTGCAATGAGAAAAGCCCGCGCGGCGATACAGGGCGCGGTCGGGGATGGGTGTTCTCATGCCTGCGCCGCGCTGTCCATCGGCGCGATGGAAGAAATCGCGGCCGCAAGGATGGCTGCCTCGCCCGGCGGCCGGCGGGCCGGCGGGGCGCCGCGCTGCTATCGGTCGTCGTCCCGGCAGGTTCTGTCGTCCTGCGCCGGCGGAAAGCGGGTGCGCCACGAGTCCTCGAATTCCTTGCGTCTTCGGAAGGTATCGCCGCCTCCCTCAGCCGAGAGCATGGCGCCGCGGAACGCGTAGGCGTGGCCGGGGCGGCCGTGATCCGGGGTATCGAAGAAAACCTCGATCATGGCGTCGTCGTCCCGGCGCGCCGGGTGCCTGAGCGTGATCGTGGCGTGGGCGCACCAGTCACCGCCGGCATCGATCGGTTGGCGCCTGTTGACGAGGACGCAGGTCCCGCCCGTCCAGACTATGCTCTGCGCCTCGCGTCCGACCAGCGCCGTGAGCCAGACCGCCACACTTGTCGCGCCGTCGCAATAGACTTCGTCATCATCGATATCCTTGAGCGGCGTCTGCTTCGCCGCGGCGACGAGGGCGGCGTTGGCGACGCCCTTCGTCCTGGCGCCCTGGGCCGCGGCGAGAGCGGGGATGAGCGCGCAGAACGCGGCCAGAACAACAGCGGCGAGTTTCACGGCCGGCGCCTCTGCCGGTTGCGGGACCGCAAGGGGAGCGCACCGGCATCGCCAGCGTCAAGCGATGCATCGGCCGCGGCCTCGCGGGCCAGCAGCGCCTGCTTGCGCGGAATGCCCCAGCGGTAGCCGGTCAGCGCCCCGTCGGCGCCCACGGCGCGGTGGCAGGGCACGGCGAGCGACACCGGATTGACCGCGCAGGACCGCGCCACCGCGCGCACCGCGGCGGGCGCGCCGGCCATGGCGGCGAGTTGCCCATAGCTGCGCGTCTCGCCCGGCGGGATGCGGCGCAGCGCCTCCCACACCCGAAGCTGAAACGCAGTGCCGCGCAGATCGAGCGGCAGCTCGAGCCCCGCCTTCGGTTCGTCCAGGTACTCCAGCACGGCGCGCAGCGTGCCGGCCAGTCCGGCATCGTCGACAGCCACGCGGGCGTGCGGAAAACGCCGGCGCAGATCGCCCATCAGCGCGTCGTCGGGTTCGGCGAAGCCGAGGAAGCACACACCCTTGGCGGTGGCGCCGACCAGCAGGCGACCGAACGGGCAATCGGCGAAGGCGGTGCGAACGGTCTCGCCCTGGCCGCCGCGGCGCAGCGCGCCGGGGGTCATGCCGAGCAGGCGGCCGGTGTCCTCATACACCCGTGATTCGGAGCCGAATCCCGCCTCCGCCAGGGCGTCGGCGACCCTGGCGCCACCTTGCAACGCCGCCTGCAGACGGCGCGCCCGCACGCCTTCGGCGTAGCTGCGCGGGGTCAGGCCAGTGTGCTCCTTGAACATGCGCAGAAAGTGGAAGCGCGAGTAGCCGGCACGCTTGGCCAGGCGGTCCAGCGATGGAATGGTGTCCTCGGCTTGTATGAAGGCGCATGCGTCCCGAACCACTGTGCGGGCAAGGGCGGCGCGGTCGCCGCGCGGGTCGCAGCGGCGGCAGGCTCGAAAACCGGCTGCCTCGGCCGCGGGCGCGTCGGCAAAAAAACGCACATTCTCGCGATTGGGCAGCGGTGCCGGACAGCCCGGACGGCAGTAGATGCGCATTGTGGCGACGGCATAGAGAAAATCGGCCGCCGACTCGCGGCGACGGACCAGATCCCAGCGTGTGTCGTCGATGCTGCTCATGGCGGGAGGATGGAACGCTGACGCGCGCGGCGCCATCCGGTGTGTGCGGTGGCTGAAGGAAAGCCAGGGGCTCCGCCCCTGGACCCCGCCAAGGGCCGAGAGGCCCTTGGAACCCATTACTTTTTAGACAGGTGTTATACGAGGGGGTGAGGTAGCGAACCGGTTCACCGCCTCACCCCTCTCGTATAACACCTGTCTTAAGGTGCGGGGTCCAGGGGGCCACTGCCCCCTGGCCTTCCTGCAGCCACCGCAGCTTGAGTTGCGACCGGACAGCGACTTTGCCAGTCCTGTGCGCTCTCACCATTGGCTTGCCCGAAAGGGGTTCGTATGCGCCGTCTCTGGATCGTCCTTGCCGCCGCCGCCCTGTTGGCCGCGTGTTCCTCCGATGACACCGCCAAGACATCCGGAACCGCAGGCAGTGCGGCCGGCGGCGCCAACGACCCGAACGGTTCCGGCATCAGCAGTTCGGCGCTGGGCGGGCCGGGCGGCGCGGAGGCGGGCGGCCCCGGCATGCTTGCTCCTGGCGTGCGCGACCGCGTGCTGTTCGACACCGACAGCTCGACGCTGGCGCCCGAGGCGCAGGCCACGCTGAACAGCCAGGCCGCCTGGCTGCAGCAGAACCAGCGCATCGCGGTGCAGATCGCCGGCAATGCCGACGAGCGCGGTACCGAGGAGTACAATCTGGCGCTCGGCGAGCGGCGGGCGAATGCGGCGCGCGACTATCTAGTGTCGCACGGCGTGCAGGGCAGCCGGATCAGCACGATCAGCTACGGCAAGGACCGGCCAGCGGCGATGGGCTCCAACCCCGAGGCGTGGGCGCAGAACCGCAACGCCATCACGTCGCCGCGATAGCGACACCGCGGGCTGCCGGCCAGGTTGCGGCGCCATAAGATCGAAATATGACCGAGGTTGCGGCTGATCGCGCCGTGATCATCTGCCAGACGTCCCCGACCCATGAAAGGATGTTGTCGTGTTCACATCTCCTGGCCGCTGCTTGGTCGCCCTGTGTCTGGCCGCCGGCTTGCTGTCCGCAGGCTTGCTATCCGCCGGGGCCGCCTTCGCCGCGGACCCGCTGGTGTCCGCCGACTGGCTGGCGGCGCAACTCCACAACCCGGAGGTGGTGGTGCTCGATCTCCGCCCGGCCGCCGCTTACGCGGAAAGCCACATTCCGGGCGCCGTTTCGGCCGATTTCGCCACCACCGGATGGATGGCGCGCACGTCAAGCGGGGCGGTCGGCGCGCTGCCGCCGGTGGAGCAGATCGCCGCCACCATCGGCAGGCTCGGCGTGGGCAATGATGACCAGGCAGTGATCGTCGGCGATTTTTTCCCCGCCACGGCGCGGGTGTACTGGACGTTCAAGGTGCTGGGCCATGCCAACGTGTCCATCCTCGACGGCGGCTGGCGCGGCTGGACAGGGGCCGTCGAGCACGGACCGGTGACCCGTGCGCCGGAGGCCTTCACCGCGCATTACAACGAGGCGCTGCGCGCCGAGTTGCCGGAGGTGACCGCTTCCTTGGCCGACGGCAGTGCCGCGCTGGTGGATGCGCGCCCGGCACCGCAATGGAGCGGCGCCGTCAAATCGCCCATCGTGCGCGAGGGCGGGCATTTGCCCGGCGCGGTCTCCCTGGATCAGGCCGCGGCGCTGACGGCGGACGGGCGGCTCAAGCCGCGCGCCGAGCTGGCGCAGCTGTTCGCGCCGGCCGGGGGCAAGCCGGCGATCACCTATTGCAACGCCGGCTATTTGGCGGCCACCGACTGGTTCGTGCTGTCCGAGGTGCTGCACAAGCCCGGCGTGAAGATGTACGATGGGTCGATGTCGGAATGGACGGCTGATCCGTCGCGTCCGGTGGAGCGCTAGACGGGCGCGGTGAACGAGCCCGGTCGGCCACCGGGGGGGCAGCCGATACCTCCGTCCTGGTTGTCGCCGCCTGCCTGCTGCTGGCGGTTGGTATGCGGCTGGGCCAGGACGACGCATGGTCGCTGGCGGTGCTGCCGCGGCTGGCGCTGCTGGGCGTGGCGGCGGCGCTGGGCGCGATTTTCCAGGCGAGCTCGTTCGGATATGCGGCCGCCTTCCGGGCCTGGATGACAGGCGGCGACGGGTCCGGGCTGGCGGCGGGGGTGCTGGTGGCGGCGGTGGCGGCGGTGGTGATCGTGCCGGTGGCGGCGCTTGGCGCGGGCTATGGCGGCTATGTGCAGCCGCTCGGGCTGCCGGTTGCGGTCGGGGCGGCAGTGTTCGGGCTCGGCATGCAACTGGCCAACGGCTGTGCCTCCGGCACGCTGTATGCGGCGGGCGGCGGGTCGCGGCGGATGTGGGTGGTGCTGCCGTTCTTCTGCGCCGGCGGCGTGCTCGGCAGCCTGTTGCTGCCGGCAGCGCTGGCGCTGCCGGCGCTGCCGGCGGTCGGGCTCGGCGACGTGCTGGGGCCGTGGGGCGGGTTGGCGGCGACGCTGGCGCTGGCCGGCGCGCTGGCGGCCATGCTGCTGCGCCGTGGACCTTGGCCGGGCCGCGCGCAGCTGCGCGCAGCAGGCGCGATCGGCGGGTTGGCAGCGCTGGCGTTCCTGCTCTCCGGCCAGCCCTGGGGTATCACCTCGGGGCTGACGCTCTGGGGGGCGAAGGCCGCGGCGGCACTCGGCCTCGATGTCACGTGGAGCACGTACTGGACGTGGGAGGGGCCGCGGCAGGACCTGGCGGGATCGCTGCTCGCCCAGGATTCGTCACTGATGGATATCGGATTTATTCTGGGCGCGACAATCGCCGCTGGGTGGCGTGGCCGGTTCCGCGGACAGGCATGGCCATCGCTGCGCGGCCTGGTTGCCGCGGCCGCCGGGGGAGCGCTGATGGGACTCGGCGCGCGGCTTGCGTTCGGCTGCAACATCGGGGCCATGGTGGGCGGTATTTCGTCGGGCAGCCTGCACGGGTTTCTGTGGTTCTTCGCTGCCCTGCCCGGATGCTGGCTGGGCATCCGGCTCCGCCCGTTGTTCGCCGAAGCCGCCGCCAGCGGCACACCGACGCCGGCCGCCCCTTCACCCCGGCCGACAGGCATGTGATCCGGAAACGGCACTGCCCCGCGGGGCAGACAGCTTGTGGCCTATTGTCCCGCCCGCATCGACATCAGCGCGTTTCGGCATCCGTCCGACAGCGATTCCTGGTGGTCTGCCAGACAGGCGACCGCCCGCCCGCCGCCGAGCCGCACGCCGCGGCAGAATCTCCGGTAGTCCAGGCCACACTCGTTGCGCATCAGTGCCATTTCCGCGCGCGGGTTCGCCGGCGGCGCGGCTTGCGGGCGGGCGGCCTGCGGCGGCGCGGGGGCCGGGGTTCCCGGCGATGGCGATGCTCCGCCGATCGCGCCGACGGCTTGGCCGCAGGCGGGTGAGAGCTCGGCGGCGTGCTGCTGCAGGCATTGCAGCGAGGCCTGGCCTCCGGTCGGCACGGAGGAACATAAGGATTGATAATCCGACCGGCAGTTCTGGCGGATGGCGTTCTGCTGCGCCGAGCTTGGCTGCTGCGCCCAACTCGTCCCAACAACGAAAAGGCAGAGTGCCGCAAACACCACGCCGCGAAGAACCGAGTACCACATCGTCAGACCTTTTCCACTGCCCGTGCCGGCTGCTCCGGCGCGGTCTGCTGCCTGGTTGCACATTCTTCCGTTGCGCTGCTTAACGCCGCGGGACGTTCGCACCGCACGCCAACTGGCGGCGTGTGACGCACGCCCGCCGTCCACCAATTTGACGGTGTTGTCATTGCCGGCAAGGCAACTGAAGGAAGGAAACCCCCTGGACAAAGTAGCGGGGTCCAGGGGGCCACCGCCCCCTGGCGGGTCCAGGCCAGAGCCCTGGCCTTCCTTCATACAACGTCCCCGCGTTCACGTGTCTCCCAGTTCGCCTTGATGGCAAGAATACGCGGATGAATATCGAGGAAGCGGCCCACCATGCAGGGGTCCAACTGACTGCCGGCGCTCGCCGCGATGATTTCCAGCACCCGGTCCATCGGCAAGATATCTTTGTAAGGGCGCTTCGTGGCGAGCGCGTCGAAGACGTTGGCTATTGCGACGATGCGCGCCGATTCGGGAATGGCTTCGCCGGCCAGCCGCATCGGGTAGCCGCTCCCGTCCCACCATTCATGGTGTGACAGAGCGATCTCAGCCGCCAGCCGGAACACCGGGGCATCGCTCTTGGCGAGAATGTCATGTCCAATGCGGGAGTGGGTTTTCATAATCTCCCACTCCTCGGTGTTCAGCTTGCCTGGCTTTGTCAAGATGGCATCGGGGATGCCGATCTTGCCGGTGTCGTGCATGGCGGCGGCCGGTTCGATCAGCCCGCAGCGCTCCGCGTCCCAGCCCAATGCCTCGGCCAGGGCGCGGCTGTAGGCGGCCATACGCCAGATATGCAGGCCGGTGTCGGTGTCTTTGAAATGGGCCGCCTCGCCGAGCATGTAGATGGCCGCATGGTAACTTCTCTGCAGCGTGTCGGCATGGACGAGGGAAAGATGGGTGCGCACCCGCGCCCGCACGACGGGCGCGGACACCGGCTTGGTGATGTAGTCCACCCCACCGGCATCGAAACCGGCCGCCTCGTCCTGCCCATTCGCTCGGCCGGTGACAAAAATCACCGGAATGGGTGCGGTCAGACTGTCGCGCTTGAGCCGGCGGCACACGTCGTAGCCGTCCATGTCCGGCATTTCCACGTCCAATAAAATCAACGCCGGGCGGTGCTTGGCCGCAGCGATCAGCGCCTCGGCGCCGTTGCGCGCAAACACCAGCGCGTGATCGTTTTTCAGGATCTGCCGCAGGATGCCCAGGTTGGCGGGACCGTCATCCACGCACAGAATCGGGCCTTGGCTCATGGTGACGCCGTTTCATCGAGCGCCTGGTCGGCGCCGATGCGCGAGCGGGCGCGCAGGGCGTGCGCGATGGCCTCGGCACCGCGGAAATCGAAAACCTCCAGCCGCTCCCGCAGCGCCGCGAGCTGGGCGGCGGGCAGTTTGCCCGCCAGACGGTCAAGGATCGGCTCAGCCGCAGCCGGATCGTCCCGGTCCAGCGTCAGCACCAACGCGTCGACTAAAGGGGACACTTCGGTCCCGACCGGGATTGCCGGCCCGGAGGCGCTTTCCTCCGATCCCGTATAGGCGGCGATCGCGGCACACGCGGCCTGCAGCCCGACCTGCAGGTCGCGCACGAGCGATGCGGCATCGTTTCCCTGGTGGATCGTCTGCTCCAGGCTGTCGGCCTGTTGCCAGACATGCATCAGGGCCATGCTGCCGGCGGCGCCCTTGAGTTTGTGCGTCAGCGCCGCAGCGTCCTTGCGCCGACCTTCGGCCAGCAGCCGGGCGATTTCTTTTCCGTCCCGCACGTGCGTCGCGGCGAAGAGGCGAAGATATTTCCTGAAACTGGTCTGGTCGCCCCAATTGCTCAGGCCGCGTTGCAGGTCGATCGGCGAGGCGGCAGGCGGCGGCTTCGCGGCCGCCAGGGACGGTCTCGGCCCGGCCAGCCGCAGCACGGTTGCGATCAGATCATCGACATGGAAGGGCTTGGGGACGAATCCGGTCATTCCCGCCTCGAAGGCGGCCGCCTGCTGGTTGGTGAAGGCGCCGGCGGTCAGGGCCACCACCGGCAGCTCGGCGAGATGCAGGGTTTGGCGGATGTGCCGTGTGGCTTCGTAACCGTCCATCACCGGCATCTGCACGTCCATGAGCACGAGGTCCACGCCATCCGGCGCCGCCCGCAGCGTCTCGACGGCCTGGCTGCCGTCGGCGGCCAGCAGCACCCGCGCCCCCTCGTTCTCCAGCATGTGGCGGGCAACCTCGCGGTTGATGTCGCTGTCGTCCACCACCAGGACGGAGATGCCGGCCAGCCGCGCCCGGTCGTGGCGAGCCGGGTTTTCCTTCTGCGTTCCGGCCGGATGGCGGCTTGCATGGCCGATGGCGTTGTACATCGCCGAGGCGGTGATCGGCTTGGCGAGCACGGCATCCACCGCGCCGGCCAGGGCGTGACGCTGCAGGTGCTCCCGGTCGCCGGCGGTGACCATGACGATCGCCGGCGGCTGGCGCTTGCCCAGGGCGGCGCGCAAGCGAGCGGCGGCGGTGAGCCCGTCCGTGCCCGGCATTTTCCAGTCGAGAAACAACGCGTCGAACGGGGTGCCGGCCTCCACCTCGGCCAGCGCCCGCGCCACCGCCTCGTCGCCCGAGCAGGCGGCGACGGTGCGCCAGCCCATGCTGCGGGCCACCTGCACGAGCATATCGCGGGCGACCGCATGATCGTCGGCGATCAGCACCCTTTGCCCGGCCAGGAACGGTAACGCCGGCGTTCCCCTCGGCTCGTCCAGGACGAGGGGTATGACGAAGCTGAACTCGCTGCCTTCGCCGGGGGCACTGGTAAGGCTGATGCTGCCGCCCATCAGGGTCACGATATGGCGTGTAATGGTCAGGCCGAGGCCGGTGCCGCCGAAGCGGCGCGTGGTCGACCCATCCGCCTGGGAGAAGGCGGAAAAAATCGCCTCCTGCTTGTCCGGCGGGATGCCGACGCCGGTGTCGCGCACCGCGAAGCGCAGGTCCACCTCGCCCGCCCTGGCGCCGGCCAGGGTGACGGTCAGCGCCACCTCGCCCGCCGGGGTGAACTTGATGGCGTTGCCGACCAGATTGACCAGGACCTGTTCCAGCCGGAGCGCGTCGCCCTTGAGGTAATTGGCGCCCTCCGGCACCGGGCCGATGATGAGTTCGATGGGATTCCCGCCGACGGCGGCGCCCATGATGGCGGCCACGTTGTCGAGCACGGCGCCGAGCGCGAATGGCGCATGTTCGATCTCCAGCCGCCCGGCCTCGATCTTGGAAACATCCAGGATGTCGTTGATGATGGCCATGAGCGAGCGGCCCGCATTGTGGATCTTGCGCACCATGTCGAGCTCGGCGGGACCGAGCGGGCGGTTCTGCAGCAGATGCACCAGACCCAGGATGGCATTCATCGGGGTGCGGATTTCGTGGCTCATGTTGGCCAGGAACTGGCCCTTGGCGGTGCTCGCCGCCTCGGCGGCGGCGTTGGCCCGCGCCAGATCGGCGAGCGTGCGATGCTGCCGGCCCAGCAGGCGCGCCAGCAGCCCGGACAGCGCCAGCACCGACGCCGCCAGCACCACCGCCAGCCCCCCGACCCAGCACGCCATCACGCGCCAGTTGGCCAGCACGATGTCTTCGGAAAGAGTGACGTTGGTCACCAGCGGGAAGTCGCGCAGCCGGAGCGGGGCGACGATTCGCAATTGGCCGCGCCGGCCGACCAGCGGCGGATCGGTGGCAACCTGCGCGTTGGCGCTGAACCCGGGCTGCAGCACGCTGCGGAACAGCGGCTGGTTGGCGAAGGAGCGGCCGATAAAGGCCCCCGCAGGCGGGTCGCGGGCGAGCATGATGCCGTCGCCGCGGTACAGCGAAATGGCGCTGCCCTTGCCGATGTTCACCGCGCGGAAGAAGGCCTCGAAGAAGCTGCTGTTGATGCCGGTGATCACCAGGCCGATGGGATGGCCCGCCTGGTCGCGGATTTGCCTTGCCAGGTAGAAGGTCCATTCCCCGGTGACCCTGTTCTGCACCGGCGCGCTGATGAACGGCCCGTCATTGGGCCCTTGCATCATCGCCTGGAAATAGTCGCGGTCGGCCAGGTTTACCCGCTTGCCTGGCGTGCCGGGCGCATAGGGCGGGTAATAGCGGTTGAAGTTGATGACATCCCCGCGCCGGTCGACGATGGTGGCGACATCGACCTGCGGCACCGCGGCCACCTTGTTGCGAATCGCCTCGTGGATGGCCGGCGTGTCCATCGTCCGCCAGAGGTCTTCCTCGGTGGCGATGCGCGCGTCGTTCAGCGGAATGACGATGCTCTGCAGCACGAGGTCGGCGGCGCGCACGGTCTGCCCGGCGTGTTCGGTCATTGTGGTGGACAGGACGGCCGCCGTTTGCCGCCATTGGTCGATGTCGGACTGGCGGGCGTGCCAGAGCAGCCCGGCGGCGCCGAGCACCGTCAGCAACGCCAGCAGGCTGCCGATTGCAAGCACGGCCGGTGCCTGCACGCCGGAGGCAATGCGGACGGAAGGGTCCGTCACGCCGGCACCGCCCGCGCGGGTCCGGCCCGCCGAACGCGCCACCACGAACGGCGCTCGGCCGCCGCCCGTCGCGGGAGGTTTGGCGTTGCATGGCGCGCAAAGGCAGACACGCGTGCAGGCAGCATGGCAGGCGGATCCTCGGACCGGTTTCGGCCGCCGCCGCGACGGCGACGCCCCGGGCAGGAAGCACCATCATCGGCACGCCATCCTGACGGGAGACGACGCCCCCTCGCCACCAGGGCCGCGCGCCTGGCAAGGTTCCACACGGTGGTGAATGTATGGTAACCGCTCGCCGGATGCCCGCTGCGGCGCATGTCCGGCACCCGCGCAGCCGAACAGCGGAACAGCCGAACAGCCGAACAGCCGAAAGGAGACAATGTCCAAGACGCGCGTGTTTCCGGGTGTCACCTTCGCGCTGCTCAGCCGCATGCGCGAGGACGACGGCGGGGAGTACGCCCTGGCGGTCGATCCCGGGCGCGTGGGCGGCATCGTCCACAAGCCAACCCCGCTCGGCGAGGTTATTGTGCGCTTCGAGCACGACGACCGGCGAGCGGAAATGACGGTGACGATCCTGAGGAAGCCGGCGCTGCTGCCGGCTGCGGTGCTGTGGGCGGGAGTGTCGCACGCGTTGCGCCGTGCCTCGGACGGCGGGGGCGACCGACGCTAGATTCCCGGCAACCCGACCGCCGATTTCCTCCGTCCGCCCGACTCCAACAGCCATGCCACCACCACCATCATCAGGTTCGACCGCGTCAGCGACGACCGGGAGGGGCTGGAGTTGCCGATGCGGCAGGAGTGGCTGGCCCGTTCGGCGCCCTTGAGCGACGAACCGCCGCGGTTTCAGGCCCGTTCCGGCATGGAAGTCTGGCTGACGGCGCCGGAAGATCCGGACTATCGCTCACCCCCGAAGTACAAGACGATCGCGTTGAACTACGTGGCCCTGTATCCGGTTTACGTCGTGATGCGGTGGGCGCTCATGCCGGTCACGGCCGGCTGGGAGCCGGTGACGCCGGTGGCATTGCGAACCGGCATCGCCGTGGTGCTCGCGGGGTACGGCGTCATGCCGATGATCAGCCGGACGTTCCGCGACTGGCTGTTCCCGCCTGACCTGGCTTGCCAGAACGAGCGACTGCGGCGGGACGTGGGGGGACGCATGGCGCCTCCGTCGCGTTGCCACGGCGCCTGGCCGGCGGGGAAAAATGGCGTGCGCCCTGGTTTTCCTTTGTTTGGCTGAGGCCCCCTGGCGGGTCCAGGTCAATGTCCTGGGCTTGCTTCTCGGGCCGCGATCGCCCCGAGTGGACGGGGCGCAGCCTGGACAGTCCGCGGCAGGTCGGCGAAAACCCGCTCGCCGCGTCCGGCCGGCCCGGCCCTGCAATTCCGGAGAGGTGACGTTTTGCCCGACATCCTGCTTGCGATGGCGGCGATGCTCGTTGTCGTCAGCGCGGTCCAGCCACTGGCCCGGCAGTTGCTGGTGTCCGATGCCGTGCTGCTGGCGCTCGTCGGCATCCTGATTGGCGCCGGCGCCGCCTTCGTGCTCGGCAGCGGCCTGGGCGGCAACTCCCATGAATTTGCGGCGACCTTTGCGCATTTCCCGGTGAACTCGCAGGTGTTCCTGTTCGTGTTCCTGCCGGCGCTGGTGTTCCATGGCGCGCTGTCGATCGACGTGCGCCGGCTGGCGCGCGACATCGCGCCGGTGCTGCTGCTGGCGGTGGTGGCGGTGGTGGCAACCACGGCGGCCGTCGGCTTCGCCTTGCAGCCGATCGCCGGGCAGAGCCTCATGGTCTGCCTGCTGCTTGGCGCCATCGTCGCCACCACCGATCCCAGCGCGGTGATCGGCGTGTTCCGTGATATCGGCGCCGACGCGCGGCTGACCAGGCTGGTCGAAGGCGAGAGCCTGCTGAACGACGCCGCGGCGATCGCGCTGTTCACGCTGCTGCTGGCCGCGGTGACCCATCGCAGCGTGCCGGACCTCGGCACCGCCGGCCTGATGCTGGCCGGCTCGCTGCTGGGGGGCGCGGCAGTGGGATATGCGCTGGCGCAGCTGGCGCTGGCGGCTATGCCGCTGCTGGCCGGCAGCCGCTCGGCCGAGGTGACGCTGACGCTCGCTCTACCGTATGTCTGCTATATCGTCTGTGATGAGTACCTCGGTGTCTCCGGCGTGGTCGCCGCCGCGGCGGCCGGATTGACGGTGAGCGCGATCGGTCCCTCGGTGCTGCGCCCGCCGAGCTGGTCCTACCTGGTCGATGTCTGGGCGCAGACCGCCTTCCTCGCCACCTCGCTGGTGTTCGTGCTCGCCTCGATGCTGGTGCCGCGGCTGATGCTCGGGCTGAACGCCTGGGATCTGCTGCTGGTGGGGGTGGCGGTGCTGGCCGCGCTGGCGGCGCGCGCGGCGGTGCTGTTCCTGGTGATGCCGCTGTTGCGCCTGACCCGGCTGGCGCAGCGCGTGCCGGGGAAGTTCAAGCTGACCATGCTCTGGGGCGGGCTGCGCGGCTCGATCACGCTGGCGATGGCGCTGGCGGTGACCGAGAACCGGCGCGTGCCCGCCGAGGTGCAGCAGTTCATCGCCATTCTCGCAACCGGCTTCGTGCTGTTCACGCTGCTGGTCAATGGCACCACGCTGCGCTTTCTGGTGCGCTGGCTGAAGCTCGACCGGCTGTCACCGATCGACCAGGCGCTGCGCCACCAGGTGCTGGCGCTCGGGCTCGGTCAGGTGCGTGACCGGCTGCGTCAGACCGCCGAGGAATTCGGCTTCCGGCCGGAGGCCACCCAGCGGGCGGTGGAATTGTATGACCGCCGCGCCGCCGCCGAGGCCGCCGCCAACACGTTCGACGCGAGCCTCACCGACCGCGACCGGGTCAAGCTCGGGCTGCTGACCTTTGCCACGCAGGAGCGCGCCATCCTGCTGGAGATCTTCCGCGAACGCGGCGCGCCGCGCCGGATCATGGCGAAGCTGCTGCGCGCCGCCGACGCCATCATCGACGCGACACGCGCGGACGGCCGGCTCGGCTATCTGCGCGCGGTCCGGCAGAGGCTGCGCCCGAGCATGAAGCTGCTGCTTGCGCGGTGGGTGCACCGGCGATTCGGCATCGGCTGGCCGCTGGCCGGCGTCATGGCGCAACGCTACGAAATGCTGCTGCTGATGCAACTGGTGTTTCTGGCGCAGATGCGGTTCATGCGCGACCGGATGACGCCGGTGCTGGGGGCACGTGTGACCGGGGTGCTGGGCGAGATCGTGGAGCGGCGGCGGGTGCTGCTCGATGACGCGATGGAGGCGCTGGGGCTGCACTATCCCGACCACGCGCAGGCGCTACAATCCCGCATGCTACAGGGGATCGGGCTGCGGTTCGAAATGGACACCTACGCCGAGCTGCGCAACGAGGGCCTGCTCAGCAAGGAGTTGTTCAAGTCGATCCGCCGCGACATCGAAACGCGGCGCAACGCCATCCCGCAACCGATCACGATGGACCTGCAGACCGGGCTACGCCGGCGCCTGTCGGAGTTGCCGCCGTTCGCCGCGCTGCCGGAAGAACTGCGGCACGAGATCGCGCGGCGACTGACCATCGTGCTCGCCATGCCCGGCGAGCGCATCCTGCGGCGGCGGCGGCGTGCGGGCTCGGTGTATCTGATCAGCTCGGGCGAAGTGGATGTTTTTTTCGAGGGACGCAGGCTGCGGCTTGGTCGCGGCGCGTTGTTCGGCGGCGACGGTTTGCTGGGCGAGGCGCGCACCCAGGGAACGGTGGCGGCGGTGCGGTTCTGCCATCTGCTGCTGTTGCCAACGGGGTTTTTCCGCAGGCTGTTGGCGCGGCGGCCGGAGCTGGCCGATGGGATCGGTGGGGATAAGGTGGATCGGAGCGTCGCATAATGGCGTATGTGTACGTGGCGCTCGGCAGCGCGCTCGGTGGCATGGCCCGCTACGGCGTGGGACTGCTGGTGGCCCGCCTGCTGGGCAGCGGGTTTCCCTGGGGCACCATTCTGATCAACGTGGTGGGCAGTTTCATCATCTCGTTCTTTGGCACCCTCACCCTGCCCGGTGGCCCGTTTCCGGCCGCAATGGGGCTGCGGCTTTTTGTCATGGTGGGCATTTGCGGCGGGTTCACCACGTTCTCGTCGTTCAGCCTGCAAACGCTGGAACTGGCGCGCGAGGATGCCTGGGCGGCCGCCTTCGCCAACATCGTGCTGTCCCTGGTGTTGTGCCTCGCGGCCGTCGCCGCCGGTCATTTGCTGGCCGTGCGGATCGGCTTCCCCGCGTCATCGGACCCCTGAAGGAATGGGGTCAAGGAGGCCACCGCCCCCTTGCGGGTCCGGGGCACAGCCCTGGCCTTGCTTTCAGTCGCCCAGCAACGCCCCCCGCAGCGCGAGCCAGCTGGCCTCATCCGGCGTGCAGATCAGCCCGCCCGCGGTGACGGCGGGCGCATAGGGACTGCCATCGAAGCGGGCGGAAAACCCGCCGGCCTCGCGGTGCAGCAGCCAGCCCGGGGCATGGTCCCAGGGCATCAGCTTGTGGAACAGCAGGAAATGACAATGCCCGCAAGCCAGCAGCCGGTATTCGTGGCCGGCGCAGCGATAATCCCAACTGGCCCCCAGCAGGGGCAGGTTGGCGCAGACCCGTGCGCGCAACGGTTCGGGCAGATAGCGCCACGAGGCGGTGCCCACCATCTGCGCCACCGGCACCGGCGCGGACACGCGCAGATCGTGGCGGCGCCCATCCGGCGTTTCGGTCCAGGCGCCCTCGCCGCGCAGGGCCAGGGCGCTGTCGTCGCCCACCGGGTCATGAATGACCGCGCCCACCACCTCGCCGCGCATGATCGCCGCCGCCATGCAGGCGAACAACGGCAGCCCGGCGACAAAATTCGAGGTGCCGTCGACCGGATCGACCACGAAGGCCAGATCGGCGCCGGCCAGGCCATCCAGCAGGGCGGGATTGGCGGCGGTTTCCTCCTCGCCGACCACCAGGCAGCCCGGGAATTCGCGGCGGAGGATGGTGGCGATGGCGCGCTCGGCGGCCTCGTCCGCTTGCGTGACCAGGTCGTGCGGGCCGGTCTTGGCGCGCACATCGGTGACGGCCAGGCAACGGAAACGCGGCATGATCTCGGTCCGGGCCGCGTCGCGCAGCGCCGATTCGACGACGGCGAGGTCGCGGAGGCGGAACGGCGTCACCGTGGCGGGCCGGGACGCTCGAAACGGGCGCGATCGGCCGGCAGCAGGCGCACCTTGACGTGGATCGCTTTCTCATCGTCGGCGCGGTCGATCACCTCGCCATGCTCATACAGCCAGGCGAGGCGCGCGCCATCGGCGGGCGCAATGGCATAATCGGCCACCTGCATGCCGGCGGCGATGCGGGCATCAATCGCCTCACACAGCGCCGGCAGGCCCTCGCCGGTGATGGCGGATACGGCCACGATGCCAGGGCGCAGCGGCACCTGAGCGACGCCGCCGAGCAGGTCGGCCTTGTTCAGCACCTCCAGCGTGCGGTCGGGCCAGGCTTCATCCAGCGTGCCGTCGGCCACCATGCCATCGAGCACCGACACCACGTCGGCGCGCTGAGAGGCCGAGTTCGGGATGAGCGGCGTCGCGGATGTGCAAGATGACGTTGGCCTCGGAGACTTCCTCCAGCGTGGCGCGGAAGGCGGCGACCAGTTCGGTGGGCAGTTCGCTGATGAAGCCGACCGTATCCGACAGGATGGCGCGGCGGCCGGAGGGCAGGCGCAGGCCGCGCATGGTGGGATCGAGGGTGGCGAACAACTGGTCCCGCGCGGTCACCTCGGCGCCGGTCATAGCGTTGAACAGGGTGGACTTGCCGGCGTTGGTGTAGCCCACCAGCGCCACCACCGGGAACGGCACGCGGCGGCGGGCGCTGCGGTGCAGTCCACGGGTACGGCGCACCTGCTCCAACTCGCGCTTGAGCCGCACGATGCGGTCGCCGATCAGGCGGCGGTCGGCCTCGATCTGGGTCTCGCCGGGGCCGCCGAGGAAGCCGAAGCCGCCGCGCTGGCGTTCAAGGTGGGTCCAGGAGCGGACAAGACGGGAGCGCTGGTATTCCAGATGCGCCAGTTCGACCTGCAGCGCGCCTTCCTTGGTGGCGGCGCGCTCGCCGAAGATATCGAGGATCAGGCCGGTGCGGTCGATGACCTTGCAGTTCCACACCTTCTCCAGGTTGCGTTGCTGCACCGGCGACAACTGGGCATCGACGACGGCCACCGCGACCTGGGTGGCGGCGAGTGCCTCGCCTTGCGCGGCGGCCTGGCCTTCGCCCAGAAGTGTCGCCGGGCGGCGGGCGCGCAAGGACAGGATGGCGCTGTGCACCACCACCAGCCCGATCGAGGCGGCCAGGCCGACCGCCTCGGCCAGGCGCGCCTCCGCGGCGCGCGAGGTATCGGCGCCGGCGGCAGGTTTTTCCCAGGGGAGGATGACGGCGGCGCGGGTCGGCGCCGCCGTTCCGTTGTTCGGCTGCTCAGTCGGCTCGGGCAGAGACTGTCTCCCGTTGCGGCAGGGTCAGGGTGCTGCCCGCCGTTTCCTTGACACCGTCGAACAGCTGGATCGGCGCGCCCGGCATGACGGTGCTGATGGCGTGCTTGTAGACAAGCTGGGTATGTCCGTCACGCCGCAGGAGCACGGAGAAATTGTCGAACCAGGTGATGATGCCCTGGAGCTTCACGCCGTTCACCAGGAACACGGTAACGGGCGTCTTGTTCTTGCGCACATGGTTCAGAAACACGTCCTGAACGTTCTGCGATTTTTCGTTGGCCACAACGCGATCCTTCTTCTTTTTGCTGGCCCCGGACCTTCCGGCGCCTGGTTAAGACGAGGCCGCGTGCGTGGCTCGGCTGCGCGCGGCGACACAAATTTAACCGCAGATGCCAGCCCGCGCAGGAGCGGTTGCGCGACCCGATGCACCCTAGACCTGCAGCCCCGGGAACACCCCGCGACCCTGCAAGACGGCGATGTCTTGGTCATGCACCCCATCACGCGCCGCGCGACCGGCGGCGAAGGCAGGCTTCATGTCCACGGACATGTCACACATATACCATATGTCACGAGCCGTTGACACGCCGATCCTTGCCGGCGGATGGCTGCCGGGCGCGGCGTGCGGGACTGCGCGCTCGTCCGCGCCGCCGAACGGCGTCACCAGGCGAGGCCGGCTGTGGGGTCGACGCCTTCATGGTCCAGCTCGCGCCAGGAGATGTCCACGCCCTCCCGCGGTCCGCGCAGGCCGATCGCCGCGAGGAAACCGCGATGCACCACGCGCTGGGCGAAGGTCCAGTCCTGCGGGCGCTCAGGCAGTTCAGGGGCGAAGGAAATGGCAGGCGGGTCGACCTGAAACCAGAAGCTGGACAGATCCTGCGTGAGCCCTTTGCCGGTTGCCTTGATGAACGCCTCCTTCAGCGTCCACAGACGGAAAAACCCCTCGGCGCGGGATGTCTCGGGCAGACGTTCCAGCCAGGCGACCTCCGACGCAGTGAAGTACCGCCGGGCCACCTGCATCGGGGCGCGACGGTCGATCGGCTCCAGGTCGAAGCCCAGCTGCAGGCCCGGAACAGTCGCCACCGCCACGCCGACCAGGCCGCCGGTGTGGGAGAGGTTGAAGGCGAGGCCGGCGGGGCGGCCGCCCAATTGCGCCTCCGGCTTGCCGTGAGCGCCCGGGGCGAAGGCGAAGGCGGCTGGGGGCGCGGCGGCCGCGGCGGCCAGCGCGGCGCGGGCCAGAGCATGCGCGGCAATGAAGGTGATGCGGCTTTCGGCAAACACGAACCGGGCGGCACGGGCGGATTCGGCGGCGTCGAGGACCGCCGCCCAAGCAGCGACAGCGCCCTCGTCCAGGCCCGCCGTGGGCATGGTCCAGACCCGCACTGCCGTGGGTGAAACGGGGATGAGGTTGCCGGCTTTGTTCATTGGCGGGAGAATAGGCAGATGCGGCAGGGAACGGACATCCGCCATTCCCACATTCCGGAATTGCAATGAGACTGTGGGCGATCAGCGACCTGCACCTGGCGGTGGAAACCAACCGCGCGGCGTTGCGCGCGCTGCAGGCGCGGCCCGAGGACTGGCTGATCGTGGCCGGCGATGTGTGCGAGTCCCTGCCGCTGTTCGCCGAGGCGATGGCATTCCTGGCGAGGCGTTTCGCCCGCGTGCTGTGGGCGCCGGGCAACCATGAGCTCTGGCTGACCGACCGTGGCGGCGGCCCGCGGAGCAGCGCGGAGAAATACGCCGCCCTGGTGGCGACGGCCCGGCGGGCGGGCGTGGACACGCCGGAGGACCCCTACCCGCACTGGCCCGCCGGCGGCGTGGTGGTGGCGCCGCTGTTCACCAGCTTCGACTACAGTTTCCGCCCGCACGGGGTGGCACGCGACGCGGTGCTGCGCTGGGCCGCCGAGACGCGCTGCGTCAGCGCCGACGAGCGCCTGATGCGCCCGGCCCCGTTCGACCGCATGGACGAATGGTGCGCGCAGCTTTGCGCGACGGCCGAGGAACGACTGTCGCGCGAGGTGCCGCCGGATGCCGCCACGGTGCTGGTCAGCCATTACCCGCTGCGGCGCGACCTGGTGCATATCCCGCGCATTCCGCGCTTCTCGCCGTGGTGCGGCAGCGTGCGCACCGAGGAGTGGCACGTCCGGTTTCGGGCGGTGGTGGCGGTGAGCGGGCATTTGCACGTGCGCCGCACCGATCGGCGCGGGGGCACGCGGTTCGAGGAGGTGTCGCTGGGCTATGCGCGGCAGTGGGATGCTTCGCGTGGGCTGGGGGCTTATCTGCGGGATGTGACGCCGGACGGAAGGCCAGGGCGCTGCCCTGGACCCGCCCCAGCGAGCGCGCTTTCAGGCGCGAAGGGTGCGGTGGCCCCCTTTGACCCCATGACTTAAGAAGGAGTTCCAAGGGCTTTGCCCCTGGCGGGGGTCCAGGGGGCAAAGCCCCCTGGTGGGGTTGGGGCAACGCCCCCATAGGATCACCGCGCCGTAATCGCGCTCCGCACCGTCAACGGGTCAGCAATGACCCGAATAGTCTCGGTCCCCTCGCCGGTCCCATGCACGGCGATATCCCCATAGCCCAGCACCCGCCCAAGGATGGACTGTTCCACTTCCACGGACTCGATCTGGTCCAGGTTCATTTCCAGCGTCCGGCGCTGGATGATCCCGGTTTTGTAGATCAGGCGGTGATCGGTGACGGCGATTTCGGTTCCCCACAGGTGGAACCAGGCGCGCAGCAGCAGGACGCCGGCGAGTGCGGCCACCGCCAGCGCGACGATGTCGATCGCCGTTTCGAGTTTGGGCACCAGCCGCGCGGCCAGGAAGATGGCGGCCGCGATGGCCAGGATGATCAGGCCGTTCAGGTAGGTCACCCAGTGAATGGTGACGCGCACCTTCACGCTTTCGCCGGGTTGAAGAACGTTGTCCACATAGCTCATCCGCCGGTCCCTTTCCTGGCTCGTCCCCGCGTCCATACAGGAATGCAGCGCCGTTCCCAAGCGACGAGCGACGGACGACGCGGCCGGCAGGGTGTCCAATTCGGGAATGTTTCATGTCAAATATGTGGAAGAAATATGTCGTATGAACGAAAGCTCCATCACGCTTGCTTACAATCATTGAGACTGGATACGAAAAGGAGTTACAGTTGCACCCGCGCCCGCACGAACAAGATGGGCAGAATATACAGCAATCAACCTCACGGGAAGAATACCATATGCGCGGACAAACGCTTGCGGCTGCAGCAACAGCGGCGATTCTGATGTGTGGGGCGTCCGCGTCCGCCCAGACCTACGATGATGTTCAACAAAAAGCCGTAGAACTTTACGGCAACGCCCAACAATACGCCACTCAGACCTGGCGGCGGCTGTTCCCGGAGAAGGTCGAGATCTGCATCGGCTACGGGACCGAGAAGGAAACCTGGCTGCGGCAGGAAGTGGCGAAGTTCGAAAAGAATCCGGACAACAAGAATCTGACCATCAAGCTGGTGCCGATCGGATCGCTGGTCGGCGCCGAGGCGATCGAGAAGAACGCCGGCCGCGTCGGCAGCGGCGCGAACAGCTGCACGATGACCGCTTGGTCCCCCGCCAGCGCGGCGTATCGCGACTATGTGCTGCAGCGGACCTTCCGCGCCATCGCCGCCAGCGGCGCGCAGGCACAAGGGATCAGTTCGGCCAACGACCTGGTCGCCGCGCAGGCGAACTCACTGGTGCGCATCCCGCTGGTGTTCGTGGTCTGGCCGAACGCCTATCAGAAGGTCATGGAGACGGCACAGAAGGCAGGTGCCACCGCTACATCGGACACTGCACTGTTCACCTTCGACAATCTGATCAAGACGGAGCAGGACGCGGCGGCTGATGGCGCCTACACCACATTCTACACCACCAATCCTGGCGAATCGAATTCGGGTTTTTCGGCCCTGCTGCTGATGGGTTATGAGTTCACCACCGCCGGCCGGACCGGGCTCGACGCCAATCAGGTGTCACCGCGCAACAGCGCGTTCTGGTCGCATGTGAAGCAGTTTTACACGTCATCGGACGGCAAATCGCTGAAGAACTACTATGCCGACAGCACGGGCACGCTGTTCCGCGAACAGTTCGTGATCGGCGGGCCGCAATCGGACGTTTCGGGTGTTGTCAGCTACGAAAATCTGGCCATCCAGTATGCCGATCTGGCGCGCAAGTCCTTCGGCACCGCCTATCGCGTGGTGTATCCGGCGCGTAGCGTGATGGCGGATAACCCGTATTACGTGCTGAATGCGGTGTATGACGCCGGCGGGCACAAGACCGTGTTGCTGCCGGAGAAGGAAAAGAAGGCCGCCATCGCCTTCATGCAGTTCCTGCTGGAGCCGGATCAGCAGAAGGACGCGGTGGCGCTGGGCTTCCGTCCCGGCAACCTGCAAGCCGGCGCGGACATCGCGGCATCCGGCTCGCCGTTCCTGGCCATGAAGGATATCGGCATCCAGCCGAGCCCCGCCGGCGTGCGGTTCGTCTCAACCCAGAATGTCGGCGAAGCGGTGATCGGCAATCTGTTGGCGGGATGGAAGGATCTGGCTGACTCCCTGAAGTAGTCCGCGCATCGGGCCGGCGGGCGGCATCGGCCGCCCGCCGGCCCTGATCGACACCAACACCGAGCAGGAGGCACCGGGACCGGGCACGCTGAGGCGACCGGTATGACCCCCACCTGCAGAAGTTCTTCTTCAGCCAAGTCCCGGACGCAGGCAGGCCTGCTGTCGTCCGCGGCCACGGATGAGCTGCATCAGTGGTCAGAATTCGCTGAACTCGCTCATGGTGTCGGGATGGAACGCCACCTTTCGTTGGGTCAGGTTGACGTTCCAGGATGCCAGGTCCGCCTGGCTGCGCGGAAAGCGTAGGCGTTGCGCCATCGAGCGGAGCGAATAGAATTCGCGCTGCATGTTCTGCACCTGGGCCACCAGTTCCTCTCCCGACATCCGCGCGGGACGGAAATGGTAAAAAACCCCTGGCCAGCGGTCCATGTTGGGCTCGTCAATCAGGCGGTCCTCGGCTTTCAGCTGCTCATACACCGCCGTGCCGCGCAGTGGCGCCAGAACATTGAAGTAGGCGGCGGGAACTTTGTGCTTCTGCAGGAACGCCACGGTGGCGGAGAAAACGCTTTCGTCGTCGGAGTCGGCGCCGAACACGAAATTGAAGGAGTAGCTGATGTTCCGCTTGTTGAGGTTCTCGATCATATCCTCGTAGCTGTGGGACTTGTTGAACTGCTTGTGCATGGTGTTCAATGTCGCCTGAGAAATGCTTTCGATTCCCATATTGACGTGCAGAAGGCCGGATCGCTTGGCCAGATCGAGGAATTTCGCATCGAGCCCGAAGCGCGGCGAAAACAGGGCGGACCAGCGCACCTTCAGCGGAATGAGGGCTTCCAGCAATTCCATCGTGCGCCCGGGATGGCCGACGAACTGGCTGGCGGCAAAGAAGATGTGGCGGCCACCGCACTTCCTGATTTCCTCGACCACATCCGTAACCGGGCGGTCGCGATAGCCGTAGTCGCCATTGAGGCGGCGCTCGGCGCAGAAATCGCAGGTGTAGGGACAGCCGCGGGACTGCTGGATAACGAACGGCCGGTAGAACACGTAATGCTTCGGATTGAGCAGGTCCCAGCGTGGGGTCGGCATGCCCTTCAGGCTGGCGGCCTGCGTGCGGTGATAAAACTGCTGCAGCTGACCGGACGCGGCGTCGTCCAGCATCCGGGGAAAAATGTCCTCCCCCTCCCCGATGCACACACCGTCGGCGTGTTCCGCCATTTCCTCGCTGTAGAACGTGGCATGCGGACCACCCATCAGAACGGTGACGTTTCTCGCGCGGAATCTGTCGGCGATCTCGTAGGCGCGCAGCGACGTCACCATCCGGACCGTGAGCGCGACCACATCGGCCGGGGCGGCATAATCCACCTCCTCGACCGCGTCGTCGACCAGAGTCACCTGCCAGTCCGGCGGCGCAAGGGCTGCGAGATAGGGCAGCACCGCGCCCATCATCTTCCGCTTGCCGATTTTGCGCGGACGCCGGTCGTTGCGAGCAATAAAGGTGGTCGGCTGGATGATGGTGAGTCTGGGCATCAGAGGCAACCCGACATGTCGGTTTTGTCGGAGAACTCATTGAACTGGTGTGGCATTGTCGGCCCTTGACGTGCGTCCTTGAAGTCTCGCGCCCGCGCGTGATCCAGCCGCGCCGGCACCGTTATCATGCCATTCCGGCGCACAGATTCATATCGCTCTCCACCAGAAGCGGCGAGGCACCGAGGCTGGACCCCTCTCGTTGTGCCGCCGGATCAGACGAAGGTCGAACGCGCCGGCGCCATGTCCTCCGGCGGCATCGCAGGCGGCCAGTCCTCATGCCCCGGCGCGAAGCGGTTGTTGGTCTGCCCGGCGTTGCGGTTGGTCAGGGCACGCGCATACAGCGGGTGACGCATGCTGCGCACCTCGTGCTCGATCGTCACCAGCACCTCGCCGCTGTCGGGATCGACCACGTCCTGAAACCGGAACTGGTGCTGGCCGCTCTCCTCGGTCACCAGCCCGCGCGCCAGCAGCCGGCGGTGTGGGCCGGAGAAGTCGGCCAGGGCGATCTGAATATGGTTGCCGTCGTATTCGACCGCCGCGCGGTCGGTCTCGCGGAACACGATCGCCCCCGCCGGCCCGGCGATGACGCGCGCGAAGCGTCCGCGGGCATCCTCACCGGTGGCCGCCAGCCCATGCAGCGTCTCGCGGTAGAAGCGCGCAATCGCCTCGGCGCTGCCTTGCGGCGCGTCCAGTTCCACATACGGCATGCCCAGGGTGATGCGGCTGAGGCGCGGGTCCGGTGCATGCGCGCGCATACGGTTGCCCCAGGGACAGGTGAGCTCGACCGCGCCACCCCCGTCGCGCCACGAGAAAAGCGTGCCGGCCAGTCGCGGCGCCACCGCCGCCAGACGCGCCCGCAATGCATCCAGGTCGGGGAGCACGAGCCCGATGGTGCCGCGCAGTACCTGCGCCGGTCCGGCCGGCAAATGGAACTGGCAGGTGCCGGCATTCACCCACATGTTGTCAATGCCGACCATCAGGTAGGGATCGCGGGTCAGGCCGAGCCCCATGATGTAAAACAGAGTCGCCAGACGATGGTCCGGCACGCGGACATTCACGTGGCCGAACTCGACGATATTGCCCACATCCTCGCAGGCGCGGTTGAACGCGGGATGGATCATTGGCTCCTTCCGACGGGTCAGGTGCCGGTCCAGACCGGCGCCCGCTTGTGCAGGAAGGCGTCGATCCCCTCGGCGGCATCGCGCGCCAGCATGTTGCGCGTCATCGCTTCGGCGGCCAGACGATAGGCATCATCGAGGGGCAGCTCGGCCTGGGCATGGAAAAGCTCCTTGCCGATCGCCAGCGTCAGCGGGCTTTTCGCGGCGATCTGGGCGGCCAGCGCCTGCACCGATGCGTCCAGCTGCTCCTCCGGCACCACGCGGTTGATCAGGCCGAGTTCGCGCGCCCGCGCGGCGTCGATCAGCTCGCCTGTCAGCAGCATCTCCATCGCCGCCTTGCGCCCGACCGCGCGGGTCAGCGCCACCATGGGGGTAGAGCAGAACAGGCCGATGTTCACCCCCGGGGTGGCGAAGCGCGCGGTGTCGGCGGCCACGGCGAGGTCGCAACTGGCGACCAGCTGGCAGCCGGCGGCGGTGGCGACGCCATGCACGCGCGCGATCACCGGCTTGGGCAGGCGCACGATGCGGGTCATCAGCGCCGCACAGCGGGCGAACGTCGATTCGTATGCCTCCCGGCCCGGATGGGCACGCATCTCGCGCAGATCGTGGCCGGCGCAGAAGGCCGGTCCGTTGCCGGCGATCACCACCACCTGGACCGACGCGTCGGCGGCGGCCTCGGCCAGGGCAGCGTCGAGCGCCGCGATCAGGCCGACCGACAGCGCGTTGCGCGCCGCCGGGCGGTTCAGCGTGAGCCAGGCAATACCGGCGGCAGGCCGCCGCAGCAGGATGGCGTCGTCGTGCAGCGCCGGTGCGTTCATGATGTTTTCCTCTGGCGCGGGCCAGATCAGGCCCCAGATTCCAGCCAAGAGCGTGAGTATGCCAGAGAGGGTAACCTCCTGCCACAGCGCCCAAGGAGGACAACGACATGCGATTTATTGGCGGCAGCGACCGCAATCACCACATCCCGGCGACCGACGATGCAACCTGGACATTGAGAGACCGCTGGCAGTGACGACGGCTGGAACACTCACGGCCGCCCTGGGGGCCGAACGCCGCAAGGGCAACCTCTCGGCGGAGACGGAGCAGCACCTGCGCCACGAGTTGCGCCGGTGTGGCTGGCAATCCGAGGACGCCGCCCTCGTCGAGCCGATCAGCCTGGAAATCGAGCGGCTGGAACGGGAAGCGGCGACTCTGCGCAGGTTGAGGTCGGAGATTTTGGGCAGCGCCTGATCTGGATGACCGGAGCAGGACATCGCGACGCAAAGTTCCCAGGCATGTCGCGCCCGACGTTGTTTCCGCGCCTCGATTTCGTCTGCTTTCGTCGCCCGCACAACTCGCGCGTGCTTTTTGTCTGCCTATTTCAACGGCGGGTCGTCGAACAGGATGCGGCTGGCCGCGCCCTCCAGGTCGTCATATTGGCCGGTGCGCAGGCACCACAGAAAAGTCACCAGTCCGATGCCGCCCATGATCACGCTGGCCCCGATCAGATACAGCATGATGGTCATCACACCCCCCCTTCCCGCACCCGCGCGCGAAAGCTGTTGGTCATCACCAGCAACGACGAACTCGACATCGCCGCCGCCGCCAGCCAGGGCGTGACCAGCCCGGCCACCGCCAGCGGCAGCATCACCGCATTATAGACCAACGACAGCGCCAGGTTCTGACGCATGATCGCGCCTGCCCGCCGGGCGGTGCGCAGCACGGTCCCCACCGGACGCAGGCGCGGCCCCTGGAACACCACATCGGCCACGGTCTGGCTGATATCCGCGGCCGTCGCTGGTGACATCGACACCAGTGCGGCGGCCAGTGACGGCCCGTCGTTCAACCCGTCGCCCACCATCAACACGCGGTGCCCCTGGCCACGCAGCAACTCGATCAGCGCGACCTTGTCCACCGGGCCGACCTCGGCGCGCCAGTCATGGATGCCAAGCGTCGCCGCGGCGCGGCCGACCGGTTCCACACGATCGCCGGACGCGAGGATCACGTGCAGCCGCGACCGTTGCAGCCAGTCCACCGTTGCCACCGCGTCGGCGCGCAGCCGTTCGTGGAACCGAAAACACACAGGCGTCCGGCCCGGCCGCGACAGCCAGAGTTCCGGCCCCTCGGCCGGCGCCGCCGCTGGGTCGCCGGCGAAGCTGCGGGCGCCGAGCCGGATCTCGCCTTCCGGCGTGCGGCACAGCAGCCCTTCGCCGGGGCGTTCCTCCACCGCTCCGGCCGCCGCCACCGGGTCCGGCAAGGCTGCGAGCAGCGAGCGCGACAGCGGGTGGCGGCTCGACGCCGCCAGCGACGCCGCCTCGCGCAAAGCCACCCGATCGCGCGCCTTGTCCTCCTCCAGCGCCAGCACCGGCTCGGTCAGGGTGCCGGTTTTGTCGAACACCACCGTGTCCACCTCGGCCAGCCGCTCCAGCGCGGTGGCCGATTTCAGCAGGATGCCGGCGCGAAACAGCGCGCCGGTGGCGATCACCTGCACCGCCGGCACCGCCAGCGCCAGCGCACAGGGACAGGTGATGATCAGTACCGCGCAGGCAATCAGCAGCGCATCGCCCGCGGGCAGGCCCCGCACGCCCCACCACCAGGCGAAACTGGCGGCGGCGCACAGATGCACCACCGGCGCATACAGACGCGCCACCCGGTCGGTCAGCACGACGAAGCGGCCGCGCCGTGCCTCGGCAGCCTCGATCAGCCGCACGCACTCGGCCAGCAGGGTGGCGCCACCGGTGGCGGTGGCGCGCACGAGCAGGGTCTCACCCTGGTTCAGCGTGCCGGCGAAAACCAGGGTGCCCGGCCCGGCCTGGACGGGCAGGCTCTCGCCGGTCACCAGGCTGGCGTCCAGCGGCGCGCAACCGCGCTCGACGACGCCGTCCACGCCGATACGCTCGCCCATGCCCACCAGCACCCGCGCGCCCGGCGGCACGGTTTCCTGCGGCCGACGCAGGATGCTGCCGTCCGGCTGCAGCACCGCCACATCGGTGGCACGCAGGGCCAGCAACTGCTGGGCGGTCGCGCGCGCCTGGCCGCGGGCGCGGTGGTCCAGCACGCGGCCGATCAGCAGAAAAAAAAGCAGGGTGACGGCCGAGTCGAAATACGTGTGCCGATTGCCGTGGATGGCGGCCCAAAAACTCATGGCGGTGACCAGCAGCACGCCCAGGCTGACCGGCACGTCCATGTTGGTGCGCCCCGCCCGCAGCGCGCCCAGCGCAGACCGGAAGAAGGGCTGCCCGGCATAGGCCACCGCCGGCATGGCGATCAGGGCCGACACCCAGTACAGGAGGCTGCGGGTGGCCGGGCCCATGCCCTCGTCGAATCCGACCCAGACGGCAATGGAATTGACCATCACATTGGCCGCGGCAAAGCCGGCGACCGCGAGCGCGCGCAGCAGCATCCGCCCGGTCCGGTCGTCGGCCGCCGCCTGGGCGGCGGCGTCGAACGGTAGCAGGCGATAGCCGAGCCGCTCCACCGTGGCGACGAAGCGCTCGGCCTGCTCAGGGGCGCCGCGCCACGCCAGGCGCAGCCGGCGCGTGGTCATGTTCACCCGGCCCTGCAGAAGGCCGGGCTCGCGCCCCAGCACCTGCTCGATCAGCCAGACGCAGGCGCCGCATTGTAGCCCGTCCACCGCCAGCGTGAGCGTATGCGTGCCATCAGGCGAGGTTTCGATATGTCGGTCGAGATCCCAGCGCTCCGCCGATTCCGGCCGGGGCGCCCGCAAGGCGGGGTCAAGCAGGCGCTGCTCGTAGTAGCGGCCAAGGCCGAGGCCCTGGATGGTCTCGAAGGCGGCAGCGCAGCCGGGGCAGCAGAAGCGTTGCCCGGCCGGCGCGGCAAGCCCGCAATGAGCGCATGTCAAGAGTGGGTCCAGGGGCTTAGCCCCTGGTAGGGGTCCAGGGGGCAATGCCCCCTGGTAGGGTCCGGGGCAACGCCCCGGCTGCGGAGCCTCACTTCACAACCACACGCCGCACCGAGTGATATTCGTGCCCCTCGGCCGTCACCGTCAGCGTCATATCCCACTTGCCCCACGCCAACGCCGGATCGGCCTCAAACCGGCCCGGAGCGATGGCATGGAAGGTCAGCTCCGTCGTCTCGGCTTCCCCAAGCGGCCGTTCAGCGGTGGCGGCAATGGATGCCCCGACGAGCGGCGCGCCGTCACGGCCGGAGAGCGTGATCACCGGGCGGCCGTCCGTCAGCGTGTCCCGGACCGTCCAGCCCAGCGCCGCCTGACGCTCGGCCGCGGCCAGCACGCGGTCATAGTTGTTGCTGGCATCGAAGCCGTGCTGGGTGGCCAGGCCCGGGAAGCTGGTCACCGCAAACCAGGTCAAAGCAGCATTCACCACCATGACCACTCCCAGAGCGCCCGCGACATACCACGGGAAGAAGCGCCAGGCGGAGTGCGCCGCCGCGGCGCCCCGCTGGTCGATCCGATAGCGACGGGTCATTGTGCCCCAATCCTCTTTTGATCGTCAGCTTCTGTCGCCGCCTGGTCCCATGAACACCGAGGTATAGGTGGTCTGCTCGCCGGTGGTCATGTTGCGCAACACGAACTGCAGCTTCTGCGATCCGTCCGACGCGCCAACCGGGCGGCCGAACACCAGCAGCCGGAAGGTGCCGATGCTGTCGACATCGACCGGCAGGAGCAGCGTGGACGTTGCCTGGCCGGACTGATCGGCCAGCGCCATCACCCCGGCGTTGAGGCCGCGCATGGTCAATTCGAATTCCGCCGGCGCCTGCGTCTTGTTGGAGATTTTTATCGTGTAGCCGTTGCGGATGCTGCCGTCGCGCACCTTGACGAACAGCGGCGCCCGGTCGTGCTGCACGGCGAGATCGATCTGCGCCCGTGTCGCCATGGCGGCGCCCATGACGATCACGCCCGCCAGCATGGCGGCGACATAGATCAGCGTACGCGGCCGGAGAAAGCGGAATTTCTCGTGATTTCCTTCCGCCTTGGCTTTCTGGCCGGCCAGCGTGTCCCAGGTGATCAGCCATTTCGGCTGGCGGGTCTTCACCATCATTTCGTTGCAGGCGTCCACGCACAGCCCGCAGTTGATGCATTCGAGCTGCACGCCGTCGCGAATGTCGATGCCGGTGGGGCAGACATGCACGCAGGCCATGCAGTCGATGCAGTTGCCCAATCCGGTGACGGCAGCAGCGCCGTCATGTTTGCCGGCATCGATCTTGCGATGGCCGCGCGGCTCGCCGCGCCAGCCCTGGTAGGTAACGATCAGGCTCTCCTCGTCGAGCATCGAAGCCTGAAAGCGCGGCCAGGGACACATATAGGTGCACACCTGCTCGCGCGCCCAGCCGGCCAGCAGATAGGTGGTGAAGGTGAACAGGGCGATGAAGACATAGGCCTCGGTCGCGGCGTCGCCGGTCCAGAACTGCACGGTCAGCGTCGGCGCATCGACGAAATACATGATCCAGGCGCCACCGGTCCAAAAGGCGATGGCGAGCCAGATCGTGTGCTTGACCGCCTTGCGCCAGAATTTGTCGACGGTGAGCGGGCCCTTGTCGCGGCGCATGTGTTCGTTGCGATCGCCTTCGATCCGGCGCTCGATCCACATGAACAGGTCGGTCCACACGGTCTGCGGACAGGAATAACCGCACCACACGCGGCCGGCCAGGCTGGTCACCAGGAACAACGCCACCGCCGACAGAATCAGCCCGCCGGCGAGGAAGTAAATGTCCTGCGGCCAGAGTTCGGCATTGAACAGGTAAAAGCGCCGGTTCGGCAGATCGACCAGCACCGCCTGCGAGACGCGGCCCGGCCCACGGTCCCAGCGCAGCCAGGGCAGCACGTAGTAGGTGACAAGGCAGAACACCAACACGGCCCATTTGAACGTTCGCGCCGGCCCGCGCACCGCCTTCGGATAGACGATGACCTGGGGGGCGTACAACAAGGGCCGGCTGAGTTTGCCCTCATCTGCCGTCGCGTCGCGCAGCTTGTCCATGCTGGTCATGCCAGTGTTCTTTCTTGCCCCGTCTTATTTTATTCGCCGCCACCAAGCGCGTGGACGTAGATCGCCACGCTCTTGATGCCGGCTTCGTCCAGGCCGGTGGCGTTGGCCTTCTTCTCCCACGACGGCATCACGCCCAGGCGCGGATCGGTGATCTGGGCGACGATCGTCTCGCGCCGATCGCCGTAGAGATGCACCGCCGATTTCAGCGGCGGCGCGCCGACGCTGCGGCCGCCTTCGCCGTTGGCACCATGGCAGACGGCGCAGTTCTCAGCGAACAACACCTTGCCTTTCGAGGTGTCGAGACCGGCCTCGGCATGGCCGTAAAACGCACTCCACACATAGTCGGCGATCGCCTCGATCTGCGCCGGCGTGAGCAGGCCGGCGGCGCCGAAGCTCGGCATCACGCTGTTGCGCGCCTTCTCGTTGCCGCTGCGGATGCCGTAGGTGACGGTCTGCTGGATATCGGCCAGCTTGCCGCCCCATAGCCAGGTGTCGTCGGCCAGGCTCGGGTAGCCGACCCGCCCCTCACCGCCCGCGCCGTGGCAGGGCTGGCAGTTGTTGGCGAACAGGATGCGCCCTTCGGCGTTGGCCGCCGCCAGCAGTTGCGGATCATCCTTCACCTGCTCGATCGGCAGGGCCCTGATGCGGTCCATGAAAACGGCACGCTGCGACTCCATGAACCGCACATCCGCCGCCACGTTGTCGCGCGAGGAGACGCCCAGCAGACCATGGAAATAGCCTGTCCCGTACGGAACGGACGGAAACAGCGCCATGTAGACGAAAGCGAAAATGATGGAGACGATCCAGGTGTACAGCCACCATTTCGGCGCCGGCGTGTCGAGCTCCTGCAGGCCGTCCCACTCATGGCCGGTGGTGTGGCGGCCGCTGATCTCGTCCTTTTCAATCTTGGTTGGCACCTTGGCTTCTCCTTACCGGTCTTCGTCAAACGGAATGCGGGCGTTGTGCTCCATTTCCTGCCTGCGGCTTGGCAGGTAGGTGGCGAGCACCATCAGCAGAAACACGACGAAGACCGGGACGATGGCGTAATGCTGCACCCACTGTAGCGCGGCGACGATGTCCATTCCGCCCTCCCCTATTGCTGCAGCTTCTCGACGCCAAGATCGGCGAAGTCGACCATGGTGCCGAGCACTTGCAGATAGGCCACCAGCGCGTCCATCTCGCTGGGGAAGCCCGGCTGGCCCGGGACCGGCACCGCCTTCGGATAGCGCTTCAGCACGGCTTCCTGATCGGCCTGCGCGTTGGCCTGCGCCAGCAGGTCCTGGCGCGCGTTGGCGATATCCTCGTCGGTGTAGGGCACGCCGAGGAAACGCTGAGTGGTCAGGTGCTTTTCGATCAGGCCGTAGTCGAGCCGCGTCTCGGCGAGGAAGGCGTAGCGCGGCATCAGGCTCTCGGGCACCAGCGCCTGCGGGTGCCGGAGGTGGCCGTAATGCCAGTCGTTCGAATACTTGCCGCCCACCCGCGCCAGGTCGGGGCCGATGCGCTTGCTGCCCCACTGGAACGGCCGGTCATACATGCTCTCGGCGGCCAGGCTGTAGTGACCGTAACGCTCCACCTCGTCCTTGAGGGTGCGGATCTGCTGACTGTGGCAGACGTAGCAGCCCTCGCGGACATAGATGTTCCGCCCGGCCATTTCGAGCGGCGAGTACGGCCGCACCCCGCTCACGTGCTCCACCGTGGTCTCGATGGTGAACAGGGGCACGATTTCGACGATGCCGCCGACAGCGATCACGATCACCGTGAGCACCAGCAACAGAAACAGATTCTTTTCGATGATCGCGTGGCTGAGTTTTGCCATGGTGCCTTACTCCCCGGCCACGGCGAGGCCGCCCGGCAGTCCCACCTCGCGCCGTTGCCCGGCGCCGCCGAGTTCGGTCGTCGGGCTGCGCACGGTCTGGATCAAATTGTAGCACATGATCAGTCCGCCGGTCAGGAACAGCAGGCCACCGATCATGCGGATGACATAGTACGGATGCACGGCGTTGACCGATTCGACGAACGAATACTGAAGGAAGCCGAACTTGTCATACGCGCGCCACATCAGCCCCTGCATGATGCCGGCGACCCACAGGGCGGTGATGTAGAAGACGATGCCCAGGGTCGCGATCCAGTAGTGCCAGGCCACCAGCTTGCTCGAATACAGGCCGCTGCGCTTCCACAGCGCCGGAACCATATAGTAGATGGCGCCGAAGCTGATGAACGCCATCCAGCCGAGCGCGCCGGAATGCACGTGCCCGACCGTCCAGTCGGTGTAGTGCGACAGCGAGTTGACCTGGCGGATCGCCATCACCGGCCCCTCGAAGGTCGACATGCCGTAGAAGCCGACGGCAGTCACCGAGAAGCGCAGCGCCGGGTCGGTGCGCAGCTTGTCCCAGGCACCGGACAGGGTCATCAGCCCGTTGATCATGCCGCCCCAGGAGGGCATCCACAGCATGATGGAGAACGCCATGCCGAGGGTCTGCGTCCAGTCGGGCAGCGAAGTGTAGTGCAAATGGTGCGGGCCGGCCCAGATGTAGAGGAAAATCAGCGACCAGAAATGCAGCACGGACAGCCGGTACGAATAGACCGGCCGGTTGGCCTGCTTCGGGATGAAGTAGTACATGATCCCGAGGAAGCCCGCGGTCAGGAAGAAGCCCACCGCGTTGTGGCCGTACCACCACTGCACCATGGCGTTCTGCACGCCGGAATACACCACGTAGCTCTTGGCGGCGAAGAACGAGATCGGCACCGCGGCGTTGTTGACCAGCACCAGCACCGCGACCGTCAGGATAAACGCAAGAAAGAACCAGTTGGCCACATAGATGTGCGGCTCGGCGCGCTTCATCAGGGTGCCAATGAACACCGCAGCGTAGAGCACCCAGATAATCACCAGCCAGACGGTGATGTGCCATTCCGGCTCGGAATATTCCTGGCCGCGCGAGAAGCCCATGACGTAGCTGAGGCCCGCCATGACGATGAAGAACTGGTAGCCCCAGAACAGGAAGTCGTGCAGGGCGTCGGGGCCGGCCAGGCGGGCCCGGCAGGTGCGCTGCACCACGAAGAACGAGGACGCGAACAGCGCGTTGCCACCAAAGGCGAACACGGCGACCGACGTGTGCACCGGGCGCAGCCGGCCGAAATTGAGGAAAGCCGGGCCGAGGTTGAAGTCAGGCCAGCACAATTCAGTGGCGATGTAGATACCGAGGCAGAACGCCACGATCGCCCAGATCATCGCGGCGATGGTGAACTTCTTGATCACCTCGTCGCTGTAGGACACCGCCGGTAGCGCCGGGGCGAAGGCTGCGTTAGCCATGGGGGCCTGCCCCGGCACGCGCCACTTCGAGCTGCCGCATGATCCTTACCGCCAGCGCCCAGTCGAACGCGCCCGCGAAGGCGGCCAGAGACAGGCCGAATACATACATTTCCTGGTCGAGGGCTCCCGCGGCGAGCACCAGGCCAACCAGGCCCAGCAGCGCGACGAAAACACCGACGACGATATCGCCCAGTTTCATACCCCACCCCGCATGTTGTGCGCACGGTTTGCCGCGGCGCATGGCCCGACCCGGTTCGGGAGGCTTCACGGAACCCTGCGCCGCGTGCTGCGGTGCGACATTGACACAGATCAACACAATTCAGTGCACCCGCCACCGGCATGACAGCCCTGCAAGCGAAAGTTGCAGGCCGTGAATATTGCAGGCGAACCTGTTTGACATCAGTTGACGACACGTAAATCCTGCGCTCCGGTATGATCGAAAACTTCCCTTGGCTCGGCTCGCTGTGCGGCCCCGGCGCCCTCGCGGAGGCTGGCCCGGCCTTGCCGCTCGCGCTGTTGCTGGCAGGGGCCGCCGGCAGCGTGGTGCATTGCGCGCCGATGTGCGGGCCCTTTGTGCTCGGTCAGGTATCCGACCGGCTGGCCCGGATTCCGGCCGCGCGCCTGTGCGAGCAGGCACGGCTGTCGAGCGCGCTGCTGCTACCCTATCATGCCGGCCGGTTGACCACCTATGCGGCGCTCGGCGCGCTGGCGGCAACCGCGGGTGGCGCGACCGGCGCCGGACCCTGGCGAGGCGGGCTGCCGGCGCTGCTGCTGCTATGCGCCGCGCTGTTGTTCCTCGTGCACGCGCTGGCGCGGCTGGGCCCTGGCTGGCGCCCCCAAAGCCTGCGCCGTTTTCTGCCGTTGCTGGAGCGCGCGCCGGAATTCTGGGTGCGCGGCGTGCGCCAGCTCGCCGTGCGGGCGGACCGCAGCCGGCCCGGCGGCGGTTTTCTGCTGGGAGTCGCGCTGGGCTGCCTGCCCTGCGGTCTGTTGTATGCCGCCATCGCCGCCGCCGCGGCGGCCGGCAGTGCCGCCGGCGGGGCGGCGGCGATGGTTGCGTTCGGGCTCGGAACCGTGCCTGGGCTGGTGGCGGTGGGGGTGGCCGGACAGGCGGCCGGACGCGCCTGGCACCGCGGCGTCGCGTTGGTCGCGCCGTTGGTCATGCTGGTGAATGCCGCGCTGCTGGGCGCGATGGCCTGGCAGCGGCTGGCGGCGCTGGCGTGACGACAGCGGACCAGCCCGGAACGGAAGGTTCGCCGAGCGCGTGGATCAGCGTGGGGTTACCGTGGCGGCGATCCAGTCGAGGTAATCGGGCAGGCCCTCGTCGATCGTCCAGGCGACGATGCAGGGCAGCGCATAGGAATGCAGCGCCCGCACCCGTGCCTGCAGCGCCGGGTAAACGTCGCGCGTGGTCTTGGCCAGCAGCGTCGCCTCCGGCCCCTGTTCGATAGCGCCCTGCCAGCGGTAGATGGTTTCGTGGGCACGAAGATTGACGCAGGCGGCCAGCCCCTCCTCCACCAAGGCGCGGCCGATCCGCCGCGCCTCGTCGAGGTCGGCACAGGTGACGTAGGCGATGATGACGTCCTGGGGCGGCATGGTCTGATGTCCTTACCGTAGGCGGATACGCCAAAGGGCGATCCTCTGGCAGGCAACCAACGTGACCGATGGTTCGGACAGTCGGGGTAAAATAATTTCTCCTACGCAGCAGGTTTACGTTCGCGTCGCCGTGTCGCCCTTCCCCGGGCCAGGTAGCGGGCGATCAGCTTCGCGCTCGGCCAGCTCGCCGTACCGCACGGAGAGGTTTTCCAGATGTGTCATCAGCGCCCGCACGGCCCGCATTTCGTGATCGACCGGACTTGTGTAGCGCAGCGGGGTTCCGAGATACGGCAGCGGATCAAATGTCAGCCCGGCCTCGTTGTGCTGGAACGCCATGAAAAAGGGATTCCGCAGAATCTCGGCCGGTGTCGTCTTTAATACCCGGAACGGCTCGCGGTAATGGTTGCTGAACCCGCCGGCGACAGTCTTTGAGCCAGCGGCCAGCAGCTTCGACCAACCGATGACGAATTTGCTGATCCACTGCCAAGGCGAGCGAAGAGCGTAATGAGCATAGACGACTCCGTCCAGAACATCCCAGGGAACCTCATTTCCGCCGATTCGCAGGCCGTGCCCGCCCGGTTCCAGGTCCGCACACCGCTCAAGCAACTCGCCGCGGGCGATGACCTTCATGTTGTCGGTGGGCGCGCGAGCCCATGTGATGCGGGCAGGCAGAAGCAATTCGAATCTGTCGTCCTGCGGCGCGGGAATGTATTCGCGAACACGTGTCTTCCATACCGCTTCCGTGCCGGCACGCAGGGCCGCCCGCAATCCGCCCGGCTGCCCGCGCGCATCGACAAACTCGTCCGCGTCCAACGGCAGCACCCAGTCCGCGCCCCGGTCGCCGGCAGCCAGTTGGAAAAGAAAATTGTTCTGCGCCAACTCGGCGAAGGCGACCGCGGAATTGTGATGAACCTCCAGGCTCAGCCCTTCGGCCCGCAGCGCCTGCAAGATGTCGAGGGTGGCGTCGGTGCTTCCGTTGTCGAGCAGGATATGGTGGTCCACCAGGGCGGCGGTGTGACGGACGAACGCCTCGACGATGTCCGCCTCGTTGAGGATGCGCGTGATGGCAACCAATCTCATGGGCGTCTCCGGGTGAGTCCCCTGGCAGGACGACCCGAGGGGGCTAATTTGTTACTCCCGGCGGAATTGCGCGCCAACGGCCCGGTGAGAAACGTTCTACAGCGGGTGCGCGATGCCGCGAGCAGCCGAACCGGGGCCCGGGTGAAAGGGGTATCATGAGGCTGTCCATGCGCCCCTCCCTTTTGCCGGCCATCTGCGGTACAACGATTCCTGCCTGAGCTTGTCATCTGCCAAGGTCCCCCCGATGCCCGTCACCGCTCCGCCCGAAGAAACCGCCTGGCTGCTGCACCACGTTGTCGGCTTCGACGCGATCGGCCAGGACGACACCACCGCGATCCTGGTGGAAGCCGCCCGCTTCGCCGAAGGGGTGCTGGCGCCGCTGGAGCGCGCCGGGGATACGGTCGGCTCGAAACTGATCGACGGCATCGTGGTGACCCCGCCCGGCTTTCAGGACGCCTTCCACGCCTATGCCGAAGGCGGGTGGATCGGCATCGCCGCGCCCGAGGCGTATGGCGGCCAGGGGCTGCCCGAGGTGGTCGCACTCGCGGCCTTCGAGCCGGTTTCCTCGGCCAACATGGGATTCGGCCTTTGCCCGCTGCTGACCCAGGACGCCATTCTGCTGCTGGAAACCCACGGCACCGACGAGCAGAAATCCCGCCTGCTGCCGCCCATGGTGGCCGGAACCTGGACCGGCACGATGTGCCTGACCGAGCCCTCGGCCGGCTCCGACCTTTCCGGCGTGCGCACCCGCGCCCAGCCCGACGGTGAGTTCTACCGGATCACCGGGGAAAAAATCTTCATCACCTACGGCGACCATGAATGGACCGACAACATTCTGCACATGGTGCTCGCCCGGCTACCCGACGCGCCGCCCGGCAGTGCCGGCATCAGCCTGTTCGCGGTGCCGAAATTCCTGCCCGACGGCAGCCGCAACCCGGCGCGCGCCGTCTCGCTGGAACACAAGCTCGGCATCCATGCCAGCCCCACCGCGGTGATGGCTTTCGAAGGCGCGCGCGGCGAACTGGTCGGGCCCGTCAATCGCGGCCTGCCCAGCATGTTCGCCATGATGAATGCCGCCCGCCTCGGCGTCGCCATGCAGGGGGTGGCGGTGGCCGAGCGGGCCTTCCGCCGCGCCGCCGCCTTCGCCGCCGATCGCCAGCAGGGCGGCGGGCCGATCGTCAACCATCCCGATGTGCGCCGCAACCTATGGACCATGCGCGCGCTCGCCCTCGGCGCGAGGCTGCTCACCCTGTATGCCGCCGACCAGCAGGCGCGCGACCCGGCCCGCGCGGCGCTGCTGATTCCGGTGGCCAAGGCCTGGGCGTCGGACGCCGGCGTGGAGGCGGCCTCGCTCGGCGTGCAGGTGCATGGCGGCATGGGCTTCATCGAAGAGACCGGCGCCGCCCAGCACCTGCGCGACTCGCGCATCACGCCGATCTACGAGGGCACCAACGGCATCCAGGCGCTCACCCTGCTGCGCCGCGGCCTGCTGCGTGACCAGGGGGCGGCGCTGGGCGCGCTGCTGGACGAGGCGGCGGCGGCCGATTTCGCCACCCCGGCGCTGCTGCACGCCCTGCAGCACGCGCGCGAGGCGGCGGATTGGCTGCGCCGCGCCGAGGCGCGGGACGCCGAGGCAGGCGCGACCCCGTTCCTCGGCCTGGTCGGGACCGCGGTGGCCGGCTGGCTGGCCGGCCGCGCACTCGCCCATGCCGACGCACCGGCTTCCGTCCGGCGCGCCGCCGCGGTATTGCTTGATCAGGTGCTGCCGCGCGTGGCTTGGCTGAAGGCGGCGGCGACCACGCCCACGGAAGCGTTGACCGGAACCGAACTCGTGGCCTGAGTCCGGGTTCCGGTCGCATTCGGAGGTCACCGAAGATGCGTCTGGATCGGTTGCTGCCGTTGCTGACCGGCGGGTTGCTTATTCTCGCGGGGTGCGTTCAGGCCCCGCGCGAGGACACCGGGCTGCCCTACCCTCCCCCGCCGCCTCCGCCAGCCGAAGCCATTCCCTTGCCGCCGGTATCCGAGGCGCCGCTGATCTGGCAGCCCGGCTACTGGGACTGGGCGGGGGGCGGCGGCTATATCTGGCACGAGGGTCACTACGTGCCGCGCGGCGAGCATAGCGCGGAATGGATGCCCGGCTTCTGGGCCCGCGAGGATGGCGTCTGGCGCTGGGTGCCGGCCCACTGGCTCTGACTGAAGTCATGGGGTGCCGGGGCCTCTCGGCCCCTGCCGGGTCCAGGGCGGAGCCCTGGCCTTTGTCCTTCCTTGTTCAAACCGCTAGACTGCTGTTCCGCAAGTCCGTCATCAGCATGCACCCAGGTGCATGGGTGATGCAGAATTCCGGCTTCACCTGGGCGATCACCGATTGCGGTGTCACGCCACAGGCCCAGAACACCGGCAGTTCGTCCGGCCCGACCGGCACCGCGTCGCCGTAGTCGGGGCAGCCAAGATCCCGGATGCCGATCGCCTCGGGCATGCCGATATGCACGGGCGCACCGTGCACCGAGGGATAGCGTGCGGTGATCTGGATGGCGCGGATGGCGTCGGCCGGTTTCAGCGGGCGCATCGACACCACCAACGGCCCGTGGAAAATGCCCGCCGGCACCGTGGGGATGCTGGTGCGGAACATCGGCACGTTGCGGCCGAGGGCGATGTGGCGCAGTTCGATCCCGTGCTCGACCAGCGCCTCCTCGAACGAGAACGAACAGCCGATGGCGAAGGTGACAAGATCGCCGCGCCAGAAGGCGCGGATGTCGGTGGGTTCGGCCACCAGTTCGCCGTGCCGCCAGACGCGGTAGCGCGGCACGTCGGTGCGGATATCGAGATCCTCGGCCAGCGCAGGCAGCGCCGCAGAACCCGGCTCGGAGACCGCCAGCACCGGGCAGGGTTTCGGATTTGCCTGGGCGAAGCGGAGGAAATCATGCGCCAGCGCCGCGGGCAGAATGGCCAGATTGGCCTGCACATTGCCGGGGGCGAGGCCGGCAGTGGGCCCGGCAAAGCTCCCGTCGCGCATACGCAGGCGCTCCGTCAGGCCGCGGCACCGGCCGATCTGCGACATGGCGTTCATGATCCCCTCCGTCACGCCGGCACGCCGGTGGGACGCCGGCGGCCAGGATGCGGGCAGGATAGTCGAACCAAAGCCGGCGATGAACCGCGCTCAGCCGGCTGCGTTCAACGCCGCGGCGATCATCTCCACGCCCTGGGCGTGCCAGCGCTGCACCGCCTTGTGGTCGGCGCCGAGCATCGCCCCCAGCCGCCGCCATGGATATAGGTACCGGTCGGTTATCGGATTGACCAGCGCCCGGGCGCCGACGATGCGCCGGATCACGCTACGGTCCGGCGGGATCAGCGTAATCCATCTCAGTGCTTCGTCCATGCGGGTGATGCCGGCCGCGGAGGGCACCGGCGGATGCAGCCGTGCCGGTATCGGCTCTCCTTCCCCGGCCGCGATCATGCGGCGCACCAGGCTGGCGGTATTCGTTCGCAAGCCGGGGGAATATCCGCCCGGCGGCAGCGCGAGCAAAGTTCGCCCCGCCTCCTCTAGACGGGCCACCACCAGCCGCACGTCATAGCTGCCGCCGCCGGTTGGGCGTGGCGCAGTTCGTTCCCCCGCGCACGGCGGGCGGACCGCGACGGCAGCCGGCGCCCGGGTGGCGGGGTTCATGCGCCGCGCCTTATGTTCGCCGGCACCGGATAGCGTGTCCCGGCCAGCCAGGTCCCGTGGGTAAGCAGGCTCCAGGCCTGCGGATGGCCGGCCGGCAGCGGCTCGCGGGCCGGATCGTCGCGCATTGCTGCACCCGGTGGCGGCCGGCGCGCGCCTATCTGGTCTGCTCGCGCGCTTGCAGCCTCCGGGCTGACCGCGAGTGCCTCCGCGATGGTCTCCCATGACGCGCCTTCCAGACGCATGCGGCGGAGCTGGAAATCACGGGGGGGCGTCCAGGTTTCGATGCATGCCGGCATGGGGAACCTCGCTTTCTGACCCCGTTAAGTTAGACAGTCTAACTGCATGTCGTCAAATTAATTCACCTTGTGCCGTTAGAATTCTTCACCTACGGTGGCTGCATGTCCGCCCCCCCGGCCACTGGGCTCGGTGCCCGCATCCGCGCCGCCCGCCTGGCCCAGGGTTTCACCCAGGATCAGCTGGCGCGTGCGGTTGGCGTCACGCGCAGCGCGGTCGCACAGTGGGAAACCGGTCGCGCCGGCCAGGTCGGCGGCAACCTCGCGCGGATTGCCAGTGTCCTTGGCACCAATGCCGCGCATCTGCTCAGCGGCGAGCAGGACGCCGGTGCCGCTCCGCTGCCGCTGCGCGGCGACGAGATGGCGCTGCTGCGCGCCTACCGCGACTGTGCGCCGGATGACCGGGCGCTGCTGGTCCGCACCGCCGTCAGGCTGGCGCGACTCGGCGGAGAACCGCCTCCGGGTGAAACGGTGCGCACCGATCAGGGTTTATCTTGACGCCGCAGGGCCTGGATTTGGTTGTGTTCGCGAGTATCGGTTGCCTCGAAGGTCAGGTTTCTACAGCGGCCTGATGCTGCCCGAGAGACAAGAAATTGGTGTCCCCACCGCAGTATTAACGTGATATTGACGACAGATTATTTGTCCTGAAACGCCGGCCAGATCGGCACGTTGCCGGAACCTTTACCGACCCACACGGGTCCGTGAACACCGCAGGGCACACGCGCCACGCGAGGTGATGACCGGGACGTGCGCCGTCGTCACCCGGGTTTCCGGCATCATTCCGGTCTAGGCAACAGAATGCGATGATGGATACGTCGATGCCGATGCGACATCAGACCGCATATCTCCCGGATGCCGAAAGTTCGAACTCGGAATAGCCATAATAAGTCATTCAGCGTGACAATGTTGGCGCAACCGCTTTTTCCCAAGCAGTTCCTTTTATGCAAACGTATATTTTACGGTGTATTCACGTGATCCTACCGCCTCCGGCACTTGTGGCGCTGGTACCCAATCCAGGTCGTCCTCGAGGTATTTCCGCCGATGGCGGCTCCGAAACAATTCGCAGCCAGCAAGACCGATCCGCGAAACCCGATTTCGACACGCAAACGTCGAAAATTATCGATACCGTCTCGCATGTGGTTCATTGCTGATTTCTCGTCACACACGCGCTCACCCACCGAAGCCAATCCCCGCGCGTGGGCAGTTCCCCGGTCTGTCACCGTACCGTATTGCCAAAACACAAGATTTTTCCCTTGCGGTCGCAACTTAGCTCTTGCCCTTGGTTTCCGCGCTGCACTATAGATTTGCGCATGCCTGATCCAACCGCCCCGGATACGTGAGTGATGCAAATCGCAACGACCCCCCGTTCCGCGGGCGTTAGGTTTCTCGCCTCATCACGCGCCGCTGTCGTAATACCTTGCTGGCCAACGGTAATTGGGGACAAGACCCAACCAAAATCGGCGACGGTCGTTACGGCCTCGCCAACGCCGTTGCAATAGCGGTTGGTTGCTAATACGTTTTTACAAATCCCGGTCCGGAGAGTCCGTATATGTCTGGAACTGTCACGGTGGCTGGGCCCGACAATGGCGCCCCGATAACGATCTCGGTTACCTCGTCGGCAAACGCCCAGTTGGCGCAGAGTGTTCTCGGCGCAATCTCCGCAGAGATCGCCTCCGGCGCGGTCAGTATCGTGCCGGTGTCGCAAAACGCAACGGGCGGGCCCATCACGATCGGGAGCGGGGACAACACCTCCCAGGGCGTGGGTTTCATCATCCAAAATACCGGTAGCGGCAGCCAACTCTATGAACTCGTGTTGCCAGCCAACTTCGAGGCCGGAATTATCAGCGGCGATGGCGTCGTTGTTGCGGCGGTCGGACTGACCGATCCGACAATCGCGGCCGTCGGCGGCGCCGACCTGGTCTTCTACAATAACTCCTACGCAAAAATTCTCATCGAAGGCGGCTCCGGCTACCTCGCCGAGGGAAACGCGACTGCCAGCGGCACCTTCGACATCCAGGGCAGCGACACTTTCGGCATCGGTGGCGCCGTCATCGATGCCCATCTGGGCGCGACAACCGTCAACCTGTACCAGAATTCGTCCACCAACATTGAGGTCGGCGGCCAAATCTCGGTCACCGCGGAGAGCGGAACGGAACTGCTGGCCCTCACCGGCGCTTCCACCGTGCCGGTGACCGTCAGCGGCGCCGCCGGCTCCAACCTCTGGCTCATCAACCAGGCCAACGCCTTCATCGAGCCGGGGGCGGGCAACATCCTGATCATTCCCGGCAGCACCGGCAGTGCGACCCTGTTCGGCGGCACCGCGAGCTTCGGCGGCAAAACCATCACCGCCCCGGACTTCACCGGCTCGGCGACCGTGTTCGGCGGCATCGGCTACTACCAGGGCGGCACGGCCGGCGATAACCTGTTGCTGAGCAGCACGTTGTCGGGCGTGACCACGCTGATCGGCGGCGGCAACAACGACACACTGGGCTCGTTCGCCTCCGACAACACGCTGATCGGCGGTCAAGGCAACGAGTTCCTGATCGGAGCGAACACCACCGGCGGCGGCAACGACTTCATCAGTGGCAACGGCCCAGGCAACGACACGATCTGGGGCTCGCTCACCGGCAACAACACGATCGGCTTCGGGTCGGACACGACGCTCGCCTATGGCCAGCACGGGCTGAACACCGGCGGGCCTTACACCGGCAACGTTTATTACCAGGCCGTCGCGGGCGGCGTGGACAACATCGGCGACTTCCTGCCCGGATCCGACGTGTTCTCGCTCAGCCTCAGCTCCAGCGCCGAGGGAGCCGCTGTTTCGGTGACGGGCCTGACATACTATGCGTCTGCATCTGGCAGCCCCTTCGGCCAGACCGGCACCCAGGCCACCCTTTCCGATGGCAGCACGATCAACTTCATCAACGCCAACGTTACCAAATCCAACTTCACCTAAGTCCACCCGCCCGGCCCTCGGCCAGACGCCCGCCGCATTGCGGCGGGCGTTTTCCGTTCATGGTGCCGGCGTCTCGCCCGCAGGATACATCGTCGCCGTGATGTCGGCCGGCCGCAGCGGCCAAGTCAGCCGGCAAGGCCCGGTCTTGCGCACCAGCACGGCCGATCCCTCGAACCCGGCAGCACGTTCCGCGCCTTCCTTGTCCTGCCGCCAGACCATCGGAATGATGTGCTGCGCGCGGTCCATCGCCCGCTCAACGATCTCGAAGCCGGTGTGCGCGTTGAACAGCCCGTCCCAGGCCGTATCGGAGAAACGCCAGAAATCCCAGGGTAGGTCGTGCATTCCCAGCGTCTGGTGGGTGAACACCAGGGCCAAGCCTCCAGGCTTCAGCACCGTGTTCATTTGCGTCACGACGACCCATGGCATCAGGAGGTGTTCGAAAACGCTCACCGACAGGATCGCGTCAAACGACTCCGGTGGGAACAATCCCGCCAAAACGTGTGCGTCACCCACCACATCCACGTTGCTGCCGGGCAGGATGTCCAGGACGACGTAGCCGCCAATAGCGAACTGCCGCCGCCGATCGAGGCCGCTGCGCGCCCGCCCTCCGATATCCAACAGTCGCGCATTGGGAATCGCCTCTACCGCGCTGATGAAACGGTGCAGCATCCCTCCCGTTGCCGCCCCGTCACCGCGCTCTTCGCCTAGCGCCGCCAGCGGGGCCTCGCCGCACCATCCTCCCTTGGTCTGGAAGCGCAACAGCCCGGCGGGTCCGCCGGTGTCACGGCTGCGCAACGCCTGCAGCGAAAAGCCCTTGTCGGGCCCGAGCGAGCCCACGCCAAAATGTGCCAGGCCAACCTGGGAAACGCTGGCCAGCACCCCGTCGTCGAGGAGTTCGACGTTGCTCAACATGTCGCCCGGCCGGTGGAACCAGCCGGAAACGCGCACAGTGTTGTAAAACTTGGTCACTGCATCGACCATGAATGTGCTGCCGTCACTTTCCATCGTCGCCTCCTTCAGACGCTCATCCGGTCGTCCGAGCAGCGGCGATGGCCATGCAAGCTCGTCTCCGTGCTCAGGTTACGCACCGCACCCGTTTCCCGTCGCTCGTAGCACGACCGTCGAGATGGCGCATGTCGCCGGCATGCGGCAGCCTGCTCGACGCGGCCGAATGTTGGGCTCAGGTCGCGGGATCAAGGCGTCTCCTGATCCGTCGCGTGAAGGCGCGCTCCAGGCCGGGCGGATCCAGGGCAACGCCCTGGCCTTGCGTCGTTTGCCCAAAACTCGGCCGATGATGACATGTCGGCCCCAGCACCAGCAGCGCCCGCCGATGCGCCGCTGTCCCATACCCGGCGTTCCGCTGCCAGTCATACCCCGGATAGCGCAGCGACAGCCGCGCCATCCCCCGATCCCGCACCACTTTGGCGACGATGGACGCCGCGGCAATCGACAGGCTCAGCCCGTCACCGCCGACGACGCAACGCACCATGCAGGGCAAATCGGGCGACCGGTTGCCATCCACCAAAGCCAGATCAGGCAGCGCCGGCAACCGGGCCACCGCCCGGCGCATGGCCAGCAGCGAGGCCTGCAGGATGTTGATGCGGGTAATTTCGGTCACCGAGGCGGCGCCGAGGCCGATCTCCACCAGCCCGGCCGTGCGCGCGGCGCTGAGAGCGGAGAAAGCGGCCTCGCGTTGGCGCGGCGTCAGCTTCTTGGAATCGTCAAGCAGCGCCGCCAGCGCCGGCGGAATGCGGCGCGGCAGCACCACGGCAGCGGCAACCACAGGACCGGCCAGCGGCCCGCGCCCCACCTCGTCGATGCCGGCGACGCGACCGAAGGCAGCCGACTCCAGCGCAAAATCCGGCATCCGGGCGAACGCCGGCTCAATGCAGCCCGGTGGCGAGACTTCTCCAGCGCACCATGGTCGCGGACGACGATTTCCGAGGCGCTCGGGATATCAATCAGCCGCTCGCTCTTGAACCGGGTGAGGGTGCGGCTGACCGTCTCGATGGTCAGGCCGAGGTAGTCGGCAATGTCGCTGCGCGTCATCGGTAGCGTAACTTTCTCGGCGGTGCGGTGGCCGCAGGGGGTGGCGCCGTTGGAAACGCAGGCGGCACGGGTCACCAGGAACGAGGCCAGCCGCTCACGCGCGGTCTTGCGGCCGAGCAGCAGCATCTGCTCCTGGGCGGCGACCAGCTCGTTCGATGCCACTTCCAGCAGGCGTTTCTCCATCGCCGGGAAGTCATCCAGCAGGGTCCGCAACTTGGAGCGCGAGAACCGGCAGATGCGCATCGGCTCGACCGCCTCGGCGCCGAAGGCGTAAGTGGACGACACCGCAAGACCGAGGAAGGTGCCCATCGGGGCGAAGCCGGTGATCTGCCGCCGCCCGTCCGGCAGCAGTTTGAACAGCTTCGCGGTGCCGTGGGTGACATTGAAAAAATGCTCGGCCGGATCACCTTCTTCGATGAACGTGCGGCCGGCGTCGATAGTCAGGCTAACGGCCAGCGTCGCGAGACGCTCGATATCGCGCTGATCGATGGCGTTGCACACGCTGAACGGGCGTGCCTCGCAGGCGGCACAAGGCTCCGACGGCCGAACGGACTCGACGACCAGCGGACGAACACGGAGGTGCGTCATCGGCAATCCACACAGATCCTGCCAGCAGACGGCGGCAGTTGTGTGACCTTAGCCGAGGCTTCCCCGAGCGTGAACCGTTTTTACGCAGGGCGGCCATGGCCTGCCTTGATGCAGATCAAGGCAGAATCGTCCCCGGGCAAGGCACACTGCAATCGTGAGCGACACAACGACGAGCATGTCGGGCTTCACCTGCAAAAACCTGTCGCCGGACCAGGTACACATTGTGTATCCGCTGGTGCGGGAACTGGTCCCTACGCTTGACCTCAAGGGCTGGACGCGCATCGCCAAGCGTTTGGCCAATCCGAAGCGCGCTGAACACGGAGGGATACGGGTGGTGCTGCGTGGCCCGCGCCCGCTGCCCTGCGGATTGTTCCTGTACCGTCGTGAACACGATCTCGCGCATGGCCCCATCCTGATCGCCGAGCATATGGTCGCCGTGGATGTGCTGGACCCGCAGTCGGTCATGTCCGCCCTGGTGAGCGACCTGGAGGCACTCGCCGAACGGCTGGGCTGCTCGGCCATCCGGACAATGGTGCTGGAACAGGCCTCGCTGGCGGCCTCGGGGCTCTACGCCGCCGGGCACCGGCCCGAGGGGGCGACGTTGTGGAAGCCGATCGAGGACTCTTCGCCGCCGCGGAAGGCTTGCGGGGCTGGACAGTAAGGAACCCGGGCGCTGCCCCGGACCCCGCCAGGAGGGCTTTACCCCCTGGACCCATTTTCCTCAGGCTGCCGGCTGCGCCGGGAATGCCAACTCACCGCGCGACCGCCACGCCGGGGTAACGTAATTTACGATCAGCGAGCGCCGCACGCCGGCCATCGGACGCGGCGCAAATCCATGCCAGGTGTCGGCGCCGGGGAGAAAGATCAGCCCGGTGTTGAAGGCACCCGAACTGCGGCCGGCCAGCGTCCCGTCCGGCCAAAGCAGGTCAGTGCCCCATTCTGCCGCATCCGCGTGCGTCGACAGATAGACCAGCATGGTGAACAGCTTGGCGCCGATATCGGTATGCGGCTCCAGCCAGAACCCATTCGTGTCCAGCGCGTACTCGATGCGCAGAAAAGCGCCTCGCAGATCGATGCCGCAGCGTTGCGCCAGCAGCGTCACCGTCTGCGGCGCCTGGAACGCCTGCGCCACCGCGTCGCAGACCGCAAACCGGGCACGGTTTTCCGCCGAAAAGAAGCTCCGCTGCGCATTGATGCTCTCGCGCCGCCCGGCGATGCTGTCCATGTCGGGAATGGCGAAGGGCAGCTCCAGTACCGCCTGACAAGTTTCCGACGGCAGTACCGACTGCAGCGTCCAGTGCCGGAACGGGCGCTCGCTTTGCACTGCCTCGCCCAGCGCACGGCCCAGAGAGGCCGTGCAATCAGCCCCCGCGCCGCTCACGACGCCCCGATCAGCCGCTTGAACACCGCCGAGACGGCATGCCGCCGCGTCTCGCGACGGGCGGCGGCGGCATCCTCCATCCAGTTGAACATGACGCAGCGGCGCACACCGGTGTGCGGATAATGACCGTGAAACGAGGTGTCGCTGCGGCGAAACACCACCAGGGTGCCGTCCAGCGGCACCACCTCCGCCGCCATGTTTTCGAGGTCGTCGGCGCTGCGCAGCAGGCGAAGGCGTCCACCCGCGTGCGGCCAGGTTTCGTTGAAATAGATCAGGCCGGTGACCACCTTGTCGCGGCTGTCGGTGTGGATGCGCCCGTCCTGTTGGCGGCAGCGGCTGCGCAGGTGGATCATCAGTGTCTCCGGCGCCAGTTCGAAGCCGAACACTTCGGAGAACGCCACGCTCGTGCGCGTCTCGCGCAGCGCCGCCAGCAGCCGGTCCAGCGCATCGCCGGAGCCGCGGCTGCGCGCCGGCTCCACCCCGCCATGGTCGGCCACCGGGAAACAGGCGCGGATGGCTTGCGCCGCGGCAGCCGGCACAAACGCCGGGACAACGACATGGTCGAACGGATCGCGCTGCAGCCCCGCCCGCCGCAAGGCAGAGATGTCCAGGACGTCCCCGGCCAGACCCGCTTCCAGCATGCCTAGACCACGCGCGCGTGCTTGGCCTGATCGGGCTTGAGATAAGTGTCGAACACCGCCGCCACGGTGCGCACGAACGGCCGCGCCTCCGGACGGATGGAAACCGTGCTGCCGTCCCATTCCACCACGCCGTCATCCGCCATAGCCTGCAGGCGCGGCTCGGCGGCGCGCAGCGTCTCCGGGTCAGCACCGTGCCGCTCGGCGATGCGGGCGAGATTGACCCGCCCCTGGCACATCAATTGCTCAATTACGTCCCGGCGCAGCCGGTCGTCGGCGTTCAGCGCAATGCCGCGCTTGGTCGGCAACTGGCCGGCGCGCACCTTGTCGCGCCATTCCGGCAGCGCCGCGGCGTTCTGCACGTAGCCCTCGGGCAGCGAGCCGATCGACGAGGCGCCGAAGCCGAGCAACACCGGCGCCTGGTCGGTGGTGTAGCCCTGGAAATTGCGCCGCAGCGACTCCGCGTCGAGTGCCGTGGACAGGTTGTCATCAGGCTTTGCGTAGTGGTCGAGGCCGATCGCCCGATAGCCGCGCGCGGTGATCTCCCGCTCGGTCACCTGCAACTGCGCCCAGCGCTCCATCTGGCCGGGCAGCGCGTCCTCGGGCAGCAGAAGCTGCTGCTTCTTCATCCAGGGCACATGGGCATAGCCGAACACGGCGATCCGGTCAGGCCCGAGGTCGAGCGCGCGGGCCACCGTTTCCACCGTGCCGGCGGCGGTCTGGTGCGGCAGCCCGTACATCAGATCGACATTGATCGAGCGGATGCCGCGGGCACGCAGCGCGTCGGCAACGCCGCGCGTCAGCTCCCAGGACTGGACCCGGTTGACCGCCTCCTGCACCCGCGGGTCGAAATCCTGCACCCCCAGGCTGGCCCGGTTGCAGCCCATGGCGACCAGGCCGTCAAGCACGTCTTCGTTCGCCGTGCGCGGGTCGATCTCGACAGCGATCTCGGTGTCGGGCTGGAAGGCGAAGCGGGCGCGCAGCCGGTCCATGATCTCCGCCAGCCGCTTCGACGGCATCAGCGTCGGCGTGCCGCCGCCCCAATGGACATGCTTCACCCGCAGCTTACGCCCGATCGCCGCGGCCACCAGGTCGATCTCCGTCAGCACCGTGTCGGCGTAGGATTCCACCGGCTCGGGCTTGTTCACCGCGGTGGTATGGCAGCCGCAGTACCAGCACAGCTGGGCGCAGAACGGCACGTGCAGATAGAGCGACAGCACCGCGTCGTCCGGCAAGGCGGCCAGCCAGCCGCCATAAATCCCCGCATCCACCGCCGGCGAGAAATGCGGCGCCGTGGGGTAGCTGGTGTAGCGCGGCACGCGCGCGTCGTATTTCTCGATGATCGCTGTGATGTCCATGGATGAAGGATGGTCCGCCGGCCGGCCGGCTACCTTGATCTGCGTCAAGTGGCGCGGGCCGGAACGTTCACATACGTCATCGAAGCCGCCCTGTTCGCCCCCGCAGCGCCCCGGCCAGCAGCTTCTAGGCATGACCGGATTATTTCTTATATATCTCTCGAAGTCACCGACCGGGACCCCTGCGTGCCCCATTCCAGCATGACCGGCGCCCCCGACAGCGCACTCGCCGCCTACCTGCCCCGCTTCGCCGGTCGCACCGTGCTGGTGCTGGGCGACATCATGTTGGACCGCTACGTGCTGGGCGAGGTGCGCCGCATCTCGCCGGAGGCGCCGATTCCGGTGCTGAGGGCCGAACGGCGACGCCGGGTGCTGGGTGGCGCCGGCAACGTGGCACAGAACGTGGCGGCCCTGGGGGCGCGGGCGGTGCTGGTGGGCATGGTCGGCGCCGATGCCGCCGGTGACGAGGTCGGGCAGATCCTGCACGGCTCGGCCGGGATCACCGCCCGGCTGGTGCTAGCCGCGGACCGGCCGACCACGGTGAAAACCCGCTTCATGAGCGGCAGCCACCAGTTGCTGCGGCTGGATGAGGAAGTCACCCTGCCCGCGAGGTCGGATATCGAGCGGCAGGTGCTGGACGCTTTCGCCGCCGCCATCGCCACCGCCGAGGTCGTGGTGATCTCCGACTACGCCAAGGGTCTGCTGACCGACAACGTGCTGGCGCAGGCAATCGGGCTCGCCCGCGGCACCGGGCTGATGGTGGTGGTCGATCCCAAACGCACCGACCTGTCCGCCTACACCCATGCCGGCGTGCTGACGCCGAATGCGGCCGAGCTGGCGCGCGCCACCGGCCTGCCGGTCGGCTCCGACGACGAGGCCGCGGAGGCCGGCGCCCAGGCGGTTGTCCAGGCCGCGGCCGACGCCGTGCTGGTCAAGCGATCCGAAAAGGGGCTGACCCTGGTGCGCCCGCACCGGGCGCCGCTGCACCTGCCCACACGGGCGCGCGAGGTTGCCGACGTGTCCGGCGCCGGCGACACGGTCAGCGCGACCCTCGCCATCATGCTGGCCTGCGGCGCACCGTTGGCCGAAGCCGCCCTGATGGCCAATATCGCCGCCGGAATTTCGGTCGGCAAACCCGGCACCGCCACGGTCGGCCACGCCGAACTCGCCGAGGCCGTGCACCAGCGCGAGCTGGCCGCGATCGACGGCAAGATCGCCGACCTGGAAGGCGCGCTCTCCCGCATCGGATCGTGGCGGCGGCATGGATTGCGCGTCGGCTTCACCAATGGCTGCTTCGACTTGATCCATCCCGGCCATGTCCGCCTGCTCGCCCGTGCCCGCGCCGCCTGCGACCGGCTGGTGGTGGCGCTGAACAGCGACGCCTCCGTCCGCCGCCTCAAGGGCCCGACGCGGCCGGTGCAGAGCGAGACGGCGCGCGCCACCGTCATGGCCTCGATGGCCTCGGCCGATCTGGTGGTGGTTTTCGAGGAGGACACGCCCGAGCGACTGATCCGCGCCATCCAGCCCGACCTGCTGTTCAAGGGCGCGGACTACCGGCTGGACCAGGTGGTCGGCGCCGATATCGTTCAGGCGCATGGCGGACGAGTGGTACTGATCGATCTGGAGCAAGGGCACAGCACCAGCGAGACAATCCGGCGCATTGGCACCGCCAGCCCGGCGGCTGGTGGGTAAGGAACGACCGAACGGGGCTTTTCCTCCGCCCGCTCCAACGGAAGTAAGGGCCTCAAAGCCTTATGTTTTCATGCGGTGTCCAAGCCGAGATGGTGGCGCAGGCCGGTCTCGATTGCCGCCTCCAGCACTCGCCGGCCCGCGGCGAGCGAATGCTTCTCCCGCACCAGCGCCTGCCCGGCCGCCGACAGGCGCTGCCACAGCGCCTCATCACGATAGACCCGCAAGCAGGCGGACGCGATCGCTGCCGGCTCGTCGGCCAGCAGCATCTGCTCGCCGTCCAGCATGTCCATGCCTTCGGCGCCGATCGAGGTCGTCACCACCGGCAGACCGTACGACATCGCCGCGGATAGCTTGCCCTTCACGCCGGCACCGGCCCGCAACGGGCAGACGAAGACACGGGTGGCATCGAACACGTCACGCAGCTCCGGCACCATTCCCGTGACGATGACGTCGTCCGCCGCCAGGGCCGTGACCTCCTCGCCAGGGTGCGCGCCGGCAATGATGAAGCGGATGCCCGGCTCCTCCGCCTTGATCAGCGGGAACACCTCGCGGGTGAAGAACTGCACCGCATCGACATTGGGACTGTGGCGGTAGCCGCCGAGGAAACAGATGTCGCGCCGCGGCGCGAAGCCGACCGAGGTGCCCTCGAAATCGATCATGAACGGCAGCACCAACACGGGTGCGGCCGGCGCGATGTCTGCCAGCACACGCTTCTCATAGGTCGAGGGTGTGATGGTGCAGTCGACCTTGCCGATCACGTCGATCTCGCGCCGCTTCATCGACCACGCGGCCTGCAGCGCCGCCGCGTCGCCGGTCAGCTCCGCCGCGCGCTGCATGCGCAGAAAGTGCAGATCCATGTTGTTGAACAGGATCGGTGCCTGCGGCGCGTAGCGGCGCAGCGCGTCGATGGTCTTTTCGACGACGACGACGCGGAATACCAGAACGATATCGAAAAGATGCCCGTAGAGGCGGATGTATGAGTTGAAGGTCGTGTCATACGGCACGTAGGCGCATTCGATCCCCTCGCGCTGCAGGTTGGTGATGTATTTCGGCTGGAAGAGAAAGTTGTCCTGCGGCACGAAGTGCACCTTGTAGCCGAGCTGTTGCAGCAGCCGCAGGTTCAGCACCGTGGTCACCGAGCCGGCGTCCTGGTCCGGCGTCGGGGCGGTCGCGTCCACGACCAGGGCGCGCCGCTGCACCCGGCGCTCACGCTCGAAATACGGCGCCTCGCCGTTCCGCCGGTGCCCGGCGAGTGCGTCGCGCCAGCGGAGCAGGAACTTCTTTGCGTTGACCAGCTGGTAAGTCTTCACCCCGGCCCGTGTATCGGTGCCGGATGTCCGTCCTTCGTAATGGATCACCCGCGACTGCGGCTGAAACCAGATCTCGTGACCGGCCTGACGCAGGCGAAAGCACAGATCGGAGTCCTCATTATAAGCGGGGGCGTAATGACTGTCGAACCCTGCAAACGCGTTCCACAGTGCCGCCGGCACCGCGACCGATGCGCCGGAGGCATAGTCCACCTCGCGGGCATGGCAGTATTGCGGCCGGTTCGGATCGTCGTTGCGCCCATAGTTCCAGGCCGAGCCGTCGCGCCAGACGATGCCGCCGGCCTCCTGCAGCGAGCCGTCCGGATACAGCAGCTTGGAGCCGATCAGCCCTGCCCGGGGGAACAGCGCGAAGCCGCCGATCAGCTCATCGAGCCAGCCTGCGACGACGCGGGTGTCATTGTTGAGCAGGACCAGGAAGCGGCCGCGCGCCATCGCGGCCGCGGTGTTGCAGCTGGTGATGAACCCACCGTTCACCGTCTGGCGGTGGGTGCGGATGCCAGCCACCGAAGGCAGCTTCTCGCCGCTGCAATCGGGCGAGACGTCGTCGATAACGATGATCTCCGCGGTCCAGCGCGCGGCATGGGCGAACAGGCTATCCAGGCAGTTCAGCGTGTAGCCGAGCTGACCATAGACGGGAACGATGATGGAAACATCGGGGCCGGCGCCGTCCGGGCCGCATAGCTGCAACCGTTTCGGTCTATCGTTCAGGGCGGCGATGGCGGCATCAAAGCCGGGCTGGTCGCCGGTCAGGCCGAAGCGCCTGAGAAACCGATCGCCCGCGCGCGCCTCAAGGATGGCGGCGTCATCGACCCGGTGATCGTAGAATTCCAGCGCGTCCGGCGGCATGTCGGGATTGGCGGCCAGCGGCCAGCCATGGCTGGTGCGCGGCACCTCGAAAAATCCGCCGCCACCGGTCGCGGCCGGCTCATCCAGCCGGCGGCGGAGAAGCTCGGCCTCGGCAGCCAGATCAAGCATGTGCTCGTCGCGCGCGACCAGGCGCTCGACCAGCGCCACGGCGCGGCGGCGCAGATCATGCACATCCTCGTGGTGCAGGCTTTCCTCAGGCAGTTCCAGCGGGTTGGCGATACTGCCGAGCGGCGGGACGGCGCCGCTCGAACTCTCGGCGTGGCGGCCGACGGCGGCCCAGGCGGTCACGCTATCGGCCGGCCCCTCGAACACGCCGCAAGCCAGATCGGGCAACATGCCGTTGGAAGCCAGCAGCACCGTCACATCGGGCGTCGTCGCCGGCGGATCGGTCAGCGCCACGACCCGGCTGCCTTCGCAGCGTGTGTCGGTGAGAACAGTACCGATCAGCGGACGTTGCCGGTAGCGTACGACCTGGCGCAAGGCCTTCGCCAGCGCGGCCTCCAGTTCGGACTGGCCGGCCGCGTCGGGCAGCGTCCGGCAGGTCAGCGCCAGCACCCCGCCCTGACGAATGGCGCCCAGCAGGTGCGGCAGGGCAGCATGCAAATCGGCCGCTGCGCGCGCATCCAGCAGCAGCACCAGATCGGCGCCGCCCTTCGGCACCGGCGCCTGCAGAACGGTGGCGGCCGCAGCTTCCAGCAGCCCTGCCGCCCCGTCGTCCCTGCCTGCGGTCCCGGCATGAATGAGCACGCTCCGGCCGATGCAGAGCGGGCGCAGGAAGCGGGCACGGTGCAGGGTAGCGAGTTGCTCTGCCGCGCCGGCATCCATTCGCGGCGCGCCGCCCTCGCCCGGGGAAATGTCGTTCATCGCGCCATCCTCGCGCCGGTCATGCCTTGTCGCGTTGTCGGTGTTGCGGCCGGAGCCAGCATCACGCCGCCGACAACGTCGTCAGTCTGCTGAACGGCACAGGCCGCAACCTACCCGGATGGGCAGGGAAGCGGCGTCGCCGAGGTTGTAACCCGCAACCCGCACCGGCGCGATAGTGTACCGGGCCGCCGGAAAGCTTGATGGACGAGGCATGAAATGTCTCCTGCAAACCGTGGCTCCGCTTGGCGTGGCCAGCCAATCCCGATATAATTTTAACGTGATGTTGCCGTGATAACATGCATCGCGCCACCAGCGCAGGGGAGGCACACAGAAAAAGAAAAGAAACAGAGAGGAACAGATTTTGGAACATATTTAACCGTGGTACGGCGCGGCGAAGGCTGATGCAGCGCGTCGGCCGCGAGACCGGCCTGTATGCGCGACGGCAGGCTGTTGGAGTCCGATTGATGGGGCTTCAGCCGGTGCGTTATTTCCGTTTCGACAACCGAGGTGCCGCAATGATGTCCGTGACGAACCCAACGAGCGCACCCGAAGCGGCGCTGGAATGCGAGCCCGGAGTCATGCGCCTGTTCGGTCTCGCTGACATTCGCACGCAAGGTCTGGCCAGCGGCTACGCCTATCCGGAATACGGGCACAATTGGAACGAAGGAGTGGACCCGACGCTTGTGCTCGGCGCCAAGGGCGACATCGGTGCCGCCGCGTTGATCGTCGAAGGTGAGCCGTTCGTTACCCGGTCGCAGCCGTCGCAGGAGATGACGGTCTATCTCAACGGCCACCGTGCCGCCTTCTGGCGCCTGTCCAGGCGGGCGGAATATTCGTTGCGAATTAATATTGAACAGGAGTGGTGGTTCCCGCGCAACGGCTGGTCGGTACTGAAAGTGGTATTTCACCTGCCCAACAGCGTCCGGCCGGTTGACATCGGCGAAGGGGAAGACGGACGGGAGATGGGGTTTTGCTTCCGGTCGCTGCTGCTGGAACAGCGCTGACAGCACAGCCCGGCCCTTTTCACGAGCATGTGATTGCAACCCGGATCACGTCGTGCGCCTCGAGCGACGCGCTGTCCTGCGCCGGGCCCTGCCGCAGGTGCGGTCGGCAGCGGTCCGGAAACCGGCGATCGCATCGCGCAACAATACCGCATGACCCGGCGCACCCAGCGGGCGACGGGCGGCGCGCCTGAATTCCGACAAAACGACGCCAAAATTGGACGCGCGCAACAAAGACTCCCTGTACGCCCGGGATGATTTTTCGGGACACGCTCGGGACCGTGATATGGGTGTTTGGCCCGTGTGGGCGGTTACGCGACGCGGAAAGTTCGCGCCGGTCGCCTGCACGTTGGAGACCCCAAGCCTTGCCCCGATCCGCATGTTGATCCGCCCCTCGCCGCCGCACCGATGACCATCGCCGGAGCAAGCCCGGCCTCCCCGTCGCCGGCCTGAGGGCGCATGAGCTTCCGGGAAGCGCCCATTTGCGTCGTGTCGTTCAATCGGCCCGCCTATCTCACCCAAACCCTGTCCGCCCTGGTCGCGGCGGCCGATCACGCCGGCATGCGCGGGCCGGTGCTGCTGTTCCAGGATGGGGCGATCAATCGGTTCTCCAGGCAACGCAAGGCGGCCGACGCGGATATAGACGCGTCCAAACGGGCCTTCCGGACAATCGTGCCAGGCGGCGTGATGTTCGACGCCGAGACCAACCTGGGGATTGCCCGCAACATTTATCGCGCCGAGGAATGGGCGTTCCGAAAGATGGAGTATCCGGTTGCCATCTTCATGGAAGACGACATGATCGTCTCCAAGAATTATTTCAATATCCTCTCTGATATCAACGACATCGCCGTCCGCCAGCCGCGGATCGGCATGTTCTCGGCCTATGGCTACGACGGCACGTTGAGTGCGGCCGAGCAATTCGATTGCCGCAACCGGCTCGGCAGAATGCATCACAACTGGGCCTTCGCACTCACCCGCTCCGCCTGGCTGCAACGTGAGGTCTACACCCGCGCTTACATGGACATCCTGGATGGCTGCGATTACCGCGACCGCCCGCTGGGCAAGATCGCAGCGTGGTACGCGCGCATGGGCTGGCCGCCGATGCCCACCAACCAGGATATCGCCAAGGCGATCGCCTTCAACACGCTGGGACTGAGCCGCCTTACCACCGCGGTCATCTGCGGGCGCTACATCGGCGAGGTCGGCCAGCACTACACCCCTGAAGTCATTCGCCGACCTCGGCTTCGCCAATGTCGCCATGTTCGAGCACCATTATCCCGATGCGACCCTGTCATTGGACGAGCCAACCGAACCGTTCCTCGACGAGCAGGGCCGCATCGAGCGCAGCGAACTGCTCAAAGTCAGGTTGACGGCGGAGGCCTTTGCCGTGGACGACGAACTGGTATGGCTTGGTCGCGCCCTCGACGCGGTCGGCGGCGTCGGCGCGGCCACGCGGCGCGGCGACGGCGTCGTCACCGCACTCGGCGGCTGTTACGAGGATGGCTGGTTGCTGCCGAACATGGCGCTGGGCTTCGCCGCCAGGACGTCGCTGCGCCGGATCAGGCTGGACTGCGTGCTGGGCCCTCACCTTCCGGTTGGCACCACCATCACCTATTTCCTCAATGACCGTGCGGTCGCCGTGGCCGGGGGCGATCCGGGCGCGCGGTTCAGCGTCGACATCGAGGTGCCCCATCACCTTGACGGCATCGACAAGCTGCTCCGCGCGCAGTGCAGCGTCGCGCTCGATCCATGCTCGGCCGGCCATAACAGCGATCGGCGGGCGCTCAGCGCGCTGCTGATCGCGATCATGGTCACCGAGGCCTCCGGTGCTGAGACGGTGATCGGGCAGACCGAACTGCTGGCCGGCGAGCGCCGCAGATAGGCCGCGGGCCGCCGCGACCGCGGGAAGGTTCACGATGACGCCGCCTGGTTCCCACCCCCATGTGTCCGGCGACCTCCAACTCCACCCCGATGGCAGCGTCGAGGGATGGGTGTGGTCGCGCGATTTGCCCGAGGAGCGGCTCGTGGCGGAAATCCTGGTCAACGGCGTGCGCGTCGGCGCCATCAGGTCGGCGATGTACCGTCGCGACCTCGTCGCCCAGGGCATCGGCGATGGCAATCACGGCTTCCGCCTGCGTCTGCCGGCGGGCGCGATCCCGGATGATGGCGCGGTGATGATCAGCGGGCGCGAGCGGCGCTCCAAACAGGTGTTTGGGCGCACCGTGCGGCACGGCCCGGCGCCCGCGCCGAGCAAGGCGCTTGTGGCGGCCGGCGAGCGCGTGCAGTTGCTGTGGACCGATCTCGAAGCGCTGCGCGCGGGGCGATGCCGACCGAGCAAGGCAGACCATCTGCGCGACGGCATCGGGCGGCTCGCAGCGCTGCTGGCCACCCGCGCCCGCGCCCCGGACGACACCATCGGGTTGGCGGCCGCGATGGCCATCGACAGGCTTCACCGCGTCGCCGGCCGGCTTGAGCTGCCGCGATCGGCCCGGCCGGCGATCAGCATCGTCTTGCCGTCCGGTCCGGACGGGCATGCGACCTTGCGCGTGCTGCGGGCGCTCGCACCCGCGTTGGCGGCGATCGAGGCCGAGATCCTGCTCGCCGACGATACCGCCGATCCGGCCACCGCGCTGCTGCCGGCCCTGGTGCCCAATCTGGTGTATCTTCGCGCCGGCGGCCCGGACGCTGTCGCCCAGGGCATCGCGGACGCCGCGGGCGCCGCACGGGGCGCCACCATCGCGCTGTTTGAGCCGGCCGCTCAGGTGCCGTCCGCGACCGCGCTGCTGGCGCTCGCCCAGGCTGCCGCCGCGGCGCCACAGACCGTGCTGCTCGGCCCCGCCGCGCTGGCGGCCTGTGCGCGGGTGAACGCCATCGGCCCCGCCTGGCCGGACGTTCTGGCGCCGGCACCGCTCGGCTTGCGCATCGCGCTGGCGCGCGACCTGCTTGTCAGGGCCGGCGGCCTGGAACCGGCCATGGCGGACGGGGCGGCACTGGAAAGCGCCGAACTGTGGCTGCGCTGCCGGCTGCTGGGTGCCTCCGCACGGGCCTGGCGCGAGCCTGCCAGGTCGGCTGGAGAGGCGGTGCCGCGCGGCCGCCGGCCGCGGGCGGCGCTGCTGGCCCTGGCTGCGTTTCGGCACCGGTGGCCCGGGGGCGTGAGGTAGTCGAGGAAGGCCAGGGTGCTGCCCTGGACCCCGCCACTTTAGGCTGCTGGGATCGGTTGGCGACCCTTGGCTAAACCAGGGCGTGCAGCAACACTGCGGCGGCCTGCGCGACGTTCAGGCTCTGCACCCGCCCTGCACCGGGGACGCGCACGGCGCGGCGGCACGCCGCCTCGACATGCGCCGAAATCCCGCGCTCCTCGGCACCGAGCACCAGCGCCATCGGGCGATCCCGCGGCAGCGCGGCCGGGGCGACCGCCTCGCCCTGCAGCGTGGCGGCGACGGTGCGGTACTGCCGCGCCAGCCCGGCCAGCGCCCGCGGCAGGTCGCGGGTGCGCCAGACGGACAGAAATTCCAGGCCACCCTCGGCGGTGCGGTAGGCCGCGTCCGACAGCAGGGCCGCGCCGTGCACCTCATGAAGAAGCAACCCGCGCACGCCGAAGAAAGCCGCGCTGCGGGCGATCGCGCCAAGGTTGTGCGGGTTGCCCACCCCGTCCAGCACCAGCAGGAAAGGCAGGAGCGGCGGCGCGGCAAGATCGAGCAGCTCGACCGCGCGCGGCTTGGCCACCACCGCCACGCCGCCGTGATGCGGCGTGCCCGCCACCTTGGCCAGTTCGTCGGCGGGCACCATCCGGTACGGGCGGCGAGCGGCCGCCAGCATCGCGCACCAGGGTCCGGCCAGTTCGCGCCGCTCGGCCAGATAGAACAGGCGAAGCGCGTCGTCCGGGCGGCAGGCGAACAGGGCGGCCACGGCATTCACGCCACAGATCGTGTCGGGTTTCATGGGCGTGGCATAGCATTCCGGGATGGACATCCCGATCCTGTTCCGCGATTTGCGTTTCGTCGTGCTCGACAAGCCACCCGGCCTGCCGGTGCATCCGGGGCCGCGCGGCGGGCCGAGCGTGGAGGATTTTTTCGCCTCGCTTTCGCGCCGGCGAAACGGGCCATGGCTGGCGCACCGGCTGGATGCCGACACCTCCGGCTGCCTGGTGGTGGCGCTGCGGCGGGCGGCGCTGCACGACGCCCAGGCGGCCTTCGCCGAGGGACGGGCGGAGAAGACCTATTGGGTGGTGGTGGCCGGCGCGCCGGCGGGCGAGGCCGGGGTGGTCGATGCCCCGCTGCGCCGGCACAGCAACAGGTTGGGCTGGCGCATGCTGACCGGCCCGGGTGGCCAGGCGGCGGTGACGTCATGGCGGCTGCTCGGGCGCGGGGAAAAAATCGCCTGGCTGGAACTGCAGCCGCACACCGGGCGCACCCACCAGGTGCGGGCGCATTGCGCCGCGCTGGGCTGTCCGGTGCTGGGCGATCCGGTGTACGGTGGCGCGGCGGCGGCCGACGGGAACACCAAGCTACATCTGCTGGCGCGCGCGATCGTTCTGCCGCTCGAGCCGCCGGTGGCGGCGGTGGCGCCAGTGCCGGCGCATATGCGCGCCGCCCTGGCGGCATGCGGCTGGAACAAGCTCAGCCGATGAGGAACCAGCAGCGGAACAGCAGGGTTTCCGGCCAGGTCTGACGATGCAGTCCCGGCATATGCAGGGCGGCAAAACGTTGCGCGGCGGAACCGCGCAACGCCTGGTCCAGGGTGGCGAGTTCGGCCCTGGCGCGCTCGCTGATCAGTTCAGGCTGGGCGAGCAGGGCGGCGATGTGCTCGCGCAGCACCGTCATGAACACCACCGGACCGCGCCGCAGCGCGGCGATGGCGCGCCAGGCCATTGAGGCCGGCGCGCCGACCAGGTTCCGGGCGTGCTGGCGATACAACACCACCGGCTCCTCGTCCTGGATCAGCCGCCCGCCGGAAGCGGTGATCAGCAGATAGGCCCACCAGTCGTGCAGCGTGCCGGTCGAGGGACGGCTGGCGGCCAGCAGAAGCGACGCGGGGCGGTTCAGCATGACCGTGCAGCCGGTGGCGACGTTCTGCGTCAGGGATGCCGGGAATCCTGCCGGCCTCGACAGGGGTGCGGAGACCCCAAGCCGCCGCAGTCCGGCGTCCACCAGGACCTGGCGCGCGCAATACACGATCGGCTCGTCGCGCGGCGCCCGCCGCAGGGCGGCGACGCCGCGCTCCAGCTTTTGCGGCAGCCAGACATCGTCCTGGTCGGCGAACGCCACCATGTCGCGCTCGGAGAGCGTGCCGCAGGTCGAGCGCAGCAGGGTGAGGAAGTTGCCGGTGGCGCCGAGCCGGCCAGGCGGCTCCGCCACCTGCACGCAGCGGCCCTGGCCGGCGCGCTGGCCGAACGCTTGCAGGATGGCGATGGTGCCATCCCCGGAGCCGTCATCGCGCCAGTAGAGCACCCAGTTGTCGTGCGTCTGCCGCAGCAGGCTGTCGAGCTGCTCGCGCAGCCAGGGCGCGCCATTATAGGTCGCCAACAGGATCGCGACACGAGGCTCGGGGGGGCGCGGCGCCATGCGGGCCGCCGGTTACCGACCCGCCATCGATGCGGGAGCACTTTGATTTTGCTGGAACACCTGGTCGATCACCCGGGAAAGACTGTCGCGCCAGGGCGGCAGGCGAAGGCCGAAAACCTCCCCCAGGCGGGTGCAATCCAGGCGGGAATCCGGCGGCCGGCGAACCGGCGTCGGCCAGTCCGAGGTGGCGATCTTCTCCACCACCGGCGGTGTCATGCCGTGCCGGGATGCCTCCGCGAACACCGCGGCTGCCAACCCGTGCCAACTGGTCCAGCCGGCGCCGGCGGCATGGAAAAGACCGCCATACCGGTCGTCCCAGCCCTTGGCGCGAAGACGGGTGACGATCTGCAGGATGATACCGGCCAGATCGGGGGCGGCGGTGGGGCAGCCGATCTGGTCGGCCACCACCCGCAGCCGGTCGGTGCGGCTGCGCAGGTTCAGCATGGTCAGCACGAAGTTGCGGCCGGTCGCCGCATAGACCCAGGAGGTGCGGAGGATGATGGCCTGCGGGCAGGCTTCCAGCACCGCCTGCTCGCCGTCGAGCTTTGAAGCGCCATAGACGCCAATCGGGTTGGTGGGGTCGGTCTCGGCGTAGGGGGCGCCCTTGAGCCCGTCGAACACGTAATCGGTGGAGATGTGGATCAGCGGGATGGCGGCCCCGGCGCAATACATGGCCAGCGCCGCCGGCCCGTCGCGATTGGCGCGCCGGGCCGCTGCCGCGTCGGTCTCGGCGCGGTCGACCGCCGTGTAGGCGGCGGCGTTCACCACCAGCGACGGCGCGGCTTCGCGCAGCGCCGGCAGGATCGAGTCCGGCCGGTCGAAATTAAAGCCGGGACGGCCGAGCCGGACGATGGGCAGACCGTCCGCGCCTTCGGCCAGCGCCGTTGCGACCTGGCCACTGATGCCGGTGACCAGCACCGGTCCCCGTGCCTTGCTCATCGCCTGCCCATGCCCCTGCCCCCGCTTCCCCGGGTCAGACCTGGAACCAGCTGTCGCAGTCCGCCAGCCGCGGCAGACTGCCATCCTTCTCGGACAGCACGGCTGCGGATGCCGCCACCGGCCAGGGCAGGGCGAGGTCGGGGTCGTTCCAGATCACCCCGCGCTCGGCGGCCCGGTCGTAACCGGCGGTGACCTTGTAGAGAACCTCGGTATCCGGCTGCAGGGTGCAGAACCCATGCAGGAAACCGCCTGGCACCCAGATCTGCGACCAGTTGGCGGCGCTGAGCTCGGCGGCGACGTGGCGTCCGTAGCTCGGCGAGCCATGCCGGATGTCGACGGCCACGTCCCAGATCGCGCCCTTGACCACGCGCACCAGCTTGCCCTGCACGCTCGGGGCGACCTGGCAGTGCAGGCCGCGTACGACGCCGGCCTGCGCCGACAGGCTGTGGTTGTCCTGCACGAAGGCCTCGGTGATGCCGGCCTCGGCGAAGCGGCTGGCTTTGAAGGTTTCGGAGAAGAAGCCGCGGGCATCGCCGTAGCGCGGCGGGGTGATCAGCATGACATCGGGGATGGCGAGGCGTTGGATTTGCATTGGCGCGCTCAGGCCGGCCCGGAGTTGGCGAGTTCGGCCAGCACCCGGCCGAGTTCGGTTTTGCCGAGCGCGCTGGCGTGCTGGCGCAGAAGGTCGGCGTCGATCCAGCCCATGCGGAAGGCCACTTCCTCCGGGCAGCCGACCAGCATGCCCTGGCGGGACTGGATGGTCTGCACGAAGGTGGAGGCCTGCAGCAGCGAATCCGGCGTGCCGGCATCCAACCAGGCGCAGCCGCGACCGAGGCGCTCGACGGTGAGCAAGCCTTCTTCCAGATAGAAGCGGTTGAGATCGGTGATCTCCAGCTCGCCGCGGCCGGAGGGTCTGACCCGCGCCGCCAGTTCGCTGAACTCGGGAATCGTAAAAATACAGGCCGATCACCGCCCAGTTCGAGCGCGGCTGGGCCGGTTTTTCGACGATGTCGAGCGCCTGTCCGGCGGCGGTCATGCTGACCACGCCGTAGCGCTCGGGGTCGCGCACCTGATAGGCGAACACGGTGGCGCCGCGCCGTCGGGCGGCGGCGGATTGCAGCAACTTCGACAGATGGTCGCCGAAGATCAGATTGTCGCCCAGCGCCAGCGCGCAGGCCTGGCCGTCGATCCAGTCGCGGCCGATATGGAAGGCCTGGGCAAGACCCTCCGGGCGCGGCTGCTCGGCGTAGGTGAAGCTGACGCCGAGGCGCGCCCCGTCGCCGAGCAGGCGGCGGAACTGCGGCAGGTCTTCCGGGGTGGAGATCACCAGGATATCGCGGATGCCGGCCAGCATCAGCACCGACAGCGGATAGTAAATCATCGGCTTGTCGTACAAGGGCAGCAATTGCTTGGACGCCGCCAGCGTCATCGGATGCAGCCTGGTGCCCGAGCCGCCGGCCAGCAGAATGCCCTTGCTCATGCCGCGCTCCTTGTCGTGTGGCCGAGTCGCTGTCCGCCGTAGCGCGCGGCGCGGATACGTTCCCACCAGGCACGGTTGGCGAGGTACCAATCGACGGTGCGGGCGAGCCCGCGGTCGAAATCATGCGCGGCGCGCCATGCCAGGGCGCGCTCGCTGGCGCTCGGATCGATTTCGTAGCGGAAATCGTGGCCGGGCCGGTCGGTCACGAAGCTGATCAACCGGGTGCGCAGTCCGGCCGGGTCGGGCTGGATGGCGTCCAGGGCGGCACAGATGCCGCGCACAACCTGCAGGTTAGTGCGCGGCTGGCGGGCCGACAGGGCGTAGGTGGCGCCCGGCTCGCCGCGTTCCAGCACCCGCACCAGCGCCTCGGCATGGTCCTCGACAAAAATCCAGTCGCGCATGTTGGAACCGTCGCCATAGACCGGCAGCGTCTTGCCTTCGATCGCATTCAGCGTCACCAGCGGGATCAGCTTTTCCGGAAACTGCCAGGGCCCGTAGTTGTTGGCCGTGTTGCTGACCAGCGTCGGCAACCCGTACGTATGATTCCATGCGCGCACCAGATGATCGGAGGCGGCCTTGCTGGCGGCATAGGGGCTGCGCGGGTCGTACGCCGTGGTTTCCGTGAAGGGCGGATCGGCCGGACCGAGCGCACCGAACACTTCATCGGTGGAAACGTGATGGAACCGGAACGCCGCCCTGCGCGCCGCCGGCAGGCCGGCCCAGTACTCGCGGGCGGCGTCGAGCAGGGTGTAGGTGCCGACCACGTTGGTCTGCACGAAGGGGCCGGGGCCGTCGATGGAGCGGTCGACATGCGTTTCGGCGGCGAGGTGCATCACCGCGTCGGGCTGCCAGGTGGCGAATACCTCGCGCATGGCGGCATGGTCGGCGATGTCGGCGCGGACCAGCGTATGCCTGGGATCGCGCGCCGCGTCCTCCAGCGCGTCCTCGGAAGCCGCATAGGTGAGCTTGTCCACATTGACCACGCTGTGGCCGGTCGACCGTATCATGTGGCGAACGACCGCGGAGCCGATGAACCCGCATCCGCCAGTAAGCAACACTTGCATCCGCAACTCCGTTGCCTTCACGGCAAGAGTTAACTTGCCAGCGCGGGCGTGGCCAGGCAACCCCTGGTTGTCCAATCCGCGGCATGCGCCCGTGACGGGTCATCAGCGGCGAGGCAATCGCGGAAGGCAACCAAAATGGGATATGGCGTGCATGCGGCGCCCCGGCACCCGCGCACCTCGAGCGGCGCGCCGCCGAGCGTCGACGCGGGCTTCTGCACGAGATATCATAAGCATATGGGCTTGGCGCTGAGGCGTGGCGAAACCCCTGCGGCGACCAGGCATTGTCTGTGCCAGGGCGCGGCCAAAGGCCGGATCCCGGGCCGGGAGATCAAGCCGGAGGTGGAGTTCCTGCATCCGGTGCCACGCGCGCGGCGTGAGGCGGCCGGGCGCGGGTCGGGCTACTACGCTGCGGCCTGGCGGCTGACGGAGCGTGAAGGGGTCCATGACGACGCCGGTGATTGAGCTCAAATGCGCGCATCGGTCGCTCTGCTCGGGTTTCGTGAGCGAGGATCTGTTCCGCCGGGCCTTCGGCGGCGGACGGGCCGATGTCTCCCTGGTGCTGCGCTACCTGAAGCTGCCGGCGGCGCAACGTCCGGCGCTGTCCTGGTATTTCGACCCTGACTTCTACCTGGCCGCCAATCCCGACATCGCCACGTCGGGACGCGACCCGTTGCTGCATTTTATCGACACCGGCGCCGCCGAGTTGCGTTCGCCGCATCCGCTGATCGACCTGCGCTACATCCTCGCCGCCGACGCCGAGGTGCTGGGGGCGATCCCGCAGGTCGAGATGCTGGTCGATCTGCTGGAACATGACCGGGCCAGCCCGAGCCCGTATTTCGATCCGCGGCACTATCGGGAGCAGCTCGGCGGCAAGGCGCCGGGCAACGCATTGCTGCGCCACTTCCTGCAGCACGGGGTGCGGGAGGGGCGCACGCCGAGCGCGCTGCTCGATCCGGGCTGGTACGCCGGACGCTACCCGGACGTGCCGAGCGAGCCATACCGGGCGTTGCGCCATTTCATCACCCAGGGCGATGCCGAGGGGCGCGCCGCCGGACCCGCCTTCGACGGCACACTGTACCGGGCGCGCTACACCGATGTGGCCGATTCGGGCATCCCGCCGCTGCGGCATTATCTGATCTACGGTCGGCGCGAGGGCCGCCAGGGCGCGGTCGAGCGCCGCCCCGCCGCCGCCGCGCCGGGCGCGCCGGTGCAGGTCGGGCAGCCGCGTCCGGTCACCGCCGAGGAGACCCAGCGCGCCTTCGCCGACATGCGCGCGCTGCTGAAGTGCGCCCGACAACAGCGCAAGGACACGGCGCGGGTTGCTGCGCCCGCGCTGTCTGTTTCCGCCAGGCCGGCAAGAGACCTTGCCGGCCTGAAATTCGCGCCCGTGCGGGCGCCGTGCCTGTCCATTCTGGTGCCGGCGTTCAACGAACTGGCGATGACGGTGGAGTGCCTGCTGTCGATCCGCAAGGCCGCACCGGCGCTCGCCTTCGAGGTGGTTGTGGCGGACGACTGCTCCACCGATCCCGACATGGCGCTGCTCGGCCGGGTGGCGAATCTTCTGCATGTGCGCCAGCCCGCCAATGTCGGGTTCCTGCGCAACTGCAATGAGGCGTTCCGGCACTGCCGGGGTGATTACGTGTTGCTGCTCAATAACGATGCGCAGGTGCTGCCGGGCGCCATCGACCGCCTGGCCGCGGCGCTGGATGCCGACCCGGCGCTGGCCGCGGTTGGGCCGAAAATCATCTACCCCAACGGTCGGCTGCAGGAGGCCGGGTGTTTCGTGCGTCCGAACGGCGAGAGCGGCATGGTCGGGCTGTTCGCCGACCCCGATGAGGGCGGCTATTGTTTCGATCGCGACGTGACCTACTGCTCGGGGGCGGCACTGATGCTCCGCCGCGCCCTGGTGGGCGAAACGCTGTTCGACGAGGCGTATCGTCCGGCCTATTGCGAGGATGCCGATCTGTGCCTGCGCCTGATCGCCGCCGGTCATCGGGTGCGCTATGTCAGCGGCGCGGTGGTGGCGCACCATCTGAGCGTCTCGACCAATCGCGGCTCAGCCGCCCGCAAGCGGCGCGACATCAGCCGCAACCAGCAGCGCCTGAGCGAGCGCTGGGGCGAGCAGTTGCGCCGGATGGACGCCGTGCGGGTGCTGGCGTTTTACCTGCCGCAGTTTCACCCGACACCGGAAAACGATCTGTGGTGGGGCGCGGGGTTCACCGAGTGGACCAACGTGGTGAAGGCAAGGCCCAGCTACGCCGGGCACCACCAGCCGCATCTGCCCGCCGATCTGGGCTTCTATGACCTGCGCCTGCCGGATGCGCTGCGCCGACAGGCGTTGCTGGCGCGCCGCTACGGCATTGAAGGATTCTGTGTCTATTACTATAATTTCTGTAGCCGCCCGATTTTGTCGCAGCCGGTCGAGACGGTGCTCGCCAACCCCGACATCCCGTTCCGCTGGTGCCTGTGCTGGGCGAACGAAAACTGGACCAGGCACTGGGACGGCGGCGCGCGCGAAATCCTGCTGGAACAGAACTATGACACCGCGACGCTGGCCGCGATCATTGCCGACGCGGTGGCCCAGGCAGCCGACCCGCGCTATATCCGGGTGAACGACCGGCCGTTGTTTCTGGTCTATCGCCCGCTGTTGCTGCCCGACGCGCCGGAATTCGCCGCAAGGTGCAGGGCCGCTTTCGCCGCCGCCGGGTTTGCCGGCGTGCATCTGGTCTATGTCGAGGGCATGGAGACGGTCGACCGCATGATGAGTCCGACCGATCTGGGATTCGACGCCAGCGTGGAATTTCCGCCGCACGGTCGGGCCGTGCCGGCCTCCAGCGCCGCAGACATCGTCAAGGACGGATGGAGTGGCTACCGCTACGATTATCCCGACACGGTGACGGCATTCCTGACCCGCGACACGGTGCCGTATGTCCGCTATCCGGCGATCTTCCCGAGCTGGGACAACACGCCGCGCCAGCCGTTGCGCGGCACCAGCTTCGATGGCGCCACCCCGGAGGCGTTCCGCGTCTATGCCGAGGAAAAGATCGAGGAACTCCGCCAGTTCCTGATGGGTGACCAGCGACTGTTGTTCGTCAACGCCTGGAACGAATGGGCCGAGGGGGCGCATCTGGAGCCGGACACGTTGCATGGGCACCGCTGGCTGGAGGCGCTGCGCGAAGCGCTGTCCGCGAAGGCATGGTCATGAGCCGGCGGGATCTGGGCGCGGTGCTGGATGCGGCGGCGGCGCTGACGCTCGACGAAATCCCGCTGACCATCATTGGCCATCCCTATGCGCCGATCGGCATGGGCGAGCAGATGCGCAGCCACGTGCAGGCCTGCAGCGCGCTGTGCCTGCACCATCGCGTGTTCGACATCTTCCGCTATGCCCAGCGGACCGACGCGGCGCATGTCCAGGTGAGCGGCGAGCTTGAGCGCCGCGATCTGCCCGGCGGCATCCGCATGTTCCACATCAACGGCGACGAGGTGGACCGGGTGATCGAGGCGTTCGAGGCGCGCGGCGGCGGCTTCGCGGCCGGCTACAACATCGTCGTGCCGGCCTGGGAACTGCCGGCCTATCCCGCTCCCTGGGTTCGGCATCTCCGCCGCTTCGACGAAGTGTGGTCGCTGTCGCGCTTTATCCAGGCGAGCCTGCGCGCCGCAGGGATCGACAGTCACCTGATCGGCCAGGCGGTGGAACTGCCGGGCGGCCCGATCCTGCCACGGCGCTATTTCGGCATTCGCGAATTGGCGTTCGTGCTCCTGAGCTTCTTCGATCTGTCGTCCTATTCCAGCCGCAAGAACCCCGCCGCGGCGCTGGCGCTGCTGGATCACATCCGCCGCGACGACCCGTTCCGCGACGTGCAGCTCGTGCTGAAGGCGAAGAACGGCGAGCGCGCCGCCGAGGAGTGGGCGGCGACGCTGGCCTGCGACCCGCAGGTGAAGGTGATCGCGACGCCGCTGGACACGCTCGGCGTGCGCAGCCTGATGGCATGCTGCGACTGTTTCGTGTCGCTGCATCGCGCCGAGGGGTTCGGGCGCGGGCTGGGGGAGGCGATGGCGCTGGGCCGGCTGGTCATGGGCACCGGCTGGTCGGGCAATGTGGATTTCATGACCCATGGCAACGCGTTGCTTGTACAGCACAGGATGGTGCCGTTGCAGCCGGACGAATACCCGCACTGGCAGGGCCAGTCCTGGGCGGAGCCGGATGTCGAGCATGCCTGGGCGCTGCTGCGCCCGGTGCTGGACGATCCCGACCGCGGCCGGGCCATCGCCGGGCGGGGACAGGCGGATGTACTGCGCACGCATGGCAACCGGGCGGTGGGATTGCGGATTCTCGAACGCCTGGAGGGAATCGTTGCTGCCAGGCTGCCGGCGCGTGCCCTGGCTCCGGCGCCCGGGGCGGTGGGCAAGAACCCCAGCGGGCGGGGCGACGGAAAAAGCACGTGAAGCCAAACCTCTGCCATGGACGCACGTCGGGCCCGGCGCGCGTTCGGCGCGAGGGCCGAAAGGTCCGTTGATCCCGTTGGTTATTCGGCGGCGACGCGGCGGCGGCGGGACTTTGCCCGTGCGGGTGCGGGCTCAGGCGGAGCGGCGCCGAGCTCGCGCGCCAGGCAGCGGCGATACTCGTCCTGGCGGCCCAGCGTCTCAGGCGACAGGTCGAGGCAGGCACGGGCCAACGCATGCACGCGCGCGACCTCCTCAATATGCCGCTCGGGCGCCAGCGAGAACGTCACGCCGCCGGCATGCCGGCGGTGCATGTTGAGCGGCGCGGTCAGCAGACCCACCCGGCCGGTGCTGCGGGCCAGCAGTTCCAGATACAGGCGCCAATCCCCGGCCAGACGATACCAATCCAGATCGCTGTCGCAGCGGTCCAGCGCCGCCAGCAGCGATGCCCGGCGCCACAGCACCGCACTGACATTGAGAATGAGGTTGCGCTCGGCGAGGAAGCAGCGAGCGAACTCACGGGCGGGAAATAAGCCGCCGGCGGACAAAGCGGCGGCACCGCTCGCGGCGTAATAGTCCGTGTAGCTGAGGGTGAGCACCTTGCCCTCGGCGTCGATGGCGCTGCTATCGCAAAATACCAGTTCGAGGTCCCCCGCCTGCTGCGCCAGCGCCGCCAGGCCGGCGAGCAGAACGGGGTCGGCCTCGTCGTCGGCCTCGGCGATCCATAGCCACTCGCTCTCCGCCAAGGTTGCGGCGCGCCGCCACTGGCGGAACGGCGAGCCGGAATTGCGGGCGTTGACCACCAGGCGTATGTCGCGGCCCCAGTCCTCGGCGGTGCGGCTTGCCACCGCCACGCTGTCGTCGGTCGAGGCGTCGTCGAGCACGATCACCTCGGCGACCGGATGGGTCTGGGCGAACACCGAGGCCAGCCGGCGCTCCATGAAGCGGGCGTAGTTATATCCCGGCACCGCGACCGAGATCGACGCCAGCGCCGGGCGCGCCAAGTGCAGCAAGCTGCGCGTATAGCGGTCGAAACGGAAGGCCGCGCAAGCGTGTTCCGCCAACCGCGCGCGGGCGCCCGGCGGGGGGGCTGATCCCAGCAGCTCGATCACCGCGTCCGCCAAGGCCGCCGCGTCGCCCATGGGCACGGAGAGCCCGGCGTCCAGCCGCTGGAGCAGGCCAGGAATGCCGCCGGATTCCTCGAACGCCACGACGCGCAGCCCGGTTGCCAGCGCTTCCAGCACCACGCTCGGGAACGGGTCCTCGCGCGAGGGCAGCACGAACAGGTCGGCGGCGTTGAACCAGGCGGCAGCGTCGTCCTGCCAGCCGGCCAGCCGGAACGAGCCGCTGGCCTCGGCGGCGGCGATCTCGGGGCCGAGATACGCCCGCACCGAGGGATCGACATCGCCGATCCACCAGAACTGCACCGGCGCGCCCCGCCGCTGCGCCGCGCGCCAGCCTTGCAGAAACAGGTCAAACCCCTTGCGCAGATCGGCATACCCGGCCCCGAGTGCCACCGGCGTGGCGGCGGCCACGCCGAGCCGGCGGCGCAGCGCCACGCCGGCGGCGGGATCATAGGCAACCGCACTGCTGCTGCCCTGCGGCAGCACCAGCGCGCGGTCGGGGTCGATGGCCACCAGCGAGGCGAAACGGTCGCGAACCGCGTCGGCGGCGAACACCACCCGGCTGGCGGCCGCCGCGCCGGCGCGGGCACCGGCGAGCAGGTTTTTTTCGTGCAGCAGGCGCGGCATTTCGTGCACCAGCAGCACGGAGTTCGATGCCCGCCTCGCGCAGCGCCGGCACCGCCCAGGCCGCGGCGGCGCTGTTCACCAGGGCGGCGGAGATGCCGCGCGCCGCACAGCCGGCCAGATGGGCCGGCAGATCCGCCGGCTCGGTCAAGAGTGTGGTTGGCGCGACAGCGGCATAGTCGGGCTGCAGACGGCCGCTGCCGAGCAGCAGGAACTCGATGGCGGCGCCGTTGCGACGGCGCAGGCTGCGGCCGATGTGCAGCAACAGGTGCTGGGCGCCGGCCGGGAAAGCGTCGTGGCCGACCAGCAGCAGCGGACCGGTGCGCGCGCCGGCGGGCGCGATGGCGCGCGCGGTGGCGTTCAGCCAGGCGCCGCCGAAATGCAGGTCCGGCTCCAGATAGGCGCCCTCGGCCCATTCGTTCCAGGCGTTCACGCAGACCAGCCGCTCGCCCATGAACATGTGCTTGCCGGCCCGTTCGACCAGGGCGGCCAGCCACGCCTGGTAGGCGGCCGGGCTGCCGCCGTGCAGCAGCAGGCCCTCGCCCTGGCGGCGCGGGTCGTTGTCCCACCCCGGCACGGCGGTCTTGATCAACGCGAAGCCCGGCGGCGACTCGGCGAGCGAGGCGGCGACGACATCGTCGTAGGCATAGACCTGGGCGGTGGCGGCGTCGTCGAACCAGGCAAGCGCGCTGTTGCGCTGGTCGAGCCCGTTGACCAGCTTGTGCGGCGGGAACTCGACCGCCGCGTCGAAGCCATGCGGGCGCGGATCGATAGCACCGAAGCTTTGCGACATCACCAGCACGGGGTCCTCGCCGTGACCGGTGCGGAACGCGTCGCGCCAGCGGGCGATGGTGGCGGCGCTATCCGGGATGATGCCGGCGCGGTAGACCATGAGCAGCGGCCGGCCCTGGATGCGGATATAGCGCGGGTCCTGGAAGTGGCGCGCGAAGACATCGATCAGGGCGGTTTCGTCGCGCGGGCGCCAGTCCTGGGAGATCAGCACGTCGTGGTCCGATCCGTCCCAGCGCCGCGTCCAGTTCTCGTTCGCCCACATCAGGCAGAACGGGAAGTCCAGGCTGCGGTCGGCAAGGAACGCCTCCAGCGGATGTTCGAGCAGGCGGCGGCCGTTGAACCAGTAGAAGTAGAAAATGAAACCGCCAAGCCCGGCACCGCGCGCCAACTCGATCTGCCGGCGTAGCACCGCGGTGCCGTCGAGCCTGTAGTGGCCGAGGTCACGCGGTACTCGTGGCTGGTAATGGCCGGCGAAACGGGGCATGGCGCGGCCGAGCGCGGTCCATTCGGTGAAGCCGCGTCCCCACCACAGGTCGTTCTCGGCGATCGGGTGGAACTGCGGCAGGTAAAACGCCAGCACGGTCGCACGCCTTGGCGCCGAGGCAGGCAGAGGCTGGGCTTCCTCGAACGCGGTGCCAGGGCGGGTGAAGCGGCGCACCGTCTCGTGCACGCCGGACTCCTCCGGCGGCCGGCGGGTGTGCAGCCGGATGACATGGCGCAGCCGCCGGTAGTGCAGCAGCGGGTTCTCGTCCTGCTCCGGCACCAGGTAGCGGCGGACGTAAAACCCGGTGTCGAACGCGGCGGAAGGGTTACGGCCCTCGCGCCAGCCCCAGAGCAGGTAGTGCTCGAACGGGTCGATGCCCGCCGCGGCGATGTCGGGGTAGCGCTGCAGATACCAGGCGGCGTCGAACTCGGCGACCGGGGTGACCTGCCCGGTGCAGCGGCGGGCAAGGAAATGCGCCAGCAGCGTGCCGGTTGCCGCTGCTCCGGCGCAAGGCTCGGCAGCCGCGCTGGCCGGCTGGGGGGCGGCGGCATGGCGGGCGCGGTACCAGGGCAGGTCGAAATGCGGACACGGCGAGCGGTTCTGCGCTTCGCCGAAACGGATGTAGTGGACCAGCGGGTTTTGGCCGCTGCGGGCAACGTCGGGATTGTGGCGCAGGTACCAGGCAGTGTCGAAATACAGGTTGGGACGGCGGCCCTCGCGCCAGCCCCAGTCGGCGAAATGCGCCAGCGGGTCGGCGCCGGCGGCGACGATGTCGGGGTAGGTTTCGCGGTACCAGTCAGCGTCGAGCAGCCCGGACGCGCGGATCAGCGCATGCTCCGGGCCGCCGTTGATAGGGAGCGGCGCGGTGGTACCGGGCGCTCCGAGGGGGGCGGCCGGAGCGGTCATGGGGCCGGAGCGTCTCCGGCGAGGACGGGCGGCATGCTGCGCGGCCTCCTGGATGGATGCACGCGCAGCATGGAACGACGGACTGCGGCGGGGCAACCGCAGTCCGTTGATTATACATAGAATTACCGATAACGTGACGACGTTATCGGTGGCGTGACGGGGCAGTTGCGGCAGGCCGCCGCTACGGTCCCTGTTGCGGCGGCACCGAGCCCGGGCGCCAGGGCGATGGCTCCGGGTGGGTGAGACGGCGCGTCATGGTGAGCGCCCCCACGCAGGTCAGCAGCAGGGCCGCCATCCAGCGCGTGTGAGCGCCGAAGCTCTCGCCGCTCGAGTGCCAGACCAGGGCGAGGAACACCAGCGTCACCGCGACCAGGGCGGCGGCGCCGCGGCCATCCTGGCGAATGGCCAGCACGGCCAGTGCCACGAATACGAAATACAGGCCGATCGCCACCGCGCGCACCAGGTCGAAGGCGGCGATGGAGATGTCGCGCAAGGCGTCCTGCAACGCCCACCAGGTGCGCTGGATGAAGTCGAAGGCGGCGAAGACGAAGCGGTCGGGCCCCGTCAGGTATACAATCAGGGCCAGCAGGATGCCGGCGGCCCAGATGGCGGTGATGGTGCTGCGGGGCATACAGGTCCGTCGGGTGATTGCGGGAGCGGCCAATATGCGACCGCGCGGGCCGGCGGACAATCCGGCTGGCGGGGTGGAATGCGGGCGTGGATGCAGGAACGCTTGCGGGCGCTATGCTGGACGGCAGAAACCACGCAGAGGGAGCGCGCAGCCATGGATTACCGGACCCTGGGACGCAGCGGGCTGAAAGTGTCGCCGCTCTGCCTCGGCGCCATGATGTTCGGCGGCCAGACCGACGAGGCGGACTCGCTGCGCATGGTGGCGCGGGCGCGTGAGCAGGGGGTAAATTTCATCGACACCGCCGATGCCTACAACGACGGCCGCTCCGAGCTGGTGGTCGGCCGCGCCATCGCGTCCGACCGCGACTGGTGGGTGCTGGCCACCAAGATCGCCAACCCGGTGGGCGCCGGGCCGAACGCGCGGGGCACCTCGCGGGTGCATGCGATCCGGGCGGTGGAGGCGTGCCTGCGCCGCCTGGGGACGGATGTGATCGACGTGCTGTACTTGCACCGGGAGGACCATGACACCCCGCTGGAGGAGACGGTGCGGGCGATCGCCGATCTGGTGCGGGCCGGAAAGCTCCGCCATTTCGGCGTGTCGAACTATCGTGCCTGGCGGGTGGCGGAGGTCTGCCGGCTCGCCGATGCCGCCGGCATCGACCGTCCGGTGGTCAGCCAGCCGCTGTACAACGCGCTGAACCGGATGGTGGAAACCGAACACCTGCCGGCCTGCGCGCATTTCGGGCTTGGCGTGTTCGCCTACTCGCCGCTGGCGCGCGGCGTGCTGACCGGCAAATACGCGCCGGGGCAGCCGCCGGAAGCGGGCACGCGCGCCGGGCGGCACGACAAGCGGATCATGGAGACCGAATGGCGCGCCGAGAGCCTGCAGGTCGCCCAGCTTCTGGCCGCAAGGGCGCAGGCGCGCTGGATGTCGCCAGGGCAGTTCGCCCTGGCCTGGGTGCTGAACAACCGGCTCGTCACCGGCGCCATCGCCGGGCCCCGCACCATGGCCCAGTGGGAGGAGTATGTGGGAGCGCTGGCGGTGCGGCTGGATGCCGAGGACGAAGCGCTGGTGGCAGGGCTGGTCCCGGCCGGGCACCCATCGACGCCGGGCTACAACGATCCGGCCTATCCGCTGGAGGGGCGGGTGGCGCGCGGCTGAGTCGCTAGGCTCCAAACCCAATCAGCCGCTCGGAATCGGGTGTCGCTCTGTGTTTCGCTCCGTCAACTGGATGAACGGAGAGAGATGAGAGATGGCTGGCGAGTACTGGCTGAGTGACATGGCCTGGGTAGGGATTGAGCCGCTGCTTCCGACGGTCTATCCGGCTGCGAGACGCAAGGACGACCGGCGGATCATCAGCGGTATCATCCGTGTGCTGCGCAGCGGCTGCCGCTGGCAGGACTGTCCGGCGATCTATGGCCCGAGCACGACGGTCTACACCCGGTTCAACCGCTGGAGCCGTAGCGGTCGGTGGCAGGCGATCTTCGAAGCTCTGGTGGAAGGAGCCCCGAAGGACGTGCGCTCGATCGACAGCACCTCGATCAAGGTCCAGAGCGCGATTGCGAGGGCCGGCTGTTCCGCTTCCAGCTGACGCCGGGCAACGTCGCCGACATCACCGCCGCCTACGAGCTTGTTCCACTGCTGCCCTCGCAGGGCTGCCTGATCGGCGATGCCGGCTATGACGCCCAGCAACTGCGCCAGGACCTCGCCTTCCGCGGCACCGCCACCGTCATCCCCACCAACCCGACTCGCAAGCGTCAATGGCCGATCAACCGCGAGACCTGCAAGCGCCGCAATCTCGTCGAGCGGATGTTCAATCGACTGAAAGACTTTCGCCGCATCGCCACCCGCTACGACAAGCTCGCCCGCAATTTCGCCTCAGCCGTAGCCTTGGTCGCTATCGTCCTCAGGTGGGCCAATTGAATCTGGAGCCGAACGCGATGGAGGGGCGCCATGGCGCCACGTGTATTTCACGACGGCGCGGGCTTTGACCAAGTGCTGGAGCTAGGCGCGCAAAAAGAAGGGCCGCGTTACGACGATTTACGTCGTGACACGGCCAAAGGTTATTCAACAGGTCTCCTACAGATTGCGAGCATAACGAGCTGACATTGTCCATGTTCTAATCGGCGCGACTTCGTTGTCGTGCCGCGTGGCGTTCTCGCGCAAAACGAGTCGCAAATGCCAAGTCAAAATAATCGCTACCAGCCAATGGCTGCGGAACAAGGCACGAACCGACACTTGTTTCCGCAACAAAAGGCAGAATGCCGCGTATTTTGCTACAGTCCTGACGAAGAACCGCAAAAGATGAACTTAATAAGAGCAAGCCCCCCCGGTCTGCATTGCACCACAGGCGCTCACGAGAAAACTCTGGGCGGCGGTGATGCCGCTGGGATGCAGACTATTAAGGGTGTTGGGCGAATTTCCCTGCACTCCAAGCGCCTCCTCCGCCGATTGAAAGTTCGAGACCACCGGATTGCCGGCGCCCGTGCCAAACAACGTCATCGGGCCACAGAGACGCCTAGCTGTCCGTGAAGAGCTATATGAGCTACACGCCGAGAGCACCCCGATCGCGTCATCCATTTTGTGAATCGCAAGCTGAATATTCGTCACCTTGTCCGGCCCATTGCTGTTAAGTGCCGCATTGAGATAAGCATACCTCGGCGCTCACGAGGTTGACCCGGGGGTCTGCTCACCAGAGTTGACCCACTGACTGCGGTCCTATCGTCCATCGGCCGATGATCGGCCGGACGGTTGTCATCGTCTGAAGGTGGTTTCCACGCTTCGCGCTGGTTTTGGGCGCGGAGGCGCAACCATGGAGTGTCGGCGGTGCGAGGCCTGCGGGCAGGCATTCCGGCCGCGTGCGCAGGTTCCCCGGCAGCGTTTTTGCGGGAAGGCGGCCTGCCAGCGTGAGCGCCGGCGACGCTGGCAGCAGGGCAAGCGGCGGGGCGACGGCGATTACCGCGCCAATCAGGCGCTGGCGCAACGGGCCTGGGCCGACGGCCGCCGCGATTACTGGCGTGAGTGGCGGGCAGCCCACCCCGAATACACCGAGCGCAACCGTCTGGAGCAGCGGCGACGCGACCGCCAGCGGCATGCGTCACGTCTTGCAAAGATGGACGCGTCAACGCCAGTTCATCCCATTCCATCAGGGACTTACCGTCTGGTGCCGTGGACGGGTGGCGATCTTGCAAAGATGGACGCGTGCACGGTCAAACTGACAGTGATTTCAGATGGGTATGGCCAGGACGGGGGCGCCGGGCCGATCTTGCAAAGAGAGGAACATCATAGGGACGCGCGAACCGTCCTGCTAGCGATGGCGCCATGGACAGCCATCGTCTGGAACTCGATCTGCACCAGTTGGACCTGCGCTTCGCCAGCAGCCGCCTGGTGGACCCGCAGGCGGTGGCGCGGATCGGCCAGTCCATCGAGCGCTGTGGCCAGATCGTGCCCTGCATCGTGGTGGCAGCTCCCGGCGGTGCCGGTGCGGACCCACGGGTGTTGGTCGACGGCTATCGGAGGGTTGCCGCGCTGCGCCGGCTGGGCCGCGACACGGCCAGCGTCGAGCAATGGACCTGCGGGCTGGCCGAGGCGGTGCTGGGGGTGTTGGCGCGCGCGCAGGATCGCTCGTTCGCCATCATCGAGGAGGCCTTGTTGCTGCGCGAGCTAATGCAGGGCCAGGGCCTGTCGCAGCAGGATCTGGCTCGCCGGTGCGGGCGGGATGTCAGCTGGGTGAGCCGGCGCCTGCAGCTGCTGTCGGGTTTGCCCGATGCGGCGCTGGCGGCCGTGCGCACCGGCAAGCTGTCGAGCTGGGCGGCCAATCGGGTGGTGGTGCCGTTGGCGCGTGCCAATCCGGTTCATGCCGACTGCCTGCTGGCGGCGCTGGCCGCGTCACCGCTGTCGACCCGCGAGTTGCAGTGCTGGTTCGCGCACTACCAGCAGGCCGCGCAAACGGTGCGCGACCGCATGGTCGGCGATCCCCGCCTGTTTCTCGACGCCTTGCGAGCGAACGACGAGGAGCGCGCCGGCGAACGGCTGCGCGACGGCCCCGAAGGCGAATGCATCGTCGATCTGCGCTGCCTCGAGGCGGTCATCGCGCGCCTGACGGATCGCGCGGCAGCGCTGCAATCGGTGCCGCCGGCGCTGACCGCGGCAGTGCCGCGTCTGTGGTCGGCGATCGACGTCCTGACGATTGCGATCGACCGGGGGGACGCACTTGACCCCGGCTGAGATCCGCACCGCAGTGCGCACGCTGCAGGCGCAGCGGCATAGCCTGCGCGAGATCAGCCGTCTGCTGGCGCTGTCGCGCAACACCGTGCGGCGCATCCTGCGCGAGCCGGACCGGACTGAAGCGGTGCCGTGCGACGAAGCGACGTTGGTGCGGATGAAGGCCGCCTTCGAGCGGGCCCGCGGCAACGTCGTGCGCGTCCGCGAACTGCTGGCCGACGACGGCCTGGAGGTGCCCTACAGCAGCTTGACCCGCTGGGTCCGGGAGGCCGGCCTGCGCAGTCCGCCGCGGCGCGCCGGCGAATACGAGTTCGTGCCGGGCCAGGAGATGCAGCACGACACGTCGCCGCATCGGGTGACGTTCGCGAACACCGACAAGTCGGTCACCGCCCAGTGTGCCGGCCTGGTGCTGGCCTACTCGCGCCGGCTATTCATCCAGTACTACCCGCGGTTCACCCGCTTCGAGGCCAAGGCGTTCCTGCTCGAGGCGGCGCGCTTCATGGCGGGCGTCTGCCCGGTCTGCATCATCGATAATACCAGCGTCCTGCTCGCCGCCGGTGCCGGCGCCGACGCCGTGATCGCCCCCGAGATGGCGGCCTTCGCCCGCACTCTGGGCTTCCGATTCCGCGCCCACCGGGTCGGGAATCCAGACCGCAAGGGTCGGATCGAAAGACCATTCGCCTATGTCGAGACGAATTTCCTGGCCGGCCGCAGCTTCACGGATTTTGACGACCTCAACCGCCAGGCGCTCGCCTGGTGCCGCGAGGTTGCCAACCGAAAGCCCAAGGCAGCGCTCGGCATGTCGCCAGATGCCGCCTACGTCATCGAGCAGCCGCACCTCGTGCCGTTGCCCGACGCGTTGCCGCCGGTCTACGAGTTGCTGGAACGCGTCGTCGACCTGCACGGCTTTGTCAGCGTCGATACCAACCGCTACTCCGTGCCCGAGCGCTTCGTCGGCAAGTCGGTCGCTGTCTACAAGCACCCCACCGAAATCCATATCCGCCGCAAGGACACGACGATCGCCGTCCACCCGCGGTTGATCGCCGAGCGCGATGCCAGGAGCACCCTGCCTGGTCATCATACCATCCCAGTGCGGCAGGGTCGCGGCGCGGCGGCGGAAGAGGCGTTGCTGGGCGGCCACCATCCCAGCCTCGACCGTTACGCCGCCGCTCTCAAGCTGCGCAGTCACGGATACGGGCGACGGCCACTCCGCCGGCTGATCGAGATGAAGCGCACCTACCCCGCCGGCCCGTTCATCGCCGCCATCGAGCAAGCCCTGCACTACGGCCTGTTCGATCTCGGCCGTCTGGAAGACCTCATCCTCAAACATGTCGCCGGCGACTTCTTCGCGCTGAACACCAGGAAAGACGACGATGCATGACAAGCTGCGCGCGCTGATCGCCCAGTTGCGCCTGCACGGCATGGCCGAGGCACTCGACGCCGAGATCGAACGCGCCGAGCGCGAAGCGATCGCGGCACCCGAGCTGCTGTACCGGCTGCTCGGACAGGAGGCCGCGTCCCGCCGCGAACGCAGCCTGGCGTATCGTCTGGGACAGGCGCGTCTGCCATGGCGGTGGTCACTCGACAGCTTCCCGTTCGATCGACAGCCTGGCGTCAGCCGCGCGCAGATCCAGACGCTGGCCGGGCTGGACTTCCTGCGCCGGACCGACAACGTCCTGCTCATCGGCAAACCCGGCACCGGTAAAACCGGCTTGGCAATCGGTTTGTTGCGCGAGGCCTGCCTCAATGGCTACCGTGGCCGCTTCATCAATGCTCAAGTCCTGCTCGATGAACTCTATGCCTCTCTGGCAGACCGCACCACCACACGGCTGCTGGCCCAGCTGAGTCGCATGCAGCCCTTGCTGATTGACGAGCTAAGCTACCTGACAATCAAGCCGGAACAATCAAACGCATTCTTTCGTCTGATGGACCAACGCTACAACCGGGTCTCGACGATCATCACCACCAACCTCGAACTGTCCGACTGGTACGAGCTGTTCGACAAGAAGCCGCTGGTCGATGCGCTGCTCGATCGCCTGCAGCACCACTGCATCACCATCCGCATCAACGGCCCGTCCCTGCGCAGCCCGGAGCCTCCGACACCGGCGTCGCCAACACCGGCGCGCCGCACCACCAAAACCTGAAGGCCCCGGCAACACCACCGCCGCAGCGCCGAGGGGTGCCACGGCGCGCAAGGCGCGTCAAAGGGCAGGTGCTCGCCATGCTCGAAAATCGGCCAGCGCCGATTTTCTGCGCGTAGCTCCGCTCCCGCCGCGCAAGCAGGCGCGCGGCGCCTTTGACCCGCCTCGCACGCCGTGGCCCATAGGTGGCGTCGGGACGGAAGGCGTCCCGACAATTCGACGCGCGCTCGCCGCGCGGCGTCGAACGAAAGGCTGAGGTTTGGCAGCAGCCACGTCACGATCGATCGCGTGGTCGGGCCGCTGAGCCACGTCAGCGCTGCCGACTCCTCCCGACCCGGCAGCCGCCGGGGGCGTGCCCGTCTCGCCGTGACAGGACGCGACGTGCTGCCCGGGCCGTGACCCGCGACAACACCTGACCGCCTTCATCCCCGGGTCTCCGTCGGTGCACGCCCCGGCGGCAGGCATGGCGCCTGGGCAGACAAAGGAAAATTTGCCGCCGACCACGCCCGCTACCGACCGATCAGGCCATCTGACCACAAACTCATGCGCACTTGCTGGGTCCATTCCCATGAGCAGAAGTGGGTCCGTTTCCGTGAGCGCTGAGGGCATATGCGGCCCTTTCGCTGTCGAGCGCGTTTATGGCTCGCAGAAAGGCGCCGATCTGTTGTACAAATGCGCAGTCGGCTGAACCACCCTGCGCATTATAGGCCACGACGCACTTAGTAAAGTCACCTCCGGCATGCGCGTTATCGGCACTTAGCAAAAGCGCGCGACCGGCGCCGGAGATGGAGTTGTTAAAGCCAGTGGTAGTGTAAAAAAGGACCGCTTCTTCCACTGTCTGAGCAATGTTGTTATGGAATAGGGGGATCGTGCTAGCCGCCTCAATGACTGACGGCGTATTGAAAAAGCGGGTGCCCGTGAAAGAGACTGTACCTAATCCAATTATTGCCGCAGAGGGCACCCCGAGAGACTGGGGTGATGCTGCCTTGGTCAACCAGTAAAGCAGAAGGGTTTCCCGGGATCAAGGGGTTATAGTTAGTCTGGCTGACCACATAATCGGCTTGGCTGCCGCCAGGATTACCCCCTCCAAACCCGCCGTCGCCGTTAAAGTAAGCGGCGCCATTCGGAGGGATGGCGTTGCTCAAGCAGGCCGGCACCTGCGTCAGGAAAGACGGAAGCGGCAGCGTCTCAATCTCAGCGCCAGTGGCCCGATTGCGGTTTCCCGGCAACGGGTAACCTGCGGGCGGCGTCGCCTGGTTCTGAGCAAAAGGCGAGCCGGCACCAGCCTGCACGTGACAGCCTGAACACGACCGCACGTTGGGGCCTTTTCCCAGTGGTCCTGACTGCGAAGGAACGCCTCCAAAAAATAGCAACTGGCCGGTCGTGACGTTGCCGTCATTGAACTGTATGAGGGTGCCGGTGAAGGAGGGGCTGGGAGGTGGCAGGTTCGTATTGACGGCGAAGGTTCCAATTCCTGGGCAGCCGGCCACGTAGGGTTGGCAATTGAACGTTGCATTTGTGGCCGACGGGTCTGGGTTGAGAATTAGTTCGTTTTGACGACCAAGACTGAGTTGGAATGCTTCCAAAGCATCGAGTTCATCGGCAGTTGGCAAACGAAAATCCACACCGACACGCCGATTTAAGGTCTTCGTGAAGTGTTGGAACACTGCGCCAACCGCAAAATTACGCAGGCTGCCGTCTCCAGGTGAGCCATCGCCACTCCAGCCGAGAGCACCTGCCAACGGAAAGGCGGGTCGAGCTGGGGTGACGCCTGGAGTTGCGTCGAAGGGTCCGGGGTCGGGGCTTGTAGTAACACTGAGCCCCAGCGTATGCGGCACGCCCCGCAGCACGCACGGATTACTGAAGCCGTCCAAGTTCTCGCAGATCAAAGCGTTGCTCCTCAGGAGAGGAGTTTCAAGGCCCGCAAGAATGGGGTTGGTCTCGAAGACGAACAGTGGATCAGAGCGCGGAAGAGGTACCTGATGTAAGGCACATCGATCGTGAAGTTGTTTGAGGCCGGATGGCAGGTAGCGCAGGTTCTACCGTTGCCGCCGAAGGTCTCGTTTTCGAAGATCTGTTTCCCCAGCGCGATGCACGCGGCGGGCGGGGGGTTGCCGATCGGGAACGAGCAGTTTTTCCCGCGTGGCGGAATTTGGGAGACGATATTGGTAGGCACGGTTTGATTCGACGACGCGGGCATCGGGTACATCAACAATGTACTCAACACCATTACCGAAAACCAGAGAACTCGAAAAAAATGTGACATCATGATTGCTCCACCTCAATTTCAATTGCAAATCGACGCGACATCAATTTGGAGTCCTTTTTTGTCGTAAATTCGCCGGATAAGCCCCACTCTGGTTGCAAAAATGCTCCAATTTACCGCATTTGACAAGGCCGTGCGCGCAGGAAACCGCCGCCGGAACGAAGGCCCGCGGGCGCTCGGCCGAAGCCGCCATTCCGACAAAAAAATAGTGGAATTTCCCCTCATCAGTGTGGACAGGCGTGGTGTTTGATTACCAGATTGGTCAAATTTGAATGCAGATTGAAATTTTAGGCGCTGGCGCACCGTTAAGAGCCGCTACGGCTTTCAGTGCACGAGGTGGGGGACAACAACGAATCCCGATGCTTCGTTCCCGTCTGCTGCTTCTCCTGCTGACCTCAGCCCCGCTCTGCAGCGCGGCCTCCTCGGTGGTTCAAGCGGAGAAGCCGGGGCCGCCAGGCGTTCCGTCAGCCATCCGTGATCTGATGACGCCGGACCCGCAGAAGACGCAAGGCGGGGTGATGTCCACCAACGCGCCGACAGTGTGCCAGCCTGGATATTCGAAGACGGTCCGCCAAACATCTGGCAAGTTGAAGCATGAGCTCTAAGACTCCTATGTTATTGACCCCCATGGCAGACACTATGAGACCGACCACCCGATTCGGCTTTCAGTCGGCGCGCGGATGTGTAAGAATTTCTCTGGTCTAAATATTACGATGCGACCAATCAAATCCGTAATAAATACTGTCTGTAGTAAACACACTGCGTCTGATCTGCAGGCGCAGCGTTCTGATTACTCACGCGCAGCAGCAAATCGTGATGAATTGGATCGCGGCATATCAGAAATATTGTTATACAGAGTACGATTGCCCAAGCTATAAATCAAAACATGGCGGCGATCACGACGAGCGATACGGACGGCGTGGCGCATTCGAGCGCCACCATCCGCACCGGCCACCTGGCCGCCGGATGCGGCCGTCGGCGAGGAACGCCTCCAGCGGGTGTTCGAGCAGGCGGTGGCCGTTGAACACGCAGAAGTGGAAAATGAAACCGCCGCGCCCGGCGACGCGCGCCAGTTCGATCTGACGGCGCAGCACCGCGGTGCCGTCGAGCCTGTAGGGGCCGAGATCGCGCGGCGCCCGCAGCTGGTAATGGCCGGCAAAGCGTGGCATGGCGCGGCCGGGCGCGGTCCATTCGGTAAAACCGCCGCCTCACCACAGGTCGTTCTTGGCAATCGGGTGGAACTGCGGCTGACCGAATGGCGCGCCGAGAGCCTGCAGATTGCCCAGCTTCTGGCCGCCAGGGCGCAGGCGCGCGGGATGTCGCCGGGCCAGTTCACCCTGGCCTTGGTGCTGAACAACCGGCTCGTCACCGGCGCCATCGCCGGGACCTCCACCATGGCCCAGTGGAGGAGTATGCGGGGGCTCTGGCGGTCCCGCTGGATGCCGAAGACGAGGCGCTGGTGGCGGGGATGGTCCCGGCCGGGCATCCATCGACGCCGGGCTACAACGATCCGGCCTATCCGCTGGAGGGGCGGGTGACGCGCGGCTGAGTCGCTATCGCTGCTAAAGCATCGCCAGCGGGCGCTTGCGCGTCGGCGGCTTGTAGGCGCGGTCGATCTCGTCCAGATCCTCGGCCGTGAGCGACAGCCCGGCGGCGGCGGCGTTCTCGGTCATGTGCGCGGCGTCGCCGGATTTCGGGATGGAGATGATGCCCGGCTTGCGCAGCGACCAGGCGATGGCAACCTGGGCGGGCGTAACCCCGCGCCGGGCCGCCACGGACGTGAGCGTCAGGCTGCGCAGCAGCCGCCCGCCCTGCCCCAGCGGCGAATAGGCCATAATCGGAATGTGCTGCGCCGCGTGCCAGGGCAGCAGTTCGAACTCGATGGAGCGGTGCTCGGGATTGTAGCAATACTTGGTTGACGGCGCAGAACTCGCCGCCTGGCACGGCCAGCAATTCCTCCAGGTCGGCCACGTCGAAATTGGACACGCCCCAGTGGCGGATGCGGCCCTCCGCCTTCAATTTCTCGAAGGCGGCCACCGTGGTGGCGAGCGGCGTGTCGCCGCGCCAGTGCAGCAGATACAGGTCGATCACGTCGGTGCCGAGGCGCTCCAGGCTGCGCGCACAGGCCTCCGGCACGCCGGTGCGGGTGGCGTTGTGCGGGCTGACCTTGGTGACCAGGAACACCCGCTCGCGCAGACCGGAGATGGCCGCGCCCACCACGCGTTCCGCCGCGCCATTGCCATACAGCTCGGCGGTGTCGATCACCGTCATGCCGAGCTCGATGCCCAGACGGATCACCGCCGCTTCCTGGCTGGCCGGCCGCTGGCCCTCGCCTATTTTCCAGGTGCCCTGACCAAGGGTGGTGACACTCGTGCTGCCGAGCAGCGCGACCGGGGACATCAGGCGGCCCGCTGTTCCGCCAGGCGCAGCAGCCGCAGGAAATTGCCGCCCCACAGCAGCGCGATCTCGGCCGCGCCGTAGCCGCGGCGGAGCAGTTCGGCGGTGATGTTCGGGCACTCGCCGGCGTCGTGCCAGCCGGCGAAGCCGCCGCCACCGTCGAAATCCGACGAGACACCGACATGGGCGATGCCGATGCGGCGCACGGCGTAGTCGATGTGATCGGCGTAGTCAGCCACCGTGACCTCCGATTCCCTGCCGCCAGCGCGCAGAAAATGCGACACTGCGGTGATTTGTAGCACACCGCCCACATCGTGTAGCGCGTCGAGTTGCTCGTCATCGAGATTGCGCGGGTTGTCGCACAGCGCGCGGATGCAGGAATGGGTGGAAACGACCGGTGTACGCGACAGCAAGGCCGCCTGCAGCATGCTGGCCTTGGACACATGGGCGATGTCCACCAGCATGCCCAGCCGGTTGAGTTCGGCGATCGTTTGGCGGCCCAGCGGCGACAGGCCGCCGTGTTCCTCGGCGGCATCGCCCAGGTCGGGGCGCGGGTTGGCGCTGTCGGCCAGGGCGTTGTGGCCGTTATGGGTGAGCGTCAGGTAGCGGGCGCCGAGGTCACGGAAGGCACGTAGCCGGGCCGGGTCGCCGCCGCACGCGTGACCGTTCTCGACCGCGGGGACGATGGCTGTGATGCCGTCGCGATGTGCCTGGGCGATGGCGTCGGCGCTGCTGCAGACCCGCGCCGTGGAGCCGCCCATGGCGCCGATGGCGGTGAGCATGGCGGTGGCGCGTGCGAAGGCGGCCTGGTGCGCCGCCTCCGTGCGCGGTCCTTGCGGTACGAAGGCAACGAAGCAGCCGGCCACCAGATGGCCGCGCTGCATTTTCGGCAAATCGACGCGCCGGCGGCCCTCGACGCGGAAGCTGGGACCGTCGGGCCAGGGGATGTCGATATGGGTGTCAAAGGTGAGCAGGCTGCGGTGCAGGGCGATCGGGTCGGTCATAGGCGGACGCTCGCGGTGTGGGGGCGCGGCGTCAAGTGTGGGAAGGCCAGGGCTCTGCCCTGGCCTTCCTTGTGCGCGCACGCCAATCGGCCTATAGTTTCATTTATGGACGCGATAGCCCGAACGCACCGATTTTGGCGCCGCTGGCGGTACACCCCGGCGGCCTAGGTTCTCGCACCCGACGATGACCCCGAAGCCGCCCCACCGAGGCGGCTTTCGTTTCTCTGGCTTCGACTGTCCGCCGACCGTGGTGCGGTCCCCTGCAAGGAGACCCGACATGACCCGGCTGAGTTTCCGTTTCACTCCCCTCGAGAGCGTTGATTTCGATGTTTGCGCCGGCCCGCCGCGGCCCGAGCCGCCGTCGGCCGGGCATGGCACCGTCAAACCCGCGCCGGCACGCCCCGTCGAGGTTGAAAAAATCCGCGAACCCGCCGAGGGGTGACGCGCGGCGGCGCGGAATGCTATCGCCTTGCGATGGACGCAAAAGCCGCCATCGTCGGACTCGCCGGCACCACCCTAACGGACGACGAGGCGGCGCTGTTCCGCGCCCAGAAGCCCGCCGGGGTCATCCTGTTTGCGCGCAATATCGCCGATCCGGACGGGCTGCGCCGGCTGGTAGAAGACCTGCGCGGCGTGCTGCCGGCGGGGGCGGTGCTGATGGTCGACCAGGAAGGCGGCCGGGTGGCACGCCTGCGGCCGCCGCACTGGCAGGCGCATCCGCCTGCCGCCGCACATGGGGATCTGTTCGCCCGCGATGAAGCGGCCGGACTGCGGGCCGCCTGGCTGACCGGCGCGCTGATCGGGCTGGACTGCGCCGGCGCGGGCTTCGATGTGGTGTGCGCGCCGGTGCTCGACCTGCGCCTGCCCGGTGCGCATGGCGTGATCGGCGACCGCGCCTACGCCAGGAACCCGCGGGATGTGGCGCGGTTGGGCCGGGCCATGGCGGAGGGGTTGCTCGCCGCCGGCGTGCAGCCGGTGGGCAAGCACGCGCCGGGGCATGGGCAGGCGCGGGTGGACAGCCACCTGGAACTGCCGGTGGTGGAAGGCAATGACCTGGCCGCGGACATTTATCCTTTCGCCGCCAATGCCGATTTGCCGTGGATGATGACGGCTCATATCCGGTATCCCGCCCTGGATCCCGGCGCCCCGGCCACGCTTTCCGCCCGCATCCTGTCCGATGTGGTGCGCGGGCGGATCTGGTTCCGCGGGGTGCTGGTCAGCGACGATCTGGCCATGCAGGCACTGGAGGGCACGCCGGCTGTGCGAGCACTGGCCGCCTTGGCCGCGGGCTGCGATGTGGCGTTGTATTGCAGCGGCGAGATCGGTCCCACCGCCGACCTGCTGGCACGCTGCCCGAAGCTGACCGAGGCGGCGGTGGCCCGGCTGCGCGCGGCGCGGGCGCTGGCGGCGGCGCGGCTGGTGGCACTCGACGGGGCGGCCCTGGCGGATGAACGGAACAGGTTGATACCGTGAGCGAATGGCTCGAGTGGACTCTGTCTTTCGTTGCCCTGGTGACGGCGATCATCCTGCACGAGATATCGCACGGCTATGTCGCGCTGGCGCTGGGCGACGACACGGCCAAGAAGCTGGGCCGGCTGTCGCTCAATCCGCTGGTGCATGTCGATAGGTTCGGCACGATCATCCTGCCGGGCATCTTTCTGCTCGCCCAGGCGGCGCTGCACAGCAACGGCGGGGTGTTTTTCGGCTGGGCCAAGCCGGTGCCGATCGCGCCCTGGCGGTTCGCCGATCCGCGCCGGGACATGATGCTGGTGGCGCTGGCCGGGCCGCTGATGAACTTCACCCTGGCCTTCCTGTCCATCCTGCTGCTGCACGTCACGCCGTTGCTGCCGGACATGGGGCGGGCCTATGCGCTGGTCTTCCTCGCCTATTTCGTCATGGCCAACCTGGCGCTGGGCACCTTCAACCTGCTGCCGATCCCGCCGCTGGACGGCGGAAGGGTGGCGGTGGGGCTGCTGCCCGAGCGACTCGCCATGATCTGGGCACGGCTGGAGCGGGCCGGCATCATCATCGTGCTGCTCATGGTATTCGTGCTGCCCTCGCTGCTGGGCCAGTTCGGCATCCAAGTGAACCCGCTGGGGGAATGGCTCCATGCGGTGGGCGATCCGATCTTCCGCGCCCTGGCCGTCGCCGCGGGGCAGCCGCACGATCTGTTCGTGCTGCTGCGCTTTCTGAGCACCGGTGACGGTGTCTGACATCGCTTCCCCCACGCCCGCCGCCCCCGTCGATGCGCTGGTGCTGCATCTGGAGGGGTTCGAGGGGCCGCTGGACCTGCTGCTGGAGCTGGCGCGCGGGCAGAAGGTCGACCTCGCCCGCATTTCCATTCTGTCCCTGGTCGATCAGTACCTGACGATGATCGAGGGCGCCCGGCGGGTGCGGCTGGAACTGGCGGCCGACTGGCTGGTCATGGCGGCCTGGCTGACCTGGCTGAAATCGCGCCTGCTGCTACCCGCCGGCACCGCGGCGCAGGAGGAAGGCGAGCAGGCCGCGGAGGTGCTGGCCGCGCGGCTGCGCGACCTGCAGGCGATCCGCGTGGCCGCGGGGTGGCTGTCCGGCCGGCCGGTGCTGGGGCAGGACGTGTTCGTCCGCGGCGTGCCGGAGGACCTGACCGAGACCGACCGTTCGCGGCTGGCGCTCGACCTGCCGGGGCTGATCCGATCGTACCTCACGGCGATGCGACGCAACGCCGGGACACGGCAATACCGGCCGGCGGCGGTGACCATATGGACCATCAAAGACGCGCTGGCGCGGCTGGCCGATCTGGTGGGGTCGCTGCCGGACTGGACCAGCCTCGAGCGGTTTCTGCCGGAGGGCACCGGCACGCCCTTGCAGCGGCGGGCGGCGCTGGCCAGCACGCTGGTGGCGGGGTTGGAAATGGCGCGCGGCGGCACGCTGCGGCTGCGCCAGGAGGCTCCGTTCGGTCCGATCCTGCTGCGCCGCGCCGAGGAAAACCATGAGCGACCCGAATCCTGATCCCGAACCGGCCACGGTCCCGGAACCCACGCCGGAGGCGATGGAGGACGCGCTGCGCCTGGCCGAGGCCCTGGTGTTCGCCGCCACCGCGCCGGTGGGCGCGCGGGCGCTGGCCAACCTGCTGCCGGTGGGGGTGGACCCCGACGCCGTGGTGGCGGCGCTGCGGCAGCGCTATGCCGGGCGCGGGGTGGAACTGGCCGAGGTGGCCGGCGGCTGGCAGTTCCGCACCGCCGCCGATCTGGCGCCACGGCTGCGGCGGGTGGTGCAGGTGTCGCGGCGGCTGCCGCGGGCGGCGATGGAAACCCTCGCCATCATTGCCTACCACCAGCCGGTAACGCGCGCCGAGATCGAGGACATCCGGGGCGCCTCGCTGTCGCAACAGACGCTGGATTTGCTGCTGGAGTTGGGGCTGATCGTGCCGAAGGGCCGCAAGGAATTGCCGGGACGGCCGACACTGTGGGCGACCACGACCGCTTTCCTGGCGCAGTTCGGGCTGAAGGACCTGCGCGATCTGCCGCGGCGGGAGGATTTGCTGGTTGAGCCGCCTTCGCCGGACGCGAAGGAAGGCCAGGGCTCTGCCCTGGACCCGCCAAGGGCCGAGGGGCCCCTGGACCCCGCCACTTAAGACAGTTGTTTTTGCTGGAGGGGTAAGGCGGTGAACCGGCTCACCGCCTTACCCCCCCAGCAAAACAACTGTCTAAAAGCACTGGGTCCCAAGGGCCTCTTGGCCCTTGGCGGGGGCCAGGGGCAGAGACACTGGCCTTCCTTCGCTTTGCCGCCAGGTTTCACATCTCAATGGTTTCCTGCTAACCAGCCGCCCCCGAGGATGTAACGCCCGCATGTTCGACTTTGCCTGGTCCGAGATCGTGCTGATCGGCGTGGTGGCCCTGATTGCCATCGGGCCGAAGGACCTGCCGGTCGCCATGAAAGCGGTGACCGACGTGGTGAAGAAAGCGCGCCGCATGGCGGCCGAGTTCCAGACCCATGTCGATGACATGATGCGCGACGCCAACCTCAATGAGGTCCGCAGCCAGATCAACCAGATCCGCAATTTCGACATCAAGGGCGAAATCGAGCGCGCGGTGGATGCAGACGGCACAATCCGCCAAACGTTCTCTGCCAATCCGCTGGTGCCGACGCCGGTCCCGGAGGCCGCCACGGCCTCGTTCGACAGTGCGGCCGCGATCGCGGAGGCGGCCCCCGCCGCGCCGCCGCTGGACGCCCCCGCCTTCATCCCGCCCGAGTTCGCCGCCAAGGCCGAGCCGCCGCCCGCCTTCATCCCGCCGGGAATCGTGGCGCCACGTTCATACTATTACGGCAGCCCGCACGCCTGACCGCCGTTCAGACCCAGAGGCGCTCGTGAGAATCCCCTTCCTGACGAAAGGCCCCGGTGCGCCGAAGCCGGAAGCCGAACCGGAGCCCGACCCGATCGACGACAAGCCGATGCCGCTGCTCGAGCACCTGATCGAGCTGCGTCAGCGGCTGATGTGGTCGCTGGCGGCGTTCCTGCTGGCGTTCTTCCTCTGCTATCATTTTTCCGCGGAGCTTTACGCCTTTCTTGCCAGGCCGCTGGCGGACGTAGAGGAGCGGCTCGGCGGCAGCCGGCGGATGATCTACACCTCGCTGACCGAGGGGTTCTTCACCTACCTCAAGGTGGCGATGTTCGGCGGCGCGTTCATCGCTTTTCCGGTCATGGCGACCCAGCTCTGGCTGTTCGTGGCGCCCGGGCTGTACCGCAGCGAGAAAAAGGCGCTGCTGCCCTTCCTGCTGGCCTCTCCGGTGCTGTTCGTGCTGGGGGCGGCGCTGGCGTATTACTTCGTGTTTCCGATCGCCTGGGGATTCTTCCTGAGCTTCCAGACGCCGCAGGGGGCAGGCGGGCTACCGATCGAACTGGAAGCGCGGGTGTCGGAATATCTCGATCTGGTGATGAAGCTGATCTTCGCTTTCGGGGTGACGTTCCAATTGCCGGTGGCGCTGAGCCTGATGGCGAAGGTGGGCATCGTCACCTCGGCGGGGCTGAAGCGCTATCGCCGCTATGCCATTGTCGGCATGTTCATCGTCGCCGCCATTCTGGCTCCGCCGGATGTGATCACCCAGTGCGGTCTGGCGGTGCCGCTGATCGCGCTGTACGAGGTTTCCATCATCGCGGCGAAGCTGGTCGAGCCCAAGCCGGTCGAGGTCTGAGCCATGCACGATATCAAGGCGATCCGAGCCGAGCCGGACGCATTCAACGCGGCATTGACGCGGCGGAACCTGCGGCCGCTGGCCGACGAAATCCTCGCGCTCGACAGGCTCAGGCGCGATTACCTCACCCGGCTTCAGGAGGCGCAGTCCAGGCGCAACGCGCTGAGCAAACAGATCGGCCAGTTGCGCCGCCAGGGCGAAGACACGGCCTCGCTCGAGGCGGAATCAACAGCGCTGGCTCAACAAATGGAATTTGACGAGCGCGGCGGCGCGGATATGGATCTCCAGATCAAGGTGATCCTGGAAAGCCTGCCCAATATCCTCGATCCCGACGTACCCGACGGCCCCGACGAAACCGCCAATGTAGTCCTCAAGCAATGGGGCGAGCCGCGCGACCTGGGCTTCGCGCCGAAGCAGCATTTCGAGCTCGGCGAAGCGCTCGGCCTGATGGATTTCGCCGCTGCCGCGAAGATGGCAGGGGCCCGCTTCACCATCCTGCGCGGCAAACTCGCAAGGCTGGAACGGGCACTCGGCCAGTTCATGCTCGATCTGCACACGCGCGAGCACGGCTACGAAGAAACCATCGTGCCGTTGCTGGTCAACGCCGCCACCTGCTACGGCACCAACCAGCTGCCGAAGTTCGAGGAGGATTTGTTCAAGACCACCGACGGGCGCTACCTAATCCCCACCGCCGAGGTGCCGCTGACCAACACGGTCGCCGGCGACATCCTGGCGGAAAAAATCTTCCCATCCGGCTGACCGCGCTGACCGAATGTTTCCGCTCCGAAGCCGGCGCGGCCGGGCGCGACACCCGCGGCTATTTGCGCCAGCACCAGTTCCGCAAGGTCGAACTGGTGTCGATCACCCACCCGGACGCGAGCGACGCCGAACACGAGCGCATGACGAAATGCGCTGAGCGGGTGTTGGAGACGCTCAATCTGCCGTATCGCCGGGTGCTGCTGTGTGCGGGCGACACCGGGTTCGGTGCGGTGAAAACCTTCGACCTCGAGGTCTGGCTGCCCGGGCAGCAGATGTGGCGGGAGATTTCCTCCTGCTCGAACACGCGCGCGTTTCAGGCGCGGCGGATGAGTGCGCGCTGGCGCAGCGCCGACGGCAAATCCGTCGCCCCTGTGCACACGCTGAACGGCTCGGGCGTGGCGGTGGGGCGGGCGCTGATCGCGGTGATGGAGAACTGCCAGCAGGCCGACGGCTCGATCCTGGTGCCGGCGCCGCTCTGGCCGTACATGGGCGGGGTGGAACGCATCGCCGCGGCCTGATCCCGGGATGAAGCCGTCAGACCCTACGCCCGCTTGCGCGTCCGCCCCGGTTTCGCCGCCGGAAGCAGCGGGGCCAGAAAGCGGCCGGTGTAGCTCTCGGCATTGGCGGCGATTTGTTCCGGCGTTCCCTCCGCCACGATGCGTCCGCCGCCTTCGCCGCCCTCCGGCCCGAGGTCGAGAATCCAGTCGGCGGTCTTGATCACTTCCAGATTGTGCTCGATCACCACCACCGTATTGCCGGCATCGACCAGGGCGTGCAGCACGTCCAGCAATTTGCGCACGTCCTCGAAATGCAGCCCGGTGGTGGGCTCGTCGAGAATATACAGGGTGCGGCCGGTGGCCCGCCGCGCCAGTTCCTTCGACAGTTTGATCCGCTGCGCCTCGCCGCCGCTCAGCGTCGTCGCCTGCTGGCCGAGGGCGATGTAGCCGAGGCCGACCTGCTGCAATATTTTCAAACGATCGTGGATGCGCGAGACGGCGGAGAAATAGGGCACCGCCTCGTCGACCGTCATGGCGAGAACCTCGGCAATCGACTTCCCGCGGAACTTGATCTCCAGCGTTTCGCGGTTGTAGCGCTGGCCCTTGCAGGTGTCGCAGGTGACGAAGACATCCGGCAGGAAATGCATTTCGATTTTCAGCACGCCGTCGCCCTGGCACGCCTCGCAGCGCCCGCCCTTGACGTTGAACGAAAACCGCCCGGCCTTGTAGCCGCGCGCGCGGCTGTCCGGCAGTTCGGCGAACCAGTCGCGGATGGGGGCGAACAGATCGGTGTAGGTGGCGGGGTTGCTGCGCGGGGTGCGGCCGATCGGCGACTGGTCGATGTCGATGATCTTGTCGAGGAGTTCCAGCCCGTCGATGCGCGCATGCGGGGCCGGCACCTCGCCGCTGCCCATCAGCCGGCGGCTGGCGGCCTTGTACAACGTGTCCACCACCAGGGTGGATTTGCCGCCGCCCGACACGCCGGTGACACAGGTGAAGGTGGCGAGCGGAAACCCCGCCGAGATCTCCTTCAGATTGTTGCCGCTGGCGCCGATGACCCGGATGATCCGGTCGCGCTGCGCCGGGCGGCGCATCGCCGGCACCTCGATGCGCCGGCGGCCCGATAAATAGTCGCCGGTCAGGGAGGCCGGGTTGGCCGCCACCTCGTCCGGCGTGCCCTTGGCCACCACGTAGCCGCCGTTGATCCCCGCCGCCGGACCCATGTCGATCAGATGGTCGGCGCTGCGGATGGCGTCCTCGTCGTGTTCCACCACCAGCACGGTGTTGCCCAGCGCCTTCAGGCGCCGCAGCGTGCCCAGCAGGCGTTCGTTGTCGCGCTGGTGCAGGCCGATCGAGGGCTCGTCCAGCACATACAGCACCCCGGTCAGGCCGGAGCCGATCTGCGAGGCCAGACGGATGCGCTGGCTCTCGCCGCCCGAGAGCGTGGCCGAGCCGCGCGCCAGCGTCAGGTAGTCGAGGCCGACGTTGACGAGAAAAGACAAACGGTCGAGAATTTCGCGCAGGATGCGCCGGGCGATTTCCGCCCGCTGCGGCGTGAGTGTGGGCATCACACCGCCGAACCAGTCCAGCGCGCGGCGGATGGACAACTCGCTGGCTTCGGCGATGGTCTTGCCGGCCACTTTCACGGCCAGCGACTCCGGTTTCAGCCTTGCGCCATGGCAGACCGCGCAGGGTTTTTCCGCCTGGTAGCGGCTCATTTCCTCGCGCACCCAGGCGCTGTCGGTCTCCTGATAGCGGCGTTGGAGGTTGCGGATGACGCCCTCGAAGGGCTTGGTCACCGTGTACTCGCGCACGCCGTCCTTGTAGGTCATGGCCACCGGCGCCTCGCCGGTGCCGAACAGGATGGCATCGCGCACCGGCGCGGGAAGTTCGCTCCAGGGCGTGCGCGTGGTGACCTTGAAGTGGCGGGCGAGGCTTTGCAGCGTCTGCGCGTAATAGGGACTCTGCGCATTCGCCCAGGGCGCGATGGCGCCGTCGGCCAGGCAGACGCGCTCGTCCGGCACCACCAGGTGGGGGTCGAAGAAACTTTCCACCCCCAGCCCGTCGCAGGCTGGGCAGGCGCCGTGCGGTGAGTTGAAGGAAAACAGCCGCGGCTCGATTTCCTCGATCGAGAAGCCGCTGACCGGACAGGCGAAGCGGCTGGAGAACACGGTGCGCTCGCCGCTGTCGGCATCCTCGGCGTAGACCACGCCGTCGGCCAGGGCGAGGGCGGTTTCGAAACTGTCGGCCAGGCGTTGCTCGTTGCCCTCGCGCACGACGATGCGGTCCACCACCGCCTCGATTTCGTGTTTGATCTTGCGGTTCAGCGCCGGGACGTCCCCGATTTCATACAGCTTGCCGTCCACTTTGACCCGCGTGTAGCCCTTGCGCTGCAGTTCGGCGAGCTCCTTGCGGTATTCGCCCTTGCGGTCGCGCACCACCGGGGCCAGCAGGAGCAGACGGGTGCCGGGTTTCATGCCCATCACCCGGTCCACCATCTGGCTTACGGTCTGCGCCTCGATCGGCAGCCCGGTGGCGGGCGAGTAGGGTACGCCCGCCCGCGCCCAGAGCAGGCGCATGTAGTCGTGGATTTCCGTCACCGTGCCGACGGTGGAGCGCGGGTTGCGGCTGGTGGTTTTCTGCTCGATGGATATGGCGGGCGACAGGCCCTCGATGGAATCCACGTCCGGTTTGCCCATCAGCTCCAGGAACTGGCGGGCATATGCCGAGAGCGACTCGACATAGCGGCGCTGGCCTTCGGCATAAATGGTGTCGAACGCCAGGCTGGACTTGCCGGAGCCGGACAGGCCGGTGATGACGGTGAGACTGTCGCGCGGGATTTCGACATCCACGTTTTTGAGGTTGTGCTCGCGCGCGCCGCGCACGTGGATGCTGCCGGCCATCGGGGAAGGGTCCTTTGGGAAGGGGCGGGGTGGGCGGCGGAATTTGTTCTTGAACTGTTCCTTCTATATGGTCTTTCCGGCGGCGATTGGGAAGGGCGCCGGGGGATCGGGGGCAGGACGACCGGAGCTTATGTTCTGGCCTTTCTTGCCCCGGTTAACGGTTCCGCAACAAACTGGGGCGACTTTGGGCAGACCCAGTGGGACCGCCGCTGGCCCGTCACGCCGGTCACCGAGGGCGGACCGACCGAAGGCCATTGCATGCGTCTTGCCGATCTGCGCAGCCGCTTCATGCATCTTCTGCCGGCGCCGGCGGCGCCGGAGGCGCCTGTGCCGCCCGAGTTGGCCGAGGCCGAGGCCCCGCACGCGGTGCGGGCGGTCGCGCCGCCGGAGCGGTGGACGCCTGCCCGCATTGCCATCGCGGATGAACTCTGGGGCGACGGCAATGTGTTTCCGGGTGGCGAGGAGGAGGTGCTGCGCCTTGCGGTGCCGCTCGGGCTTTCCGCCGCTTCCTCGCTGCTGCTGCTCGGCGCCGCCGGGGGCGGGCCGGCAAGGGCGGTGGCGGGCGGGCTGGGGGCCTGGATTTCCGGCCATGAGGCGGACCCGGCGCTGGCTGCGGTGGCGGCGTGGCGGCTGCCGCGGGCGGGCAAGGTGGTCGCCAAGCGGGCCATGGTCGTGCCCTGGGACCCGCAGGCGTCGGTGTTCCGCCGCCGCGCCTTCAACCATGCCCTGGCGCTGGAGGCGTTGCGCGGCGCGCCCGGGCGGCCGGTGGCGGTGCCCGAGTTGCTCATGGCCCTGGCCGGCGCGCTGCGGCCAGGCGGGCAGCTGGTCATGGTGGACGTGGTCGCCACGGTGCGCCTCGATCCCAAGGCCCCCATGGTGCGGTCCTGGACGGAGGTGGAAGGGCGGACCCCGGACTTGCTGACCGAGGCGGAGCTGACCGCCGCCCTGGCCGGACTGGGCTTCGACGTGCGGGTGACGGAGGACATCACGTCGCGCCACATGCGCCTGGCCGTGCAGGGCTGGAAGCGTCTGGTGCGGGATCTGGCGGCGGTGCATCCGGACCGGCTGCGCGCTGCGGCGGTGGTCGCCGAAGCCGAGGTATGGATGCGCCGGCTGAAGCTGATGCATGCCGGGCAGATCCGCCTGGTGCGGTGGCACGCCATGGGCTGCTAGGCGATGGCCGGGGACAGATGCAACTTGACAGCAGGTTCCCGCCCCCCTAATTCGCGCGGCTCCATCGTGATTCGAGAACTCAAGGCGTCCACCCCATGCGCATCCGCAACAGCCTCAAGTCGGCCAAGACCCGCGACAAGAACTGCCGCGTCGTGCGGCGGCATGGTCGCGTTTATGTGATCAACAAGAAGAACCCCAGGATGAAGTGCCGGCAGGGCTAACTCAGCCTTTCTTCAGTCACGTGGTGCGGGGGTCCACTGACCCCTGCCGGGTCCAGGGCAGAGCCCTGGCCTTTCTATTTTAAAAAAATCATTCAGGCTTCTTCTCCGCCTCAGCCGCCGGCGGGGACGCACCCTGCGCAGGAAGAAGTTGCTGAGCTTCCGCCAGTTGCCGGCGCAGGTTATCCACCTCGTCGCGCAGGGCAGCCAGTTCCTCCATGACATTTTCCGCCGGGCGCGGCGCCCCGCCGTCGGGCGGCTGGTAGAACGGCGTGAACAGGCTCATGGCCCGCTCAATCACCGCCATGTTCTGCCGGCTCACCTCGTCGATGCCGAACGGGGAAAAGAAATTGCCCATGGTGTGCTTCATGGCATCGCGCATTTGTTCCTGCTGGCGCGCGAAGGTGGTCAGCGCCTGTTCCAGGTAGCGCGGCACGATGGTCTGCACGGAATCGCCGTAAAATCCGATCAGCTGGCGCAGGAAGCCGGTGGGCAGCAGGTTGCGGCCCTTGTTTTCTTCCTCGACGATGATCTGGGTCAGCACGCTGCGGGTGATGTCGTCGCCCGTCTTGGCATCGTAGACCACGAAATCCCTGCCGTCCCGCACCATGTCCGCCAGGGTGTCGAGCGTGATGTAGCTCGAGCTTTCGGTGTTGTACAAGCGTCGGTTGGCGTATTTCTTGACGACGACGGGTGGCTTCTCGGTGGAAGACGCACCGCCGTTGGTCTGCGATGTCGGCGACATTGGTGGCCCCCCGGCGGTAGCGGATGGACGATGATGGAACAAAGCGCCATCTCAGGCTAGCATGCCGCGCCGCAACATCCAAAATCCCGTCTGACCTGCTATGGTGCGTCCCGACCGGCTGTCTGACCGGTGGCAGGAAGGGGAGCAGGAACGGGGGCGGCAGGAGGGTGGATGACGCATGACGGGCGGCGATCGGTCCCACCCACCACCGCCCGGCGGTTCGACCGGCGATCTGGCCGGCGAGGACCTGCAGGAGCTGGCCCGGGACTGGATCACGTTGTGGCAAAGCGAACTGGCGGCGCTCGCGGTCGACCGCGAGGCGCAGGAGGCTTGGCATGTGCTGCTGTCGCTGTGGGCGGGCGCGGCGGGCACGATGATCAGCGCCCTGCCGCGCGGACCGGCGGATGACCCTGCCGGGCACAGCCGACGTTCCGCCGGCCCCGCTGCTGCGCCGCGGCCCGCGCCCGCTGCTGCTGCACCTGATGCTCGCGATGCTGAAATCGAGCAGCTCCGTGACCGCGTCGCCGAGCTTGAACGGCGCCTGGCCGGGCTGGAGCGCCGCCGCAAGCGCTGAGCAGGTTCGCGCCCTTGCGGAGGCCGTGCGACGCGCTGCAAGTGGCCAGGCGTGGGTGTTTCCGCAGGCGGTGCTGGTCGAGGCCATGCGCCAGGACCGCGAGCTGATCGCCGGCATTGCCGCCTATCGCCGCCACCCCTGGCGGCGCGACCTTCCCGACCCGCCGGTACTATGGACTGAGGGCGGCAGCCGACTGCTGGATTATGGCGGCACACCTGGGCCGACGCTGCTGCTGGTGCCGAGCCTGGTCAATCGCGCGAGCGTGCTCGACCTGGCGCCCGGGAGATCGATGGCGCGCTTCCTGGCGGGGCAGGGGCTGCGCGTGCTGCTGCTGGACTGGGGCTGGCCGGGCGAGGTCGAGCGGCGGTTCAGCCTGACCGACTATATCGCCGGCCGACTGGAGCGGGCGCTGATGGCAGTGGGCGAGAGGGTGGTGCTGGCCGGGTATTGCATGGGCGGGTTGCTGACGGTCGCGGCGGCGCAGCGCCGGCCGGACCTGGTGGCGGCGCTGGCGCTGCTCGCCGCGCCGTGGGACTTCCATGCCGCCGACCCCGAACGTTCGGCCCAGATGGGCCGGCTGGCGCCGCTGCTGGAGCCAGCCATGGCCTTCGCCGGCACGCTGCCGGTCGACATTCTGCAAATCCTGTTCGCTATGCTCGACCCGTTCGGCATCGGCGCCAAGTACCGCGCCTTCGGCCGGCTCGATCAGGACAGCGAGCGGGCGCGGCTGTTCGTGGCGCTGGAGGACTGGCTGAACGACGGCGTGCCGTTGGCGGCTCCGGTGGCGCGCGAATGCCTGACCGGCTGGTATGGGGCCAACACGCCGGGGCGCGGCACCTGGACGGTGGCAGGGTTGCCGGTGTCGCCGGCCGCGCTCGACCTGCCCTGTTTCGTCGCCGTGCCGGGTCGCGACCGGATTGTCCCGCCGGAGAGTGCGCGCCCGCTGGCGGCGGCGATTCGCGGCGCGGTGCTGCACGAGCCGGCGGCGGGGCATATCGGCATGGCGGCGGGGTCGGGCGCCGAGGCGGCGTTGTGGCGGCCATTCCTGGGCTGGGTGCGGAGCCTGTGATCGCGCCGCGGACTCTCAGGGCCGGGCGGGGAGCGGCCAGTTCGGGCGGTTGAACGGGTCGCCCTGGAGCGGCACGTTCATGTGGTCCTCGACCCGGAGGACCCCGGGCAGGGCGCCCGCCAGCGCCACCAGCGCCTGCCGGTCGGCCGCCGAATCGACCGGCCCCCACAGATGCACGATGCCCTCGTCGACGATGCAGGTCGGGTTGCTCGCCCCGTCCGACCAGGGCGTGCCGGACAGCGCCGCGACGAAGGCATCGCGGATGCGCCGGTCGGCGTCGGACAGCGCCGTCGTGGCACCGTTGCGGCTGGCCAGGGCGCGGATCACATCGTCGTGGGTGATCAGACCGACCAATTGCCGGCCGGCAACGATCGGCACCGCGTCCACATGCCGGTCGATCATCAGCCGAACGAGATCCAGCAGCGGCGTATCGGGGGTGGCGGTGGCGAGCCTGGTGGTCATGATGTCGCCGGCGTTCATGCGGGGCCTCCTTCTGGCGGGGGCGGTTTTCGTCGCTGGCTCAAGGGTATCGCAGGGTGGTTGACCTGCGTCAACGACGCCCTGGTTCGATTGATGCCTGTTGACGCTGGCGCGGCCCAGCATGGATGCTAGGCTGCGTCCAACGTTTCACTGGGAGGTTTCGAATGAGCAGGATTGCACTCGTCACCGGCGGCACGCGCGGCATCGGGGCAGAAATAAGCCGCGAGCTGAAGGCCGCGGGGCGGACGGTGGTCGCCAATTACGCCAGCAACGACGCGGCCGCCGCGGCCTTCCGCGAGGAAACCGGCATCGCGGTCTACAAGTTCGATGTCAGCGATTTCCAGGCCTGCAAAGAGGCGGTCGACCGTATCCATTCCGAGGTCGGCAAGATCGAGATCCTGGTCAACAATGCCGGTATCACCCGCGACGGTACGATGGCGCGTATGACCCGCGATATGTGGGATGCGGTGGTCGATACCAACCTCGGCTCGTGTTTCAACCTGTGCAAACTGGTGTTCGACGACATGCGCTCGGCGAAGTTCGGGCGCATCGTCAATATCGGTTCGCTGAACGGGCAGGCAGGACAGTATGGCCAGGTCAATTACGCCGCCGCCAAGTCGGGCATTCACGGATTTACCAAGGCGCTGGCGCAGGAAGGCGCCAAGTTCGGCATCACCGTCAATGCCGTGGCGCCGGGCTACGTGGACACCGAAATGGTGCGCGCGGTGCCGGAAGACGTGCTGCAAAAGATTATTGCCCGCATTCCGATGGGGCGGCTGGGCCATGCCGATGATATCGCGCGCGGAGTGGTGTTCCTGACCGCGGACGAAGCCGATTTTATTACCGGGTCTACGCTGTCGATCAACGGCGGGCAGCATATGTACTAAGGGCGACGGAAGGCCAGGGCTCTGCCCTGGACCCGCAAGGGGCCGAGAGGCCCCTTGACCCCATGAATTAAGGCAGGGTTCCCAGCGCTTTGCCCTTGGTGGGGTTCGGGGCAACGCCCCGACTTGCCGCGGTTCACCTGGAGGACGCCCCATGATCACGCAGTTGCCACCCCGGCAGGATGTGCTTGCCCGTCGCGACGCCATCGTCGCCGGACTTCGGCGCCTGCTGCCGCCCGACGCGGTGATCGCCGAGCAGTTGCTCCTGCGGCCTTACGAAACCGACGGGCTGACCGCCTACCGGCAGGTGCCGCTGGCCGTGGCGCTGCCGGAGACCACCGCGCAGGTGGCCGAGGTGATGAAATTCCTGCACCGCGAGGGCGTGCGCGTGGTGCCGCGCGGCGCCGGCACCTCGCTGTCGGGCGGGGCGCTGCCGATGCAGGATGCGGTGGTGCTCGGGCTGATGCGCATGAACCGCATCTTGGAAATCGACACCGCCGACCGCCTGGCCGTGGTGCAGGCCGGAGTGACCAATATCGGCATCACCCAGGCAGTGCAGGCGCAGGGGTTCTTCTATGCCCCCGATCCGTCCAGCCAGTTGGCCTGCATGATCGGCGGCAATGTCAACATGAACGCCGGCGGCGCCCATTGCCTGCGCTATGGGGTCACCGCCAACAACCTGCTCGGACTCAAGCTGGTGACCGTCGAGGGCGAGGTGCTGGAGGTCGGCGGAACCCACCTGGATGCCGCCGGCTATGACTGGCTCGGCCTGCTGACCGGCAGCGAGGGGCAGTTGGCCATCGTCACCGAGGTGACGGTGCGCATCTTGCATTCCCCGGAAGGCGCGCGCGCCATGCTGGCCGCCTTCCGCTCCAATGAAGTGGCCGGCGCGTGCGTGGCCTCCATCATCGCGTCGGGCATTATTCCGGTGGCGCTGGAGTTCATGGACCGGCCGGCCATCCATGCCTGCGAGGCCTTCGCCCATGCCGGCTATCCGCTTGATGCTGAGGCGATGCTGATCATCGAGGTGGAAGGCTGTGCCACCGAGCAGGACGAGTTGCTGGGCCGGCTGCAGGAGATTTGCGTGCGGCACGACCCGATCAGCCTCAAGGTCTCGTCCTCGGCGGAAGAAAGTGCGGCGATCTGGAAGGGACGCAAAGGGGCGTTCGGCGCGGTGGGGCGGATCAGCCCGGACTATCTGTGCATGGACGGTGTCATTCCCACCAGCCGTCTGGCCGAGGTGCTGCACCGGATCCGCGAAATGGGGACGCAAAGCCGGTTGCAAGTGGCGAATATCTTCCACGCCGGCGACGGGAATCTGCACCCGTTGATCATGTACGATGCCAACGACCCGGACAGTCTCCGCCGCGCCGAGCATCTCGGCGCCGACATCCTGACGCTGTGCGTCGAGGTGGGCGGATGCCTGACCGGCGAGCATGGGGTGGGGGTGGAGAAGCGCGACCTGATGAACGTGCAGTTCACTTCGACCGAATTGGACCAGCAGCGCCGCATCAAATCCGCCTTCGACCCGGACTGGCAACTCAACCCGTCGAAAGTCTTCCCGCTGCAGTCGGCGCCTGCATGAGTGCCGTGCTCACGGCCGAGGCACCCTCGGACGAGGCGGGGGTGGCGGCGTCGGTGCGGGCGGCTTGCGCGGCCGGCGAGCCTTTGCTGGTGCAGGGCAACGGCACCAAGCGCGGCATGCTGCGGCCGGTGCAGGCGGCGCGGGTGCTGTCCACCGCGGGGCTTGCGGGCGTCACGCTGTATTCGCCGGAGGAGCTGGTGCTGTCGGCGCAGTCGGGCACGGCGGTGGCCGATCTGAACGCAACGGTCGCGGCGAAGGGGCAACAGATCACTGCCGAAATTCCGGATTTTTCCCGGCTTCTTGGCAGCACGTTGGCGCCGACCCTGGGTGGGGCGGTGGCCGCCAACCTGTCCGGCCCCCGCCGCGTGGCCTGGGGTGCGATGCGCGACCACGTGCTGGGCGTGCGGGCGGTGAACGGCGCCGGCGACGTCATCCGGTCCGGCGGGCGGGTGCTGAAAAATGTCACCGGCCTCGATCTGTGCAAGCTGCTGACCGGCAGCCATGGCACGCTCGCGGTGCTCACCGAAATCACCCTGAAGGTGCTGCCGGCGCCGGAGCGGCGGGCGACGCTGGTGGTGCAGGGGGTCGATCCGGTGCGGGGGGTGGCGGCGCTGTCGGCGGCGCTGGGCTCGCCCTATGGCGTCTCCGCCGCTGCCTATGTGCCGGCGGCGCTGGCGCCGCGTGTGCCGGGACTGCATGGCACTGCCGCCCTGGTTCGGCTGGAGGATTTTTCCTCGTTCGTTGCTTATCGCAGCGAGCGGCTGCGCACCGACCTTGCCGGGTTCGGCATTGTGGACCTGCTGGACGATGCCGCCACGGTTGCGGCCTGGGCGGCGATTCGCGACGCCGCGCCGCTGGTCGGCGAACAGGGGGCGATCTGGCGCGTTTCGGTGCGTCCGTCCGCTGGACCGCGGGTGGCGGCGGTGCTGGAACGGATGTTCGACGCGCGCTGGTTCCTGGACTGGGGTGGCGGCCTGGTGTGGATCGCCGGCCCGGCAACCGAGGCGGCGCATGATGCCGTCTGCGCGGCGGCGCGCGAGGCCGGCGGCACTTGGACCCTGCTGCGGGCGCCGGAGACGCTGCGCGCGGCGGTGGCGGTAATCCCGCCCGAGCCGGCGCCACTCGCCGCGATCGCCCGGCAGGTCAAGCTGGCGTTCGACCCGAAGGGCATCCTCAACCCGGGCCGCATGCGGGCAGGCGAATGAGCCCTGCCAGCATGTCGCCGCTGGTCTGACCTGCCATGCAGACGAGTTTTTCCCCGCTGCAGCTGCGCGATCCGGCCATTGCCGCCTCGAACCAGGTGCTGCGCACCTGCGTGCATTGCGGCATGTGCACCGCGACCTGCCCGACCTTCGTGCTGCTGGGCGATGAGCTCGACAGCCCGCGCGGACGCATTTACCTCATCAAGGACATGCTGGAAACTGGTCGTCCGGCCACCAGCGAGGTGGTCCTGCATATCGATCGTTGCCTGTCGTGCCTGTCCTGCATGACGACTTGTCCGTCAGGGGTGCATTACATGCACCTGATCGATCATGCCCGGACCTATGTTGGGCAGACCTATCGCCGGCCCTGGCACGAACGCGCGCTGCGGGCGCTGCTGGCGTCGGTGCTGCCCTATCCCGACCGGTTTCGCCCGGTGCTGGCCGCGGCGCGGCTAGCGCGGCCGTTTGCCCGGCTGCTGCCGCGCCAGGGGACGCTGTTCCGGCGGTTGCGGGCCATGCTGGCGATGGCGCCGCCGTCGTTGCCGGCCGCCGGCGCGCTGGATGGGGTGGGCGTGCACCGCGCCGAGGGAACGCGGCGGTTCCGGGTGGCGCTGCTGGCCGGCTGCGCGCAGCGGGTGCTGGACCCGGCCATCAACGATGCCACCATCCGCTTGCTGACGCGCATGGGCGGAGAGGTGGTGGTGGCCGCGGGCGCCGGCTGCTGCGGCGCGCTGACCCATCACATGGGCGGGCACGACCAGGCGATGGCCTCGGCGCGCGCCAATATCGCCGCCTGGAGCGGCGAGATCGACGGCGAAGGTCTGGATGGCATTGTGCTGAACGCCTCGGGCTGCGGCACGATGGTGAAAGATTACGGTTTTATGTTCCGCGACGATCCGGAGGCCGAGGCGGCGGCACGTGTGGCGTCGCTGGCGTTGGATGTCTCCGAGGCGCTGGTGAAATTCGGCTATGCGCCGCTGCGTCCGCCGCCGGGGATGACCGTGGCCTATCATGCCGCCTGCAGCCTGCAGCACGGCCAGAAGGTGACCGACGCGCCGAAGCTGCTGCTGCGCAAGGCGGGGTTCCGGGTGGCGGAACCGGCGGAAGGGCATTTGTGCTGCGGTTCGGCCGGCACCTACAATTTGCTGCAGCCGGACCTCGCCGCCAGGCTGCGCGAGCGCAAGCTGGAGAACCTGCGCGCCACCAGACCGGACGTTGTGGCGACTGGCAACATCGGCTGCATGACCCAACTGGCGGGAGGTGGGCTGCCGGTGGTGCACACGGTTGAGTTGTTGGACTGGATGGCCGGGGGGCCGGTGCCGTTTACGTAGCCGGGCAGAGCCCTGCCCTGTCCTTTCTCAAAACGCCACCCGATCGCCCCCCTTGAGTTTGAGCATGTCCCGCGCCTCGGCCGGCGTCGCGATCTCCAGGCTAAGGTCTTCCAGGATGCCGCGGATCTTCGTGACTTGCTCGGCATTGGAAGTGGCCAGTCGGCCCTTGCCGATATACAGGCTGTCCTCCAGGCCGACGCGCACGTTGCCGCCGAGAATGCCGGCCATGGTGGTGAACGCCATCTGGTTGCGGCCGGCGGCCAGCACCGACCAGACATAGTCGCCGCCGAACAGCCGCTCGGCGGTGTCGCGCATGAACACCAGGTTGCGCGGATCGGCGCCGATGCCGCCGAGGATGCCGAAGATGCTCTGCACGAACAGCGGCGGCTCGACCAGCTTGCGGTCGAGCATGTGGGCCAGGTTGTACAAATGCCCGATGTCGTAGCACTCGAACTCGAAGCGGGTGCCGTGATCACGGCCCATGAGCTCGACGATGCGGGCGATATCCTTGAAGGTGTTGCGGAAAATGAAGTCCTCGGTGCGGGCGAGGTAGGGTTGTTCCCAGGCGTGCTTCCAGTCCTTCACCCGCGCGCCGGCGCCGGAGATGTTGAAGTTCATGCTGCCCATGTTGAGGCTGCACATCTCCGGGCTCGCCTGCAGCGGGGCGGCGAGGCGTTCCTCCACGGTCATGCCGAGTCCGCCGCCGGTGGTGATGTTCACCACCGCGTCAGTGCTCTGCTTGATGATGGGCAGGAAGCGCATGAACACGGCCGGGTCGGGGGTGGGCTCGCCGGTGTCGGGGTTGCGGGCGTGCAGGTGAATGATGGCCGCCCCGGCCTCGGCGGCGGCGATGGACTGGGCGGCGATGTCCTCCGGGGTGATGGGAAGGTAGGGGGACATGCTGGGGGTGTGGATGGCGCCGGTGACGGCGCAGGAGATGATGACCTTGGACACGCGTTTGTCTCCCCGATGGGTTGGCGCCGGTCGGTTGGCGCGGGTGGGCCGGCAATTGCGGCCGAGTCTGCACCGGACGCGCCCGGTGGCCAAGCAGCGGCATGCCGGGGATGGTTCCCGCCGGCCGGCGCCTGGGGTATAGTGATTTCGCAGATGGCGATGTCCGCGTAGCTCAGCAGGATAGAGCACAGGATTCCTTGTGGTTTAACTGGGCGCTGCGCACGGAAACGGCGCAGCGGATCCGCTCAAAGTCGGGGAAAGCGTCGGCCGCTCGGGCCACGCCGATCCCGAGCCAAGCCCGGGCGAAAGCCCGGGAAGGTGTAGAGACTGGACGGGCGGCACCTAAGGGCCTCGGCCTATGGTGAAGGGACAGTCCAGACCACGAACGCCCTCGCGGGCGGCGGCGAAAGCCGAAGTGGGATGAATCCTGGGGTCGTGGGTTCGAATCCCGCCGCGGACGCCATTTGCATTTTTTAAGTCGTTCCCGCCGTCCCCCAGCGTCTCACTCATTCCACACAATCCGTGTAAAAACAGCCCGTTAGTCTGGACCGCGTCGGTCGTCCGTCGCTTGGCGTGTCAGCTTGACACCCTCTGACCCACGGAACTATGTGGGTCCTGGGCGTAGGTTCGAATTCCAATTCTATTCGAATCCTGTGTTGGAGGACGAACCCACGATGGGAAAGCTGACGGTAAAGCAGGTCGAGACCGCGCCACGTGGGATGCACGGGGACGGTAACGGGCTCTGGCTCCAGGTCCAGGGCAAGACGCAACGCTCTTGGTGCCTGCGCTACACGCCCCGCGGCGGCAAGCCGCGCCAGATGGGCCTGGGACCCTTTCCGGTGTTGAGCCTCGCTGATGCCCGCGCTAAGGCCCGCGAGCTTCGCGAGATCATCCGCAAGGGTGGTGATCCCCTCGCCGAACGCGACCGAGCACGCACCGTCGCGTCCGCGCCGGCTCTCATGACCTTTTCAAAGGCGGCGGAGCGCTACCTTGCCGACAACAGGGGCGCCTGGAAGACCGCGAAATATGCTAACCAGTGGTTAGCAACCCTAACGACGTATGCCTTTCCCTCGCTGGGCGCGAAAGAGGCTGGCTCCATCACCACGGCCGACGTGAAGGCTGTCCTCGATCCGATCTGGACGACAAAGACGGAAATGGCAAACAAGCTTCGTGGCAGGATCGAAGCCGTCTTAGCATACGCGGATACTCACGAGGGTAGGGACCGCAGAAAATCCGGCTCTATGGCGCGGCCATCTGTCCAACCTGTTCGCCAAGAAGTCTGATATTCACAAAACTGAAAACAACCCCGCTCTGCCCTGGAAGGACCTACCGGGCTTCATGGTTCGCCTGCACCGAGCAACCGGTAACGGGGCACGCGCTTTAGAGTTTACGATCTTGACAGCCGCACGCTCCGGCATGACCCGAGGCGCTATCTGGGCTGAAATCAAGAACGATGTCTGGACCGTCCCCGCGGCCAGGATGAAGGCGAAGAAGGACCACGCGGTTCCACTACCCGCCGCCGCCCTCGCTATTCTCGATCGGCAGCGCGGCCAACACGACACCCTTATCTTCCCTGGCATGAATGGGGAACAGCTTTCCGACATGACGCTTACCGCTGTATGCAAGCGCTTGGGGGTGGAAGCCGTACCGCACGGGTTTCGATCAACGTTCGCGGACTGGCGGGCCGAGTCGACGGACTACACCGCCGAATTGCAAGAGGCTGCCCTCGCTCAAGCCCTGAAAGACAAGACTCAAGCGGCTTATCAGCGGGGGACCATGTTCGACAAGCGGCGAGCGTTAATGGACGACTGGGCGGCGTATTGCTCGGCCCCGGTCGAGTGACCCAAAGGCGGAATGATAAGAATTCGCAGCCGATTTCCAAGCTGGCGCACTGCAAAGCGTAGTAAATGGATGCGCATTCTATATGCGCGCGCTGCCATCAGTGAAATTCCTCTCCCATAAAACTCTTGAGCATCTCATCAAATTCGTCTTGTGACTGGCACAATTTCTTTTCACCGGACGCAAGAATGACGTTACAAGAAAACGGCTTGACCTCCCAATACTTCTTGTCTTTTTCACTACGCCACATGTATTGCCCGTATATAGAGCCATATAATGCATCTAAAAGTATCTTGCTTCTGATAAACACGCCAGAATTTGGCGTAATTTCGGAAGTGTTCTCAATTACCATAAAGCACTTGTTTGCTTCTGCGTTATAATGACTGCCAAATCCAGCAAGTTGCTGCTTTTCCCAGCCGTTTGATTTGAATATTTCACGAGCTTGCCTAGCACATTTTTCTTGAAGGTCAAGCGCGGTGGCCTTGGATGCGGTCTGTAGCTGAGATGTGAGATGCTCCAGCGCACGCTGTTGTTGCTGGATGGTAACTTGCTGGAAATACGCCACAGTGCCGAACACCCCGACCGCTGCAGCTAGCAGAAACATCACGGCGTTTCTCATAACGATAGCCTCGAAATCGTGCTGTGTGAAACATTATAGCTCCGCGCGACGTTCGCGCAAAGGCGCCTCCTTGACCCGGTGTCGAATCGTTTTCAGGCGGCTGAAAGTTCGCCTTCCTCCTGGAACACGCGAGGGATGGCGGTGGGTTCGGTCTCGGTGACACTGAACATTGGGACAGGATGGACGGCCGCTGGTGCCACGGGGCAAGCACCATGGAGGGATTCGACGATCCCACCAGAGGTCAGATCGTAGGCAAAGCGGCGTATCATTGCCAAATCGCCATGTTTGGCATAGGGTCGCCCAACTCGCCTTGGGAGCGAATTGCATGAATGAAGATTCGGATATTTTGGTCGGCTTCAACGCGGAGTTCGAGAGGTCGGGAGAAGCTGAGGTTCGGCGAAAACTGCCGTCCTATTCTGCTGGGAAGCGGGAGATGGCAGAGATATGGTTAGCTAGCAAGCAGCAAGAAGCGGTAAGGCGGACAGAACGCAGGTATCTGCTCAACTCCCCGTCGGGGGGGGAACCTGGCGTGCTGGCTGAAGGCCGCTTGACGTGACCACGGGCGACGCAATTCAAGCTCGGGGTGACCCAACTCCCTGACCTGAGCCGCCTGTCTCACGACGAGAAAGACGCCCTGATCCGTGCGCTATGGGCGCAGAATCAGGCGCTGGTGGCGCAGGTGCAGATGCTGACTGCGCGCGTGGCGGAACTGGAAGCGCGGCTCGGTGATCCGCCGAAGACACCGGACAATTCCAGTGTGCCACCTTCGCAAGGCAAGAAGCCCAACCGGGGCGATAAGCCAAAGCGGGAAGGCCCGCGCCAGGGCAGCCTGGGCCGCAAGGGCGGCGGCCGGGCGCTGGCGGAGAACCCCGACGCGACGGTGATCGCCCGGCCGGTCTGCTGCGCGCATTGCCGGGAAGCGCTGGCGGAAGCCGATCAGACGTTGGCAGCCCGTTTCGACAAGGTGGAGTTGCCGAAGGTCAAGCCGGTGGTGACGCGGGTGGAGCAATATGTCGGGCATTGCCGCTGCTGTGGGAAAGCCACGCTGGCGCCGCTGCCCGAGGGGCTGGAGCCGGGCACACCGTTCAGCCTCAACATCGTGGCGCTGGCACTGTATCTGCGCTTCGTCCATCACGTCAGCTACCGGCGGCTGAACCGCCTGATGCTGGAGTTGTTCGGGCTGGCCATCAGCGAAGGTGCGCTGGACGCCGCCTTCCGGCGTGCTCTGCCGGGCTTCGATGCCGAGGTCGGCGCCATCCTGGCGCGGCTACGGCGCGCCCGCGCGGTCTATTCGGACGAGACCGGAGTGCGCATCGACGGGCACGGCTGCTGGAACTGGGTGTTCCAGAACGCCGAGGTGGTGATCCACGTCATCCGTGCCAGCCGCGGCGCCGGTGTGGTGGAAGAGGTGATGGCCGGCCACCGGCCGATGATCTGGGTGTCGGATCTCTATGGCGCGCAGCAGGGCCACGCGACCGAGTGGCAGATCTGCCTGGCGCACCAGTTACGCGATTGCCAGTACGCGATCGAGGCGGGCGACAAGATCTTCGCGCCGCGCATGAAAATGCTACTGCTGCGGGCCTTCGCGCTGGCCCGGCGGCGACACCATCTGGCGGAGAGCACGCGGCGAAGCTACCGCCAGCGGATGGAGCGCGACCTCGATGCCATCATGGCGCTGGCGCCGACCAACCCGCACGGCAAGCGATTGCGAAAACGATATGGCAAGGTGCGCAGCCACCTGTTCACCTTCCTTGCCCATCCCGAGGTCGACGCCGACAACAACAGCAGCGAACGCGCGCTGCGTCACACTGCGACCTACCGCAAGGTCACTGGCTGCTTCCGGTCCGTGTGGGGCGCCAACCTGTTCGCCGCCATCCGCTCCGTCATCGGCACCGCCGCCAGGCGCGGCATCGACGCCTATGAAGCCATCAGGATGACGCTACAGGGCCAGTCCGTGCTCGCCCCGGGGTGACCGAAAACCCCGGAGTTGAGCAGATACGAACGCAGAGCCAATGGGGCGGTATTGATCTCGCTAATCGGCCTTGCGATCTCGCTAGTCAGCCTTGCCGCCTCGTTTGTCAGAAGATAGCGGTCCGCCACATCATGCGAAAAAGTCTCTTTCTGACCGTTCTGACCGTTGGGCTAATAACCGGCACTGCCGAGAACGCACGCGCGTTCCAAGTGAAGGGGGCAGGAGCAGTTTCTTGCGGAAACTGGACGAAAGACCGCGCTGATCACATCAATTCCCTGGCGAGTCTGGATGTGAGTTGGGTTTTGGGTTTTCTTTCCGGCGTAGGCTATATAGGGGATGGGGCGGACCCCTTGCATGGTGTGGACGCAGAAGGCGTTTCGGGCTGGATAGACAACTACTGCCGTTCGCATCCGATTGATCCTATTTACCAAGCCGCTGTCGCGTTTTTCCTGGCACATCCACACTGACTTTGGACCGAAGCCTCTGACGCCCAGCGCCGCCGACTGTTGGTTGCCGGTCATCACGGCATCAGCGCCGGCAGCCCCGGAAAATGCGGATCACACCGATCAAACCACGACAACTCCCCATCGCGCTCAACCGTGAAACGAACCACCACCGTTCCCTGTCGGCCGAGCCGCCTTGCCGTTTCTGGATAGAACAAATGCGCTGCCAACCAGGCGTTGACTCCGGCGAGCCAGCCGGGACCTGGCCGCGCCGGCGGCCGAGGCAGGGACGAAACGACCGGGGCCGGCGCGACGGCGAGAGGCTCCGGCAAGGTTGGGGGAGCCACGGGGCCTTGCGCGGTGGTCGGCAGTTCAGAATGAGAGGCGACGCGCGGGGCAATGCGCACGGGCGGAGGTGATTTGCGGGCGGCAGGCGGCGATGCGACGGCGGGCGACGGCAATACCGCTGGAGCAAGGGGCGGCAAAGTCGGTGCCGGCCGCGTCTCCTCGCTGGCGGGAGGCCCGGCTGGCGCAGGGTTCGAGCTCGCGGGATCAATGGTCGGAGCAGGCAGGGAATAGTGATCGGCTGGGGTCGGCGGTTCCGGCGAAGATTCGGCTGGTGCCAGCACCACCTCGACGGTGGCCAAAGCGGCCGCTTGCTGCTCGGGCGAACCCACATGCAGTGCCACAAGCACGACCGCCGCCGCCGAATGCAGGCCGACCGAAAGCGCAAGGCTGCCACGAGAGGCGCGCGCGCGGTTGCCGCGTCGCGGTGCAAGCGGATGTGGTGGCGCGCCCAGACTTGCCCCCCTCATCGCAGTGTCATGCCCGTCGGCTGGGGAGAGCGCCATTGGCGTTTGGTGTCAGAACGTTGCGGTCAGGGTCAACCGGGCTGAGAATGGCTCGATCGGGTGAAAGGTCGCGCCGAACTCCGGGGCCGCGGTCGGGCTCACCTGGTATTCGTAGGCGTATTGGGACGCATTCGCTGTGGCGTTGAACAGATTGTATAGGCCCAGACGAAGCTTGATGTGCTCATTGAACTTGTAGCCGGTCTCAAGGTTGACCACACGGTAGCCGGGGGTGTGCAGGGAATTGTCCGAAACCAAGGGCTGAGCGCCCAGCCAGCGGAACTCGATGCCGCCGAACCAGGGGCCGATATTGTCCCAGATGGCGCCGAACGAGCCGATGAAGTTCGGTGCGTTTGGAATGAACAGCCCGCCATTGTACGGCTCGACCAGTCCGTACTGCGCAAGGTTGTTCGTGCTGTAGCGGCTGCGGGTGAAATTGATGTCGGCGTTGAACTCAAGCCAGTCGTATGGCCTCACCTGCGCCGAGAGCTCGATCCCGTCCAGTTCCGCCGGCGGGCCGGCGGCGTTGGCGCCGATGTCGGCATCATAGGTCAGGAAGGAGGCGAAATACTCGCGGAAGACCGCCGCAGTGAAAGTGCTGCGCGGGAAAATGTCGCTGCGCAAGCCGATCTCCTCGCTGGTGATCTTGGTCAGCAGCGGCGTCGTCTGGTTCGGATTGGGCACGCCGGACGTCGGCACGGTGCCGAGCACGCCGCGCAGGTCGTTGGTGTGAAATCCCTGGCCCATGCTGAGATAAAGCTCGGTCTTGTGCCACGGTCCGAAGATCAGGCTGCCGCTCGGCAATGGCAGGAACTGCGATACGCTGCCATTGAAACCGGTGAGCAGGCTGTGGTCGGTGCCGCTGACATCTTCCAGGCGCAAGCCTGCGACCGTGCGCATCCAAGGCAGCCAGTGCAGGGTGTTGGTCCCCCAGACGGCGACATCGGCGAGGGACACCTGGTCAGCGACGCAGAAATAACGGCCAGCGGAGAGCGCCTGCATTTCGTCCGAGCCGAAGCCAGGACAGTCCGGCAGCGGCACGCGTGCCTCGGTGTGGCGGCGGTCGATATATTCGTTGTCGTAGCGTCCTGACAGGCCGAACTCGGTCTCGGTCGGCAGCCCCGCCACCGTATCGAAGCGCCGGTAGACCGTCTGGCCGCCGGCCGTGGTGCGGGTTTCGTCCTGTTGTTCCTGATCCCCGTGCACCGGATCTTCGAGAAAGTGGGTGAAATTGTTCCAGAGCGTCAGCTGCGAGCGAATGACATAGGCACTGGTCGTGACCTTCCAGTCGTCGCCGCTCACGTAATAATGGCCGGAGAGGCTGAACCGCTCGGCATAGTTGCCGTCGGTCGGATCAAGCGAGCCGAAGCGGCCAATCAGCCCTTGTTGATAGGCGCTCACCGGCTGGTCGGTGGTGAAGTTGCCGTTGCCATGGTAGGCCATGGCAGTGAGGTCGAAGCCGTTGCTCTGATCGCCATGGGTGTAGCGGGCGGTGCCGTTGTAGCTTAGGTAATCGTCCGGATTGGTCCACGGGCCGTTGTAATGGCTGAAGGCAAAGGCGCCGAGCAGCTTGTCGCCGTTGTCGAAATGCGCCGTGCCGCCCATGAAAACCCGCTCCTGGCCGAACATCCCACCGGTGACCGAGACCTGGTTGGGGATTTCATCGACCAGCCGCACATGTGCTGAACCCAGGGCACCGAAATCACCGATGTTCGCGTAGAACGGCCCTTTCGTATAGTCGATCCCCGCCGCCAGCTCGGGCATCAGAAAATGGATGTCGGTATATCCCTGGCCGTGTGCATGGGTCGGCTCGTTCACCGGCATGTCGTCCACGTACGTAGCGAAATCTGTGCCGTGGTCGAGGTTGAAACCCCGGATGAAGTACTGGTTCGCCTTCCCCTCGCCAGAGTGAACGGTCACCATCAGCCCGGGCACCGTCTCCAGCACCTGTCCGATGCGGTAAGCGGGACGGAGATCGATCTCCTCCTTGGTGACCGTGCCCTGGCTCGCGGTGGCGGCCGTGCCGAGCAGGTCGACGCGGGACCGCACCTCGACGGGGGGTAGGGTCGCATCGGCGGAGGTTGCGTCCGCCGATGCCGCCGGCGCCGCGGCATCCGATGGCGGATCGGCGGCGCCGGCCGGCTGCACCCCCAGGGCGGCAGCGACCACCGAAAGGCTGAACAAACAGGACCGGCACCACACTGCCTGCGCACGGCGGAACGGGCGGACCACGGCGGCGGGAACGATGACGAGCGACATGTTGGATTTGCAACCCAGGTGTAGGATGATTATAACAAAACCTCATACCATAACGGCTGAAGGTTGCAACAATCTCCAAGCCCTTGGCTTCTCCGTGTGGAGGGCTAGAGCGCGCTGGCGCGTCGCCCTGCTCCTGCAAGAAAAGACAAACGCATCTCGCCCGTGGCCGGATACCGCACAGCACAAGCAAGCTGGCGGTGCACAACCGCCGCGAGCAACGCTCTACTACGCTTACAGGGGCATATCGCTTGCCGGGCAACGCGCCGAGCAGCCAAAAAGTTAAGCCATCGGACAGGCTCACGACGCCAAGAATGACAATACAAATGGTGGCATTCAGCGATCGCCAGGGTGATCTCGGCGATGGAGGTCGTGGATGACGTTGGGGACACGGGAAAGTTCTTCGATTTCTTTGGCCTGCGCGGCCGCCGCAGCCGCAAGCCCTCACT
>CAWDQN010000008.1:0-72888 GCA_963804495.1 uncultured Alphaproteobacteria bacterium | reverse complement strand
TTCTCGCATAATCACAAAGCACTAGTCGGCCTCACCAGCAGGGTTTTCGCTGTCTTCTCACGCCACCGCCCGCGCGCTGCGCGCGCCACGCCACGGCGCCGTCGCCCCTAACGCCGTCGCCACCTGCACTGCGGATGTGATGGCGTCTTCATGGAACCCCCAGCCCGTCCAAGCGCCGGCGAACCATACGCCGCCTGCGCCCTGGATGTCGGCCAGCCGGTCCTGCGCCACCATTGCCGCGACATCGAATTGCGGGTGCCGGTAGCGGCGTGTGAGCAGCACATGCCGCGGATCGGGTGCGCGCAACGGGTTCAGCGTCACCAGCAAGGGGAACCGTGTGTGCAGCCCCTGCAGGCGGTTCATCCAATAGGTCACGCAGACGGCGCGGGCGTGGTCGTTTTCGTCAGACAGGTAGTTCCACGCCGACCACGCCCCGCGCCGCCGCGGCATCAGGGCGGCGTCGGTGTGCAGTACCGCCAGATTGTCCTGGCAGGAGATCGCGCCGAGCACCGCGCGCTCGGCGGCACTCGGGGCGGCCAGCAGCGCCAGCGCCTGGTCGGCGTGACAGGCCAGGATTGCCTGGTCGAACCGTTCGGACTGTCCGTCATGCAGGTGCAAGATCACGCCGGTGCCGTCGCGCACCACCCCGCGCACGCCGGAGCTGAGACGTAACTCCGGCAGGTCGCGCGCCAGCCTCGCCACGTGCTGACGCGCCCCTCCGCACACCGTTCGCCAGGCCGGCCGGTTGCTCAGCGACAGCAGCCCGTGGTTGTGGAAGAAGCGGACGAAATGCCGCGCCGGGAAGGCGCGCATGCCCTGCACCGAGGCCGACCAGATCGCCGCCCCCATGGGCAGCAGATGGTCCTCGGCGAATGCGCGCCCGTAGCGGTTGCGGTCGAGATAAGCGCCCAGCGTTTCGGTGGAGCGCTCCGCCAGCAGAGCCGGCGCCTCGCGGTAGAACCTTGTGATGTCGCGCAGCATCGACCAGAAGCGGGGCCTGAGCACGTTGCGCCGCTGCGCGAAGACCTGCAGCAGTTCGCCGCTGGCGTATTCCAGCCGGCCGTTGCCGACCGACACCCCGAACGACATGTCCGACCGCCGCGTCTGCACCCCCAGCGTGTCGAATAGCCCGGTAAGGTTGGGGTAGTTGCGCTCGTTGTAGACGATGAAGCCGGTGTCGACCGCCAGCGTCCTTCCATCGAGGGTGATTTCCTGCGTGTCGGCATGGCCGCCGGCGCGGGAGTCCACTTCGAACAACACAGGGGCGGCAACATCGCGCAGCAGCCAGGCAGCCGACAGCCCGGTGATGCCGGCCCCGATGACAGCGATGCGGCGGCGGTGAGGACCGGGTTTCATATCTCACGATGTCGTGAGAAGCCGGAACGCGTCCAGAGCCCGCGCGCGCCCGGCGGCCAGATCGACGATCGGCGCGGGGTAAGTCACGCCCATCCGCACCCTGGCCTGTGCCAGAACGAGCGGCGGCGCCGCCCAGGGTTCATGCGCCCAGCGGTCGGGCAGGGCGGCCAGCTCGGGCACGAACCGGCGCACGTAGCTTGCGTCGGGGTCGAATTTTTGCCCTTGCAGCACCGGGTTGAAGATGCGGAAGAACGGTGCCGCGTCGGCCCCGCTGCCCGCCACCCACTGCCACGAGGCGGCGTTGCTGGCCAGGTCGGCGTCCACCAGCGTGTCCCAGAACCACGCGGCCCCTTCCTGCCAGGGTAGCAGCAGGTGTTTCACCAGCAGGCTGGCGGCGATCATGCGCACCCGGTTGTGCATCCAGCCGGTCTGCCAGAGCTGGCGCATGCCGGCATCCACGATCGGCAGGCCGGTGCGTCCGCGTTGCCAGGCGCGCAGCGCGGCTTGGTCGTGGCGCCAGTTCATGCGGAGGAACGCGGGGCGCAACGGTGTGTCGGGCAAATTCGGGTGGTGCCAGAGCAGATGGGCGGAGAATTCCCGCCACAGGATTTCGTCGGTCCAGCGCGCCGCACCATCGCCCGTGCCGGCCGCGTACCAGAGCTGGTGCGCCGAGATTTCGCCGAACGCCAGGTGCGGCGAGAGCATGGAGGTGCCATCGATGCCCGGACGGTCGCGTGCCTCGGCATAGGCAGTGAGCGCGCCGGCGGCGAAGGCGCGCAGCCGCGCCTGAGCCGCGGCCTCGCCCGGGGTCCAGGTGGCGCGCAGCCCGCCGGCCCAATCGGGCCGCGCCGGCAGCAGGTTCCAGTCGTCCAGCCGGTCGGAGGCAGGCGGCTTGGGGGCCAGGATGCGCGCCGGCGCGGGCAGCGGCGGCCCGTCCATTGCGTGCGCCCGGCAGGCGCGGGCGAATGGGGTGAACACAGTATATGTCCCGCCCGCGCGGGTGCGGATGGCGTCGGGGCCGAACAAGGTGGCGGTTCGGTGCAGGTGCACGGGCACGCCAGCCGCGCGCTGCAGGTCCGTCATCGCCTCGCGCGCCCAGGGCTCGGTGGGCTGACCGGCATGGATGGCGGCCGCCCCGGTTTCGCGCACGAGCCGGGGCAGCGCCTGTGCGATTCGGCCGCGGCGTAACACCAGCGGCGCGCCGGCGCGGGCGAGGCCGGCGGCGAGGGAAGAAAGACTGTGATGCAGCCACCACCGGCTGGCGCCGCCCGGCGCCCAGGCGCCGGGGGTCGTTTCGTCCAGCACATACACCGGCAGCACCGGCCGTTCGCTGGCAAGTGCTGCAACAAGGGCCTGGTTGTCGGCCAGCCGCAACTCGCGGCGCAGCCAGAGGAGGACCGGGGCGGTCATTGGGCGGCGTGGCGTTTCAAGCACTCATGTGCGGGCGCTGCCTGTCCGACCGGGCCTGTTCGCCACCACGCGGTCAGGCGGTCTTGCGCAAAAAAAACAGCACCGATGTCCATTGCATCGTGCCGTCGTTCAAGACGACATGCCGGCGCCGGCGGTCCACGCCGGTCGGGATCGTGATGCTGTCGATCAGGTACTCGACGGGCAGGGTGTCGAAATCGATCTGGTCGACCAACGACAGCCCGCGGCAGGGGGCGATCAGATCGTCGATCAGTTCGCGCCGGGTGAAGAAGTCGCAGTGCGTCTGGTCGTCGAGCAACAGCAATTCGGTTGCGACCGCTACGATGCCGCCGGGCCGGACCACGCGGCCCATTTCCTGTAGGGCTCGCAGGGCGCCGGCATGGCCGCCGAAATGCTCGATCGACGACAAGCTCCAGGCCAGATCGAAACTGTTGTCGGCATAGGTCAGATGCGTCCCGTCCTGGTCTTCAAAGCGGATTTTGGAGAAATCCACCGACGCTGGGCAGGCCGCCTTGGCTTGTTCCAGCCGGGCACGCGAGGCCTCCGAGCCGCCCTGCGATGACCATTCCTCGTTGTCATACAGATCGGTGGCGACGACTCCGGCAATACGCTCAGCCAGGTAGAAGATCACCGGCTCCCGGCCGACGCCCACCCCCAGGGCGCGGGCGCCGGGCTGGAGTGCGCCGAGCTTGCCCAAGCCGTAAATGCAATGGGTCCATTCCCAGCCTTTGCGATAGACATGCCCGCTGGTGTGTAAAAACACGTGCTTGTCGGTCGAATAACGTTCGAGATCGCAATGGATTGCCAGCCATTCCGGGTCGTCATAGCGGGCCGGGTTGGTGGTCTCGGAGAGGCTGGTGACTGGCTTCCTGCCGCGCCGGCCGGCAATCGGCTGACCCAGTCGACCGACAGCGATCGCGGATCGCGCGGCCCGATCGCCGCCCGGATCGCCCGATGAGGATGGTGCGGCTTTCTGCGCGGCTGACCCGCCACGGCTGCCACCGGGAAGAACGCGGGCCGCCGCCGAAAGCAACGCCTTAAGACGGCGCCGGAGGGATGCGGGCAGAAACGGCATTGACACACCATCAATGATGACTGGCGTGCTTAAGACTGAACGCTTCGTGCCGCAACCCGACCGCTGACACCCTCAAGGGGAACCGGGCGCCTAGCTGGCACTGGCTTGATTTCCCGCCGCTATTTCCCGCTACCCGTTGGCTCGGATTTCAGCCACCCCAGCAGGCCATTCCACAAATCCGATGGCACCAGCCAAAGCCCGGACATGTTATTCGGCAGCTGCCCGTTCCACTTCGCCGTGGCGTCGAGCAGGGCCTTGGTCTGCAGCGTTTGCAGCACCGGCTGGATCTTCTCCGCCGTGTAGCGGTCGTTCACGGCCTGCTGCACGTCCCGGTCGAAGGCCAGCGTGCCGGCCCAGCCGATGTAGTCCAGCGTGATCCCCTTGGCCGCGAAAAACGCGCCTGCGTTCTTCTCGACCGAGTCCATGATCGCGTTCACCTCCTTGTTCACGGTGTCGAAGCTGCGGGCGCCGATCTCATGGCACACCAGCGCCTGCACCTTGCCGCGGCCGACCGTATCCATCACTTCGGCCAGGTTCTTGCCGTAATACACCGAGGAGAAAATCACCGCCGGATTGGACCGGTCGCCCTGCGGCGGTTTGACGCCGAACCAGTAGAGGAAGCGCGCGGCGTTCTCCTCCGTGACCGAGGTCGCGATCGCCACTTCGGCGGTGATGTTCAGCCCTTCCTGGCTCTGGCAGGGGAAAGATTCGTTGCGGGTTGATGTGCCGCGGTCGCGCGCTGCCACCCACTCCCGGTTGTACGGTGTCCGGTCGACCACGATCAGCCTTCCGGTCGGCACGTAGAAATCCGACCACAGGCTGCCGGAGCCGGCGAATTTCGCGTGCGGGATGATGAATTGCTTGGCCGCGACCTTGTTCTGCTCGAGATAGTCCAGCGATCCGAATTTCGCCTGGGTGTCCCTGTTGGCGCCGACATCGGGAATGAAAAACGCCGAACTCGTCGGGCAGGATGAAATATGCCTCAGTATAGTCGGCCTTGTCGTAATAGGCGCTGGCCTCGGTGCATGTCAGCAGCGCGCCAGTCAGCAGCGCGAACGCTATCACCAGGGCCGGCGGCAGCCGGTTGTTCCAGCCGGGCTTCAGGTGCTTCCACCTGGTCCAGCCATCGCCGAGGTATTTCCACCAGATCGCCGCCAGCACGATGAGCAGAGCCAGCGCCGGCAGCCCCAGGCCGCCGAAGAAGCGCATGCCAAGGAACGAACCGGCATAGTCGTTCGCGCTGTTGTCGAACTGCCGTGCCGCCGCCGTGCCCGACAACACGGTGGCGACCGGGTTCAGCAGAAAATTGATCCATCCATAAAGAAGGATCGCGATCACCGAGGCAATGCCCCTTAAGGCCGCTTTGTGCATGGTCCTGCCTGTCCTGGGTGCGGTTCGTGGTCGCAGTCGGGGGCGCGATGCGCGACAGCTTGCCTAATGCACAGGTGAGCGCATATTGGTGAAAGCCAGCTTAGTAAGCCGCGGCCGCGCCTGCCAAGTTTGAAATCCATGGGACAGGAGCGCCGCCGCCCTCCGGCTAGAGCAGGCTCGCCTGCGCGACCGTCCGCACCGAAGCATACGCGAAGCTGAACAACCGTTCGCGCCCCAGGAGAAACACCCGCCCGCCGCGCGGGAACAGGCGCGCGATCGCCGGGTCGCGCACATCGAGCCCGCCGGTATAGGCGCCCAGCGCCGGCAGCAGCACCCGCCGGCCATCGGCCACGAAACAGGCGCGCGACACCATGGCTCCGCGCACCGGCACCTGCGCCTTCGGGTGGAAATGGCCGGAAATCTCGCCGGCGGCGCCGGCCACCGCCTGATGGCGGAACACCAGCGGCCCTTCCCGCCATTCCGCCACCGACACCCCGCCGATCCCATCCGCCGGCGTCGGATCGTGGTTGCCCAGCACCCAGACGAACGCCGCCGCCGATGCCATCGCCGCCAGCCGCGCCGCATCGGCGGCTTGCAGCCGCGCCGCGCCGCGCGCGTCGTGAAACGAATCGCCGAGTGCCACCACCGTTCGTGGCGCATGCCGGCGCAGCAGCGCCGCCAGCCGGTCGAGCGTGACCCGGGTGTCCCAGGGTGGCAGCAACGACCCGCGCGCGGCCGCGGCCGAGCCTTTCTCCAGGTGCAAATCCGCCACCGCGAGCAGGCGCTGCGCCGGCCAGACCAGCGCGCCGTCCGGGTCGAGCATCAGCCGCTCGCCGGCGAGGTGCAGCGGCGCCAGCGTCATCGGGCGGGGGAGCGGCGGGAAAGCGATGGCACGGCACCTGCGTAGCCGTCCGCGCCGTGCTCCTCAAGGCTCCATCGTGCCGCCGTCCATCGGGCGGATGGTTCCGTGCACGCAAGCAAGACGATAGAGTGGCCCGGCCAGCGCTCAATCCCCGCAAACCGCCAGAAAGGTCATCCGCCGGTGCAGCCCATGCCCGCATTGTCCCGGTCCGACGCCTGGGACCCGCTGCCGCTGGCGATCATCGCCGCGCTGACCGGCTACGCTATTTTTCTGTTCGCACCGCAGGTGCTGAACGATGGCGACACCTACCAACACATCACGACCGGCGAATGGATTCTGCAACACGGCGCGATTCCCCGGGTCGACCCGTTTTCCGCCAGTTTCGGCGGCGCGCCCTGGGTTGCGCATGAGTGGCTCTCCGAGGTGCTCATGGCGCTGGCCTTCCGGGCGGGCGGCTGGGATGGAATTCTGATGCTGTTCGGTGCCGCCCTGGCGCTGACACTGGCGATGATGACATTCCATCTGGCCCGCTGGCTGGAGCGTCTGCCGACCCTGGTTCTGTTGATCCTGGGAGCCGCCTGCACCAGCCCTAGTCTGCTCGCGCGGCCGCATATCCTGGTGCTGCCGCTGCTGGAACTCTGGACCGCCGGGCTGCTGCTGGCGCGCAGCCGGGGAGGGGCGCCGTCCCCGCTGCTGCTGCCGCTGATGCTGGTCTGGGCGAACATGCATGGCAGCTTCGTCTTCGGTCTGGCGCTTACCGTGCCGCTCGCCTTGGAGGCGGTGACCGGGGCGGAGGGCTCCCCTCGGCGCGCCCTGCGCGGATGGGGCCTGTTCATCGCCGGGTCGCTGGTCGCGGCTTTGGCGACGCCGCATGTCTGGCGCGGGCTGCTGTTCCCCTTCCAGCTGATGCAGATGCGGCAATTGTCCCACGTCGGCGAATGGCAGGCGCCGGATTTCCAGCATCTCCAGCCGATCGAACTGGCTCTGGTGGCGTTGCTTTACGTCACCCTTTCGCGCGGCATACGCCTGCCGGTGCCGCGTATCCTGATTCTCATCGGATTGCTTCACCTCGCCCTGCAGCACCTTCGTCACCAGTCGCTGGCCGGACTCGTCGGCGCGCTCGTGCTGGCCGAACCGCTTGGCCGCGCCTTCGCCCAGGCGCCGGAGGCGTTTGCTGCGGCCCCGCGCCGGAACCCGCCGCTGGCATGGCCCGGCGCCGGCTTGGCGGTGCTGCTGGCCGTGACCGTGCTGCGAGCTGCCAACCCCGCCCTGCGCAGCGACGACGCCGTATCGCCGGTCAGCGCACTGGCGCATGTACCTGCCGAAATCGCCCGCACGCCGGTGTTCAACGATTACAGCTTCGCCGGCTATCTGATCTTCAACGGCGTCCACCCCCTTATCGACCCGCGCGCGGACATGTATGGCGACGCCTTTCTGGCCGCTTACGGCGCGGTCACCTCGCAGCCGACGCGCGAGGGTTTTGCCGCCATGGCGCAGAAATACGGGGTCCGGTGGACGATCCTGAGCGCGGGATCGCCGCTCGTGAGTGTGCTGGATGCCATGCCGGGCTGGCGGCGGTTCTATGCCGACAAGATCGCCGTGGTGCATGTCAGGACGGACGCGGTGCCGTAGTCTGCGCGCGGGTCAGGGAAGGCCAGGGCAGCGCCCTGGTCTTCCTTGACCGAGTTCGCCAAACTACCGCACCAGGACCGCGAGGGACCGATGCTGTTCGACTTCGCCACCATCTCGCCGCAGGACCGTTACAAGTTGCTGGTCTCCACCGTGCTGCCGCGGCCGATTGCCTGGGTGGTGACGCAGGACCTGCAAGGACACCTGAACGCCGCGCCGTTTTCCTTCTTCAACGCGGTGAGCCAGGACCCGCCGATCGTCATCATCGGCATCGGCGGCCGCAAGCCGGGCGACGCCAAGGACACCGGCCGCAACATCCGCGAAACCGGCGAGTTCGTGGTCAATCTGGTGGGTCATGCCAACCTGCCGCAGATGAACATCACCGCCATAGAGTTTCCGCCCGAACGTCGATGAAATCGCCGAGGCCGGCCTCACCACCCTGCCGAGCGTCAAAGTCGGCCCGCCGCGCATCGCCGAAAGCCCGGTGGCGTTGGAATGCCGGCGCTTCATGCTGATCGACCTGAACGTCGACCGCACGCTGGTGCTCGGCGAGGTACTGGCCATGCATGTGCGCGACGACTGCATGTCCGATTCGGAGCGGTATTACGTGGACACGCCGAAGCTCGATCTGGTTGGGCGCATGCACGGCAGGGGCTGGTACGCGCGCACCACCGTGTTGGAGGAGGTGCCGCGCATCCCCGTGCAGGACTGGCAGCGCCGCAGCTGAACACGCTCCCGCGCCTGCTGCGACCGCTGGCCGATCCGGCGCTGGCCCTGCTCTGGGCGGGTCTGGCGACCTCGGCGCTGGGAGATCAGTTGTTCGCCGTCGTGCTGAGCTGGGTGGCGGTGGGCGTGTTCGGCACCGCGGCCGGGTATCTCACGGTGCTGCAGGCCGGCGTGCTGGTGGCGGTGACGCTGCTGGCCGGCGGGTGGGCCGACCGGCGCGGCCAGATGGGGGTGATGATCGGCGCCGATCTTGCGCGCGCGTTTTTTCTCCTTGCCGCGGTCGGTGCCTGGCTGGTCGCGGGCAGTCCGCCGGGATGGAGCCTGGTAGGCTGCGTGCTGGTGCTGGCTGGCGGTCTGGCGCTGTTCCGCCCGGCCGTGCAGGCCAGCCTGCCGCACCTGGCGCGCGACCCCGCCATGCTGCCCGCCGCCAATGCGCTGCTCGACACCACTGAGCGCATGGCCCGCCTGATTGGGCCGGGGGTGGTGGGGCTTACCGCGTCGCTGGTGCCGTTGGTGCATTTCGTCACGCTGGACGCGGTTTCATTCATTCTATCCGCCGGCGCGGTGGCGGCCATCGCCCGGCTGCGTCCTGCCCCGCCGGTGCTGCCGCGGCGCGAGAGCGCGGTATCAGCAGTGAGGCGCGGCTTCGCGGCGGTGCGGCGGCACCGGCTGTTGTTCTTTGTTCTGTGCGTCGCGGGGGTGATCAACGGCGCCTGGCAGGCGGCCTACTTCCTCGGCCTGCCGCTGATGATCGAGCGCGGCGGCATCGCGGGTCCCGGCGGCACGGGGCTGGCTGCCTACGGGCTGGTGATTTCGGCCTATGGCTGCACCAACCTGCTGGGCACGCTGATCATCGGCAATCGGGCCATGCCCCGCCATCCGGCGCGGCTGATCTTTGCCGGCAACTGTCTGGGGGGGCTGGGAGTCGGTCTGCTGGGCGCCACCACGCTGCTGCTGCCGCCGGCCTGGCAACTGCCGGGGTTCTGCACCGCCGCCGCCATCGGCGCGGTCGGCGGGCCGATGCAGGACATCATGGTGGCGACGCTGCGCCAGACCGAATTGCCGCGGCAGGACATCGCCGCCGCTGTCCGCGCCTTCGTTCTCGTCAACAATATCGGGCTGCTGATCACCCTGGCCATGGCACCGAGCCTGTTCGACGGCATCGGCGTCGCGCCGGCGATGGTGCTGTGCGGGGCGGCCTATGCCGGGGCTGGTGTGGCCGGGCTGCTGCGCTTCGGGGTCAGGCCCAGTATGTAAAAGCAGGAGCATTGGCAGATGCTCCCGCAATACAGGTCAGGTGCTGCAATAAAACGCCCGACGACATGACGAGACCTACTGTTCCGCCGAACGCTCCAGCCACGCAATGTAGAACAGACAGCCGATCGTGAGCACCCCGACCAGGATCAACGGATGGTAAGTGAACAGTTCGTTCATAGGAACCCCCAGTTGGACATTGATGTTAAAGCAGATATGCTTGCGTCTTCGCTATTCAAGGGACCAGCCTTGAAGGCGGGGGACTCGAATGTATCAAAGTGTGATTTGTAGCAGAAAGTAATTAAAAGATTTCCGGCCCGGGCGCGCCGCAGTTCGGTTGCCCATGGCTGTCAGAACGCAAAAAGGCCGTTCGGAGCCCCGATGCGGGAACACCGCAAGGGTATTCCCGCAAGCTACGCCAAGTCAAGCTCTACCAGGGAAGGACGGTATCCAAGTCTTACGCCTTTGCCGAGCGACCACAAAGGACAGCGTAGAAGAGAACGCCGAAGGTGAGCAGCGGCAGCATCAACGGTGCGTCGAAAATTGCGGAGTGGTCCATTTGAAGCCCCCTTTTGATTGTTGGACATCGAGGCAGGTATGCCGGCAGCGCCATCCGTCAAGAGACACATTGACGGAAGAATCGCCGCGATGACGGATAACAAATCTGTGCCCGTGGACTCGCCACCGGGCGCACAACACCGCCGACGCCGGCCGGCGTCATGATCGGCGCCGACCGATCCGGTCCATTCAGATAGCTACGGGCAGGCCCAGGCTTCGATCTCACAGCCGCTGCCATGCCGACTGGTGCAAGCGTTCATGGCCTTGGACTCGGCCTGCTGGCGCGTTGAGCCTTCCCCGACGGCGAAGACGCTTTGGCTCTCGATCGCCGCCACGGCGGCGCAACCGCTCGAAAGGCTGACGACAAGCTCACAATCGTCGCCATGTTTCCGGCATTCGGAGAGTGCGGCGCTATTGGCCGCCGATGCGGTGGCTTTACCGTAGGCCCAGCCTGCCGCAGTACTCCGCGCGCCATAAGCAATGGCGCCAAACGAGGCTGACGGCGCCGCCTCCTCGCGGTTCAAACTCATGCAATTGTTATAACATCCGCCCCAGAAGGGACTGCTTTGCGGCCAGAGGCCGTTGCACTGCGCATTGCAATCGGCCGCCGACGCATCCCCCGCCGCCGCGAGCACGACGGCACAAACCGCGATCGCCTTCCAGCAACGCTTCACGGCCGTTCCCCTATTTTACCCACCAACCACGGAACATCGCGAGTGCAACAATACACGACTCTTCACACCGGTAAATATCCACACGTCAGCAAATCCCTTTGCGCATCCGCGGCCGTGGCATTCGGCCTATCGGGACCGGCGCGGGCAGCACGCTTCGACACTGCCGTTGCCCTGGCCGGCTGCATCGGGCAACCCACTGCTTCCATCCATGTGAAACTATCTGGAAAGGATGCTATTCCAACCTTGCCGGATAGGCGTCACTATCCGCACAGCCAGAATCCGGAAATCGCCGCATGACGTTTCGATCGAGCTCCGCGGCTCCGCCGCCCGTCCCCGCGCCGCGCGCGTCCGGGTGTGCAGATCAACTTCAAGGCCACGGAGGCGTTTGCCGGGCTGCTGGCGACCGAGGCGGCGAGGCAAACGGGCTGTGCTGGTCACTGGCCGGCGCAATGGTAAAGCCAGGCTACGCGGTGCCCGAGGCCGCCGTCACTCCTCTCTTGTCCCGCCGTCGCTTGGTGCTGGCATGACCGGCGGCGTCGCCGATGTGACAAGTCCGGCCGAAGCGCCGCGGTGACCACCCGCCTCGACGAGGCTGAACGCCGCCGGCTGGATGCCGAGGCGCGAAGGCTGAACAGCTTCGTCCGCTGGCTGGCGCCGGTGCTGAGCGTCGCCGTGGTGCTGGCCGTGGTGCTGGAAGTGACGGTGGTTATGACGACGGTGATCCGCGCGGTCGCCGACCCGATGCTGGCGACGCTTGTCCGTGCGGATATTGACGGGCTGGCCGGCACCATTGAAAGGAAATGGGGGCAACTCAAGGAAGGCTACCGGAAAATGTTCCGTGATCAGCGCAAAGGGGAGACTGCACCGTGAGCGACAACTTGGCGCTGTTGGCGCGCGCGCAACTGGACGAGCTGCGCGCCATCCGCGCTGACCTCCACCGGATGGGCGACCGGGTGGGCGAACTGGAAATGGCGCTGCGCTATCTGCGCTCCGCCGAGGAAAAACTGGACCGACTGCTGGACGAAGGCGGGCGCTTCGTGAGCAACCCGGTCGTGGTCAGCGTCAGCGTGTCGGACACGGTACTGCGCATGGTCCTGGCTGACGGCCGGGAGCTCGCCGCGCCCCTGGCGTGGTATCCGCAATTGCGTGACGCGACGCCGGAACAGCGCCAGAACTGGCGTCCGATCAGCCAGGGGAGGGGCATTTACTGGCCTGACCTCGACCTGGACGTTTCCGTTGCCGTGCTGCTGGGACTGTCGAGCTAGCAACGCGACGGCGCTGCTTGCTGTCTGACCATCGGCCACGACCCGGCCAAACCGGTCGTGGCCAGCCCCTTTAGACTTCGTTGGGACTCACCGGCCCAGGATGCCCTTCTTATGCCAGCTGAGGAGGAGAGCCGGTGATCCCGGGCGCCGATGACGGCCCATTTCTTGCGGAATGGCGGCGGCGCCACGCGAACACCGACGCACTCGGCGCATGGCGCCAGGCGCCGTTGGCTGAGGCCGGATATTGCGCCTTCATCGCCATCGCGCTGGACCCTCCCGTCCTGGATCGCCTGGACGCGCCGGAGGCGGACCGCCTGGCGGCCCAGGCCCGCGCCTATGTTTCGAAGTGCCTTGGCGCCGACCCCGCGGGCACCAACCTGCGCTCGGCGGCGGCCCGCGTCGTGCGCGCGGCGCTGTGGGCCCGCAAGCAGTTCGCGGCGGATCACGCGCACCTCCCCGGCACCACGCCGGCCGCCTCCCCCGATTCCCCTGCCTGCGGTGCCAAGCTTCCGGCGGCGGCAGCCAGGCCACGCGACATGTGGCAGGCGGCCCTGCGCAACTTCCCGCAATTCGATGGCCGCACCGGCCGTGCCGCGGCCGAACTGGTGGGACGCTCCGGGGGAGCGGTGCTGACGGAAGCGCGCCAGCCGTGGAACCATCTGCTGGCACTCGGCACGCTGCGCTATGCCGCGCGGGTGGTGCGGGGCGACATTACCGGCCATGCGCTTGACCGTGCGGCGCTGCTGGGCGCCGTGCTGGCGGTGCAGCGTTTCGCCAGGGAGTCCGGGTTGTCGCCGATGCGTGTGCCCTATGTCAGCCGGTACGGCACGCCGGCGGTGCTGGCGGCTGGCCTGTCGCAGGATGCGGCGACGCTGGAGGCGATGGTGCGCGCGGCGGACAGCGGGGAACCTGCCGATGTCTGGGCGGAGGCGGAGGCGATGCACGCCTTTGCCGCGGTGGCAATCGAACCGGAGGTGTTGCAGGCCCTTGACCTGACGGAGTCGCTGCGGCTTGCAGCCGCGGCGATCCGCTTCGCCGAACCCCCCAACCGGGCCGCCCAGGCGCAAATGCCGCTGTTGCCGCGCGGCTGCAAGGCCAACCCTGCCGATGTCGCGGCCCTGGCGCGCGCGGCGTTGTTCAACCAGGACGAGGCCATGTTGACCTGACCTGCCGGAGGCGCGTGCCTTCTGGCGTGGACGTAACTTGCGTCGATGGACGCGCAACGCCAGGAGTCCGTTGATGCCGCCCCTCGAGGCAAACCAGCCTGAGCGCCACACCCGGCGCATCGACGCCGAAGACCTCGATATTGTCCTGGCACTGCACGAGGCCTTTGTCGCCGGCCGCCCCGGCGGACGGCGGGCGATGCTGAAGTTCCACGACCTCTCGGGCCTCGATCTCAGCGGGCGGCGGCTTTGCGATGCCGACCTGACCGGCGCCAGCCTTGTGAGGAGCAAGCTGCGCAAAGCCGACCTCAGCGGCGCCATCCTGTTCGGTGCCGATCTGGAGCGCGCTGACCTGACGCAGGCGCGGCTTGTCAGGGCCGATCTGCGTGGGGTGCAGATGCGCGACGCGCGTCTCATGCACTGCGATCTCACCCGCGCGGACCTGCGCGAGGGCATGCTGACGGTGGCCGTGGGCGGCGAGCTGCGGCGAACGGCGGAAACGGCGCGCAGCGTGTTGCAGACCGCCTCGGTGGCCGGCGCGCGCTTCGCCCAGGCCAAGCTGTCCAACGCCTTCCTCCGCCAGGCCGATCTGCGCGATGCCGACCTGCGCGGCAGCGTTCTCGTGCGGGCCGACCTTTCGAAGGCGGACCTCACCGGTTGCAACCTGCAGGGTGCCAATCTCAGCGAGGCCAACCTCACCGGCGCGCGGCTGCAGGGGGCGGTGCTGAGCGGGGCGCAGTTGCACGAAACCCGGCTGGAGGGCACCGACCTTGTGGGAGCGCTGCTGGACGATTCGCTGTTCGCCAGAGCCGACGTGCGCACGGCGCGTCGGCTGCGCTCGCTGGACGACATCGGCGAGACGGTTGCGCAGGTGCTGACGCAGCATCGCTTATTCCTCGACAGCATGGGGCAGAGCGGCGCGCGGGCGGACCTGTCCGGCGTCGATCTGAGCGCCCTCGACCTGCGCGACGTGGATCTTTACGCTGCACTGCTACGGGGGACGCTGCTGCGGCGCGCACGGCTGTCCGGGGTTCGGCTGGCGATGGCGGACCTGTCGCTCGCAGATGTGCGGGAGGCGGATCTGAGCGGCGCCGACCTGCGCGGGGCGAAGCTCACCCGGGCGACGCTGACAGGGGCTGTCATGATCGGGGTGCGTGCGGGAGCGATGCCGATCCGTGGCACGCGGCCGTGGCCGACGGATTTCTCCAATGCGCGATTGATGGCCGCGACCCTGGTCAGGGCGGACTTGCAGGCCGCGCTTCTGTCGCGCGCCGATCTGAGCGGGACCGACCTGAGCGGCGCCGACCTTTCGGAAGCGTCCCTGCGCGAGGCGGTGATCGAGGGCATCACGCTGGATGGAGCGATTGTTCGTGGGTGTGATCTCACCGATGTGAGCGGGCTGACAGCGGAATTGTGGCTGACCTGCGATTTCGGCAGCGTGCGGGTCGAGGGCGGTCCGTTCGGCGCGGCCGGGCAAGCAACGGGCTCATGAGTGCAGTGTCGTTCAGCCCGGCCGATGTTGCTCTGGCATTCCTTTCGGGGTTCGGGTTCGGGGTTCGGGGCAACGCTCCGACGCAGCCCTACCCACGGAGTTCCCCCGCAATTTCATGAAAAAGCCGTGCCGGCAGGCTGCCCCCTGTCACTCCGTTCATCGGCCTGTTGTCGTCATTCCCGAGCCACACGCCCACGATCATGCCGCCGGTCCAGCCGATGAACCAGGCGTCGTGGTAATCCTGCGTGGTGCCGGTCTTGCCCGCAACCGTCCGGCCGGGCAGCGCCGCCGCCCGCCCGCTGCCGCGCGTGACCACCGCGACCATCATGCGCGCCATCATCGCCGCCAGGTCCGGGTCCAGCACGTGGCGGGCCGGCCCGCGCGGCAACGGCACGCTGCGCCCGTCGGCCGTCATGGCCTCGATGCCGGTCGGGCTGACCCGGTTGCCGCCGTTAAAGAACACGGCATAGGCACTGGCCAGTTCCAGCAGCCCTACCTCGGCGGTGCCGAGCGCCAGCGAGTCGTTGGCCGGCAGCGCGTCGGTGATGCCTAGCCGGTGCGCCACCTCCGCCACCACCGGCGGACCGCCGCTGCGCAGCAACAGGCGGACCGAGACGGTGTTGACCAATTCGGCCAGCGCCTCCTCCAGCGTGATCTCGCCGCGGAACCGGCCGTCGAAATTGGCGGGCGACCAGTTGCCAAGCCGGATCGGCGCGTCCAGCACCGTATCGTCCGGCCGCATTCCGTGCTCCAGCGCCGCTGCCCAGACAAAGGGTTTGAACGATGAACCGGGCTGTCGGCGCGCCAGCACCGCGCGGTTATAGGAACTGGTGTGATAGTCGCGGCCGCCCACCATGGCGCGCACGGCGCCGGTTTGCGCCTCCAGCGCCACCACGGCGGCCTCGCCGACCCCGGCCGCCGCGCCGGGTCCGTCCAGCAGGGCGGCAAGCCGCGCCTCGACCACCGATTGCAGCCGCGAATCCAGCGTGGTCCGCAGCACCGCATCGGCGCCGGAGGCAAGCTGCGGTTCTGCCTGCTCAGCCACCCAGTCGGCGAAATAGCCAGCAACCGACGGCTTCGGCGGGAAGGCAATCTGCGCCGCCGCGGCCTGCGCCTGCTCCGGCTTCAGGACGCCGGTGTCCACCATGGCGGCCAGCACCTCGCGGGCGCGGGCGGCGGCGGCGGCGGGGTCGGCATGCGGGTTGAAGCGCGAGGGTGCCCGTGGCAGCCCGGCCAGCACCGCCGCCTGCCACAGCATCACCCGGCGGGCAGACACGCCGAAATACATCCGCGCCGCCGCGTCCACGCCCCAGGCACCGGAGCCCAGGTAGACGCGATTGAGCCAGATCTCCAGAATTTCCTTCTTGGTGAACGTCTTTTCCAGCCACAGGGTCAGCAGCACCTCCTGCACCTTGCGGCGCAGCGTGCGAGCATTGGTGAGGAACAGGTTTTTCGCCACCTGCTGGGTGATTGTCGAGCCGCCCTGCACGAGCCTTCCGGCGGACAGGTTCACCCAGACGGCGCGGGCGATACCGATCAGGTCCAGACCATGATGGACGTAGAAGCGGCGGTCCTCGACCGCTACCGCGGCGGCCGGCAGATAGGGCGGAAGATCGGACAGCCGTAGCGGATCGCCGACCACGTCGCCGAAGCTGGCATAGGTGTGGCCGGCGCGGTCCTGCAACGTCAGGCTCGGCCGCCTCGCCGCGTCCAGCGCCGCCTCGGGCCGCGGCAAATCGGCGATGAACCACAGCAGCATCACGCCGAGCAGGATGCTGCCCCAGACGGCGAGGATGAAGGTCCACTTGAGCAACCGCCAGCGGCGACGCCGGGTTGGCTCCGGGAGCGGCGGGGCATAATACATACCCGTCCCCTAAGCCAAGTCAGGTTGGGTTGGAACGGCGTGGCATCCTTCTTCTGTTGAGCGCCGCGCCGGCACGGCGTTTTGCGACCAGGGTGCGCTTTGCCGGTTCCGCAGCGCGGCAGGGCCATGCCACCATGGCGGCACGTGACGAGCGGGGAGGGGTAACATGCCCGAGGGTCGGCTGGTGATCGGCACGCGCCGGTATTCGTCGTGGTCGCTGCGCGGCTGGCTGCCGGTGCGGCTGGCCGGGCTGGACGTTGAGGAGGTGGTGATCCCGCTTGAGGGCAGCGGCGCCACACCCGCGGTTTTGGCGGTCAGTCCCTCCGGTCTGGTTCCCTTCCTGGAGCATCGGGGCGCCCGCCTGTGGGAGAGCATCGCCATCGCCGAATACTGCGCCGAGTTCGCCCCCGGGCTCTGGCCCACCGACCGGGCTGCCCGGGCACGGGCGCGCAGCATCGCCGCCGAGATGCATGCCGGGTTCCGCGACCTGCGTCAGGCCATGCCGATGAACCTGTTCCGCGCCGGCGAGGGCACCGGACGCACGCCCGGAGCGCTGGCCGACATCGGCCGTATCGAGTTCGATCTGGCAGGACGCCCTGGCGGAATCGGGCGGGCCGTTCCTGTTCGGCGCCGATTTCGGCAATGCCGATGTGATGTATGCACCGGTGGTGTGCCGGTTCCTCACCTACCGCCCCGACATTTCGCCGGCGGCGCGTGCCTACTGCGATGCGGTGCGGGCACATCCCCTGGTGAGCACATGGTACGACCTCGCCGCGCTGGAGCCGGCGGCATGGCTGCTGGCGAAATACGAGGCCCCGGCATGACGGGCAGGGCCGCCTTGCAGGCTCCGGCATGGCAAATCTGCCCATGCCCTGCGCCCGTCGTTGACGCGGGCGGCGGCGCGCCGCAACAAGGGGCAGAGGAAACCATCTGCTGTCCGTTCCAGGCACCGGCTTTTTTCCAACCCTCCCTGACCTTCTGTAGCAGCTCCCTGAGCTTTGGATCGGACCGCGCCGCATGAACGACCACCCAGAAATTTCACCTTCCGCAGACCGCGACGCCGTGGCGGCGCTGCGGGCCTCGATCCTGCAGAAACTCGCCTACGAGGTGGGAAAGCGGCAGATCGAGGCCAACGAGCATGACTGGTTCATGGCCACCGCATGGGCGGTGCGCGACCGGGTGGTGGACGGCTGGATGGCCGGCATCGAGCAGGCGTACCGGCTGCAGGAGCGGCGGGTCTACTATCTGTCGCTGGAATTCCTGATCGGGCGCCTGCTGTTCGACAGCATGGACAGCCTGGGACTGACCGAAGCGGTGCGCGCGGCGCTGGCGGGGCTGGACATCGATCTCGACCGGCTGCGCCAGCTGGAGCCGGACGCGGCCCTGGGCAACGGCGGCCTCGGCCGGCTGGCGGCCTGCTACATGGAAAGCATGGCCTCGCTGGGCATTCCCGCGCATGGCTACGGCATCCGCTACGATCACGGCCTGTTCCGCCAGGTGATCGTCAACGGCTGGCAGCACGAATACCCGGAGGAATGGCTGTCGGCGGGCAACCCGTGGGAGTTCCATCGCCCCGAAGTGTTGTACGAAATCGGCTTCGGCGGCACGGTGGAATCGGCGCCGCTGGCGGGACGTCCGGTGGCGGACGATCCGGTGGCGGCGCATCTGGTGCGCCATATCTGGCACCCGGCCGAGAAGGTCGAGGCAGTGGCGTACGACACGCCGGTGGTTGGCTGGCGCGGCAAGCGGGTGAACACGCTGCGGCTGTGGTCGGCCCGCCCGGCCGACCCGTTGCGCCTCGATGCGTTCAACCTCGGTGACCATGCCGGGGCGCTGAGCGATCAGATCCGCGCCGAGGCGATCTCGAAGGTGCTCTACCCCAGCGATGAGACGCCGGCCGGCCTGGAGCTGCGGCTACGTCAGGAGTATTTTTTCACCTCCGCCTCGCTGCAGGATCTGGTACGCCGCCATGTCAAGGCCGGGCGCGACATCCGCACGCTGGCCGATAAGGTGGCCATTCAGCTGAACGACACGCATCCGGCCATCGGCGTCGCCGAGCTGATGCGCATTCTGGTGGATCTGCACGAAGTGGCCTGGGAGGAAGCTTGGTCGATCACCCAGGCCACCTTCTGCTACACCAACCACACGCTGCTCCCCGAGGCCTTGGAAAGCTGGCCGGTCGGGCTGATGGAGCGGCTGCTGCCGCGGCCCATGCAGATCATTTACCTGATCAACGCGCTGCATCTCGACCGTGTGCGCCAGCTTCGTCCGGGCGACGACGGGCTGCTCTCGCGCGTGTCGCTGATCGAGGAATACCACGGCCGCCGCGTGCGCATGGGGCATCTGGCCTTCATCGGCTCGCACAAGGTGAACGGCGTGTCGGCGCTGCACACCGAGCTGCTGCGCGACACCGTGTTCAACGACCTCAACGCGCTGCTGCCCGGGCGTATCGTCAACAAGACCAACGGGATTACCTTCCGCCGCTGGCTGCACCAGGCCAATCCCGGGCTGACCGGGCTGCTGGTGCGCGGCGTCGGGCCGGAGGTGCTCGATCACGCGGAGGCGCTGCGCGGGATTGAGAAACTGGCCGAGGATGCCGCTTTCCGCCAGGAGCTGGCGTCGGTGCGGCGGGCCAACAAACAGGCGCTGGCGCGGCTGATTCGCGAGCGGCTGGAAATCCGGCTCGACCCGGACGCGATCTTCGACGTGCACATCAAGCGCATCCACGAGTACAAGCGCCAGCTGCTCAACCTGCTCGACACGATCGCGCTGTACAACTCGATCCGCGCAGAACCGATGCGTGACTGGGCGCCGCGGGTGAAGATCCTGGCCGGCAAGGCGGCGGCGAGCTACCACCGCGCCAAGCTCATCATCAAGCTGGCGCACGACGTGGCGCGGGTGGTCAACAGCGACCCCACGGTGCGTGACCGGCTCAAGGTGGTGTTCGTGCCGAACTACGGCGTCAGCCTGGCCGAGTCGATCATCCCGGCCGCCGACCTGTCCGAGCAGATCTCCACCGCCGGCATGGAGGCGTCGGGCACCGGCAACATGAAGCTGGCGCTGAACGGGGCGCTCACCATCGCCACGCTGGATGGCGCCAATGTCGAAATCCGCGATCGCGTCGGTGCCGACAACATTTTCATCTTCGGCCTGACCACCGAAGAGGTCGAGGCGCGGCGCCGCGACGATCCGTCCGGCAATGCGGCGATCGCCGCCTCGCCGCGGCTGGCAGAGGTGCTGGCGCAGCTCGAATTCGGGCCTGTTCTCGCCCGACGACCGCGACCGCTATCGCGACCTGGTCGGCGGGCTGCGCCTGCATGACCATTTCATGGTCTGTGCCGATTTCGAATCGTATTGCCGCACCCAGGCCGCGGTCCGCGCGCTGTGGCGCGATCGCGATGCGTGGTGGCGGGCGGCGGCGCTGAATATCGCCCGCGTGGGCTGGTTCTCGTCGGACCGGGCGATTCGCGAATACGCCGACGACATCTGGCAGGTTCCGGTCGCTTCGCCTTGAGCGGGTTGAAATCCTGGCGCGCGGCGGCGGCGGATGTGGCCGCGCTGTTGCAGGCGCGGCACGGCGACCCGTATGCGGTGCTCGGGCCGCACCGGTTGGGTACGCGCAGCATCCTGCGGGCCCTGCTGCCGGGCGCGGAGCGGGCCGAGTTGCTGACACCGGACGGGGCGCTGCCGCTGTCCCGGCGCGACCCGGCCGGGTTCTTCGAGGCCAGGCTGCCCGGCGATCCGCCCGCCCCGGGCTATGTGCTGCGCGCTGCCAACGCGCATGCCACCTGGGAGGAAATCGACCCCTACGCCTTCGCCCCGGTGCTCGGCGCGCTCGACGACCATCTGCTGGTGGAGGGCACGCACCGCCGGCTGTACCAGCGCCTTGGCGCGCATCTGGTGCACCACCAGGGGGTGGATGGGGTGCATTTCGCCGTCTGGGCGCCGAACGCGCAGGCGGTTTCGGTGGTCGGCGACTTCAATTTCTGGGACGCGCGCCGCCACCCGATGCGCAAGCGTATCGACAGCGGGCTGTGGGAGATTTTCCTCCCCGGCATCGGCGAGGGCGTGGCCTACAAATACCGTATCCGCGGATGCGACGGCCATGAACTGCCGCTCAAGGCCGACCCGTACGGTTTTGGTGCCGAGATGCGCCCGGCCACGGCCTCGGTGGTGGCGCGCACCGACGGGTTCACCTGGACCGATGCCGGCTGGCTGCAGAGCCGCGCAGGCCTGGACCCGCGGCGGGCGCCGATCGCCGCCTACGAGGTGCATCTCGGGTCGTGGCGGCGCCGCCCGGATGGCGGGTTCCTGGACTGGGACCAGCTTGCCGACACGCTGGTGTCCTATGCCGTCGGGCTCGGTTTCACCCATTTGGAACTGCTGCCCATCACCGAGCATCCCCTGGACGCCTCCTGGGGCTACCAGCCGGTCGGCCTGTTCGCGCCCACCGCCCGCTTCGGCCCGCCCGCCGGCTTCGCCCGCTTCATGGACCGGGCGCACGCGGCCGGGCTGGGGGTGATTCTGGATTGGGTGCCGGCGCATTTCCCAACCGACGCGCACGGGCTCGGACGCTTCGACGGCACGGCGCTGTACGAGTGCGCCGACCCGCGGCGCGGCATGCACCGGGAATGGGGCACCGCCATTTACGACTACGGACGGCGTGAGGTCAGCGCGTATCTGATCGGCAGCGCCCTTTACTGGCTCGACCGATTCCATGTCGATGCGCTGCGCGTGGACGCGGTCGCCTCCATGCTGTACCTCGACTATTCGCGCCAACCCGGCGAGTGGCTGCCCAATCCGGATGGATCGAACGACAATCGCGACGCGGTGGGGTTCCTGCAGCGGATGAACGAGGCCGTGTATACCGAGCATCCGGGTGCCTTCACGGTGGCCGAGGAATCCACCTCCTGGGCCGGGGTGACGCTGCCGCCCGGCGCCGGCGGCCTCGGTTTCGGGCTGAAGTGGAACATGGGCTGGATGCACGACACGCTCGACTACATGGCGCACGAGCCGGTGCACCGCCCGTGGCATCACGACCGCATCACCTTCGGCCTGCTCTATGCGCATGCCGAGAATTTCGTGCTGCCGCTGTCGCATGACGAGGTGGTGCACGGAAAGCATTCCGTTCTCGGCCGGATGCCGGGCGACGAATGGCAGCGCTTCGCCAATTTGCGTGCCTATTACGGACTGATGTGGGGCTATCCGGGCAAGAAACTGCTGTTCATGGGGCAGGAATTCGGCCAGTCGCGGGAGTGGGATTTCAACGGCGAGCTGGACTGGTACTTGCTTGAGTATGGTTTCCACCGTGGCGTGCAAGGGCTCGTCGGCGACCTCAATCGGCTGTACCGGCGCCTGCCCGCGCTGCACGCGCGCGACTGCGAGCCGGAAGGGTTCCGCTGGCTGGTGGTGGACGATGCCAGCCAGTCGGTGTTCGCCTGGCTGCGGTTGGCGCCGGATGCCGGCCCGGTGGTGTGCGTCGTTAACTTCACCCCGGTGCCGCGCGCGGACTACCGCATCGGCCTGCCGCAGGCCGGTCGCTGGGTGGAGGTGCTGAACACCGATGCGACCGCCTATGGCGGGTCGGGGCTGGGCAATGCGGGGGCGGTCACGGCGGAGGCGGTGGGAGCGCATGGGCAGCCTGCTTCTGCCGCGTTGCTTCTGCCGCCGCTTGCGGCGCTGTGGCTGGTGCCGGCATGAGGGGTCCAGGAGCCTTAGGCCCCTGGTGGGGTGCAGGGGCAAGGCCCCTGCCGAGGTCCGGGGCTGCGCCCCGGCGAGTGTCACCGTCAGCCAGAGGCGGAAGATGATGAACGAAGGCGGCCGAAGGTTCTCATCAAGCGCCCCGCTGGCACGTTCAGCCATGGCCTACGTGCTGGCGGGCGGCCGCGGCAGCCGGCTGCAGGAACTCACCGACAAGCGTGCCAAGCCGGCGGTGTATTTCGGCGGCAAGTCGCGTATCATCGATTTTGCGCTCTCCAATGCCCTGAACTCAGGCATTCGCCGCATCGGCGTCGCCACCCAGTACAAAGCGCACAGCCTGATCCGCCACATGCAGCGCGGCTGGAACTTCTTCCGTCCCGAGCGCAACGAGAGCTTCGACATTCTGCCGGCCAGCCAGCGCATGGACGACGAGGCCTGGTATGCCGGCACCGCGGATGCGGTCTGGCAGAACCTCGACATCATCGAGCCCTACAACACCGAATACATTGTCGTTCTCGCCGGCGACCACGTGTATAAAATGGACTACGAAAAAATGCTGCAGCAGCACGTCGAGCAGAAAGCCGACGTGACGGTGGGCTGCATCGAGGTGCCGCGGGCGCAGGCCAGCGGCTTCGGCGTGATGCACGCGGATGCCACCGGCCGCATCACCGATTTCATCGAAAAGCCAGCCGATCCGCCGCCCATGCCCGGCAATCCCGCGCTGTCGCTCGCCAGCATGGGCATTTACGTCTTCGGCACGAAATTCCTCATCGAACAGCTCCGGCGCGACGCCGGCGACAAGGGGTCGAGCCGCGACTTCGGCAGGGATATCATTCCTTATGTCGTGCATCACGGGCGCGCCTTCGCGCACCCATTCTCCCGCTCCTGCGTGCGCTCGGGCATGGAATCCGAGGCGTACTGGCGCGATGTCGGCACGGTGGATGCCTATTGGGAGGCCAATATCGACCTCACCGCGGTGGTGCCGGCGCTCGACCTGTACGACCGCGACTGGCCGATCTGGACCTATGGTGAGATCACCCCGCCGGCGAAATTCGTGCACGACCTGGACGGGCGGCGCGGCTGCGCGGTGTCGTCGCTGGTCTCGGGCCGCTGCATCATCTCGGGAGCCAGCCTGAACCGCACGCTGCTGTTCACCGGCGTGCACGTGCATTCGCACACATTGGTGGAAAACTCGGTGATCCTGCCGGAGGTTGATATCGCCCGGCATGTGCGGCTGCGCAACGTGGTGGTGGATCATGGCGTGCGCATCCCGGCCGGGCTGGTGGTGGGCGAAGACCCGGCGGAAGACGCGCGGCGGTTCCGGCGCACCGACAAGGGCGTCTGCCTGATCACCCAGTCGATGATCGACGGCCTGCGCGGGTGAGGCCTGTCTCCGTCCTTTCGGTCGTCTCCGAGCTATTCCCGCTGATCAAGACCGGTGGCCTCGCGGACGTGGCCGCAGCACTCCCGGCGGCGCTGGCGGCCGAGGACGTGCAGGTGTGCACCCTCGTGCCGGGCTATCAGGCGGTGCTGGCGGCGCTGGAGGACACCTCAGAGGCACATGGTTTCGCCGATCTTTATGGCGGACCGGCGCGACTATTGCGCGGGCGGGCGGCCGGGCTCGACCTGATGGTGCTGGACGCGCCGCATCTTTACTCGCGGCCGGGCGGCCCGTACCAGGATCCGAGCGGCCAGGACTGGCCCGACAATGCCTGGCGATTTGCCGCCCTGGCGCGGGCTGGCGCCGAGGTGGCGCGCGGGCGCGCCGGCAGCTTCATCCCCGACCTGGTGCACGCGCATGAATGGCAGACCGGCCTGCTGCCAGCCTATCTGCGCGTCGAGGGCGGGCCGCCCTCGGTCATGACCATCCACAACCTGGCGTTCCAGGGACGCTTCCCGGCGCCGGTGTTCGCCACGCTGGGCCTGCCGCCATCGGCGTGGGGCATCGACGGGGTCGAATACTACGGTGGCGTCGGCTATTTGAAGGCCGGCATCGCGATGGCCGATGCGGTCACCACCGTCTCGCCCAGCTACGCCGCTGAAATCCGTACGCCGGAGGGCGGCATGGGTCTCGACGGGCTGTTGCGCAGTCGCGGTAACCGGCTGCTGGGCATCCTCAACGGCATCGACACCACGGTGTGGGATCCGGCCGCCGACGCGCTGCTGCCGGCGCAGTACAGCGCCGCCCGGCTGACCGGGCGGGTGGTGGCCAAGGCGGTGCTGCAGACCCGCCTTGAATTAGACGTGCAGGCCGATACCCTGCTGTTCGGCGTGATCAGCCGGCTGACCTGGCAGAAGGGGCTCGACCTGCTGCTGGAGGCGCTGCCGGCGCTGCTCGCCACCGGCGCGCAGCTGGCCGTGCTCGGTGCCGGTGAGCCGGGGCTGGTGGCCGGCTTCGCCGCCGCCGCCCGCACCTATCCCGGCCGGGTCGGCTGCCTGATCGGCTACAACGAGGGGCTGGCGCATCTGATGCAGGCCGGGATCGACGCGCTGCTGCTGCCCTCGCGCTTCGAGCCCTGCGGCCTCACCCAGTTGTGCGCCCTGCGCTACGGCGCGCTGCCGGTGGTGTCGCGGGTCGGCGGACTGGCCGACACGGTGGTGGATGCCAACGAAATGGCGGCGGCGACGGGGGTCGGCACCGGAGTGGTGTTCGCCCCGCCTTCGCGGGACATGCTGGAATCCGCCATGCTGCGTGCAGCCTCGCTGTGGCGCGACCAGGGGCTGTGGCGCCGGTTGCAACGCAATGCCATGCGCACCGACGTGTCCTGGAAGCGGCCCGCCGGGCGTTATGCCGCATTGTTCCGGGACCTGCTGGCGAGCCCCGCCGCGTGACCGGGCCAGGCCGCCCTGAGCCGCTCGGCGTGCTGCCGATGGCGGGCGGCGTGAATATGGCCGTCTGGTCCGGTCATGCCGAGGCGATCGAGGTCTGCCTGTTCGACGCCCAGGGCGAGACAGAGCTGGCCCGGCTGCGCCTGCCCGGCCGCACTGGGGCGGTGTTCCACGGGCACCTGGCCGGTGTGGCTGTGGGTGCGCGGTACGGGCTGCGCGCCTACGGCCCCTGGTGGCCGGCCAAGGGTCACCGGTTCAATCCGGCGAAGCTTCTGCTCGATCCGTTTGCCGCGGCGATCGACCGGCCGTTCCAGTTGCACAAGACGATGTTCGACCCGCCGGATGCCAGCGCCCCCGATCCGGCCGACAGCGCGGCGGCGATACCCAAAGCCATCGTGCTGCCCCCACCCGAACCGGGTTTGCCGCCGCCGTTGTTCGCGTGGGAACGGCAGATCATATACGAATTGCACGTGCGCGGCTTCACCATGCGCCATCCTGGCATTCCGCCGGCGCTGCGCGGCACCTTCGCCGGGCTGGGCCATCCCGCCGCGATCGCCTATCTGCAACGTCTCGGCGTGACGGCGGTGGAGCTGATGCCCTGCGCCGCCTGGATCGACGAGCGGCACCTGCCGCCGCTCGGCCTGACCAATTACTGGGGCTACAACCCGGTCGCGCTGTGCGCGCCGGACCCGCGGCTCGCGCCCGGCGGCTGGCCGGAAGTGCGGGCGGCGGTGGCGGCGCTGCAGGGCGCGGGGATCGCGGTGCTGCTGGACGTGGTGCTGAACCACACCGGCGAGGGCGACGTTCTGGGACCCAGCGTGTCGCTGCGCGGCCTGGATAATGCCAGCTATTACCGCGCGCTGCCGGATGGCCCTGAGCGCCTGATCAACGACACCGGATGCGGCAACACCCTTGCTCTCGATCGCCCCCCGGTGTTGCGCCTGGCCATGGACGCGCTGCGGACCTGGGCGCAACGTGCCGGGGTGGACGGATTCCGGCTTGACCTCGCCACCACGCTGGGCCGGCGCCCGGCGGGGTTCGATCCGGCCGCGCCGCTGCTTTCCGCCATGGCCCAAGACCCTGTGCTACGCGAGCGGGCAATCATCGCCGAGCCCTGGGACATCGGACCCGGCGGCTATCAACTTGGCGCGTTTCCGTCCGGCTGGGGGGAGTGGAACGACCGCACGCGTGACACCGTGCGCCGGTTCTGGCGCGGCGATGCCGGCATGCTGGGTGCCTTGGCAACCAGCTTCGCCGGCAGCGCCGATGTGTTTCCCTCCCCACGCCCGGTGTCGCGCAGCATCAATTTCATCACCGCCCATGACGGGTTCACCCTCGCCGATCTGGTTGCCTATGGAGAAAAGCGAAACGCGGCGAACGGCGAGGCCAACCGCGACGGCACCGATAACAATCTGTCGTGGAACAATGGCACCGAGGGACCGAGCGACGATCCCGCCGTCCGCGCCTCCCGCGCGCGGGACGTGCGGGCGCTGCTGGCTACCCTGCTGCTCGCACGCGGCACGCCGATGCTGTCGATGGGCGACGAGGCTGGACGGTCGCAGCAGGGAAACAACAACGCCTATGCGCAGGACAACGCGCTGTCCTGGTTCGATTGGGACGGGCTGGACTGCGACCTGCTCGCCTTCACCACCCGTCTGGTGCAGGCACGCCGGGATTGCCCGGCCTTGCGTGGGCCGGCGGCGCTCACCGGGGCGGCGGTGGATGAATCCGGGGTGCCGGACGTGGCCTGGTTCGGCGCAGATGGACAGGCGATGTCGCCGGGACGCTGGGACGATGCGCAGAACCGCACCCTGATCGCCGCGCTCTATGTGCCGGCCAGCGAAGGTGAGGCGGCGGACCGGGTGCTCGTCGCCGTGCATGGTGGGGCCTCGCCGGTGCAGGTGACGCTGCCGGTCCCCCGGACTGGCTTCGCCTGGTGGTTGCTGACCGACAGCGGTGCGCCCGCCGCGCCGTTCCACATCGCGCCAGACACGCAGCAGGTGGCGTCGCGCAGCGTCGTGTTATGGCGCGAACTGCCCGCCCCCCGGCGCGTTCTCGCCGACACTGGCGAGGCGCTAGGCCGGCTCGCTTCCGCCACCGGCATTGCCGAGGGATGGTGGGATCTCGAAGGGAAACATCATCAGACCAGCGACGACACGCGCCGGTCGCTGCTGCGTTCCATGCACCTGCCGGGCGACACGGCCGCCGAGATCGCCGACAGTCTCGCGCGCCTGTCCGAAGCAGCCGCTGCGCCGCTGCCGCCCGCCCTGGTGGTGCGCGCAGGGCAAGGCGGCGACCTGCGCCTCGGCCCTTCCCTGCGTGACGGCGCCCTGCGCCTGACGCTCGAGGGCGATGACGGCAACCGGCTCGAATTCGACATCGCCGCCGGACAGGGCGTTGCCGAGCCGCTCGCCGCCCCCGATGGGCGCGTTCTGCCGACACGGCGCCTCGCGCTCCCGCCGCTCCCGGCCGGCCGCTACCGCCTGGGGATCGATGGCTCGGACACCATCTGCCACCTGACGGTGGCGCCGCCGCGCTGCCATCTGCCAGCCACGCTGCGGGCCGGTGGCCGCGCCTGGGGCATCGCGGCGCAGCTCTACACGCTACGGCGTGGCCTGGGCGATCAGGGGATCGGCGATTTGACCGATCTGGCGGCGTTGTCCAGCGGAGCGCACGCCGTGGGGGCGGCGGCGATCGGGCTGAACCCCCTGCACGCTTTGTTCCCGCAAGACCGCACCCGGGCCAGCCCCTACCACCCATCCGACCGCCGCTTCCTCAAGCCGCTCTGCATCGACGTGGCGGCCCTGCCGGTGGACACTCCTGCCCTGCGCGCCGCGCTCGCGGTTGCAGCGCCGGTGTTTGCCTCCCTCGCGTCCGGCAAGCTGGTCGACTACCCCGGCGTGTGGGAAGCCAAGCGGGTCGTGCTGGAAACGGCCTTCGCGTCGTTCCAGCCAGGGCCGGACTTTTTCACCTTCGTCGCCGAGGGGGGCGACGCGTTGCTCGGGTTCGCCCGCTTCCAGGCGATCGCCGAATTGCACGGCGCGGACTGGCGCCGCTGGCCGGTGGCGCTGCACGATCCGTCGAACCCCGCCGTCGCCGCGGCGGCGCCGCCCGCGCGGGTGGAGTTCGCCCTGTTCCTGCAATGGGTTGCCGACCGGCAGCTTGCCGCGGCAGCGGCGGCTTCCGCCGGCATGGACATCGGCCTGTATCGCGACCTTGCCGTGGGTGCGGCGCCGGACGGAGCGGAAGCCTGGGCGGCGGGGGCGCTGCTGATGCAAGGCGTTTCCGTCGGCGCTCCGCCCGACCCGCTTGGTCCCCTGGGACAGGTCTGGGGCCTGCCGCCGCCGGACCCGCACCGGTTGCGCGCCGCCGGCTATGCGCCCTTCGTCGGGCTGCTGCGAGCCAACACGCGCCACGCCGGGGCACTGCGCATCGACCACGTCATGGGCCTGGCCCGGCTGTTCCTGGTGCCCGATGGCGGACGGGCGCAGGACGGCACCTATCTCGCCTATCCGCTGCGAGACCTGCTCGGACAACTGGCATTGGAGAGCGTGCGCGCGCGCTGCCTGGTGGTGGGCGAGGACCTGGGCACCGTGCCGGACGGCATCCGCGCCGCGCTGGCGGACCACGACGTTCTGTCTTACCAGGTGCTGCGCTTCAACCGCGACTGGGACCGGCTACGCCCGCCCGCGCGCTACCCGGTCAACGCGGTCGCCTGTGCCGCCACCCACGACATCGCCACCCTCGCCGGCTGGTGGCGGGGCGCCGATATCGTGGAACGGGCGGCGCTCGGACTGCTGGACTCCGCCGCCGAAGCGGCCGAACGGCAGGCCCGGCAAGCCGAGCGCGCGGAGTTGCTGGCGCTGCTGGAAGGCGAGGGGCTGGAAGCGGATGACTTGCTGGCGGCCGTGCATGCCCTGCTGCTGCGCACGCCTTGCCGGCTGGTGCTGGTGCAGGCCGACGATCTGGCGGGCGAAACCATTGGCGTTAATCTGCCCGGAACCGACCGGGAGCGGCCGAACTGGCGGCGGCGACTGGCAGTCGATGTCCCGGCACTCTGCGCGCTTGCCGGGGCGTTGCCCCGGACCCCGCCCCGCGCGGAGCGTACGTTCGGCGCGACGGCTTTGCCCCTGCACCCCACCAGGGGCCAATGGCTCCTGGACCTCTTGAGCTAGATCGCCCCGGCAATCCGCGCTGCCAGACGCCGCGCAACCTCCTCCTTGCCCAACCGCGGCCAGTGCTCCACGCCCTCGGCAGTCAGCAGGTGCACTTCGTTTTCGGCGCCGCCCATGATCCCGGTGTCAGGACGCACGTCATTGGCCACGATCCAGTCGGCGTTCTTGCGCTGCCGTTTCTCCTCGGCATGCGCCAGCATCTCATGTGTCTCCGCGGCGAAGCCCACCACCAGACGGGGGCGCCGCGCACCCGGAGCCGCGATCAACGCCAGGATGTCGGGGTTCGGCACCAGCGCCAATCCGAGCGCGGTGGCACCGGGTTTCTTTTTCAATTTCTGCGCGGCCTCGTGCGCAACGCGCCAATCGGCAACGGCGGCGGCAAACACCGCGGCATCGGCCGGCAAGGCGTCCTCGCAGGCGGACAGCATTTCGCGCGCAGTTTCCACCCGCCGCACCGCGACGCCCGGCGGATCGGCAAGCGCCACCGGGCCGCTGACCAGCGTCACGCGCGCCCCCAGCGCCGCCAGCGCCGCGGCCAGCGCGTGCCCCTGCCGCCCGCTGCTGCGGTTGGCGATATAGCGTACCGGATCGATCGGCTCGTGCGTCGGACCGCTGGTCACCAGCACATGCCGTCCGGCAAGCGGCCGCGATGGCGCGTCGGCCAGCAGCGTCCTGATGGCTCCGAGGATGGCGAGCGGCTCGGACATCCGGCCGGGCCCGACCTCGTTGCAGGCCATCACCCCCTCGTCCGGCCCGATCAGCCGCACGCCACGGGCCTGGAGGGTTGTGACATTGGCCTCCGTCGCCGGATGCAGCCACATGCGCACATTCATCGCCGGCGCCACCAGGACAGGCTTGTCGGTGGCCAGCAGCACGGTGGCGGCGAGATCGTTCGCCAGACCGGCTGCCATGCGGGCCAGCAGATCGGCCGTGGCCGGCGCCACTACCAGCAGGTCGGCACTGCGGGAGAGCTGGATGTGACCCATCTCGCTCTCGTCGGTCAGCGAGAACAGATCAGTATAGACCCGGTCCTCGGTCAGCGTCTGCAGGGTGAGAGGGGTGACGAATTGCGCCCCGCCCGCCGTGAGCACGCACCGTACAGCGCAGCCCTCGCCGCGCAGCAGGCAAATCAGTTCCGGCACCTTGAAGGCGGCGATGCCACCGGCGACGATCAGCAGGACCCGCTTGCCAACCAGGCTCACGGGCGTCGCCTTATAGCCGCCAGCCAGTGTGTATCGCGGCGATCCCGCCGGTCAGGTTGCGCACTTTCACCCGCGATAGCCCGGCATCGCGCATCATGCCGGCCAGCGTCTCCTGGTCGGGCATCATGCGGATGCTCTCGGCCAGGTACTGGTAGCTGTTCTCATCACGGGCGACATAGCGCCCAAGCCGCGGCAGCACCTTGAACGACCAGGCATCGTAGACCGGCACCATGGCCGCCACCTGCAACCGGCTGAACTCCAGCACCAGGAAGCGGCCACCCGGTTTGAGCACGCGCCGCGCCTCGCGCAGCACCGCTGGCTTGTCGGTGCAGTTGCGTAACCCGAAGGACATGGTGACGGTATCGACCGACCGGTCGGGCAGTGGCAAATGCTCGGCGTCGGCCACCAGGAAGGTCAGGCCGCGGGCGAATCCGCGGCTGAGCGCGCGGTCGCGCCCGACCGCAAGCATGGACGCGTTGATGTCCGACAGGATGGCCGGGCCGCCGCCGCCGGCGAGCCAGCCGAAGGTGATATCGCCGGTGCCGCCGGCGAGGTCGAGCAGGCTACGGTCGGGGCGCGGCGCCAGGGCGGCGATGAACTCGCGTTTCCAGGCCCGGTGGATGCCCAGCGACATCAGGTCGTTCATGAGGTCATAGCGTGTCGCCACGCTGTCGAACACCTCGCGCACCAGGGTTTTCTTCGCCTCGACCGGCACCTGGCGGTAACCGAAATCGATGGTCTGCTCGCCCGCTGGCCCCGGGTCGCTGGGTGTGTTGTCGCTCATGGGCGCGGTGTATAGCCTGGCTTCAGGTCATGCCGGAACTCCCCGAAGTTGAAACGGTGATGCGCGGGCTGCAGGCCAGGCTGGAAGGCCGCGTCATCGTCCGCGCGCGTGTGCACCGGCCCGACCTGCGGTGGACGCTGCCGCCCGGGTTGGCGGCGCGGCTGACCGGGGCGCGCGTCGCCGGGTTCCGGCGCCGGGCGAAATATATCCTCATGCGGCTGAACGGCGATGACAGCGTGTTGATCCATCTTGGCATGTCCGGACGGATGGTGATCGGCACCTCCGGTGCCAACGATATCCCCGCGCACGAGCACCTGACGCTGGAAACCGAAGATGGCTGGCGGATCGGCTTCGTCGATCCCCGGCGCTTCGGCAGCCTCGATCTGGTGCCGACTGCGGCGGAGGATGCACACCGCCTGCTGGCCGGTCTGGGACCCGAGCCGCTGGACCCCGCGTTTACTCCGGCGCTGCTGTCGGCGGCATTGCAGGGGCGGCGGTCACCGATCAAGGCTGCCCTGCTCGACCAGGGGACGGTGGCCGGCCTGGGCAACATCTATGTCTGCGAGGCGCTTTTTCGCGCCCGTCTCAGCCCGCTTCGGCTGGCCCATACGGTCGCCGGCCCACGCGCGGCCCGGCTGGTGCCGCACATCAAGGCAACCCTCGCCGAGGCGATCGCCGCCGGCGGTTCAAGTTTGCGTGATTATGTCCAGCCGGACGGCGAGCTCGGCTATTTCCAGCACGCCTGGAAAGTCTACGGCCGGGCCGGTTTCGCGTGCGAGCGCTGTCCGGGACCGCCCGGCTGCGCCGGGGTGCGCCGGATCGTCCAGTCGGGGCGCAGCACCTTCTATTGCGGACGCACCCAGCGGTAGCCTAGAACCCCGCCCCTGGGATGGGGAGCGAGCTATGACGCAGACATCGGTGCCGGAGACGATCCTGGTCGAAACGCAAGGGCGCGTGGGCTTGATCCGGCTCAACCGGCCACAGGCACTGAATGCGCTGTGCGACCAGCTGATGGAGGAACTTGGCGCCCAGTTGCAGGCCTTCGACGCCGACCCGGCGATCGGCGCGGTGGTGCTGACCGGCTCGGAGAAGGCGTTTGCCGCCGGCGCGGACATCAAGGAGATGCAGCCGCGCACCTATCCGCTGGAGGATTTCATCGGCAAGCGCTGGGAGGCGGTGCTGCGCATCCGCAAGCCGGTGATTGCCGCGGTATCGGGCTTCGCCCTGGGCGGCGGCTGCGAGCTGGCGATGATGTGTGACATCATCTTCGCCGCCGACACCGCCAAGTTCGGCCAGCCGGAGATCAATCTGGGGGTGATCCCGGGGGCCGGCGGGACCCAGCGGCTGACCCGCGCGGTTGGCAAGGCGAAGGCGATGGACCTGGTGCTGACCGCTCGCATGATGGACGCCACCGAGGCCGAGCGTGCCAGCCTGGTATCGCGGGTGTTCCCGGCCGATCAGCTGCTCGCCGAAACCCTGAAGATCGCCGAGCGCATCGCCAACCTGTCGCCGGTAGCGGTGGCATTTGCCAAGGACAGCGTCAATCGCGCCTTCGAAACCACACTGGCGGAGGGCGTGCGCTACGAGCGGGCGCTGTTCCTGTCGCTGTTCGGTACCGACGATCAGCGCGAGGGCATGGCGGCGTTCGTCGAGAAGCGACGGGCGAGTTTCCGCCTGGGCTGAAGGCGCCGGTTGCCGGTTGGTCGGGCAGGGCTTGGCAGTTGCTCGGAGAAGTCGCAGAGAGACGATGTGCCTTGGGGTTTCACAATGAAGTGAAACGGGTCAAAAATGAAATCCACCGCGGTGCGCGGCGCCTGCAGCGGCGATTAACCTGTCTTTCTCCGTGCCCTTATGAAACTATTTCCGCTGGCGTTTGCCCAGGTTGGTGCCAGTCAAAGGAATTCCCGCCGTATGGTTCCGGTGTCGCCCTTCGCGTTTCTTGACTCGACGCACCGGCCTGCGTAAATGACCGTCCTTCGTCGTCGCGCGTGCCGAACGGCAGCTGCGACTATCTTTCCGTTCCACCGCACCGCACGCATTTTGCCGAAGAGACCCCATGGCCAACACCGCCTCGGCGCGCAAGCGCATCCGCCAGAACGAGCGCCGCACGGCGCGCAACAAAGCCCGCAAGTCCCGTGTTCGCACCTTCATCAAGAAGGTCGAGGAAGCGATCGCCAGCGGCGACAAATCGTCGGCCTCCGACGCGCTGCGGACCGCGCAGCCGGAGTTGCAACGGGCAGCCACCAAGGGCGTGTTGCACCAGAACACGGTGGCTCGGAAGATTTCCCGGTTGTCGGCTCGCATTAAGGTATTGGCGCAGGGCTGATTATTGTCCGGGCCGGGCGTTGCGGCGCCCGGTTTCTGTCATATAACTGCAATACTCAAGTATAATGAAGTAATTGATATCCTCATCTCGAGGGTTTGTTTGCGCGCCTTCGCGTTTTCCTTGCGTATGGCGATTGCGTTACAGGATGAGCAGATAACGGTTGCTTTTTGTCTGCGTTACGCCTAATCATTTCTCAGCCGGCGGCGCTTCTGCCGGCCCTCTCCGGGTTGGGATGAGGGCAAAGCCTCACTCGCATGCTCGGAATGTTGCGGCGGTGCAGGAACCGGTTCGCGCAGAGGTGTCATTGTGGCCAACGGCGCGAACATCGACGGGGATGCCTCTGTGGTGATGACCGGGCAGCGATCCCCCGATGAACCCCAACTGGCCGCCCAGTGGGCCCGCGTGCGTGGGCGACTGCAAAGCGAGGTCGGCGACGTCGAGTACCGCACCTGGCTGCGGCAGATGTCTCTCGGCGGGCTGGACGGCGATGAGGTCACCGTCCGCCTGCCCACTCGCTTCCTGCGCGACTGGGTGCGCACCCATTACGGCGATCGGCTGAACGCGCTGTGGCAGGCCGAGAACCGGCGCGTGCGCCGGGTTGACATCCGCGTCGGCGGCATCACCCAGGGCGAAGGCCTGGCAGAGCCGGTGAACATTCCCGAGCCGCCCCCGCCTGCGGAAGCGTCCCCGCCCGGGGCGCCGCCGCCTGCCCAGCACGGCCCGGAACGGACCGACGGGCGTGCCGACACCGCCGCGGCACTCGATCCGCGCTTCACCTTCGACAGCTTTGTGGTGGGCAAGCCCAACGAGTTCGCCCATGCCTGCGCTCGCCGGGTGGCCGAAATGCCGGCCAGCGTGGGGTTCAACCCCCTGTTCCTGTATGGCGGCGTCGGCTTGGGCAAGACCCACCTGATGCACGCCATCGCCTGGGACCTCACCCGCAACGGCGACGCCTCGCGCCGCGGTGCGCCGGTCTCGGTCTCATACATGTCGGCCGAGAAGTTCATGTACCGCTTCATCGCCGCCATCCGCAGCCAATCCACCATGGAGTTCAAGGAGGAGTTGCGCAGCGTCGACGTGCTGATGATCGACGACCTGCAGTTCCTCATCGGCAAGGACGCCACGCAGGAGGAATTCTTCCACACGTTCAATGCCCTGGTGGACGCGGGCAAGCAGATCGTGGTGTCGGCCGACAAGTCGCCCTCCGACCTCTCCGGCCTGGAGGAACGCGTCCGTACCCGCCTCGGCTGCGGAATGGTCGCCGATTTGCACGCCACGACCTTCGAGCTGCGCGTCTCGATCCTGGAGGCCAAGTCCGCCCGCGCCGGCGTGCCGGTGGTGCCCAAGGTGCTTGAGTTCCTGGCCCACAAGATCACCAGCAACGTCCGCGAGCTGGAAGGCGCGCTCAACCGGCTGATCGCCCATGCCAACCTGTTCGGCCGCGCCATCACCCTTGAATCCACCCAGGAGGTGCTGCACGACATTCTCAAGGCGCACGACCGGCGGGTGACCATCGAGGAAATCCAGCGCCGCGTATCCGAGCACTGGAACATCCGCCTGACCGACATGTCCTCGGCCCGGCGCGCCCGCAACGTGGCGCGCCCGCGCCAGGTGGCGATGTACCTGGCCAAGCAGCTCACCAGCCGCTCGCTGCCCGAGATCGGCCGCAAGTTCGGCAACCGCGACCACACCACGGTCATGCACGCTGTGCAGCGCGTCACCGAACTGATGGAGCGCGACGCCAGTTTCGCCGAGGATGTGGAGCTGCTGCGCCGCATGCTGGAATCCTGACGCTAACAAACACAGTGCTGCCGCTTTGCGGGCGGCGGGGTGGTTGCTAGAGTGGCCGACCCGTCGGTCCAAGAGGATGCCGCCATGAGGTTCAAGGCCGATCGTGCGACGCTGCTGAAGGCCCTGGCGCATGTCCAGAGCGTGGTGGAAAAGCGCAACACGATCCCGATTCTGGCCAACGTCATGATCGCCGTGCGCGATGGCCGCCTGACCCTGACCGCGACCGACATGGAAATCGCCATCGTCGAGGACGTCGCCGCCACCACCTTGCGCAACGGCGCCGCCACCGCCCCGGCAGCCACCTTGTACGAAATCGTCCGCAAGCTGCACGAAGGCGCCGAAGTCGAGCTGGAACATGCCGGCGGCGACGCCCAACTCACGTTGCGCTCCGGCCGTTACGCCACCAGCCTGGTGGTGCTGCCGACCGAGGATTTCCCCTCCATGACCGCCGGCACGCTGCCGCATCGGTTCTCGCTGTCGGCACTGGCCCTGCGCGGGCTGATCGACCGCACCCGCTTCGCCATTTCCACCGAGGAAACCCGCTACTATCTCAACGGCATCTATCTGCACGCCGCCGAAAGCGACGGCATCAAGGTGCTGCGCGCCGTCGCCACCGACGGCCACCGCCTCGCCCGCGTGGAGGAACCGGTGCCGGACGGGGCGGGCGCCATGCCCGGCGTCATCATCCCGCGCAAGACAGTGGCGGAACTGCGCAAACTGATCGACGAGGTCAGCGGCGAGGTGGAGACCGCCCTGTCGGACACGCGCATCCAGTTCCGCGTCGACAGCATCACCCTGACCAGCAAGCTGATCGACGGTACCTTCCCTGAATACGAGCGCGTCATCCCACGCGAGAACGACAAGGTGCTGCGCGTCGGCAAGAAGGACTTCGCCGACGCGGTGGCCCGGGTAGCCGCCATTTCGTCGGAACGCTCCCGACCGGTGAAGCTCTCGCTCGCCCGCGACCTGCTGGTGCTGTCGGCCTCCAGCCCCGAACAGGGCACCGCCACCGAGGAACTCGACGCCGAGCATGTGAAATACAACTCCGGACCGCTGGAGATCGGCTTTCAGGCCCGCTACCTGAACGACATCACCGACCAGATCGCCGGCGATGTGGAGTTCCGCTTCTCCGACGGCGCCGCGCCGACAGTGGTCCGCGACACCGCGGATGCCGGCGTGCTGTATGTCCTGATGCCAATGCGGGTGTAAGGAAGGCCAGGGCTCTGCCCTGGACCCGCCAAGGGCCGAGAGGCCCTTGGAACCCATTACTTTTAGACAGTTGATATAGGAGGGTGTGAGGCGGAGAACCGGTTCATCGCCTCACACCCTCGTATATCAACTGTCTTTAGTCGCGGGGTCCAGGGCAGAGCCCTGGCCTTCCTTACACCCACACGAACATGGGAGGACACATGCGCGCAGGCGTCGCGCTGGCGCGGCTGACGCTCACTGATTTCCGCAACTATGCGGCGCTGACCTGGCGGCCGGATTGTCGCCTGGCGGTGTTCTACGGCCCGAACGGCAGCGGCAAGACCAACCTGTTGGAGGCGGTGTCGCTCCTGGTGCCGGGGCGTGGCTTGCGCGGGGCGCGGCTGGCCGATCTGGTGCGGCGGGGTGGATCTGGCTGGGCGGTGGCAGGCCGGTTTGCCGCCCCGCAGGGTGACGTGGATATCGGCACCGGCACGCCGCCGGAGGGTCCGGCGGACCGGCGGGTGTTCCGGCTTGACGGGGTGGCGCCGCGCAGCCAGGCCGAAATCGCCGCACGGGTTTCGGCTGTTTGGCTCACCCCGCAGATGGACCGGCTGTTTCAGGAGGGCGCCTCCGGGCGGCGGCGTTTCCTGGACCGGCTGGTTTATGCGCTTGAGCCCGGGCATGCGCGCGAAGTGGCCGCGTTTGACACGGCCATGGCGCAACGCAACCGGCTGCTGGCCGAGAGCGGCGCGGATGCAGCCTGGCTGGCTGGGCTGGAGGATGCGATGGCGCGCCATGCGGTCGCCGCCACGGCGGCACGGGCGGCCCTGGTGGCGCGGCTGAACGCGGCGCTGCAGGCAGGTGTGGCCGGGGCCTTCCCGGCGGCACGGTTGTCGCTGTCCTGCCAGATTGCTGAGCGCCTGGCCGGTGGGCCGGCGCTGGCGGCGGAGGATTGGCTGCGCGGGGTGCTGGCGGTCGGGCGGGCGGCCGATGCCCGTGCCGGGTCGGCGTTGCAGGGTGCGCATCGCGCCGACATGGGGCTGACTGATGCGGCCAGCGGCCTTGCCGCGGCGCTGGCGAGCACCGGGCAGCAGAAGGCGCTGCTGATCGGCGTGGTGCTGGGCCATGCGGCGCTGCTGGCCGAGGCCCGCGGCGCGGCACCGCTGCTGCTGCTGGACGAACCGGCGGTGCACCTCGATCCAGCCCACCGGCAGGCACTGTTCCACGCGCTGCGCGCCTTGCCGGCACAGGTTCTGCTGACTGGCACGGATCGCGAAACGTTCTTCCCCCTTCGTGGTGCGGCCGAGGCGATGCGGACCGGCGGCGATGCGCTGGTCCGGGACCCGGACTTCGCCCTCTCGCCGACGGCTGATGCGGGTGGCTAATTGCAGGTCCCACCTATATAAATAGCAAGAATCTAACCACCCTGGAGTACCAAGCCGGCATGTCCGAGAACGCCGCGCCGATCCCCGAGTCCGACGCCTACGACGCCTCCTCCATTTCGGTCCTGCGCGGCCTGGATGCGGTGCGCAAGCGGCCTGGCATGTATATCGGCGACACCGATGACGGTTCGGGCCTGCACCACATGGTGTTCGAGATCATCGACAACGCCGTGGACGAGGCCCAGGCCGGATTCGCCCACCGCGTCGAGATGGTGCTGAACGGCGACGGCAGCGTCACCGTGCGCGACGACGGCCGCGGCATTCCGGTCGATATCCACGCCGAGGAAGGGATATCAGCGACTGAGGTGGTGCTGACGCGGCTGCATGCGGGCGGCAAGTTTAACCAGAACTCCTACAAGGTCTCCGGCGGTCTGCACGGCGTGGGCGCGGCGGTGGTGAACGCGCTGTCCGAGTGGATGGAAGTGCGGATCTGGCGCGACGGCGCCGAGCATTTCATCCGCTTCCGCCATGGCGACGCCGAGGCTCCGCTGGCGCGTGTGGGTGAGCAGACCCGCGCGTGCGGCACCGAGGTCACGTTCAAGCCGAGCACCGGCACCTTCACCCATGTCGACTTCGACTTCGCGGTGCTGGAGCGCCGGCTGCGCGAACTCGCCTTCCTGAACTCTGGGCTGGCGATCGTGGCGCGCGATGAGCGGCACGCGCCGTCGAATGAAGTGCAGTTCCATTACGTCGGCGGGCTGGTGGCGTTCGTGCAATGGCTCGACCGGGCCAAGACATCGGTGTTCGCCCCGCCCATCCACGCCTCGGCGGAGGCGAACGGCACCGGCATCAGGGTGGAATTCGCACTGTCGTGGAACGATAGTTTCCACGAAACCATGCTATGTTTCACCAACAACATCCCCCAGCGCGACGGCGGCACCCACCTGGCCGGGTTCCGCCAGGCGCTGACCCGGGTGGTGAGCAAATACGCCGAGGGGATGGGCAAGAAGGACAGCCTGTCGCTGGTCGGTGACGACATGCGCGAGGGCATGACGGCGGTGCTGTCGGTGAAGGTGCCGGACCCGAAGTTCTCGTCGCAGACGAAAGAAAAACTGGTCAGCTCGGAAGTGCAGCCGGCGGTGCAGGCGGTGGTGGCCGACGCGGTGGCGCACTGGTTCGAGACCCATCCGAAGGAAGCCAAAGGCATCATCCAGAAGGTGATGGACGCCGCGGCGGCGCGTGAGGCGGCGCGCAAGGCGCGCGAGCTCACCCGTCGCAAGGGCGTGCTGGACATCTCCACCTTGCCCGGCAAGCTGGCCGACTGCCAGGAACGCGACCCGTCGAAATGCGAGCTGTTCATCGTCGAGGGTGATTCCGCCGGCGGCTCGGCCAAGCAGGGCCGTGACCGGAAGTTCCAGGCGATCCTGCCGCTCAAGGGCAAGATTCTGAACGTTGAGCGCGCCCGTTTCGACCGCATGCTGGGCAGCGCGGAAATCGGCACCCTGATCACCGCCCTCGGGGCCGGCATCGGCCGTGGCGAGCCGGAGCAAGGCGGTTTCGATGTGGCCAAGCTGCGCTACCACCGCATCGTGATCATGACCGATGCCGACGTGGACGGCTCGCACATCCGTACCCTGCTGCTGACCTTCTTCTTCCGCCAGATGCCGCAGTTGTTCGAGCGCGGCCATCTGTTCATCGCCCAGCCGCCGCTGTACCGGGCCAAGCGCGGCAATGACGAACGCTATTTGAAGGACGATGCCGCCCTGGAACGCTTCCTGCTCGACAAGGTGCTCGGCGAGGCGCGGCTGAGCTATGCGGACGGGCGGCTGCTCCAGGGGCCGGAACTGCAGGAGGAAACGACATGGCTGCGCGAGGCGAGCGCGCGGCTGCGCCGGTTGTCTGCGGTCATTCCGGTGGCGCTGCTCGAACAGGCGGCGATTGCCGGTGCGCTGACACCGGATGTCGAGCGCGCCACTGCGGCTGCGCAGACGCTAGTACAGCGGTTGAACGCCATCTCGCTGCCGGCGGAGCGCACCTGGAAGGTGGGATCCGACGCGCACGGGCTGACGCTGGCACGCACGGTGCGCGGTGTGGCCGAACTGCACACGCTGGACACCGCCACACTGCGAAGCGCCGAGGCGCGCTGGCTGGCCGACCGGGCGGAGCCCCTGCAGCAGCGCTTCTCGGCGCCGGCGCTGCTTAAGCTCGACCGCGAGGAATCGCCGGCGCTCGGCCCGGCGAGCGCGTTCGACCGCATCCTGGCGCAGGGACGGCGTGGCCTGACCATCCAGCGCTTCAAAGGGCTGGGCGAGATGAATCCGGATCAGTTGTGGAAAACGACGCTCGATCCGGTGGTGCGCACGTTGTTGCAGGTGCGGGTGGGCGATCTCGAGGATGCCGGCCAGGTTTTTTCCACCCTGATGGGCGACGTGGTCGAACCGCGGCGGGAATTCATTGTCGGCAACGCGCTGAAGGTGGCGAATTTGGACGTGTAGGTCGGCTGCGTTCCTGGCAACCTTTGCCTGCACAACGACAGCTATTCGCTTCGTGGGACCGGTAACCAGGTCATTGCTCACGCCGGTGCGGCTGACCCTGCGGCGCTACGGCATTCACACAATTTGCTTGCGCTCCCGCCAACCTCCAGATTCTCTGTGACCTGTCTCGATTTGGGGATGTCATGGGGCGGCAGATTGGCGAGCTCGGTCATTTTGCGGATGCTCGTCGTGCGACGATGGGCAGCACCCTGATTGAGCGGGTGATGGAGACCGGGTTGCTGCTCATCCGCAAGCTTGGCGGTGATCGTGCGGACGAGATCGCGATCTATCGCTTCTTGTCGGCATCCTCCGTCACGACCGTCGAGATCGTGGAGACCGAGGCGTGCCGCACCGCTGCCGACTGCGCGGATCAGGAGATCAATCCGCACGCAAACAATTTATTTGCGACAGGCGCCGCGATGCGATTGATGAATTTTCTACGAATATCAACACTCTCATGCATTATCTTAACAATTTGTTCATTTACTTGTAAAATTTCACTGCGCTTGGTTACAATATCCTCACAAGATATACGCTGGTAAGTATCAATTACTTTTTGAGCAAGGATGTCTATTTCCGAATATCTGTGATCTTGTATTCCCACATATCCGGCACTGCACAGGACCAAAATTATGACGAAATATCGAATTTCCTGTGACATTTGGATTCCTTCTCTTATGGCCTCCAATTTAACCTGAACTGCATTTAGTTGCGCCATGCCGATCTTGCAAGGCGCCTTTCATGCACTTCCCGCTGGAAGAAATTAGCCCGTGGGATTCTTTCGTACCAATAGTTGCATTTTTTGACTGTGTTCGCAATGGCATAATTCGCCGCTCCCAGCGTGACCCGATCGGGAAACGAACGGAGCAGATGGGCGGTGGACACCGCCCACCCAGCACCTGGTCGCGATCAGTCGCGCTGCTGCCGCCGCAGCGTAGCCGCTGTGCCAACCATCTGGTACCGCCCAGCCCGCGCCGATCCAGCGCGGCCAGGCCTGGCTCGACGGTATCGTAGCGCCGCCGGCACAGCGCCGGGAGGCAAACTCCGGCCGCCAGCGTGGTTCGAACGGTCGGCACGTCCGGTCAAATGTCGTGGGTCTATATCAGGCAGTGGGCCACTAAGCAGACGCCCGACAATAAGCGCTTCACATTAGCGCTCTGGGCGTGATGGTGTAATTCCATTCCGGATGGAACGCGTTGCCCTTGATGTTGAGGCTGTCCATCTCGGCGTCGGTGACCTTGATGCCCTTCGCATAGGCACGGGTATCAAGCTCGCAGCGCGCTCGGAGGCCAGCCTTGGTCGTTGTTGCGGCGATGAGTTCGACGACAGTGAGCCGACTGGTCAGCGGCTTGCCGCGCCAAGTCTGGGTGATATGGCAGAACATGCGGTGCTCTATCTTGTTCCACTGTGTGCCTTGCCAAGGTGCACAGATGTCGTGGGTGCAAACCCCACCCGGCAACTCTCGCTCCAGCCGGAAGCACCCGGGGCGGATCAGGAGGCGACGAATGGTCTGAAGCACTCTGGGAAACGGTCCCTTCTGGGGATCAGCGGGCCATACGGGCCGCAGCACAAGCGAACATCGTCGAGGCCTCGAAAAGGGCTCCTCGGGAGAATCAGTGGGTGCTTTCGGGCATATCGTATCGAGCGCGTTAGGGTAGCAGGCGTGACGGCGTAGCGCGGCCGATGATGGCGAGGCGGACGGCACGGCCGGTTGTGTGTCGGGCGCGCGAGCGGCGTCGCCACGCAGTCTGCAATGGCGCCGGCGGTTCACTGCGGATCGCGGCGAGGACCGCGATGGCCGCCGATCGTGGGTTCGGTGGTCAGGAAGCGGAATAGCCTACGGCATGTCGCGTCGAAGCTGCGCTGCTCGTCGTCGGACTGGCGGCGGGAGAGCAGCGGGCCGCCTTCCTCTTCGATGAGGCCGAGCACGATCTGCTCGATGGGCATTCGCCGCAGGGCACTGTCCATCTGCAGCCGACGGATCACTTCGCCGCCGAGGACCCAGATGTTGTCGCGATGGCGACGCAGGGTCTTGCGCGACAGCTGCTGCATCAGCAGGTCGCGCAGGAACGGCGTGAAGTATTCGACCAGCCGCACGCCGAGCGGAATATCGCGCGGCTCGTACGCCCAACTTCGTGGCCACTGATCCAGATCCGGACAGTAGGTCCGCAATGGATCGGCGGCAGGCGGCTGCTCCGCTACACTGACAGGCGTCCCGGCAACTCTATGGGGTCGTCCTGCCATGAGGCTGATCTCCCTGCTAAACCAATATCAGCACTTTCCCGGCTTCGTCTACGAGGGAGCGCGGTATTGCACGTCCAGCCAGACCATCGAGATTCCCGTGCGGCCCCGCCGTGGCTCGAAGCCGGTGTGCTCTGGCTGCCACCGGCCGGCGACCGGCTACGATCACCTGGGCCAGCGGCAATTCGAGTTCGTCCCTTTGTGGGGCTTCATGGTCGTGTTGCTCTACCGTATGCGGCGGGTCAATTGCGGGGACTGCGGTGTGCGGGTCGAGGAGGTTCCGTGGGGGATCGGCAAGCACCAGCTGACGAAGGCCTACATGCTGTTCCTGGCACATTGGGCCAGGAAGTTGTCGTGGCAGGAGACGGCTGTGTCGTTTCGAACGTCCTGGGACAAGGTCTGCCAATCGGTCGAGTATGTCGTGAAGTGGGGGCTCGAAAATCGCCAGCTCGGTCGGATCGCGGCCATCGGCGTCGATGAGATCCAGTACGCCAAAGGCCACAAGTACCTGACGCTGGTCTATCAGATCGAGCAGGGCTGCGTCCGCCTGCTGTGGATCGGCCGGGAGCGGACGATCGAGAGCTTTGAGCAGTTCTTCGCCATGATCGGCAAAGAAGTGGCCGGGCAGATCGAGTTCGTGTGCTCGGACATGTGGCAGCCGTACCTGAAGGTGATCCGCGAACGGTGCAGCCAAGCCATACACATCCTCGACCGCTTCCACATCGTCGCCAAGATGAACGACGCCGTCGACGAGATACGTGCTGGCGAGGCGCGTCGGCTGGCTCGTGACGGCTATGAGCCAGTCCTCAAGAAAACCCGTTGGTGCGTGCTCAAGCGCCGCGCCAACCTCACCGATGGCCAGCGGTTCCGCCTGCGTGATTTGCTGCGCTACAATCTGCAGACGGTGCGGGCCTATCTGCTGAAGGAGGATTTCCAGCAGTTCTGGGAGTACAAGTCGCCGACCTGGGCCGGCAAGTTTCTCGATGACTGGTGCCGTCAGGTGATGCGCTCGCGCCTCGAACCGATGAAGAAGGTTGCCAAGACGCTACGCCGGCACCGTGAGCTGATCCTAAACTACTTCCGCGCCAGAAAGGCGTTCTCCAGCGGCATCGTCGAGGGCCTCAACAACAAGGCCAAAGTGACCATGCGAAACTCCTACGGATTCCGCACCTTCCACGTCATGGAAACCGCGTTATATCACGCACTTGGCAAGCTGCCGGAACCGAACGTCGCCCACAGATTTTTCTGACGAGGCTCGAAAAGATCAATGTGAGAGCCGACCCACCAGTGGAATGGGGAGGCCGCCGTCGTCAGGCAAGCGAGCGAGAAACGCCCCTGACGGTCTCACCGGGGTAAAGATGGCAGCACGTATGGCAGAACATCGGTGCGCAACAAGGGAAGTCTGGTCTGGCGGCCACGGTTGGCAAACCGGCTGGCCAACGGCGAACCCGCGAGGGACAGCGCCGGCCGGGGCAGATGGCGGATGGGTCCGTACTACCGACGAGGTCGGGTAATGCCGATGGAGGGAAGGGGCCCTGACCTGCGACAGGCGATCAAAGTGACGAGACCCCGGAGATTGGCCCAAGGCCCAGCAACTCCGCACGAAAGGGTTCAGAAGTTACAGATCTCGCTGCAGGCAAAAGCTAAGGCTGAACCAGCCTTCCGGTTCTACTCCCTATGGGACAAAGTGTGTCGGGCCAACGTCCTCGAAGAAGCGTACCGGGCATGCCACCGCAACGGTGGTGCCGCGGGCGTCGACGGAATGACGTTCGACCAGATCACCACCTACGGGCAAGACCGATGGCTGGAAGAGTTGCGGCAGGAGTTGTGCGCCGGCGGATATCGGCCACAGCCCTTGCTGCGCGTTTGGATTCCGAAGAGCAACGGAGGCCTGCGCCCGCTTGGGATTCCGTGCATCCACGACCGCGTGGTCGAGATGGCGGCCCTTCTGGTGCTGAGCCCGATCTTCGAGGCGGACCTGCTGCGAAATCAGTCCGGGTTCCGTCCGGAGATGGATGCCAAGATGGCAGTTCGCCAAGCCTTCTGGCACATCAAGGACCACGGGCGATCGGAGGTGGTAGACGCTGACCTCAGCGACTATTTTTCCTCAATTCCGCACGGTCCCCTGATGCGCTGCGTGAGCCGACGCGTTGCGGACGGGACGCTCCTGTCCGTCATCAAGAGCTGGCTCACGGCACCGGTCATCGAGCGTGACAAGCGCACGACCCGGTGCACGACGGAGGCCAAGGACCGACATCGAGGGACGCCGCAAGGCTCTCCGATCTCGCCCTTGCTGGCGAATCTCTATTTCCGTCGCTTCCTTCTGGCCTGGGAGCAATTCGGTCACCGAACGCGGCTTGATGCCCACGTGGTCAACTATGCCGATGACCTGGTCATCTGCTGCCGGCCCGGCAACGGGCCGGCAGCACTGGCGGAGATGCGGCAGTTGATGACGCGGCTTGGGTTGACGGTGAACGAGACCAAGACCCGGCTGGCGCGTTTGCCCGAGGAAAACTTCGACTTCCTCGGCTATACCATCGGCCGGTTCTACGGCAAGGATGGGGCGCCCTATCTCGGGACGTGCCCATCCCGGAAAGCCGTTCGGCGCCTGCTCCAACAAGTCCACGACGCGACGACGCCGCACAAACATGCCGAAAGCCCGGAACTGCGAGTTGGCGCTATCAATCAACTCATCCGGGGATGGGCTGCGTACTTCAACCAAGGGCCGGTTCTGCCGACCTACAAGGTCGTGCGCTGGTATGTGCAACGGCGTCTTCAACGATGGTTGGTGAGACGCAGCGGACAAGCGGGCACCGGGTATCGCCAATACCCCGACGAGTATCTCTACGAGACGCTCGGCCTCTACGCCTTGCCGCTCCGTCGTGCTGACCTGCCGAGCGCGAAGGCTTGATGACGCGGGTGAAAGCCGGATGCGGGCGATCTGCATGTCCGGTTTGACGAGCGGCGACAGGAGACGGAGCCAGGCCAGCCCGGACTGAGGGGGCGCCGCGAAAGCGCCGCCAACGACCCACCGGGAGGCTACAGCCACCGCGCCTGTCGTCAACTCTACTTGATGTTCCGGGCGGAAAGTGGCAGATCTGGAGCGTCAGGCCGGTTTCGTCGGCCAGCTTCTGTAGTTCCACCTTGAATAGCCGGACGCGCGAACCGTTGGAGCCGCCGCCATCTGCCGTGATCATCAACCGGTCGGCCGTCGGATACCGCTCCCGGGCCATCACATCCAGCCAGCGGCGGACCGAGTTGACTGAGAACTGTGCTGTGTCGTTATCGATTCCGACACTCACGCAGCCAGCATTAGCCGCAATGTCGTAGACGCCGTACGGCACAACCTTGCCAAGCTCGGCATCGACGAAATCATGAACCTTGACCTGGTCGGGACAGCCTTGCGGTCGGTAGTCGCTGCCAACGTTCTTGCAGGGGCCGATCAATTCCTTCTTCCTGGTGTCGATCGAAATTACCGGCTGCCCCGCCGCCTGGGCTGCGATGACGGCTGCGTTGATATGCTCGAACTGAGCGTCGCGATCGGGATTGCGGCTGCCTTCGAGGGTTTTGCGGTTGACCTGGCGGCGATAGCCCACGATGCCCAGCAACTTGGGGATGCTGCTCTTGCCGATCTGGTGACCCATTTCGCACAGTGCGGCCGCCAGCTTCGCATGGCTATTCGAAACCCACAGTAGCGGCCGCATCGGATCGCCCATCGTCGCCGGCTCCAACAACCGGCGCAGGTCGTCGAGCAATGTCGGGTCGGTGACGGTCAGTGCATGCCTGCCGCTGCCGGGCCGTCGCACTTCGCCGGACAGCCCGCCTGGGTCATCGAGGTCTTTCAGACCGCGACCAATCGTGCTGCGGGCGACCCCCGTGGCCCGCGACGCTGCGCTGACCCCGCCATGCCCGGCTCTCCGCGCCTCCGCCGCCGCGAACAGCCGACGCCCACATTCGTTCAGGCTACGGCGAACCGCCGCATAGCGCTCGCCAAACGCAGATGCATCTACCATCCGGAGAGTCTACGTCCCCAGCGAACCGCGCCGGAATCCCCTATCCCTGCCACGTCCCGCCCAGGGCTTTCCGATTCGAGAATTATTGGGCGACGCCTAAATGGCCGGCTCCAGTCGCTGTTCTCAACCGGCTGCCAGCAGACAGGCCGCTTCCTCGACAACGCATTGCAGCGAGGAACAGGCCGGCCGGTAGCCGAATTCGGCCGCCTTCCGGTTGAGCGAATAATACTGCTTCTTGCCGCCACCGCTGGCTAGTGCCGGCGGGCTGACAAATACATAGTCAAGACCAAATTGCATCCGCATCCTGGCAAGCAGCACGTCCTTTGCCACCGGCCCGAGGCTGTAGCAATCGACCGTGGCATTGGCGGCTGGCGCGGCCAGAAGGTTGCGGACCAGAGCGGCAAAATCCCGGGGATGCAGGAAGTCGCGGACCATCGGCTCGGCCGTCGTCTCCAGGGTCCGGCCCGCGCGGATGGACCGCAGGATGTCTGCCATGAAGAAACGGGTGGACAGATCGAGGGTCCTGCTGAAATAGCTGAACACCCGGATGTCGATGATCGGAAGCGCCGCCAGCGATCGATGCCTGCATTCGGCGTGCAGCTTGGCGGCCGCATAGTATTCCCGTGCCGGCAGCGCGTTGATGGCCAGACAGGATGGCGTCGCCGCCTCCGCCGGCTGCTCGAACGTTCCCCCATAGACGGCACCGCTGCTGAGGAACAGGTAGCGGCAGTCCGGCCGGTCACGCAGGTAATCTAGCGCAAGCTGGTCGAAGCGCAGCGTGATGTCGAAGATGCCGCTGCCGGTCTGCGCGATCCGGGCCGGGTCGCCGACGCCCACGAAATTGATGATGGCGTCATACGTATCGCCGCCGAACGCCGCGTAATCGGAAGCCGGGAACCGGCCGCCAAATCCGGCCTGCATTGCCCAGCGCTCCACCTCCTGCGGATGACGGGCGAACAACACCGCCTCCGCTCCCGGATCTCCGGCAAGGCTCGCGATCAGATCCTTGGCGAGGTGGCTGGTGGCCCCCAGGATGGCAATCCGTCCCATGGTCGCCGCTCAGGACCCGGCAGGGCCGGTATCGGCTGTGACGACCGCCAGGGCGCTTTGCCGGGAGTCCGGCCAACTCTGCCCCGGCGGGTCTTCCGTGGCAACGTCTTCGGCGGTCAGCCGCTCTTCCACGAAGGCGCCCACGAACATGTTCAGGAACCGGTAGCTGCGCATCTTGTCCAGATGAGCACGATAGTTGAGCCGGTTGAACATGGCGATGTTGATGTCCAGTTCGTCAAAATACCCGATCACGGGGAACACGCCGTTGCGTATGACGTGGTGCCTGGCCATGTGCAGGTCGAGCTGGTCGAGGAAGGTGGCCTGGACGGGCGCCGCCAGATGGCTGCCAAGGTACGTCTTCAGGAACTGCACGAACAGCAGCCCGTTTGCCGTCGGATAGGTCAGCACGAGGTTGTTGACCAGCTGGCATCCCAGATCGAAGTGTGGCCCCGCCCTGTTGAAAACCACATCGGCCTGACGGAAGCGCTCGATCAGGTCGGCGACTCCCCTTTGCAGCACGGTGTCGATTCCGGTCACGAAAACCGGCAGTCGGAGGTGCTGCAGCAGGTGGTCCATGTGCAGCAGCGCCGCGGAGGCATAATACGCGGCGGGAACGCTCACCGGCTTGCCGCCGCTCGGCCTGAAGATGGTGAAATCTTGCGCATTGGGATCGAAGTTATCCGAATAATAAATCAGGCGGGGATCATTGATGCCCAGGTCGGAGACGATGCGGAGTGTCTGATTTTGCGGGGCGCAGAGGCAGATGAAGATCATGGCGTTGCAATCGCAGGCGGCGAGGATCGACGATACGTAGGTCCGTGCGTAGCGAAAGAAATATTCCTCCGATGCCGAAGTTGCGAACACGACCCGTGCGTCCAGTTCCCGGCTGCGTGCTGTGACCGCCGGCAAATCCATCGGCACGCCCGCCGAGGAGACGAAGGTTATGGGCAGCGGTGGCCGCATGTCGACCGGAGGGCCGAAGACGGTGTCCAGATCGATCGTCGCCAGCAGCCGGCGCTGGAAATGCTCCCAGCAAGCGGGTTCGCCTTCGTCCGTGCCGTCATCCGCCGCCGGGGTGACCGGAACCGTCCGAATCGCCGCCAGCAGTTCGCGTGCCAGACAAAGCCTCTCGGTATCGAACACGTCGGTATCGATATTCAGGACAAGGCGGAGTGCGGCGGCAAGATTTTGCACGCGAAACACGCTGTGCCGCACGCCGTCGAGCGGATGGCGGTAGATGTCGAGGCGGCATTGCAGTTCCGCCGTCATGTCCTGCTGCTGCTGACAGGCGGATGCCAGCTCAACGAGCGCATTCAGGTGTTCCCAGTGGAGCCTGACCAACTCCGTCGCATGTTGTCGCTGCAACATCGCCCGCGTGTCGAGCCGGGCCTTCTGAAACAGGAAGACTCCCGGACAGAGCTGTGCCAGCAGATCGCAGATCTGCACGGCGCGTTCAAATGCGCCGGATTGAAGGCAGCTGCCGTGGACCGCCGCTGCCGCTACCAACTGCGCACGCAGCTCGGCGACCACCTCGTCTCCGTCCAGCCCCCGCTGTCGCATCGCCAGCAATCGTTCGAGCGCCTGTTCGATGCGCCCCTGGGCGGCAAGGGCGCGGACGGACAGCAGCGATGCCGGCAGGTCGTCGGGGGCATCGCGCAGGATCAGCGTGCAGACATCGAGCAGCTCATCATGCCGGCCGTGATCCCATAGCGCCGCCACGAGGTCGCGGAGGAACCCGGGATTGTCCTTCGTGGCCCGCGCGATGATGTCGGAAAAGCCGGGGAGCGCCATCGAACGAAGCAGAAGGTGGCCAATATCCAGCACGGGGAGTGTCCTTTTGCGTATCCGGAGCCTGTTGCATGTCGTGCGCCCAACCCGGCCCGAGGCCGCCGCAAGGGGCAGGCCTCGTTGACGGTCACCCGCTGGCCGAGACAAACAGCCCGGCCGCACCGAACCGGTCCGATGGCCGTGTCGGCCGCGACCGGTCGTGTGAGAATCGCGACGATCTGCCGGGGTGCTCCCGATATTGCGATCCGGGTCATGGACATGGTCCCGTCACGCCGCCAGCAACCGGCGCAGCGCATCGGCGATCAGCGCGACACTGAGGCCCAGCTCGACGCGCAAGGTCTCGTGGCTGTTCACGGTTCCGGCAAACCGGTGTGCCACAGAAATGGAATGGTAGCGGATATCGCCCTGCCCGACCAGCAGTCTCAGCGTGCCGACCTCGAGCGGATTGCCAGGATAGGCTTCGATGACGGTCAGGACCGCCCGCCCGGCCAGCAGCGGCGCGATCCATTCGGTCGGATAGGGATGCAGCACCGGCACGCTCACTACCCGGATCATATGCCCTTCGGCGGCCAGGTTCGCCGCAGCGGCAAGTGCGAGTTGCAGCACGGCACCGCTGACCAACACGGTCGCCGCGCTGCCGTCGCGGACCGTCCAGGCCCCTGCGGCCGGCGAAAGAGCAGGTGGGTCCAGGGCTGGGCCGGTTTCGCGACCAATACGGAAATACACCGGCTCGCGCCGGTCCGCGACACCCGCGAAAATGGCATCCAGCTCCTCGCGCCCGGCGGGGGCAACCACCATCATGCCGGGCAACGCCGCCATGACCGTGGCATCCTCGAGCGCATGATGCGACGGTCCCAACGTGCCGTACGACAGGCCGGCGCCGATGCCCGCGATGCGCACGTCGCCGCCCTGATAACAGACATCGTTCCGGATCTGCTCGATGCAGCGCAGAGTGACGAAGGGAGCGATCGAGTAAAGATAGACCCGTAAACCCGACAGGGCCATCGCCCCTGCCATGGTCGCCATATTGGCCTCGGCCACGCCGGCGTTGACGAAGCGCGCGCCCAGCTGGTCCCGCAGCGGCTCGACGACCGAGAAACCGAGATCGCCGGTCATGAAGATGACGCGCGGGTCGGCGCGCGCTTCGGCCAGGATGAGATCGATGATGCGGTTACGCATGGCCGGGGAGCGGGCCGGCGAACAGGTCGGCATCGGTGCGGGCGGCCGCATGATAGTGCGAGGCGACCGTATGTTCGATGCGCGCGATCCCCTTGCCCTTGATCGTGTGCGCGATGAAGATTCGGGGCCGATCGCCTGCCGGCCGTGCCAGGGCCGCCAGGAGGGCTTCGCTGTCATGTCCGTCCAGCTCGGCGGCGTTCCAGCCGAAACTCCGCCATTTGGCCGCGAGCGGTTCGGGCGCCATCACGTCGGCGGTAAAATCGAGGCCCTGGATTTTATTGTAGTCGAGCACAGCCACGATGCCCGACAGCGCGTGGTGGCCGGCGAACAGGGCGGCTTCCCAGGTGGAGCCTTCATTGAGCTCGCCGTCCGACAAAACGCAAAAGACGCGGCGCCGGCACCCTTGCAGGCGATCGGCCAGCGCAAATCCGGCCGACAGGCCCAGGCCATGGCCGAGGGAACCGGTGCTGGCATCAATGGCGGGCGCCCGGGTGGTACGGGTGACATGGCCCCAGAGCGCCGACCCATTATTCAGATAATTCTCCAGCAGGGCCGGATCGAGCTGCCCGTGCGTTGCCATGGCGGCATAGAAACCCATGGCCGCGTGGCCCTTGGACAGCACGACGCGGTCGCGGCTTTCCGGCTCGGCGAATGGCAGGTTGGCGACCGACAGGATCGCATCCAGTATTTCCACGCAGGACAGCGAAGATCCATAATGCGCCGAATTGGCGGCATGTGACAGCAGGGCGATACGGTGGCGGATGGCCTTGCACCGATCGCGTGCACACTGCTGCACGGGCGGCAGCCCGCTCAAGGAGCGGTCCATGCGCGGACGAAACCGGTGATCGTGTCGATCATGTAGTCGATCGCCGCATCGCCGAGGCCGGGATAGACACCGATCCAGAAGGTTTGCCGCATGACCCGGTCGCTCTGCGCCAGTTCGCCGATGCTGCGGAATATACGTCCACGCATGTAGGGTTGGCGAACCAGATTGCCGCCGAACAGCAGGCGGGTGCCGATCCTGCGGGCGTTCAGATGGATCAGCAGCTCATCGCGCTTGAACGGCGCCTCCTCCCGCAGGGTGAGCGGGAAGCCGAACCAGGACGGATCGCTGCCGGGTGTCGCCTGCGGCAGGATCAGCACCTCTTCCAGAGGACGCAGGCCCTCGGCCAGAAGCGCGAAGTTGCGGCGCCGTGCCGCGATGAAGCCATCCAGCCGGTCGAGCTGTGCCAGGCCTACCGCCGCCTGCATATCGCTGAGCTTCAGGTTGTAGCCGAGATGCGAATAAGTATATTTGTGATCGTAGCCGAACGGCAGATCGCCCAACTGATGGCCGAAGCGATTCTTACAGGTGCCGTCGGTGCCCGGCGCACACCAGCAGTCGCGGCCCCAGTCGCGAATCGATTCCATGGCCCGCTTCAACGGTGCCCTGGCGGTGAACACCGCTCCGCCCTCGCCCGTCGTGATGTGATGCGCCGGATAGAAACTCAAGGTTCCGACATCGCCGAATGTGCCCACCTGCCGGCCGCCATATCTGGCGCCGAGCGCATCGCAGCAATCCTCGACCACCCACAGATCGTGCGCGGCGGCCACGCGCATGACCGCGTCGAGATCGAACGGATTGCCGAGCGTGTGCGCCAGCACGATGGCTCTGGTCCGCGGGCTGATCGCCTCCGCGAGCCGTGCGGTGTCGGCGTTGTAGGTCGGGATGGACACGTCCAGGAACACCGGCACGAGGTTGTTCTGCAGGATCGGGTTGACCGTGGTGGGAAAGCCGGTGGCACAGGTGATGACCTCATCACCGGGTTTCAGCGCCCGCTCGCCCAGCAGATGCAACGTCAGCGCCGAGACCGCCAGCAGATTGGCCGAGGATCCGGAATTCACCGTCATGGCATACTTGCGTCCCAACACGGCACGCAGTCGCGCCTCGAAGGCATCGTTGAAGCGGCCGGTGGTAAGCCAGAAATCCAACGAGGCCTCGACCAGTGCGGTCATTTCCTCGGCGCCATAGACCTTGCCGCTGACCGGCACAGGGCTGGTGCCGGCGACGAAGCGGCCGGGCGCATGTGCCAGGCGCGCATAATCGCCAACGAGGGCGCAGATCCGGTTGCGCAAATCCGCTTCCGCCGGTGCCGCCGAGACCGGCTCTGCCGCGACCACCATCTAGCGATACCCTGTCAGTTCCAGGCGGCCGCTGGCCTCCGCCGGTACGCCGGGGCCCGCCGATCGGGACGGATCCGTGTCGCGGCAGAACCGTTCGATCTGGACGCTGACGCAGTCGCGCATGCCGTCGCCGGCCAGATAGGCGCGGTACCAATCAACGATGCTCTGCAGCGTGGTTTCAAGCGACCACACGGGCGCCCATCCCAGCCGCGCGCGCGCTTTCGAAATGTCCAGCCGGAGACAGCTGCTTTCGTGCTGCCCGGGTGCGCCGGCCAGAATCCAGGGCAGCGCGCCCGGCCAGAGCCGCCCCAGGCGGTCGGCGATCCAGGAAACCGGCCTGGCATTAGTGTCCAGCGGCCCGAAATTCCAGCCGCCACCGTTGGCGCCGCCGTCTTGCCACAGGGCCTCCGCCAGGCGGAGATATCCCGACAGCGGTTCCAGCACGTGCTGCCAGGGACGCACCGAGTCGGGGTTGCGGATGACCGCGGGCCGGCCGGACAGAAGGGCGCGCATCATGTCGGGGATCAGGCGGTGTTCGGCCCAGTCGCCGCCGCCGATCACGTTCCCGGCCCGGGCCGACGCCACGCGGACGTGGTGGATCGCATCCACAGCGGGGCTGAAATAGGCGGCGCGCATCGCCGCAACCGCCAGCTCCGCCGCCGCCTTGGAGGCGCTGTAGGGATCGTGTCCGCCTAGGGGATCGGTCTCCCGGTAGCCCCACACCCAGTCACGGTTCTCGTAGCATTTGTCCGATGTCGCGACGACGACGGCACGCACGCTGGCCACCGCGCGGATCGCCTCGAGCAGGGACACAGTGCCGACGACATTGGTAGAGAACGTCTCGACCGGATCGGCATAGGACCGCAGGACGATGGCCTGTGCCGCCAGGTGGAAGACGATGTCGGGGCGGGCGGCACGCAGGGCGGCCTGCAGCGCGCCGGGATCGCGAATATCGGCGATCACCTCATCGGCCATTCCAGCCGCCACGTCTGCCACGGTGTAAAGGCTGGGATCGGTCGGCGGCGGCAGGCTGTAGCCGAATACATGAGCGCCAAGGTTCTGCAGCCACAACGACAGCCAGGCGCCCTTGAAGCCGGTATGGCCGCTGACGAAGACTCGCTTGCCGCGCCAGAAATCCGGGTCGGTTACCATTTTTTCCAAGGCGCTCCCTGCTGCCACAGGCATTCCAGATTGACCTTGTCGCGCTGGGTATCCATGCAGTGCCAGAAGCCGGGATGGCGATAGGCTTGAAGTTCGCCGTCGCGCACCAGGCTGTACATCGGCGCCTGCTCCCAGACTTCCCGGTCGTCGGGGATGTAGTCGATGACCCTGGGCGACAGCACGAAGAACCCGCCATTGATCCAGGCGCCGTCGCCGGCTGGCTTTTCCTCGAACGCGCGCACCAGCGTGCCACCGGCATCAGTGCGCACCGCTCCGAATCGGCCGACCGGCTGCACCGCGGTCACCGTGGCCAGCCGGCCATGGCCGCGGTGGAAGGCGATCAGTTGCGCGATATCGACATCCGAGACCGCATCGCCATAGGTGAAGCAGAAGGCGTCGTCATCATCCAGGAAGTGCTGCACCCGCCGCAGGCGCCCACCGGTCTGCGTATGTTCGCCGGTGTCCACCACGGTCACGCGCCAATTGTCGGCGCTGTTCTGGTGAACCTGGACCGCATTCCGCCGCAGGTCGAAGGTCACGTCCGAGGAGTGCAGCGCGTAGCTGGCGAAAAACTCCTTGATCACGTATCCCTTGTAGCCGCAGCATATGACGAAGTCGTCCACACCGTACTGGCTGTAGATTTTCATGATGTGCCAGAGGATCGGACGGCCGCCGATATCGATCATCGGCTTTGGCCGCATGGTTGTTTCCTCGGACAAGCGCGTACCGAGACCGCCCGCCAGGATTACCGCCTTCATCGGCGACCGCTCCCTTCATTGCCCGGAACTGCACCAGTGCTTGCTGCGCTGCCCGCCGCGCATGCGGGCGGGTCCGCCTTTGCACTGTATTGGCCTGGCAATGAAGATAACGCTAATAGCCGGCGAGACCTCCCATTCCTTGAGAAGGCTTGCAGCCTGTCGGGGTGGGGTCGCCAGCCGGAAGGTGTGGCGGCAGCGGCGCGGCGGGCAGAGGCAGGTTGCCAGACGGTCGGGTGGGGCCCGCACCGACCTGGTGCCGCGGATTGGGGTCCAGGCGGCGCTGGCGCTTCAGGCAGCAAACCAGCCGCGGCGGAAGCGGCTGCGGTGAACGCTCACATCGAGATGGTTGCAGGGACGCGATGCGTCAGGGTGAGGCCGTCCCCCTGGGTCCGGTCTTGGGCTGGTTGTCGTAGGTACTTGTCCATCAGCTTCGACGTGCCCTCGATGGCGCCGGCGGCCAGGGCTTTGCCGAAGGCGCTCACCGAGACGGCCCAGATCAGCACTTGCGGTGCGCTGGGAATGATTTCCGCCTCCACCGCCCAGGGGGAGAAGCCGGTCAGGCCGAAGGCGACCGCATCACCGATCGCCGCGCCGGCCAGGCCGCCAATTGCGCCGGGAATCAGCACCGTATAGGAACTCGGCGTATCGAGCCATTGTCCCAGTCCGGGCACCAGACCGACCGAGACCACGACCGCGCCCGCAACCCATCCCAGGCCTGCTTCGAGGCCGGTCTGCAGCGTGTCGTAGGATGCCAGCCCGATCAACCACCCCGCCGAAGACCCGGCTTGCGGTTCGGAGCCCGTCTGCGCCGGCGCTGCCGCCGGCGCGGTCTCGGCCCGCGCCGCGACCGGCATGGCCAGCGCGAGGCAGAGGGCCAGGACAATCGAAGATTTTGCCATGGTCGTCATGCGGTATTCTGCCCCCGGGGTTGCGCCACCAGCCGGCCATATCATGGCGAAGCCGTTCTTGAAAACCACGCGTTTTGGGCCGCGCCGCCGGCGCCGCGCTTCACGCAATCGCGCGGCGTGGGCCCGGACCGCCTGTTGACACAAGCATGACAGCGCCACACTGTGATTGTCTCCGAGGGGAGCCCCGGCAGGGGGCTGAGATACCGTCCTGGCGATCTGCTCATGCCGAGCGCCGTCGCGCGGTGACCCTTTGAACCTGATCCGGGTCGCACCGGCGTAGGGACGGGAAAACATGTGTCGTCCCCCCCGACGCCCGGACACCCACACGAATCGAAGGGGGAGTAAGCCCGTGACCGTCCAACAGAAACCCGCCGCCGTCACCACCGGCCCCGTTATCGGCAGCCGCAAGATCCATGTAAGTCCCGAAGGCCGCCCCGACATCTGCGTCCCGTTCCGCGAAATCGACCTGCATCCGACCGCCAACGAGCCGCCCTTCCGCATTTACGACACTTCGGGCCCGTACACCGATCCGGCCGCGCGCGTCGATCTGGAGAGCGGTCTGGTGCCGCTGCGCGCCCCGTGGATCGAGCAGCGCGGTTTTGTCGCCATCGCTCCCCGCGCGGTGAAGCCCGAGGACAACGGCAATATCGGCGACGACAAGCTGGTGGCGGAATGTCCGGCCGTGCGCACCGTGCTGGCGGGCCTGCCCAGCCGGCCGGTGACCCAGCTCGAATTCGCCCGCGCCGGGATCGTCACCGAAGAAATGATCTTCATCGCCCACCGCGAGAACCTCGGCCGGGCACAGATGGCCGAGGGAGCGGAAGAACGGCGGGCCGACGGCGAGGATTTCGGCGCCGCCATTCCGGCTTTCATCACCCCTGAGTTCGTCCGCGCCGAGGTCGCCGCCGGGCGCGCCATCATCCCGGCCAATATCAACCATCCGGAACTCGAGCCGGTCATCATCGGCCGCAACTTCCTGGTCAAGATCAACGCCAATATCGGCAACTCCGCGGTGACCTCCTCCGCCGCCGATGAGGTGGAGAAGCTGGTCTGGGCGATCCGCTGGGGGGCCGACACGGTCATGGACCTGTCGACCGGGCGGAACATCCACAACATCCGCTCCTCGATTCTCCGCAATGCCCCGGTGCCGATCGGCACTGTGCCGATCTATCAGGCGCTGGAAAAAGTCGGCGGCGACCCCGACAAGCTCGACTGGGAGGTATTCAAGGACACGCTGATCGAGCAGGCCGAGCAGGGGGTGGACTACTTCACCATCCATGCCGGCGTGCGGCTGGCCTATGTGCCGCTGACGGCGAAGCGCGTGACCGGCATCGTCAGCCGCGGCGGCTCGATCATGGCGCGCTGGTGTCTGGCGCATCACCGCGAGAGTTTCCTGTATGAGCGCTTCGGTGAGATTTGCGATATCATGCGCAAATACGATGTCTCTTTCTCCCTGGGCGACGGGTTGCGTCCCGGCAGCAATGCGGACGCCAATGATCGCGCGCAGTTTGCCGAGCTGGAAACCCTCGGCGAATTGACCCGGGTGGCCTGGGACAAAGGCTGTCAGGTCATGATCGAGGGGCCTGGTCACGTGCCGATGCACAAGATCAAGGTCAACGTGGAGAAGCAGCTCCGCGAGTGTGGCGAAGCGCCGTTCTACACTCTCGGGCCGCTGGTGACCGACATCGCGCCGGGCTACGACCACATCACCTCGGCCATTGGGGCGGCGATGATCGGCTGGTTCGGCACCGCGATGCTCTGTTACGTCACGCCCAAAGAACATCTCGGTCTGCCCGACCGCGACGACGTGAAAACCGGCGTGATCACGTACCGCATTGCCGCCCACGCCGCCGACCTGGCGAAGGGCCATCCGGCGGCGCGGTTGCGCGATGACGCGATCAGCCGGGCGCGCTTTGAGTTTCGCTGGGAAGACCAGTTCAACCTCGGCCTCGACCCCGACACGGCGCGGCGGTTCCACGACGAGACCATGCCTAAGGAAGCCCACAAGGTCGCCCATTTCTGCAGCATGTGCGGACCGAAGTTCTGCGCCATGAAGATCACCCAGGATATTCGCGCCGATGCTGAGCGGATGGCGGGCATGGAGCAGATGAGTGCCGCTTTCCGGGAGAAAGGGTCTTCGCTGTATGTGGAGGAGGCGAAATCCTAGCGGGGTGGACCCCACCAAGGGCCAAGGCCCTTGGAACCCGTTCCTAGAACACTCCGCCGTGTCCCTGCAGCCACGCCATCAGCGGCACGAAACCTAGTCCTACGAGGACTATCAGCGCTGCCGTCGCTGCGCGGCGGTCCAGCCGCGCCAGCAGGTCGTGGACCGCGAACAGGAAGACCGGATGGCACGCCACGTAGCGCGGCAGCGAGTCCAATCCTGAGGCGGACGGCAGCAGCACGGCGGCCGCCAGCAGCCACGCCTCCGCCCAGCGCCGTCGCGCCGCCAGCCACAGCGCAGTCCCGAGACCGAGCAGCGCCCAGGCGGCGAGGAACGAACGGCTCGGCTGCGCCATCAGCCCGCCCAGACGCGCCCAGTCCCAAGCCGCCAATCCCTCCCATAGATAGGCCGGCGGGCCGCGCCAGGCGCGGTTCCACAGCGCCTGGACATGGCTGAACGCCAGCGGGTCGCCAACGGCGATCCATTGCGCGGCCATAAAGGCGACCAGCCCGAGCGGTGCGATCGCCGCCGGTAGCAAGGCGCGGATGCCCTCGCGCGGCAGCGCGAGCACGCCGCGGATGGCGAACACCGGCGCGAGCAGAATGCCGGTGGGGCGGGTGGCGCCGGCCAGCGCCGCCGCAACGGCGCCCGCACCCGGGCGGGCATATGCCGAACCAAGCAGCGCCAGCGTCAGCAGGGCCGCGAACAGCGCCTCGGTATAGAGCGCCGAGAAAAACAGCCCGAACGGCACCACCGCCGCCAGCACCACGAACCGCGCGGGCGCGGCCTGCGCGCCGCGCGTCCGCTGCAGATACGCGGCCCCGGCCGCCATGAACACGGCCAGGCACAGGCTCGACAGCAGGATGCCGGCCAGCCGCGCCGGCAGTGCCGTGACCGCCACCGCACCGCGCAGCAGGAACGGGTACAAGGGAAAAAACGCCCAGTGCGGCAGGCTGCCATGCGGCGGCCAGTCGGCATCGGCGCCGTAACCGGCCAGCGCGATGCGCTCGTACCAGCCGCAGTCGAACTGGCACATCGCCTCGGCCAGACCACCATAGGGCGCGGCCAGGGCGGCGTATATGGCCAGGCGCAACAGCACCGTGCCGGCGATCAGTCCGGCCAGTGCTGCGCGCATGTGCGGTCAGACCCGCAGAAAGCCGACCAGCTTTTCCGCTTCCTGCACGATCGGTTCGGCGACTGCCTCGGCGCGGCCGGCGCCGTCGCGCAGGATGGCGTCGATGGTGGCGGTGTCGTCGAGCAGTCGGCGCATTTCCGCGGCGATCGGCGAGAGTTTTTCCACCAGCAGGTCAGCCAGCGCCTTCTTGTAGTCGCCGAATCCGCGACCGCCGTAGTCGCGCAGCACGGCGGCGTGGTCGGTATCGGTCAGAGCGGCGTAAATGCCGACGAGGTTGCGCGCCTCCGGGCGGCCTTCCAACCCGGCGGGATCGGACGGCAGCGGCTCGGGATCGGTCTTGGCGCGGCGGATCTTCTGGGTGATCGTGTCGGCGTCGTCGGTCAGGTTGATGCGCGACTGGTCGGACGGGTCGGATTTGGACATTTTCTTGCTGCCATCGCGCAGGCTCATAACCCGCGCCGCCGGGCCGAGGATGAGCGGCTCGATCAGCGGGAAGAAGGTGTCGCCGCCGCAGAAGTCGAAGTTGAATTTCTGCGCGATATCGTTGGCCAGTTCCAGGTGCTGGCGCTGGTCGTCGCCCACCGGCACCCTTGTGGCGTGGTAGGCCAGGATGTCGGCGGCCATCAGCGCGGGATAGGTATACAGCCCGGCGGAGACATTCTCGCGGTCCTTGCCGGCCTTGTCCTTGAACTGCGTCATGCGGTTCAGCCAGCCGATGCGCACCACGCATTCGAAAATCCACGACAGCCGCAGATGCGCGTGCACCGCCGACTGGTGGAACAGGATGGAGGTTTTCGGGTCGATGCCGGAGGCGATCAGCGCGGCGGCCATTTCGCGGGTGGCCTGGGCGAGGGACTTCGGGTCGTGCGCGACGGTGATCGCGTGCAGATCGACGACGCAATAGATGCAGTCGTGGTCGTCCTGCAGCTTCACCCAGTTGCGCACCGCGCCGAGGTAATTGCCGAGCGTCGGGACGCCGGTGGGCTGGATGCCCGAGAAGATGCGCTGCATGTGGGTGTGGGCTCCTGGGGTGGGGCCGCTCCACGCTCGGCTGGCGCTCGGCCTGTACAGACGAAAGCCGCCTCGGTGGGGCGGCTTGGGTGTCGTCGGGAAGGACGCGGGAACCTAGGCCGCTGGAATATGTTGCCAGCGACGCCAAAGGCGTTCAGGTCGTCGGTCTGTCCGGACCATGCGCGGGAGAGTAGCCGCCGTGCCGGAGCCGCGCAAGGCCAGGGGCCACTCGGCCAGGGCAATCGGGTGAAGCCGGGTGCCAGGCCACTCCGCGCAAGAAAGCTGCACCGGGAGGTGGAGAGTCAGGGAGAAACCTGTCAGTGATCGCCCTCAGGGGCGCATTACGCTTTGATATGCCTCTCCGAACTCTGCGTTTTCCTGTGCATCTTTTCCTTTTTCGCAATGCACCACAGCGGCCGGCCTGTTAACCCGATTGCCCTGCCACTCGGCCCTCGGCGGGTCCGGGGCAGAGCCCTGGCCTTAATTTCTTCACCCGCCGCCCCAGGTTCGCTTCCCGCCGGCGCGGCGGCGTAGCAGCATGGACGCGGCCTCGCGGAGATCGAATCCGCCCAGTGCCTGCCCGGCCACGCCATAGGCGGCCAGCCCCGACCCGACCAGGAGCCCCAGCGCCACCCAGCGCAGCCCCGGCGAGGTGCCGAGGGCGGCGAATAGCGTGTGCTCCACCGCCCATAGCACGGCGCACATCAGAAGCCCCGCCGCCAGCATGCGGGGGACGCGCCGCCGAAGCGCGGCATCGGCTGCCATATGGGCGCGCTTGTTCAGCAGCCACGCCAGCAGACCGACGTTGAACCAGGCGGCGACCGAAGAGGCCAGAGGCGGTCCCATGTGCTCGAGCGGCAGCATGAAGGCAAAGTTCAGAGCCAGGTTCAGCACCACCGCGATTGTGCCGGTCCAGACGGGTGCCTTGGTGTCGCCGCGGGCAAAAAACGCCGGAACCAGTACCTTGACGATGACAAAAGCCGGCAGCCCGACCGCGTAGGCGGCGAGGGATTGTGCCGAGCGGATGGCGTCCTCGGGCGTGAAGGCGCCCCGGCCAAACAGGACGGAAACGATCGGCAGCGCCGCCACCAGCAGCGCCAGCGCCGCCGGCAGGGTGAGCATCAGTGCATATTCGATTGCCCGGTTCAGCGTGGACACCGCTTGTTCGGGCTCGGGGCTGCGCACCTGGCGCGACAGGGTGGTCAGCAGGGCCGTGCCGACTGCCGCCCCGATCACGCCGAGCGGAAGCTGGTTGATCCGGTCGGCGTAGTAGATGACCGAGACGGTGCCGGCCGGCAGCAGCCCGGCGATGAAGGCGTCTACCGCCAGGTTGAGCTGGATCACGCCGGAGCCCAGCAGTCCCGGCGCCATGCGGCGGAACAATTGGCGCATTTGCGGGGTCAGGCGGGGGCGCGGGATGTGCAGGCGCATGCCCGCGCGGTTGACCGCCCAGTATAAAAGGAGAATCTGGGCGACGCCGGAGACGCTCACGCCCCAGGCCGCGGCATGCCCCACCGTGGGCACGATGCCCGGCAGCGCCAGCATAAAGAGGATCGAGACGACGTTATAAATCAGCGGCGCGGCGGCGGCGGCGGCAAACCGATCCAGCCCGTTCAGCACGCCCGACAGCAGCGCCGTCAGGCAGATCAGCGGCATATAGGGGAAGGTGATCCGCCCGAGTTCCACGGTGAGGGCGAATTTGACGGGGTCGTCGGTGAAGCCGAGCGCATACAGCCCCATGAGCTGGGGCATGAAGATCTCGGCGAGCACGGTGAGGCCGAACAGCCAGAACGCCATGACGGCGATCGCCTGCTCGGCGAAGTGGCGGGCGGCGGCCGGGCCATCGGTTTCCAGCAGACCGGCGAAGCCGGGGACGAAGGCGGCGTTGAAGGCGCCCTCGCCGAACAGGCGGCGGAACAGGTTGGGCAGGCGGTTGGCGAGGAAGAACGCGTCTGCGACCGGACCCGCACCGAGCAGGGCGGCAATCAGCATATCCCGGGCGAAACCCAGAATGCGGCTGGCCATGGTCCAGCCGCCGACGGTGAGGATGCCGCGAAGCATGAGGTGCTGTAGCCCAGCCGCCGGCGCGCCGCCAGAAGCAGGCAGCAAGGTCGGGGAGCTTGGCCCCGCGGCCTTGCTGCCGTTCCCTTGCAATGGCAGATACCGGTATCCGAGCAGGAGGACGCCGATGGCAGTCAACAAGGTCTATCCCGATGCATCCGCCGCGCTGGCAGGTCTGTTGCACGAGGGCATGTCCATCATGTCCGGCGGCTTCGGCCTGTGCGGCATTCCCGCGGTGTTGATCGACGCGGTGAAGGCATCCGGCGTGAAGGACCTGACGGTCATCAGCAACAACTGCGGCGTGGACGATGTCGGGCTCGGTCTGCTGCTGCAGACCCGCCAGATCCGCAAGATGATCAGCTCGTATGTTGGCGAGAATGCCACTTTCGCCCGTCAGGTACCTGGCCGGCGAGCTGGAGATCGAGTTCAACCCGCAGGGCACCCTGGCCGAGCGCATCCGCGCCGGCGGCGCCGGCATCCCGGCCTTCTACACCCGCACCGGCGTCGGCACCCAGATTGCCGAAGGCAAAGAAGTGCGCGAGTTCGATGGCCAGAAATACGTCATGGAACGCGGTCTGGTCGCCGACTTGGCCTTGGTGCATGCCTGGAAGGCTGACACCGAAGGCAACCTCGTGTTCCGCAAAACCGCGCGCAACTTCAACCCGATCATGGCCACTGCGGCCCGGGTGACGGTGGCCGAGGTCGAAATTCTGGTCGAGCCCGGCGAAATCGAGGCCGACCAGATCCACACGCCGGGAATTTTCGTCAAGCGGCTGGTGCCGCTGCTGCAGGTGCACAAGCGGATCGAGCAACGCACCGTGCGCAAGGTGCAGGCGGCATAAGGGGGGATACGGACATGGCCTGGACACGCGACGAAATGGCGGCACGCGCCGCCCGTGAGCTGGAAGACGGGTTCTACGTCAATCTCGGCATCGGCATTCCCACGCTGGTGGCCAACTTCATTCCCGAGGGGATGGACATCCAGCTGCACAGCGAGAACGGCATGATGGGCATGGGCCCCTTTCCCTTCGAGGGCGAGGAGGACGCCGACCTCATCAATGCCGGCAAACAGACCGTGACTCAGGTGCCCACCACCAGTTTCTTCGACAGCGCGACAAGCTTCGCCATGGTGCGTGGCGGGCATATCGATCTGTCGATCCTCGGTGCCCTGCAGGTCAGCGAGCAGGGCGACCTCGCCAACTGGATGATCCCGGGAAAGATGGTGAAGGGCATGGGGGGGGCGATGGACCTGGTGGCCGGGGTGCGTCGGGTGGTGGTGCTGATGGAGCACACGGCCGGCGGCAAGCCCAAGCTGCTGAAGCGCTGCACCCTGCCGCTTACCGGTGCCGGCGTGGTCGACACGGTGATCAGCGAACTGGGCGTGTTCGCCATCACCCCGCAGGGCGTGGTGCTGGTCGACATCGCCCCCGGCGTGACGGTTGAGGAAATCCGCCAGAAGACCGAGGCCGGTTTCACCGTTCATCCGGACCTGCAACTGGCGGCCTGAGCGGCGGCGGCCAGATCGGCGGCCGCCCGGTCACGATCGTCGCCCCTGCCGGATCGGCGGTGAGCACGCCACCGATCGCCGCCAGGGCGGCAAGGCAGGGGTTCCTGGCCTTGCCGGTCCAGTGAACACGGTCATCGGGGCGCACGCCGGCGCCGAGCAGCCATCCGGCCGCCGCGTCCGCGACGGCAGGATCGATGCGCGCGAAGGCGCAAAACGCCGCGCGAAAGCCCGCCGGGTCGCGGCGCGCCCAATCGCGTAGCCCATCAGGCCCATTGACGCCCATGCCGCGCACGGCGGCGAGCCATTCCAGCAGCACGGATTCGGCGTTGACCGAAGCCGGTTCATTCGCCGGACGCCATGGTGGTGTGCACATGTCAAATCTGTGATTCCGGCCCTTGATTGTGTCGTCGGCCCGCGTCTATATGCCGCTCTCTGCGCTCGGGACCCAACCCCGGGGCACACGTTACCAGTGGGGCCATAGCTCAGTTGGGAGAGCGCCTGAATGGCATTCAGGAGGTCGTCGGTTCGATTCCGATTGGCTCCACCAGTTTCCCCAGTTAAAACAAGCGCTTGCCAAGCTGGTTGCCCTTTCGTGGCGGCGAAAATACGCTAGCACACCGTTAGCACAGGGTGTACAGTGCCACCAGAGATCAATGGCTTAGCACCCTCGAAAGCACACCTGTAGCACGGTCGCTTGACCGACTAATGCGGAGGTGCGCTACGAATGAAAACGCTGAAGGACCCCTTCACCCTTGATCAGCGCAAGGAAGGCGGGCCCTACTGGGTCAGGTTCAGCCTCAAGGGTCAGGGACAGATACGCAAGGCGCTGGAGACCACCGACCCGACCCAGGCCCATCACGCTGCGATGGAAGTCTGGGGCGAAGCCAAGGCCCGTGCGAACAGCGGCCTGACCGTCAAGAAGCACCCGGTCGCGTCGGTGGTGGAACGCTGGTGCGAGCAGCTGGACCTTGAGGTCGAGCGGGGCACCATGAAGGCGGGGATGGCCATCCAGCACAAGGGGATCGCCACCCGCTACATCGCCGGGTTCTGGGACCAGCAGCCGATCGACACCATCAACGAGGTGGCGGTCAACCGGTTCTGGGAATGGCGATACGGCTACTGGAGCAAGGGTCCGGGCAAGTCGATCAAGTACCTTACCTATATGCGGAACGGCCGATCGATCCGGCGACCGGTCACCGACAGCCAGCGCATCAAGCCCACCGCAAGTTCGATCGGCACCGAGGGTGTGGTGCTTCGGACTTTCCTCAAATACGCGAAACGAAATGGGCTGATCAACGACATACCTGACATCGAAATCCGGAAGACCGGCAAGCCCAACGCTCGGCCCTCGTTTAGCGCGGACGAGTTCACCCGGCTGGAGGAACTGAGCCTGGAGCGGTTGACGGTGCATGGCCTGCATCCGGCTGTCAGGCGGGATCGGCCTGATCTTGCATTGCTGGATATCGATCCTGGCCTTCTCCGGCATGCGGCCGACCGAAGCGCTCAAGCTGAACTGGGCGGATGTGCTTGGCTATGAGGCCACGCGGGAACAGCCGATCGGGAAGCGGGACATTGATCTTCGGGTGCACGGCAAGGGCAAGTCGCGCAGCTTTCCGCCAAAGCATGCGGTGATCCCTTGGTTCGATCGGCTATGGGAACAGTTCCAGCGCGACACCGGCCGCAAACCGCGCCCGACTGACCCGGTGTTCTGTAATGAGAGAGGCGAGCGCCTTGGATCGGTGAACAAGGGTTTTAACCAGTTGCTCGATGCGGCTGGATTGAAAAAGGATTATCGAGGCGCCAAGCGGACCTCGTATTCGTTCCGGCACTTCTTTATCAGCCAGCAGCTGATTGCCAAGGTTCCGATCTTCCATCTGGCGGAGATGTGCGGCACCACCAGCACGATGATCAATCAACACTATGCCGACGTTAGCATTTCGGCGATCAAGGATGAGCTTCGGCCAGAATGGCGGTGATTGGGATTGCTCTGGATGGGGTTCTGATGGGTTGGTAGGCTGACTGCGGGGGCCGGTCAGGCCCTGTACGCCCCAATAGCTGTGTCCGCTGCGGGGTGTTTTGCCCGGTTACGCTTGCGCGGCGCAACCGCTTGCCTTAGCCTGTTCGGAACCTTCGAGGGAGCGCCACGACTGTGGATGACACTGACCCAAAGTGAACTGACGGATACACCGACCCATTTCGCCATCATGGCCGCGCTTGTTCAATCATGGACCTCCGACGCCCAAGGAAATCTTGAACTATCTAGTCTGGCGTTGGTTTCGACTTAATCAATAACGAGCAGCACGCCTTCGGGGAGCAACAGTCGATGACGTTCAAGACCCAATCAATTGAGTTTTTCGATCTTAATAACTTTCCTGACGGCGCGTTCAGCGCTGCTGATCTTACACAGATCTCTTCTTTATTTCAAGATTATAAAAATTCTGGGGTGAATACAGTGTCTATCGGCTGGGGAGTTCCTGTCGATGAAAATACCGGAAATCTCGTTCCTAGTTTTAATGTGTCCGGAATACATACGGCATCACTTTCCGAGATACAGGCGATTTCGAATGCAGCAAGCCAACTAGGGCTTAGTGTTATACTCAAACCTCAAGCCCAAACCAAAGATGCCACCGGCTCGAACGGGTCTCTTCCAGACAACATTAATTCATTTAGCGTCGGATCTGGATTTAACGCGAATACGTTTTTGTCACAATGGGCGTCCTATATGGGCTCGGTCGGCTCGCTCGCGCAGCAGGTTGGTGCAAGCATGGTCGTCGTAGGAACGGAAAACACAGGTTTTGATACGGTAAACTATCTTGCGCAGTGGACGAATATTATAAACGATACAAAGCAAACTTACAACGGCCCTCTTACCTACGCGACAGTTTTGCCGACCGAGGTATCGTTTTGGGATAAAGTAAATGTAATAGGCGTAGATGCTTATTATGGACTAACTTCGAGCACGAATCCAACCTACTCAGAACGTCCTGGCCGGCTGGACAAATAACACGGTTCCGGCCACGGTAAACACGTTTGGCGGTAGCGCTGGCCCTATAAACATTTTGGCGGCATTGGAGGCGCTATCGGCTCAATACAATGAACCGCTTTATTTTTCAGAGTTCGGAGGACAATCATTCCACGGTGTGGTTAATAATCCAAGCGGAGCTGGTCCAACCAACGCAGTCCCTGACTGGGTCCAGCAAGAATGGCTCTACCAATCATTATTCCAGGCAATTAGCGAAAATAGCTCTAGTCAGTGGTTTGATGGCGTCAATATTTGGGCCGTATATCCTGGCACTCCGCCAGAGAATTCGGCCCAGTTTTCTCAGTATTTGGCAAGTTTTCCCACTTCGTTTGATTTGCGTGGCAAGCCAGCTCAATTGGTAATTGCCTCCTGGTTCGGTGCAAAAGATTACTTAAGCCCCGGGCGGGATTCTTTTACCGGGAGCATCGCTAACGACCAAATAGTTTTGTCCGGCACTCAACCCGCCAATAGCGCTGTCGGAACTCCGAGCGATCCTATTAAAGTTAATGGCGGCGGCGGGATAGATACGGTATATTTTCTGGGCAATTTAGCGGACTACTCTGCGACCGAGAGTGCTAACGGGGTATGGAACTTAAGTGAAAGCGCTGGCTTGGGGCAGAATGCTGTTTTAACCAACATCACATATGTCTCCTTTCAGGGGGGAGGAGGAATAAATCTAGAGTCTGGAGAGGTAACATTTGCAGATACTTCGAATAATTTTGCATTACAGGTGGGGACGTCGTCGATAACGATCCAAGATAAAGCGCTCCTAGATGGATCTCACACGTTAGTCGGAGCAACGAGCCTCAACTTCGCTGATCAGACACTGAATGTGGCATTGCTAACTGAAGTCCTCGCCTTACCGGCATCCGAACTCAGCGCGCTAACGGAGTTGTATATCGGCTACTTTAACCGCGCTCCTGATGCAGCCGGATTAGATTATTGGGCAGGCAGCCTGAGCGAGGGGTTCGGATTGTCACAAATCGCGGAAAGTTTTTCCGTCCAACCTGAATCAGTGTCACAATACCCAGCTGGACTGTCAACGCAGACATTCGTGACGGATATCTACCAGAATGTATTAGGCAGAGCGCCTGACCCAGGAGGGCTCAATTACTGGGTTGACGCATTGCAGAACGGTGCTGTCACTCAAGCCACATTTATATTAGCAATCATCAACGGGGCGAACGCCCCAAGTGGCAGCTCAGCCGATGCTCAGTATCTTGCCAACAAAGAACTTGTCGGCGCCCATTACGCTATAACAGATGGTCTCAGCAACATAACGCATGCGCACGCCGTCATGGATGCGTTTAATGGAACGGCCGCGTCAGTAACAACAGCGATGGCTTTATCGGATAGCTACTTGGCGGCAGCCAATACAGCCGCAACCTCCGAACTAGTTGTTCAATTAGTTGGAATCGCACCTTGAATTACCTGTTTTGGATGGTGTCGGCGGAGGCTTTCTAAGAGTCCGTTGGGAAAGGGTCAGGCCATAGTTATGGACGCGAGCAGGCGTGTGATAGAGGCGAAGAGCATGGTAGCAGCGGATACGTGTGTCAGCGTTTCGTAATCGAGCTTCAGGCGGCGTGAGCCAGTCAGCGCCCCGATGCTTTGCTCAACTCTCCATCGCTTGGGCAGAAGCACGAACCCTTTGGCGAAATCGGGGCGTTTGACGACCTCGACAACACGGTTCTTGGCCTGCTGCACATAGTCGATGAACCGCGTCTTGTAGCCGCCATCGACCACTACGGTCAGTATCCACGGGCAGAGCCGCAACAGCCGCATGACCAGCGGGATGCCGCCATCCTGGTCCAGCGTGGCGCCGTGCTCGCCACCGTCAAGGACGCTGCGCGCCGCGCAAGATCGCGCGGTGGCCTTCGGCCATCCTTGACCGCGCCTGCACGCGGACGCCTTGGGGGTTTCAGGCCGGGACGAAGAAACGGCCCCCTTCAGCCGAACCAAGAAACGCCGTCAAGTGGGGTGTGTTGGTCGCCCAAGCAAGGGCGGTCGTGACTGGCCATCCTGGACGGCGAGGAGGCGATTTGCTCCCTACCTGGCTGTTGGGGGAGGAGCGGCGATGAGGAGGGTCAGCATGGTGGTTCGTCACGAGTTGGTCCGGGCGACGGCTGAGCGATATGGCCGGGGCAACCGGGCCGAGAAGGTCCGTATTCTCGATGAATTTGTTGCGATCACCGGGTTTCATCGCAAGCACGTGATGCGGCTGCTGCGGAATGGCCCGTCCGCGCCGCGATCCGGCGCCCGCCCGGGGCAGAGGCTTTACGACGCGGCAGTGCGTGAGGCGCTGATCGTTGTCTGGGAGGCATCAGACCGGGTCTGCGGCAAGCGGCTGAAGCCGCTCGTTGCGGTTCTGGTGGAATCGCTGGAGCGGCATGGTCACCTGCAACTTGCGCCGGAAGTGCGAGCTGGCTTGCTGACGATGAGCGCGGCGACGATGGACCGGGCGCTGCGGGATGTTCGCGAGCAGGCTGGTGGGTGGAAACGCCGCCGGGTTGGTGGCTCGGTCGGGATCCGGCGCAGCGTGCCGGTTCGCACCTTCGCCGATTGGGATGATCCGGCACCGGGGGTCGTGGCGGCGGATCTGGTGGCGCACAGCGGTCCCTCGGCGAGCGGCAGCTTCGTGCAGACTCTTGTGCTGACCGACATCGCATCGGGATGGACGGAATGCGCGCCGCTACTGGTCCGCGAACAGCACCTGCTGATCGAGGTTCTGGGCGAGTTGCGCAAGCTGCTGCCGTTTCCGTTGCTCGGCTTCGACAACGACAATGACAGCGTGTTTATCAACGAGACGGTGCACGCTTATTGCCAGTCGGAGGGGATCGCATTCACGCGCTGTCGGCCGTATCGCAAGAACGACCACGCCTGGATCGAGCAGAAGAACGGCGTCGTGGTGCGCCGCATCGTCGCCTATCGCCGGTTCGAGGGACTGGAAGCGGCGGCGGCGTTGGCGCAGCTCCACAAAACCACACGGCTGTTCGTGAACTTTTTCCAGCCCTCGTTCAAGTTGGCGGGAAAAGAGCGCGACGGCGCGCGGGTCAACAAGAAGTACCACCGCCCGGCGACACCCTGCCAACGCCTGCTCGCCGATCCGCGGACATCGGCCGAGGTGCGGCGACGGCTGGAGACGCTGCGGGCTACCCTCGATCCGATGAGCCTGCGGCACGAGATGCGCGTGGCCCAACAGCGCCTCGTCGAGATTGCAGATGCGCCGATGAAAGGAGACAATGGGGCGGTCAGTGCCCCCACATTGGATGCGTTCCTCTCCGGACCGCGCGGTGCGTGGCAGGACGGCGACGCTCGTCCAACAGCGAAACCGAAGGTCAAGGCCAAGCGTTTGCGGCGACGTCCCGATCCGTTGGCTGCGGTCGTGTCGGAGATTCGCAACTGGTTCGATGCGGAACCATGGCGAAGCGGCCGGGAACTGTTGGAGTGACTGCAGGAAGTTTATCCTGGCGCCTACCCGGACGGGCTGCTGAGAACGTTGCAACGCCGTTTGAAGGCGTGGCGCGGTGAGATGGCACGGAAGATGGTGTTCGGAACGGGTGATGGCGCCGATGCGAAGGAAAGCAATACAAGCCCCCCGCCGGGTTCATGATGCGGATGCTCAGCTTGACTTTCCGCCGGTGATTCCACGTGCGCATCAGACCAGCGCCCAGAAGATATCCTCGGTGGCGATGAAGCGGAGGGCGTCTTCGAGCGGCAGGACGGTGCGGCCGAACGGGCCGGTGGGTGACCAGCATTCCTTCTTGAGTGACCAGTAGAGCACCTCGACGCGATCGTTGTCGGCGTTCGGGCGCAGGCGTGCGACCGGCGCCCCGGAGGCGGCGTGGTAGAGCGAGTAGCCGCGGTTGCGGCGCTCGACCAGCACAGCGCCGCGGCTGAAGGTAAAGCGCTCGATGCGCTGGACGATGCCGTCGGTCATGCACACTATATTATAGGTGGCCTGGGGACGGCGCATCGCCACGAATGAGCGAAGCAACGGCGCGGCTTGCGACACGGGCGTCGTTCGATTCTACGGATTCGATGACACCCGATCGCATCCCTGCCGCCCCCATTTCCTCCGGCGGCATCACCGTGCCGTCGCTGCTGGTGACCTGGCTGGTGCCATTCCGCGACTGTTTCACCGCGCCGGTCTGGCAGCGCGTGCTGGTCCTGGTGGCCGGCGCGGTGCTGGCACCAGGCCAGCGGACGGTCAGCGCCGCCTTGCGGGTGATGGGGCTGGCCGACCAACCGGGCTTCGGCCGCTTCCACGAAGTCCTGAGCGAGGCGCGCTGGAATTCGCACGCCATGGCACGCAGACTGCTCGTTCATCTGCTCGACGCCTTGCTGCCGACTGGCGAGGTGGTGATCGGCATCGACGACACCATCGAGCGGCGCTGGGGGCCGAACATCGCGGCCCGCGGCATCTACCGCGATCCGGTGCGCTCCTCGCGCGGCTTCTTCGTCAAGACCAGCGGCCTGCGCTGGCTGTCGCTTATGGTGGTGCTGCCGGTGCCGTGGGCGAAGCGGCGCTGGGCGCTGCCGTTCCTGACCATCCTGGCGCCGTCCCAACGCAGCAACGAGAAACGGGGCCGGCGCCACAAGCCGCTGACCCGCTGGGCAATCCAGGCAATTCTGCAAACGCGGCGCTGGCTGCCAGGCCGCCGCATCACCATCGTCGGCGATAGCAGCTTCGCCACCCTCGAACTGATCGCCGCGGTCCGCCGTCACGTCCGTCTGATCACTCGCCTGCGGCTTGATGCAAACCTGTTCGCGCCGGCCCCGCCTCGCCGGCCCGGCCAGCGCGGTCGTGCGCCGCTGAAAGGCAAGCGTCTGCCGAAGCTCAGCGCCATCCTGGAAAACCCAGCAACCGCCTGGACGAAGCTACAGGTGACCGACTGGTATGGCGGCGAGACAAGGCTGGTCGAGATCGTCTCCGGCACCGCGGTCTGGTACCATGCCGGCCTGCCGCCGGCGCCCATCCGCTGGGTGCTGGTGCGCGACCCGTCCGGCCAGCGCGAGCCGCAGGCCTTCCTCAGCACCAACCTCGACGACACGCCGGCGGACATCCTCAACTGCTTCGTCTCGCGCTGGCGGGTGGAGACGACGTTTCAGGAAGTCCGTCGCCATCTCGGCGTCGAGACCCAGCGGCAATGGTCGGACCTGGCCATCCTGCGCACCACCCCCGCACTGCTTGGGTTGTTCTCGCTGGTGACGCTATGGGCCGACCAATTGATGCGGGCACCGACCACCGCCCTGCGCCCGCGCGGGGCTGCCTGGTACGCCAAGCAGGAGCCCACCTTCAGCGATGCCATCGCCGCGGTCCGCCGGGCACTTTGGTGCCCACCGCATTTTTCAATGTCCCGGCCGGGCAAGGACGTCATCGAAATTCCCACGACTTTCCTGCACAGTCTCGTCGACACCGTGTGCTACGCCGCCTGACGAACTCAAAACCTCCGCCACCCGACGCTACGCCGAACCGGTGGGATCAAGAAATGGATGGCGGAAAGCCGAGCTCAGAGGCTGAAAATCTTTCCCTGCTGTTCCCCGCAGTGGGGTGCAATCTGCTGATTCGGCATCTAGAATCGCCCCATCCTGGGGGGTGAGGGTGGGGTGACGGCATCGGGTGAAGCGGCTGAGTTGTTCGAGGCTCTACCTGATCAGGCGCCACCGACGCGGTCGGGAGGCGGCGTGCCACGGCTGCGGTGTGCCGAGCGCAGCCAGGTCGAGTGGCGTCCGTTCAGCCTCGACCAGTTGGTGCCGGAGGATCACCGGGTGCGTCTGGTTTGGCAATTCGTCGAAGGGCTCGACCTGACGCCGTTGCTGGCGACCATCAAGGCGGTGGAAGGGCATGTCGGTCATCCGCCGGCGGACCCGCGCATTCTGGTGGCGTTGTGGCTGTATGCGACGGTGAAGAAGATTGGCAGTGCGCGCGAGTTGGCGCGGTTGTGCGAGGAGCACGTTGCGTTTCGCTGGCGGTCACGCTGAATTCGGCACCCCGGCACGCTCCAAACCGGCAGGTCATCACGCTGCAAAGCGGCACCTCATCACGCTCGAAACCGGCACCGGATCACGCTGTAATCCGGCACCTTCTCCGAAGGGTTT
>CAWDQN010000007.1:0-166307 GCA_963804495.1 uncultured Alphaproteobacteria bacterium | reverse complement strand
CATCATACCATCCCAGTGCGGCAGGGTCGCGGCGCGGCGGCGGAAGAGGCGTTGCTGGGCGGCCACCATCCCAGCCTCGACCGTTACGCCGCCGCTCTCAAGCTGCGCAGTCACGGATACGGGCGACGGCCACTCCGCCGGCTGATCGAGATGAAGCGCACCTACCCCGCCGGCCCGTTCATCGCCGCCATCGAGCAAGCCCTGCACTACGGCCTGTTCGATCTCGGCCGTCTGGAAGACCTCATCCTCAAACATGTCGCCGGCGACTTCTTCGCGCTGAACACCAGGAAAGACGACGATGCATGACAAGCTGCGCGCGCTGATCGCCCAGTTGCGCCTGCACGGCATGGCCGAGGCACTCGACGCCGAGATCGAACGCGCCGAGCGCGAAGCGATCGCTGGACCCGAGCTGCTGTACCGGCTGCTCGGACAGGAGGCCGCGTCCCGCCGCGAACGCAGCCTGGCGTATCGTCTGGGACAGGCGCGTCTGCCATGGCGGTGGTCACTCGACAGCTTCCCGTTCGATCGACAGCCTGGCGTCAGCCGCGCGCAGATCCAGACGCTGGCCGGGCTGGACTTCCTGCGCCGGACCGACAACGTCCTGCTCATCGGCAAACCCGGCACCGGTAAAACCGGCTTGGCAATCGGTTTGTTGCGCGAGGCCTGCCTCAATGGCTACCGTGGCCGCTTCATCAATGCTCAAGTCCTGCTCGATGAACTCTATGCCTCTCTGGCAGACCGCACCACCACACGGCTGCTGGCCCAGCTGAGTCGCATGCAGCCCTTGCTGATTGACGAGCTAAGCTACCTGACAATCAAGCCGGAACAATCAAACGCATTCTTTCGTCTGATGGACCAACGCTACAACCGGGTCTCGACGATCATCACCACCAACCTCGAACTGTCCGACTGGTACGAGCTGTTCGACAAGAAGCCGCTGGTCGATGCGCTGCTCGATCGCCTGCAGCACCACTGCATCACCATCCGCATCAACGGCCCGTCCCTGCGCAGCCCGGAGCCTCCGACACCGGCGTCGCCAACACCGGCGCGCCGCACCACCAAAACCTGAAGGCCCCGGCAACACCACCGCCGCAGCGCCGAGGGGTGCCACGGCGCGCAAGGCGCGTCAAAGGGCAGCTGCTCGCCATGCTCGAAAATCGGCCAGCGCCGATTTTCTGCGCGTAGCTCCGCTCCCGCCGCGCAAGCAGGCGCGCGGCGCCTTTGACCCGCCTCGCACGCCGTGGCCCATAGGTGGCGTCGGGACGGAAGGCGTCCCGACAATTCGACGCGCGCTCGCCGCGCGGCGTCGAACGAAAGGCTGAGGTTTGGCAGCAGCCACGTCACGATCGATCGCGTGGTCGGGCCGCTGAGCCACGTCAGCGCTGCCGACTCCTCCCGACCCGGCAGCCGCCGGGGGCGTGCCCGTCTCGCCGTGACAGGACGCGACGTGCTGCCCGGGCCGTGACCCGCGACAACACCTGACCGCCTTCATCCCCGGGTCTCCGTCGGTGCACGCCCCGGCGGCAGGCATGGCGCCTGGGCAGACAAAGGAAAATTTGCCGCCGACCACGCCCGCTACCGACCGATCAGGCCATCTGACCACAAACTCATGCGCACTTGCTGGGTCCATTCCCATGAGCAGAAGTGGGTCCGTTTCCGTGAGCGCTGAGGCGTAGCGTCGGGTGGCGGAGGTTTTGAGTTGTCAGGCGGCGTAGCACACGGTGTCGACGAGACTGTGCAGGAGAGTCGTGGGAATTTCGATGACGTTCCTTGCCCGGCCGGGACATTGAAAAATGCGGTGGGCACCAAAGTGCCCGGCGGACCGCGGCGATGGCATCGCTGAAGGTGGGCTCCTGCTTGGCGTACCAGGCAGCCCCGCGCGGGCGCAGGGCGGTGGTCGGTGCCCGCATCAATTGGTCGGCCCATAGCGTCACCAGCGAGAACAACCCAAGCAGTGCGGGGGTGGTGCGCAGGATGGCCAGGTCCGACCATTGCCGCTGGGTCTCGACGCCGAGATGGCGACGGACTTCCTGAAACGTCGTCTCCACCCGCCAGCGCGAGACGAAGCAGTTGAGGATGTCCGCCGGCGTGTCGTCGAGGTTGGTGCTGAGGAAGGCCTGCGGCTCGCGCTGGCCGGACGGGTCGCGCACCAGCACCCAGCGGATGGGCGCCGGCGGCAGGCCGGCATGGTACCAGACCGCGGTGCCGGAGACGATCTCGACCAGCCTTGTCTCGCCGCCATACCAGTCGGTCACCTGTAGCTTCGTCCAGGCGGTTGCTGGGTTTTCCAGGATGGCGCTGAGCTTCGGCAGACGCTTGCCTTTCAGCGGCGCACGACCGCGCTGGCCGGGCCGGCGAGGCGGGGCCGGCGCGAACAGGTTTGCATCAAGCCGCAGGCGAGTGATCAGACGGACGTGACGGCGGACCGCGGCGATCAGTTCGAGGGTGGCGAAGCTGCTATCGCCGACGATGGTGATGCGGCGGCCTGGCAGCCAGCGCCGCGTTTGCAGAATTGCCTGGATTGCCCAGCGGGTCAGCGGCTTGTGGCGCCGGCCCCGTTTCTCGTTGCTGCGTTGGGACGGCGCCAGGATGGTCAGGAACGGCAGCGCCCAGCGCCGCTTCGCCCACGGCACCGGCAGCACCACCATAAGCGACAGCCAGCGCAGGCCGCTGGTCTTGACGAAGAAGCCGCGCGAGGAGCGCACCGGATCGCGGTAGATGCCGCGGGCCGCGATGTTCGGCCCCCAGCGCCGCTCGATGGTGTCGTCGATGCCGATCACCACCTCGCCAGTCGGCAGCAAGGCGTCGAGCAGATGAACGAGCAGTCTGCGTGCCATGGCGTGCGAATTCCAGCGCGCCTCGCTCAGGACTTCGTGGAAGCGGCCGAAGCCCGGTTGGTCGGCCAGCCCCATCACCCGCAAGGCGGCGCTGACCGTCCGCTGGCCTGGTGCCAGCACCGCGCCGGCCACCAGGACCAGCACGCGCTGCCAGACCGGCGCGGTGAAACAGTCGCGGAATGGCACCAGCCAGGTCACCAGCAGCGACGGCACGGTGATGCCGCCGGAGGAAATGGGGGCGGCAGGGATGCGATCGGGTGTCATCGAATCCGTAGAATCGAACGACGCCCGTGTCGCAAGCCGCGCCGTTGCTTCGCTCATTCGTGGCGATGCGCCGTCCCCAGGCCACCTATAATATAGTGTGCATGACCGACGGCATCGTCCAGCGCATCGAGCGCTTTACCTTCAGCCGCGGCGCTGTGCTGGTCGAGCGCCGCAACCGCGGCTACTCGCTCTACCACGCCGCCTCCGGGGCGCCGGTCGCACGCCTGCGCCCGAACGCCGACAACGATCGCGTCGAGGTGCTCTACTGGTCACTCAAGAAGGAATGCTGGTCACCCACCGGCCCGTTCGGCCGCACCGTCCTGCCGCTCGAAGACGCCCTCCGCTTCATCGCCACCGAGGATATCTTCTGGGCGCTGGTCTGATGCGCACGTGGAATCACCGGCGGAAAGTCAAGCTCAGAAGATATACGCAGTGGAGTTAATCCGTCAGTGATTTGCGGCATGCTGTGGCATACACCCTGATCTTGTTTTGAAAACCAAGTCGTGACCCTCACACCCTCTTCGTCGTACTCGACTTTAGTGCGGCCGGCGCCGGATTTGGCCAAGCGTAGCATCCGCTCGTTCTGAGGTAGGGTTTCAGCAATGAACCCAAGCACCCCGTGGTCGATCGCATGCTCGCGCAGTCGCTGCTGCAATGCGCCGCCCAGGCCTGTGTCGCTTCGTCGAGTTTTGCCAGAGTCAGATCATCGACGCCTTCCAGCATTGCCATGAGACGGCCTTCGATCTGCCCCCAGAAGGTCTCTTGCTTGCCATTGACGTACGGGCTGTACGGCAGCGTGGTTTGATGAAGAACGCCGAGCCTGGCGAGGGCTTCGCTGATCTCGGTGGCGGTCATGGCGGCGAGGCGCGGCTTACGGGTGGGCTGACGTTTGCCGACGACGCGTAGTCGCCCGTCCTGGCTCGGTCGCGTGGCGGCGGTGGATTGGCCCGGGCGGCCTTCCCGTCCTGCTCGCGAGCGGATCACCGAGGGGTTCGATGGCCTGAGCGAGGAAAGGGAGGCGCTGAAAGCGATGGCGCTTGCTGGCGACGAGCATTGGACGTTCTGCGGCCCGCCCGAGTCCTGGCAGCTTGCCGGTCGCCAGGGCAGAGCCGTGTTTGCGGCCGACACCGACACCGACAGCGCCTCGGGCGCCGTGGACGGCGCGCCATGCGGGTGATCCTGAAACCCGGACACCTGATCCTGTCGCCGGAGAGCGAGGCCGAGCGCGCGGCGTTCGCCATCTGGCGCGAGACTGCCAGGGGGCATGTATTCCATTTTGATGGCGGATCGGCCAACGGCGGCGCCCTGCGCGACCTCGGCCTGCGCGCCGAGGCCTGTCGCGAGCCGATCACAACATCGTGTTCGATCAGGTCGAGCCGCGCTGGCAGCCGGTCAGCAACCTGGCGCACACGCCATTCATGCTCAACGGCATGGCCTATGCCAGCGTGGAAGGATTCTGGCAGGGGCTGAAGTTCGATGGCGACGCCGATCGTGCCCGCATCGCCACGTTGTGGGGCAAGCCGGCGAAGCGCGCCGCCGCGGCGCTGCCGGAGCGCGCGAGTTTCGACTATGGCGGCGAGACCTATGCGGTGGGCGGGCCGGGCCACCACGCGCTGATGCTTGCGGCTTGCCGCGCGAAGTTCACCCAGCATGCCGGCGCGCGCGACGCTCTGCTCGCTACCGGGGATCGCCCGCTGATCCATCGTCCGCGACGCGAAAGCAAGACGATCCCGGGCGCGTTGATGGCGGATATGTGGATGCGCCTGCGCGCCGGCCTGGGCGGCGCGGCCCCGATGGCGGCGGAGCCGGCCAGCCCGCCGCTTCGCGACGGCAGCATCCGCTATTTCGCTCGCGACCGGGCGGAGTTTGGCTTCCTGTCGCATTTTTACCCCTCGCCGATCACGATCGACGGCGAGGTGTGGCCGACCGTGGAACATTTCTTCCAGGCGCAGAAATCGTTCAACCCGGCCTATCGCGCCGCCATTCGGGCGGCGGAGACGCCGGCAGCGGCCAAGCAGTTGGCGGCCAATCCGGATCCGCGGCGCCCGGCTGCCGCGAGGTCGTGGTTTCTGCAGTCGGGCGAGACCCCGCGGTCGGACTGGGCGGCGGTGCAACTCGACATCATGCGGCGGGCGGATCTGGCGAAGTTCACGCAGAACCCCGAGCTTGGCCAGCGCCTGCTGGCGACCGGGACGGCGGACTTGATCGAGGATCCGCCGTTCGAGCCGTTCTGGGGGATCGGCCGGGACGGCGCCGGGGAGAACTGGGCCGGGCGGGTATTGATGGAGGTGCGCGAGGCGTTGCAAAAGATGGAAGGGCCAGGGCAGAGCCTTGATCATAGTTTCTAAGAGCCCGTCTCGGAACTCAAGGGGAACGAGCGGAATGCAAGCATTTTCAGATGTGTAAGCTCCAGCCCGCCTGCAGCCCCGCTGCCGCGGACCAGGGCCGAACCAAGCAAGTCAATGGGTTGCGTCCGTTCCGATAAAGTTCCGAGACGGGCTCTTAGAGGCACACCACGTCATTTTCATAGACCATATCTGGGCCGGGTTTACCTCGGCACGAGGGGCGCCCGTCGGGTCCTCTGGCTCCCTTTCCAGTCTTGGACCACCAGAAATGGTCACAGGCAATTTCGCAATTACGCGAATTTTCTTTTCTTGCTCTCTTATTTCATTTAAATGCGCGCGAGCCGCCCGCGCCTCTTTACGAGACGGCCGGGGTGGCGACATCGGCCATCAATCCACTATAATATTCTGACATGTCAGCCAAGGTGATGATTTCAACGCATTGGGCGCCAGGCGGCGCATTGCCACGCTCACGTGCATTCCGCCAAGGAGTTTCCAAGTGAGAAAGATCGCTCAACCACTGAGCGGTGTGCTTGCCATAGAACTCGACAACACGATTAATGGTGGCTTGATCTTCGTCATCAAGACGACCAATGTCGCCATCCGGCACAATGACCTCAGTAACCATGAACATGCCACGATGGCGACTGTACAGGTCTGGCGACACAGGGCCGCCCGACCACGCCTGAATCTCTTCATCAAACAGAGGCCGCTCACGCCAAGCCAGGGACCAAGCCTGCGCGTAATAGACAAGCTTCTGCAACTTCATGGCAGTCATACCGCCAGAAATTTTCAGAATGTACTTGGCTACATCAAAAACGGTTGCCATCATCCTCACCGCGCCGCAGCGGCCGTCTTTGCCCCCGCACCGCGCGCCTCCTTGATCATACTCTCTGCCCGTGCCTTCGCACCGGAATGGCCGCTCTGGACCATTCCGGACGGTTCTTGCGACTCCTCAGTCTCAAGCCCACTGGACAACCGCCCTACCTTCACGGCGTTGCCGATCACATCGGCTAGCAGGATTTCGAACTCGCGGGCCTCGCGGCATCTAGCCTCCTTGCTCGGGTGGGGCTGCCGTAACAGGCCTTGAGCTCGGCGGACCATAGGCTTGTTACGGCTGATTCCGTAAGCTGGTTATATACACAACTTGCATCACAGGTTCAAGGTTCTCGGTTCGTTCTTCCTGGTGTGGGGCGACTTGGCTGGCAGCCGGCCCAGCCAATCTACCGATCGCACACCCAAGGTTCTCGACCTGAAACACGTCCAACGTATGGCCGTGGCTGCACAGTTCCGACCTGTCCCGCTCCTCCCGCACATGTCGGAACACGTGAAAGTGGGGGATTCCCTCACTATTCCGACCGTTCCGAGCGTCCCGCATGGAAAGCCAAGGGAAAGACGGGAAAAGAAAAATAAGCGAGGTGGTTGCGCGCCCCGGTGCCGATATCGCATCCGATGACCCGGCGCTTGGGGCGGAGGTTGGCTCAGGCGCCGCCTGCGGCTTCTGGCTTGTGCCCCGCTATCACCTACCCGACAGCGCCCCAACCACCCCAGGAGGCTCCACGGCATGAAAATGACGGACTACAAGGCCGCCGCCGTCCAGGCCGTGCGCGCGGCCATTCCGTAGCGAAGCCACCAAGGACCGGCAGCCGTTGCAAGATAGCCACACCCCATGCGGCGCGCGGCCAATTCGATCGGCGCGACACCAATTGGCCGCGCCACTGCGGATCACGCCTCCGCCGATGCGGGTTGATCGGCGGGGGGGTAGCCGGCGTGCCGTTGGGGGTAGGTTTGGGGGTTAAAAATCGACCGCTCAGAAAAGAGCATTTCTTTTCAAGATGTTATAAGCAAAGATTGGCGGAGGGGATGTCAGGCACGTTTTTGAACCAATTATTTGGATTTCTGACATAATTTGCCGATCCAATCGGCAAATACCCCGTTTTATACCCGGCCGTCAAATCGCTGACTGGAGCCAACGGCTTGGTAGGGTAGTTCGACAAAGTGCGATCGACAGCCACATTCACTCGGCAGTCACAACTTATGCGTGCAGTTTATCGGAGCCTCTTCGCGCAATGCGGGCGCATTGCGGCGCTGGCTTCCTACCGTTCGGATGTCTCCGGCCAGCGCTACCACGCACGGTCCGAATCGGCCATGGCGTCTGATCCAGGAAAATCCCCTCGATCGGCTGTTCCATCAGGTGGAAGCCGGCGGCGTGAGATGGGCCGCCATGCGAATTTGTATCAAGCCGAGGCGTGTATCTGCGGAACCATACGGCTGCGGATTTGCGTCAGTGTAAAAGTCGCAATGTGCACTGAACGGCTTGGAGGCTGCCGGGAGTAGTCGCAATACACTGCTCAAGTTGAAGTGTGAGGTTTGCGAACCACCCAATATTAAAAACGAATTGAGAACGTCCAGGGCAGCCTTGTGCAACATCGGCCTGAATTTTCCAAATTCCTGTTTTAGCTCAGAGAGTTCGCTAAAGGCACTGTTCAAGATCAGTTATGCCCGGCCCTGATTTCTGATGGGAGAACCGGAAGCCGGCACACCCTGATCATAGGGACGCACCGATATCAATCACATCATCGGGACTCTACGCCAGCCACCGACCGGTATCCTCCAACGGGTACCGCTCGCTGCGGAAGCGTCGAGCAGCAACGCTCCTGGCCCCGCCGTCGGGCAAATGATGTGCGGAGCGCCAACTGACATCCGGTTCAAAGTACCGACCACCAGGCGCAGCGTAAAGATGTTCGCCCAGGGAATGTTGGGGCGGTACCCCGGTGTGGGAATGGCCGTGTAAGCAGCCTGGACCGCGAGCTTCCCGGAAATCAGATTGAGCTGATAGTTGGTTTGCAACATCAGCTCTGACTGACGCAGCGTCGTCGCGGTATAGTTCGCCGGCACATCCGGAAAGAAGATGGAACCAGCATAAGCACCAGGATTTAGCGTGCTCCAGGCGAGGCCGACACCGGCTGAATCACCGGGCCGCCCCGGAACGAGCCCCAGAGCGGTGAGTCCACCGCCAACATAGCGGGTGACACTAGTCGCTTGCGAATTCGTATACCCGAATTGGAGAAATCCGACCAGCCCCCGCGGGTCCGCGCCCGGATTTAGATACCAAAGCCGCTGTGACGCAAACGCATAAAAACCCGTGGCGCCTTTCTCCGTCACCACGCCATTCACCACGCCATGCTCAAAGCTCAGATTGCCGGTACTAAGTGTCCCTGTTTGACCCCAGACGCCGGCCCCGAACCGGCCCGGCTTACCTTCATCCGCGAGCCTCCAAGCGTATCCGACCTCGCCGATTTGGAACTTGTAGGCATTGAAGTCTGGCCAGACCCTTATGCCTGTTTGCACACCCCGCGCCCCGTTGCCATCGAAGATCCCATAAGAGGCATAGAACGCGTTGCTGGGTAAGACCGATATGATCGCGCCCCAGGCAGGGTTGGGGTATGAAGGCAATCTGCCGAAGAGCGTGGGGTTCAAACCAGACGGCGCATATAGGAGATCGCTGATCGTCCATTCTCCCAGATTGGCTTGCGGTATTGGGGCGGAAATTAACACCTGATTGAATTCACCGGTGGCGTTGATCTTGCCTATTTTTATGATCAGCTTATCGCCAAATAATTTCTGTCGCCACCAGAGTTCATAAAGCTCCTGGCGGCTGAACTCCGTCTGGACACCTAGGTTGTCGTATAATTGAACTGAACCGGCCTGCTGGTTACTCATTCCCCCCTGGTATTCAAGGAAGCCAGCATAAAACTCCGCGCCAGGAGAATTGATAAGTCTCGCCATATCGATATCAACACCAAGGCCCAACACAAAATCTCCCGTCACAGATTTTGGTTTGAGGCCGCCTGACGCGAGCCAATTGCCGCCGAAATCAACGATCCCTCCAACCTTGACCGGTAAGTCCGGGCTCAGCCCCAACGCCTGTTGCAACAGCCCGGAATAAAAGAGGCCGCTCATCGCGCGAGGATTGGCTGCGAGGTTCATGTCCTCACTCGCTGACGGTAAGTTCAGGCGGACCGGCGGCGTGTCGGTTGTGGGGGGTACTGCGCCCGTTGCATCAGTTGCTGATGACCGGGCGGCCGTCGTCGCCGGGGCAAGGCTCGTTGGGGATTGCGCCGGGGCTGTGGCCGGAACGAGCGCCAGAGCCAGAAGCCCTGCACCGAGTTGGCGAAAGGTCCGACGCGGGATGATGCCTTTGCACTTCATGTGCGATCTCCTGGTTTGCGCAACCAAACCGGCCTCGCCTCGGGGTGCCGCATTGTCCAACATTCCGAGCGCGTGCCGCGCAAGCGGTTGACCTTACCAAGTGTGTCCGGACCAGGACCAACTTCAGATGCTTAGTCGTAATCGTGCCAGTTCTCTGAAGCAAGGCTTTCGTGAAGCAGGGCAATGGCACTTAGAGTTTTCTTGTCCGGGGCGGTCGTTGATTTTTCACTCATCAGAATGTTCCCATTCGGCTGAGTTGGTGCGGGCCAAATGGCAGATGCCGCTCCGTCGGCGGCACTCGTGCCACTCGTGCCTGGTGGCACGAATGCCGACAGAACCATGGCGACGATCAAACCGGGTCGATCGGCGTCTTAAGCGCGAGGCGCGCCTCGATCGCCTCGGCGGCGTCGAGGCATTCGTCGTCGCGCATCCGGCGCCCGGTCAGCAGAACGCCGATGGGAAGGCCGGTCGCCGCGTCCCGGCCGGCAGAGACACAGGCCGAAGGAATACCGAACAGGTTGGCGGGCACGACCGGCCGGCCCATCTGCAACGCGGCCTGCAAATTCTCGGCAGAGGCGAGGTCGAAGCCCACTTCAAAGGGCAGCTCCGTCCAGACCGGCGACAGAACGAGCGGGTATCGCGCCATGAACTCCGACCATTCTCGCGCAAGCGCGTGGCGAACGACGAAGAGACGCGACATAGCCGCGGCGTCGATAGCGGGCGCGGATTTCGCAGACAGCCGAGCCAGCTGTTCAAGATACTTGCTTTGCAGCCGATCGAACGTACTCAGCACCGATTGGAAGTCGCCCCTTTCGATTTCGTCTCGAACCGACGCCGTCTGTTCGTAGCGCGGCGGAACGATTTCAACGACCTCGTAGCCGGCGTCACGAAGCGCCGCCCCTGCGTTGCGGATGACTTTGGCGATGATTGGGTCGGTCAGGCCACCCGGCGGCTCCGCGACCATGGCGACATGCGGCGGCGAGCCGCCGCGTGGCGTCTGGGCCGGCGGGTCAATCGACCACGGATCGCGCGGATGAGCGCCCTCCAACGCACGCAGCGTGACGCGCACATCCGCGATCCGGCGCGCCATCGGGCCCTGCGATGCCATCAACTGAGCCGCGAGTATCGGGTCCTGCGACGGGACAGTGTCAGCGTCGGGAACGCGTCCCTGCGTCGGCCGGATCGTCGCGATGCCACAGGCGTTGGCGGGGTTGCGCAAGGAGCCGCGAAAGTCGTTGCCGAGGCCGACCGCCGACATGCCGGTCGCGAGCGCCACCCCTTCCCCACCGCTCGAGCCGCCCACGGTGCGGCCGGGGTTCCACGGGTTTCGGGTGAGACCATACAGCGTGCTTTCGGTCGAGACGAAAAGCCCCATATCAGGGAGATTCGTCCGGCCGATGGCGATCGCGCCCGCCGCCCGCATTCGTTCGACGACAGGGGCGTCCGAACGCGCGACGGCGTCGGCGTAGAAGGGAACGCCACAGGTCGTCGCATCGCCGGCGACGTTGATGTTCTCCTTGATCGTGAAGGGCACGCCGTGCAGCGGCCCGAGCGGCTGACCGGAGGCGACCTTGCGGTCCGCTTCGGCAGCGCCGCGCCGCGCCCCGTCGCTGAGCGTCTTCACGATGGCATTGACGCGCGGGTTGACTGCTTCGATCCGGCGAAGGTACGCCTCGATCACCTCGGCGCAGGAATAGTCCTTGCGGGCGATTCCGGCGGCCAGTTCGACGGCCGAATAAGTCCAAATTTCGTTCATGACTTCCTCCTCATGCCTGGGCGCCTTGGAGGCGCCCTGAATGTGACGCCGGGGGCCCGCTGCGCCAAGCTCGCTGCCTGCCCATCTGGCGGCGGCGCATCACCGGTTCGGGCCGGCGGCGAATTGATCGCCAGAATGGCGTCGAAGCGATCACCCCGCGGTCAACTTCAGTGCCTCGAACCTCAGAAGAATTGTCGCAAATCTGATGAGAACACCTCCGTTCGCCACGAGGAGCACGGGCGCCACGAGCCCCGGTATAAGTTCCGGCAAGAGCATCGAGACGCCAAAGACGACGCTGAGCCAACTCAATGCCATCTGCGTCGAACCCAACGTCCTGAAGATGGGGAGAGCAGAAGCCGGATCGGCCGGGCTTTGCGTCGGTCCGCGGCTGGCCAGCCAGGCTGACAGGAGCGCTTTGGCGCCGCTGCCGAGGTTGAGAACACCGACGAGGATGCGGAGCCAATCAGTCAGCAGGCCGGGAACGATCGACGCGACGATTCCGAGCGCGGCGAAAACCAGTCCAACAACCAGCATCCAGAACGGGCGGCTCAGCTGGCCGAGCGGCGTGGAACCAAGGGCCATGGCCTGGATCGCCATGACGGTGAGCAGCAGCCCCAGTTGACCGTCGGAAGAAACGGGAATGAGGCGGAGACCGACCGGGACGAGCAGCAGCCCGAACAATGTCAGCGACATTCCGATCAAGATCAAAATCGCTGGCAACAGCGGCAGGACCGCGTCCCCGAACAGGGCAATACCTCTCCCCGGGATCCGAATGGACCCGTGCCCCTCGCTCACCTCGGTCGGATAGAGAAGCGTGACCTTCCGCAGGAGCCAGGCCAGATAGAAGAGGCTGCCACCCCAGGCGACGAGAACAATCGCCGTCGACTCGTTCGCGACGACCCCGGGGGCGAGGGTGATCACGCCGAGCACGATGCCCAGCGCATAGACGAGCGCGCAGGCGATCGCGAGTTGCGCGAGGGCCGGCCCTGTCTTGAGCCACAACCTCGCCTTCGTCCTCGATATCAGGAACTGCAGCAGAAGGGAGACGCCGCCGCCAAGAAGAATGATCCCGACGGCCGCACGCGCGACCTGCGTAAGAACGCCTGGAATGAAGCAGGCGCACATCCCGAGCGCCGCCGCGCACAGGCCGACAATTACCACCGCCCACGACCGGCGGACGTCGCCGAACGGCGTCTTGCCCATCGTTATGGTCTGGAAAGAGACCAGGACAAGAAACAATCCATAGGTGCTGTCGAGGTTGAAGGGGAGGCGACCGGCGCTGATCGGGAACAGCAGCAAGCCGAACAGGGTCCCGAATGTCCCGAGGACCAGCAGGATGTCGATTTCCAGCGCACGGTCGTAGTATTGATCCATCGTTCGTCCCCGGCGTGTTGTGGGCGGTCGTCATCGCTGTTGGGGCACCAAAGCGGCGATGACGAGCTGCGCCCGTCTTCGTGAAGTGCCCGCAGCCGGGCGGTCCACTCCAGGAGGTTTCCGTCTCGTGCCCTAGCCCATGTGGATCAGTGCATCGCACAACCGCTTACGTCCAAAGTGCGCGCATATTTCTGAGCGTTGCCTTAGCGGCAGCGCAACGCTGTCTCGAGGAACCAGGCCACCTGTGTCGCTGATACCGGTGCGTCCCCACGATCAAGATGTTCCGGTCGCCGGTTCGCCCATCAAGAAGCCAGGTTGTGCATAAGCCGGATTGGGATACGTATAGAAGCCCCTTCCGGCTTTCTCACCGAGCCACCCTTTGTCGATGTACTCTTTCTTGAAGTGGTCGGCGAATGCGAGGGCTCCCGCATCCTTGTTTATACTCGCATTGCTTCGCGCAACATGCCATATGGTATCGAGTCCGACCAAATCCATCATACCGAAGGGGCCTGCCTTGGTTTTATAGACGGTCATAAAAGCGCGATCAATGTCTTCGATGGACGCAATGCCATTGTTAAGGAGCCCGAAAGCTGCATCGTTTATCTTGCCACTTATCGCATTGTAGACATACCCAGGGCTCTCCTTCTTGAGAACAAGCGGAACCTGGTCGATCCGTTTTGCGAAGGCGTACAGAAGCTCCACCGTCTCCTGACTCGTGCCGGGATGCGGCATGATGTCCACCAGATTCGCACTCCACACATTGTGGAAGTGCAAGGCAGCGAAGTGTTCCGGACGTCCGGTCGCGTCCGCGAACATGGAGGGCAGCAACGTCGAGGTGTTCGTCGTGAAGATCGTGCGCGGCGGGCAGACCTGATTGAACTGAGCAAATATCTTCGCCTTCAAGCCGGGATCCTCCGGCACCGATTCGCTCACCAGGTCCGCTTTGGCCCCGTCTTCGGGCTGCGTGGTAAAGCTCATCCGGGCCAGGGCGGCATCGGCCTCGGGACGGGTGAATCGTTGGTCGTCAACCACCTTCGCCGCGAGGACCCTGGCCTTCTCGGTCGCCGCCCGCAGCGCGTCAGCGGAAACGTCATAGACCGTGACGTCGTACCCTTTCAGGGCACATTGCAGGGCGATCTGCAGACCCATGGTGCCGGCGCCGATCACCAGCACATGGCGGATGTCGTCGATCTTCATGTCCTCCTCCTTCGGGGAATGCGCCCCCACGGATCGGTAAGCATGTAGTTTGGCGGAATCCTGATTCTCTTTGCCCGTCGCGCGGCTCGGGCTCCGGTTCGTGATCAGGACCTGCCCGTCACGGTCAGAATTGCCCGTAGCGCTGGTGGCTGGCGCAGATCGTGGACCGATCCCAGCGCCCGGCGAACAGGTACGAGATCAGACCGTCAGCTTCGTCTCCCTCGAATTCTGCGAGAGTCGAGACGCCGAGAACGCTGTTCGAGTTGATACTGTAGCCTGCGCCGAGAGGTTTCACGACCGTGAGTTCGGCCCACGGGTCGTCGAGCGACGGCTCCATCGTAATGGACCGGATGGAAGCCGGTTCCCACGACTCGTAGTCTATCGTATTGTCATAGTTGAGCAGACGCATTTTCGGAAACGTCATGTGTCCGTCAGGTGCCGGGGCGGGCTCGTAGTGGAACAGCAGGCAGGAACTCCTTTCCTGACATCCAGGTCGGGCGGCTGCGTAGAACTGTGCGGCAAGCGGGTCGTTGTAACGTCCGACTTCCAGTTCGACGTTGAAGATGCGCCTGCCCTTGCTCTCGATGAAGGCACGGGCACAATCGTCGGTGCGCTCGACCACGATACGCTCACATATCTTTTTGGGCAGGCCGGAGAGTTCCCGTCCGCTGCACAGACCCGTCAACGCACCGGGACCGCTGAGCTGGAGGTTCAGGATATAGGCGCCCGATATTCCGCCATAGCGGCACAGCAGCATCATGGCGCCTTCCATGTACCACGGTCCGAATGTCGGCTCGCGGATATTGACGACATACACCATCACCACGGCATGGTCCGGGAGAGCCAGCGCGAGCGGGGGCGGCAGGACACGGCGCGCGACGCCCGGGTCGGTTTCCCAGCAGAGGTAGAGACCCTCCTGGTTGTTCATGTCACCGGGATTGAAGAAGGGGTAAATCCGCTCCCGCGGGACAAAAAAACTTCCGTTTTTCATGGCAGGTTTCTTTCGCTGTTTGGCAATTTGGGAATTACACGACGCATTCACCGCTTCGCCGCTTGCGGGCAACGTTCAGCAGGTATTCTTCCACTCCGGCAGCCGCGTCGGGGTTGAAGCAGATTTTCGCGCCTTGAACGTCGTTCTGGTCACCGAGCACCAGGCGCTCATTCCTGGCCACCCCCGCCAGGATGGTCAGCGCGGACTGTTCCGCTGACTGCGCGCCCGGTGGCGGCTCGGCACCACCGGCTTTCCAGATCGCGGTGGCTGTCGTGCCCGGCGTCGCCGATGTTACACGGATATTTTCGTCCCACAGTTCATAGCGCAGCGCCAGCGTCAGCCCGTTGAGCGCCGCCTTCGTGGCGGCGTACCTCGTTTGCTGCGCCATTGGCATGAAGGCGATGCCGGAAATGATGCTGACGATGTGGCCACTACCTTGCTTGCGCATGATCGGCAGCACGGCGCGAATGCCGTACAGGGCGCTGTAAAAGTTCAGCGCGAATGCCTTCGCCCAATCCTCATTCGACTGTTCCTCAAAAAAACCGCCCAGACCGGCACCGGCATTGTTGAACAGCAGATCGATATGCCCGCCAAACGCAGCGGCTTTTCCGATCATTCCTCGGATGTCCGCTTCCTTTGTGACGTTGCAGTGGACCCCGAGCACCTTGCCGGGACAGGCGATGTTTAGTCGCGTGGTTTCCCGTTGGAGATTCTCGTCGTTGACGTTGGCAACGATGACTTTCGCGGCCCCGTAGGAGAGCATCGTCTCCGCGAGGGCCAAGCCGATGCCCGATGCGCCGCCGGTCACGACCGCAACCTTGTCTTTGTAGTAGTCGCTTGTTGCGTCCATGGTTGACTGGCTCCGTTGCAGGTTTCAGAACCAATTAGGCGATCCCCCCAGTCGACCCTTTCTTGGAAAGTCCGCTTGGCCGGAAGCTCGGCGTTGTCTGATCTATGAACTCCGCGATTGCTTTACGGTTCGAACGCGAACGCCTGGCCGTACGCAGCCTGGGTCGCGTCCACGATCCGCCCGCCATGGGTCGCGTCGCCTATGACGCGGGCGTCCGGGAAGGCAGCTTTGAAAGCGTTTACCAATTCCTGTTGCGGCCGCACGCCCAACGCCAGAATCACCGTGTCCGCCTGGACAAAGACGGGTGCGCCAGTTGCCAGGCACTCGAGCTCAACGCCATCCTGGTCAATCTTCATAAGCTTGTGACCTGGCAAATAAACCGGATCATAGGGGGCCATACTCAGGACTATCGCGGTAGGGACGCCCATTGCTGGGCGCCCCCCGCACAGTTCCGTACGTGCAGCTTGCCCGCATACGGCTCCTACCTCGGGTGTTTGACGGCAAAGCGAACGTTTGGCCAAGGGTGTAGGATACGGGGCTTGGGGAGCCACTCCTCTGCCAGGCGGGCGATCCGGTCCCATGTCGTGTGGTCCTTTTGGCCTCGCCGCTTGAGCGCGCGTCGCCAGAGGGTCACAACGTGATGCCGGAAGGCAGCGAGTGCCCGGCTGTTGGTCGGCACGGCGTGATAGTTGAAGAACCCTGTCACGACCTGCTTCAGCCATTTCCCCTGTTCGGAGATCGGCCAGTGCATGCGTCGTTGCATTTCTTCCTTCAGTTCCAGGAGCTTCGCCATCATACGGTCTTGCCGTGTCTTCCTTTTGATCAGGAAGCGGCCCTGCCGGGACTTACCACAGATGAAGGTGAAGCCCAGGAAGTTGAAGGTCTCCGGCTTGCCCAGCCCGCGCTTCTCGCGGTCGGCTGCTGCGTGGCGGCCGAATTCGATCAGGCGGGTCTTTTCCGGATGGAGCGACAACGCGAACTCCTCCAAGCGCGTGCGCATCATGTCGAGAAACCGACGGGCGTCGGCCTCTTGCTCGAAACCGACCACGGTGTCATCGGCATACCGCACGATGATCATGTTGCCAGTTGCCTCCCGCTGTCGCCAGCGGTTGGCCCAGAGGTCGAAGGCGTAGTGCAGGTAGATGTTGGCAAGTAGCGGTGAAATCACCGATCCCTGCCCCGTTCCCCTCTCACTGGCCTGGAAAACTCCGTCTTCGAGCACGCCCGCCTGCATCCATTTCTGGAGCAGGCGAATGATGCGCGGATCGCCGATCCGGTGTTCAACGAAACGGATCATCCATCTCTGGTCGACCATATCGAAAAACGATCGAATGTCGGCGTCGAGTATCCAGTTCACACGGCGGCTGGAGATTCCAACCACCAACGCATCCAGCGCATCGTGCTGGCTGCGTTCCGGTCGAAACCCATACGAGAAACCGAGGAAATCCACCTCGTAAATCACGCTCAGCACCATCGCGACCGCGCCTTGGACGATCTTGTCCTCGACTGCGGCGATCGCGAGCGGCCGCTGCCGGCCGTCCGCCTTCGGTATATACACCCGGCGTGACGGTTGCGGCCGATACGCTCCCCTGTGAACCCGGTCGTGGAGTTCCTCAAGCCGAAGATCAAGGTCCGCCTCGTAGTCCGACCAGACCACCCCGTCAGCTCCGGGTGCCGCGTCCTTTTTAAGGGCGTGAAACGCCAGGAACAGCGTCTCGACGCTGACATGGTGGAGAAGCGTAGTGAACCGTTCCTTCTTGTTGTGCCTCGCGGCTTGCCGTATGCGTTCCAGCGCCTGGGACACGCCTACCCGGTCCTGAGCCCGGAGCGTGCTTTGCTGGTCCGCATTCCCCTTGGTCCCTGCCCTTCGCTCCACCAACTCCGCCGCGGGTGGGACCGCATTGTTCGTCGGCTTCATCGCTACTATTTCAGGGTCTGACTTCTCGCGTCCGTGCATCATCGGCTACGGCTCCTCGCCTTCCCGATGCGGGCCGAGCAGCTGTGAGGCCATCCGGTCAAACGCGAGATCTCCCAGGTTCCGACCTGTTCCTTTTGTGCGTGATGGGGTCTTAGACCACGACGGAGCGTCAGCGCCTCGCATAACGGCGCCGCACATGTTGCCTTCGACAGAGGGGACAGCCTCGGCCTCCGTGGATTTAAAACTTTCGCGGCTCATTTTCCCACCCCACACAATCGCTGTGTACGCTTCGTGGCCGCCGTCGCCGACGGGCTCACGCAACACTCGCTGCCGGGCGGGTGCTACCCCTTACCCGGACCGGACTTTCACCGGCTGGACCAGATCAGCTTGTCCTGGCGCACCCCCTCATTTTCAGATAGCACCGAACATCCTGGCAAACACTGGCTGTGCGTTGAGTAGTTCAGCGAACTTCTCGACGAGTGGCAGCAGGCGGTGTTCCGGCATGGTCGGGATGAGTTGGTAGAGCATGATGCCCTGCCGCAGCAGCGAATGGGTGCGTCGCTTGGTGGTGTTGGACTTGAGCATCCGGTCGAAGCCGAGCGCCTCGCCGGCGGCGCCGAGCAAGGTCAGCAGGGCGACTGCGAAGGCGTTGATCAGCCAAAGCCGGTCACGGCGGGCGGGGGTGCTGACATGCACTTCGCCCATGCCCATACCGAAGCGGATATCCTTGCTGTCGCGGAACTGGCATTCGATGCCCCAGCGCTTCGCGTACAGGTTCACCAACTCGCGGGCGGTTTTATCGGTGGTGTCGGTGACCAGGCACCAGGGCTCCTTCATGCCTTTGGCGTGAACACAGACGACGGTGCCGACCGGGTAGTTGAGGCCGGTGACGCTGGCGCCGTGCAGCACCCGGGCACGGCCGCCCGGCCCGACCCAGTCGGCCGCCTTGCGGCGCTCGCCGCTGGCGGCGGTGACCATGATGTTGGCGCGCATGCGGATGACGAAGCCGAACCGCAGTTCCTCGCGCAGCACCCGGTACAGCTTGTGATCACAGAAGCCGCGGTCGGCGACCACGGTGACCTTGATCCCGTCCGGCAGCGCCGCGGCGAAGCGCACCAGAACCTGATATTCATGGGCGTTGCGCCGCCCCTTCAGCGTCTTGGCATCGACCGTCAGCCAATAGAGCGGCGTCGCCCGTCCATGGCGGGTGAGCAGAGACAGCATCAGCGTGGTTTGGCCGTCGGCGTCGAAATCGGTCCAGTCCAGGGCGACGGCGATTTCGGGCCGGCTGCCGACGATGAAGGGCACCCACTGGGCCAGCAGGGCGTCGACATCGATCCCCTCGTTGGACAGCAGGCGGTCCACCTGCTTGATGGCGTACTTCGCGTTCAGCCCGCGTGCCAGCGCCAGGCCCTGGCCGATCAACGCGACCGCTAGCGAGGCCGACTGGATCGCTCCCAGCGTAGCACCGGCCAGGGAGAGGATGCGTTTGGCATGCAGGCAGTCGCCGAACAGGCTCTTCAGGACACGGTGGACGCCGTCGAACGAAATCTGCTTGCTGGCTGACAAGGCACGCCCCTCTGTGTCGGAACAGAAGGCCTGGAATCCGACTTTCGCCGGCTTGGCAACAGCGCGCGGCCGAATTCAAATTTCGTGCGCAAAAGCCGTCGGCGCGATTCTTTTCGTAAACCCGACACCGCCGGCCGGATTCGTTCTCGCCATTCGTCACTAAACCCAAATGAGGGGAGCCATGAGGGGGCCATACGCTCCTTGAGGTCCAAGATAATCATCATGTCGGCGCCCGCGCCAATCTGCGGCAGCATGTCAGCGATCGTCGTTTTGTGCCCGGCCTTCAGCACAACCTCCGCCGTCTCCAGGCCAGTCATGCCGGAGCCGACGACCACGCAGTCGCCGCGGACCTCTGTCCGTCCCAGCAGCACATTCTCCGCGGTGACGACGTTCTTCCCATTGATGCCGGGAACCGGTGGGATGAGCGGTCGCGCCCCGCAGGCGACGAACACGCCGCATGGGGAGAGCGCCTTGACCTTCTCGACCGTCGCCTCCTCCCCAAGCCGCATCTCGATGCCACTTTCCTCGGCCTGAGCGATCATCGAATCAACCAGCCGGGTAATTTTCTTCTTGCCGAGGCCCTTGTCGGCGATGTTGAGCGTGCCGCCGAGACGACGGGATGGGTCAAACAGCACGGGATGGAAACCACGCTCCTGCAAGACCATGGCGGCCGTGAATCCCGCGGGGCCGCCACCGACCACTGCGACCGTTCGGCCCGCACCGTTGCGTTCCGGGTGCGCGAATTCGCGCTCGCGGCCGGTCACCGGATTGACCGAGCATTTGACATGCCGGAAGTGTTCAATCTCGCCGAAGCACACGAGGCAGCCGACGCACTTGCAAATCGTCTCAGCCTTGCCGGCCTTCGCCTTGTTGCACCATGCCGGATCGGCGAGATGCCCGCGCGCAACGCCCACGAGATCGCAGCAGCACTCCTCCAGGATCGCCTCCGCGACATCCGGCTCCTTGATGTTCGCAACCGCGATGATCGGTATCTTGACGTGCTTCTTGATCTCGGCAGCCATGTACTTCTTCCAGCCCTGCTCGAACGTGCCCGGCTCAATGCAGGCGACGGCCATGGGCATGGGGCTGTCGGGGATCGTGCTGCTGATATCGAGGAAATCGACCCCGGCCTTCTCCAACGCCTCAGCGATTCGACAGGTCGCCGCAAGGTCGTTCCCCTTATCTTCAAGGAACTCCTCGGCCGAGAGACGGACGCCGAGCGGGAAGTCTTTGCCGCACGCCGCGCGTATGCCCGCGATGATCTCCAGCAGGAACCGCATGCGGTTCTCCAGGCTGCCGCCATACTGGTCGTCACGTTTGTTGAGATATGGCGACAGGAAGCAGTTGATCAGGTAACCGTGTGCCCCATGCAGCTCGACGCCATCCGCGCCGGCCACCTGCGCAAGAGCGGCACCGTTCACGAACGCGTGCTGTATCTGTTCGATCTCCGGGATCGTCAGCGCGCGCGGTGTCCTGCCGGTGAGGGGGCATTGGACCGCCGAGGCGGAAAGAGGCTGTTCGTCGCCCGCGTAGGAGCGGCCGGGATGGTGGAGCTGGATAAACATTTTGGTGCCGTATTTGTGCACCGAGTCCAACATCCGTTCGAGCCCCGGCAGATCGCCAGCATTTCGGGCCGCGATCTGACAGGGCTCAGCCGCGCCCGCTCCGTCCGTCACGCGGCAGAGCGCACTGATGATCAGCCCGACGCCGCCGCGAGCGCGCGCCTCATAGAAAGCGACGATATCTTCGTTGACGCCGCCACCTGCAGCCGCGAGGACGACGCCCATGGACGTCATCGCTACTCGGTTCTTGATCTCCACCCGTCCGATACGAACCGGGCTGAACAGTTTGTCGTACATTGCTCCATGCCATTTTTAACGGTTTGTTTTTGTTACATTAAACAGTTCAATGCCATATCTTGCTATTCGTAAGCATATTGTTATTTGTCAAAATCTATCAGGAATCCTATGCGTTCAGTCTGTGCTCATCCCAGGTTGAACATTTATCCGGCAAGATTGAACGCTTAATCACCTTTAGTTTGAAAATATTTTGGCACAGAAAACGGAAAGTCGTCCAACCTCAGACTTGTAGCTGCGAGGAGACTTACGTGGCCGATCCGATCGGCTCTGGTGGGCGGTGCGTGCCCTTTCGACGGTTTGCCTTGCTTGTCCCCAGCGGAGTGCGTCGGCAACGGTTACCCGGGAGTGACATCGGCGCATAGCACCCGCATCCGGTAGCATCGAGTGTAACGAAACTTAACATGCGCGGTCGATGCCGGGGAGAAATTTTCCAGCCGGTCACAGGATTGTGTTGGCGGTCGGGATGCGACAAGTCAGGGGCGTCAACTGCAAAAATGTCCGAGCGTTCGCGGGCACGAGCGCAAACCGTTGATCTGGTGTAGGATTTGGTTGTCGGGACCAATCCGCATCGATCCGGACGCACCATGCCCGCCACCGTCGAATCTACCCCCGTCCTGCCCGGCCTGTCACCGATCTGCGGTCGGGCGATCGAAACACGCTTCGACGGCGCGCTGATGTCCTCCGATTGTGGTCTGCTGGTGCTGCGGGAGGTCGAGCAGCGGCTGGGGATCGCTGGGCGTCTTGCCGGCCGCATCCGTGACCCGCGGGCGCCGGCGGAGCTGAAACTGCACGCCATTATTGCCTTCACCGGGCTGATGCCCGACCGGCACTGGGCGTTCGGTGCCGGCCGCGCGGCGGAACGGGTGGCGCTGTAACCGCGGCTGGAAATCAACGACGGGCTGGCCGCCATTGCGGCCGCGGTGGCGGGGGACGGCATCACCATCGCGCTGCGGCACATGGTGGCAGAGGACATTCGCGGCTAGCGGCTGCAGCCGGTGCTGGAGGCGTTCTGGCCGGCGCCGGTGCCGGTGCACCTGGTCTACCCGGAAAGCCGGTTGATCGCGCCGAAGGTGCGGGCGTTCATCGACCATGCCGCACCACGGCTGCGTGCGGCCTTGCAGGGGCCGCCGCCGGAGGCACGTCGAACTGATTGATCCATCGGCCCATATGCGCGAAAACGGGCATCAATGAAGGCTGACACCCACACCCTGGTTGGAATTGGACTGTACACGCCGGCCGAAGCTGGGCGTCTTATCGGCGTATCCCCAGCCAAGCTCGTGCGCTGGCTGGGGGGGCACGAGTTGAAGGGGAAGTGGTACGATCCACTATGGGCGCCCGAAGTCGACCTTGGCGACGAGAAGACCTACCTCAGTTTTCGCGATCTGCTGGAGGCACGGGTCGCTGCCTGCTTCATCGAACGCGGCCTTAGCCCGCAAAAGGTTCGTCGGGCGATCGCTTTGGCCCGCGAGGTGGTCGGGGAGCGTCCTCTCTCGACGACATGGCTGAAGACCGATGGGCGATCGGTTTTCCTGCGAGTGGTCCAGGAAGACGGTGGTGAACCGCAACTCCTCGACCTCTTCAAGCGGCAATACGCCTTCAACGCCGTGGTCGAGCAAAGCCTCCGCGACATCGAGTTTGATGGGCCGCTGCCGCGGGTCTGGTGGCCTAAAGGGCGCTCCGCCGGCGTGTTGATCGACCCGCTTCGTGCCTTCGGCCAGCCCATCGAGCGCGAAACCTCCATCCCGGCCGAAGCGCTGGCGAATGCGGCCACCGCCGAAGGCTCGCCCCAGGCCGCAGCCCGCGCCTGGGCCGTGCCGGTCCAGGCTGTCCGGCGCGCAGTCGTGTTTCAGCAGAAAATGGAGCAGAAGAAGGCCGCGTGAGTGAAGGTCTTTTTCGACAACTGCACGTCTCCCGTTCTTGCTTCGACACTGGACGGTTATATCAACCATCTTGGACACGAAGCCTGCCACGTCCGCAATCTGCCATGCGGCAAAGATGCGCCGGACATCGCGTGGATGGATATGCTGGCACGGAGCGGTGATGACTGGATCGTCATCACCGGCGACGGACGGATTCACCGGAACAAAGCCGAGCGAGCCGCCTTCAGGCAAGCGGGACTGAAAGGCTTCGTGCTCGCGCCGTCGTACCAAAAGACACCTTTAAATCAGGTGGCCTCCATCCTGGTCTGGCGCTGGCCCGCCATGGAAGACCTGATCAGACTCGTCGCCGCACCGGCACTCCTCGAAATCCCCATTAACCGTGCTGCGCGGTTCACTACGCTTCCGTTGTAAGCAAGGAAGAAACTTCTTTTTTGAAAAAAAGAAGCAAAAAACTTTTATTCTTGGTCAGCGGGCTTGTGGCGGGCAGCAACGGGGGCTTGGAACTGGTGGAGCCGTGAGGCATTGTCGCGCGCTGACAAATTTGCGAAGGCGGCGAATGATGAATGACGCGACTCCCACCGGCAACACGCAGGCGAAAACCAAAAGCCAGCTGACGGCTTACGTTGAGCGCATGGAGCGGATGCTGGATGAGATTGATCAGCTGAAAGACGGTCTCAAGGATCTCAAGGCCGAAATCAAATCTGCTGGATTTAACGTCAAGGCTATAGTCTTACTATTTCAGAAAAATGCCCAACGCATTGGTCTTGTTAGTATTTTTGGCGCGCCTTGGTGTGCCAAATTACCGAATTATTTCAATTACTTAGGCTGTCTATGACACAGTAGGAATAGACCGTGTCGTTACCATCCGCCGCAGCAAAGATGCGGCTGACAAGGAAGCTGAATTTATCAACGACGTGCTGCTGTATGCCAGTGCAACCGGCACACGGCTTGATGTGGTGCAAAGCGACGAGTGAGGCCCCCGGCTTTGTACGCCGGAAAACCATGGCGGGATGACCAGGCGTTGCCTCTGCGTCTGCAAGGTGGCGTTGATGGTTTCCGGCCGCAGGCCATGTGACTGATACCGGCCGGAATCCTGCGAGAGGGCTGGCGTCGATCCGGGCGCAAGCTTTGTTGCCGGGCGGTGCGCGGGGCCGCAACCATAGGTGGCCCCGTGCGCTTTGGGGAGCGGTCGCGCCTGTTCCGGGCCGTGCGCCGCTACCGATGGTCGGCCAACATGGCGTCCATGTCATCGGCGACCCCGTAGCCGAACGCGTGGCTGACAACAGCGACCCGGTCGAGGCGTTCCATGAGTGCGGGCCGCTGGTCCTCGGGCAAGCTGGTCACCTGTTTGAGCGCCTGTTCGAACATCCTGACGAGCGCCGCCATGAAGACTTCATCATCGACGCCGAATTCCCGGCAGAAACCCGCCCCACGCTCACAGAAAAAGACCATCAGTTCCGCAAGGATTTCCGGACGGCCCGAGGCTTTCTTGTAGTCGGAGATGGATTTTTTCGCTTTGGCTACAGAGTAATTCTGGTTCCTGTAAACGTCCGGGGATATCCAACGCTCGATCGTGGCTTTGTAGGGTTCAAGTGACATTGCCCCCGAGATCGAACCGCGTGTGCAGGAATGCCTGGTTGTCCTTGCTGGCGGCGTAGAGATCTTGCACCAGCCCCAGCAAACCGGCGCGATCCAACCCGGCCAGCCGGTTTTTCACGTCGCTCCAGCCCGGAGCAGTTTTCTTCGGTTTGGCGCCCATCTCACTTCTCCCGGTCGTGTCCTGCGCCTTCCCGGGCTTCACCCCGGGCCGGTGGCTGCCGGCACGTCGGGCGCTGCGGTGGGGCCGGAGGCGCGCTGGTCATGCCCGTGGCTTTCGGCGGCCGCCCGGCGATCAGGCGGTCCATGTCCTCCAGCCAGTTGCGCACGCCGCGCAGGAAGTTGAAACCGCTCTCCTGCATGCTGCGCGTCATCACCACCGGATTGAGCCAGGGGATGTTCGACGGCGCCAGCATGTCGTTCGGCTGGCGTAACATGAAGGCGACCTCTTCGCCGTGCTGGCGAGTCATGCCGGGCACCTCGCACACCGTGTCCTGCCACCAGGTTTCGGCCAACAAAAAAGACTGGACGAGGGCATTGAATGGAAACCTAGCCCACGCCGGATCGGCGAAACGCCGGTCGTCTTCCGCCGGCGTGACAACCGGCTCGGCCCCGTCCGGCATGGTGGACCGGGCAAGCCACATAGCGTAGCGCCCGGTCATATGCGCGGCGAGCGCCGAGAGGGCCAGTTGCTTGCCCGGCGCGCAGCCGAGGTGCACGGCCCAGTCCATCCAGGCGGCGGCGACGGCGGTGGGCGAGATGCCCTGGGTCAGCCGCGCCTGCACTGCACGCAACATCCGGTCGAACGTTTCGAAGCTAGGGACACCCGCATGACTGGCCCCACCAGCGGGCGGCGGTGCAGGGTGCTGGTGGAAGGCCGCTCGCGGCACGACGGCCGGCGTACCAGCCGCGAACCTGCGGCTATGCCCTCCATGCCCGGGCCTGTGCCCGGCCGCGGGACGACTGTGAGTATCCTTCATTGTGACGGCGTCCTTCAGACGGTGCCGACCGGCAAGAGCCCGCACGGCGATCAGGGGCATCGGTCCAGACCTCAGCGCTCACGGAAACGGACCCACTTCTGCTCATGGGAATGGACCCAGCAAGTGCGCATGAGTTTGTGGTCAGATGGCCTGATCGGTCGGTAGCGGGCGTGGTCGGCGGCAAATTTTCCTTTGTCTGCCCAGGCGCCATGCCTGCCGCCGGGGCGTGCACCGACGGAGACCCGGGGATGAAGGCGGTCAGGTGTTGTCGCGGGTCACGGCCCGGGCAGCACGTCGCGTCCTGTCACGGCGAGACGGGCACGCCCCCGGCGGCTGCCGGGTCGGGAGGAGTTGGCAGCGCTGACGTGGCTCAGCGGCCCGACCACGCGATCGATCGTGACGTGGCTGCTGCCAAACCTCAGCCTTTCGTTCGACGCCGCGCGGCGAGCGCGCGTCGAATTGTCGGGACGCCTTCCGTCCCGACGCCACCTATGGGCCACGGCGTGCGAGGCGGGTCAAAGGCGCCGCGCGCCTGCTTGCGCGGCGGGAGCGGAGCTACGCGCAGAAAATCGGCGCTGGCCGATTTTCGAGCATGGCGAGCAGCTGCCCTTTGACGCGCCTTGCGCGCCGTGGCACCCCTCGGCGCTGCGGCGGTGGTGTTGCCGGGGCCTTCAGGTTTTGGTGGTGCGGCGCGCCGGTGTTGGCGACGCCGGTGTCGGAGGCTCCGGGCTGCGCAGGGACGGGCCGTTGATGCGGATGGTGATGCAGTGGTGCTGCAGGCGATCGAGCAGCGCATCGACCAGCGGCTTCTTGTCGAACAGCTCGTACCAGTCGGACAGTTCGAGGTTGGTGGTGATGATCGTCGAGACCCGGTTGTAGCGTTGGTCCATCAGACGAAAGAATGCGTTTGATTGTTCCGGCTTGATTGTCAGGTAGCTTAGCTCGTCAATCAGCAAGGGCTGCATGCGACTCAGCTGGGCCAGCAGCCGTGTGGTGGTGCGGTCTGCCAGAGAGGCATAGAGTTCATCGAGCAGGACTTGAGCATTGATGAAGCGGCCACGGTAGCCATTGAGGCAGGCCTCGCGCAACAAACCGATTGCCAAGCCGGTTTTACCGGTGCCGGGTTTGCCGATGAGCAGGACGTTGTCGGTCCGGCGCAGGAAGTCCAGCCCGGCCAGCGTCTGGATCTGCGCGCGGCTGACGCCAGGCTGTCGATCGAACGGGAAGCTGTCGAGTGACCACCGCCATGGCAGACGCGCCTGTCCCAGACGATACGCCAGGCTGCGTTCGCGGCGGGACGCGGCCTCCTGTCCGAGCAGCCGGTACAGCAGCTCGGGTCCAGCGATCGCTTCGCGCTCGGCGCGTTCGATCTCGGCGTCGAGTGCCTCGGCCATGCCGTGCAGGCGCAACTGGGCGATCAGCGCGCGCAGCTTGTCATGCATCGTCGTCTTTCCTGGTGTTCAGCGCGAAGAAGTCGCCGGCGACATGTTTGAGGATGAGGTCTTCCAGACGGCCGAGATCGAACAGGCCGTAGTGCAGGGCTTGCTCGATGGCGGCGATGAACGGGCCGGCGGGGTAGGTGCGCTTCATCTCGATCAGCCGGCGGAGTGGCCGTCGCCCGTATCCGTGACTGCGCAGCTTGAGAGCGGCGGCGTAACGGTCGAGGCTGGGATGGTGGCCGCCCAGCAACGCCTCTTCCGCCGCCGCGCCGCGACCCTGCCGCACTGGGATGGTATGATGACCAGGCAGGGTGCTCCTGGCATCGCGCTCGGCGATCAACCGCGGGTGGACGGCGATCGTCGTGTCCTTGCGGCGGATATGGATTTCGGTGGGGTGCTTGTAGACAGCGACCGACTTGCCGACGAAGCGCTCGGGCACGGAGTAGCGGTTGGTATCGACGCTGACAAAGCCGTGCAGGTCGACGACGCGTTCCAGCAACTCGTAGACCGGCGGCAACGCGTCGGGCAACGGCACGAGGTGCGGCTGCTCGATGACGTAGGCGGCATCTGGCGACATGCCGAGCGCTGCCTTGGGCTTTCGGTTGGCAACCTCGCGGCACCAGGCGAGCGCCTGGCGGTTGAGGTCGTCAAAATCCGTGAAGCTGCGGCCGGCCAGGAAATTCGTCTCGACATAGGCGAATGGTCTTTCGATCCGACCCTTGCGGTCTGGATTCCCGACCCGGTGGGCGCGGAATCGGAAGCCCAGAGTGCGGGCGAAGGCCGCCATCTCGGGGGCGATCACGGCGTCGGCGCCGGCACCGGCGGCGAGCAGGACGCTGGTATTATCGATGATGCAGACCGGGCAGACGCCCGCCATGAAGCGCGCCGCCTCGAGCAGGAACGCCTTGGCCTCGAAGCGGGTGAACCGCGGGTAGTACTGGATGAATAGCCGGCGCGAGTAGGCCAGCACCAGGCCGGCACACTGGGCGGTGACCGACTTGTCGGTGTTCGCGAACGTCACCCGATGCGGCGACGTGTCGTGCTGCATCTCCTGGCCCGGCACGAACTCGTATTCGCCGGCGCGCCGCGGCGGACTGCGCAGGCCGGCCTCCCGGACCCAGCGGGTCAAGCTGCTGTAGGGCACCTCCAGGCCGTCGTCGGCCAGCAGTTCGCGGACGCGCACGACGTTGCCGCGGGCCCGCTCGAAGGCGGCCTTCATCCGCACCAACGTCGCTTCGTCGCACGGCACCGCTTCAGTCCGGTCCGGCTCGCGCAGGATGCGCCGCACGGTGTTGCGCGACAGCGCCAGCAGACGGCTGATCTCGCGCAGGCTATGCCGCTGCGCCTGCAGCGTGCGCACTGCGGTGCGGATCTCAGCCGGGGTCAAGTGCGTCCCCCCGGTCGATCGCAATCGTCAGGACGTCGATCGCCGACCACAGACGCGGCACTGCCGCGGTCAGCGCCGGCGGCACCGATTGCAGCGCTGCCGCGCGATCCGTCAGGCGCGCGATGACCGCCTCGAGGCAGCGCAGATCGACGATGCATTCGCCTTCGGGGCCGTCGCGCAGCCGTTCGCCGGCGCGCTCCTCGTCGTTCGCTCGCAAGGCGTCGAGAAACAGGCGGGGATCGCCGACCATGCGGTCGCGCACCGTTTGCGCGGCCTGCTGGTAGTGCGCGAACCAGCACTGCAACTCGCGGGTCGACAGCGGTGACGCGGCCAGCGCCGCCAGCAGGCAGTCGGCATGAACCGGATTGGCACGCGCCAACGGCACCACCACCCGATTGGCCGCCCAGCTCGACAGCTTGCCGGTGCGCACGGCCGCCAGCGCCGCATCGGGCAAACCCGACAGCAGCTGCAGGCGCCGGCTCACCCAGCTGACATCCCGCCCGCACCGGCGAGCCAGATCCTGCTGCGACAGGCCCTGGCCCTGCATTAGCTCGCGCAGCAACAAGGCCTCCTCGATGATGGCGAACGAGCGATCCTGCGCGCGCGCCAACACCCCCAGCACCGCCTCGGCCAGCCCGCAGGTCCATTGCTCGACGCTGGCCGTGTCGCGGCCCAGCCGGCGCAGCGCGGCAACCCTCCGATAGCCGTCGACCAACACCCGTGGGTCCGCACCGGCACCGCCGGGAGCTGCCACCACGATGCAGGGCACGATCTGGCCACAGCGCTCGATGGACTGGCCGATCCGCGCCACCGCCTGCGGGTCCACCAGGCGGCTGCTGGCGAAGCGCAGGTCCAACTGGTGCAGATCGAGTTCCAGACGATGGCTGTCCATGGCGCCATCGCTAGCAGGACGGTTCGCGCGTCCCTATGACGTCCTCTCTTTGCAAGATCGGCCCGGCGCCCCCGTCCTGGCCATACCCATCTGAAATCACTGTCAGTTTGACCGTGCACGCGTCCATCTTTGCAAGATCGCCACCCGTCCACGGCACCAGACGGTAAGTCCCTGATGGAATGGGATGAACTGGCGTTGACGCGTCCATCTTTGCAAGACGTGACGCATGCCGCTGGCGGTCGCGTCGCCGCTGCTCCAGACGGTTGCGCTCGGTGTATTCGGGGTGGGCTGCCCGCCACTCACGCCAGTAATCGCGGCGGCCGTCGGCCCAGGCCCGTTGCGCCAGCGCCTGATTGGCGCGGTAATCGCCGTCGCCCCGCCGCTTGCCCTGCTGCCAGCGTCGCCGGCGCTCACGCTGGCAGGCCGCCTTCCCGCAAAAACGCTGCCGGGGAACCTGCGCACGCGGCCGGAATGCCTGCCCGCAGGCCTCGCACCGCCGACACTCCATGGTTGCGCCTCCGCGCCCAAAACCAGCGCGAAGCGTGGAAACCACCTTCAGACGATGACAACCGTCCGGCCGATCATCGGCCGATGGACGATAGGACCGCAGTCAGTGGGTCAACTCTGGTGAGCAGACCCCCGGGTCAACCTCGTGAGCGCCGAGGCGGTGCGGAGGAAGCGCGTCGACGCCGAGTTTCGCCGCGCGGCGCTGGGTGACCTAGCGCTGCTCGACATCAGCACCGACCAGCAGGCAGCGTCGCAGGCATGGTCGGAAACCCTGAACCTGGCCGACCAGCATCGCCTGACCCTCTATGACGCGGCCTACCTGGAATTGGCCCGGCGCAGAGGGCTGCCGCTGGCGACGCTCGATCAGGAGTTGAGGGCGGCAGCTGTCACCGCGAACGTCGCTCTGGTGGGGGCGTAGGTGTGTCGCAGGGGCCGGCCGTGACATGCCTCTGCGGCGGTTTCCTGCTGTGGCCAAACGAGACAGCAAACAGAGGGACAGCGGGACCGAGTTCGCGATGGCACGCACGGCACAAATCAATCCCCAGATCCTTGCCTGGGCCAGAGAGACCGCCGGGCTCACCATCGAGGAGGCCGCGGAGAAGCTCGGCCTGAAGGATGTCGCGAAAGCCAGCGCGGCCGAGAAATCGGCTCAAGCTCAAGCCGAGGCCGGCACGCGGCCCGTCAGCCAAACTTTCCTGGACAAGGCACTGCACCTATCGGCGCCCGCTGCTCACCTTCTAACTGCCGCAGCCCCAGGCTCGCCACGCTGTGGCGGAGGGTGTGCACGCGCGTACGGGGCCAGACGCATCGGCGCTAAGCCTCCCGGACGGCCCTCTGCACGGCGCTTGCCCCGATCGGCTCGTCGTAGGGCGCGAGGTGGCGGACAAAAACGGCCTTGTTCGTCGTCGGAGGTCTCTAGGCGCGCAGCTTCGGCTTCACGGAGAACCCGGCTCTGCGTCCGGTGCGTCCGTCGCGCTTCGCCAGATCGGGCGGGAATGTCACCAGCCCTTTTCCGGACCTGCCATGCGTTGGGATCAAGCGGCAGATCAGCCACCCCGGAAGGTGAGATCGCTCACCGTGCTACCCCGGTGCTACCCAGGCCGGTTCCCGCTTGTAGCAGCCAGCCCTAACTCTTTGAAAAGATGGTGGGCGCAGTAGGACTCGAACCTACGGCCCGCTGATTAAGAGTCAGCTGCTCTACCAACTGAGCTATGCGCCCATACCGCATGGCAGTCAAACAGAGACCGCCCCACGGTTCTCAGGACGCCCTATAGCAAGCGGGTCCGTCTCTGTGAAGCGCCCTATGATCAGGGGCAGGGTCATTCGGTTCTTTTGCCGCTGACGGCATTGATGGCGGCCTGGCAACAGGACGCAAGCCGCCCAGGCCCGCCGCCTGCAACCGCCGGACAATCGGCAGAACCGTCGCAGCATCGGCATCCGCTGCCGCCCAGTACGCCACTGCGCCCTTCGCTTGCACCTCCGGCAGATAGGTTTGTGATCCGCCCCGATGGCCTCACCGGTCCGGCGGCGGCGTTTCCCCGGCGGGCGGGGCCAGGCGCGCGGCCGCCGCGGCGATGTCTTTGTTGCCGGGAAAGAAATCGCGGGCTTGCCGGATCAGCGCCGCTGCCTCGTCGCCGCGATCGGCCCGCGCCAGGGCCTCGGCCCCGCGGAGGAAGCCGGAAGGCTCGGAGGGGAAGCGGACTCGCATCGCCTCCCAGCGGTGGACAGCCTCCTGCTGGTTGCCCAGGCGCTCGGCCATCGCCGCGGCGGCGTGCCAGATGTGCCAGTGTTGGGTCCGCTGCATCCCCTCGGCGATCAGCGCCTCCGCCTCGTCGGGCCGGCCGTCGTTGAGCAGCATGTTGGCGGCATCCCGGTAGCCATCAACGCGCGTGGGATAGCGCCGGCGCACACGGTCGAAGCGGCGCGCCGCTTCGACCCAATCCTGACGCCGCTCCGCCTCCCGCGCCCAGGCCAATAGGACTTCGGGATCCCTCGAATAACGCCGCACCGCCTTGCGCAGCAGGGCCAGAGAGTCCTCATCGCGGCCGGCGCGGCGCAGCACCTCGATGCGTTCCAGCCAGGCATACGGCGACCGGGGCACCCGGGCGGTGAATGTCTCGGCGCGGCGCAACGCCTCCGGCCAGTCGCTGCGGTCGATCGCAATCCTGACATATTGCCGTAGCAGCACATGGCTGCGCGGATTGCGGGCGAGCAACGACTCGACATGGCGGTCGGACCAGGAGGCGGCCTGCAGCTCGAAGTCCAGGTCAACCTCGCGGTTTGCCTCCCCGGTGCTGTCGAGCCGTCGCTTGGTAAAGTAAAGGAACACCGCCCAGATCAGGACGGCCGCAAGCCCCGCTGCCAGCGCCAACACGCATCTGCCCTCCCGGGCCGCCGAGCCCGCGCGCCGCACATGCCACAACCGGGGGCTGTCAGGCCAGCCACCTTCGCCACCACTGGTGCAATGCAGGTGAGGTTAAGGAAGGCCCAGGCAGAGCCGCGGCCTCCCTTAACCCGGTGTCGCGCCGCCGCTACGCTGCGGCCGCCCGGGCCACGCGGCGGGCAAATCGGCGCTGGCGGTAGCGCACAAGCTGCCAGGTAAGGCGCGCCGACCCGTCGGACAAAAGGCCGCGCGGCGGCAGGCCGACCGTCTTAAAGATCATGCCCATGCCGCGCTCGATGTGGTGAACCCGGTAGAACGCCAGCGCGCGGCCCATATAGGCGGCCACGCAACGGGCGTGGTCGTAAGGCACCCCGGGCGGATCGTTGGCGCAGTGCCAGGCGAAGGCCAGCTCGTCGTCCTCGCTCTCGCCAATTCGCCCGGCGGCGATCCGCAGGCGGCGTGGCAGGCCGATCTGCTCGCGCGCCAGCCAGCGGCGCATATGGTCGTAGAACAGCTTGAAATGGCGGAACTCGTCGGCTGCGATCAGCCGGCAGAGCTGCTGCAGAACCGGCTCCTTGGTCGCCTCGCCCAGCGCGGTATAATAACTGGAGGTCCCGGTTTCGACCATGCAGCGGGCGATCAACTCGCCGGTGCGCGAGCCGCGCACCGATGCCTCGACATCGAGCTTGATCCGATAGCCGGCCCGGAAGCGGGCAAAGGCCACCTTGTAGTCCCATGACGGGTCGGCGAGCGTGGCCCAGCGGCCGAGCGCGTCGCCATGCTGTACCTCCTCGAGGCTCCACTGGTCGGCGGCCTGGCCGAACGCCGGGTCGTCGCGGAACACGTTATTCAGGTAGATCGCATAATCGGTGCCGTTGCGCTCGACCATGGCCGCGGCCTTCACCAACGGCACAATCCCCGGCTCGACCTTATCGGCCGCGAACCGGTCCCAGTCCACATCCTCGATCCGCCAGTGTTTCATCGTGGTCGCCCGTTCTGCTACCGCCGCGCGATGCCGCACTGCGGCATCGCCCAGGACGTTTGAACCAGATGCGCCGATTCAACGCCAGAATCCAGACGGGTGGCTGGGTATCACCAGATGATGACGGGCCGCCAGGGCTGACGGTGCCGAAAAAGGCCAAGGCTTTGCCCAGGGTCCCGCCGTCACGCGAAGCACGCCTTCGGCACACGACGGCCGAAAGGCCCCTGGACTTACGCCGGAGCGGCTTCCAGCATCGCCTGGGCGGACAGAATGCGGTCAAGGGCGGCGTCTTCGGTCGGCACATCGGTCTTGCCGGCGGCATCATAGGCAGCCTGCGCCTCGGCCAAACGGCGTTCGGCCACGGCGCGCGACAGCTCGGCCACCGGGATCACTTCAGTGGCCAGCACGGTGATGCGTTCCGGCGTGATTTCGGCGAAACCGCCGCTGACGAACAGCCGGTCGGTAACGGTCTCCCCCTCGTACAGCCGGATCGTGCCGCCGCGCAATTGCACGACGAAGGGCGCATGGTTGAGCAGCACGCCCATGTCACCCTCGGCGGCGGGGATGACCACCATGTCCACGGGCCGGGACAGCAGCAGCTTCTCCGGGCTCACGATCTCCAGATCGATCGGCATGCTCCGCGCCGCCCCGCTCAGGCCGCGGTCTTGAGGGATTCAGCCTTGGCCACCGCATCCTCGATGGTGCCGACCATGTAGAAGGCGGCCTCGGGCAGGTGGTCGTATTCGCCGGCCACGATCGCCTTGAAGCTGCGCACGGTGTCGGCGATCGGCACGAACACGCCGGGGAAGCCGGTGAACACCTCGGCCACGTGGAAGGGCTGGCTCAGGAAGCGCTGCAGCTTGCGGGCGCGCGCCACCACCAGCTTGTCGTCCTCGGACAGTTCGTCCATGCCCAGGATGGCGATGATGTCCTGCAGCGACTTGTAGGTCTGCAGAATGCGCTGCACTTCGCGGGCCACCGTGTAGTGCTCGTCGCCGACGATGCGCGGGTCGAGCGAGCGCGAGGTGGAGTCCAGCGGGTCCACCGCCGGGTAGATGCCAAGCTCGGCAATCTGACGGCTGAGCACGGTGGTGGCGTCGAGGTGAGCGAACGAGGTGGCAGGCGCGGGGTCGGTCAGGTCGTCCGCGGGCACGTAAATGGCCTGCACCGAGGTGATCGAGCCCTTCTTGGTCGAGGTGATCCGCTCCTGCAGTTCGCCCATGTCGGTGGCCAGTGTCGGCTGATAGCCCACCGCCGAGGGAATGCGGCCGAGCAGGGCGGACACTTCCGCGCCCGCCTGGGTGAAGCGGAAGATGTTGTCGACGAAGAACAGAACGTCCTGGCCTTCCTCGTCGCGGAAATATTCGGCGACCGACAGGCCGGACAGGGCCACGCGCTGGCGGGCGCCGGGCGGCTCGTTCATCTGGCCGTAGACCAGTGCCACCTTGCTGCCCTCTGTGGTGCCTTCGCCAAGCTTGATCACGCCGGCGTCGATCATTTCGTGGTACAGGTCGTTGCCTTCGCGGGTGCGCTCACCCACGCCGGCGAACACCGACACGCCGCCATGCGCCTTGGCGATGTTGTTGATCAGCTCCTGGATGAGCACGGTCTTGCCCACCCCGGCGCCGCCGAACAACCCGACCTTGCCGCCCTTCAGGTAGGGTGCGAGCAGGTCCACCACCTTGATGCCGGTGACCAGGATTTCCGCCGCGGCGGCCTGATCCTCGAAGCTCGGCGCCGAGCGGTGGATCGGGTAGCGCTTGGCGTAGGGGACCGCGCCGCGCTCGTCGATCGGGTCGCCGATGACGTTGATGATGCGGCCCAAGGTGCCGGGGCCGACCGGCACGCTGATCGGGGCGCCGGTGTCGGTGACGTTCCTGACCGCGCACCAGCCCGTCGGTGCTGTCCATGGCGACGGTGCGGACGGTCTTCTCGCCGAGCTCCTGCGCCACTTCCAGAATCAGGGGGCGCTCGCCGATCCTGGTGCTCAGGGCGTTCAGGATGAACGGCAACTCGCCGTCGAACTGCACGTCCACCACGGCGCCCAGAACCTGCGTGACGCGCCCGACATTGTTGCTGGCCATTCTCGACTCCTGTCTCGTGCCAAGATCTTCAGACGGCTTCGGCGCCGGAGATGATCTCGATCAGTTCCCTGGTGATATTCGCCTGGCGGGCGCGGTTGTAATTCAGCGTCAGCCGCTTGATCATGTCGCCGGCGTTGCGGGTCGCGTTGTCCATCGCCGTCATCTGCGAGCCATAGAATCCCACGGCATTTTCCAGCTGGGCGCGGAAGATCTGCACCGCAAGGTTCTGCGGCAGCAGCTTGGCCAGGATGGCGTCCTCGTCCGGCTCGAAATCGTAAATGGGGCGTTCCTCCGCCTTTGCATCGGCGGCCGCGGCGGCCACCGGCAGCGGGATCATCTGCATCTCGGTCGGCACCTGGGCGATGATCGACTGGAAGCGGTTGTAAATCACCGTGCAGACATCGAACTCGCCGGCCTCGAGCATCGCGACCACGCGGTTGGCGACCGCCTGCGCGTCGGCGAACTCCAGCGTCTTGCGGCCGACATAGTTCACGTCGCCCACCATGCTGGCGGGGAATTCGCGCCGCAGGTAGTCGCGCCCCTTGCGGCCGATGGCGAAGATCTTGACCGTTTTACCCTCGCCCTCCAGCCGGCGGGCGATGTTGCGGGTCAGCCGGCCGATATTGGAATTGAACGCGCCGGCCAGGCCGCGGTCTCCGGTCACCGGAATCAGCAGGTGCACCTGGTCGCGCCCGGTGCCCGCGAGCAGCGGCGGCGCGCTGGACTTGCCGGCCATGCTGGCGGCGAGCGTGGTCAGCATGCGCTCCATGCGCTGGGCATAGGGCCGCGCCGCGTCCGCCTGGGTCTGGGCGCGGCGCAACTTCGACGCCGCGACCATCTTCATGGCCGAGGTGATTTTCTGCGTTGACTTCACGCTGGCGATGCGGCCGCGCAGTGCCTTCAGGCTGGGCATGGGGGGATTACCTGACGGACGGGATCAGACGAAGCTCTTGACGAAGCCGTCCAGGAAGGCGACCAGCTTTTTGTCGGTCTCCGGCTTGATCTCGCGCTCGGTGCGGATCGCCTCCAGGATGCCCGGCGCGCGCGCCCGCAGATCGACCAGCAGCTGGCGCTCGAAGGCACCGATCTTGGCCACCGGAATGCTATCGAGATAACCACGCGTGCCGGCGAAAATCGCCACCACCTGCTCCTCGACCGGCACCGGCTTGAACTGCGGCTGCTTCAGCAGCTCGGTCAGCCGGGCGCCGCGGGCGAGCAGTTTCTGGGTGGAGGCATCGAGGTCGGAGGCGAACTGCGCGAAGGCCGCCATTTCGCGGGTACTGAGCGAGTTCCAGCTTGATGCGCCCGGCGACCTGCTTCATCGCCTTGATCTGCGCCGCCGAGCCAACGCGCGAAACCGAAATGCCGACATTCACCGCCGGGCGGATGCCCTTGAAGAACAACTCGGTCTCCAGAAAGATCTGGCCGTCGGTGATCGAAATCACGTTGGTGGGAATATAGGCCGACACGTCGCCGGCCTGGGTCTCGATCACTGGCAGGGCGGTGAGGCTGCCGGCGCCATGCGCGTCGCTCATTTTCGCCGCGCGCTCCAGCAGGCGGGAGTGCAGGTAGAACACGTCGCCCGGATACGCCTCGCGGCCCGGCGGACGGCGCAGCAGCAGCGACATCTGGCGATAGGCGACGGCCTGCTTGGACAGGTCGTCGTAGAAGATCACCGCGTGCTTGCCGCTGTCGCGGAAGAATTCGCCCATGGTGGCGCCGGTGTAGGGGGCGAGGAACTGCAGCGGCGCGGCCTCGGAGGCGGTGGCGGCGACGACGATGGAGTATTCCAGGGCGCCGTTTTCTTCCAGCGTCCGCACGAGCTGGGCGACGGTGGAGCGCTTCTGGCCGACCGCGACGTAGATGCAATAGAGCTTCTTACTCTCGTCGTCGCCGGCGTTGATCGCCTTCTGGTTGAGGATGGTGTCGACGATCACCGCGGTCTTGCCGGTCTGGCGGTCGCCGATGATCAGCTCGCGCTGGCCACGGCCGATCGGGATCAGGCTGTCGATCGCCTTGATGCCGGTCTGCACCGGCTCGTGCACCGACTTGCGCGGAATGATGCCGGGGGCCTTCACCTCGACCGGGCGGCGCTCGGTGCTGGCGATAGGGCCTTTGCCGTCGATCGGGTTGCCGAGCGCATCGACCACCCGGCCAAGCAGGCCGAGACCCACCGGCACGTCGACGATGCGGCCGGTGCGGCTGACCGTGTCACCCTCGCGGATTTCGCGGTCCTCGCCGAAGATCACCACGCCGACATTGTCGGTTTCCAGGTTCAGCGCCATGCCGCGCAGCCCGGCCGAGGGAAACTCGACCAGTTCGCCGGACATAACGTTCTGCAGCCCGAAGATGCGGGCGATGCCGTCGCCCACGCTCAGCACCTGGCCGGTCTCGGCAACATTCGCCTCGGCATCGAACGAAGCGATTTGCTTCTTGAGAATTTCCGAGATTTCGGCGGGGCGGATCTGCATCTCAGGCGGCTCCCTTCATGGCGTACTGCAAGCGTTGCAGCCGGGACTTCAACGAGGTGTCATAGAGGCGGGCACCGACCTTGACGACCAGGCCACCCAGGAGCGAGGGATCGACCCTCTTGACGATATTCACGCGGCCGTAGCCGGCCTCGATCAGTCTTGCCCGCAGTTGCTGTTCCTGCAGGTCGGTGAGCGGATGGGCGGTTTCGACCTCCGCCACCACCACCCCGCGCTTGTCGGCGACCAGGGTGGAGAAGGCGGCGATGATGCTGCGCAACGCGCGGGCGCGCCGGTTGGCCACCACCACGCTGACGAAATCCTGCACGATCCTGCCGAAGCCTTGACGTTCCAACACCTCGCGCACGGCGCGGCCCGAGGTGTTCACGTCGATCAACGGCGAGTCGAGCACGGCGCGCAGATCGTCGACTTCGTCGATCAGACGCCCAAGCGCTTCCACCTGTTCGATGGTGGCGTCGAGGGCCTGTTGATCTTCTGCGTGCGCATACAGCGCGGTTGCGTACCGGCCGGCGAGCGCGCCGCCGGTCTTGGTGGATTTGCCGCCAGACGCCAATGCTGCGGTTCCGTCTGCTGGGGCCGCGAGCGCGGCCGGGGACAGGGGCCGGTGCGTTTCCACACGCGGCGATTGGCCTCTAGCATGGGGTTTGGGACAGGCGCAACACGTGCGCGGAAGCTGCGGCGGCTGGAAGGATAATCCTATCGGGGCTTCGCCCCGAACTCCGCCAGGGCTTTGCCCTGGACCCACCAAGGGCCTTAGGCCCTTGGAACCCATGACTTTCCTAATGAATGGGGTCAAGTGGCCTCTCGGCCCGTCGCGCCGAGAGGCGCGCTGCGCGCTGGGGCGGGTCCAGGGCAGAGCCTTGGCCTTACCTTTCTTTACCCAATGAACGCTAAAGGAAACTCACCGGATCGACATCCACGTCCACCCGCACGTTGCCCCGCACCGGCACCGAATCTAACCAGGTGCGCAGCAGCGGCTGCACCGCGATGTCGCGCCGTGTTTTCAGCAGCAGCCGCCGCCGGTGCCGCCCGCGCAGGATCGACAGCGGGGCCGGCGCCGGGCCAAGGACCAAAATGCCATCCCCGTGCGGCGCCGCACGGCCGAGGTCGCGGGCCGCGGCGTCGGCCGCCTCGGCGGTGTCGGCCGAGACGATCAACGCGGCCAGACGCCCGAAGGGCGGCCAGTTGCCGGGCCGCCGCTGCGCCGCCTCGCGCGCCATGAACTCCTCCAGCCGGCCGGAGCGCAGCGCCTGCATCACCGGGTGCTCGGGGGAGAAGGTTTGCAGCAGCACAAGCCCCGGCGCCTCGGCGCGGCCGGCGCGGCCGGACACCTGGTGCAGCAATTGCACCGTGCGCTCGCCCGCCCTTAAATCGCCGCCGGCCAGCCCCAGATCGGCGTCCACCACGCCGACCAGGGTCAAATGCGGAAAATGCCAGCCCTTGGCGACGATCTGAGTGCCGATAATCAGGTCCACTTCGCGCGCCGAAATCGACCGCGCCGCCTCCGCGCTGGCGTGCGGCCCGGGCAGCGTGTCGGAGGCCATGACCAGCAGCCGCGCCTCGGGGAACAGCGCCTGCGCCTCTTCGGTGATGCGCTCCACGCCGGGGCCGACCGGGGTCAGGCTGTGCTCGGCGCCGCAGGAGGGACAGGCGGGCGGGATCGGCACCGCATGGCCGCAATGGTGGCATTGCAGCTCGCGGCGGGCACGGTGCTCGACCAGCCACGCGGTGCAGTTCGGGCATTGCATGCGGTGGCCGCAGGCGCGGCACAGGGTCAGCGGCGCATAGCCGCGGCGGTTGAGGAACAGCATGGCCTGCTCGCCGCGGGCAAACGCCGCCCGCACCGCGTCCACCACCGGCGGGGCGAGGAAACGGCCGCGCTCCGGCGGGGTGACCCGCAGGTCGACCAGGCCGATCTCCGGCATCAGGGCGCCGCCGTGCCGGTCGGGCAGGTGCAGCCGGCGGTAGCGGCCGGACTCCACGTTCGCCAGCGTCTCCAGGCTGGGCGTGGCCGAGACCAGCACCGCGGCCGCGCCGCACAACCGGGCACGCACCACCGCCATGTCGCGGGCGTGGTAGACCACGCCGTCTTCCTGCTTGAAGGCGGTTTCGTGCTCCTCGTCGATGACGACCAGGCCAAGGTCGGGAAAAGGCAAGAACAGCGCCGAGCGGGCGCCCACCACCACCTGTGCCGCACCGTCATCCACCGAGCGCCAAGTGGTGCGCCGCACGCGAGAGGACAGATCAGAATGCCACACCGCCGGCGCCACCCCGAACCGGTGGGAAAACCGGTCCAGCCACTGAGCGGACAGCGCGATTTCGGGCAACAGCACCAGCGTTTGGCGGCCGGCCCGCAGGGTCTGGGCCACCGCTTCCAGATAGACTTCGGTTTTCCCCGAGCCGGTGACGCCGTCGAGAAGGGTCACCGAAAACCCGCCCGCCCGGATGGCCTCGCGCAGCGCCGCCGCGGCGGATTCCTGATCGGGCGAGAGGGTCGGGCCGGGGTGCTCAGGGTTGGGGCGGCCGAAAAGCGGGCGGAGCGGCAGCGCCGCCGGCACCAGCAGCCCGGCGTCGGCCATGGCGCGCAACACGCCGGGCGAAACGCCGGCCGCGCGGGCGATATCGGCGCCGGATCGCGGCTGCCCGTCCGCCAGCGCCGCCAGCACGGTCTTGCGCGCTTCGGTGAGACGGGTCTCCGGCAACGGGTCGGCGCGGCGCCAGCCGGTGGCGGGCGTCTCGGCGCGCAATGCGTTCACCCGCAGCGCCATTGCCAGAACCTCGCCCGGCGGCGCCAGCGTATAGGCGGCGATCCAGTCCACCAGCCGGCGCACATCCGCGCGCATGCGCGCGCCGTCGAACCGGCCTGACATCAGCCGGAGGCGGTTGTCGCCCACCGCCGCATCGGGCGGGCCGTCCCAGACCACGCCGACTTCCTCGCGCCGGTTGAGCGGCACCAGCACCACATCGCCCGGCGCCACCTGCATGCCCGGCGGCACGCGGTAGTCGAACGGGCCGGGGAAGGGAAACGGCAGCAGCACCGGCACCCTTGCCGGTGGCAGAGGCGGGGCCGGCGCGCGGTCGTCGAACAGCCGGTCCTGGCTGCGCTTTCGGTGAGTGCCCGCCATCCGCTATGCTGTGCCCGATTTGGGCGCGTCGCGACAGACCCCAGCATGGGACGACTCTGATGAAGTTCTTCGTCGATACCGCGGATATCTCTGAAATCAAGGCGCTGGCCGCGTCCGGCCTGCTGGACGGGGTGACCACCAACCCCTCGCTGATCGCCAAATCCGGCCGCCGCATTCTGGAGGTGGTGGCGGAAATCTGTGAGGTGGTCCAGGGGCCGGTGAGCGCTGAAGTGGCCGCGACCGAGTATACCCAGATCCTGCGGGAAGCCGACGTGCTGCGACGCATCGCCCCCAACGTGGCGGTGAAGCTGCCGCTGACGCCGGACGGGCTGCGCGCCTGCCGGGCCCTGTCCGAGCAGGGGGTGATGACCAACGTGACCCTGTGCTTCTCGGCCGCCCAGGCGCTGCTGGCGGCCAAGGCGGGCGCCACCTTCGTCAGCCCGTTCGTCGGCCGGCTGGACGATGTCGGCCAGGACGGCATGACGCTGATTGCCGATATCGTGCAGATCTACCGCAACTATCCGGCGCTGCAGACCGAGGTGCTGGTGGCCAGCGTCCGCCACCCGATCCATGTGATCGAGGCCGCCAAGCTGGGCGCCCACGTGGCCACCCTGCCGCCTTCGGTGCTCCGATCCCTGTACAACCACCCGCTGACGGACAAAGGGCTGGCGGGGTTCCTGGCCGACTGGGCGAAGACCGGCCAGCAGATCGTCGAGACGGTCGCGATCTGATGGCCGAGGCGGCGCCGGCGGGCGTGCCGGTCGATCCCGATGCAGTCGCCGCCTTCCTGCGCGCCCATCCGCGCTTCCTGGCCGAGCGGCCGGAGCTATATCACGTGCTCGCGCCGCCGCTGCGCGTGCATGGCGAGGTATTGGCCGACCATATGGCGGCCATGGTGCGGACCGTACGGGCGCATGCCGCGGCCATGGCCGAGCGGGCCGACGGCGTGCTGGCGGCCGGGCGGGCCGCCGCGGGCATGACCGCGCGGGTGCACGAGGCGGTGCTGGCGCTCATCGGCACCGAGGATGTCGCCGAGTGCGTGGCGGTCGCCTTCCCGGCCCTGCTGGCGGTGGACGCCGCCGCGCTGTGCGCCGAGACCCCGCTGCTCGGGGCACGCAAACTGCCGCCCGGTACGGTGGCGCGGCTGCTCGGCGGGCGGACGGTGGCGCACCGCAGCGACGCCGCCGACCCAGGCCTGCTGCATGGGGAAGCGGCTTCATTGGCGCGGCACGACGCGCTGGTGCGCATTCCAGGCGACCCGCCGGCGCTACTGGCGCTGTCGGCACGCGAGCACTGGATGCTGGACCCGGCGCAAGGCGCGGGAGCGCTGGCGTTTCTCGGCCGGGCGGTGGCCGCCGCGCTGGGGCGATGACCCTTGCCGCGGCCGCCCGGACGGATTTTCTCGCCTGGCTGGCGCATGAGCGGCGGGCCTCGCCGCTGACCGTCGAGGCCTATGGGCGCGACACCGCCGGCTTTCTTGGGTTTCTGACCTTGCATCTGGGCGGCGAACCGGACCTGGCGGCGCTGGCCGGGCTGCGCCTGGCCGATTTCCGCGGCTGGCTGGCGCACGAGGCGGGCGAGGGCGCGGGGGCGGCGACCCGGGCGCGGCATCTGTCGGCGGTGCGCAGTTTTTTCCGGTTTCTGGCACGGCGGCACGGCGTGGCCAACCCGCAGCTTCGCCTGCTCGACACCCCGAAGGCACGACGGCCATTACCTCGGGCCTTGACGCCGCCGCAAGCGCGGGCGGTGGCGGAGGAGATCGACGCGGAATCAGACAGCGCCGCGATTCAGGCGCGTGATGTCGCGTTGTTTTCTCTTCTCTATGGCTGCGGCTTGCGCATCTCCGAGGCGATTGCCCTCGATGTGCGTTCGGCGCCGCTGCCCGGCGGGGCGGCGATGTTGCGGGTGGTGGGCAAGGGGTCGAAGGAACGGATCGTGCCGGTGCTGCCGGTGGTGCGCGCGGCGGTGGCCGCCTGGCTGCGCCACCACCCGGCCCCCGCGCCCGAGGCGCCGCTGTTCACCGGCGCCCGCGGGGCGCGGCTGAACCCGGGGGTGGCGCAACGAACGATGCGCGCCTTCCGCCACCATAACGGCCTGCCCGAGCATGCCACGCCACACGCGCTGCGGCACTCCTTCGCCACCCATCTGCTGGCGGGCGGGGCCGATCTGCGGGCCATCCAGGACCTTCTGGGACACGCCAGCCTGTCAACGACGCAACGCTATACCTCGGTGGATGAGGCGGGGCTGCTGGAGGTCTGGCGGCGGACACACCCTCGGGGGTGATGCCGGCAAAGCAAGTAAGGCCAGGGCTCTGCCCTGGACCCGCCAGGGGTCAGTGGACCCCTGGACCCCGCGACTTAAGTAAATGGGCACCAGGGCAGAGCCAAGGCATCATTGTGTGGCAATAAAGATTTGGCTGGTTGCATAAGATATCCACAACCGCCGCACGGCCCAGAAATCAACCCCCAGAAGCATGTCAAAAATCAACGTCGGCACCGGTGCCGTCAGCAACGTCGGGTCATGCACGACCAGCGAACCGATTTGCATCTCTGCGAAACGATGCAATCGGGTTTCCATCCTGCCCCCGACCGCGGACGCCGCGATCCCCTGGTCGCCGTTCTGCATCGCCGGCGTCAGGCCCAGCTGGCGCATGCCGCGCAGGTTGAGGAACGAAACCGACGCGCCCGTATCGAGCAACGCGACAAGCGGATGATGGTCAAGCTGCACCGGCACCAGCGGCATGCTGCGCGAGCGCATGCCGAGCTGGACCGCAACCGCGTCGTAGGGCTCCTGCCACGGGATGAACCGCCCGGCGCAGCCCTGCACGGCAAACAGCGTCAGCGTTTGCGCGCGGAGATCGAGATCGAGATCGAACAGGGACAGCAGATCCTCGCCCAGGAGTTCCGTCCTCCCGGCCGCTGCCGATGCCGGCAATAACGGCCAGGCTGGGCTTCGAAACAACCCCGCGCCGCTTCAGCGCAACGCCGCCAAGCAGCATCGAGGCCGGCGAAACGTTGCGGTATTTTTGCAGGCGGCCACCTGCCCCGCGCGACAGGGTCGACACCCACTCGTCGAACGGAAGCTGCAGCGTTTCCACCGTCGCCACCGTCAGCGCCGTCTTGTCGGCGCCGGTGTCCAGGATCATCGGCACGGATGTGCCGTTGATGGCGACGTTGACCACGGCCACGCCCTCGGCCACGCGCACCGGCACGGCGGCGCGTTTCTCCACCTGACAGCTGGCATCGGCGCGGACCGCAAACAGGCAGGCGGTCAGCAGACAAACAAGCGCCCAGCCCAGGCTTAGCCGCACTTGGACCAGCCGCAATGCACGCAGCTCAGGCAGCCCGCTTCCCTGACCAGGCCGGGCTGGCTGCATTTCGGGCAGAGCGGCCCGAGTGATCCGGCGGTGGCATGCGCGTGCCCATGGTGCGCGGCGGCGCCGGGCAGTGTTTCCGGACCGCTGAGGAACCCGGTATTGACCATGTGGCGTTCGATGACATCGCCGATGGCGGCGACCAGCGATGGCACGTAGCGGCCGTTGCTCCACTGCCCGCCGCGCGGGTCGAACACCTGCTTGAGTTCCTCGGCGACGAAGGCCACCTCGCCGCCACGGCGGAACACCGCGCTGATCATGCGGGTCAGCGCCACCACCCAGGCATAGTGTTCCAGGTTCTTCGAATTGACGAACACCTCAAATGGCCGCCGGACGCCCTCCTGTTCGATGTCGTTGATGGTCACGTACATCGCGTGCTCGGCATCCGGCCAGCGCAGCTTATAGGTGGCGCCGGTCAGCTTCTCGGTGCGCCGCATCAGCTCGCTGGGCAGCGCAGGGACGGCCGGTGCCACCGGCGTCGCCGCCTCCAGCACGGAACCGGTGACGCTGTTCGGGCGATAGGTGGTGCAGCCTTTGCAGCCGCTGCGATAGGCGTCGAGATAGACGCCCTGAAAGGCCTCGAAGCTGATGGTTTCAGGCACGTTGACGGTCTTTGAAATGGCGCTGTCGACATGCCGCTGCACCGCCGCCTGCATGCGCACGTGATCGGCGGGCGACAGATCCTGCACGGTGACGAAATAGTCGGGCAATGGCGCATCTGCGCCAAATTGCGCCCGGAACAAGCGCAATGTGTGGTCGGACACCTCCTCCTCGCGCTTCGAGCCGTCCGGTTGCAGCACCTTGCGCGTGTAGGCCAGCGCAAACACCGGCTCAATGCCGCTGGAGACGTTGTCGGCGACCAATGAAATCGTCCCGGTCGGTGCCACCGAGGTGAGCAGGGCGTTGCGGATGCCGTGCCGGGCGATCAGGTCGCGCACATCCTCGTCCAGGCCGCGAACGGTTTCGCCGGCGAGATAGGCATTCCGGTCGAATAGCGGGAACGCGCCTTTTTCGTGCGCCAATCGCGCAGATGTCACATAGGCGGCGCGCTCGATCTGGTGGGCCCAGTCGGCGGCCCGCTCTGCCGCCGCCGGCGAGCCATAGCGCAGGCCGCACATGATCAGCGCATCGGCCAGTCCAGTCATGCCGAGGCCGATCCGGCGCTTCGCCAGTGCTTCCCACCGCTGTGCGTCGAGCGGGAATCCGGATACGTCGATCGTATTATCCATCATTCGTACGGCGAGGCCCACCAACTCGGCGAGTTCGGTCGCATCGACATGGGCATCCGGGGTGAAGGCGTCACGCACCAGTTCGGCCAGGTTGATCGAGCCGAGCAGGCATGCGCCATACGGCGGCAAGGGCTGCTCGCCACACGGATTGGTTGAGTGGATCGTTTCGCAATACGCTAGGTTGTTGCGGGCATTGATGCGGTCGATGAAGATCACGCCCGGCTCGGCGTAATCGTATGTGGCGCGGGTGATGCGGTCCCACAGGGTGCGCGCGCGTACAGTGTGGTAGGTTTTTCCCGCAAATACCAGCGGCCAGTCCGCGTCGGCCTCCAGCGCTGTCATGAAAGCGTCGGTGACGAGGACGGAAAGATTGAAGTTGCGCAACCGCCCGGGCGCGCGCTTGGCGTCGATGAAGGACTCGATGTCGGGGTGGTCGCAACGCATGGTTGCCATCATCGCGCCGCGGCGAGCGCCGGCCGACATGATGGTGCGGCACATGGCATCCCAGACATCCATGAACGACAGCGGCCCCGAGGCGTCGGCACCGACGCCGCGGACCGGCGCGCCGTTCGGCCGCAGCGAAGAGAAATCATAACCGATGCCGCCGCCCTGCTGCATCGTCAGCGCCGCTTCGCGCAGATGGGTGAAGATGCTGGCGAGGTCGTCCTCGATGTCGCCCATGACGAAACAGTTGAACAGCGTAACGCGCCGGTCCGCGCCCGCGCCCGACAGAATGCGCCCGGCCGGCAGGAAGCGAAAATCCGCCAATGCCTCGTAGAAGGGTTGCTCCCAGTCAGCCGGGTTCGCTTCCGGCGCGGCCAGCGCGCGGGCAACGCGGCGCCAAGTATCTTCGATGGTGACATCGACGGGCACGCCGTCCAGCGTTTTCAAGCGGTACTTTGCATCCCAGATCTGCCACGAGATGGGGGCGATGTGATCGGTCGCTGATCCGCCGATAGTCCCGCTGTGCACGTCCATCGCTACTGTCCTTATCATGGCGCGACGAGCAGGTCCCTCAGGAACCCGTCACTTTGGCCTGCAGCACGGACAGGCGGCGATCCCTCCCTGGCTTCAGCTTCACCGGTGGGCAACAGCGCCGATTTGCGATCATGGCTCGTCACCCCTTCCCGTGCGTCAGGACGGCGTTGCAGTCAATTCCGCTCTGCCGTCCAGCCGCAACAGGCCATCCATGTGTGGCGCGCCACACACCATCGCGCGCCTTATTGATTTGAAACCCTGCATTGACTTGTCACCACGTGGCAGTCCGTCTAACAACGTCATCTGAGCAGCGTTTCACCGCTCCGTGGCATTGATGGCCTGATTGGACTCGACCTGTGCGTCATCCCGCCGACCTTCTCGACAACAATAACCCTGACCGTCAGCCCGAGACTGTGGCCTCGTCAGAGTCGCCGTCGCTTCGTGATGCCGAACTATGGGCCCGCCGCGCCCTCGGCGCCGACCGCGCGATGGGACATGACGACAGGGTGACACATCGGCAGCCGGCTGCTCAGAACGGGCCAGGTGACGGGCGGCATGGTCCGATGCGCCGTCGCTTTGCGCGCGACGGCGACGTGACGGTGGTTCTGGCCCAACCGGGAACCGGGGTCGGGTCGGCGCACCGGCCGGCCACAAGCGCCGCACCACCGGTCAACCGCCTGGCGAACGCCGAAGCCGCGCTGGCAGCGGAGCAAGCAGCCCGGCAACGCGTGGATCGTGCCTTGGCGGAAGCGCAATCGGTCATCAAGCGGCTGCAGACGCAATTGGCGCATGCCGAAATGACCGGCCGGGAAGCGCTCGACGGGGCACGCCAGGCAGAGGCCGACCGTGCGGCCATGGCCGCCGAACTCGAGGCGGAGCGGGCCGCGCGGCTTGCCGCCGAACAAGCGCTGATCGCCGCACCGGAGCGGCCGCCGGCAACCGCGGGCAGGCCGCGCAGTGCGGCGCGGACGCTGTTTGATGCCGGCGAGGTCATGAAAGTGAAACGGCCGCGTGGACGACCCAGGCGCGATGCCGGCCAGGTCGCCACCAAGCGCGAGCCGAAGCCTGTCAAATGGTGGTGATGCGCCGAATCCGGTGCACGACCTGAGCGCGCTTTGCTCCTGCCGCAGGCGTTCCCTACTGACCGTTCAGCGCGGTGCCACCGGCACCGCCACCTCGTTTCGACGCAGGAAGGGGATGGTCCAGGGCGGGTCGTAGAACCAAGCGATCGGGTTGCCCATCGGCTTCCAGGCGGTGGTGTCCAGGCGTTGCAGCAGTTCTGTCTGCCGGGCGGCGATGGTGGCTTCGCCGCGCAGGCCGGTGAAACGCAGCACCGCCATGGTTTCGCCGGGCACCTGAACCAACACCACGGCGGGATTTTCGGGCACCGGCAGAGTCTCCAGGGTCCATTCCGCCGGCATGAAGAAACGGACGACCCATGTTCCGTCAGCACCGCGAGCCTGCCCGACCGGAGCGGTCATGGCGATGGTTTCGTTTTTCTGCTGCGCCACCGGCACCGTCATCTCGATTTTTGTCTTCGCCCGGTTGGCGCCGAAAATATAGCCGGCGAGGCGGCGGAAGCCCTCGTTGAGGGCCGCCGATTTGTCGTCGCCGACGATGGAAGTCTCGGCGGCGATGCGCGGTCCGTATTGCCGGATCTCCAGGCTGTTCGGTGCAGCCAACACCGTATAACGCGGCTCCTCGGTGCCCTCGCGGAGTCCCACCGCCGAGCAGCCGAACAGCACTAGTCCTGACAGCATCGCCGCGACCCCTCCTTCCAGAATACCAGCCATTGCATCTCCACCTCTCGATCCAGCATTCAAGATAGGGTGCGGGAACGCCGCGGCAATTGGGGAAAGCGAGGAAGGCCAGGGCTCTGCCGTGGACCTGCCTTTACAAAACCTGCGAACATTTAAGCACATCGTCAGCCGGCGTGGCCCCGCCCTGGGTGCCTTCGCCAAGGCCTTCGGCGCGCAGGCGTTCGGCGAGATCGTCGATCGGTTCGGTGGCAGATTGGTCGTCATCGCCTTCGGGCAGGGAGATGATTACATTCTCTCGCAACCTGTCGCACTTAAGCGAAAATGGCGCTATTGGGCAATTTTCTGTCACTCTTCTACCAACAAATACGTCGTCTTTCTCGATGGAGCACGATGGCACGCAGAAAAATTGCTCGAAAAGCTTAATTCCGACAGGCTGCTAGGCTGTGTGGACGGAATTCCTAACATGCGTTTATGACGGATTCCCGCAGCGGGCTTTGCTCGAATCACTGCGTGACCGGCATCAGGGAGCCGGGCATGCTGACGGGGATGACGGAGCGCGATTGGGCGATCGTGCTGGACGTGTTTAATGCGGCGCAATCGAGCCGGGGAGAGCCTGGGCATGACGACCGTGAATTTCTGGAAGCTCTCTACTACTTCACGGTACACAGCATAACCTGGCGCGCACTCCCCTACGAATTTGGCAAATGGAACAGCGTATGGAAGCGGTTCTGGCAGCTCAATCGCTCCGGTGTATCCGAGGCATTCTTCCAGTTGCTGGCGGAATGCGGCCAGACGGCACATTTGGTCCAGTTCTTCGACAGCACGACAGCACGCGCCCCTCACTCATCCCCTCATTTCGTTTCCGAGAATAAACCGCACAACGGCCCGCATTGCGCCAGCATTTCGGCGAACCTCTGCATCAGCGGCAGAAGGCGGTGCTCCGGCATGTTCGGGATCGGCTCATCGAGCATGCATCGCTGCCGGAGCAGCGAGTGGGTGCGCGTCTTCGACGTGTTGGACTTGAGGTGTCGGTCCATTCCCAGACTTTCTCCGGCCGCCCCGAGCATGGTGAGCAACGCCATGGCGAAGGCATTGATCAGCAGCAGCCGATCCCGCCGCTCTGGCTCGGCGATGCGGAGCTCGGCCATTCCCATGCCGAAACGCAGATCCTTGGTATCTCGGACGCTGGGCTCGATGGTCCAGCGCCGTGCGTATTGCGCAATCAGCGTCCCGGCGGGCGCCTCGGCGTCGCTGGCCGCGAGGCACCACGGCTCCTTCATATCACGTGCGTTCACACAGACGACGGCACCCACCTGATAGGCATGCGCCGCCGTGACGCGAGCGGCGCGCAGCTTGCGCGCCCGACCCGATTTGCCGGCCCATTCGGCGGCGGTCCGCGTCTCGCCGGAGGCATCAGTGACGCGGATGTTGCCGCGAAAGCGGATGACATAGCCGAAGCCGGATCAGCGAGATAGGCGAACAGCCTGTGATCGCCGAGGCCACGGTCGGCCAGGATGGTGACACGGCAGCCGGGCGGGACGACCTGTGACAATCGCAGCAGACACGCATCCTCGAAGCCGTTGCGCTGATCCTTCAACTCGTCCTTCCACACCGACAGCCACAACAGTGGCATCGCCCGGCCATGGTCGGTCACGAGATTGAGCGCGAGGGTGGCCTGGTCGTCGCCGTCAAACTCGGTCCAGTCCATGGCAACGACGATCTCTTTGCGTGTGCCAATCAGATGCGGCACCCAGCGGGCGAAGCTATCCCGGACGTCGATGGCTTTGTTGCTGAGCAACCGGTCGACTTGCTTGATCGCGTGCTTGGTCAGCAGGCCGCGTGCCTGCGCCCATGCCTGCCCGATCATCGCCACCGCCAGCGACGCCCCGGTCATGACGCTGAGTGTGGCCGCGGCCAGCGAGTCCACACGCTTGGTGTGGAGGTCGCGATCGGAGAGGCCGTCAATGAACGCGTGTATGTCCTTCAGCCGTCCACCATCGCGCAGGTCCGCCGCTTCCATGTCCATGCCGTCCTCATCGCGCCGCCGCCGCCCCGCATGACCACCCCGATGACGGGAAAGGCTCCACCGGCAGCGCGCCCCCATCCGCGGCGCGCATGTCACCCGCCCAGGACAGAACGCTCCAGCATCCTCCCAAGCGGCCCGCCGCCGAAGATATGGACGTGGAAATGTGGCACCTCCTGGTGGGCATGCACGCCCATATTGGTCAGCACCCGATAGCCCGGCTCCTCAAGGCTGAGCTGCCGCGCCGCCGCCCCCACTGCACGCCAGAACCCGGCGATTTCGCCCTGGCTGCCACGCGCGGTGAAATCGGCAATGGACACCCAGCGCCCCTTCGGGATCACCAGCACGTGCACCGGCGCCTGGGGCGCGATGTCGTGGAAGGCCAACGCCCACTCGTCCTCATAGACCTTCCGGCTGGGAATCTCGCCGCGCAGGATGCGCGCGAACACGTTCTGGTCGTCGTATTCACCCAGGCCCTTGACCGGCATTATTCGCCCTCCGCCCTGCGCGCCACATACTGACAGCACATGCAAGCGCGTCACGAGCCGGTGAAACTACGCTCCCCGCGCATCCCGCGCAAACCTTGGCCGCGCGAAAAGATCGCCCGCGGATATTCAGGGAATTTTTTTCGTCGGCAATCCGAGAACCATCGGCAGTTCCCGCACCCGCGACGCCTTCTCGTCGACGCCGGAGACACCCTCGCGCCGTTGCAACTCGGACCACACCTCCTCCGGCCGCACCCCCGCATCCACCCAGATGACGAGCAAATGATAGAGCACGTCGGCGCTCTCGGCCACCAGCGCCGCGCGGTTGCCGAGCGCGGCCTCGATCACGCATTCCACCGCTTCCTCGCCGAACTTCTGGGCTATCTTGGCGGTGCCGCGCGACAGCAGGCGGGCAGAGTGACTCTTCGCCGGATCGGCGCCCCGCCGGCTCATCACCACCGACCACAGCCGGTCCAGCACCGCCGGAGAAGCGTCGACGGCCAGCGGCAGCGGCGGCCCGCCACGAACCACGGCAGCCCCCACCGGCTTGGCGATAAACGGCTTCTGCCGTGCGCCACTCTTCTTCCCGCCGGGTTTGGCCAGGTCTTTCTTCGTCGGTTTGGCCATGCAAGCTCCTCAGGCCGCTCGCGCCACGTCGCGCTGCAGCCGCACCGGCAGCCCGGCTTGCGCCATCGCCGCCTTCACCGCGGCGATGGTGAACGTGCCGAAATGGAACACACTCGCGGCCAACAACCCGGTGGCACCGGCCTGCGCACCGTCGACGAAATGCGCCAGCGTGCCGACCCCGCCCGAAGCGATGACGGGCACCGACACCGCGCCGCACACCGCGCGCAACAGATCGAGGTCGAACCCCACGCCGGTGCCATCGCGGTCCATGCTGGTCAGCAGGATCTCACCGGCACCCAGTTCCACCACGCGGCGGCACCACGGCACCGCGTCGATGCCGGTATCGCGCCGCCCGCCATGGGTGAACACGTGCCACTCCCCCGGACCGACCTGTTTGGCGTCCACCGCCACCACCACGCACTGGCTGCCAAATTTCCGCGCCGCCTCGCCCACCAGCTCGGGGCGCGCCACGGCGGCGGAGTTGACGCTGCATTTGTCAGCGCCCGCCAGCAACAGCCGGCGCATGTCCTCGATGGAGCGGATGCCGCCGCCCACGGTCAGCGGCAGGAACACCCGCGCGGCCGTGCGCGAGACAACATCCACGATCGTATCGCGGTTCTCGTGGCTGGCAGTGATGTCGAGGAAGCAAAGTTCATCCGCGCCGGCGGCATCATAAATCGCCGCCTGCTCGACGGGATCGCCCGCGTCGCGCAGTGAAACAAAATTGACACCTTTGACCACCCGCCCGTCTTTCACATCCAGGCAAGGGATGACTCGCAGTTTCAGCATGGTGAGACCCCCTCAGCGCCGGTTATTGCGATGTTTTTACGCGCCGATGCAAGGGGAGATCACACAAGGCAGAGCGTCGTTGCTGGCGCGCGCCCTGACAACTTGGTGATTGATCCGGTCAGCTTGCAAGCAGGGCAAGGGCCTCGCGCAAATCCACCCGTCCGTCATACAGCGCCCGCCCGACGATCACGCCGTCGATCACCCCGGGTCCGTCCAACCGCGCCGCCCGTTGCAACGCCGCCAGATCCGCCAGGCTGCCGACACCGCCCGAGGCGATCACCGGCGTCGAAATCTGCGAGGCCAGGTCGATGGTCTGCTCCAGATTGAGCCCGGACAGCATCCCGTCGCGGCTGATATCGGTGTAGATGATCGCCGCCGCCCCGGCATCCTCGAAGCGCAGCGCCAGATCGAGCGCCTTCATACTGGACGTCTCCGCCCAGCCCTCGGTGGCCACGAACCCGTCGCGCGCGTCGATGCCCACCGCGATGCGGCCCGGATGAGCCGCGCAAGCCTGCTTCACCAAAGGCGGATTCTTGGCCGCAGCGCTGCCCAGGATCACCCGCCGCACCCCCGCGTCCAGCCAGGTCCCGATGCCGGCGAGGTCGCGGATGCCGCCGCCAAGCTGCACCGGAATGGTCACGCTTGCCAGGATGGCGCGCACCGCCGCGGCGTTCACCGGCCTGCCAGCAAAGGCGCCGTTGAGGTCCACCACATGCAGCCAGCGGCACCCCGCATCCTGCCACGCCCGCGCCTGCGCGCCGGGGTCGTCGGAATACACGGTGGCGTCGGCCATCTCACCGCGGCGCAGCCGCACGCAGGCACCGTCCTTAAGGTCGATGGCCGGATACAGCGTCAGTCCCATCAGGCCACCCGTCCGCCTTGCTGCAGCAGCTTGAAGTAAAACACGCCGCGGATGGTGCGTCCGGCGGCCCGCGCATAGGCCGGATGGATGCCCCAGCGGATGAAGCCGAGCAACTCGTACAGCGCGATCGCCGCCTCCTGGGTCTCGCGCACATCCAGGTTCAGCACCTGGTAGCCGAGCGCCCGCGCCGCCTCCTCAACCCGCTCGGTCAGCAGCTTGGCGAGGCCATGCCCGCGCGCATAAGGAGCGATGAAGGAGTGCATCAGCGTGGCGGCAAAAGCCTGCGCCTCATTGTTGCGGGCCGGCCGCACCAGTTGCGCCGAACCGACGACGATGCCGTCCGAGCGGGCCAGGAACAATTCGCGCTCGGGAACCAGCAGCACGCCCTTGAAATACCGCTCCAGCGCCATCCGCCCGGGCGGATTGACCCAGCCGAATCCGCCGCCATCGATAATCGCGGCATCGGCGGCCTCGCACAGCGCCGCCAGGTCGTCGTCGCTGATACTGCCGACCCGCACCACGTCCATGCCGGACTCCGAGCCGGACCGCGGGGGATCTCCGGTTCCGGTCATATCAGGGAGTCCAGCGGAGGAAGTTGCCGAGGATGCGCAGACCGACCTCCTGGCTTTTCTCGACGTGGAACTGCGTGCCAGCACGATTGTCCTGCGCCACGATCGCCACCACGTCGCCGCCGTACTCGGTGGTAGCGATGCATTCCGCCGAATCGCCGCCGGTCAGCGCGTAGCTGTGAACGAAATAGGCATGGTCGCCCGGCACCAACCCCTCGAGCAGCTTGTGCGCACCCGGCTCGAACATCAGCTCGTTCCAGCCCATCTGCGGCAGCCGCAGGCCGCCGTGCGGATGCATGGCGGTGATTTCGCCCCGGATCCAGCCGAAACCCGGCGTCACCGCGTGTTCCAGCCCGCGCTCGGCCATCAGCTGCATGCCCACGCAAATGCCCAGGAACGGTTTGCCCCGCTTTACCTCCTCCAGCACCGCGTCGCGCAGCCCTTCGATGGCGGACAGGCCGGCGGCGCAGTCAGCGAACGCGCCCTGGCCGGGCAGCACGATTTGGTCGGCCCGCGCCACCGCGTCCGGATCGGCGGTCACCTGCACCGTTGCGTCGATCCCGTCCCTGGCGGCCGCCAGCGCAAGCGCCCGCGAGGCCGACGCCAGATTGCCGCTGCCATAGTCGATCACCGCCACCCTCACGCCACCGCCTCCCGCCCCAGGTCAGGCCGCTGATCGAGCAGGCGGAGCTCCGCGTCGTCGGCGGTCGCGGCCGCCACCACATGCGCCAGCGCGAAACCGCGCCTTTCCAGCGACCAGCGCCTGAAATCCTGGCCGAACAGACCGAGCAGCCAGACCAGCGCCAGCGCCAGCGCCACCCGCACCATCGCTTGCGTGGCCGCCGCAACCACGACCTCGGCGCAAAACGCCAGCCCGGCGGCGATCCAGGCACGATGGGCCGCCAGCCAGAGCGGGCCTAGTACCGCCGCCCGCCAGGAGAAGGCCTCAGGCACGAGCACGGGAGCGGTGCCGGGGCGCAGGTGGACAGTGTAGATCAGCATAGCAAAAGGCCAGGGCTCTGCCCTGGACCCGGCAGGGGGCAGCGGCCCCCTGCACCCCATTCCCTGCGAAAAGTCCAACGACTCATAGCGCACCTTTGGTCGAAGGAACGACGCCCGCCGCCCGAACGTCAGCTTCCACCGCCATGCGCAACGCCCGCGCCACCGCCTTGAAACAGGCTTCCGCCACATGGTGCGCATTGCTTCCGGACTTGCGGGTCACGTGCAACGTGAACAACCCGTTGAACGCCAGAGCGCGGAAAAACTCCTCGAACAACTCGGTGTCCATGCTGCCCACCTTGTCGCGCACGAACGCCACGTCCCAGGCCAGGAAAGCCCGGCCGGACAGATCGACCGCCGCCTCGGCCAGCGCCTCGTCCATCGGCACCAGGGCGTGGCCGAAGCGCCTGACGCCGCGCTTGTCGCCGAGCGCCCGATGCAGCGCCTGGCCGATGACGATGCCCACATCCTCGGTGGTGTGATGGAAATCGATGTGCAGGTCGCCCTTTGCCCGCACCGCAAGATCAAACATGCCGTGCCGCGCCAGCGCGGTCAGCATGTGATCCAGGAAACCGATGCCGGAGTCGATCTCGGCGCGGCCGCTGCCGTCGAGGTCGAGCGTGACGGTGATGTCGGTCTCGGACGTGGTCCGGGTCAGGCTGGCGCTGCGGGACATGAACGCAGCACTAGCCCGAATCGGGCCGGCGCGGCAAACGTCTCGGAACACGCATGCGGATCGGATCAGGGCTGCGTGGGCGGCCGGGTGCTTGCACCGGCGGTGGCGGCGCGCCATTTGGCCCGCCATGAACATCCCCTCCCCGCACGATCCCATCGGCTGGCACGGCACCACCATATTGTGCGTCCGCCGTGGCGCGCAGGTGGCCATGGCTGGCGACGGCCAGGTCACCCTCGGCCAGACCGTCATCAAGGGCAACGCCCGCAAGGTGCGCCGCATCGGCCCGGGCAGCACCATCCTGTCCGGCTTCGCCGGCGCCACGGCCGACGCCTTCACCCTGCTGGAACGGCTGGAAGCGAAGCTCGAACGCTTCCCCGGCCAGTTGGAACGCGCCTGCGTCGAACTCGCCAAGGATTGGCGCACCGATCGCTACCTGCGCCGGCTGGAAGCCATGATGGCGGTCGCCGACCGCGACCACTCCTACACGCTCACCGGCAACGGCGACGTATTGGAACCGGAAGACGGCATCATCGCCATCGGCTCAGGCGGCAATTACGCCCTCGCCGCGGCCCGCGCTCTGATCGAGGTGCCCGACCTGTCGGCCGAACAAGTGGCCCGTCGCGCCATGAAGATTGCCGGCGACATCTGCGTTTATACAAATCATTCGGTCGTCGTCGAGACGATCGGCTAGGACCCCACATGGAACGTCCCGACCTACTCCCCCCGCGAAATCGTTTCTGAACTAGATCGTTTCATTGTCGGTCAGACCGACGCCAAGCGGGCGGTCTCGATTGCCCTGCGCAACCGTTGGCGCCGCCAGCAACTGCCCGAGGCGCTGCGCGAGGAAGTGGTGCCGAAGAACATCCTCATGATCGGCCCCACCGGCTGCGGCAAGACCGAGATCGCTCGTCGGCTGGCCCGGCTCGCCCAGGCGCCGTTCCTGAAAGTGGAGGCCACCAAGTTCACCGAGGTCGGCTATGTCGGCCGCGACGTGGAAAGCATCGCCCGCGACCTGGTGGAAGTCAGCATCACCATGCTGCGCGACGCCTCCCGCCGCGGCGTGCAGGCGAAGGCCGAACTTGCCGCCGAGGAGCGCCTGATCACCGCGCTCTGCGGCGAAAAGGCGGCGGCGGACACGCGCTCCAAATTCCGCCGCATGCTGCGCAACGGCGAGCTTGAGCAAAACGAGATCGAAGTGGCGGTCGCCGAGGCGCCGACCAATCCAATCGGCCAGTTCGACATCCCCGGCATGCCGCCCGCCCAGATGCTTAATCTCGGCGACATGATGAAGGGCATGTTCGGACGCCCGCCGCAGCCGCGCAAAATGACGGTGGAAGCCGCCCGCCGCGCGCTCGAGCGCGAGGAAGCCGACAAGCTGCTCGACAACGACCGGCTGGTGAAAGACGCGGTGGCGCACGCCGAGAACAACGGTATCGTCTTCCTCGACGAAATCGACAAGGTCTGCGCCCGCACCACCGAGGGCGGTTTCCGCGGCGGCGACGTATCCCGTGAGGGCGTACAGCGCGACCTGCTGCCGCTGATCGAGGGCACCACGGTGTCCACCAAGCACGGCCCGATCAAAACCGATCACATTCTGTTCATCGCCTCGGGCGCCTTCCACCTCGCCAAGCCGGCCGACCTGTTGCCGGAGTTGCAGGGCCGCCTGCCCATCCGGGTGGAGCTGGCACCGCTCTCACGCGAGGATTTGCGCCGCATCCTCACCGAGCCGGAGGCGTCGCTGATCAAGCAGTATCAGGCGCTGATCGGCACCGAAGGGGTTTCGTTGATTTTCACCGAGGACTCGGTGGATGCGCTGGCCGATCTGGCGGCCGACATCAACGACCGTGTGGAAAACATCGGCGCCCGCCGGCTGCACACGGTGCTGGAGAAGTTGCTGGAGGAAATCTCCTTCACGGCCAGCGACCGCGGCGGTCAGGAGGTGGTGGTGGACGCCGCCTACGTGCGCGAGCGGGTGGCTCCGCTGGCGCAGAAGGGGGACCTTTCGAGGTTCATTCTGTAGGGCTTCGACGAAAAGAAAGGCAGGTCGACAAAAAGACAGACAGGCAAAGAGAACCGCCTCCCCCTGAGGGACAATAGTTAGCGGGGTCAATGGGGCCACTGCCCCCTTGCGGGTCCAGGGCAGAGCCCTGGCCTTCCTTGCTTTCTACGCCGCTGTCTTGTCCGGATATTTGCACCACCTCGCCCCCACGCAGCGCCAGCACTCCGGCCTGCGCGCCTTGCATACATACCGCCCGTGCAGGATCAGCCAGTGATGCGCATCGCGCAGCAGGTCCGGCGGCACCCGCGCCAGCAGCGCATCCTCCACCGCCCGCGGCGTCTTGCCGGGCGCGATCCCGGTGCGGTTGCCCAGCCGGAATATATGCGTGTCCACCGCCATGGTCGGCTCGCCGAAGGCCACGTTCAGCACCACGTTGGCGGTTTTCCGCCCCACGCCCGGCAGCGCCTCCAGCGCCGCGCGGTCGCGCGGCACCTGCCCGCCGTGCCGCTCCACCAACAGCCGCGACAGTTCCACCACGTTGCGCGCCTTGCCCTGCCACAACCCGATGGTGCGGATGTGCTTCGCCACCCCCTCCACCCCGAGCGCCACCATCGCCGCCGGCGTCGCCGCCTCGGCGAACAGCCCGCGCGTCGCCTTGTTCACCGAGGCATCGGTGGCCTGCGCCGACAACACCACCGCCACCAGCAAGGTAAACGGATCGGCATAGGCCAACTCGCTACGCGGGTCGGGATTGGCGCGCTGCAATGCTTCGAGGAACGCCCGCACGTCAGCGCGCGTCATCGGCTTGCCCGGGCGTGGCGTTGCGATTTCCGGATGTGCTGGCGGCAAGGCGCGGCCGGGCTACTGACCGGCGTCAGGCACCAGCGACTTGACCAGGTCAAACACACGCTTGCGCACGCCGGCATCGGTGATGCGATAATATGCGCGCACCAGTTCCAGCGTCTCCCGCCGGTTCAGCGTGTCGTCGCCAAACCCATCCTGCTGATCGCCGAAACCGGTCACGGGTCGGTTGGGCGAGCGTGGGCCGCCCACGCTTTCCGGCATGTCGTCGTAAAAAAACGCGATCGGCACGTCGAGAACGCGCGACAGGTCGAACAGCCGCGATGCACCGACGCGGTTCACCCCGCGCTCGTATTTCTGCACCTGCTGAAACGTCAGCCCGAGCGCCTCCCCCAGGCGTTCCTGCGACAGCCCCATCAGCGTACGTCGCAGCCGGATACGCGACCCGACATGCACGTCGATGGGGTTTGGCCGGGATTCCTTCTCGGCGCGGTCGGGACGGGCATCGGTTCCTGCACCGTGCCGCATCTCGGGCTCGCCGCCATCGGCTGACATGGCAATCCGCTCCTATTCCACCCCCGATGGCGCCGAGGCGCTCAACGAGGTTGATGGAACGTTAACGCCACAACCCAGGATCGTCAACAAGAGAATAAATTAAAGCTCTCAATTCCAAAAAATGGAACATTGGATACGGTTGCGGGTGCAGCCAGCCCAGGGCGCGCCATCGGGCGCATCACGCACGAGCCCGAGAACACGCAAGTGCCTGCGTTGCGTCAATGGGTCGGATCGGCGCCGAGGGACCGGACCAGTTCCAGCACGTGGCGCCGCACACCGGTGTCGGTGATGCGCGAAAAAGCGCGAATCAGGTCGAGCGTCTCGCGCCGGTTCAGCACGTCGCCGTCCAGATTTTGCTGCGCTTCGCTCATGCCGCGGACGCCGTCGGCCGGATCAACGCGGCCGCCGGGAGCGGCCTCGAAGAAATAGCCGATCGGGACGTCCAGCGCGCGCATCAGGTCGTGCAGCCGCGACGCCCCGACCCGGTTCAGCCCGCGCTCGTATTTCTGCACCTGCTGGAAGCTGACGCCCAGCGCCGTCCCCAATTGCTCCTGCGAAATGCCCAGCGAGGTGCGGCGCTGACGGATCTGATGGCCAACATGCACGTCGATCGGGTTGGGACGTAAAACCGTATCCTCGTGCTCGTCGCCAAAACTGCCCGACATCACCCATCCTTTTCCCGCCGCCCGCCGGTAGACCGGTCCGGTTGCACAATATCGTAGCCACGCAACCGGGGATTATCAATATCGCGTCAAATCGCCTCCTTTGACAATCCGCTCGCGCCGCCGCACCGGCACGGCGCCCGCCAGCAGCACCGCCGCACTCAGCAGCAGCGGCACCGCCAACCCGACCCGGGCGATAGGCGTCGCCGGCAGGTGGCCGGGCAGCGCGAGCACCAGCGCCCCGGCCTGGCCCATATCCAGCCGCCCCAACTCCCGCCCGAATGGGTCGAAGCCCACGCTGATGCCGGTGTTGGCCGCGCGCATCAGCGGCAACCCCTCCTCCACGGCGCGCAGCCGGGCTGCCGCGAGATGCTGCCGCGGTCCGGTCGAGTTGCCGAACCAGGCGTCGTTGGTCACGTTCACCAGCCAGTCCGGCCGGTCTGCCTCGTTGGCCACCTGGGAGGGGAAGATCGCCTCGTAACAGATCAGCGGTCCGACCGGCGGCAGCCCCGGCACGTGCAACGTGGCCGGCCCCGGCCCGCCAGCGAACCCGCCGCCCGGCACCACCTGGATGGGCAGCGGGAACCACCTGGGCTGGTACTCGCCGAAGGGCACCAGATGCCATTTGTCGTAAACCGCCGCCGGCGGACCATCATCCAGCAGCGCCATCAGGCTGTTGCGCGGACGCTCCGCCGCATCGAAACGCACGCTACCGATCAAACCGGGCGCCTTCGCGGCGGCGAGGATGGCGGCGCGGGCATTGGCATCCTGCGCCAGCAGAAACGGGCTCGCCGTCTCCGACCAGACCACCACCGCCGGCCCCTTGCTGTGCGCCATGCCGTCGCGGGTCAGCGCAAGGTGGCGTTCGAAGGTCTCGATGACAAAGGCGCGATCCCATTTGTGCCCCTGGGGTACGTTGCCCTGCACCAGCACCACATCGAGGCCCGGCGGCGCCGAGGCCGAAGCCAGTTGCAGCCGGGCCACGCCCGCGCCGGCCCATAGCAGCAGCAGCCCGGCGCCCGCCGCCATGGCGCGACGGCCCAGCGCGGGGGTCGCCGCCAGCAACAGGGTGAGCAAGGTCAATCCATGCACGCCCACAAACGCGGCCGGCTGCAGCGCCACGTCGCCCACAGGTCCGGGCACCGCCCACACGCTGCCCCAGGGATTCCACGGGAACCCGGTGGCGACGAACTGGCGGGCCAGGTCGGCCAGGACCCAGGCGCCGGCCAGCACCGCCACCCGCCGCCAGCCCGGCCGCGCCCACCAGGCGACCGCACAAGGCAAGGCGATGAACAGCGCCAGCACCGCCGCCAGCGCCGGCACCGCCAGCGGCACCAGCCACCAGAACCGCGCCGCCTCGAACAGGATCGCCTCGGTGATCCAGTACAGCCCGACCAAATGATGCCCGAAACCGAAACAGAATCCGCGCCAGCCGGCCTGGCGCGCCCCGCAGCTGCTGCCGATCAGGGCAAGCAGCCCCGGCACGCAAAGCAGCAGCACCGGAATGGCATGCACCGGCGGCAGCGCCGCGGCCGAGAGCACGCCGAGGCCGCAGGAAGCGGCCGCGGCGCGCCAGCCCCGCAGCGCCGACAATCGGGCAAGGAAAGTCTTGATCATGCGCCGGCGCTACACGCCCGCCGGGCCGGGTGCAAGCGCGGCGCGGTGAAGCAAATCCAGGGATCTGCGCCGGCCTTGCTGAGCCTGACCAGGAACCGTCACTGGACACCGCACAAGCCCCGCTGGCAGTCACCCGCCGGCACAATCCGCCCGGGAACGACGCCATGAGCGTGGCCATCCAAGCTCGATCCGCCGGAGGAACCGGCGCCCAGCTCTTGGGCCTGATCCGGCTCGCCGCCCCTTTTGGCGGCCTGATCGTGTTCTGGACGCTGGTGTTGCTGGTGGACGTGAAGTCGGCGATCGCCGGCGCCATGGGCTTCATCCTGCTCGATGCGCTACGGCTCTGGCGCAGCGGGCTCGGTTTCTCCCGGCTGTGGCTGCTGTCCAGCACCCTCACAGCGGTCTTCGGCGCGATCGATCTCAGTTCGGCCGCTCCGTTCATGCTCGCCTACGAATCGGTGGTCACCAACGCGGCGACCGGCCTGGCTTTCGTGGTTGGCGCGCGCGGCCCGAAATCCCTGGTGCAGGAATTGGCCGAGCAGCGCACCGGCCCGTACCCGGACCGTGCGGACATAAAGCGGTTCTTCCAATTGTTTACCCTGCTGTGGGCGGCCTATTTCTTCCTCAAGGCAGCGGCCTATTTCTGGGCCGCGTGGACGCTGCCGCTGACCGAGGCGATGGGCGTGCGCACGATGGTCGGCCCGGCGACCCTGGTGCTGTTCAGTGCCCTCAGCTTCAGCCATGGCGACCGTCTGTTCGCGCTTTGCAAGCGCCTGCGGCTGCTGCCTGACACGCCGGGCTAGAGCGCTTTCACTCTGAGCATAAACGGTCTGAGCACTCCGGCTCTTTACTTTATCGAGCAACTTGATCGGCCGGCCATCGCCAGTCTGGCCGATGTTGCTCTAACGGCCCGGTTTCGCGGGCTGGCGCGGCGACCCGAACCCGCCTAATCAAGCAGGCGCGGGTCCCACGCCAAACACCGGAAACAGTCCCCATGCCCTCGTCCATTTACGACCAGGACCTCGACACGAACCCGGCCAACTACGTGCCGCTGACGCCGATCTCCTTCCTCGTGCGCGCGGCCCGGGTGTTCCCGCACGGGCTCGCCGTGGTGCACGGCGAGCGCCGCATCACCTATGCGCAGTTGCTGGAACGCACCCGCCGGCTGGCCTCCGCCCTGGCCGCCCACGGCATTGGCCGCGGCGACACCGTGTCCATCTTCGCGCCCAATGTTCCGGCCATGCTGGAGGCCCATTACGGCATCCCGATGACCGGCGGCGTGATCTGCGCCATCAACACCCGCCTCGACCCGCCGATCGTCGCCTTTATCCTGCAGCACTCGGAAAGCCGCGTCTTCCTGGTCGATCGCGAGCTGGCGCCGGTGGCAAAGGCGGCGCTCGACCTGCTGGAGGGTAAAAAACCCCTGGTGATCGGCATCGACGACGCGCTCACCACCGCCGGCGAGGTCATCGGCGAAATCGAATACGAGGCATTCCTTGCCACCGGCGACCCGGAGCATCCGGTCCGCTATCCCGACGACGAGTGGGACGCGATTTCGCTCGGCTACACCTCCGGCACCACCGGCGACCCGAAGGGCGTGGTCTGCCACCACCGCGGCGCCTACCTGAACGCGCTCGGCAACGATCTCGCCTTCGGCATCACCCCGCGCAGCGTCTATCTGTGGACGCTGCCGATGTTCCACTGCAACGGCTGGACCTTCACCTGGGCCATCACCGCGCAGGGCGGCACCCATGTCTGCCTGCGCCGCGTTGACCCGGCGCTGATCTATCCGCTCATCGCCGAGCACAAGGTGACCCATATGTGCGCCGCCCCGGTGGTGCTGACCATGCTGATCCATGCGCCCGACAGCGTGCGCCGCGGCTTCGACGGCCGGGTGGTCAACATCGCCACCGGCGGCGCGGCACCGCCCTCTTCGGTGATCGAGCGGATGGAGCAGCTCGGGTTCACCCTCCACCACGTCTACGGCCTGACCGAAGTCTATGGCCCGCTGACCTATTGTATCTGGCAGCCCGGCCACGAGGCGTTGACGCTGCAGGACCGCGCCGCCTTCCTCTCGCGACAGGGCGTGCCGCATCCGACCGCCGAGGATGCCACCATCCTCGACGTGAACCTCACCCCGATGCGCGCCGACGGGAAAACCATCGGCGAGCTGATGCTGCGCGGCAACACGGTGATGAAGGGCTACCTTAAGAATGCCCGCGCCACCCTGGCCGCCTTCGCCGGCGGCTGGTTCCACTCCGGCGACCTGGGCGTGCGGCACCCGGATTCCTACCTCGAAATCAAGGACCGCTCGAAAGACATCATCATTTCGGGCGGCGAGAATATTTCCTCGCTGGAAGTCGAAGAGGTCCTTTACCGCCATCCCGACATCATGGAGGCGGCGGTGGTGGCGCACCCGGACGAGAAATGGGGCGAGGTTCCGCACGCCTTCGTCACGCCGAAGCCAGGCGCCGAGGACAGGCTGACCGAAGACGATGTCATGGAATATTGCCGGGCCAACATGGCACGCTTCAAGGCGCCGCGGTTTGTCAGCTTCGTGCAGCTTCCCAAGACCAGCACTGGGAAAATCCAGAAATATGAACTGCGCCGGCGGCTGACCGAGGGGCTGCAGACGTAAGCCACTCGCAACCAGGGGCCCGGCCCCCAGCCTTCCATGACGGAAAGGTCATTCGGGCACAACTTGATCTCCCGCGGCCACACAGGCAGGGTCGCGGCGAAACCAAGGATTGGCAAATGCTCGCCCGAACCGGACTCGACCCCCAGGAAGCGCTGGTGTGCACCATGGTATTGGTCGCGGCCACCGGCGGCGGCATTTCGGATCGCGAGATCGGGGTGATGTCTGGCCTGGTGCAGACGCTACCGGTGTTCCGCGATTTCTCGACCGAACGGCTGCGGACCGCGACCGATGCCGCGGTCGGCCTGCTGGACGAGGAGGAAGGGCTGGCGCATGCGGCCAAGCTGATCCGCGCGGCGCTCGAGCCGCGGCTCCGCGAGACGGCTTATGCGCTGGCCTGCGACGTGGTGGCGGCGGATCGCTTCGCCCAGCAGGACTGCCTGCGGATGCTGGAGTTCATCCGCCACGAGTTGCATCTGGACCCGCTGGTGACAGCCGCCATCGAGCGCGGCGCCCGGGCCCGGCATCAGCAGGTGTAACATCCCGCCGTGCGGCCTGGTGCAGCCACGTCGTTTCGGTCACACAGGCGATTTCACACAGGCGATTTCGGTTACACAGGCAGTTCGGGAGCCACCGCCGTGGCTCCCGTCCCGTTGCAAAACCTTGCTGGTGTCAGGCGAGCTTAAGGTTGGTGGCCGCGGCTTTCCCGCGTTCCAGGGCAACGTCGTAGCTCACTTTCTGGCCCTCGTTCAGGCCGCGCAGGCCGGCTGCCTGGACCGCCGTGATGTGCACGAACACGTCCTTGCCGCCGTCTTGAGGCATGATGAAGCCGTAGCCCTTCGTGGTGTTGAACCACTTGACCGTGCCGATAGCCATAGCTGCGTCGTCTCCGCTGCAAGCGCCGCGCAACAGCGCGCGGCGCGGACAACCGGGCCTTTGGACGTTCTGAAGGCACCCGATGGGTCGGAGGCGCAGCAAGCCTAGCCAAAATGCGATTGCGCAAGCAGCATGAACCGAAACCGGCTGCGGAGTCAATTACTCCCGCATGCCACGAGGGCGACTTGGACCCAGGTAAACAGTGGACCAGGTTCGGGCAAAAGGAAAGCACGGAGGTCGGAATACCTGCCGCAGCAAAGTTACGACGACGTAGGGCGGAGCCGGTCTCCCGGCTCCGCCCCTGTATCGTGGCCACGACCCGCGGGCGGTGTGGCAAACCTCGACGCGCGGGCCTCGTGGCCCGACGCGCCGGTTGAACCTCCGGACTTAGAAATCCATGTCGCCCATGCCGCCCATGCCGCCGCCCGGCGGGCCGCCGGCCGGCGCCTTCTTCTCCGGCCGCTCGGCGATCATGGCCTCCGTGGTAACCAGCAGGCCGGCGATCGAAGCCGCGTCCTGCAACGCCGTGCGCACGACCTTGGTCGGGTCGATGATGCCGGCCGTCACCAGGTCCTTAAACTCGCCGGTCTGGGCGTCGAAGCCCCAGTCATACTCGTCTTTTTCGAGCACCTTGCCGGAAATCACCGCGCCGTCCTCGCCGGCGTTCTCGGCGATCTGGCGCAGCGGCGTCAGCGACGCCTTGCGCACGATCTCGATGCCGAAGCGCTGGTCGTCGTTCTCGGCCTTCAGCTTGGCAAGCACGTGGCTCGCGCGGGCGAGGGCGACGCCGCCACCCGGCACGATGCCTTCCTCGACCGCGGCGCGGGTCGCGTGCAGCGCGTCATCGACGCGGTCCTTGCGCTCCTTCACCTCGACCTCGGTCGCGCCGCCGACGCGGATCACCGCGACCCCACCGGCAAGCTTCGCCAGCCGCTCCTGCAGCTTCTCGCGATCGTAGTCCGAGGTGGTTTCCTCGATCTGCGCCCGGATCTGGTTGCAGCGGCCCTTGATGTCGTCTTTCTTGCCGCTGCCCTCGACGACGGTGGTGTTCTCCTTCTCGATGATCACCTTCTTGGCCTTGCCGAGCATGGAAAGGGTGACCGTCTCGAGCTTGATGCCCAGATCCTCGCTGATGACCTGGCCGCCGGTAAGGATGGCGATGTCCTCCAGCATGGCCTTGCGGCGGTCGCCGAAGCCCGGCGCCTTCACCGCCGCCACCTTCAGCCCACCGCGCAGCTTGTTGACCACCAGAGTGGCCAGCGCCTCGCCTTCCACGTCCTCGGCGATGATCAGCAGCGGCCGGCCGGACTTCACCACTTCCTCGAGCAGCGGCAGGATCGGCTGCAGGCCGGAGAGCTTCTTTTCGTGAATGGAAATCAGCGGCTGGTCGAGTTCGGCGACCATCTTCTCGGCATTGGTGATGAAATAGGGCGAGACATAGCCACGGTCGAACTGCATGCCCTCGACCACGTCGAGTTCGGTCTGGATGCCCTTGGCCTCCTCGACCGTGATCACCCCCTCGTTGCCGACCTTCTGCATCGCCTCGGAGATCATGCGGCCGATATCGGCCTCGCCGTTCGCCGAAATGGTGCCGACCTGGGCGGTCTCGGACTGGGTCGTGATCTTCTTGGTCTTCTTCTTCAGCTCATCGACCAGCGCGGTGACGGCCTTGTCGATGCCACGCTTGAGATCCATCGGGTTCATGCCGGCGGCGACCGCCTTGGCGCCCTCACGCACGATCGACTGCGCCAGCACCGTCGCGGTGGTGGTGCCGTCGCCGGCGAGGTCGTTGGTCTTCGAGGCCACTTCGCGCACCATCTGCGCGCCCATGTTCTCGAACTTGTCGGCCAGCTCGATTTCCTTGGCGACGGTCACGCCGTCCTTGGTGATCCGCGGGGCGCCGAAGCTCTTGTCGATCACCACGTTGCGGCCCTTGGGGCCGAGCGTCACCTTCACCGCGTCGGCGAGGATATCAACGCCACGCAGCATCCGCGCACGGGCATCGCCACCGAAACGAACGTCTTTCGCAGCCATGAGTGGTTTCCTTTAACTCAGTGCGTCTTTTATTTCAGCAAGGCCGGAGACTGAGAGGCGAGAGACCTATGCGGCCTTCTTCTTCGCAACTCCGCCCTCGATGATCCCCATAATGTCGGACTCCTTCATGATCAGCAGGTCTTCCCCGTCGATCTTGACTTCGGTGCCCGACCATTTGCCGAACAGAACGCGGTCTCCCGCCTTCACGTCGAGTGCCACAATCTGGCCTTGCTCATTGCGTGCACCCGGACCCGCCGCGATGATTTCGCCCTCCATGGGCTTCTCCTTGGCGGTGTCGGGAATGATGATGCCGCCGGCGGTCTTTTCTTCGGCGTCGAGCCGCCGGACCACCACCCGGTCGTGCAGGGGACGGAACTTCATGTGGATCGCTCCTGGTTGTGTCGTGAGGAAGAGGACTTCCCGTGCAGCTCCGATCCGCCGGCAGCGCTGTTAGCACTCCCGGCGAAGGAGTGCCAGCGATCTAGGGTCTGCCGCCGGCGAAGTCAAGCACTCGGCAGCACTCTTCCGTGATGAGTGCCAATCGGCTGATAACATTCATTTTTTCCTTGCGGCCTCGCGCCTGACCCGTGGCATGCTGGGTTTACCGGGGCAGCAGACCTTGGGGCGCATGCAACAGGGAAATCGCCGCCACATGGCGTCAGCGAAAGGCACAGACAAGACACGGAGGCAACAATGGCTGTCGGAGACTCTGTTCCAGAAGCAGTTGCAGGGATACCGCCTGACCACGGCGGAAATCCTCTACCATCTGCCCGACCATCCCTCGGTGCTGCAAACTTACATCTGGCAGGAACTCGACATCGCGCCACGCTTCCCGGTGCTGCAGAAATTCCTCGACTTCTGGAGCCGCGACATCGAAGGCAAGCTGCATTCCGTGCGCGTCGCCTCGGCGGGCCTGATCCAGCCGGGACGCTGGGAGCATGCCGCGCACATGATGTATCTCCAATAACCGCTCGATCCTAACGGGGCGTTGCCCCCAACCCCACCCCGCCCAATGCGCGCCCTCGGCGGGACGGCTCCGCCCTGGACCCACCAAGGGCCATAGGCCCCTGGAACCCTGAGCATGGGGTCAAGGGGTCTCCCGACCCCTTGCGGGTCCAGGGCAGAGCCCTGGCCTTCCTTCAAGCCAATCAGGCCTGTAGCCTCCGCACTCCCTACCGGAGTGGCCGAAGCGCCATGGATGACATCCGCCCCCAGGGCGAGCCGGCACCGCAACCTGCCTCGCTTTGGTCCGTGTGGTGGCCCAGGGCCAGAACCGGTTGGCAGACCGTCTGGCCCGCCGTGCGCGCGCGCCTCGTCGCCTCCCGCCACGCGCTGCTGCTGACCGCGCTGGCCATCGCCCTGCTTTGGCCCGGCATCACCCGCATCCCACCGCTCGACCGCGACGAAGCGCGCCTCGCCCAGGCCACCGCGCAGATGCTGGACTCCGGCGACTATGTCGATATCCGCTTCCAGGACGCGCCGCACTACGAGCAGCCGGCCGGCATCTATTGGCTGCAGGCGGCCGCGGTGTCGCTGCTGGGCACGCCTGAACAGCCCGATATCTGGCCAAACCGGGTGCCCGGCGCATTGGCGGCGGTGGCATCGGTGCTGCTGACCCAACGGATCGGCACGGTGCTGTACGGCGCCGCCACCGGCTTCGTGGCCGGGGTGCTGCTGGCCCTCTCGGTCCTGCTCGGCGCCGAGGCGCGGATGGCCACCATCGACGCGACGCTGCTGGCGGTGATCCTCACGGCCCAGACGGCGCTGCTGGATATCTGGCGCCGCCGCGACGCCGCGCCTGCGGATGATGCGGCAGCCTGGGTCACGCCCGCCCTATTCTGGGCCGCGATCGGCGCCGGGCTGCTGCTCAAGGGGCCGGTGATCCTGCTGGTCTGCGGTGGAACACTGCTTGGCCTGGCGGCGGCGACCCGGCAAGCGCGCTGGATGCTGGCGCTGCGGCCAGGGCTTGGCATCGCCCTGGCGCTGGCGATGCTGCTGCCGTGGATCGTTGGCATCAGCGCGGTCAGCGGCGGCGCGTTCTTCGCCCACGCGCTGGGAGACAACCTGATGGGCAAACTGGCGCACGGCCAGCAGGCGCACGGATTGCCCCCCGGCACCTATCTGCTGCTGTTCTTGCTCACCTTCTGGCCGGGCTCGCTGTTCGCCGCCCGGGCGCTGCCCTGGGTGTGGGCCAACCGTCGCGTCGCGGAAACCCAGTTCTTGCTCGCCTGGATCCTGCCCACCTGGATCGTCTTCGAGGCGGCCGTGACCAAACTGCCGCATTACGTATTGCCGGCCACCCCGGCGATTGCGGTCCTGACTGCCGCCGCCATGTGCGCGCCCGGCGGGTGGTGGCGCCTGCAGCGGATCGGCCGCGTGCTGACCGCAGTCTACGCCGAGGCCTGGGTGGCGGCCGGTGTATTGCTCGCAGTTGCCGGACCAGTGCTGCTGGCGTGGCTGGGGCACCGGCTCGACGCGCTGGCCGTACTTGCCGCCCTGGTGGCCGCGATCCTGGTGGTGCACGCCGCGCGCCAGATGAAGCGCTCGGCCCCGCGCGGCGCGCTGGCCTGTGCCGGGGGGGCGATGCTGGCGATCTCCCTGTCCACCACGATGATCGTGCTTCCCGGGTTGCAAACGGTCTGGCTGAGCCCGCGCATCGCCGCCGCGGTGCGCAGCCTCCGCCCCTGCCCGGACAGCGTCCTCGCCTCAGCTTCCTATGCCGAGCCGAGCCTGGTCTACCTGGCGGGGCGCAGCACGATGCTGATCGGCCCGGCCCTGGCGGCAGAGTTCCTGCATACGCAACCCGCTTGCGGCCTGGCGCTGATCGGCGCCCGCGACGAGGCAGCCTTCGCCGATCGCGCCCGTGCGCTGGGCATCACACCGCGGGCGCTGACGCGCATCGAAGGCATCAATTATACGACCGGGCGCCGCCTGCGGCTGACTCTCTATACCGCTGCCCCGCCACCGCGCGAGGTTGGCCCGCACGCAGCGCCATAGGCGGCGGCCGTCACGCCAGCGAAAAACGCCACAACCGCGGCAACCCGAGCGCGCCAATTTCGTCCCCTGCTCTGTTTCCGCGCCCGCGGGGCCTATATTGTAGCCCATGCCCTTCGCCGTCCGGGACTTCCAGGCTGTCGGTCGTGTGGCCGTTATCGACAACACTCGCCCTGGGCGCATGCCATGAGCGACGATCCTGTGTTGCCGGGCGGGGTTGGGGTGGGCGTGTTCGCAGCCGATCTGCGCATGGTGTCCCATACCGGCGACCTCGCCTGCCTGCTCGGCCTGCCGGCGGGACAGGCAGCACCTGGCGTCACTCTCACCGCCCTGCTTGGCCACCTGGGCCTGTCCGCGGCGACGGGCACTTCGCTCAGCCCGCCCTTCGCTCTGCCAGCCCGAACCGCCGACGGCCGCCTGCTGCACCTGGCTGCCGAGGCGCTCTGCGATAGTGGCTGGTCGATTGCCGTCATCGATGTGACCGCCGCCCGTGCCGCGGCCGAGGCGCTGCGCGAGGCGCGTGAAACCGCCGAAGCCGGGGCGCGGGCCAAGGCGCGATTCCTCACCACCATGAACCACGAGCTACGTACGCCGCTGAACGCGGTGATCGGCTTCGCCGAGACACTGGCGCACGACGCGGTCCGGCCCGGTGCCCGGCCGGATCCTAAAGAGACCGAGGAGTTCTCCCTGCATATCCGCGATGCCGGGCGACACCTGCTGACGCTGATCGACGACATTCTCGATCTGGTACGCCTCGATTCGGGTGCTTACGAATTGGCCGCCGACACCGTCGATGTCAGTCGCCTGGTGCAGGCGGCCGTGCGCGCCGCCGAGGCGGGGGCGCAGAAAGCCGGGGTGACGCTGGCGGCGGCCGACAAGACAAGCCCTGGCGGAACCGGGGCCACCCGGATGCGGGCCGACGAACGCCGGCTGCGCCGGCTGCTCGGTCATCTGCTCGGCAATGCGATCAAATTTACCCGCCGCGGCGGCAGCGTGTCGGTGGCCGCCTGGCTGGACGAGGCCGGCAATGTCCGCATCGAGGTGTGCGACACCGGCGTCGGCATGGCGCCCGAGGACCTGCAGCGGGTCCTGCAGCCCTTCCACCAGATCGATACAAGCCTGACCCGCCGCGCCGGCGGCGCCGGCATCGGCCTGCAGCTCAGCCGCGCCATCGCCGAGGCGCATGGCGGCGCGCTGCTGCTGCACAGCAGCCAAGGCCACGGCACCACCGCGACGCTCACGCTGCCGCGCGCGCGGCTGATCGACCCCTTCCCGTCCCTCCAGCTTGCGCAGGAATCGCCATGACGGCCGACGCGACGCCTCTCGACACCCCGCTCTCCGTCACCGACCGGCTGTTCTTCGAGCGCGACGGCGCCCTGCTGGATCAGGACACCGCCGCCCGCCTCACCCGCGAGGCGCTGGAATCCAGCGACGACGGGGAACTGTACCTGGAATACCAGGAAAGCGAGTCGATCAGCCTGGATGACGGCCGCATCCGCAGCGCCGGGTTCGACACCACGTTGGGCTTCGGCCTGCGCGCGGTGGCGGGCGAGGCGACCGGCTATGCGCACTCGGGCGAGCTCAGCGAGGCCGCATTGCGGCGCGCCGCCGCCACCGTTGGCGCGGTTTCCGCCGGCCACGCCGGCACCGAGGCCGAGCCGCCGCGCGCCACCAATGCGCGCCTGTATTCCGATGCCAACCCGCTGACCGGCATGGATTTCGGCAGGCGCACCGGGCTGCTGGCCGAAATCGACGCCTATGCGCGCGGCGCCGATCCACGGGTCAGGCAGGTGATGGCCTCGATCACCGGGTCGTGGCAGGCGGTGCAGATCATCCGCGCCGACGGGCGGCGGGTCGCCGATCTGCGGCCGCTGGTGCGCCTGAATGTCTCGGTGGTGGTCGATCAGGACGGACGGCGGGAAACCGGCGGCCACGGCTGCGGCGGCCGGTTCGGCTACGACCGCATCCTCGACGAGGCACACTGGCGCGGCGCGGTGGACGAAGCCCTGCGCCAGGCGCTGGTGAACCTGGAAAGCCAGCCGGCGCCCGCCGGCGAGATGCCGGTGGTTCTGGGTCCGGGCTGGCCCGGAATCCTGCTGCATGAGGCGATCGGTCACGGGCTGGAGGGCGATTTCAACCGCAAGAAAACCTCGGCCTTCTCCGGTCTGCTCGGTCAGCGCATCGCCGCCCCCGGCGTGACGGTGGTGGACGACGGCACCCTGCCGGACCGGCGCGGCAGCCTGACGGTGGACGACGAGGGCACGCCCACCAGTCGCACCGTGCTGATCGAGGACGGCTACCTGCGCGAATTCCTGCAGGACCGGCTGAACGCGCGCCTGATGGGCGTGCGCGCCACCGGCAATGGCCGCCGCCAGTCGCACGCGCATGCGCCGATGCCGCGCATGACCAACACCATCATGCTGTCCGGCCCGCACAGCCCGGACGAGATGATCCGCTCGGTGAAGCACGGCCTGTATGCGGTGAATTTCGGCGGCGGGCAGGTCGATATCACGTCCGGCAAATTTGTGTTCACCGCCAGCGAGGCCTACCTGATCGAGGATGGCCGCGTCACCGCCCCGGTGAAAGGCGCCACGCTGATCGGCAACGGCCCGGACGCGCTCACCCGGGTGGAGATGATCGGCAACGACATGGCGCTGGATCCGGGCGTCGGCACCTGCGGCAAGAACGGCCAGGGCGTGCCGGTGGGGGTCGGGCAGCCGACGCTGAAACTGACTGGGCTGACCGTGGGCGGGACGGCGGCCGGATAAGGAAGGCCAGGGCTCTGCCCTGGACCCGCCAAGGGCCGAGAGGCCCCTGGACCCCGCTACTTTAGACAGTTGTTTTGAGAGGGGGGTGAGCCGGTGAACCAGTTCACCGCCTCACCCCCCTCGCATAACAATTGCCAATCCTTTCTTTTACGCGATAACAAAGCTTATCGCGTGTTATTCTGGATCGGCCCCGCCGGGCTGTCTATGCGGAGAGATCGCGCGGAGCTATGATGTCGATCATGGCACGATTTCACGGTTGGGGCATGACCGTTATGCGGGCAGTATGGACAGGGGCCATGCTTCTGATGCTCGCCCTTCCTGGACCAGTGGCCGCTGACCAAAAATCAGACTTCCTAGACGGCATGTCAGCCTACCATCGCCAGGATTACACGACTGCGGTTCGTCTCTGGCGGCTGGCAGCCGAGCAGGGCTTCGCCGCCGCCCAGTATATTCTCGGCGTCATGTATACCAACGGCCTAGGCGTGCCGAAGGACGATGTGCTGGCGGTGAAATGGTTTCGGCTGGCAGCCGAGCAGGGCTTCGCCGCCGCCCAAGTTTATCTCGGCGTCATGTATACCAAGGGCCTAGGTGTGCCGAAGGACGATGTGCTGGCGGTGAAATGGTTTCGGCTGGCAGCCGAGCAGGGGGACGCCGACGCCCAAACTAAGCTCGGCTTTATGTATGGCGAAGGTATGCCGAAGGACGACGGGCTGGCGGTGAAATGGTACCGGCTTGCCGCCGACCATGGCTACGCCTACGCCCAGCTTCTTCTCGGCATGATGTATGCCGCCGGCCGAGGCGTGCCGAAGGACGACGGGCTGGCGGTGAAGTGGTATCGGCTGGCGGCCGAGCAGGGCGACGCCGCCGCCCAATCCAATCTTGGCATCATGTATGCCTATGGACGAGGCGTGCCGGAGGACGACGGGCTGGCGGTGAAGTGGTATCGGCTGGCGGCCGAGCAGGGCGACGCCGCCGCCCGATCCAATCTTGGCATCATGTATGCCTATGGCCGAGGCGTGCCGAAGGACGACGGGCTGGCGGTGAAGTGGTATCGGCTGGCGGCCGAGCAGGGCGACGCCGCCGCCCAGTACAATCTCGGCGTCATGTATACCAAGGGCCTAGGTGTGCCGAAGGACGATGTACTGGCATATATGTGGTTTAATATTGCCGCTGCCAAAGGTGATGCCGATGCCGCTAAATACCGCAACAGCGTAGCCATCACGATGACACCCACGCAAATCGCGGAGGCACAGCGGCTCTCGCGCGAGTGGAAGGCAAAATAGGATTGGTCGTACGATGTACGGTGCAGTTGTGTCGCGCGTTCAGCGAGCGACTGAGGATTAATGGTTACCATATGGGCTGGGAACAGTGGTCGACAGGGAGTTAATCGATGGCTCAGCTTGTGACAGCTTGTTTTACAATCTTCGGCGGAATCGTCGTTTCTATCGTTGCACAATTCTTGTCGAAGGCCTTTTTCGATCCTTTTTATGAGATTCGAAAGTCGATTGGCGAAGTCCGCTTTAATCTTGCTTTTCACGGTCCAGCCATTAGTACCCGCACCTATAATCCACACTTGAAAGAAGTATCAGATAAAGAGAAAGAAGCATTAGATAAAGCGAAAGGGGCGTTAGAGAAAGCGAAAGAGGCTCTGATGAAAAGCTCAAGCGACTTAATATCCAAGTCAAATACAATATTTTTCTACGACACATTCAATTTTTTGTTTCATCAACCCTCCCTCGAAGACATCGAGAGAGCCGCGCTCCAATTGCGCTCGGTTTCAACGTACATGGATAAGCTGTATTACACACAGAGTGACAGTAGTGATATCGAAAAACGTGTAAAACTCATTAGAAAACTCCTCGATCTAAAACCTCTCGACGATATCGATTAGGTGTGCAAATCCTATAAAAAGCATCATAATCTGCAAGCGCGTGGGCGATTTCCTGTCGAATGTGACGCCCCTGCATGAGGCACGACAAGAGATTTGCCTTGTCGCCAGGCTGCTGCAACCTTGGCATCATAGCATCAAGGCAGCTTGATACCATGCACTGCCAGGACCTGGCGGGCGCCGTCAAGCAACAGGTCGTGCACGGTCACACGCCGGCCGGTTTCCACTCGCTTGCGCGTGGCCAGGTCATTCAACGCCGCCCACATCGCCGGATCGAGGCGCACCGACGTCTGAACACGAGGCGGGGTGGACGCCGGAGCCGCTGGCGCGGCCGGAGACTCAAGGCTTGCAATGGCGGCCGGCGGCTTGGCTTTCTTCAGCGAGCCGACCGTCTAAAAAGTAATGGGTTCCAAGGGGCCACTGCCCCTTGGCGGGTCCAGGGCAGAGCCCGGGCGTTCCTTAACCTTCCTACCCCGCCGACAGCGCGGCGTGCACCGGGCCGAACACCAGCATCCACAGCAAGCCCAGCACGGCGAACACGGCGAGAGCGAGGACGACGCGGAACCACATAACCCAGTCTCCCTGTTTCGCGGCCAATCTAATGCGGCGACAGATCGGCCGCTACGGCTGTCCCTGCACCCAGGCCTCGTAGCGGGCGCGGGTCTCGACATCCGGCGGATACAGCCCGGGCAATGGCGTGCCGCGCTCGACTTCGGCCATGATCCAGCCCTCCAGCCGCTCCTGCTCCACCGCGGCGGCGGCCACCGAGCCGGCCAGCGCCTGCGGCACCACGACCGCCCCGTCCTGATCCGCAACCATAAGATCGTCGGGGAACACTGCGACACCGCCGCAGCCGACCGGCGACTGCCAGTCAACAAAGGTCAGGCCGGCCACCGATGGCGGCGCGGCGGCGCCGCGGCACCATACCGGCAGCCCCGTGGAAAGAACCCCGGTGAGGTCGCGCACCACCCCGTCGGTCACCAGCCCCGCCACGCCCCGCTTTGCCATGCGGGCGCACAGGATGTCCCCGAAAATACCGGCATCGGTGACACCCCTGGCGTCGACCACGGCAATGCACCCCGCCGGCATGGCCTCGATCGCCGCCCGGGTGGATCTGGGCGATGACCAGGAGTTGGGCGTGGCAAGGTCCTCGCGTGCCGGCACGAAGCGCAACGTAAACGCGCGGCCCACCAGACGCGGCTGGCCGGGCCGCAGGGGCACGGTGCCGCGCAGCCAGACGTTGCGCAGGCCCTTTTTCAGCAGCACGGTGGTCAACGTCGCCGTCGACACGCCCAACAGCGACCGGGTGACGCCGGGATCGAGCGACATAGGGGTTGCTCCTTCGGTTCGCCTGACAAAGTGCCGCAATTGGATGGCGAGGCGAAGGGCTATCGGGGCAACGAAGCCCAGCGCTCTGCCCTGACCCTCCTTCCTTCCCCGTCGCCCCTGAGCCCCTCGCCTTGCCTCCCATCCCGGCGCATACTCTACCGCATGCCGCAACGATTTTCCGTCCTGTCCCTGGCCCGCGGTGCCCTGACCGCGCATCGTTCCTGGCCCGAGCAGTGGCGCGCGCCGGAGCGCCCGCAACCGGCCTATGACGTGGTCATCATCGGCGGCGGCGGGCACGGGCTGGCAACGGCCTATTACCTGGCATCGGCGTTCGGGCTGCGCCGGGTCGCCGTGCTGGAGAAGGGCTGGATCGGCGGCGGCAACACCGGCCGCAACACCACCATCCTGCGGTCCAACTACCTGTTTCCCGAGAGCGCCGCGCTGTACGACCACGCCCTGAAGCTGTGGGGGGATCTGTCGGTCAAGCGCTGAACTACAATGTCATGTTCAGCCCGCGCGGCGTGCTGATGCTGGCGCATTCGGTGCATGACGAGCAGGTATTCCGCCGCCACATCTGCGCCAACCGCCTGGCCGGGGTGGACAACGAATGGCTTACCCCGGCGCAGGCGAAGTCCTTCTGCCCACCGCTGAACATCGCCGCGGATGCGCGCTATCCGGTCACCGGCGCGGCACTGCAGCGCCGCGGCGGCACCGCCCGGCATGATGCGGTGGCCTGGGGCTACGCCCGAGCGGCCAGCACGCTAGGCGTCGACATCGTGCAGAATTGCGAGGTCACCGGCATCGACCGCGACGCGACCGGCGCGGTCATCGGGGTTCAGACAAGCAAGGGCTCCGTGCGGACGCCGCGCATCGGCGTGGCCGCCGCCGGCCATAGCAGCGTGGTCATGGCCATGGCCGGGTTGCGCATGCCGCTGGAGAGTTATCCGCTGCAGGCCCTGGTCAGCGAGCCGGTGAAGCCGGTGTTTCCCTGCGTCGCCATGTCGAACACGGTGCACGCCTATATCAGCCAGTCCGACAAGGGCGAGCTGGTCATCGGCGCCGGCACCGACCAGTACATCTCCTACAGCCAGGCCGGCAGTTTGCAGGTCCTGACGCAGACGCTGGAAGCGATCTGCGAATTGTTCCCCATCTTCCGGCGCCTGCGCATGCTGCGCGCCTGGGGCGGCATCGTCGATGTCACGCCGGACCGGTCGCCCATCATAGGCCCGACACCGGTGCCCGGCCTGTTCGTCAATTGCGGCTGGGGCACCGGCGGCTTCAAAGCCACCCCCGGATCGGGCCATGTGTTCGCCGCCACCCTGGCCCGCGGCGAGCCGCATCCGCTCGCGGCGCCGTTCTCCCTCGACCGCTTCGCCACCGGCCGTCTGATCGACGAGGCGGCGGCGGCGGCGGTGGCGCACTGACATGCTGCTGATCCCCTGCCCGCATTGCGGCGACCGGCCGGACATCGAATTCCGCAATTGCGGGGAGGCCGGCATCAGGCGGCCCGCCACGGCGGACGACGCCGCCTGGACCGCGTTTCTGTATCTGCGCAGCAATCCGCGCGGCGTGCTGGCCGAGCGCTGGCGGCATGTGCATGGCTGCGGCCGGTTTTTCACCCTGCGCCGCCATACCGTCAGCGACCGTTTCGAGGCGGCCCCATGAGCCGCCTGCCGGCGGGCGGGCGCATCGATCGCGCGCGCACGCTGAATTTCAGCTTCGACGGACGTGACCTTCGCGGTTTCGCCGGTGACACGCTGGCCTCCGCGCTGCTGGCCAATGGCGTGCGCGTGGTCGGCCGGAGCAGCAAATTCCATCGCCCGCGCGGCATCCTCTCCGCCGGACCGGAGGAGCCGAACGCCCTGGTCGAAATCGACCGCGGCGGCGGACGGCGCGACCCGAACACCCGCGCCACCACCCAGCCCTTGTTCGCGGGTCTGGTGGCATCCAGCCAGAACCGGTTTCCCTCCCTGCGGTTCGACGCGGCGGCATTGGCCGGGCTCGCCGCGCCGCTGCTGCCGGCCGGTTTCTACTACAAGACCTTCCTGTCGCCGCGCGCCTGGCAGCATGTGTGGGAACCGGCGTTGCGCCGCCTCGCCGGGCTGGGCCGCGCTCCGGACGCGCCCGACCCGGACCGCTACGCCAGCCGTTTTGCCCACACCGATGTGCTGGTGGTCGGCGCCGGCCCCGCCGGCATCGCCGCCGCGATCACCGCCGCGGAGACCGGCGCCCGGGTGATCCTGTGCGACGAGCAGGCCGAGCCCGGCGGTTCGCTGCTCGCCGATCCGCAGCAAGTGATCGAGGGAAAACCCGCCTGGACCTGGCTCGCCGACGCCATCGCCACCCTGCGCGCGGCGCCGCGCGTGCGGCTGCTGACCGCCACCACCGCGTTCCACTACGGGGTGCAGAATTTCCTCGCGCTCGCCGAAATTCTTCCTGAAGGCAGCTGCGTGCGCGAGCGGCTCTGGCAAGTGCGGGCGAAGCGCGTGGTGCTCGCCACCGGGGCCATCGAGCGCCCGCTGCTGTTCCACGGCAACGACCGGCCGGACGTCATGTTCGCCTCCGCCGCCCGAACCTGGCTGAACCGCTACGCCGTTCGGCCCGGCCGCCGTGCCGTGCTGACGGCGAGCCATGATTCCGGCTGGACCGCGGCCTTCGAGCTTCAGGATGCCGGCGCCGTCATCGTGGCCATCGTCGATCTGCGCGCCGACCCGCCGCCGCAGCTGGTCGAGGAAGCGGAACGGCGCGGCATCGAGGTGCTGGCCGGCCACGGACTCTCGGCCGGGCCCGATTTCCTGCTGGCCATGCCGCGCGACGCCAGCGGCAGGCTCGTCCGCAACCGCACCCGCACCCTGCCCTGCGACCTTGTCTTGATGGCCGGCGGCTGGACGCCGAGCGTGAACCTGTTCTCGCAATCCCGCGGCCGGCTGCGCTGGGACGAGGCGGCCGACGCCTTCCTGCCCGGCGAACCGGCGCAGCATGTCGACTGCGCCGGCGCCTGCCGGGGCAGCGATGACCTCGCCGCCTGCATCGCCGAAGGCCAGGCCGCCGGTGCCGGCCACGCCGTGCCGCCGCCGGTGCGAACGAGCAGCTCCCTCGCCCTGCGCGACGCGGTGCGCGGCGCGGACGCCAGCAGCATCGTCGATCCGCAGAACGACGTGAGGTCGGGCGACATCCGGCTGGCGGTGCGGGAAGGGTTCCGCTCCATCGAGCATATCAAGCGCTACACCACCACCGGCATGGCAACCGACCAGGGCAAGATCGCCAATATGGTGGGCCTCGCGGTGGCGGCGGACGCGCTCGACCGCGACATTCCCGACCTCGGCTTCACCAGCTTCCGCGCGCCCTCCACCCCGGTGAGTTTCGGCTCCCTCGCCGGACGGCAGCGTGGCCCGCTGTTCGACCCGGTGCGCCGGGCGCCGCTGCACGACTGGGCGGCGGCGCAAGGGGCGGTATTCGAGCCGGTCGGCCTGTGGCAGCGCGCCCGGTTCTTTCCCCGCGCCGGCGAGACCATGCACGCCGCCGTCGCCCGCGAGTGCCGCGCGGTGCGCACCGCCGCCGGCATCTTCGACGCCTCCACGCTCGGCAAGATCGAGGTGGTGGGACCTGATGCCGCCACGTTCCTTGAACGCATCTATGTCAATTCGTTGCAGAAACTGCCGCCCGGCCGCTGCCGCTACGGGCTGCTGCTGCGCGAGGACGGGTTTGTCTTCGATGACGGCATCATCGGCCGCCTCGCCGCCGATCGCTTCCATGTCACCACCACCACCGGCGGCGCCGCCCGCGTGCTGCACCTGATGGAGGAGTACCTGCAGACCGAGTGGCCGGATCTGCGTGTCTGGCTGACCTCCACCACCGAACACTGGGGGGTCATCGCCGTGCAGGGACCGCGCACGGCTGACCTGATCGCACCACTGCTCGAGGGACTCAGCCTCGCCGCGCTGCCGCACATGGGCATGGCCTCGTGCACCGTCGCCGGCGTGGCGGCGCGGCTGTTCCGCGTCAGTTTCACCGGCGAGCGCGGCTATGAAATCAACGTCCCCGCCGGCCACGCCCCGGCAGTCTGGCAGGCGCTGCTGCGCGAAGGCGCGGCGTTTGGCTTAACCCCCTACGGCACCGAGGCGATGCACGTGCTGCGCGCCGAAAAGGGGTACATCATCGTCGGCCAGGAAACCGATGGCTCGGTCACGCCCGACGATGTCGGCCTGTCCCGCATGATCGGAAAATCAAAGCCGGACTTCATCGGCAAGTATGCGCTGCAGCGCCCGGACATGCGCCGCCCCGGCCGCAAGCAGCTCGTTGGCCTGCTGCCGATCGACGCCACCGTGCCGGAGGAAGGCGCGCAACTGATCGCCTCGCCCGGATCGACGGCCGGACTGGGCCATGTCACCTCGGCCTATGCCAGCGCCGCGCTCGGCCGCCCCATCGCGCTCGGTCTGCTGCAATCCGGCCGCGCCCGGGTCGGCACATCCGTGTTCGCGCTCGGCTGCACCGGCGCGCCGGTGCCGCTGAGAGTTCGTGCCCCCGGTGTTCTACGATCCGCAGGGAGAACGTCTGCTTGGCTGACACCGTGGTCGAAACCCTGCCCCCCGGCACGAGGCTCGCGCTGCGCGCCGCCCCCGAGCCGGCGGCCCGCCTGTCAGGCGGCTTCGGCGTGGCGCTGCCGCCCCCGCTGCTAGGCTCCGTCCAGGGCGGCAAGCGGGCGGCCCTGCGGCTCGGCCCGGACGAAATGCTCCTGTTCGCCGAAGACGGCGCGGCGGCAGCGCTCCTGGAGTCCCTGGCCGCGATTGCGGAGGGCGACGCCATATCGCTGGTAGACGTCAGTCATGGCCTGATCGCACTGCGGATCACCGGCACGGACGCCGCAGACCTGCTGAACGAGTTCTGCCCGCTCGACCTCGATGTGGCCGCGTTCGCACCGGGCGCCTGCACCCGCACCCTGTGCGGCAAGGCGGACATCGTGTTGTGGCGCAATGCGGCCGACGTGTTTCACATCGAGGTCGCCCGCTCCTTCGCGCCGTACTTGCGAGCCCTGCTCCACGAGGCCGTCGCCGACCTCGCCTGACCGAGACCCGCGGCCGCCCGTTCAGCGCGCTTGCTGGATCGCCGAGAGCACCCAGCGCCCGCCGGGCGCACGCAGGAACGTCCAGATCTCGGTCGCCTGCGTGCGCCGCACCGGATCGCCATCCACCACCCGGCCGGCACCGTCCACCGTCACGTCGATCATCGAGAAGCGCATCGCCACGGTGGCGTATTCGCGGCCGGGTTCCGCCCAGGCTTCCGACAGGTCGCCCTGCTCCAGCCGCACGCCGGTCACCTCGTTGCGCACCCCCCGGCTGGTCTGCTCGGCCAGTTGCTCGGCGAAATAACCGGCCATCTCCGGCGTGGCGATGGCGCGCAGCGTGCTCAGATCGTGGTTCGACCAGGCAGCCTGGACCGCCTGCAGCAACTGCTCGAATGCCTGAAAGTCGGCCGGGAGGATGCGCACCGGCTGCAGACCCGGCCTGCCGCCGCCGCCCGCAGCCGCGCGTCCCGGCATACCTCCGGGGGCGCCGTCACGCGCCAGCAGGGCCGGTCCGGCGAACGCGGGCTGCGCGGGGCGGAAGAACCGGCGGAACAGAAAACGCCCCAGCAGCACAAGCAGAGCGACTTGCAGCAGCAGGCCGAAGAAGCTGCCGAAGCCCGACATGCCGCCGAACAAGCCACTGCCAAACAGCAGCCCGACGATGCCGGCGCCCAGCAGCCCACCCAACAGGCCGGATGCGAAGGGCGAGCGCGACGCGCCATAGCCCGGCGCCATGCCTGGGGTGCCGTAGGACGGCGACGGCTGCGGCGTCATGCTGCGCTGCAGAGGCAACGCCCCTGACGGCGCGGTGTTGGTCGGCGCCGGAATGGAAAAGGTCTGAGTACCCCGGCTGCCCATCGAGGCGCCGGCGCCAGAGCTGCTTGCGCCGGCCCGCGCGAAGGCCAGCCCGGGCGCAAGCACGAGTGAGAACACTACAAAGCCGGTGATCAGGACGGAGGTGCGTCGCATGGGGGTGCTCACGATATCCTCTGGCGAAGACCGTCATATGGGGACGTAGCGGATGCAACTGTAGGGGGGGTCAGGCGCCCGCGAGAGTCATCCCGTCCACCCGCACGGTGGGCGCGTCCGTCCCCCGCCGGAACACCAGATCGTTGGCCGGCACCAGCGTCGCGAACATCTCCGGCATGGTGCCGGCGATGGTCACCTCGGCCACCGGCTCGGCCAGCGCGCCGTCGCGGATCATGAAGCCGGCGGCGCCGCGGCTGTAGTCGCCGGTGACCATGTTGATGCCCATGCCGATCAGCTCGGTGACGTAAATCCCTTCCTTGATATCGGCCATCAGCTCGGCCGGACTTACCCGGCCAGGCTGCAGGTAAAGATTGCTCGGTGCCGGGCTGGGCGGGCCGCCGGTGCCGCGGTTGGCATGGCCGGTAGACCGCAGGCCGAGCTGGCGGGCGCTGCGCGAATCCAGCAGCCAGGTCATCAGCACCCCGTCCTCGACCAGATTGCGCGCACCGGTCGGCACCCCCTCACCGTCGAACGGGCGGGAGCGCAGGCCGCGCCGGCGCCGCGGATCGTCCACCACCGTGATGCCGGCAGCGAACACGCTCCTGCCCATGCGGTCTTTCAGGAAACTGGTTCCCCGCGCCACCGAGGCACCGTTGATGGCGCTGGCGAAATGGCTGACCAGGCTGCCGGCCACCCGCGGATCGAAGACCACGGGAATCTTCGCCGTCTTCGGCCGCGCCGGATTCAGCCGCGCCACCGCCCGCTCGCCGGCGGTGCGGCCGATCCGTGCCGCATCCTCCAGGTCGGCCAGATGCACGGAGGTGGCGTAGTCATAGTCCCGCTGCATGCCGGTGCCGCTGCCGGCAAGCACGGAGGCCGACACCGAATGGCTGGAGCGGACGAAGCGCCCGGCGAACCCGGCGGAGGTCGCCAGCGCCAGCACGGTGCGGCCATAGCCCGCCTCGGCGCCCTCGGAGTTGGTCACCCCGGACACCCCCAGCGCCGCCTCCTCGGCGGCGGCGGCGCGGGCGATCAGCGCGTCGGCATCCGGATCGGCCGGGTCATCGAGCTCCAGCGGGGCGGCATCGTCCGGCGGGGCGGCGCATTCGGCCAGCCCGGCATGCGGGTCTTCCGGCACCACCCGCGCCATCGCCACCGCCCGCTCGGCCAGCAGTGCGAACCCGGACGGGTCGACCGAGGTGGATGAGACCAGCGCCTGCCGCCTGCCGACAAACACGCGCAGGCCAAGGTCGCGGCTCTCGGATCGCTCCAGGTGCTCGGTCTGGCCGAGCCGCCGCTGCACGCCAAGCGAGGTGCTGGCCACCACCAGCGCATCAGCCGCATCCGCGCCGGCTGTCCGCGCACGGCCGATCAGGTCGGCCAGCAGGTCGAGATCGCGCATAACCGCCCTCCCCGTCCGCGCCTCAGGCCGCCAGCCGGTCGGCGATCGCCGGCAGCCCCGGCACATGGCCCGCCGGGCCAAGCGCCGCGAGGGTGGGCGCGGCGCGGAACAGCCGCACCGCGGCCCTGCCAATATCGGCCAGGGTCACCGCCTCGATGCGCTCCACAGTCTCGGCGGTGGGGATCACCCGGCCGAACACCTGGATCTGCCGCGCCAGCTGCTCGCAGCGGCTGCCGGTGCTCTCCAGCGACATCAGCAGCCCCGCCTTCACCTGGGCGCGCGCGCGCGCCAGCTCCGCCGCCGTCACTTCGGTCTGCACCTTCTGCAATTCGGCCAGGGTCACCGGGATCAGCTCGGCCGCCTCGCTCTCGCCGGTACCGGCATAGATGGCAAATACGCCGCTGTCCGCGTAGGGCGCGGTGAAGGAATAGATCGAATAGACCAGCCCGCGCTTTTCCCGCACTTCCTGGAACAGCCGCGACGACATCCCTCCGCCCAGCAGGGTGGACAGCAGCATCACCGGATAAAAATCCGGGTCGGCATAGGCAACCGAGGGGAAGCCGAGCACAATATGCACCTGGTCGAGATCGCGCGCCTCGCGGAACTCTCCCCCATGGTACAGCCCGGGCTGGGCCGGCGGCGCCAGGGTTCGTGGCAGGTCGGCGAAGTGCCGTTCCACCAGATCCAGCACAGCCTCATGCTGCAGATTTCCCGCCGCGGCCACCACGGTGTTGGACGTGGTATAGTGGCGTCGCATATAGCCCATCAGCATGTCACGGGACGTGGCCCGGATGCGCTCCTCGGTACCCAGCACCGGGCGCCCCATCGGCTGGCCGGGGTAGGCCGCTTCCTGGAAATGGTCGAAAATGATGTCGTCCGGCGTGTCGTTGGCCTGGCCGATTTCCTGCAGGATCACGCCCCGCTCGCGCTCCACCTCGTCGGGATCGAAGGTGGAATGGCTGAGAATGTCGCCGACGATGTCGGCGGCGAGGCCCAGATCCTCCTTCAGCGCCTTGACGTAAAACGCCGTTTGCTCGCGGGCGGTGTAGGCGTTCATGTGCCCGCCCACCGCCTCGATTTCCTCGGCGATGGCGGCGGCGCTGCGCCGCTCGGTGCCCTTGAAGGCCATATGCTCGAGGAAATGCGAAATGCCGTTCTCCTCGGCCAGTTCATGGCGGGTGCCGGTCGCCACATAGGCGCCGAACGAGACCGTCTCCACCCGGTCCATCCGCTCGGTGACCACGATCAGGCCAGAGGGGAGTCGGCTGAGCTTGATCGCGCCCCCTTCGAAAACGGTGGTCTCGGTCATGCGGCATTCCTTAGGACGGTGGCCCGCACCACCGCCTCGATCGCCGCGAGGTCGTTGGGTGCGCGTTGAAATTTTTCCACTCTCTCATATAGGTCGGCGAGCCGCGAAGGCAGGGGGGGACGATGACCGGTTGCCCGTTGCATGGCATCCGGGAACTTGGCCGGATGCGCGGTGGCCATGGCAATCGTCGGCACGCCCGCGCCCGGACGGGCGCGGGCGGCGGCAATGCCGATCGCCGAATGCGGGTCCGCCAGACAGCCGGTCGCCGCGTGCAGCCGGCGGATTTCCGCCAGCGTGCCCTCGTCGTCGAGGGAAAACCCATGGAACAGGGCGGTCGCGCGGCGCCAGGCGTGCTCGGGCACCGGCATGCGCCCCTGGGCGCGGAATCCGGCCATGGCGGCGGCGGTGGCGGCGCCGTCGCGCTCCAGCATTTCGAACAGCAGGCGCTCGAAATTGGAGCTGACCTGGATGTCCATGCTGGGCGACAGGCTGGGCTCGACGCCGCGGATGGACATGTCGTTGGCAGCGAGGAAGCGGGCCAGGATGTCGTTGCGGTTCGACCCGACCACCAGCCGCGCCACCGGCAGGCCCATGCGCCGCGCCGCCCAGGCGGCCAGCACATTGCCGAAATTGCCGGTCGGCACGGCGAAGGCGACCTCGCGGTCCGGCGCCCCCAGCGCCAGGGCGGAGGCCACGTAATAGGATATTTGAGCGGCGATCCGGGCCCAGTTGATCGAATTCACCGCCGACAGGTGCATTTCGCGCCGGAACGGCGCATCGGCGAACATCGCCTTCACCAGGTCCTGACAGTCGTCGAACGTGCCGGCAACCGCCACGTTGGCAACATTGGGCGCCAGCACCGTGGTCATCTGCCGGCGCTGCACCTCGCTGGTGCGCCCATCGGGGTGGAGGATGACGATGTCAATGCGCTCGCGGCCGGCGCAGGCCTCGATGGCGGCCGAGCCGGTATCGCCGGAGGTGGCGCCGACGATGGTGACCCGGGCATCCTGCTCGGCCAGCACATGGTCGAACAGCCGCCCGAGCAGCTGCATGGCCAGGTCCTTGAAAGAAAGCGTCGGGCCGTGGAACAGCTCACAGGTGAACAAATCGTGATCGAGTTGGACGAGTGGCACCACGGCGGGATGGTCGAACCCGGCATACGCCTCGCGGCACAGGCGCTGGAGGGCAGCAAAATCGACACAGGTGCCGACGAAGGGATGGATCACCCGGGCCGCCAGCTCGGCATAGGGCAGGCCGCGCAGGGCGCGCCAATCGGCATGGGTCATGCCGGGCCAGGTTTCGGGCACATACAGCCCGCCATCCTCGGCCAGCCCTGCCAGCAGCACGCCGGAGAAGTCGCGCACGGGCGCCTGCCCGCGGGTGGAAATATAGCGCATGGTCGGTTATTCCCGTGTGGTCCGCCGTCGCGCATTTCTGAGCCAGGACCGGTGGGGGATCAACCGGCGCGCAGGGCCCTTGCGCCGCGGGGCACAGGGGACACGGCTCCACAAGCGTTGAGGCACCCCTTTGGCGGACCCGAATCGGCACGATTCCGTCCATAGACGCAGATGGCGGCAGCTCCCCAGGCGGAGCAGCTCAAGCACCCGCTGCCCCGTCCGCCACCAGACATCGATGCCGTGGCGATGGCCTCGACCGGAAACCTCGCGCCGATTGGCGGCTAGACCCGCAGGATCCGGCGCACGACAGGCCGCAGCATCGGGGCGAGCCACACTGTCGCGTTCGCGACCACTGGGATCTTCAACACCGGCGACAGCAGAACCCATAGCAGCAGCGTCCGCCGGACTCCCAGGTGAGGCGCGAGGAAACGCAGGTGATCCGCTGCCTCACGCATGATCGCCCGGTTGCCTGAACGAAGCGCCTTGACATACTCCACCGTCATCTGGGCAAAAAACCGCGGCGCTATCATATCGCGTGCGTAATACCTGGAGCGGCGGGGGTCGTCGCGATAGGTCGCCAGCAGCTTGCGGGCGTAAATGGCGCGGCTTCGCGCCATGCGCGGGCTGTACGACGAGCTTGTCGGGTAGATGCGCCATTGCGACAGCGACTCCCCGACGAATTCGTTGCCGTATCCGGCGCGGTACAGGCGCAGAAAGAGATCGTCGTCCTCATAGCCGGACAGCGCCTCGTCGAAGCCGCCGACGGATTCGAAGGCCCGGCGCGAGATCAGCGAGGCCGACGGCAGAACGAACATATCCTGTCTCAGGCAGGCAAAAATATCGCGTTTCGGGTGCTGGGTCTGCTGAGTGGACAAAATGGAATCGGCAACCCGGCGTCCGTTCTCGTCGACCTCGTCGAGATTGCTGTAGACCCATCCCAGTTCGCGAACCCGCGGCTCGACAAATTTCTGCGCCAACCGCTGCAAGTGATTCGGATACCAGGCATCATCCTGATCCAGCAGCGCGATGAAATCGCCGCCCGCGCGCGCGATGCCGTAATTGCGCGCCGAGGACTGGCCGCCATTTTCTTTACGAAACAGCTTAATCGGATGTTCCCGGGCCAGGCGTTGCACAATCGCCGGCCCGTCATCGGTGGAGCCGTCGTCCACAACGATGATCTCGGCGGCCGGCAGCAACTGGCAAAATACGCTGCGCAGCGCCTGCTCGATATACGGCGCCCCGTTGTACAGCGGAATGACGGCGCTGATCAGCAGGTCCTCGGCCTTGCGCCCGGTCGTATCGGTGGGCCCGAGAATCCTGGACAGGAACTCTAGATCCGCCCGCGCGGCGCGGAACGCGTCGGCGTCACCAGCGCGCAGGGCTGTTCGGCATTCGGCCGCGAGCTGGGGATAGAAGCGCGGAATCAGCAGAGAGTGGGCATAATAGTGCGACCTGGCCGGATCGTCGCCATAGGCAGTCAGCAATTTGCGGGCATACCTCGCCCGGCTTCTCGCCATCCGCGGCGTGTGGGAGGCACTGGTCGGGTAAATCCGCCATTGCGCCAGCGGCGCATCGATGAACTCGTTGTCGAATCCGGCCTCCAGCAGCCGGCGGAACAAATCATCGTCTTCGTAACCGGACAGGTTCTCATCGAACCCGCCCACCGCTTCGAAGGCCCGGCGCGAGATCAGAGACGCCGACGGCAGAACGAACATGTCCTCTTTCAGGCAGGCCGCCACATCGCGCTTGGGGTGCTGGGTCGGCAGGCTGGACAGCACGGAGCCCGCCACCTGGCGTCCGTCTTCGTCGATTTCGTCAAGATTGCTGTAGACCCATCCTAACTCCCGCACGCGCGGTTCGACGAATTTCTGCGCCAGCCGCTCCAGATGATTCGGATACCAGGCGTCATCCTGGTCAAGCAGCGCGATGAGATCGCCACCGGCGCGCGCGATGCCGTAATTGCGCGCCGCGGACTGCCCGCCATTTTCCTTATGGAGCAGCTTGATCGGATGCTCGCGGGATAATCGTCGCACGATCGCCGCACCGTCATCCGTCGAGCCGTCGTCGACGACGATAATCTCGGCGGCCGGCAGCAACTGATTGAATACGCTGCGTAGCGCCTGCTCGATAGTGCGCGCCCCGTTATACAGCGGGATGACCGCGGTGATCAGAAGGTCTTCGGCCTTGCGTCCGCCCGTGTGCGCCGGCGACAGAAATCCCGATATGAAATCCAGATCCGCCCGCGCCACGCGCAACGCCTCGTCATCGCCCGCGCGCAGGGCCTTCCGGCATTCCGCCGCGATCGGCCGGTAGAATTGCGGCAGCAGCAGGTCGCGCGTATAATACATCGATCGCGCCGGATCGTCCGGGTAGGCGGCGAGCAGCTTGCGGGCGTAGATGGCGCGACTTTTTCCCATCCGCGACGAATAGGACGAACTGGCCTCATAGATCCGCCATTGCGACAACGGCGTGTCGATGAATTCGTTGTCGAATCCAGCAAGGAACAGCCGCAGGAACAGGTCGTCATCTTCATATCCCGACAACTGTTCGTCGAATCCGCCAATCGCATTGAACGCCGCACGGTCGATCAACGAGGCCGATGGCAGGACGTACATGTCTTCCCGCAGGCAGGAAAGCACGTCGCGCTTGGGGTGCTTCGATTTAAGCATGTTCAGGAACGACCGGACCAGAAGCTGCCCGCCGGCGTCGATTTCGTCGAGGTTGCTGTAAACCCAGCCGAGTTCCGGCACGCGCGGCGCAAGGAACGGTTTGACCAGTTCTTCTAAATGGTTGGGATACCAGAGGTCATCCTGATCGAGCAGGGCGATGAGATCGCCGCTGGCGTGCGCCGCGCCGAAATTGCGCGCCGAGGACTGGCCCCCGTTGCGCTTGCTCAGGAGCTTGATGGGGTATTCCGTGGCAACACGGCGGACAATCTCCGTGCCGTCATCGGTCGAGCCATCGTCAACGACAATGATCTCATGACATGAAATGGTCTGCCGCATGACGCTGCGCAATGCAGCCTCGATATAGGGCGCTCCGTTGTACAAGGGAATGATTGTCGATATTGTCCGTGTCAGTTGCTCGCCCGCGTACCCCCGACGATCCGACCGGCGCACAGCGTCAGGACCAAGCCGCGCGGAGGTGAGGTCGTTCTCGCCCGGGAGGACGTTCATTCGCGGGACCCTTCTGCTACCTATGGTCGCAAAGATAACACCGGCCCGTGAGTTTCGCTATAGAACGTCCGAGTTCGTAAATTTTCTTCCGCGCACACGAGGCGACAAAACCGCGCCCCGGTTTGCGTGTTGGCATTGCGCGGTCGTTCTGTATAAATATCGATAAATGAAAGCACCGTACTCAAAAGCAAATCCGGCGCTTCCGGCGGCAGTCATGCCAACCAGCCTTGACGCTCACTCACTGCAACAGCGGCAAGCCGATAGCGAGTTACTGGCTTGCCGGTGACGCCCCGCATCAATCTTTTGGCTGCGGCATGCTTCTTCAGGCACGATCGCCATACCGCGGCCCGGGTCGTATCATGGGCAAGATCGATTTGCGCCAGGTGTTGGCGGAAGCCAGGCGAACGCCTTGGACCCGATCAGCCCGAGCAATGGATCATCGCAAAACTGTCAGGCGGTGTACCCAGCGATCGCTCGCCGGCCGGCGTCAGACTTTTTCGACCTGGCCGTATTCCAGTTCGACCGGGGTGGAGCGGCCGAAGATGGACACACTGACCTTCAGGCGCCCCTTCTCCTCGTCCACCTCCTCGACCACGCCATTGAAGCTGGTGAACGGGCCGTCGGCGACCCGCACCTGCTCGCCCACCTCGAACACCACCGACGGGCGCGGCCGCTCCACGCCTTCCTGGGTCTGCTTGAGAATGCGCTCGGCCTCGCTGTCGGAGATCGGGCTCGGACGGGTCTTGGTGCCGAGGAAGCCGGTGACCTTGGGCGTATCCTTCACCAGGTGCCAGACGTCGTCGCTCAGCTCCATTTTCACCAGCACGTAGCCGGGAAAGAATTTGTGCTCGGCGTTGATCTTCTGGCCGCGGCGCATTTCGACCACCTGCTCGGAAGGCACCAGCACCTCGTCGATCTGGTCGGCGAGGCCCTTCTGGACCGCCTGCTCCTTGATCTGCTGGGCGATTTTCTTCTCGAACCCGGAGTAAACATGTACCACGTACCAGCGCTTGGCCATCGGCGGTTCCCCTAACCCGGCACGCCGAATAGCATGGTCACAAACACGCCAATGACCTGATCGGCAACGAAGAAGAACATCGCCGCCAGCGCCGCCATCAGGAACACCAGACCGGTCGTGACCAGAGTCTCTTTGCGCGACGGCCAGGTGACCCTGGTCACCTCGGTGCGCACTTCGCGGAAGAACCTCACCGGATGGAACGCCAATCCGCTCATGCTCCTTGGTTGCCTTTCGAACGTCGATGCGGTGGCAGGGGTGGAGGGTCTCGAACCCCCAACCTCCGGTTTTGGAGACCGGCGCTCTAGCCAATTGAGCTACACCCCTACCGGCTCCCGGGAGACGTCGGCGCGCCGTGGCGCGTCGCCCCGCAAACCGGGTGCGGAGGGCGGTAGAAAGGATGCGGCGGGGTTTCTGTCAAGGGTGGTTCGGCGGCGCAGCGGAGGAAGCCCACAGGGCAGCACCTCGCGGACCCCAACACCAAAAGGTTCCAAGGGCCAAGGCCCTTGGCCGGGTCCAGGGGCAGAGCTCCAGGTGGGGTGCGGGGCAACGCCCCGCTAGGACCGAAACCCGTAGGCATCCATACGCAACACGCCATAACTGACGCTCGCATGCAGCCGCTCAGCCTTCGCCCCGTCCCCGCCGGCCCCCATCGCCAGGAACAGCGGCAGCAGGTGCTCCTCGGTCGGGTGCTGGGCCAAGGCATGCGGCGCTTTGTGCCGATAGGTCAGCAGGTCGCAGCGGCGCCCCGCCAGCAGGGCGGCGTCCATCCAGGCGGCAAATGCCGCCACGTCAGCCGCCTCGGGCGCGTCCACGGCCTGGCCGCGAAAACGTGACAAATCATGGGTGAAGCTGCCTGAGCCGATCACCAGCACCCCTTGGTCGCGCAATGGCGCCAGCGCTCGGCCGACCTCGTAATGGTGGGCCGCGCCGAGGTGGCTTTGCACCGAAATCTGCAACACCGGCACGTCCGCCTGCGGCCAGGCCAGCAGCAGCGGCACCCAGGCGCCATGGTCCAGGCCACGGACAAGGTCGATGCCGGCCTGCAGCCCGGCCGTGCCGAGCAGGTCCGCTACCTGCTCGGCCAGCGCCGGGTCGCCCGGAGCGTCGTAGCGCAGTTGGTAAAGCGCGCCCGGGAAGCCGCCGAAATCGTGGATGGTGCCGTTGCGGTCCACCGCGTTCACCATCGGAAACGCGGTTTCCCAATGCGCGGAGGCAACCAGGATGGCCCGTGGGCGGCCGAGTGTCACGCCGAGCCCGGCCAGGAAGTCGTGCGCCGGGTCGCGTATCAGCGCCACCATGGGCGACCCGTGACTGAGGAACAGGCTCGGCAGCATTTCCTCCTCCCGATCAGGCCAGCGCCGCGCTGCGGCCCGGGATGCGCACCGCCAGCGCGCCGGCGCCCAGCAGCGACTGCGCCAGCAGCGCCACCGCCCAGAACGCCGGATACTCCCATCCGCCGCCCGGAGCGTTGAACCAGAATCCGTTGCCGGCGTGCACCGTCGCGATCGCTCCCAGCAGCACCGGCACCAGCGCCAGCGCTACCCAACGAGTCCAAATCCCGAGGATCAACGCCAGGCCGCCGGCCACCTCGGCCAGGATGGTCACATAGGCCAGCGCCGGCGGCAGGCCGACCGAGGCGAAGAACCCGGCGGTGCCCGCGGGGGTGAACACGAACAGTTTCAGCCCGGCATGCGCCAGGAACAACCCACCCAGCGCGACGCGCAGCAGCAGCGCGCCCCATGCAGCTTGATCGGTCACGTGAGAATCGCTCATCGGAGCCTCCAGTTTTGCGTTGCACCGGACCGCCCGGCGCTGCTGCAACATGGCCCCTACGATTTCGCAGTGCATTAACCTATTATGGCACATACGTTATGCGGGAACGCACAGATGCTCGACTGGGACGATCTGCGCACCTTCCTGGCCATCGCCCGCCACGGCACGCTCTCCGGGGCCGCCCGGGCACTCGGCGTGCACCAACCCACCATGGGGCGACGCCTGGCGGCCCTCGAACAACGGGCCGGCGCCCGCCTGCTGCAGAAAACCCCAAGCGGCTACATCCCCACCGCAGCGGGCGAATCCATCCTCGGCAACGTCGAACGCATCGAGGCCGAAACGCTGGCGGTGGAACGGCGCATCACCGGCCGCGACGTGCGGCTGGAAGGCACGGTGCGCATCACCACCGTCGAATCTTTCGCGGCCGAGATAGTAATGCCCATCCTGGCGGGGCTGCGCGCGCGCCATCCCGGCATCGACATCGAGCTGGTGGCGGAGGTGCGCAACCTGAACCTGAGCCGCCGCGAGGCCGACGTGGCGCTGCGGATGGCGCGCATCGAGCAGGCGGACCTCACGGTCCGCCGCGTCGGACTGCTCGGGTTCGGACTGTACGCGTCGGCCGGCTACCTGCAAACGCGCGGCCCACCGGCATTCGACCGCGGCGGCGAAGGCCACGGCCTGATCCTGACCCAGCCCGAACTGATGGGCGGGCCCGAAATGACCTGGCTGACCGGCATCCTTCCCCGCGCGGCCCCCGCCCTGCGCACCAATAGCCGCTACAGTCATCGGGCAGCCGCGCTGGCCGGGCTCGGCATCGCCTGCCTCGCCCGCTACCTCGCCGATGCCAGCGGCCTTACCCAACTGGAGCCGCCCACACCGCCCCCGGTGCGCGAACTCTGGCTGGGCGTGCATACCGATATCCGGCATATGCCGCGTATCAGGGCTGTGACCGAGGCGCTGGCGGTGGGTGTGAGGGCGCGCGGCGACCTACTGGCACCCGCAGCCGGGGCGCTGCCCCGGACCCCGCCAGGGGCGCCGCCCCTGGACCCCGCCAGGGGCTTGGCCCCTGGACCCAATGAAGAGGTTTGATCTTGCGGCTCAGGGATTTCCGGGTGCTCTCCTTCGATTGCTACGGCACGCTGATCGACTGGGAGAGCGGACTGCTGGCCGCGCTGCAAACCCTGGCGACCCGCGCCGGTATCGCCGACGACGCCGCGCTGAAACCCTTCGCCCTGCACGAAGCGGCGCAACAGGCCGAAACCCCGGCCATGCTCTATGCCGACGTGCTGGCGCGCGTGCATCGCCGGCTGGCGAACGAATGGGGCGTGCCGACGACCGAGGCGGAAGACAAACACTTCGGCGCCTCGGTCCCCGACTGGCCCGCCTTCCCCGACACGCCGGCTGCGCTGCAGTATCTGAAACGGCACTACAAGCTGGTCATCCTGTCCAATGTTGACCGGACGAGCTTCGCCGCCAGCAATCGCCGCCTCGGCGTCAGCTTCGACGCCATCTACACCGCTCAGGACATCGGCAGCTACAAACCCGACCCGGAAAACTTCCGCACCCTGCTTGATCACCTGGCCGCCCTCGGCCACGGCCGCGCGGAGATATTGCACACTGCCCAGAGCCTGTTCCACGACCACGCCCCGGCCAAACGCTGCGGCCTCGCCACTGCCTGGATCGACCGCCGCCACGACCGTCCCGGCTGGGGCGCGACGGTGGCGCCGCCAGCCAATGCCGCCTGGGATTTCCGTTTTCCCTCGCTGGCAGCCATGGCAGAGGCGCACCAACATGAACTGCGCGCGGGCGATGGTGCCTCAGTATAGGTGCCTCAGTATAGATGACTGGAATGGGTGGAAACCGGACATCGGCCCTGACGTGAGACGAGCCATCGCCCGTCCTATTTCCTGGTCGCCTCCGTCATGCTGGCTGCAAACACACGTGCATAATTGCCTCCCAACAGCTTGCGGACGTCATCCTGTCCGAAACCGGCGGCCAGCAGGGCCGTCGTCAGGCCTGGAAGCTGAGCGTAGGTGTCGAAGGTAGCCGCTCCGACCAGCCCCATCGAATCCGTGCCGAGGCCGACATGATCCACCCCCGCCACGGCCACCATGCGCGCCATCCCGGCCGCCAACGCCGCCATGTCGGGGAAGATCTCCGCCACCGGCCAGATCCCGATCATACCCCCGGTTCCGGCGACCAGCCGCGCGTGCTCAAGCGTGATCAGGCGGGTGTAAGGCCGCGGGCGGGTGGTCAGCGACGTGTGCGACAGCACCAGCGGCGTCGTCGTGACCTCGACGGCACGACGTACCAGATCGAGCGTCCCATGCGCCACGTCCACGACAATGCCGCGGGCATTGCAGCGCCGGATCACCTCTGCGCCGACATCGGTCAGGCCGCCGTGCACGGGGTCCTCCGTCTGGATGTCGCCGAGTTCGTTGACCCGGTAGTGCGTGAGCTGGAGGTGGCGAAGCTGCCAGCGTTCATAGGCTTCGTCCACGCGATCGGGGTTTCCCTCAAGAAAATCGCCTCCTTCGGCAGCCACGACCACGCAAGGCTGGGCGGCCCGGGCCGAGCGCAGCCCGGCGGCGTCGGTCACGATTGTCAGGGACTGTGCGCGCGCAAGCGCATGCAGACGCGTGAACGCCATCTGCGCGTAGGCATAAAGTTCACCCGGCGCCGGGCTCCTGAATGGGTGGATGCGATGATCCGACATGACCCGATGCGTCGGTGAATCGGAGACGATGGCAAGGCAAACAACCGCCAGTCCGCCTTGCCGCATCGGATCGGCAACCGGGGTGAACGGCGCGTTCGACCTCACGTGGAGGAGCTTGCCCGCATGCGAATGCACATCAACCGTCGCCACGTCCGCGGTCACGTCCTGCGTATTGACCGCAGGCGCCGCGCCAGCCAGGCAGAGCAGCGGAGACGTTCCCAGCAATCTCCTGCGGTTCAACCCGCGCCACACCGGCCGTGCGTCACTCAGGCGCCAGACGCCATCGACCTCGTGCAGTGAACCTTCCAGCATCACCGGGCCACAGCCGGGTTCGGTTGCCGCGACCACATGCACGCGCGCGGCTGCCGAGCCGGGCAGGCAGCCCGGACAGCAGGGCGGCTCGGCGACCATCACCTGGCGGCCGGCAAGATCGGGGGCGCAAAGCCATCCCTCCAGCCGCACTTTCTGGCCGGCGAACATCAAGGCGTGACCGGTTGCGAGAGCCTCCCAACTGAGTTTCATCGCTTCGACCTTTGCCGCGCCATCGCGCGGACTACCCTACCATTGGAGACGCACCTTCTTGAACGTCGCCTTCGGGTCGCAACCCGACCTCAAAACCGCGCCATGACCGCGCCGCCACGCCGCTTGCCTCCGCACCACCGCCTGGGCTTGACTGAGCACCCCAGGAGGCCCGCAAGCTGACCGCCCCACAAATGCTCCTTGACAGCCCCACCCGCCCCGGCATTGGCCGGGGCGACGCGCCGGACCAGCGGCCACCGTGAGGGCGCGCGACTTCGGCCTGGCCTGCGGCACCCTGCCCACCGGGCCGCGCAACAGCATCGCCGACGTGCCCGGCGTCACCGTCGGCCACGCCACCGTGTTGGAGGGCGATGTGCGCACCGGCGTCACCGCCATCCTGCCGCACCGCGGCGACCTGTACCGCGACAAGCCGGTGGCCGCCGTCCACGAGCCGAACGGCGTCGGCGCCAGCATCGGGCTGACGCAGGTGGCGGAACTGGGCCGGATCGAGACGCCGGTGCTGCTGACCAACAGTTTCTCGGTGCCGGCCTGCGCCAACGCCCTGATCCGCCACGCGGTCGCGGCCAACCCCGACATCGGCCGGCATGCCGGCCCCGTCAATCCGGTCGTGTGCGCCTGCAACGACGGATTTCTGTCGGATATCCAGGCCATGCTGGTCACCGCCACCGACGCCATCCTGGCGATCGAGTCGGCCTCCAGCGATGCCGGCCTTGGCGCCGTGGGGGCCGGAACCGGCATGCGCTGCTTCGGCTTCAAGGGCGGCATCGGCACCGCCTCGCGCGTCATCACCCTGGACGGCGCGGCGCATATGCTCGGCGTGCTTGTGCTGGCCGGTTTCGGCCGCCCCGGCGACCTCCGCCTGCCGGACGGGCGGCGGCTGCACCCGGTGCCCTCGCCGCCGGCGGAGGAAGCGTCCGTGCCGGAGTCGGGGTCCGCGGTCGTGGTGGCCGCGACCGACGTGCCGCTGGATCACCGGCAGCTCGGCCGGGTGATCCGCCGCGCCGGCGCGGGTCTGCTGCGCTGCGGCGGTTTCGGCGGCCAGGGCAGCGGCGAGTTGGTTCTGGGATTCACCACCGCCAACCGCATGCCGCACGCGCCAGTCACCGACCTGCTACCGCTGCGCGTGCTGGCGGAGGCCCGGATCGACCTGCTGTTCCAGGCCATCGCCGACGCCACCCAGGAGGCGGTGCTGGACGCGCTTGCCGCCGCCGACACCACCGAGGGCCGTGATGCCCATGTCTGTCCCGGACTGCGCGCCGCGCTGGCCGGACCGGCCACCCAGCCCTGACGGAGATTCGCATGCCTCCAGTTCTCGCCATCCACGGCGGTGCCGGCACGATGCGCCGCGCTGCCATGACGCCGGAGGTCGAAGCGTCGTTCCGCGCCGGCCTGTCCGCCGCCCTGCGCGCTGGCCACGCGGTGCTGTCCGCCGGCGGGTCGGCGCTGGACGCGGTCACGCAGGCGGTGGTGGCGCTGGAGGACGACCCGCAGTTCAACGCCGGGCGCGGCGCGGTCTACACCTCGGCCGGAAAGCATGAAATGGATGCCGCGGTGATGGACGGATGCAGCCACGAAGCCGGCGCGGTCGCCGGCATTCTGGGCCCGCGCAATCCGGTGCTCGCCGCCCGCGCGGTGGTGCGGCATGGGGCGCACGTGCTGCTGATCGGCCAGGGCGCCCTGGACTTTCTGCACACGCAGGACCTGGCCTGGGAGGAACCGGCTTATTTCCACACCGACCGCCGCTGGCAGGCGCTGCAGACCGAGATGGAACGGCGGCGCACCGCCGCGCCCGACACCCGCGACGACGCGGAAAAGCACGGCACGGTGGGCGCGGTCGCCTGCGATTCCGCCGGCAACCTGGCCGCCGCCACCTCCACCGGCGGCCTCACCGCGAAACTGCCGGGCCGGGTGGGCGACTGTCCGCTGTTCGGCGCCGGCACCTGGGCCGACAATGCCAGTTGCGCGGTGTCATGCACCGGGCAGGGCGAGGTGTTCATCCGCTGGGCCGCGGCGCACGAAATCGCCGCCCGCATGCGCCATCGCGGCGAGGCGTTGGCGGTGGCGGCCGAGGCGGTGGTAGCCGAGCTGGCGACGGCGGGCGGCGGTGGCGGGCTGGTGGCGGTGGACGCGGCGGGCAACGTGGTGTTGCCGTTCAACACGTCCGGCATGTACCGTGGCCGGATCGGCGCCGACGGGGTGGCGTGGACGGGGATTTACCGCGAGGCGCTGCAGGCCGTCTAAAGTCTTGGGTTCCAAGGGCCTTTCGGCCGTCGCGCCGAAGGCGCGCTGCGCGCGGTGGCGAGTCCAGGGCAGAGCCCTGGCTTTCCTAACTTATGCTTGCCCCCAGGCTTCCGGATCGCTAACCCTGATCACTCGCGCCGCCAAGGGGGCAGAGCGCAGCGGGAGAACAGTGCGATGGGCTACAGAGTTGCGGTCGTCGGTGCCACCGGGGCAGTCGGGCGCGAAATGCTGAAGACCCTCGCCGAGCGAAAGTTTCCCGTCAAGGAGGTCGCCGCGCTGGCCTCCGGCCGCAGCACCGGCCAGCAGATCAGCTTCGGCGACAAGCAGGTGCTGACCGTCCAGAGCCTGGACAAATTCGACTTCACCGGCTGGGACCTCGGGCTGTTCAGCCCCGGCGCCGCGGTGTCGGCCGTGCACGCACCGCGCGCCGCCGCGGCCGGCTGCATCGTCATCGACAACACCAGCGAGTTCCGCATGGACCCGGATGTGCCGCTGGTGGTGCCGGAGGTGAACCCGCAGGCGCTGAGCCGCATCCGCCGCGGCATCATCGCCAACCCGAACTGCTCCACCATCCAGATGGTGGTGGCGCTGAAGCCGCTGCACGACCGCTTCTGCGTGAAACGGGTGGTGGTGTCCACCTACCAATCGGTCTCCGGCGCCGGCAAGGAAGGCATGGACGAGTTGTTCGCCCAGACCAAGGCCACCTACGTCAACGACCCGGTGACGCCCGAGCAGTTCACCAAGCAGATCGCCTTCAACGTGATCCCCCATATCGACAAATTCATGCCGGACGGGGCGACCAAGGAGGAGTGGAAGATGACGGTCGAGACCCGAAAAATCCTCGACCCCGACATCAAGGTCATCGCCACCTGCGTGCGCGTGCCGGTGTTCATCGGTCATGCCGAGGCCGTCACGATCGAGTGCGACAAGCCGATCAGCGCGGAAGCCGCGCGCGCCGTCCTGCGCGACGCGCCGGGCATTGTGGTGCTCGACCACCGCGAAGACGGCGGCTACATTACCCCGCTCGAATGCCAGGGCGAGGATGCCACCTATGTCAGCCGCATCCGCGTCGACCCGACGGTGGAGAACGGGCTGGCGTTTTGGTGCGTGGCCGATAATTTGCGCAAGGGCGCGGCGCTGAACGCGATCCAGATTGCCGAGACGCTGGTGGCGCAGGGCGGGCTGTTGCGGCGCGCCGCGTAACCGGGGCGGCAGGATGGCCTGGGCCTGGCTGGCCGCGGCCGGCTTGCTGGAGGTCGTCTGGGTGGTATTGCTGAAGCAGACCGACGGGTTCACCCGGCCGATCCCTTCGGCTGCCACCGTCGCCGCGCTGGCGATCAGTTTCTTCTGCATGTCGCAGTCGCTGCGTACGCTGCCGATGGGCACGGTGTACGCGGTGTGGACGGGCATCGGCGCCGCCGGCGGCCTGGCCTGGGGCATTGCCATGGAGGGCGAGCCCGCCGGAGCGCTGCGCATTTTCTGCGTCGGCCTGATCCTGGCCGGGGTGGCGGGACTCAAGCTGGGCTCCTGAGTTCCGGTTATTGCACTGACGGTTATTGCACTGGCGGACCGGCGCGCATGCCCCATGCGGGCAGCCGCGTTGACCCGCCCCGACCAGCGGAGTATGGCGAACCGAATAACAAACGGCGCGTCGCGCGGGGCTTGGCGTGGCAGCAGGGGAGGCGCCAACCGCAGAAGGAGTGCTGACACCCCATGAGGGACATACGCGACGTGCAGATGATCGGCCGCACCAGCGATGGCCGGTTGGTCGAGCGACCCCTGTCCGGACATCTGTCGGTCTACCTCGACTTCGACATGATCGTGTCGGTCGGGCACCGGATAACAGGCTGCGCCATCGCGTTCGGCACCATCATTCTGGTCTGGTTCCTGGTGGCCACGGCCACCGGCGAGGCGGCCTATGCCAACGTGTCGTGGTTCCTGCGCACGCCGGTCGGGTATGTTGCCCTGTTCGGCTGGACGGCGGCGCTGTGGTACCATTTCTGCGTCGGCATCCGCCACCTGATCTGGGACACCGGGCGGATGTACGACCTGCCCACGGTCCGGCGTTCACGCGGCGTGATCCTCGGCGCGACCATCGCGCTTACCCTGCTCACCTGGTTCATCGCCCTCCTGTAGTTTCCGGGGACACCGCGCCATGGCCGACGCCAAGGGCCTGAAAATCGAAATCATGCGCTCGTACCTCGGACGCGCCCGTGGGCTGGGGGCGTCGCACGCGGGATTCCACCACTGGTGGGTGCAGCGGCTGACCTCGCTCGCGCTGGTGCCGCTGACGCTGTGGTTCGTCTGGTCGCTGGTGCACCTCGCCGGGGTTCCCTATCCCGAGGTGCGCGCCTGGGCAGGCAGCCCGGTCAACGCCACCCTGCTGCTGGCGCTGATCGCCGCGACCTTCGAACACATGCACCTGGGAGTGCAAACGGTCGCCGAGGACTACATCCATACCGATGCGGTCCGGCTGACCCTGGTCCTGACGGTGAAGGCGGCCAGCGCCCTGCTGGCGCTGGCCGCGGCCATCGCCGTGCTCAAGCTCGCCATCACCGGATGACACCGCGCCCGCGGCGATTTGAACCTGGGCCCTATCGGATGGAGCCAAGATGAACGCGATCGGCAAACCTTCCCGCGGCGCTTACGAGGTGATCGACCACACCTATGACGTGGTGGTGGTCGGCGCCGGCGGGGCGGGGCTGCGCGCCACCTTCGGCATCGGCGCCGCCGGGCTCACCACCGCCTGCATCACCAAGGTGTTCCCCACCCGCAGCCACACCGTGGCGGCGCAGGGCGGCATCGGCGCCGCACTCGGCAACATGAGCGAAGACGACTGGCGCTGGCACATGTACGACACCGTGAAAGGGTCGGACTGGCTCGGTGATCAGGACGCCATCGAGTACATGTGCCGCTCGGCCATTCCGGCGGTCTACGAGCTGGAACACTACGGCGTGCCGTTCAGCCGCACCGAGGACGGCCGCATCTACCAGCGCCCGTTCGGCGGCCACATGAAAGACTTCGGCAAGTCCCCGGCGATGCGTGCCTGCGCCGCCGCCGACCGCACCGGCCACGCCATTCTGCACACGCTGTATCAGCAGTCGCTGAAGCATGACGTTGAGTTCTTCGTCGAGTATTTCGCCCTCGACCTCATCATGGACGAGGAAGGCGCCTGCCGTGGCGTGATCGCCTGGAACCTGGAAGACGGCACCATCCATCGCTTCCGGGCGCAGATGGTCGTTCTGGCCACCGGCGGCTACGGCCGCGCCTTCCTGTCCTGTACCTCGGCGCATACCTGCACCGGCGATGGCAACGCCATGGTGCTGCGCGCCGGCCTGCCCTGCCAGGACATGGAGTTCGTGCAGTTCCACCCGACCGGCATCTTCCCGGCTGGCTGCCTGATCACCGAAGGCGCGCGCGGCGAGGGCGGCTACCTCACCAACAGCGAAGGCGAGCGCTTCATGGAGCGCTACGCCCCGACCGCCAAGGACCTCGCCAGCCGCGACGTGGTGTCGCGCTCGATGACGCTGGAGATCAATGCCGGGCGCGGCTGCGGGCCAAACAAAGAATACATCATGCTGCACCTGGAGCACCTGGGCGCGGAGATCCTGCACGAGCGGCTGCCCGGCATCAGCGAAACCGCGCGCGTGTTCGCCGGCGTGGATGTGACCCGGGAGCCGATCCCGGTGCTGCCCACGGTGCACTACAACATGGGCGGCATCCCCACCAACGTGCGCACCGAGGTGCTGCGGCCGACGCGCGACAAACCCGATGCCATCGTGCCGGGGCTGATGGCGGTGGGCGAGGCGGCCTGCGTCTCGGTGCACGGGGCGAACCGGCTCGGCACCAACTCGCTGCTCGACCTGGTCGTGTTCGGCCGCGCCGCCGCCCATCGCTGCGCCGTGATGTTCAAGCCGCATGGGCCGCAGGCGCCGCTGCCGCCGCACGCCGGCGAGGCCTCGCTCGACCGCTTCGATCGCACCCGCCATGCCAGGGGCGGCATTCGGGTGGCCGATCTGCGGCTGGAAATGCAGCGCACCATGCAGGCCCACGCCGCGGTGTTCCGCAACAGCGAAAGCCTGCGCCAGGGTGTGGCGAAGATCAGCAAGGTCTGGAGCCAGTTGGGCGACGTGTCGGTTTCGGACCGCAGCCTGATCTGGAACTCCGACCTGATGGAATTGCTGGAGCTGCAGAACCTGATGGCCAACGCCATCACCACCATGTACGGCGCCGAGGCCCGCACGGAAAGCCGCGGCGCGCAGGCGCATGACGACTACCCCGAACGCGACGACGTGAACTGGATGAAGCACACGCTGGCCTGGGTCGACGAGAACGGCAATGTCCGGCTGGACTACCGGCCAGTGCGCATGCAGACGCTGACCAACGAAGTCTCGGTCATTCCGCCCCAAAAGCGCGTGGTACCGAGCGGAAGGACGGCACGAGATGGTCGAGACCAAGCGCTTCTTCTTCGATCTCCCCAAGGGCAGCCGCCCGACGATCGGCAAGACCTGGAAGGCGCCGGCCGGCGCCACGCGGGTGAAGAATTTCCAGATTTACCGCTGGGACCCGGACGTGGGCGGCAATCCGCGCATGGACACCTACGAGGTCGACCTCGACGCCTGCGGGCCGATGGTCCTGGACGCGCTGATCAAGATCAAGAACGAGATCGATCCGACGCTCACCTTCCGCCGCTCGTGCCGGGAGGGCATTTGCGGCAGTTGCGCGATGAACATCGACGGCACCAACGCGCTCGCCTGTATCAAGCCGATCAACGAGGCGACCAACAAGCCGGCGAAGATCAACCCGCTGCCGCATATGCCGGTGGTGAAGGACCTGGTGCCGGATCTGTCGCTGGCCTACGCGCAATTGCGCAGCATCGAGCCCTGGCTGAAGGCCGACACCGCCCCGCCACCCGACAGCGAGCGGCGGCAGAGCCGCGAGGAGCGCGCCAAGCTCGACGGGCTGTGGGAGTGCATCCTGTGCTTCTGCTGCACCACGTCGTGTCCGAGCTACTGGTGGAACGGCGACCGCTATCTCGGCCCGGCGACGCTGCTGGCCGCCTATCGCTGGATTTCCGACAGCCGCGACGAGGCGACCGGCGAGCGGCTGGACGGGCTGAAGGACCCGTTCAAGCTGTATCGCTGCCACACCATCATGAACTGCACCGAGGCCTGCCCCAAGGGCCTGAACCCCGCCAAGGCGATCGGCGACATCAAGCTGCAGATCATGGAGCGCGAGGGCTGACGGCAGACCCCCCCCTCGTCACCTGGGCCGGCAGCCTGCTGGCCGACCACGCCGTGTTCCGATTGGGGTGGGACAATTTCGCCGAGGTCATCCCCGGCCGGCTATACCGCTCCAATCACCCGACGCCGGGCCGGCTGGCCCGGCTGGTGTGCCGGCACGGCATCCGCACCCTGGTCAACCTGCGCGGCGAGAAGCCGAACTTCTCCAACACGCTGTCGCTCGACGCCGCGCGCCGGCTCGGCCTGGCGCACGCGTTCCTGGCCTTCGAGAGCCGCGGCGCCCCGCATCGCGACCGCATCCTGCGCTTCCACGACCTCTATCGCGGCATGGCAACCCCGGCGCTGATCCACTGCAAGTCCGGCGCCGACCGCGCCGGGCTGGCCGCGGGCCTCGCCATCCTGTTCGAGGGCGGCAGCGCCGCCGACGCGATGCGGCAACTGTCCTGGCGCTACGGCCATGTGAAGGGCAGTCGCGCCGGCATCCTGGACGCGTTTTTTGTCCTCTACGCGACCACCGCCGAAGGCCGCATGGCATTCCTCGATTGGGTCCGCAACGAATATCACGAAACCCAGCTGCGCCAAACCTTCGCCGCTAACGGGGTCTCGTCGTTCTTCAATGACTGGGTGTTGCGGCGGGAGTGAAGGAAGGAAGGCCAGGGGCTCTGCCCCTGGACCCCGCCAAGGGGCAGCGGCCCCTTGGAACCCATAACTTTTAGACATTTCTTTTGAGAGGGGGTTAGGCGGTGAACCGTTTCACCGCCTAACCCCCTCTCAAAAGAAATGGCCAAGTAGCGGGGTCCAGGGCAGAGCCCTGGCCCTCCTTCCCTCACGCCGCCGCCCCCCATCGTTTGAAGAACGCCGAAACCCGATGCCGGCGCAGTTCGGCGCGGGCGGCGGAATTGTTGGCCATGTAATTCAGTTGCACGACGGTGCGCGGTCCCACGAATGGTTTGTGGCCGTGCCACGCGGCCGGGCCATTCGGAAACGCCAGCAGCGTGCCGTTCACCGGCGGCACCTCGACGGCATAGCTCTCGATGTCGCCGGGATCGCGCAGCAGCCGCAGGCACCCCTCGTGGCGGCTCCAGGCGTCGGTCGCGCGGTTCAGGTAGAGCAGGACGGTAACAAGCTTGGCGGTGGAATCGCAATGGATGCGCCCGTCGCGCGCGCCGGAATGGCCGCGCAGGGTCAACATGGTGGCGGCGCCGCCCAGGTCGAGGCCGAACTTGCGCGCGATCGCCCCGCGGAAGCCAGAGCCGGCAAGGTCGTCCATCACCGCCCGGGCCGCCGGGCCGAGGCGCAGCGCGCCGATGGGGAAGCTGCCGCGCCGGCCGATCGGCGGCAGGTCGGCGATCACCGCGTCGAGATCGTCAGGGGGAACGAAGCCGGGCACGACGATATGCGCAAACGGTTCGGTCGCGACCGGTATCGCCGCCAGTGCGTCGTAGGCCAGTGCCATTCCGTCCTCCCGCGTGGGTCCTGCCGGCTCAGATAGGGGCGGAATGCAGGTCTCACCAGCCGTGCGCTTCATTGATACGGCTCCGGTTTCACGCTATCCCGCAGTGCCATGGACGCTTCCGCCGTCGATCCGGCCTGGCTGGCGTACGGTCCGCTGCCGGCCTATCGTGCCCGCCGCGACGCCGGCGATCTCGCCCGGGATTCGTCGCAGGAACACGCGGCCGAGCGGCTGCAACAACTATGGCTGAAGCTGCGCGGCTATGACCCGGTGCCGAAGCCGGCGGCCAATCCCGGACTGCTCAGCCGCTTCACCCATCGCAAGCGCGCCGACTGGGCCGACGAAGACCGGCGCGGCGGGTTGTATCTCGTTGGCGAGGTCGGCCGCGGCAAGACGATGCTGATGGACCTGTTCTTCGCCGCCGCCGTGGTGAAGCGCAAGCGGCGCATTCATTTCCACCGCTTCATGCAGGAGGCGCACAAGCGCATCCACACGTGGAAGCTGGCCAATCCGAAGGCGACCGACCCGATCCCGCCGCTGGCAGATGCGATCGCGGCGGAGGCGGCGCTGCTGTGCTTCGACGAGTTCCAGGTCAACGACATCGTCGATGCGATGATCCTGGGCCGGCTGTTTCAGGCCCTGTTCGACCGTGCGGTGGTGGTGGTGGCGACATCCAACACGCTGCCCGACGATTTGTTCAAGGGCCAGCCCGGCCGCGACGCCTTCCTGCCCTTCATCGCCCTGCTGAAGCAGAACCTCGACGTGCTGGTGCTGGAGCCGGGCCAGGACTACCGGCGGGAACGCCTGCGCGGCATGCCGACCTGGTATGTGCCGGCCGATGACCGGGCGGAACGGGCGCTGGATGCCGCCTTCGCCGAACTCGCCGGCGATGCGCCGGTGCGCCAGCCGCATCTGCTGGTAATGGGCCGCACGGTGGAGGTGCCGGTCGCCGCCGGCGGAGTGGCGCGGTTCGATTTTTCCGCCTTGTGCGCGACCGCCTTGGGGGCCGGCGACTATCTGGCGGTGGCGACCCATTTCCACAGCCTGGTGCTGGACGGCGTCCCCCGCTTCTCGCCGGCGAAATTCGACGAGGCACGGCGTTTCATCGTGCTGATCGATACGCTGTACGACCACCGGGTCAAGTTGGTGGCGTCGGCCGAGGCCTGGCCGGACCAGTTGTATCAACGGGGCGACGGGGTGAAGATGTTCGAGCGCACGGCGAGCCGGCTGGCAGAAATGCAGAGCCAGGAATACCTGGCGCTGCCGCATCTCACATGACCGCGCACGCCCTTGTGCACTGGCCGTTGCGTGTCTTGCTCCCCCCGCCGTGATGGGCTAGCAACACTGGCCTTCCGGGACCCCCCGGGTGCCCGGCGGGCGGTCAACGGTTTTACTTGGAACGTCTTTGTTCCCGTCCTCCGCTTCGGAAGGTTCCCCCCGCAATGGCTCGCAATAAGATCGCCCTGGTCGGTGCCGGCAATATCGGCGGCACGCTGGCTCATCTGATCGGCCTCAAGGAGCTTGGCGACGTTGTGCTGTTCGACGTGTTTGGCGGGGTCGCAGCGGGCAAGGCGCTGGACATCGCGCAGTCGAGCCCGGTCGATGGGTTCGATACAAATCTTGTCGGCAGTTCCGACTACGCCGCGATCGCGGGTGCGGACGTGGTGATCGTCACCGCCGGTTTCCCCCGCCTGCCCGGCATGAGCCGCGACGACCTGCTGACCAAGAACGCCGGCGTGATCGCCCAGGTGGCCGAGGGCATCAAAACCTATGCGCCGGATGCCTTCGTCATCGTCATCACCAACCCGCTGGATGTGATGGTGTGGGTGATGCAGCAAAAATCCGGCCTGCCCGCCAATAAGGTGGTCGGCATGGCGGGCGTGCTGGACAGCGCGCGCTTCCGCCTATTCCTCGCCCAGGAATTCGGCGTGTCGGTGGAAGACGTGACCGCCTTCGTGCTCGGCGGGCATGGCGACACCATGGTGCCGCTGATCCGCTATTCGACGGTGGCCGGCATTCCGGTGCCCGACCTGATCAAGCTGGGCTGGAGCACGCAGGAGCGGATCGACGCCATCGTGCAGCGCACCGCCAATGGCGGCGGCGAGATCGTCAAGCTGCTGGAAAAGGGCAGCGCCTTCTATGCGCCGGCGGCCAGCGCCATCGCCATGGCGGAAAGCTTCCTGAAGGACAAGAAGCGGGTACTGCCGGCCGCGGTGCTGCTGAACGGCGAGTACGGGCAGAGCGGCTTCTATGTCGGCGTTCCGGTGGTGCTCGGCGCCGGCGGGGTGGAACGGATCGTCGAGGTGCAGTTCACCCAGGAGGAGCAGACGGCGTTCGAGAAATCCTGCGCGGCGGTGCGCGAGCTGATCGAAGCGTTCAAGCGGCTGGGCGTTTGAGGCGATGAACATTCATGAATACCAGGCCAAGGACCTGCTCCGGCCCTACGGCGTGACGGTGCTGGAGGGGCATGCGGCCTGGACACCCGAGGAGGCCGGGGCGGCGGCGGGCAAGCTGCCCGGGCCCGTCTATGTGGTGAAGTCGCAGATTCATGCCGGCGGCCGCGGCGCCGGCCGTTTCTCCGACGATCCGACCGGCCGCGGCGGCGTGCGCCTGGCCAAGTCGGCCGAGGAGGTGCGGGTGGCGGCGGAGGCGATGATCGGCCACACGCTGATCACCAAGCAGACCGGCCCGGCCGGCCGCAAGGTCCGCCGTGTCTATGTCGAGGCCGGCTGCGACATCGCCCGCGAGTTGTATCTGTCGCTGCTGATCGACCGCGAGACCGCACGCATCACCATCATCGCCTCGACCGAGGGCGGTATGGAGATCGAAGAGGTGGCCGCCAGGCACCCGGAAAAAATCCTGCGCGCCGCGATCGACCCGGCCTCTGGCATTTCCGCCTTCCACGCCCGCAAGCTGGCCTTCGGGCTCGGGTTGCAGGGCAAGCAGATCGGCATCTTCGGGAAATTCATTGCCGGCCTGTACGAAGCTTTCACCGCGCTCGACGCCACCATCATCGAAATCAACCCGCTGGTGGTCACCGGCGCGGGCGAGGTGGTGGCGCTGGATGCGAAGATGAGCTTCGACGACAACGCGCTGTTCCGCCATCCCGAGGTTGAGAAGCTGCGCGACGAGGCCGAGGAGGACCCGAAGGAGCTGGAGGCGGCCAAGCACAGCCTGAACTACGTGGCTCTGGACGGCACCATCGGCTGCATGGTGAACGGCGCCGGTCTGGCCATGGCGACAATGGACATCATCAAGCTGTATGGCGCCGCGCCGGCCAATTTCCTCGATGTCGGCGGCGGGGCAACGAAGGAACGGGTGACTGCGGCCTTCAAGATCATTCTGTCGGACCCGAACGTGGAAGGCATTCTGGTCAACATCTTCGGCGGCATTATGCGCTGCGACGTGATCGCCGAGGGCGTGGTGGCGGCGGCCCGCGAGGTCAGCCTGAACGTGCCGCTGGTGGTGCGGCTGGAAGGCACCAACGTGGCGCTGGGCAAGGAGATCATGGCCCGCTCCGGCCTGCCGATCATTTCGGCGGATAACCTGGCCGACGCCGCCGAGAAGGTGGTCAAGGCCGTGCAGGAGGCCGCCTGATGGCCATTCTGGTCGACGCCGGCACGCGCGTCATCACCCAGGGCTTCACCGGGGCACAGGGAACATTCCACTCCGAGCAGGCGATCGCCTACGGCACCAAAATCGTCGGCGGCGTCACGCCGGGCAAGGGCGGCAGCACCCATCTCGACCTGCCAGTGTTCGACACGGTGGCCGAGGCCGTGGCGGCGACCGGCGCCGATGCCTCCGGCATCTACGTGCCGCCGCCCTTCGCGGCGGACGCCATTCTGGAGGCGATCGACGCCGGGGTGCGGCTGATCGTGTGCATCACCGAGGGCATTCCGGTCCTCGACATGGTGCGGGTCAAGCGGGCGCTGGACGGCTCGGGGGCGCGGCTGATCGGGCCGAACTGCCCGGGCGTGATCACCCCGGACGCCTGCAAGATCGGCATCATGCCCGGCCATATCCACCGCCGCGGCAAGGTGGGCATCGTCTCGCGCTCGGGCACGCTGACCTATGAGGCGGTGGCGCAGACCACCGCCGCCGGGCTCGGCCAGTCCACCTGCGTGGGGATCGGCGGCGACCCGGTGAAGGGCACCGATTTCATCGAGGTGCTGGAGCTGTTCCTGGGCGATCCCGAGACCGAGGCGATCATCATGATCGGCGAGATCGGCGGGGCGAGCGAAATCGACGCCGCCGAGTTCATCGCCGCCAGCCGCGTGAAAAAGCCGACCGTCGGCTTCATCGCCGGCGCCACCGCGCCGCCGGGCCGGCGCATGGGCCACGCGGGCGCGGTGATCAGCGGCGGACGGGACACCGCGGCGGCGAAGTTCGAGGCGTTGCGCCTGGCCGGCATCCATGTCGCCAACAGTCCGGCGGCACTAGGCAGCACAATGCTGAAGGCGCTGCGGGGCTGAAGGCGGCGCCCCCGGCGCGTGCAGGCGCGGCGGGGACGAACGAACCAAGGGGGAACACCATGGCCGGCGTCGATCTTCTCGCCACCGCTTTCAACGGCGCCAACGCCGCCTTCATCGCCGATCTGTACGCCCGTTGGGTGGCCGACCCGAGGTCCGTGGATCCGGGCTTCGCCGAGCTGTTCGCCGCCCTGAACGACGAAAGCCGGGCCATCCTGGAGGACAATTCCGGTGCCTCCTGGGCGCCGCGCAAGTGGCAGTTCGGCGAGCCGGACGCGGCCAAATCAGCCCCCGCGGGCCCGACGTCGAAGGACAGGCGGGAGAAGGACCGCCGCGCCGCGCCGCCGCTCACCGCCGAGCAGGTCACCGCCGAGCAAGTGCGCGCCGCCACCAAGGACAGCCTGCGCGCCCTGATGATGATCCGCACCTACCGGGTGCGCGGCCATCTGGAAGCGAAGCTCGACCCGCTCGGCCTGCAAATCCCCGCCCCGCATCCCGAGCTCGACCCGGCCACCTACGGCTTCACCGCCGCCGACATGGACCGGCCGATCTTCATCGACATGGTGCTCGGCCTGGAGACCGCGACCGTCCGGCAAATCCTGCATGTGCTGCGCGAGACCTATTGCGGCCCGGTTGGCGTCGAGTTCATGCATATCCAGGATCCCGACCAGAAAGCCTGGATTCAACGCCGGGTGGAAGGCGCGCCCTGGCGCACCCATTTCGACGCCGCCGGCAAGCAGCGCATCCTGCACGACCTCACCGAGGCCGAGGGCCTCGAGGCCTTCTGCCAGAAACGCTATGTGGGCACCAAGCGCTTCGGCCTGGAGGGGGCGGAAGTCACCATCGCGGCGCTGCACGCCATCATCGAGATCGGCGCCCGCAACGGGGTGACCGAAATCGACATCGGCATGCCGCATCGCGGCCGGCTCAACACGCTGGTGAACGTGGTGAAGAAACCCTACACTGCCCTGTTCAGCGAATTCAGTGGCACCAGCTTCAAGCCCGACGACGTGCAGGGCTCGGGCGACGTGAAATACCATCTCGGCACCTCCACCGACGTGGAGATCGCCGGCCACATGGTGCACCTGTCGCTGCAGCCCAACCCGTCGCATCTGGAAGCGGTCGATCCGGTGGTGGTCGGCAAGGTGCGGGCGCGCCAGGACATGGCCGGCGACACCCGCGGACGGCATACCGTCATGGGCATCCTGATGCACGGCGACGCCGCCTTCGCCGGCCAGGGGCTGGTGTACGAAACCCTGGCGATGAGCCAGTTGATCGGCTACCGCACCGGCGGCACGGTGCATGTGGTGGTGAACAACCAGATCGGCTTCACGACCGTGCCGGCGCACGCCTATTCGGGCCTCTATTGCACCGATGTGGCCAAGTCGATCCAGGTGCCGATCCTGCACGTCAACGGCGACGACCCCGAGGCGGTGGTGTGGTGCGCCGAGATGGCGGCCGAGTTCCGTATGACGTTCGGCTGCGATTTCGTGCTCGACATCGTCTGCTACCGCCGGCACGGCCATAACGAAACCGACGAGCCCGCCTTCACCCAGCCGCTGATGTACCGCGCCATCCGCGACCGCAAGACCACGCGGGCGCTGTATGCCGAACATCTCGTAGCCGAGGGCGTGGTGACGGCCGACGACGTGAAATCGATGTGGGACGGGTTCACCGCCACGCTGGAAGGCGCCTACCAGGCGGCGCAGGGCTTCAAGCCGAACAAGGCGGACTGGCTGGAAGGCCATTGGGCCGGCCTGTCCGCGCCCGATTCCGCGGCCGAATGGCCCGACGGGGACACCGCCGTGGAGCCGGATGTGCTACGCCAGGTGGGCTTGGCGCTGGCGCGCGTGCCCGAAGGGTTCGACGCCAATCCGAAGATCACCCGCCAGCTTGAGGCCAAGCGGGTGATGATCGAAACCGGCCAGGGCATCGACTGGGCGACCGGCGAGGCGCTGGCCTTTGGCACGCTGCTGCTGGACGGCCATCGCGTGCGGTTGTCGGGCGAGGACTGCCAGCGCGGCACCTTCAGTCAGCGCCACGCGGTGCTGGTGGACCAGACCACCCAGAACGAATACGTGCCGCTGAACAACATCGCCCCCGCCCAGGCGAAGATCGAAATCTACAACTCGCTGCTGTCGGAAGCCGGCGTGCTGGGCTTCGAATACGGCTACTCGCTGGCCGATCCGCGCTCGCTGGTCCTGTGGGAAGCGCAGTTCGGCGATTTCGCCAACGGCGCGCAAGCTATCATCGACCAGTTCATCGCCGGCGGCGAGACCAAGTGGCTGCGCATGTCGGGCCTGGTGATGCTGCTGCCGCACGGCCACGAGGGCCAGGGGCCGGAGCATTCCTCGGCGCGGTTGGAGCGCTACCTGCAGCTTTGTGCCGAGCGCAACATGATCGTGGCCAACATCACCACGCCGGCGAATTATTTCCACGCCCTGCGCCGGCAGCTGAAACGCAAGTTCCGCAAGCCGCTGGTGGTGATGACGCCCAAGAGTCTGCTGCGCCACAAGCTGTGCGTGTCGCCGCTGGATGATTTCGGTCCGGGCACACGCTTCCTCACGGTCATCCCCGAGACCGATGCGATCGCCCCGCCCGAGCAGGTGAAACGCGTCGTGCTGTGCGCCGGCAAGGTCTATTATGATTTGCTGGCGCAGCGCCGCGAGCAGGGCATCGACAACGTCGCCCTGGTGCGCGTGGAGCAGCTTTATCCGTTCCCCAAAGTGTCGCTGCCCAAGGCGCTGGCGCCGTACGGAAGCGCCGAGGTGGTGTGGTGCCAGGAGGAGCCGGAGAACATGGGCGCCTGGCATTTCGCCGACCGGCGTATCGAGACGGTGCTCGCCAGGCTGGGCGGCGCGGCGACGCGGCCGCGCTATATCGGCCGCCGCTCCGCCGCCAGCCCGGCCACCGGCCTGGCCAAGATCCACGCTGCCGAGCAGGCCGCGCTGGTCACCGCCGCGCTGACACTCGATTGATCCCCTTGTATCCGACCAGACACGACCAGACAGGACCTGCCGCCATGGCGACCGAGATCAAGGTGCCCACCCTGGGCGAGAGCGTCACCTCGGCCACCGTCGCGCGCTGGCTGAAGCGGGCCGGCGAGTCGGTCGCGGCCGACGAGCCGCTGGTCGAGCTGGAGACCGACAAAGTGACGGTGGAGGTCAACGCACCGCTCGCCGGCACCCTCTCGGAAATCACCGCCGACGAAGGCGCCGAGGTCAGCGTCGGCGCCCTGCTGGGGGTGCTGATCGACGGTGTCGCCGCGCTGACGCCCGCCCGGCCCTTGAGCCCGAAACCGGTCGAGGTCGAGCGCCCGGCCGCCAACCCCGCCGCCGGCGTCAACCCGCCGCCCTCCCCGCCCGGCCCGGTGGCCCGCCCGGCCACGCCGGCGGCCGACCGCCCAGTGCATGCGCCGCTGCCGGCCGCCGCGCGGCTGATGGAAGAAACCGGCGTCGTCCCCGCGGCGGTCGGCGAAGGCACCGGCAAGGACGGACGCATCACCAAGGGCGATGTGCTCGCCTTCCTCACCCGCCCCGCCGCCCCGGCGCCGTCGGTCCCGGTGGTGCACCCGCCGCGCCCCGCCGCCGAAGGCGAGGAACGGGTGAAAATGACCCGCCTGCGCCGCACCATCGCGGCAAGGCTGAAGGAAGCGCAAAACAACGCCGCCATGCTCACCACCTTCAATGAGGTGGACATGACCGCGGCGATGGCGCTGCGGGCCGAGTACAAGGAAGCGTTCGAGAAGAAGCACGCCGGCGTGCGGCTGGGCTTCATGAGCTTCTTCGTGCGCGCCTGCGTGGTCGGGCTGACGGAGTTCCCGGCGGTGAACGCCGAAATCGACGGCGACGACATCGTCTATAAGAACTTCGTTCACATGGGCATCGCCGTCGGCGGGCCGAGCGGGCTTGTGGTGCCGGTGATCCGCAACGTGAACCGGATGGGCTTCGCGCAGATCGAGAAATCCATTTCGGACTTTGGCCGCCGCGCCCGCGACGGCCAGCTCAAGCTGGAGGAACTGGCCGGCGGGTCGTTCAGCATCACCAATGGCGGCGTCTACGGCAGCCTGATGTCCACCCCCATCCTCAACCCGCCGCAGTCGGCCATCCTGGGCATGCACAAAATCCAGGAAAGGCCGGTCGCCATCGGCGGCAAGGTCGAGATCCGGCCGATGATGTATCTGGCCCTGTCGTACGACCACCGGATCGTGGACGGGAAAGAGGCGGTGTCGTTCCTGGTGCGGGTGAAGGAGGGCGTCGAGGACCCCCGGCGCCTGCTGCTGGACCTTTAGCGCCATGGCCGACGCCTTCGACGTGATCGTCATCGGGTCGGGGCCGGGCGGCTATGTCTGCGCCATCCGCGCCGCCCAGCTTGGCCTGAAGGTCGCCTGCGTGGAGAAACGCTCGACCCTCGGCGGCACCTGCCTGAACATCGGCTGCATCCCCAGCAAGGCGTTGCTGCAGTCGAGCGAGAACTATGCCGAGGTCACGCATGCATTCGCCGATCACGGCATCCTGGTCGACGGGGTCAAACTCGACCTCGCCCGCATGCAGGCGCGCAAGGCCGAGGTGGTGACCGCGAATGTCCGCGGCGTCGAGTTCCTGTTCAAAAAGAATAAAGTCACGTGGCTGAAGGGGGAGGGCCGCATCACCGGCGCCGGCCGCGTGTCCGTTGACGGCCGCGACTACACGGCCAAACACATCGTCATCGCCACCGGCAGCGAAAGCATGCCGCTGGCGGGCGTTGCCGTGGACGAACGGCGCATCGTGACCTCCACCGGCGCGCTGGAACTCGACCATGTGCCCGGCCATCTGGTGGTGATCGGCGGCGGGGTGATCGGCCTCGAACTCGGCAGCGTCTGGCGGCGGCTCGGCGCGCAGGTGACGGTGATCGAATTCCTCGACCGGCTGATCCCGGGCAATGACGGCGAAGTGGCCAAACAGTTCGAGCGCATCCTGGTCAAACAGGGGCTGAAGGTCCGGCTGTCCTCGAAGGTCACGGGCGCGCGGGTCGGCAACGACGGCGTGACCCTGACGCTGGAGCCCGCGGCCGGCGGTCCGTCCGAGGAGATCAAGGCCGATGTGGTGCTGCTGGCGATCGGGCGCCGCCCCTACACCGAGGGTCTCGGACTGAAGGAAACCGGCGTGGCGGTCGATGAGCGCGGCCGGGTAAAGACGGATGGTCATTTCGCCACCAACGTGCCCGGCATATACGCCATCGGCGACGCGATCGCCGGGCCGATGCTGGCACACAAGGCCGAGGACGAAGGCGTGGCGCTGGCCGAGCGTCTCGCCGGCAAGCCCGGCCATGTGAACTACGAAGCCATTCCCGCGGTGGTCTACACGTGGCCGGAGGTGGCCGGCGTCGGCCGCACCGAGGAGCAGCTCAAGGCCGCGGGCGTCACCTACCGGGTGGGGAAGTTCCCCTTCACCGCCAACGGCCGCGCCCGCGCCATGGGCAGCACCGACGGGTTCGTGAAAATCCTCGCCGACGCGGCGACCGACCGGCTGCTCGGCTGCCATATCATCGGGCCGGATGCCGGCACCCTGATCGCGGAGATCGTCACCGCCATCGAGTTCGGCGCGTCTTCGGAAGACGTGGCGCGTATTTGCCATGCGCATCCGAGCCTGAACGAGGCGGTGAAGGAGGCGGCTCTGGCTGTGGACGGCCGCGCGATTCACATATGACGGAAGCAAGGCCAGGGCTCTGCCCTGGACCCGCCAGGGGACGCGAGGCCCTTGGAACCCATCATTTAAGAGGCCCAGGGGCCTTCGGGCCGCTGGCCCTCACGATGGGCGACCCCGCCGGCATTGGCGGAGAGCTGACGCTGCGCGCCTGGCAGGCACTCCGCCACGGCTTTCCCTTTGTCGCCCTCGACGACCCCGCCCGCCTGGAGGCGATTGCCCGCGCCCTCGGCCTGGATGTGCCCATTCGCGTCGTGAACGCCATCGGCGCCGCCGGCGCGGTCTTCCACGACGCCCTGCCGGTGCTGCCCGTGGCACTCGCGGCCCCGCCCCGCCCCGGCACGCCCGATCCCGCCAATGCCGCCGCGGTGATTGCCTCCATCGAGCAGGCCACGAGGCTGGCACTCGCCGGCGCTGCCGCCGGGGTGGTGACCAACCCGATCCACAAATCCACACTGTATGGCGTCGGCTTCCCCTATCCCGGGCACACCGAGTTCCTCGCCGCGCTGACCGGCGCACCGCTGCCGGTGATGATGCTCGCCAGCCCGCTTCTGCGCGTGGTGCCGATCACCGTGCACGCCTCGCTGCGCCGCATGCTGGACATGATCACGCCGGAGCGGATTGTCGCCGTGTGCCGCGTGACCGACGCGGCGCTCCGCACCCGGTGGCGCATCCCGGCGCCCCGGCTGGCGGTGGCCGGGCTGAACCCGCATGCCGGCGAGGACGGAACGATGGGCGAGGAAGAAACCACCATCATCGCGCCTGCCATCGCGCAACTGCGCGCTGAGGGGCTGGACGTGTCCGGCCCCTTCGCCGCCGACAGTATGTTCACGCCCGAAGCGCGGCAGGGCTACGACGTTGCCATGGGGATGTACCACGACCAGGCGCTGATCCCCTTGAAGACGCTTGACATGCGCCACGGCGTCAACGTTACGCTGGGGCTTCCGATCGTGCGCACCTCGCCCGACCACGGCACCGCCTTCGCCATCGCCGGGCAGGGCCGGGCCGACCCGTCCAGCCTGATCGCGGCGATCGACCTGGCGGCCGAGCTAGCCGCCCAAACGGAGGTTCGTCTATGAAGCCGCTCCGCCTGGGGGTGAATATCGACCACATCGCGACGGTGCGGAACGCCCGCGGGGGGATGGACCCGAGCCCGGCGCGCGCCGCGCGGGCGGTGCTGGCGGCGGGCGCGGACGGCATCACCATGCATCTTCGCGAGGACCGCCGCCACATCCGCGAGAGCGACGTGCTGGAAGTGCGTGCCGCGATCGCAGCGCCGCTGAACCTTGAAATGGCGGCAACCGAGGAGATGGTGCGTTTCGCCCTGCAGGTGCGTCCGCACGCCTGCTGCCTGGTGCCGGAAAAACGCACCGAGGTGACCACCGAGGGCGGGCTGGACGTGGTGGGCCAGCGCGCCGCGCTGGCGCCGGTGGTGACGGCCCTGCGCGAGGCGGGCATCAGGGTATCGATGTTCATCGACCCCGACCCGGCGCAGTTGGAGGCAAGTGCGGCGATCGGTGCGCCGGTGGTGGAACTGCACACGGGCGCCTATGCGCTCGGCGCGCCGGGCGAGCTGGAACGCCTGGCCGCGGCGGCGGCGCTGACCACGCAGTTGGGCCTGGAATGCCATGCCGGCCACGGCCTGACGTTTTCCAACACCAGGCCGATCGCGGCACTGCCGGAAGTGCAAGAGTTGAATATCGGCCATTTCCTCGTCGGCGAGGCGTTTTTCGTCGGGCTGCACGCGGTGGTTCGCCATATGAAGATGGTGATGGCGCGCTGAAGTCATGCCGCCGCCAGTCTGGCCGATGCAGCTCTAAAACCCTGGCCAGCGCGAAGTACGGTTGATTTCCTGCGCCGGGGTCAGCGTGCGCGGTCCGTCAGCGACGCCGTGCGGAGGAGGGCTGTTCAAGGCGTCCGGGTTGGCCCAGCAATCGACCGTGCCGAGGCTGCGGGTGCAGAAAGCCGGGGCCGCGGGCGGGGGCTCCACTGGCGTGTACCACGCCGCGCAGCCGGGCAGGACAAGAACGGGCAGGACAAGAACAAAAAACATCGGCTGCAGGACGCGGGCCATGCCCGCACCCTGGCGGGGAGACGTGAAGATTTTGTTGCCGCACCGGCATTTGCCCCCGGCAGGCACCGCCGCTATGGTCCGCCGCCCGATGCTTGAGGATCAGCCGTGCCCGACATTTTCGACGAAGTCGACCAGGACCTGCGCGCCGACCGCGCCCGCAAGGCAATGCAGCGCTATGGCGGCCTGCTGCTGTTCGGCGTCGCGCTGGTGGTCGCCGGCGCGGCCGGCTGGCAGGTTTGGAAAGCCCACGCGGAGAAGGACAACGCCCGCGTGGCGCAACTGTTCCTGGCCGCGCTCGACGGTGCCGCCGGCCCACCAGGGGACGGGCCCAAGGCCGCGACCCTTGAACTGGAACAGGTGGCGCGCGACGGCAATGGCGGCTACCGCACGCTGGCGCGGTTGCGCGAGGCGGCACTGCTGGCCGACGGCGGCGACGCGGCGGGCGCCGAGTCCCTGTGGACGGCGGTGGCGAACGATGCGTCCGCCGATCGACTGCTGCGCGACGCCGCGGTGCTGCAATCCGTGCTGCACCAGATCGACACCGGCAATCCTGCCACCCTGGCCGACCGGCTCGAGCCGCTGGCCGCGCCCGACAATCCCTGGCACGCCCTGGCCGAGGAAGCGCAGGCGCTGCTCGACCTGCGGCAGGGCCAGCGTGATGCGGCGCGCGACACGCTGAAACGCCTGGCCCAGGACGTGACCGCACCGGATGGGGTGCGCGGACGCGCCAACGGCCTGCTATCGCGGCTCGGCGGATGAGCCTCGTGACCGGAAGGCCCGGGCCCCTGTCGCGCCGGGCCGCGCTGCTGCTGCCGGCCGTGCTGGGCGGGTGCAGCCTGTTCGATTCCTGGTTCGGCGAGAACAAGCCGCCGCTGCCCGGCACGCGGGTGTCGGTGATGAACCCGCGCCGCGGCATGGAGGTGGATGCCCAGGACACCCACGTCGTATTGCCGCCGCCGGTGGCCAACGCCGATTGGCCGCAGGCCGGCGGCAACCCGTCGCATGCGATGGGGCATTTGCAGGTGCGCGATGCCGTGGACACCGCCTGGCGCTCCGGCATCGGCGAGGGCGGCGGCTACCGCAAAAAGATCACCGCCCAGGCCGTGGTGGCCGGCGGGCGGGTGTTCACCATGGACAGCGACGCCGTGGTGACGGCCTACGACGTTACCAATGGCGGCCGGGTATGGCGGACGGAGACCCAGGGCGAGGAGGATCGAAGCACCAATGTCGGCGGCGGCATCGCGGTGGACGGCGACACGCTGTACGCCGGCACCGGCCGCGCCGAACTGCTGGCGGTGGAAGCGGCGACCGGCAAGATCCGCTGGCGCAAGGCGCTGAGCACTCCGGTGCGGGCCGCCCCCACCATCGCCGACGGGCGCGTTTACGTGCTCACTATGGACAACCAGTTGCAGGCCCTGGCGCTTGACGACGGGCACCGGTTGTGGGGCCACCAGGCGCGGGCGCCGGAGACCGGCGTGCTCGGCCTGCCCGCCCCGGCCTATGCCGAGGGGGTGGTGGTGGCCGGCTTTGGCGCCGGCGACCTGGTGGCGCTGCGCGCAGCCTCGGGATCGGTGGCCTGGAGCGACAGCCTGGCGGCGACACGCGGGCGCAACAGCCTGGCCGACCTGTCGGCCGTGCGTGGCATGCCGGTGGTGGCCGACGGGCGTGTTTATGCCGGCGGCCTGGGCGGGCTGACCGTCTCGCTCGACCTGCGCACCGGCCGGCGGCTGTGGGAACGCGAGATCGCCACCGGCGACACCCCCTGGGTGGCCGGCAACTGGCTTTTCCTGCTCGCCACCAGCGGGCACGTGGCGGCGCTGTCGCGGGCCGACGGCAAGATCGCCTGGGTGACCGAGCTGCCGCAGTTCGAGGACGAGGAAAAGAAAAAGAAACCGATCCACTGGATCGGTCCGGTGCTCGCCGGTGACCGGTTGATCCTGGGCTCCAGCAACGAACTGGCGCTGTCGGTCAGCCCCTATACGGGCGAGATCCTCGGCCGACAGTCGCTATCCGGCGCGGTGTCGGTGGCGCCCTCGGTTGCCGGCGGGACGGTGTTTGTCATCACCGACGACGCCACCCTGGTGGCACTCCGCTGACCCAGAACTTGCTCCCGGTCGTGGTCATCGCCGGGCGCCCGAACACGGGAAAATCCACCCTGTTCAACCGCCTGGCCGGCCGCCGCAGCGCGCTGGTGGCCGACACGCCGGGGGTAACGCGCGACCGCAAGGACGCCGAGGCGATGCTGCGCGGCCGGCGGGTGACGCTGGTGGACACGGCGGGGCTGGAAGAGGCGGCGCCGGAAACGCTGGCCGGGCGCATGCGGGCGTCGTCGGAAAGCGCGGTGGCGACCGCCGACCTGGTGCTGTTCGTCGTCGACGCGCGCACCGGAATCACGCCGGCCGACGCGCATTTCGCCGCCTGGCTGCGCCGCCAGGGCCGCCCCGTGCTGGTGGTGGTGAACAAGGCCGAGGGACGGGCCGGGTCCAATGCGGCGCTGGAGGCGTATTCGCTGGGACTGGGCGAGCCGCTGGCGGTGTCGGCCGAGCACGGCGACGGGCTCGCCGACCTGATGCGGGAAATCGCCGACCGCTTGCCGGAGGAAGCGGAGACAAGTCCAGAGGAGGACAGGCCGCTGAAGCTGGCCATCATCGGCCGGCCGAACGCAGGCAAGTCCACCCTGGTCAACCGCCTGCTGGGTGAGGAGCGGATGATCACCGGCCCCGAGCCAGGGCTGACCCGCGACGCGGTGGCGGCGCTGCTGACCGATACCGACGGCACGCTTATCGAACTGGTTGACACCGCCGGCATGCGCCGCCGCGCGCGCGTCGAGCAGGCGCTGGAGAAGATGTCGGTCAGTGCGTCGATCGAGGCGCTGAAGATGGCCGAGGTGGTGGTGCTGGCGGTGGATGGCACCGAGGGGCTGCACGAGCAGGATCTGCAACTGGCCCGGCTGGTCGAACGCGAGGGGCGCGCCTGCGTACTGGCGCTGACAAAATGGGATCTGGTGGCCGACCGCAACGCCGCCCGGCGTGGGGTGTCGGACCGGCTGGAGACCAGTCTGGCGCAAATGAAAGGCATTCCGGTGGTGACGCTGTCGGCGATCACCGGCCAGGGCCTGGACAAATTGTTGCCGGCGGTGCGGGCGGCGCATGCGGTATGGAACAAGCGCATCGCCACCGGGGCGCTGAACCGCTGGTTCGAGGCAGCGCTGGAGCGGCATCAACTGCCGTTGGTGAACGGACGGCGGCTGAAGCTGCGCTACATGACGCAGGCCAAGGCGCGCCCGCCCACCTTCATCCTGTTCGGCACCCGCGCCGAGCAGACGCCGGAGGATTACCAGCGCTATCTGGTGAACGGGCTGCGCGAGAGTTTCGAACTCCCCGGCACGCCGATCCGGCTGCAGTTCCGCGGGACGGAAAATCCGTACGCTTCTGAATAGCCGCTTCCTACTTCCTGCGGAAACGTTGCCGAAACCGTGCCGCGGCCTCCGGCGTGACGTGAGGGGGAAAAGGAGCGGGCGGTTTCATCATCGCCGCTGCCGGACGCACCCCCTCGCCAAAGCTCACACTGGCGCGGCGCTCCCCTCCCCCGCCCAAAGAATCCGGTCCATAGCGATTTGCCCCGGGCGTGCCGCGCAGGAAAACCAGTTCGATGGATGCCCACAGCACCGGCAGGACGATCAGCAAATCGAGCGCGGTGATCAAATTCAAGGTGGCGACATCCAGTCCGCCGGTGGGCGCATGCGCGGCCACCACGATCTCGAGCAGAATGCCGCATGCGGCGGGCAGCGCCAGCATGCAGACGACCCACTCGGTTCCGTGATCGCGGTCATGGGCGCGCTTGGTGCCCAACGCCAGCAGCGGCCATAACAACACCGCCTGCAGCAACAGCCCCACATCGGCCGGAACCAGGGCCTGCAGGATCGAGTTCGGAATGCCGACGCTCAGGGCGCCGATGATGGCGGGCCGGCGATTGAGACGGGAATCGAACGAAAACAGGATTTCAGCAACCGATAGCTTCGCCCCCCGCCCCGGCGCCGATCTGGGATAACCGCCCGCCACCCCGGCCCCGGTCGGCGGCGGCACCGGCCAAAGCCTGTCCACGACCGCCAGCAGGAGAATGCTGCCGGTCACCAGCACCAGATTGTCGGGGAAGTTCAGCAGACAATAAAACCACTCATGCGCAGTCTCGGTCGCCGGAGCCGGCGCCTGCGGTTGCCCGGATGTCAGCGCGCGCCCGGCCAGGTCGAGCAGCGCGCTGACCTGGTCGCCTAGCGGCGGCCAAAGAATCACCACGGCGCCGAACCCGCACGCCCAGAACGGGCCCGATCCGACCGACCGGAGCGGCAACAGGATCGCCAGCAGCAGCACCGCGGCGACGCCATCGCTCAGGAGACGAGTGAAGACGCGGCCGGGCTGAAAGAAAACGGCGCCGGCTTCACGGCCGAAATAGGCATAAAAGAACAGGCTCGACAGCAGGCTGATCGCGCAACTGGCAAGGAAAATCCACACGATCACCGAGCGCCGGTTCGTTCGCGGCGGCAACATTCGCCTGCTCCTGGTCGTTGGCCAAAAAACCTGCGGCAGCGTCTGCGCGGCCGTGGCAGATCGCAAACGCCGGCAAGGCGCGGCTTCCTCTGCCGGCATGTTACAAACTGTGCCAAATTCACGACTGATTGACAATGGTCGCTTGCTTCCCCCGATGGCCCGGTTCAGGGGTTGCGGTGCGAGGAAAAAGGCAGGAACGTCGGCGCAAGCAAGACCAAGCCCGCCCGCGCGGGCGCAGAGGAAACGCCCGATGGACGAACTCGAACAGCGCACGATCCGGAAAGTGACGGCGCGGCTGATCCCCTTCCTGATCATCTGCTACTTCGTCGCCTACCTGGACCGGGTGAACGTGGAATTCGCCGCCCTCACCATGAACCAGGATCTCGGACTGACCGCGACCATGTTCGGCTTCGGCTCGGGCATCTTCTTCGTGGCGTATTTCCTGTTCGAGGTTCCCTCCAACCTGTTTCTGGACCGGTTTGGGGCACGCAAGTGGATCGCCCGGATCATGATCACCTGGGGCGTCATCTCCGGGCTGATGGCCTTCATTCCGCAGATCGGCCGGTTCACCGGACTGGGCAACGAATACAGCTTCTATCTGCTGCGGGTTCTGCTCGGGCTGGCGGAAGCGGGGTTTTTTCCCGGCATCATCTTTTTCCTCACGCTATGGTTCCCGTCGGTCTACCGCGCACGGATCATCGGCCAGTTCATGGCCGCCATTCCGGTGTCATCGGCCATCGGCTCGCCCATTTCCGGCCAGATCCTGGGCCTGCACGGGCTGGCGGGGCTGGCGGGCTGGCAATGGCTGTTCCTCATCGAGGCCGCCCCCGCCGTGCTGTTCGGCGCCGTGACCTATTTTTATCTGACCGATCGCCCCGCCCATGCGACCTGGCTCACGCAAGGCGAGCGCAGCTGGCTTGATGGACGGTTGCAGGCCGAGCGCGCCCAGCGCGAGGCGGTGCATGACCTCTCGGTCTGGCAGGCGATGACGCATATCCGCGTTTGGGCGCTGGCGCTGGTCTATTTCGGTGCCGTAGCCGGGCTGTACGGGTCGGTTTCTGGCTGCCGCAAATCGTCAAGGCGTTCGGCCTGAGCAACGCTGCAACCGGCTGGGTGGTGGCGGTTCCCTATGTGGTCGCCGCCGGGGTGATGATTTGGTACGGGCACCGGTCCGACCGCAAGCGGGAGCGGCCGGGCCATGCGGCGGTGGCGCTGCTGGTGGCGGCCATCGGCATCGCGGCCTCGACCCTGACGCACGACCCGCTGCTGACGATGGTCGCGTTCACCATCGGCTCGTGCGGCGTGTTCGCGCTGCTACCGGTGTTCTGGACGCTGCCGACGGCGGTTCTGTCGGGCACCTCGGCGGCGGCGGGGATTGCCGTGATCAACTCGGTGGGCAATTTGTCCGGGTTCGCCGGACCCTATGCGATGGGCCTGGTCAAGGATGCGACCGGCAGTTTTGCCGGCGGGTTGTTGCTGATCGCCGGTGTGGCGCTGGTGGCGCTGGTGATCGTGCTGGTGCTCGGGCACGACCGGGAGCTGGAGCGACCACCGGCGCGGGTGCGCTAGGCGAGGCCGGGGACCGCCAAAGAAGAACCCTTGGCGGCCCGGCAATCGCCCGAAGCGCCGCCTCAGTTCTTCGACTTATCCACCAGCGCGTTCTTGCCGATCCACGGCATCATCGCCCGCAGCCTGGCGCCGACCTGTTCGATCGGCTGCTCGCCCAGGCGGCGGCGGAGGGCCTTGAAGTTCGGCTGGTTCACCTTGTTCTCGAGCATCCATTCGCGCACGAACTTGCCGCTCTGGATGTCGGCCAGCACGTTCTTCATCTCCGCCTTGGTCGCGGCGGTGATGATGCGCGGGCCGGAGACATATTCGCCGTACTCGGCGGTGTTGCTCACCGAGTAGTTCATGTTGGCGATCCCGCCTTCGTAGATCAGGTCCACGATCAGCTTCACTTCGTGGCAGCACTCGAAATACGCCATCTCGGGCGCGTAGCCGGCTTCCACCAGCGTCTCGTAGCCGGCGCGGATCAGTTCAACCAGTCCGCCGCACAGCACCGCCTGCTCGCCGAACAGGTCGGTTTCGCATTCCTCCTTGAAGGTGGTCTCGATGATGCCGGCGCGGCCGCCGCCGATGGCCGAGGCGTAGGATTTGGCAATCTCGGCGGTGTTGCCCGACGGGTCCTGGTGCACCGCCAGCAGCACCGGAACACCGGCGCCGCGCAGGTATTCGCTGCGCACCGTGTGGCCGGGGCCTTTCGGGGCGATCATGAACACGTCGAGGTCGGGGCGCGGTTCGATCAGGTTGAAATGGATGTTCAGCCCGTGACCGAAGGCCAGCGCCGCGCCTTGGCGCAGGTTCGGGGCGAGTTTCTCGCGGTACAGGTCGCCCTGCCCTTCATCAGGGGTCAGCACCATCACCACGTCGGCCCATTTCGCCGCGTCCGCCGGGTCGAGCACCTTCAGGCCGGCGCCTTGCGCCTTGGCGACGCCGGCCGAGTCCGGGCGCAGGCCAACCACCACATCGGGCGCACCGCTGTCCTTGAGGTTCTGGGCGTGGGCGTGGCCCTGGCTGCCGTAGCCGATGACCGCGACCTTCTTCGCCTTGATCAGGTTCACGTCGGCATCGCGGTCGTAGTAAACGCGCATCGGGGGGGTCCTTTCGGTCTGTTTCGTGTGCTGGCGGCGTCGGTGCAGGTCCCCGGCGCTTGTTTCTCCCCTCCCCTCGCGGGCTTGGGCCGCGGAGCGGACCAAGGCCGGGGGGAGGGTCGGGCCGGCACTGGCATTCCGCGCGGCGTGACACCTTTCCCCAGCGTTGGTCCGCTTCGCGGCCCAAGCCCACAAGGAGAGGGCGAGGCGAACGTTAGATCACCCGCGTGCCGCGGGCGATGGCGGCGACGCCGGTGCGGGACACCTCGGCAAGCCCCAGCGGGCGCATCAGTTCCACGAAGGCGTCCAGCTTCGCGGTATCGCCGGTCATTTCAAACACGAAGCTCTCGGTCGAGGCATCCACCACCCGGGCGCGGAAGGCGTCGGCCAGGCGCAGCGCCTCGGCGCGGATGCCCCCGCCGCCGCCCTGGTGCGGGCAGATCACCTTGATCATCATCATCTCGCGCGCCAGATGCGGGCCGTCCTTGGTCAGGTCGGCCACCCGGTGCACCGGCACCAGCCGGTCGAGCTGGGCCTTGATCTGCTCGATCACCATTTCGGTGCCGGAGGTCACGATGTTGATGCGGCTGCGCTGGCCGCCATCCTCGACCGCGGCGACGGTCAGGCTGTCGATGTTATAGCCGCGGCCGGAGAACAGGCCGACCACGCGGGCAAGAATGCCGGGCTCGTTGTCCACCAGCACGGCGATGGTCGCCGTGCGGTAGGAATTGTTGTTGTCCTGGGCCATTGCGGTCTCGATACTGTCGGACTTGGGTGCGAAGGCGGCGATGCGAAGGGGCTAGACCAGTACCTTGCCCTCGTCGGTAACCCCGGCGACGCCGCCGGTCTGCTCGCTGCCCAGGATCATTTCATTGTGCGCGGCCCCCGACGGGATCATCGGGTAGCAGTTTTCCTTCGGGTCAACAGCGATGTCGGCGATCACGGCGCGATCGCAGGCGAGCATTTCGCGGATCACCCCGTCCAGCTCATCCACCGTCCTCGCCCGCAGGCCGACAGCGTGGAAACTATCCGCCAGTTTCACGAAGTCAGGCAGCGCGGCGGAGTAGCTTTCTGAGTAGCGGCCGCCGTGCAGCAATTCCTGCCACTGGCGCACCATGCCCATGTATTCGTTATTCAGGATGAACACTTTCACCGGCAGGCGGTACTGCGCCAGCGTGCCCATTTCCTGAATGTTCATCAGGATGCTGGCCTCGCCGGCGATGTCGATGACCAGCGCGTCCGGGTGGGCGATCTGCACCCCCATGGCCGCCGGCAGTCCGTAGCCCATGGTGCCGAGGCCGCCGCTGGTCAGCCAGTGGTTCGGCTGCTCGAACTTGAAATACTGGGCGGCCCACATCTGATGCTGGCCGACCTCGGTGCTGATGAAGATATCCTTCTTCACCGCGCGGGTGATTTCGTACAGCCGCTGGATGGCATATTGCGGCTTGATGATGGAGCCGGGCTCGCGCGGCTGGGTGAAGCGCAGGCAATCGATGCCGCGCCAGGCATCGATCTGCCGCCACCAGGTGGCGATCGCCGGGCGATCGAGCGGAGCGGGGTCGGCATCCCAGGCCGCCAGCAGCGCCTGCAGCGCGCGGCCGGCATCACCGACGATCGATAGATCCACCGGCACGTTCTTGTTGATGCTGGAGGGGTCGATGTCGATGTGGATTTTCCGGCTGCCGGGGCTGAAAGCGTTCAGCCGCCCGGTCACGCGGTCGTCGAAGCGGGCGCCGATGTTCAGCAGCACGTCGCACCCGTGCATGGCGAGGTTCGCCTCGTAGGTGCCGTGCATGCCCAGCATGCCGAGGAACTGCGGATCGCTGGCAGGGAAAGCGCCGAGGCCCATCAGCGTGTTGGTGCAGGGAAAGCCGGTCTTGTGCACGAAGCGCACCAGCGCCTCGGATGCCGCCGGACCGGCATTGATCACCCCGCCGCCCGTATAAATCATCGGCCGCTTGGCCGATTTCAGCATGGTGACCGCGCGGGCGATCAACCCCGGGTCGGGATCGGTCTGCGGCCGGTAGGAGCGGTGCGGGGTTTCCGCCGGCTTGGTATAGGGGGCCTTGCCGATCAGGATGTCCTTCGGCAGGTCGATCACCACCGGACCGGGGCGGCCGCTGCGCGCCACGTAAAACGCCTCGTGCACCACGCGGGCAAGGTCGCCGGCGCGCTTGACCAGATAATTGTGCTTGGTGGCGGGGCGGGTGATGCCGGTGGTATCGGCTTCCTGGAACGCGTCGTTGCCGATCAGGTGGGTCGGCACCTGGCCGGTCAGGCAGACGATGGGAATACTGTCCAGCAACGCATCGGCCAGGCCGGTCACGGCGTTGGTGGCGCCGGGGCCGCTGGTCACCAGCACCACGCCGACGCGGCCGGTGCTGCGCGCATAGCCTTCGGCGGCGTGCACGGCAGCCTGCTCGTGGCGCACCAGAATGTGGCGGATGGCATTCTGGTTGAACAGCGCATCATAGATCGGCAGTACCGACCCGCCCGGGTAGCCGAAGATAACATCGACTCCCTGGTCATTCAGTGCGCGAAGGAGGATCTCGGCACCGCTGGCGGTGAGAGTTTCGGGGCGGTCCTGGGCGTGTGCTGCGTCTGTCATGGCCGCGCACCCATAGTCCGGCTGATCCGGCGCGTCAACCCGAGGGGCGAATAAACGAAATCATTTGCGCCAATTCTCTTTCCGAAAATTGCGTCAAGTCGGCGATCCGCGCATGGATCATATGCATGCGTGATGGGTCTACCAGCCGCCGGTGGCGAAACCAAGTCGCCTGCCGCTTGGTGTACTGCCCCGTCGCCAGCACGGCCCGCCGTTCCGCCTCGGCCAGGGTGATTTCGCCGCGCAGATGCGCCGCCAGTTCCGGCACGCCATGCGCGCGCATCGCCGGCAGCGCCGGATCGAGACCGAGGGCGAGCAGCGCTTGCACCTCCGCCACGGCGCCCTGGTCCAGCATGGTGGCGAACCTTGCGGCGATGGCGGCGCGCAACGCCTCGCGCGGCGGGTCGAGCAGCAGCAGGGCGAAGCGCCAGGGCGCCGGTGTGCCCGGCTGCGCCTGCCAGGCGGCCAGTCCCCGGCCGGTGGCGCGCCACACCTCCCAGGCGCGCGCCAGACGCTGGCTGTCGGTGGGGCGCAGGCCGGCGGCGGTTTCCGGGTCCACGGCAGCGAGTGCCGCGTGCAGGCCATGCGCTCCAAGCTCCGCGAGGCTCCGGCGCGCCTGCGCGCGAACTTGCTCGGGCACCTCGGGGATTTCGGCGATGCCGTGGACCAGTGACCAGAAATACAAACCGGTGCCGCCGCACAGGATCGGCAGACGCAAGGCTGCCTGCGCCTGCCCCATCGCCTCCAATGCCGCCCCGCGCCACCAGGCGACGTGCCCGGGCTCGGCCGCAGGGCGCACGCCGTACAGCCGGTGCGGCACAAGCGCCTCCTCAGCCGGGGTCGGGCGCGCGGTGATCACCCGCAATTCGCGATAGCACTGCATGGCGTCGGCATTGATGACCGTGCCCTCCAGGCGTTCGGCCAGCCCCAGCGCCAGCGCCGATTTGCCGCTGCAGGTCGGTCCGGCAACGATCAGCGCGAACGGCGGATCATCCACGGCTTGCGGCCGGACGCATTGGCCAGCATACCGGCACCGACATGAGCCTGATCCCGTGAGCCATATCCTCACCCTCGCCGTCGACCGCGCGTCGGCCACGCTGACCGATGCCATCATCGCCCGGGTACGCGATGCCATCCAGGGCCGGCCGCCGGTGCTGCTCTCGCCCGGCGAGGCGGCCGACATCCTCTGCGCCGGGCCGCCCGATATGCAGGCGGTGGAAGCGGCGCTCGACGGCGCGCCGGTGGATGCCATCGCCACCCGTGTGCGCGGCCGGCGCAAGGGCCTGCTGGTGGCCGACATGGACAGCACCATCGTCACCACCGAGACGCTGGACGAAATCGCCGCCTTCGCCGGCCTCAAGGACCGCATCGCCGCCATCACCCGTCGGGCAATGAACGGCGAGCTTGATTTCGCCACCGCCCTGCGCGAGCGGGTCGGCATGCTGAAGGGGCTTCCGCTCGACGCGCTGGAGAAAACCTGGGCGAACACCGAACTGATGCCCGGCGCCCGTGAGCTGGTCGCCACCATGCGCGCGCACAACGCCACCACCGCCCTGGTCTCAGGCGGGTTTTCCTTCTTCACCAGCCGGGTGGCGGAATCGGTGGGGTTCGACGTGCACTTTTCCAACGTGCTGCTCGACGACGGACAAGCGCTCACCGGCGGCGTCGGCGAGCCGATCCTGGGCCGCGACGCCAAACTTGCCACCTTGCGGGAGCTGGCCGCGGCGCGCGGGCTGAAAATGGCGGCGACACTGGCCGTGGGCGACGGCGCCAACGACCTGCCGATGATCTTGGAGGCCGGACTGGGAGTGGCGTTCCACGCCAAACCGGTGGTGGCGGCGCAGGCCCGTGCCCAGATCCGCCATGGGACGCTGCGGGCGCTGCTGTTTGCGCAGGGATATTATCTTTCGGAGATCGTCGGGGCGGGATGAAAATCGAGGCCAGGGCCCTGCCCTGGACCCGCCCCAGCGCACAGCGCGCCTTCGCGCGATGGGGCAGTGCCCTCCTGGAGCGCACGAGTACACCGCGCCGGAAGGGAGTCGCAACTTCTGGCGGGGCGCACTAGCCCCGCCCGGGCGGGCGATTCAGCAGTTCAGGGAACACGCCGCCCTTCCAACCGAATTTCTCCTTGCGGATAAATGAGTTGGCCGTGTTTATGCTGGCCTCCACGAAGGGCTGGCCTCCCTTCTCAAGCGACTTCAACATTCCCACGACGCCGACCTGCTGGAAGTGGATGGGGCTCGTGTCTTCCGGCATCTGGAATGCCAGATAGACCGCGTCGGATACTCGCCTGGCTCTCGCTTCGCTTGCAGCGGCGCCCATCGCGCTCGCCGCGACCGTGCTCTTGACGAACATCTCCAGGCAGGTTCCCGGTTTGTAGGGCTGACCCACAGACGGGGCGACCGAATAGGCTGCGAGGAGCGCATCCATCTTGGGGTCGAAGGCGAAGTTCTTGCTGGCCTCATCCCACTTGGCGACCCCGGTCCTGACAAACACCATCACCATGATGTAACGGCCGGCCCGCATTTCGGCCCAGAGCCCACGGGTTGCCGCCTGCCAGCAGGCGATCTCGGCGGCCTGCGTCTTCGACCATCCAGGCGAGGTGAGCCCGCCAGGAGAAGCAAGTTCGGCCGGAGAGCGCACAAGGTATTCCTGAATCGGCATTCGAGTTTCCCTTCCCACAGAGATTGCGTTGCTGTGAGGCGGGCGCAGGTAAATAGCAAGAGCATCCAAGAACAGGACCGGGGACCACTCGGCGGCTGCCCCGAACCCCACCAGCAGGCTTTGCCGCCTGGACCTCCACCAAGGATTTCGCCCTTGGAACCCTTCGGGAGTGGGGTTCAGGACAGCCGCGATTGGCGCCCCCGCGGGAGGTCTGGTCCGGTCCGCCCGTGTCCGGCGACTCCGAGAAATCCCGAGCCGCTGCGGGCGGTTCTGGCATCCCCCTCCACACGGAGCCACCAGCCGCCGCCCGGCGCCTGATACAGCGCCGCCGTGTCGCCGAAGCGGGTCGCCTGGGGGGCCTGCACCGGGGTTGCCACGGGCGTCTGGCAGGCCTGCTCGGGTTCAGCAGAGCGTCAGATAGTTCACGTAGCCGACCTGTTGCTGCTTGGCCGTCAGATCCCTTGTGACCGCCTTATACACGTATCCTCCACCTACCCCGAATAGAGGCGGCACGTCCGGCGGGCTGAACCCGTCATTCAGCCGCGATGCGGGCGGGGTCCACCATCTGCGCCGCGCGCTGCAAATCCACCGAAAGCAGACGCGACACCCCGCGCTCCTGCATGGTCACGCCATACAGCCGGTCCATCCTTGCCATCGTCAGATGGTGGTGCGTTACCACCATGAACCTGGTGCCGGTATCGCGCACCATGTCCTCCAGCAGCAGACAGAATCGCTCCACATTGGCATCGTCCAGCGGCGCATCGACCTCGTCGAGCACACACACCGGCGCCGGATTGCAGCGGAACACCGCGAAAATAAGCGACAGCGCGGTCAGCGCCTGCTCGCCGCCCGACAGCAGCGACAACGTCGCCAGCTTCTTGCCCGGCGGCTGGGCGTAAATCTCCAAGCCTGCCTGCAGCGGGTCATCCGAGCCGACCAGCGCCAGATGCGCCCGCCCGCCGCCGAACATGCGCGTGAACAGTGCCCGGAAATGCGTGTCCACCGCCTCGAAGACGGTCGATAGCCGCTCCCTTCCCTCGCGGTTGAGGTGACCAATCGAGCCGCGCAGCTTGGCGATGGCGGTGCCCAGCTCGTCACGCTCGCGCACGATGGTGTCGATCTGCTTGCCCATCTCCTCCGCCTCAACCTCGGCGCGCAGATTGACCGGCCCCATTTCCTCGCGCTCGCGCTGCAGGCGCTCCAGCTTGCGCCGTGCCTTGTCCTCGGTGTCCGGGCCGATTTCCGCCGGCGGGTCGGGCATGGCAGGGTTGACTCCGAGGCGTTCCAGAATGCGCTCGGCGACCACGCCCCAGGCATGGTCGGCCTGGGTGGCCTCGCCTTGCAGCCGCACCACGCGCTCGCGCGCGGCGGCGAGCGAGGACTCGGCCGCGCGCGCCGCGCGGTCGGCTGCACTGGCCTCGCCCTCAGCCTGCATGAGCGCGTCGGCGGCCTGGCGGTGCGCCTCTTCCGCAACGTCCAGCGCATCCAACGCGGCGATGGAGCGGGCGGCGGCGGCATCGGGGGCGGCGGCGCGCGCCGCGTGCTCAGCGCGGGCCTCCAATTCCCGCGCGGCGAGGTCAATCACCCGCTCGCCGGCGTCGCGGGCCCGCATGTCCCAGTCCTCGCGCTCGGCCGCCAGCGTGCGGCGGCGATGCGCGCGGCCAGCGGCGGCGCGTGCCAGCGCGTCGCGCTCGGCGCGGGTTTCCGCCTCGCGAGTGCGGGCAGTGGCAAGCGCCGCGCGGGCCTGCTCCATGGCGGCGCGCGCCGCCACCGGATCGGCGAGCCCGTCCATGGCTTCCCGAGACGCGGCGAGCGCCGCGCCGGCATCCCCGGTTTCCTGGGCCAGCCGGACGTCCTGGGCGTCGAGTGCCTGTTTGCGGGCCAACGCGTTCGCGGCGCGCGCGGCCAGGGAAGCGGCGGCGGCGCGGGCGCGTTCCAGACTCTGTTCCGCCTCCCGGCGGGCGGCGCGCGCCTGCTGCTCGGCGGCGTTCGCGTCCCGTTCCGCCGACTCGGCGGCGGCGCGCGAGTCGCGTTCGAAGTCTCTCGGCCAATTCGCGGGCGCCACGCTCGGCCAATTCGGCCTCGCTGCGGGCGCTGCGTTCGGCGGCCTCCGCCTCGGTGCCGGCGGCGCGTTCGGTGGCATCCGCCTCGGCGGCCGCCGCGCGTTCGGCGGCAACGGAGTCAGCGCGCGCCGTCTGGTTTTCCGCTTCAGCGACGGCGCGCGCTGCAATGGCCGCCTCGGCGGCGGCGGTTGCTTCGGCAAGGCGGGCGCGCACATCGGTAAACCGGTTGCGCTGCTGCAGCCTGATGGCGGCCGCGGTCGGCGTGCCGGCCTGGATGACGTAGCCGTCCCAGCGCCATACCGCCCCCTCGCGCGACACCAGAGTCTGCCCGGGACGGAGAATCGCCTGGGCGGCAGCGCCCTCCTCGGTCAGACCGATTTGCGACAAGGCACGCGCCAGCGCCACCGGCGCGCGCACCAGCGCCGCCAGCGGGGTGACACCATCGGGCAGCGTCGGCAGCGGGTCGAGTGGCGGCAATTCGCGCCAGTGCCGGGCGGCGCCGGTATCGGCCGCCAATTCCAGCTCCTCCCCCAGAGCCGCGCCGAGAGCCGCTTCCAGCCCGGCCGGCACGTCCAACTGATCGACCATGCGCGGCCAGCGCTCGCCATCCTTGACGGACAGCACCTCAGCGAGCGCCTGCGCCTCAGCCGTCAGTTTGGTGCGGATGGACTCGGCAGCGGCAGCCCGCTCGCGAGCGGCAGCCAGCGCCGCCTCGGCGGCGGCCCGCCGTTTGGTTCCTTGTTCGTGCGACGCGGCGCGCAGCGCGGCGGCGCGTTCTTGCGCGGCGCGCCGCAGCGTGGCGGCGGTTTCCTGGGCGGTACGGCGCAACCTTGCCGCGGTTTCCGCGGCGGAGGCGCGCAGCCGCTGGGCTTCCTCCGCGGCGGCGGCGCGGGCGGTGGCGGCCTGCTGCAGTGCGGCCGCGCGGGTTTGCTCGGCGGACTCCAGGGCGGCGCGCGCAGCGATCAGCGCGGCTTCCCGCGCGCCGCGTTCCGCTTCGGCCGCTTCGAGCTCGGCCGGATCGACCAGCAGCGCCGCGACCTCCCGCTGCTCGGCGGCCAGCCGCGCATGCTGCTCGGCCAGACGGCGGGCACGCGCCTCGGCGGTTTGCAGCGCCTCGGCCAGCGCGCGGTGCGTGGCCGCCAGTTCGGCGGCGTGCTCGGTGGCGCGGTTGGCCTCGGCATCGGCGGCGCGCGCCGCGTCCTCGGCCGCGGCGACGGCGACCTCGGCGTGCTCCATGCGCGCCGGATGTCCGGCATCCGAACTCCGCGAGTCGGGCAGACTCATCGTCCAAGCGGGCGATGGCCGAAGTGGCGTCGCGGCTGGTCTGCTCGGCATGGGCGAGGTCGCGGCCCACCTGCTCCAACCTGGCGGCGGCTGCGGCCAGCGCCTCGCGCGCCCGCGCCTCCTCGGCGGCGATCTGCTCGCGGGCGAGCCGGTGGCGCTCCAGCGCGGTGCGCGCCTGCCCCTCGGTCTCGCGCAACTCCGGCAGCCGGGCGGTGGTCTCGGCCGCGGCGGTGCTCGCGGCGGTGGCGGCGGCGGTGGCGGCGGCCACCGACGCCTCCGCCTCTGCCAGGGCCGCATGGGCGTCGCCTCTGGCGCGCTCGACCTTGGCGCGCTGGATGGCCAGCAACTCGGCCTCGGCGGTGCGGATGAGCCCGGAGATGGTGCGGTAGCGGTTGGCCTGCCGGGCCTGACGCTTCAGCCCCTCCAACTGCGCCTCCAGCTGCCCGCGCAAATCCTCGGCGCGGGCGAGATTGGCTTCGGCGGCGCGCAGCTTCAACTCGGCCTCGTGGCGGCGGGAATGCAGGCCGGTGATGCCGGCGGCTTCCTCCAGGATGGCACGACGGTCGTCCGGCTTGGCATTGACCAGGCTGCCGACCGTGCCCTGGCTCACCAGGCCGGAGGAATGCGCGCCGGTGGCAAGATCGGCGAACAGCGTCTGCACGTCGCGCGCCCGCGCCTCGCGGCCGTTGATGCGATAGACGCTGCCGCTGCCGCGCTCAATGCGCCGGCTGATCTCCAGCTCCGGCGCTTCATGGAACGGCGGCGGCGCGGTGCCCTGGGTGTCGGCCAGATGCAGCGTGACCTCGGCGAGGTTGCGCGAGGCCCGGTGAGCGGTGCCGGCGAAGATCACGTCGTCCATCTCGCCGCCGCGCATGGACCGGGCGGAAGTCTCGCCCATCGCCCAGCGCAGCGCTTCCACCACGTTGGACTTGCCGCAACCGTTCGGACCGACGATGCCGGTCAGCCCGGGCAGGATGTCCACCACCGCCGGCTCGGCGAAGCTCTTGAACCCGGCGATGCGCAAACGGCTGAAGCTGACAGGCAATTGGTTTCCCCCCGGCTGCGCGCGCGCCGCTATCCGGCGGCTCCGGCGACCGCTTTGGCAAAAGCCTCGTAGCTCAGCGAGCCCGATTCGCGATGATTTTTCGCGCCATTGCCGTTGAACACGAAACTCGGGGTCGAATCGATGCCGAAGGTCTTCTGTGCCTCGTCCTGGCGCTGGACGATCCAGTTCCTGAGGTCGTTGTCGGCGATCGCGCGGTCGAAGGCCTCCCGCGGCAGGCCGGCCAGCGCCGCCATCTTGGCGAGTTCATCGGTGGAATTCACCCCGCGCGCGAAGGCCCAGCGGTCCTGCGAGGCCAGCAGTGCGGCGGTAAAGGGCTCGTAGCGCGCCGGCGGCAGGGTGCGGGCCACCATTGCCGCGGTCAGGGCCACCTTGTCGAGCGGGAAGTCCCAGAACACGAATCGCAGCCTGCCGGTGTCGATCAGTTCTGATTTCACCCGCGGAAATGTCTCGCGGAAGAATGCCGCGCAGTGCGGGCAGGTCAGCGAGTAGAACTCAATGACGCTCACCGGCGCGTCAGCGAGCCCAATGGCGCGCTCGGAGGTTGCGGCATCGCCGGCTGCCCTGGCGATTGCGGGGATGGCCAGGGTTGGCACAAAGCCTAGTAGGGTGCGCCGCGAAACCTGCATCGGAACCTCTATATCTTGTATTGTTGCCATAGAACCCAAGCCACCGTCCAGTCAACCGGAGCGGCTGGGCGGTTGGGTCTAAAAGTAATGGGTTCCAAGGGCCTCTCGGCCCTTGGCGGGTCCAGGGCAGAGCCCTGGCCTTCCATTCTTGATCCGACCAGCCTAGCTCAAAACCACCCGCCCCAGCGACTCCAGGGCGTCGCGCAGCGGGCCTTCCGGCAACGACTCGACAGCGGAGCGGGCCGCAGCGACGGCCGGGGGGCGCGGCGGCCGGGGGGCCGGCGGTGGCGGCGGGGCGTCCTGGATGAAGCGCAGCCGTGTCACCGCCACCTGGCCAAGGTGACCGTTGATGCGGGCCATCAACGGCTCGGCCATATGCTGCAACTCCATGGCCACCGGCCCGGCGCAACCGATCGCCAGGGTGCCGGAGAACAGTTTTCGCGGCGTGGTGACCTCGGCCAGGGCGGGACCGACGATCGCCTCCCAGTCGGCCATCACCTGCGCCGTGCCGGGGGCGCGCCGGCGGAAGGCGGGCCTCACCAGGGCGGGCACCAGCGCCCCGACCGGGCGCGGGCCATAGATATGCCGGGCCGGCTTGTCGTCCGGCTTGTCGTTGGACTGGTGCCCCGTCATAGACATCTCCGTGCTCCGCCCCGCCGACCTGCTGTCCTGGTACGACCGCCACCGCCGCCATTTGCCCTGGCGCGCCAGGCCGGGCGAGGCCGCCGACCCGTACCGGGTCTGGCTCAGCGAGATCATGCTGCAGCAGACCACCGTGGCCGCCGTCGCACCTTACTACGAAAAGTTCCTGTCGCGCTTCCCCGACGTGGCGGCGCTGGCGTCCGCCCCCGAGGAGGCGGTGATGCAGGCCTGGGCGGGGCTCGGCTACTACGCCCGCGCGCGCAACCTGCATGCCTGTGCCCGGGCGGTGGCGGCGCGAGGCGGTTTTCCGAGGGATATCGAGGGCCTGCGGGCGCTGCCCGGCATCGGCCCCTACACCGCGGCGGCGGTGGCGGCGATTGCGTTCGCGGTGCCGGTGGTGCCGGTGGACGGCAATGTCGAGCGGGTGGCGGCGCGGGTGTTTGCCATCGAGGCGCCCTTGCCGGGCGCGAAAGCGGCGATCGCCGCGGCGGCGGCCCGGCTGGGGATGGACGATACCGCCCGCGCCCGCCCCTCGGATTTCGCCCAGGCACTGTTCGACCTTGGGGCAACGATATGCACGCCCGCGTCGCCTGCCTGTGCGCTCTGCCCCTGGATGGCGGGATGTGCCGGCCACCGGCAGGGGATTGCCGCGGCGCTGCCGCGCAAGGCGCCGAAAAAGCTGCGCCCGCTGCGCCACGGCGCGCATTTCTGGCTGACCGACGGTCGCCACGTGCTGCTGCGCCGGCGGCCGCCGCGCGGCCTGCTAGGGGGCATGACCGAACTGCCCGGCACGCCCTGGCGTGCCGAAGCCTGGACCCAAGCCGACGCGTTTTTCCACGCGCCGATGCCCACCCTCTGGCGCCCGGCCGGCGAGGTGCGGCACGGCTTCACCCATTTCGAACTGCGCATCGCCCTGTTCGCCGCCCTGGTGGAGCGCATCGAGGGGGAAGGATTTCTCCATCCGGTCGAGGCGCTGCAAGCGGCGGCGCTGCCGTCGGTCATGCGCAAGTGCGTGGCGGCGGTCAGTTCACCGCCCGCGGAACTCTCGCGCGGACTGCTTCGGAGCGGGCGGCGCGGTCGCGCCGGCTGACCGCGCCTTACCCCATCATGCTGTTGAATGCCCCGCCATCGAGCAGGAGATTCTGCCCGACGATAAACCCCGAGGACGCCGAACACAGGAACACGCAGGCGGCGCCGAACTCCTCCGGATCGCCCACCCGCCCGGCCGGCGAGGTGCGGCCGCGCTCGGCGATGATCTCGTCCACCGTCCGCCCCTCCTTGTCGGCAATCGCCTGCATGGTACCGCGCAGGCGGTCGGTCAGGAATGCTCCGGGCAGCAGGCCATTGATGGTGACGTTGTGGCTCGCCACCTGCCGCGCCAGTCCGGCGACGAACCCGGTCAGCCCGGCCCGCGCGCCGTTGCTCATGCCCAGCGTGGCAATCGGCGACTTCACGCTGCCCGAAGTGATGTTGACGATGCGGCCGAAGCGGCGCGCGCACATCCCGTCCACCACCGAGCGGATCAGAAAAATCGGCGTCAGCATGTTGGCGTCCAGGGCGCGGATCCAGTCCTCCCGCTCCCAATTGCGGAAGTCACCGGGCGGCGGACCGCCGGCGTTGTTCACCAGGATATCGGGCTCGGGGCAGGCGGCCAGGGCGGCAGCGCGCCCGGCCTCGGTGGTGATGTCGCCCGCGACCGCCGTCACCACCGCCCCGGTGGCGGCGCGAATCTCCGCCGCGGTGCGCTCCAGCGGCGCTTCGGTGCGGGCGGTGATCACCACCTCCACCCCCTCGCGCGCCAGAGCCATCGCACAGGCCCGTCCCAGCCCCTTGCTGGCGGCGCAGACAATCGCCCGTTTTCCCTTGAGCCCGGTGTCCATGGCGTTGCCCCCTATTATGTCGCCTTCCGCGGCCGCTCAACCCGGCGCGGCGATCCGATCCAGCGCGACCCGGATGAAATCCGGAATCGCCACCGGCCGCATGCTGGCCCGGTCCACATAGACATGCACAAAATGTCCCTCGGCCGAGGCGGCATTTTCGTCGGCGCGAAAGATGCCCACCGCATAGCGCACCGAGGACCGCCCGAGCTTCGCCACCCGGATACCCAACGTGACCTCGTCGGGGAAGGTGATCGGCGACATATAGCGGCAGCCTGTCTCGGCAACGATCCCCACCACCGGGCTCGACACAAGATCAAGCAGCCGGTGATCGAGCAGGAACCGGTTCACCGCGGTGTCAATCCAGGAATAATACACCACGTTGTTGACGTGCCCGAAGACATCGTTGTCCATCCAGCGCGTGGTAATCGTGTGGAACCAGCGGTAGTCGGCACGGACTTGCGGCGGCTGGCGGGTCATGCGTGGGGTCCGGTGTGTGTTTGGCCGGGCGGATCAGACCGCATCCGGGGCTGGCTGTCCAACGCGGGTGAAGGAAGGCCAGGGCTCTGCCCTTGGCGGGATCCAGGGGCAGAGCCCTGGCCTTCCTTCACCCGCGTTGGACACCCTGCCCGCCCCGGAGCTAAACCGCGCCCGTCCGGCCAATAGGAAAAAACGAAACCATGTTGGTGCCAAGCTGGCGGGTGCTGCCCGTCCTCGCCGCGCTATGCTGCGCCCCGGCATCGGGTCAGGCGCATGCCATCCTGCTCGAAAGTCAGCCCGAAGCACGCGGCAGCGTCGTCGCCGGCCATGTGGACATCCGGCTGCGGTTCAACAGCCGCATCGACGCCGATCGCTCGCGCCTGACGCTCACCGCTCCGGACGGTTCCCAGACCGTGCTGCCCGCCCGGCGGGAAGGCGCTGGTAATATCCTCACCGCCACCGCCGGCCTCGCCCCCGGCGCCTATTCGCTGCGCTGGCAGGTGCTCGCCATCGACGGCCACATCACCCGTGGCGACGTGGCGTTCACCGTGACGGGGAACTGAGCTGTGACCCTGCTGGTCGATCTGTTCGGCTATCTCAGCGTCGTGCTGCACGGCTGCACCATCGTGGCGCAATCGATGGCGCTCGGCGGCGTGCTGTTCCTGCTGCTTCTCGTCCGCCCGCTCGCCGCCCGGCTGTCCGCCGCCCCCGCCATCGCACGCGACACCGTGCGCATCGCTGGTTGGGCGGCGTTGGCTTTGCTGGCCTGCGAGGCGATGACGGTCGCGATGCAGGCCGCCATCCTCACCGACACCGTCGACCTCACCCTGCAGCAGGCGTTGGGCGCCTCGTCAGCGCTCGCGGGTCTCAGCAAGATCGCGGCCTCGCTCGTGCTGGCGGTGGCCTTGCTGGGCGCCGGCGCGCGCGCGCCGGCGCGCCTGCTGCTGCTGGCCGGCGCGGTCGAACTGGCTTCCGCCACCATGACCACCCACGCGGCCGCCCGGCTGGACAACCGTGCCCTTCTGCTTGCCGTCTCCGCCCTGCACCAGTTCGGCGCCGCCATCTGGATCGGTGGCATTCCCTGCTTCATCGCCGCCCTCGGCCGCGTGAACGATGGCGTTTCCTGGCGGCTGATCGGCGCCCGCTTCTCGCGCATGTCGATGGCGGGCGTGGGCTGCCTCATCGTTTCGGCTTCTGTCCTCGCTGTCTTCTACATCGGCGAATGGGACGCGGTGTACGGCACCGCCTACGGGGTGATGGCCGCCGCCAAGGCCGTGATGTTCGCGGCTCTGCTGCTGCTGGGCTTCGGCAATTTCCGCATCGTCGAGCGGCTGCGGCGCGACCCGACCACCCCGGTGCTGCGCCTGCGCCGGTTCGCCGAGGTCGAGATCGGTCTTGGCATCGCCCTGTTCTTCGCCGCCGCCGGCCTTACCTCCGCCCCGCCGGCGGTCGACCTGCTGCAGGACCGGGTGACCTGGCAGCAGGTGGTCGAGCGCAACATCCCTGCCTGGCCGCGCCTGACCTCGCCCGACCACGACACGCTAGCGCTGCCCGCGCTGCAGGCGAAGCTGGACGCCGAGGCCGCGACCGAAACCGCCCCGGCGGCGCGCGCCTTCATCCCCGGCTCGGGCTACTTTCCCGAGCGCAATGCCGCCGACATTGCCTGGTCGGAATTCAACCACCACTGGGCCGGCGTGTTCGTGCTGCTGATCGGACTGCTGGCGCTGGCCGACCGCGCCGGCTGGCGTCCGGCCCGGCACTGGCCGCTGCTGTTCCTGCTCATGGCCGCCCTGCTGTTCGTCCGCTCCGACCCCGAAGTCTGGCCGATCGGCGCGAACGGGTTCTGGGAGAGCCTGCGTGACGTCGAGGTGCTGCAGCACAAGCTGCTGGTGCTGCTGATCGTCGTGTTCGGCCTGTTCGAATGGCGGGTGCGCCTCGCCGGGACGCGACGGGGCTGGACGCCGTATGTGTTTCCGATGGTGTGTGTCCTCGGCGGGGCGGCGCTGCTGACGCACAGCCACAACATCTCCAACATCAAGGACCAGCTGCTGATCGAAATCACCCACACACCGCTGGCACTGTTCGGCATCGCCGCCGGCTGGGCGCGCTGGCTGGAACTGCGGCTGGATGGCCGCGGCGCACATATTGCCGGGTGGGTCTGGCCGGTTTGTTTTATTTTCGTTGGGCTGACTTTGCTGGATTATCGGGAGGCGTAGATCCTGGCGGGGCATTGCCCAGCGCCCCACCCCGCGCGCCTTCGGCGCCCCGCACGCAGCGCGCCTTCGGCGCCCCACCCCGCGCGCCTTCGGCGCCCCGCACGCAGCGCGCCTTCGGCGCGACGGCTTTGCCCTGGACCCACCAAGGGCCTATGGGCCCTTGGAACCCTGGATTTCCTTGGGCGGGGGTTGCGGGAAACCGACTATATCCTAGGCTCCGCTATCCAATAGCCGCCGCTGCCTCGAATCGGATCGCCGCTAGAGTTGCTGGAACATCACTAACGCGTCGACGTAGCCGCGCTTCGGGTGGTTGAAAGCACGCGGAAGGCAACCGACGATTTCAAATCCCATTGACTGCCATAGCCGTACTGCCCGTTCGTTTGTGCTGACAACGAAGTTGAACTGCATGGCGAGATACCCACGCAACTTGGCATGCGCAAGTGAATGCCTGCACATTTCTCGGGCGACGCCGCGGCCTGTCGCAGACATGCTGGTCATATAGCCACAGTTACAAACATGCGAGCCTCCGCCAGCTTGGTTCGGGCGCATGTAGTAACTTCCGACGATTGCTCCGCCTTCCTCGGCTACAAAGGTCTCCTTATCGGCTCCCAGCCAGTAGGCCAAAGCATCCGTCTCGCTCATGTCTGGATCGAGAGTATAGGTATCCCCGACCCGAATGGTCGGGCCGATGGTGGACCAGATGGACGTGCCGTCTTCGGAGCGTGCCGGGCGAATCAACATGCCGCCGCCCTACAACACGTCAACTCCCCTCGCAACTCCCTGTCTGGAGACCTGCCGTGATCAGGGAGCATTGATATGAATTTCGCTGCACCGGATCGACAATGTGCAGTGCTGCCCGAGATCCCCTCGAGCGAGGGGCCACACCTCCGACTGTCATCCGCGTCGTCGCCTTTGATATGTCCGGTTTCAAGGAAACGCCGCACTGGAGCAACATCGGCCAGACTGGCGCGAGCTGGCCGATAAAGTTGCTCGATAAAACCAAGAGCGAGAGTGCTCTGGCCGTTTACGGTCAGGGTGAAAGCGCTCTAGTCCTCGTCACTCGTCCGGCGCGTCAGCACTTCACGCTTGCCGACATGGTTGGCCGGCCCGACGATCCCTTCCTTCTCCATCTGCTCGATCAGCCGCGCCGCCCGGTTGTAGCCGATTTGCAAATGACGCTGGATGAAGCTCGTGCTCGCCTTGCCCTCACGCGAAACGATCGCCACCGCCTGGTCGAACAGACCCTTCTCGCCATCGCTCGCCCCGGCGATGCCCGACATCGACAGCCCCTCGCCGAAGTCGTCCGGCTGCTCGGTGACCTCCTCCACATAATGCGGCTCGCCCTGCTCGCGCAGGAACGCGACGATGTCCTCGACCTCCCCATCGGTCACGAACGGGCCGTGAACCCGCGTGATCCTGCCGCCACCGGCCATGTAAAGCATGTCTCCCTGACCGAGCAGTTGTTCCGCCCCCTGCTCGCCCAGGATGGTGCGGCTGTCGAACTTGCTGATCACCTGGAAACTGATACGGGTGGGGAAATTCGCCTTGATGGTGCCGGTGATCACGTCCACCGACGGGCGCTGGGTGGCCATCACCACGTGGATGCCGGCGGCGCGCGCCATCTGCGCCAGCCGCTGCACCGCCGCCTCGATCTCCTTGCCGGCCACCATCATCAGGTCGGCCATTTCGTCGATCACAACTACGATGAAGGGCAGCTTTTCCAGCGCCAGCGGCACTTCCTCGAAAATCGGCTTGGCGGTTTCCGGGTCGAAGCCGGTCTGCACCCGGCGCGTCACCACCTCGCCGCGCGCCTGCGCCTCGCCCACCCGCTCGTTGTAGCCGCCGATATTGCGCACCCCGAGCTGAACTCATCGAGCGGTAGCGCCGCTCCATTTCGCGCACCGTCCATTTCAGCGCCACCACCGCCTTGGCCGGCTCGGTCACCACCGGCGCCATCAGATGCGGGATGCCGTCGTACACCGACAGCTCGAGCATCTTCGGATCGATCAGGATCAGCCGGCACTGATCGGGCGACATCCGGTACAACAGCGACAGGATCATCGCGTTGATGCCGACCGACTTGCCTGAGCCGGTGGTGCCGGCCACCAGCAGATGCGGCATGCGGGCAAGGTCGGCGATGATCGGGCTGCCGCTGATGTCCTTGCCGAGCGCCAGCGCCAGCCGCGATTGCTGCCGGTCCCATGCCTCGCTGCGGAGCAGTTCGCTCAGATAGACCGTCTCGCGCTTGCTGTTCGGCACCTCGATGCCGATGACATTGCGGCCCGGCACGGTGGCGATGCGCACGGCAGTGACCGACAGGCTGCGCGCCACGTCGTCGGCCAGGCCAATCACCCGGGCGCTGCGAATGCCTGGGGCGGGCTCCAACTCGTACAGCGTCACCACCGGACCGGGACGGATTTCGACGATCTGGCCCTGCACGCCGTAATCGGCCAGCACCGATTCCAGCAGCCGGGCATTGGCTTGCAGCGCCTCCTCGCTCGGCGCGCCGAGGGAGGCGCGGGCTGGTGCCGGCTTCAGCAGATCGAGCGGCGGGAAGCGCCAGCCGCCTTCGAGCGGCAGAGCCTCTTGCCGCGGCGGCGCGCCCGGCTTTTTCACCGGCAGGATGAATTTTGCCTTGGCCAAGGTCGGCTCGGCGCGGGCAGCCGGCGCAGGCGCCAGCGAAGGCGGCACCGCCACCTGGGGTTCGCGCCGGGGCGTCTGCGGCTCCACCGGTTCCGGCGCTTCGGCCTCCGCCGCGCGCGGCACGCGGGAGCCGTTGATCCGCTGCAGCAGCGCGAACCCGGCACGGCCTGTTCGGCCGGCGAGACGGCCGAACAAGGCGGCCGCGTTCCGGCCGCCGCTTGCTGTCTGCTGCACCACCTGGGCCGCGGCGCGCCATTCCCCGGCGGTCAGGCCGAGGGCCAGCACCACCAGCATTACCGCCAGCACCGCCGCCAGTGTCCACACCAGCGCCGGCCCCACCGGGCCGATCAGGTCCGCACCGGCGGCGAGCACATCGCCTTTCAGCACGACTCCGGCGGCACCGCCGAGCCCGGCCACGGTCGGCCAGGGAATGGCGTCATCGTGCGGCCCCGGAACGGCCGCCAGCACCGCGGCCGTCACCGGCAGCGCCGCCAGCAGCGCGGCCAGCCGCAGCAGCAGGTTGACCAGCCCCCGGTGCGAGGCGAGGCGCCAGGCCCACGCCAGCAGCGTCACCCCCGGCAACACGCCAGCGATGCCGAATCCCTGCAGCAACACGTCGGCGACCAGCGCGCCAGGGGCACCGGCCAGGTTGCGCGCCGTCTGGGCTGTGGCGGTGTCCAGCGAGGGGTCGCGCGCGTCGTAACAGGCCAGCGCCACCAGCAGCGAAAGCCCGGCGAGTGCCAGGAACACCGCGCCGAGTTCCGCCAGACGACGGCGGATGACCGACGGCAGCGCTCGGGACGCGAACTCTCCCGCCTGCCGGCGAGCCTGAACGGCAACGGCCATGCGTCAACCCCCGCTTCGCGGCCGACTCCGCCGCGGCACCGGACTCATACCGCACAACCGGCCGGGCGCAGAAGCGCCGGGCGGAAAAAAGAAATCCCTCCCCCGCGCCGCGGGGGAGGGATTGGCCGGATCGTCGGTGCGCGTTTAGCCGAGACTTTCGCCGTGCAGCGCGATGTCGAGGCCCTCGCGCTCCTCCTCTTCGGTAACCCGAAGGCCGAGGGTCAGGCTGACCACCAGCAGAATCAACAGGGTCGCCACCGCCGTGTAGGTGATGGTAGCAGCCACCGCGACCGCCTGGTGCCCGAGCTGCTCCAGCCCGCCGATATAGATGCCGTTCGGATGGTCCTTGTCGGCGGTCAGCGGCCCATAAGCATAAACGCCGGTCAGCAAGGCGCCGACGATGCCGCCGACGCCGTGCACCCCGAACGCGTCCAGGCTGTCGTCGTAGCCCAGCAGATGCTTGATCCAGGTCGATGCCCAGTAGCACAGCAGGCCAGCCGCCACGCCGATAACCAGCGACGCACCGGGCAGAACGAAACCCGAGGCGGGGGTGATCGCCACCAGCCCGGCAACCGCGCCGGACACCGCGCCGAGGACAGAGGGCTTGCCCTTGTCGAGCCACTCCGCAGCGGACCAGGCCAGCGCCGCTGCCGCGGTGGCGATCTGCGTCACCGCCATCGCCATGCCGGCGCGGCCGCCGGCCGCGGTCGCAGATCCCGCATTGAAGCCGAACCAGCCCACCCACAGCAGCGAGGCGCCGATCACCGCGTAGGACACGGCATAGGGCGCCATGTTTTCGGTTCCGTAGCCGAGCCGCTTGCCCAACACCAGCGCGCACATCAGGCCGGCCACGCCGGCGTTGATATGCACCACGGTGCCGCCTGCGAAGTCTGCCGCCCCCAGCCCGTTCAGCCAACCGGTCGGCGCCCATACCCAATGCGCGATCGGCGAATAGACGAGCAGCGACCACAATACCATGAACACGCATAGCGACGAGAACTTCATACGATCCGCAAAGGCGCCGGCGATCAGCGCCGGGGTGATGATGGCGAAGGTCATCTGGAACATCATGAACACGGTCTCGGGAATCGTGTTCGTGACGGCGACATCGGTGCCAGGCGCCAGGACGAAGGCCTGGTCCCACTTGTCGGCGATGCCGCTCAGCAGGATGCGGGAGAAGTCGCCGAAATAAGCGTTGCCGCCGGTGAAGGCGATGCTGTAGCCGGCCACCATCCACACCACCGTGACCAGGCAGGTGATGGCGAACGACTGCATCATGGTGGCGAGCACGTCCTTCTTGCGGACCATGCCGGCATAGAAAAGCGCCAGACCCGGAACGGTCATCAGCAGCACCAGGCCGGTGCTCGCGAGCATCCAGGCGGTGTCGCCGGAATCCACCTTCGGCGCGTCGTCGGCGAAGGCGGGAAAACTACACAACAGTAACGGAAGCGCCCAACAGGCGCGGCGCGACAGCGTATTCATGCGGGTCGAATCCCTTTTCGTGCAGTGCGTTCAGAGAGCGTCGGAATCGGTCTCGCCGGTGCGGATGCGGACCGCGCGGTCGACATCGAGGATGAATATCTTGCCGTCGCCGATCTTGCCGGTGCGGGCCGCGCCCACGATCGTCTCGACCACCTGTTCAGCCAGGTCGTCGTCCACCACCACCTCGATCTTCACCTTGGGCAGGAAATTCACGTGGTATTCGGCGCCGCGATAGATTTCGGTCTGCCCCTTCTGGCGGCCGAAGCCCTTCACCTCGGACACGGTCAGCCCCTGCACGCCCAACGGCGTCAACGCCTCGCGCACGTCGTCGAGCTTGAACGGCTTGATGATGGCTATGATGAGCTTCATGTCGCGGCCTGCTCCGGTTACCTGTGACCGCTGCCCCAATCAGAGAATCGTGCCGTACCAATTCCGCCCGCAATTCATCCCTGCGCACGGGCGGTCTGCACAATCCGCAGGCAGAGTCTTGCATTCGCGCGCAGGAACGCCTCCTTTGCCGCTGCCGGGCGCCCAGGCACCAAGGGCGCCTCAGGCCCAGGACGCTGATGGGAACCGCAAGCAGGAGGCCATATGACCGAGACCCGCCGCGTCGATGTCTGCATCGTGGGCGCGGGCCCCGTGGGCGGCACGCTCGCCTGCCGCCTGGGCAACGCCGGCATCCGCACCGCCATCGTCGACCGCGCCGCCCTGCCGCCCATGGAGCATCCCGATTTCGACGGCCGCGCCTATGCCGTGGCTTCCGGCCCGCGCCGGGTGCTGGAACAGGCCGGGCTGTGGGACCGGCTGCCCTTCAAACCCGGCCCGATCCTCGACATCCGCGTTACGGACGGCAAGCTGGGCCGCCCCGCCTCCAGCCTGTTCCTGCATTTCGACAGCCGCGACGTGGCCACCTCATCCGACCCCGACGCGCCCGGCGGCGCCTTCGGCTGGATGGTGGAGGCGCGCAGCCTGCGGGTGGCGATCAACGCCCGCCTGCACGAGCTGCCTTCGGTGTCGGTGCTGGCGCCGGCGGTGGCGCGGGTCGAGCGGCGGGCGGAGGGCGCGTTGGTGTACATCGCCGGCGGGCCGACACTTGCCTGCCGGCTGGTGGTGGCTGCCGAGGGCCGCGCTTCCCCTCTGCGTGCCCAAGCGGGCATTCCGGTTACCCGCCTGCCCTATGGGCAGAACGGCATCGTCTTCGCCATCGCCCACGCGCGCCCGCATCATGGCAGCGCGCTGGAGCATTTCCTGCCCGCCGGCCCCTTCGCCCAATTGCCGATGGCGCCAAACGAGGCGGCGGACAACGTCTCCGCCATCGTCTGGACCGAGCGGGAGGCGATGGCCGCCCGCGTCATGGCGCTGGACGAGGCCAGCTTCGTCCGCGAGGCGGCGCGCCGCCTGGGCGACCATCTCGGCGCCATTCGTCTGCTCGGCCGGCGCTGGAGTTTTCCGCTCTCGGCGATGATCGCGCACCGCTACATCGACACAAGGCTGGCCCTGGCCGGGGATGCGGCGCACGGAGTGCACCCGATCGCGGGCCAAGGGCTCAACCTGGGCTTCCGCGATATTTCCGTCCTTGGCGATCTTGTCATGTCCGCCCTCGAGCGAGGCGAGGACCCGGGGGCGGAAGGCTTGCTGCGCCGTTACCAGGCGGAGCGCCGGCCGGACAATATGCTGATGCTGGCCGCGACCGATGCACTTGACCGTTTATTCAGCAATGATTTGCCGCCGTTGCGCCTGGCGCGCGATCTGGGGATCGCCGCGGTGCACCGGATTCCGCCATTGAAGCGGCTGTTCATGCAGCAGGCGATGGGAGCATTGATGGCGTGAGGCCGGCGGCGGCGCTGCCCGCGTCAGGACTGGCCCAATTGGCGGTCTCAGTGCTGCTGCTCAGCAGTGCCTGGCCGATCACCAAGGCCGCCGTCACCGCCGGCGCCTCGCCGCTGTGGTTCGCAGTCGGGCGGGCGGGGTTCTCGGGGCTGACGGCTTTCGTGGTGCTCGGGCTGCTCGGCCGCCTGCGCCTGCCGGCGCGGCGGGACTTGCCGGCGGTTGTCGCCGTGGGACTTTTCCAGCTCGCCGGTTTTTTCGCCCTCACCCATGCCGCGGTGGCCTGGGTGCCGGCCGGACGCACCGTCATTCTCTCGAACGTCACCACCATCTGGATCGTGCCGCTGTCCATGCTGGTGCTGCACGAGACCATCCCGCCGCGGCGCTGGGTGGCGGCGGCCCTCGGGCTGGCGGGCGTGGTGGTACTGATCGGTCCCTGGGCGATCGACTGGTCGGCGCGCGCGGTGGTGATCGGGAATCTGTTCCTGCTCGGTGCCGGGCTTGGCTGGGCGGTTGCCATGATCGTGCTGCGGCACCGCCCGCCGCAGGGTGCGATGCTGCACCTGCTGCCCTGGTGCTTCGGCATCGCCACCCTGGCCTTGCTGCCCCTGGCCCGGCTGCAAGGCGGGGACATCGGCATCTGGCCGGCCACCTCGCTGGAGGCGTTGGCCTATATCGGCGTGCTGGCGGGGCCGGTGGGTACCTGGTGCGTCATGTCCGCCGCTGCCAGCCTGCCCGCCATGGTGGCCTCGGTGGGGCTCCTGGCCACGCCGGCTGCGGGGTTGCTGCTCTCCACCTGGTGGCTCGACGAACCGCTCGGCCCCGACCTGCTCGCCGGGTCGGGGCTGATCCTGGCCGGCGCCGCCTGCGCGGCCTGGCCGGGGCGGCGGCGATGATCCTGCATGCGGTGGAAACCGGCGCCGGCGCGCCGGTGGCGCTGCTGCACGGGCTGTTCGGCCAGGCGGCCAATTTCGGCACCATCCGCCGGCAGCTTTCCCCGGCGTACCGGGTGATCCTGCTCGATCTGCGCAACCATGGCGCGAGCGCGCACGCACCCGACATGTCCTATGCCGCCATGGCCGGGGACGTGCTGGAAACCTTGCGCGCCCACGACGCCCTGCCCTGCGCGCTGGTCGGCCACTCCATGGGCGGCAAGGTGGCGATGATGGCCGCGCTGGAGGCCCCGGCCGCGGTCGCCCGCCTGCTGGTCTCCGACATCGCTCCGGTGCGCTACCCGCCGGCGTTCGGCGATCTCGCACAGGCCATGGCGGCGATCCGTTTGCACCCCGGCCTGACCCGGGCGGAGGCCGATGCCGCGCTCGCCGGTCTGGCGGCGCCAGGCGTGCGTGCCTTTCTGCTGCAAAATCTGCGCTTCGACGCCCCGCCGCACTGGCGCATCGACCTGCCGGCCATCATCGCCGCGCTGCCGACGTTACAGGATTGGCCACCGCTCGATTTGTCGCCCTATACGGGACCGGCCCTGTTCGTCGCCGGCGCCCGCTCGGACTACATCCGTCCGGAGCATCGGCCGGCCATCCGCGCCTGGTTTCCCGCTGCGCAATTCGTCACGGTGAAAGACGCCGGGCACTGGGTGCACGCGGACAACCCGTCCGGCTTCGCCGCCGTGCTGCAAGCCTTCCTGGCCTCAGGCTAGCGCAGCAGCACCAGCACGTCGTCGCCCTCGACGCGGACCGGATACACTGCCAGATCGTGCTCGATCGGCGCCCCAAGCCCCGCCCCGTTGCGCAGATCGAATCGGCCGGCATGCAGAGGACACTCGATGATGCAGCCCTCCAGCCAGCCATCGGTGAGCAGCGCGAAGGCATGCGTGCAGACATTGTCGCTGGCCCGCCAACTACCGTCGTCCAGGTGATAAACTGCGAGATTGCGCCCGGCCGCCTCGACCGGCTTCATGTCGCCCTTGGCCAAATCCCCGACCGAGGCCACGCGCACCCAGTGTCCGTCTTCGTCCATCTGCTGCGATCCTTTGCTGAAAGAAATACTGCACCGATGAGCGATTCGAAACCCTTTCGCGCCGCCGGGGTAGTCGGCTGGCCGGTGTCCCACTCGCGTTCGCCGATGCTGCACGGTTGGTGGTTGCAAACATACCGGATCCAGGGCGCCTACATGCCGCTGCCGGTGCGGCCCGGGCGGCTGGAAGCGGCGCTGCGGGGCCTTGCCGCGCTCGGCTTCGCCGGCTGCAACGTCACCATTCCGCACAAGGAAGAAGCCACCCGCCTCGTCGACCGGGTCGATGCCGTCGGGCGGAGGGTGGGCGCGATCAATCTGATCGTGGTGCAGCCGGACCTTTCGCTCAGCGGCTTCAACACCGATGGATTTGGCTTCATCGCCAACCTGCGCGACGGCAAGCCCGACTGGCGCGGCGACGCGGGGCCGGCCGTGGTGCTGGGCGCCGGCGGCGCCGCGCGCAGCGTGGTGGCGAGCTTGCTGGACGAAGGGGCTGCGGAAATCCGCCTGGCCAACCGCACCCGCGACCGCGCCGAGCAGATCGCCGAAGCGTTCGGCGGCGTCGTGCGCGTGCTCGACTGGGCGGACCGCAACTCCGCGCTGGCCGGGGCCGCCCTGCTGGTGAACACCACCGACCAGGGGATGACCGGCCTGCCCCCGCTCGATCTGCGGCTCGACGACCTGCCTGGCGAAGCGCTGGTCTGCGACATCGTTTACAATCCGCTGCAAACGCCGCTGCTGATCGCCGCCCAGGCCCGCGGCAATCCGACAGTGAACGGGCTGGGAATGCTGCTGCATCAGGCGCGGCCTTCCTTCGAAGCTTGGTTCGGGGTGCTGCCGGAGATTACGGCGGAGCTGCGCCTGGCAATTGAGGCGACGATTGGGTGAGGCGAAGGAAGGCAAGAAAGGCGAGGGCTCTGCCCTGGACCCCGCACCTTAAGACAGTTGTTATACGAGGGGTGAGGTGGTGAACCGGTTCACCACCTCACCCCTCGTATAACAACTGTCTAAAATGAATGGGTTCCAAGGGGCCACTGCCCCTTGGCGGGGTCCAGGGGCAGAGCCCCTGGCCTTATCTTATTTGTCTTCGTCTCACCCCCAAAAGGACCGACCCATGCCCGGCTTTCGTGTGGCCATCATTCCCGTCACCGCATTCCAGCAGAACTGCACCATTCTGTTCGAGGAGGACACAAGCCGGGCCGTGGTATTCGATCCCGGCGGCGACGTTGACCGGATCATGGACCTGCTGACCCGCGAGAGGCTGGAGGTGCGGCACATTCTGCTCACCCATGGGCACCTGGACCACGCCGGCGGCGCCACCGCCCTGCAGGCGGCGCTGACCGCGCCGGGCAAGCCTCGCGTCGAAATCTGGGGTCCCGACGACCGTGACCGTTTTTTGTTACAATCGATTGAGCAGCAACAAGCCCTGTTCGGCCTGTCCGGGCTGGCCAATGTCACCCCGGACCGCTGGCTGACCGAAGCCGACGTGGTGGAATTCGGACCGCTTCGCTTCGAGGTGCTGCATTGCCCGGGCCACACGCCGGGCAGCGTGGTGTATGTGGAAACCATGGCCCGGTTTGCCATTGTCGGCGATGTGCTGTTCCAGGGGTCGGTCGGCCGCACCGATTTCCCCTACGGCGACCACGACGCGCTGATCGAGTCCATCACCACCAAATTGCTGCCACTCGGCGACGACATCGCCTTCATCAGCGGCCACGGCCCGAGATCCACGTTCGGCGACGAACGACGCAACAATCCGTTCATCCGCTAGCGGCGCCGGCGGGCAGAGTGCGGCGGACCGCGTCCCGCCAGCCGGCATAGCGGCGGGTGCGCTCGGGTTCGTCCATGTGCGGCACAAAGCGCCGCTGCAGCGCCCAGGACCGGGAAAATGCCTGCGGATCCGGGCAGACGCCGGCGGCGCTGCCGGCGAGATAGGCAGCACCCAGGGCGGTGGTTTCCAGCACCACCGGCCGGTCGACGGGGGCGGCCAGCATGTCGGCCAGGAACTGCATGGTCCAATCGCTCGCCACCATGCCGCCGTCCACCCGCAGCACGGTGTCGGCGCTGGCGGACCAGTCGGCGCGCATGGCCTCGATCAGGTCGCGGGTCTGGTAGGCGACGCTTTCCAGCGCCGCGCGGGCGAGTTCGGCGGCGCCGGTGGCGCGAGTTCAGGCCGAACAGCGCCCCGCGCGCCTCGGCATTCCAATGCGGCGCCCCCAAGCCGACGAAGGCCGGCACCAGGTACACCGGGTGCTGCACGTCGGCGCGGGCGGCGAGGGCGCCCGCCTCGGCGGCGTCGCCGATGACGCCCAGCCCGTCGCGCAGCCACTGCACCGCCGCTCCGGCGACGAAGATCGCACCTTCCAACGCATAGGTCCGCTTGCCCGCCAATTGCAGCGCCACCGTGGTCAGCATGCGGGTGCGCGAGGCGACCGCAGTGTCGCCGGTGTGCAGCAGCAGGAAGCAGCCGGTGCCGTAGGTGGATTTCACCATGCCGGGCGAGAAACAGGCCTGGCCGACGGTGGCGGCCTGCTGGTCGCCGGCGATGCCCATAACCGGCACCTCCGCGCCCAGGATGTCAGGGTCCGCATTGCCGAACAGGCCGGAGGAATCGCGCACCTCCGGCAGCAGCGACGGCGGGATGCGGAACAGGTCGAGCAGCTCCGGGTCCCAGGCACCGGTTGTGATGTCGTATAACATGGTCCGGCTGGCATTGGTTGCGTCGGTGGCGTGCACGCGGCCGCCGGTGAGGCGCCAGAGCAGCCAGGTGTCGATGGTGCCGAAAGCGAGCCGGCCAGCCCGCGCCGCGTCCCGCGCGCCGTCGGTGTTGTCCAGCACCCAGGCGAGTTTGGTGGCGGAGAAATAGGGGTCGAGCAGCAGGCCTGTGCGCATTGTGATGAGGGGTTCGTGGCCGGCCTCGCGCAGTGCGGCGCAGGCGGGGGCGGTGCGACGATCCTGCCAGACGATGGCCTTGTGGAGGGGCTTGCCGGTGGCGCGGTCCCAGACCAGGGTGGTTTCGCGCTGGTTGGTGATGCCGATGGCGGCCACATCGGCGGCGCTGCCGCCGGCCTGTTCGAGCGCCTCGCGCAGGGTATGCACGCTGTGGGCGAAGATGTCCTCGGCGTCGTGCTCGACCCAGCCGGAGGCCGGGAAATGCTGGGGCAGGTCGCGGCGCGCGGTGGCGGCCGGCGCCAGTTGCGGGGCGCGGAAGGCGATGCTGCGGGTGGAGGTGGTGCCCTGGTCGAGCGCCAGAATCAGGTCGCGTGGCATGGTACGGTCTCCCTGCGCGGCAGCATCGCCGGCGACGCGGACGGGGACAAGCAGGGCAAACGGTCAGCCGCGCGGCACCACGGCAAACGCCAGGCCCTGCAACGACGCCGCCTCACGCGCGCAGGCCGCCTGGGCGTCGCCGGCGACCAGCCGCACCACCCGCGCCCCGGACGCCGCCAGCCGTGCCGCGTCGGCGGCCCCGCCGGGGAAGCGGTCGGCATCGCGCCGGGCGGCGTTCAGCACGGCTTCCGGCACGCCCGGATCGTGCAGTACCGCGTCCGCCTCGCCCAGCAGCCGCTGCGCCCGCAGGGTGAGCAGATCGACCTCGGCCGGCGCGGCGATGAAATGGACGATCCCCGGCGCGGGCGTGGCCTCCTCGGCCGCGGCGAGCAGCGATGCCCGCGCCTCCGCCTCCTGCCCGGCAAACGCCAGTTCGGCAGCCGCACCAGAGAAGGCGCGTTCCAGCACCCGGCGCCGTGTTCCCACGTTCGGCAGGCGGCGGCGGAGGTCCGCGGCCACGGCGCCGGCGACCGCAGCGAGCCGGCCAATGCCGGGCGGCAGCGCCGCCTCGATGCGCGCGCGCAGCAGCCGCGCCAGCACCGGCGCCGCCCCGCCGGTGGAGACCGCCACCACCACCGGGTCGCGGTCGATGATGGCGGGCATGATGAAACTGCAAAGCTCCGGCCGGTCGACCACGTTCACCGGCACGCAGGCCGCCCGGGCTGAGTTGCTCAGGGCCTGCAGTTCGGTCCCCGGCGCGTCGGCGCCGATGGCGAGGCAGATTCCGGGCAGATCGTCGGGTGAAAACGCTGGCCGCGCCACCACCACGGCGCCGGCGGCTGCCAGCAGCTCGGCCTTGCGGCGGGCGGCCGGTCCGTCGCCCACCACCAGGGCGTGGCGTCCGGCGAGGTCGAGAAAAATGGGAAAGTACCGCATCGCCGCATTCTGCCAGACCCGAAGCTCTGTCGCCGCGGGCCGATTTTCGCTTGGCAGGCCGGACGTGTTTGTCTATCCACGGCCGACCCGGACGACCCCTTCGTCTAGTGGTTAGGACACCAGCCTTTCACGCTGGTAACACGGGTTCGAGCCCCGTAGGGGTCGCCAAGCAATTTCAGTGCATTGGCAGGCAGTATTCGGGAAATTCGGTCCCATACGAAACGCCATACGAAAAGCTGATGCCCCATCCCCTCGTCACGTCTCCCGATGCACCCGGAGACGAACGACGGAGCGCCCACCGCGTGCCCCTCCGCATAGGCGCGAGAGCATGGGTGCGCCCGGAGTGCTCTCGACCCTCTCCGCGGTGCCGCAGCGCTGCCGAAACCCTATGCGCCAGAGCGGGCGCAGCTATAAGCTTCCATCATGATGGCGAGCCCCTTTGCGCGACAACGGTCCGCATGATGGAAAGACTGCCCAATGACGCCGCCGTCAACTACCGACAGCAGCCTTAGTGCTGTGCTTTAATCCTGCCGAGGCGGAACGCCAGCGACAGCACCGGATCGAGGTGATGACCGAGCTTGCCGTCGAGCTGAACCTGCTCGACGAAGGCGATGAGGACCATCCCAAGGCCGCCTGCCCGCTGATGGCCTCGCGGCGCTGGGGGCGCTATCTCAGCCCGGACTGGCGGGGACGGCCGAAGCGCGACGCCGCCCGCGTGAAAGCGGCGGAGAAGTTCGACGGCACGTGGGTGGTGATCACCAATGACGACACGCTGACCGCCGAAGATGTGGCACTTGCCTACAAAGGCGGAATGATCATCGAGTTTTGCTTCCGCAGAATGAAACAGACCGGGCTGGACGTGCGGCCGATGTATCATCGGGCACTCCGCCGGATCGAAGCACACGTGAAGCTGTGCGTGCTGGCACTGCAGGTGCAGCGTACCGCCGAGATCCGCACCGGCCTGCCGCGGGCGCGCATCGCCCACCTGCTGGGGACGCTGAAGGCGGTGCGCCACATGGCCGAGAGCCGGACCATTGGTCAGCGCACGAAAATTGCCGGCGAATTGCCAGATCTGCTGAAAAATCTTGGGATTCCAATACCCAAGCACCTGCTGGCGGTCACCGAGGCGGCCAAGCCCCCCGCCGCCGCATAGACACACGCCCGGATTCCGTCCCTCGTAAGGCCCTGCTGCTGCTTACGGATTCCACGCGTGTGTCTCGTGACCGCGAACCCAGGTCGGTGTCTCGTTCTGGAACGACCTCGGCGCCCGGCTCGGAGTTGCCGGCGCCCCGGCCGTGTCGTCCCTCCCCGAGCTCATCCGTTGCCGCGGCCAGCCCGCCGAGCGGGTGGCCCGTTCCCGGGGTTATGCCCCGGTCACATCGCACATCGCTAACCCATTGAGCGGACTTGGGTAGAAACCATACGCGCAACGGTTACTGTCCAACTCAAGTCTCGCGGTGGCATCAACGCCCGGCCAAGGACGACGCGAAGCAAGCCATGCACGCGGCGGCCTGACCGCCCCCCCTCATCATGCCCTCCAACTTGGCGCCCTTGCTTACCCACAGGACGTCAGCACGGTTCTCGCTGTTTCAGCAAGGCGGGAGACATCCCGCCAATTACCGGTTCCCATCAGACGGGCTACAGCTTTTGCGTCGCGATTGGCCTTCCGGCGCCCGTTCCAGGTGTCACGCACCCATCGCCATGCGGGGTCCAGCTTGATGGCTGTGTCTTTGGCCCAAAAGGCCGGGGTCACCCACGCTATCAGTATTCCCGCCCCAACTCCGAACGCCGTGCACCAAAACGCGACGACGGACACAGAGAATGCAACATCATCCAACGTTTCGAAGGACACGGGCATGTACCCGAGGAATACGAGCACGCCGGCCGGGATGGCACCCATCAGAAACAGAATAAAGAATTCAAACCATACCGGCGCCTTCTCCTCTTGAACCTCTTTGGAGACCAGATATTGCACGGCTATTTCGCACCGTGCGAGCACCTCCCTCGCCAGGCCTGCGACCGACAAGGCTTCCAACGTGCCGCCTCCCCAGCCCGCCAGCAGGTAGGTCGCGTCGTTGCGGATGCCGACAACCAACACGCGCTGTTGCGACGCTGACAGCGAGCTGAATTCGCGTTCCTGCCAGATCTGCAGCTGATCGAACAGGCCGACCTCCACGGCGCGTAACAGGGTATCGAGAACGTCATCCGGTAGGTCGCCAAAATATTGGTGGAACCCCAGATGCTCCAACTCCGGCCGCGAGCGGACCGAGGGGCAGATCTGGCGAATAACCGTGATCTCCGGCTGACGCAGCCGGAGCGGCGGGAGACCAGCGGCCAGCTCTCCGTCAGCCTTCCTCGCCGCCGGAACAAACCCGAGAAGCCGCCTCTTTCGGACGTTGAGGGCTATGCCTCTCGGGTCGCCCAACGAAAGCAATCCATGCTCGGAAAGAGCGAACCCATGCAAACCGTCATGGGCGAACGGTTCATAGAGTTCGTCTTCCGGAATAACGCCGTCCTGCCGTCTTATCTTGAAGCCTGCCCGGAAGCCGCCGTCTTTCCCGGCACGGCTGCGCTGTTCAGTAACGATAGTCGGGGTGAAGAAGGAAGCAGTCATTGTCCTATCCTTCCGTTCGACGCGTTGCCATTCCCGCGCAGACCGTGACCGGTCTTACTCATTGATATGGAGGCTTATCCAAAAGCACCGTGCCAAACTCGGGTGAAACATCGTCTTCTCCGGCCTCTTCTCCATCTTCGGCCGCGCGCGCCGCCAGCGCTTCGGCGTGGCGGGAAAACAGGCTGATCAGCACCGGCAGCACCATCAGGATCAGCACCGGTGCGAGCAAAATGCCGCCCACCACCACCAGCGCCAGCGGCTTCTGCACCTGCGAGCCGATGCCGGTGGAGAAAGCCGCCGGCAGCAGGCCGACGCAGGCGGCGGCACAGGTCAGCACGACCGGACGCATCTGGGTTTCGCAGGCCCGTATCAGCGCGGCCGACTTGTCCAGACCCGATTTCAGCTGGCCATTGTAGAAGGCGATCACGATGATGCCATCCATGGCGGCGATGCCGAACAGGGCGATGAACCCGATCGCCGCCGAGACGCTGAACGGCGTGCCGGTGACCGCCAGCGAGAAGATGCCGCCTAGCAATGCCATCGGGATGACGCTTGCCGCCAGCAGCGTGTCGCGCACCGAACTGAAGTTCACATACAGCAGCACCAGGATGAGGCCGATCGCGATCGGCACCACGATCGTCAGCCGCGCGATCGCGTCCTGCAGATTGCCGAATTCCCCGACCCACTCCAGGTGATAGCCGCCGGGCAGCACGACGTGGTCGGCCACGGCTTTCTGGGCCTCGAGCACTGCGCCGCCGAGGTCGCGGCCACGCACGCTGAACTTGATCGGGATGTAGCGGGTCTGTCCCTCGCGGTAGACGAAGGCCGGGCCGCTGACCAGCTTCACGTCGGCCACGTCCGACAACGGAACCTGCACGATTCCGGTGCCGCTCGGCGCCTGTGCGCCGATAGGGATGCGGCGGATGGCATCGAGGCTGGTGCGGAATTCAGGCGCAAGACGCACCATGATCGGGAAGTTGCGGTCGCTGCCGCGCTCGTAGAAATTGCCCGCCGCCTGGCCGCCGATCGCCGCCTGCAGGGTGGCGTTGATATCGCCCGGCTGCAGCCCGTAGCGGGCGGCGCGGACGTGATCGATCTGCACCTCCACGGTGGGCTGGCCGAGCGAGGGGAAGACGGCAAGATCGGTGATGCCGGGCACATTGGCCATGGCATCCTTGATCTGATTTGCCGTTTTTTCCAGCACGTCCAGCTCGTTGCCGAACAGCTTGATCGAGTTCTCACCCTTCACGCCCGAGGTGGCCTCCTCGACGTTGTCCTCGATGTTCTGCGAGAAATTGAAGTCCACGCCAGGAAATTCGTTTTTCAGACGGTCGGAGATCGTCTTCGTCAGGGTCTCCTTGGTGACGCCTTTCGGCCAGCTGTCGAACGGCTTGAGCGGCACGAAGAACTCGGCGTTGAAGAAACCGGTGGCATCGGTGCCGTCATCGGGCCTGCCATGCTGAGAAACGACGGTCTCCACTTCCGGGTAGTCCAGGAACAACTCGCGCATCCGGTCGACATATTCACTCGTCGACTCGAGGCCCACCGAGGTCGGCAGGGTGGCGCGGATCCAGAAATTACCCTCCTCCAGCTTGGGCAGGAATTCCAGGCCGAGCGTCTGCACTTCGACCGCCGCGGCCGCAAAGAGGATGCCGGCGAAGCCGAGCACGATGATGCGGTTGGCCAGCGCCAGCCGGATCGCCGGATGGTAGATCCGGTGCAGGGCCCGCACGATAATGGTTTCGGTTTCCTCCAGTTTCGCCGGCAGCAGCAGCGAACTCAGCGCCGGCGTGATGGTGAAGGTGGCAAACAGGCCGCCCGCCAGGGCATAGGCGTAGGTCTTCGCCATCGGCCCGAAGATATGGCCTTCGATGCCGGAAAGGGTGAACAGCGGCAGGAAGCCGGCGATGATGATGGCGGCCGAGAAGAAGATGCTCTTGTTCACCTCGAAGGCCGATTCGGCGATCGCCCGGAACTTGCCGCGCAGATCGCCCTGGGCGGGCGGGCGGCCCGCCGGGGCCGCACGGACGCCCCTTTGCAGCGGCGGCAAGGACAACCGGCGGAAGATGTTTTCCATCATGATGACTGTGGCATCGACGACGAGGCCGAAATCGATGGCGCCGACCGACAGCAGGTTCGCCGACTCGCCACGCACCACCATGATGATGACCGCGCAGGCCAGGGCGAAGGGGATGGTGAGGGCAACAATGAAGGCGCTGCGCAGGTTGCCGAGGAAAATCCACTGCACCAGGAAGATGAGGAAAATGCCCTCGATCATATTGTGCAGCACGGTCTTCGTGGTCAGCGCGATCAGGTCGGCGCGGTCGTAGATGCGCTCCACCCGGACGCCGGGGGGCAGGACGCCGGTGGTGTTGATCTTCTCCACCTCCGCCTCCACCGCGGCGATGGTCGGCTTGCTCTGCCCGTCGCGGTTCATCAGGATGATGCCCTCGACGATATCATCGTCCTTGTCCTGCCCGGCGATGCCGAGGCGCGGCAGGTTGCCAATGGCGATGGTGGCGACGTCGCCCAGCACCACCGGCACGCCATTGTTGACCGTCAACATGGTTTCGCGCAGGCGGTCGATGCTGGTGATCAGGCCGACGCCGCGCACGATCGCCGATTGCTGGGCGAAGTCGACGGTCTGGCCGCCGACATTGATGTTGCTGTTGTTCAGCACCGTCAGGATCTGCTGCACGGTCAGGCCGTAGCTGACCATCTTGTCCTGGTCGATGGTGACGTCATAGCTCTTGGTGCGGCCACCCCAGCCGGTCACGTCGATCACGCCCGGCACCGCCTTGAAGCGGCGCTGCAGCACCCAGTCCTGCAGGGTCTTGAGGTTGACCAGCGAATAACCGGGCGGGCCGACCAGCCGGTAGCGGTAGATCTCGCCGACCGGGCTGTTCGGCGACAGCTGCGGCTGGACATTGCCCGGCAAGGTGCCGATCTCGCCCAACCGGTTGATCACCTCCTGCTTCGCCTCCCGGTAGCTGTAGCCGAAGGTGAAGTTCACCAGCACATCGGACAGGCCGAACAGCGAGACCGACTGGATCACCTTGACGTTCGGGATGCCTTCCATCGCCACTTCGATCGGGATGGTGTAGTAGCGCTCGATCTCCTCGGCGCTCTGGCCGCTGGCCTGGGCAATGACCTCAATCAGCGGCGGCACCGGATCCGGATAGGCCTCGATATTGAGGTTCAGGAAGCTGACGAATCCGGCGCCCAGGACGGAGATAAGAAATATGACAACGAGGATACGCTGCTTGATGGCGAAGGTGATGATGCCGTTCATGTCGCTGCTCTCAATCTGGCTGGAGCATGATCCGTCCTGCTAATCGGTACGGGTCCTTGCTCCAGCTTCCGGTGTTGTCGAAACGCTCCATGCGGCGGGTGAGCCCGTCTGCCCGGATGATGCGCTTTGTTTTGACGCAAACGGGCGCTCCGACGCCGGCGGATCGTCCGCCTGCCTCAGAGCGCCCGCCCGATGTTTGGTGATCTGTCCCGGCCACCGCGGTGAGCCTTGCATCAGACCACCAGGATCTCAATCGGCGGCGATCGGGCGGTCGATGAACACCGCTCCGCTGGTCACCACGCGTTCGCCCGTATTCAGGCCCGCGGTGATCTCGGCCATGCCGTTGGCCACGCGGCCGGCACGGACCAGGCGCATCTCCAGCGTCTTGTCGGCCGGATTGGCGACCCAAACGTAGGCCTTGCTGCCTTCGTAGACCACGCCACGCTCGGGCACGGCGGTCGAAGCCGTGGCAGCCCCGGTGACGATGGTGAAGGAGCCGAACATCTGCGGCTTGAGTGCGTTGTCGGCGTTTTCGATTTCGGCGCGCACCGACAGGCTGCGTGTGCTGGCGTCGATCGACGGCGCGACATAGCTGATGCGGGCGCTGTAGGCGCGGTCCGGGAATGCCGGCACCCGCACCGACACCTGGTCGCCGAGATGGATCCGCCCGACATCGGCCTCGCGAACATTGGCGATCAGCCAGACCTTGGAAAGATCGCCGATGGTGTAGACCGGGCTGGAGGGACCGTTGGAAGCGCCGCTGGAGGCGCTGACGATGTACTGACCGACGCCGATCTGGCGCTGGATGATGGTGCCCGCGATCGGTGCGCGCACCTCAACCTCGGGACTCGCCGTGGTGTTGCCCGGGTGCTCCTCCAGAGAGGCGATTTCCGCGTCGCTCTTGCCAAGGATATGCAGGCGACCGCGAACGGCGGCCAGCGCGACGCTGGCGGCATCGGCGTTGCCCTGGGCGGTGGCGAGGTCCAGCTGGCTCTGCTGCCAGTCCTTCAGCGACCCGGCCTGGGCGCCGTACAGACCGCGCGTGCGCGCCTCGGTGGTCTGCGCCATCCGCAACTGGGCGCGGGTGGTACGCAGGGTGGCGACGGCGGCGATCAGGTCGTTCTGCGCCTGCACGAACTCGCTCGCCTGGACGGCGAACAGCGGCTGGCCCGCCTTCACCACATCGCCGGGCTTGGCGATCACCCGGGTGACGCGGCCGGTATAAGGGGAGAACACCGGGGTGCTGAGATCATCGTCGATGGCGATCTGGCCGTCGGTGCGCTTTGCCGCCTCAAAGCTGCGCGTCGCGACCTCGGCCAGGGAAAAGGCGGCCCATTGCTCAGGCGTGGTGGAGAAGATGGGTGTGGTGTAGGCGGCCTCGGTCACGCGTTCGGCCCGCGGGGTTGCGAACCCCGCCGAAGACGGCTGCGAGCGGCCGACGAGGCCGACGGTAAGACCCCCGGCGGCGACGGCGATGGCGATGAACGGCAGGCTCCGCAGCCGCCCGCGCGCCGTCTTTGCGGCACGCGGATCGGGTGATGAGCGGTCGGTTTCCTGGGGCCTCATGGCGTTTCTCCAACTTCGGTTACGAGTGAGGAAAAGACAGCGTCGAAGTACAAGTTCCAACCTTCGGCGCCGGCCCTGCCTGAGCTGTTGAACGTAGCATCAGCGCAACGTCGTCGCATTTCTGACGAGTCTTTGCTTGGCTTCCGAGATTATAAGACCACCTAAATTTCCAATAGCGCAACTGTAGAAACTTTATGTTTCAAAGAGCTTTTTGTATCTCATTGTGACTTTACGGTGAATTTAAAAATTACGTAACATAATGTTTTTATAGTTTTATCTGGTAATGGAAATTCTGGCCGAGTTTGTCCGTATCCGTGGCGGATTCCTTCGATTATGCCGTCGATTATTAAGGGCGCACGAAACTTTTATGGTCCAGAGGCGGCAGTGCCTCGGGTTGGATTTGGCCCATCGTCATCACGGCAGAATGGGCAAAATCTGCCCCCGCCGGCCGGTTCCCGAAATACGTGCCGCCCACGCCTGCCGTACGGATACCCCCGTCCGTTGCAGCCAGACTGTCACACTTGCGGGAGATGCTGAGCTAAGTCATCGATTATGAGTTCACCTTTATTCCTCCGTCCTATTGACAGAGTCACTTGCAACAGGCGTCTCAGAACTGCCATCCGTCTCGTTACAAATGGACATGAAGCGCCCATATGTTTGGTACCAAATCAGGGGCATCCGGGTCTATTGGTACGTCTACCCTCGGGTACCGGTACCCACGAAGGCGAAACACTTGGTTGCAGCGTACCGTCATTGTCCGGCTGGCCCAGCTCAATCTGGGCGGCGTTCCGTTTCTTGTGATACCGATTGGCTCCGTCGCACGGCATTGCCGAGTTTATGGCTAAGCCATTGGCAGGGAACGCAAAGCGTTGCAGGCCGAGGTGATCGTGCGGAGAACACGATGCTGCTACGGCCGCCGGAACCCGCGCGCGCAGTTACGGTCTGAAACGCCGGCGGATCGGCGTGTCTGGTTACGCAACGCCCCGCGGGGCATCCGCCCCGGACGCGGGTTCGGTGCAACGAACATGTGGCGCGCTCGGGCGCCGGGTCTGCCAGCGCCGCTCCCCACCCGGGGGCTTGGGGAATTGGCTGCCTGTGTCATCGACCTGCGACGCCGCTTCGGCGGGCCGGCCACGCGGCTTTCCGGGGCAGGTCCCCGTGTGCTCAGTCCGCGTTTCCAAGAACGACCTTGATCAGTTGCGACAGCGTTCGCGCCTCCATCTTTTCCATAATATGGGCGCGATGGTGCTCAATGGTCCGCACGCTGATATCGAGCTTGGCGGCAATGACCTTGCTCGGATGTCCCTGGACCAGCAGGTCGAGGATCGCTGCTTCCCGCGGCGTGAGGGATTTCAGGCGGGCATCGCTTTCATCGGTCACGGCCTTGCGTCGCTCGTTCTCGCCGGCGTGCCGCAGGGCGTTGCGGACGCTGTCCAGCAGTGCCGCCGGATCGAACGGCTTTGTCACGAAATCAAGCGCTCCGGCCTTCAGGGCGGCCACCGCCATCGGGATGTCACCGTGGCCGGTGATGATCACCGTCGCTGGCAGGGCGCCCCGCGAGACAAGGTGGCTATGAAGGTCCAGGCCGCTCATCCCCGGCAGGCGGACATCGACGATAAGACAGGCCGGCCGCGAACTCTCCTCGCGCGCGAGAAATTCCTCTGCGGTCCGATAGCCTTGGGATTGAAAGCCGACGGTCCCCAGGAGAACCAACAGGGCATCGCGCATCGCCGCGTCGTCCTCGACGACATGGACCACCGACTCACCGGGCATCGGGGTTCGTCCCTAGGGCAGGCAGGCGGAACGAAAAGCAGGCTCCCGTCGCAACGCTCAGGTCGCACCAAAGGTCACCACCGTGCGACTGAATGATCTGACGACTGAGCATAAGTCCCAGTCCCATGCCTCTGGGCTTCCCTGTCATGAAAGGTTCGAAAAGGTGGGCCGCAATATCCGGGTTGACACCAGGTCCATTATCTTCGACGTTGACCTGGACATTGCAACCCGCACGGCGCAGGCGGATAGACACACGTTTTGGCCAGATGGGGTTCTCCGCCGCGGATTCAATTGCATTGCGGATCAGATTGAGCAGCACCTGCTCCATCTGCAGACGGTCCGCGGCAATCTTTACGACGGATTTCTCGTGGACCGTGATCTCGACGCCCCGCGATTGAGCGTCATCCGCCAGCACCGACAGCACTTTCCGGGTTTTCTCCGCGAGGTCCAAGGGGACCAGTTGCATCTCGCCCTTGGACACAAAATCCCTCAGCCGCTCGGCGATTTTGCCGGCGCGAAGCGACTCCGATTCGAGCTTCGCCAGCGTCTCACCCAGGAAGCCCGGCCGCGGCGGCGTGGAGGTAAGAACGACGCGGCAGGCATGCGCGTAGGTGGCGATGGTCGCCAGCGGCTGGCTGATTTCGTGCACGATGGCGCTGCCAAGGGCTCCAGCGGTGGTAAGCCTTGCCATGCGATCGAGTTCCGCCTGGTGGTCGCGCAGGCGAAGTTCCGTGCGCTGACGTTCGGTCACCACTGTTCCAAGCACCAACCCCGTGGTGGCAATCGCCAGCGAGACCAACTGGAAGTCAATGAACTCCAGCATCGAGTAATCCCGCAAGACAAAGACATAAATCAATGACAACTGCTCGATCAATATGGCAATGGCACACCAGGACAGGCCGTGGCGTACGCCGATCCATAGCATCGGCAGCAGCAAGAGATAGAAAGTGTGGAACTCCTTTGAGCTGGCACCCCAAAAGACAATCCACAAAGCCAGGACAAGCATCAGCGCAAACAATGCGAAGTCGGCAAGCGAAGTAACTGGGGGCAGCTTTTTCCACCTCTCCCAGGCTGACGGCGCGGTCATCAGGACCGGAAACAGGCCGACGATCCCGGTGACATCGCCGATCCAGAAATTGCGCGCCGCGGTGACAAACCGGTCCGGCGGAATAACATGCAGCAGAACGAGGGCGCCGCTGATCGAAGCGGCCACGCCCAGCACGCCGACGCACACCACGCCGAGGAAACCGATCAGATCCCGCATGCTCTGAAACCCGGTCCCGGGGCCGGCAAACGGCCGCAGCGCGACCGAAACCGCCGCATAGCCAGCCGCGATAATCATGTCCTCCACCAGCGCGGGGACAACGCCGATCCAAAGCCCGCCGCTGACGGCGTCCGACAGCACGGCCGCGGGGAACAGGGCGGGCGCGAATTTCAGGCCTTTCATCAGCAGCAGGGCGAGGCTGAAAGCCGGCGGCGGGTTCCACAAGGTGATGCGTGTGTGGGGAAGCACCTGCACCAGGCTGATCCAGTCCGAAAAGACATAGAGCGCCACGTAGACGCAAACGATGATCAGTGGATCGCGCGCTTTGCGGAGGCTGGTTGGCGTCATCTTGTTTGCACCAAAATCCCGATAGGGCTCGTCATATGGCCACCCATTATTCGGCCGGGATGGCATGTCGACAGAGAATAAAGCACAAGTTGATGCCGCGTCCTAGTCCACCTTATTCAGGGCACAGCAGGGATCAGGCGGCAGGTTCGCCACCCTCGCGACGGAAGCCGCGCGCGCAGCTTGGGTTGCCTCGGCGACAAGCTGCGCCGTTTGCCGACCGGGCTCTGATACCAGTTCCACTAACGACTGACCGGCGTCGCCCATTCTCGTGTTGCGATGGACCTGACGCGCCCTGGTTCGGCGAGGAGGTTGTTCCATGCCTGGCAGCAGGCTTCGACGACGGCATCGGCGCTGGCGAACAGGCGGCCGGAGAGATAGCGGTCGCGCAGGCATTGCCAGACCCGCTCGATGGCGTTCAGTTCGGGGCTGTAGGGCGGCAGGGGAACCGGCGTCAGTTTGGCGGGCACGATCATGTCGTCGGCAACGTGCCATCCGGCATTGTCGATGAGCACCACCGCATGCGTGCGCGGCGGCACCTGGCTGGCAAACTCGGTGAGGAACAGGTTCATGCCTTCCGCGCTGGCGCTCGGCAGCGCCGGCGCGACACCCGTATCGCGCTCCGGACAGACGGCACCGAAGATAGAGGCTGACCGGCAGCCCTGGTCCTTGATCATGCGCAGCCGTTCCCCGCGCTGGTACCACCGCCGGGCGACCCGACCTTTCTGGCCAACCCTGGCTTCATCCCGCGACCAGACCTCGATGCGGTCCGCCTCGGTGTGCTCGGATGTGATCCGATCGAGCGTCCGCCAGACCTTTTTTATATGCCTCCTGCGCCGCCGGGTCGCTGCGGGGATGCCGCGGACGCGGCGTCTGCCAAGACAGGTCGAGCGGATGCAGCGGTCGCGCCAGCCCGCTCGGCGCATAGCGGACCCCGAACCGCTGCTGCGCGATCCGGCACAGCTCCACCAGCCGCCAGGTCGAGACGCCGTCCACGTCCGGGTCCGGCCCCGTCAACACGATCGTCTTCAGCACCGCCTGCTGACCTTCGTCCAACCCGCAGGGCCGACCATCGCCCCAGGCGTCCGCAACTCATCGGCGGAACAGGCGGCCAGATCGGGAAGGCGTGGTGCGGTTGCCATACCCGCAGGGAATCCCAAACGCGCAACCATTGGAATCCCTCCCAGGTCAACTTTCTGCCTTCCCCTCCCGACCAGGCTTGCCACCGGTTTTGATCATTCGCGGGGCGGGGCGATCGGAGCGCAGCCGGGTCCGCTTGGAAAACTGGCGGTTTCCTGTGGCTACGGAAAGCCGCTCGTCCCCCTCTTGCCGGTCGGCTCAGCCCATTCCAAACTCTTCCTCGCCACAGGACGTTCCAGTACATCCATGACAACGCTTCGGAACCAAGGGACCTTACCCATGAAGATGCCAATTCGGCCCGGGCTGGCAGCCGTGTCGCTCCTCTCCACGGTCCTGCTCGGGGGATGCGTCTCCCAGTCTTCCTACGACGAGGTGGTTGCCCAGAACAAGCAGCTGGAGCAGCAAGTGGCCGCCCAGCAGGCCGATCTTGCGGCCAAGCAGGCGCAAATCACCCGGTTGCAGGGCGCGATCAAGTACACCGTCAATAGCGACCTGCTGTTTCCGTCGGGCGGGTGGCAGCTGTCCGAGGCGGGAAAGAAAATCATCGCCAGCCTCGCGAGCAAGCTGGCGCCGACCCAGACCAACAAGCTGTGGGTGCTCGGCTACACTGACAACGCGCCGGTTGGACCGGCCTTGGCGCGGCAGGGCATCACGTCGAACGAGATACTGTCGCAGAAGCGGGCGGAAAACGTCACGGCGTTCCTGGTCTCGCAGGGTGTCAATCCTGACCTGGTCACGCCCAAGGGACTTGGCGAAAGCAATCCCATTGCTCCCAACACCACGGCGGCAGGGCGCGCCAAGAACCGGCGCGTGGAACTGACGCTGAACCCGCCGTCCTGAGGCGGCGGGCACACAAGGACTTCGGTACCGCGGAACCAATTAGAACTCAAACCGGCGCCGGAGCGGATTCCGGCGCCGAGATGCCGGTCACGTGCCGCATGACCGCTGCGAAGTCTGCGGTCCGCCGGGAGGGGCTGGCTGGCTTGGGTGCCGGTGCGGAGGCGGCGCTGCGACCTGACCGGCGAGCGGTCACCGCCGACGCGATCGAGAGGGTGGTCGGAGAGGCGTGACAGCAAAAGATAAGCTTGCCGAGTTGAACGACCGAAATGGACAGGGGAGTCGCATTTCGAATTCGCCTGACGATGGATTTCGTGCTTGCCCGACGCGAGCGTGATCGACTCTCTACGGGAGGGTGTGATCACCACCATGGCGTTCTACGGGCGGACTTCTCTCTTAGCCACCTGTCCAAGTTTCCAGGGGCCACCTCAGTGGAGCGCATCCGCGAAACCGCCGGCAAAACCTCGACCGAGACCGCCTATTACCTGCTCAGCACGGCGCTGTCGGGGGAACGCTTCACCGAAGTCGTGCGCGAGCACTGGGGCGTGGAGAACCGGCTGCACTGGCGACTGGACGTAGTGATGAACGAGGATCAGGCCAGGGCGCGTCTGGGCAACGGCCCACCCAACATGGCCGTGCTGCGCCACATGGCGATCAACGTCATGCAAAAAAACGGCGACAAGGAGGCTTTGCGCGGCAAGTTCCAGAAAGCCGGTTGGGACAACGCCTACCTCTCCCGCCTCCTGGCACTATTCTGAAGTGCGATTGCCCTGACGGGGCTGACCACTCTTTCACGCTGGTAACACGGGTTCGAGCCCCGTAGGGGTCGCCAAGTGTTTTCGAGGGCTTATGCCCTTGCCCCCGCACTTTCTCAGCCCAAGCAGCCAATCTGCGGCATGGATGAAATCGGACGGGCCGGAACAGGCATGGTGAGGCTCGACCGTTCAGCCACAGCCCCGCGCCAGCAGTTTCCGCCCGCTCGAATAGGGCTAATCGCCGCCGCGCGCCGAGGCACCCGTCCCGATCTTCGCGGGGCCCGGCAGACGCCTACCACCAGGGGGCCGTCACCGCCCTGGACGGAAGTGCCTGAAATAGGGATCACATCGATCCGACCGGGCGGTGTCGTCCCGGCGAGGGCAGTCTACCGACAGGTCAGCCAGGATCGCTGAAAGCGGCATATCGGCGCCGTGCTTGGCAATCAATTGGGCTACCGACAGGCGCGCCCGTCGTTCACACTGTCCGCATGCGACTGTCAGCAGGGGGACGCGGCCGGACAGGTCGCGGAGGGTCAGAATGTCCGGCGGGGTGTCGTCGTTTGTCACTGCCGAGTGCTCAGCCGCGCCGCCATGGGCAGCGGCGTCCGCTCCGCGATGGTCCGCGCGCATGCCCGCGCCAGGGCGTTGTCCATGATATCGGAGAAATCTCGGCGCAACTCGACTGTGGCGGAAAGGTCGCCCTCCTGCTCGAACACCCGACGAATGGCGGTTGCCTGAGCTTTGGTGACACCAAACATGCGGCCAGCATGATCCGGCACCGGTGCCGTTGGCAAGAACGGACTGACCGGCGGTCCATCCGGGCGCTTCCGGGCTAAAGATACTCCGCACCGTCGAACGGTGCGCGTGCCATCTCCGCAGTGTCGCCGCTCGACCAGGAAGCGCAGGGTCGAAATGTCAGCTACGGCAGCGGAACCGGAACGCAGTCAGGCATGTCCTGACGTTCGACCGGTGGCGACGATCGCCGGATGCCCTGCCGGCAGCGGCTGTCGCAGCTTGAATACCGCCGCGCTCGCCTGCCCGTTCGTCCCCGGCTGGTG
>CAWDQN010000006.1:0-68967 GCA_963804495.1 uncultured Alphaproteobacteria bacterium | reverse complement strand
GTGCTGTCTGACGATGCGAGGTTTGCCTCTTCGCTCACGCCCCACCCAACCGCGCAAGCACGACATCGATCGCCGCCTCCGGCGGCAGAATGCCGTAGCAGCGTCCGCCTGCCCCGCCGAAGCGGGTCGCGCAGAACGCGTCCGCGACCTCCGGCGGCGCGTGCCGCACCAGCAGCGCCCCTTGCAGCAGCAGCGCCATCCGTTCGGCGATCGCCCGCGCCCGCGCCTCTTCGGCCCGCGGCAACAGCGCTTCCAGCTCCGCCGCGGCCGAATCGAGCGCCTGACTGCCGCCGCGCGCCGCCGCCACCTCGTCGCGCCACGCAACGACCGCCTCGGGATCGCGGGTCAGCGTGCGCAGCATGTCGAGCGCAATCACATTGCCCGCGCCTTGCCAGATCCCGTTGAAAGGTGCCTCGCGATACAGCAGCGCCAGCTCGCTTTCCTCGATATAGCCGCCGCCGCCCACGCACTCCAGGCATTCGGCCACGAACCCGGGATTGCGCTTGGTCAGCCAGAACTTGCCCAGCGCCACCGCCAGCCGGGCAAAGCTACGCTCCGGTCCGGCCTCGGCGTCGAAGGCGCGGGCGACCCGCATCACCAGCACCGCAGCGGCCTCATATTCCAGCGCCAGGTCGGCCAGCACCGCGCGCATGGCGGCGTGCTCGATAAGCGGCTTCTGGAAGGCGTGCCGGTGGCGCGCATGGTGCGCCGCCTGCAGCAACGCCATGCGCATGATCCCCAACGTCGCCGCCATTGTATCCAGCCGCGCATGGTGCACCATCTCGATGATGGTGACGATGCCGCGGCCTGGCGGACCGACCGGATGGGCAAGAGCGCCGTGGTACTCGATCTCGGCGCCGGCGTTCGACCGATTGCCCAGCTTGTCTTTCAGCCGCATCAGATGGATCGGGTTGCGCGACCCGTCCGCGGCGATGCGCGGCACCAGGAAGCAGGTCGGGCCGGCCTCGGTCTGCGCGAGCGTCAGGAAAGCGTCGCTCATCGGCGCCGAGCAGAACCATTTGTGGCCGGTGAGTGCCCAGGTTCCGTCGCCCCGCGGCACCGCCGTGGTGGCGTTAGCGCGCAGATCCGAGCCGGCCTGTTTCTCGGTCATCGCGATGCCGAGCGTAACGCCGCGTTTCTGCGCGACCGGCCGCAGCGCCGGATCGTAGCGGCCCGCAAGCACCCTCGGCACCCATTCGTCCGCCAGATCGGGGGCCTGGCGCAGCGCGGCGACCGAAGCATGGGTCATGCTGATCGGGCACATCGTCCCGGGCTCGGCCTGCGTCGCCACCGCCAGCATCGCCGTATGCGCGACAAAGGCACCCGGCAGGCCGCTCCAGCCGATAGCGTGGATACCGTGGCGCATCGCCGCGTCCATCAGCATGTGATAGGAGGGATGGAACCGGACCTCGTCGACCCGGTGGCCGAACCGGTCAAAAACCTCCAGCTCAGGCGGATTCCGGTTTGCCGTCCGGCCCGCCGCCCGCATCAGCGCCGAGCCGGCCTCGGCGCCAAGGGCTTCCAGCTTCGTGGCCATCCACTTGCCACCCTCGCGCAGCGCCGCCATCGACAGGGCGGGATCGGTGGTGAACAGGTTCAGCCCGGCAAGCTCGGGGGGCTGGTTGGTGACGTCGTGGGTGGCAAGGCGCGTCTGCGGCGTGTACTTGGGCATATCGACCTCCCTGCTGACCGGATACGGTCAGTGTGCTGTAGTTTTTTATTTTTCGAGCAGCTTTGTTACCCGGTCGTCGTCGGTCTGGCCTATGTTGCTCTAACCTAGCAGCCTGCGTACCTATTGCACAATCAAAGGGACCGCTGGCTCTCACAAGCCGCCAGCAATTGCGGTCCGCTACAGATACAGGCTGGCAAGCCGATGACCATCAGGAAAATGAGGTGTCGATGCGCATGCGCGCATCGGCCGTTCTCTGCATCATCCTGATCCTGCGCAACGCCCGGGGTCCGGGAATGCCAGCGATCTGGCACAGCAATTCGGCATTGTGTCGCATCGCGGCCCCACGCCGCCCCCAGCCTCCGGGCGCGACTGCGTCAGCTTGACTTTCCGCCGGTGATTCCACGTGCGCATCAGACCAGCGCCCAGAAGATATCCTCGGTGGCGATGAAGCGGAGGGCGTCTTCGAGCGGCAGGACGGTGCGGCCGAACGGGCCGGTGGGTGACCAGCATTCCTTCTTGAGTGACCAGTAGAGCACCTCGACGCGATCGTTGTCGGCGTTCGGGCGCAGGCGTGCGACCGGCGCCCCGGAGGCGGCGTGGTAGAGCGAGTAGCCGCGGTTGCGGCGCTCGACCAGCACAGCGCCGCGGCTGAAGGTAAAGCGCTCGATGCGCTGGACGATGCCGTCGGTCATGCACACTATATTATAGGTGGCCTGGGGACGGCGCATCGCCACGAATGAGCGAAGCAACGGCGCGGCTTGCGACACGGGCGTCGTTCGATTTACGGATTCGATGACACCCGATCGCATCCCTGCCGCCCCCATTTCCTCCGGCGGCATCACCGTGCCGTCGCTGCTGGTGACCTGGCTGGTGCCATTCCGCGACTGTTTCACCGCGCCGGTCTGGCAGCGCGTGCTGGTCCTGGTGGCCGGCGCGGTGCTGGCACCAGGCCAGCGGACGGTCAGCGCCGCCTTGCGGGTGATGGGGCTGGCCGACCAACCGGGCTTCGGCCGCTTCCACGAAGTCCTGAGCGAGGCGCGCTGGAATTCGCACGCCATGGCACGCAGACTGCTCGTTCATCTGCTCGACGCCTTGCTGCCGACTGGCGAGGTGGTGATCGGCATCGACGACACCATCGAGCGGCGCTGGGGGCCGAACATCGCGGCCCGCGGCATCTACCGCGATCCGGTGCGCTCCTCGCGCGGCTTCTTCGTCAAGACCAGCGGCCTGCGCTGGCTGTCGCTTATGGTGGTGCTGCCGGTGCCGTGGGCGAAGCGGCGCTGGGCGCTGCCGTTCCTGACCATCCTGGCGCCGTCCCAACGCAGCAACGAGAAACGGGGCCGGCGCCACAAGCCGCTGACCCGCTGGGCAATCCAGGCAATTCTGCAAACGCGGCGCTGGCTGCCAGGCCGCCGCATCACCATCGTCGGCGATAGCAGCTTCGCCACCCTCGAACTGATCGCCGCGGTCCGCCGTCACGTCCGTCTGATCACTCGCCTGCGGCTTGATGCAAACCTGTTCGCGCCGGCCCCGCCTCGCCGGCCCGGCCAGCGCGGTCGTGCGCCGCTGAAAGGCAAGCGTCTGCCGAAGCTCAGCGCCATCCTGGAAAACCCAGCAACCGCCTGGACGAAGCTACAGGTGACCGACTGGTATGGCGGCGAGACAAGGCTGGTCGAGATCGTCTCCGGCACCGCGGTCTGGTACCATGCCGGCCTGCCGCCGGCGCCCATCCGCTGGGTGCTGGTGCGCGACCCGTCCGGCCAGCGCGAGCCGCAGGCCTTCCTCAGCACCAACCTCGACGACACGCCGGCGGACATCCTCAACTGCTTCGTCTCGCGCTGGCGGGTGGAGACGACGTTTCAGGAAGTCCGTCGCCATCTCGGCGTCGAGACCCAGCGGCAATGGTCGGACCTGGCCATCCTGCGCACCACCCCCGCACTGCTTGGGTTGTTCTCGCTGGTGACGCTATGGGCCGACCAATTGATGCGGGCACCGACCACCGCCCTGCGCCCGCGCGGGGCTGCCTGGTACGCCAAGCAGGAGCCCACCTTCAGCGATGCCATCGCCGCGGTCCGCCGGGCACTTTGGTGCCCACCGCATTTTTCAATGTCCCGGCCGGGCAAGGACGTCATCGAAATTCCCACGACTTTCCTGCACAGTCTCGTCGACACCGTGTGCTACGCCGCCTGACGACTCAAAACCTCCGCCACCCGACGCTACGCCGAACCGGTGGGATCAAGAAATGGATGGCGGAAAGCCGAGGTCAGATCGTGTAGGAAAATCGGCGCTTCGCCGACGGGCTCCATAGCCTCCGGAGCCGCCGCAACCAGTGGCCTGACCCAACGTCCGTTGGAATCAACGTGACTTCGGTCAGCGCACACATGGGAGTTCCAACTTCCGGCCACTCCTCGGCCATCAAGCGCGCGGTAAAAAAAGCCTGGGCGGATGTGCTCGCCGCGGACTGCGAGCCTCTCCGGATGAAGCTGACTCACGTCGAACCGGGACCGTTCGGCACGGACGGGGCTCGGCGTCCGCCGCGCCCATCGTGGAGTACGCCGAGACGGTCGGTGTCCGCATACCGAACATAAAAGGTGCAACGGCACGCAGCCGGGCGCCCCGCGCAGGGCAGCGGAGGCAACGATCCACATCACCCGGATCAAACACCCGCCGCGGCATCTGGTCCTTGGCGCCTTCGGCGTCGGGGCTGTGACGAAGAAGCTGGGCGCGACCCTCCCGGAGATCGAATGCCCGGCACGAGACGCCGCTCTCAACAGACTACTGGGAGGGTTAGGTGTAGTGACTTGTAGACGTTAGCTGCAAGGACATAGACCATGGCAATGAGATTGCGGTTGGGGGGTTAGCCTCGCGCCTTGGCTTCGGCGGCCTGCACGAGGCTGTCGATGCCCTCAATCAAGCTGTTGGACCCACAATTCACCTCATTTTGGCTCGGGGACGAATGTCCGGAAAGAATCCGGCCACCGGTGTGGGGCTCACGAAAACAAGCGCGCCGACGGATTTGGCGCGCGACCGTTGAAGGCAGCGTCACGCTGTTGCCAGGGCGGCGAGAATCAGATTCCGGACCTCTCTGTTGCGTCAGAGAGAAGTGCGCCTTGTCAGCAAGGCAAGTTGAAATTATCCAAGCAAGCGCTCAAACACAATGGGTCTGCGCCGTTGCGATTTTCATCATCTTGCGCATATCGTGCTCCGAAAGTTGAAATGCCGCGTCGACCCAAATGTCGGTCACATCGCGCAATTCTTCGAAGGTAACGGGATTAACGCGCCGCCGAACGCGCGAGAACGCCGCGCAGGCGCGATGCTTGCAACGGTTGCGCGCCACGTACTCTTTCACGGCGCTTTCGCCAGCCCCGCTGTCAACCAGCACGTCCACTATCCCCAACTCGGCCATTTCCGTGGCGGAAAATATCTTGCCGGACAGAATCAGTTGCTGCGCCTTGCTGCCACCAAGGCGCCGGGCAAGGAAGCTGTAAGCGCCCATGCCCGGAAACAGGTTGAACCGCACTTCTGGCAGACCAAAGCGCGCATGTTTCTCGGCAATGATAACGTCGCACGACAAGGCGGCTTCGAACCCGCCGCCAAGAGCTTCGCCCTGGACAAGCCCGATCGCGGTGAGTTCGCGATCATACCCGGTGTGGTTGGCATAAAGTGCTTCGATGCACGCATAGGCGTACGACCGAAGGTGCTCCCGCCGCCCTTCCCGGATGCAGGTGCAAAAGAATTCCAAATCCCCACCAAAGTTGAAGACATTCGGCACGCGCGAGGCCAGCACGAAAAACTCCAATGTCGGCGCGCCGGCGCGGTCGGTCGGCGGTATGCATCTGAGGGCGTTCTTCATCCTGAGCAGATCATCGAGCATGGCGTGGGAAAAGTTCGGCCTCCCGGCTGGCTTCATGTGACACCAGAGTGTCCTGGCCGCATGCGACACCGCGAATTGGAGGCACTTGAAATGCGCGTGAGGAAGATCGGTTTCGCGAACATCGTCCGCACCTTGCAGGGAGTCCGATTCGCCGCCTTCCCATGGTGAAACCCCGTTGTCCGGCGGCATCAATCCAGACCCAATATCCATCATGTTGCGCGAGACCAAAGCGCTTTGTAGGTGCTGAGTCCATGACGCTGTCATCGGCTTCTCCATTTCAGGACAATGTTGTCTTTTCTGCGGACAGCAACGAGAGTTCGTTATGCACAGTCGGATCTGCAGCCCGCACGGGAACGACGTGCCGAAGCGGCAGGCGATAACGCTCAATCGAAACGGGATTCCCAACCAGCAGCAGCCTGCGGTGCCGCGCCCTCGCATACGCTCGCGGGCCACAAAGAACCGGCGCCGCGGGGCTCTCTCTTAGGAACAAACTCGTCGGCGTACTTCTATCCGCTTACCGCCCGGACGCATGCACGCTGCGTCCCTTGCCGTGCCGGAACCGACACGCAGAGGGATCAAACACGCTGTTTTTGTGGCATGTCGTTGTTCAAAGCGCGCCCAACTTCGGTCGGATGCTACGCAAGAACGCGCCCTCAGCGGTCACGCGGGAGACCGCTGAGGGCCGGTTGGGATGGCAAACCTTCGGCATTCGGCGACGGATACGGTTCGCCCTTCGGTATTTTTTCCTAACACGCCACCGGCGGCCGGTCAAGCGAATTTCATTCGCACCCTTCAACTTCGTGGCTTCCCTCTCCCCCCGCCGGGTGCCGGGAACCGGAATGACCCGGAAAAGGGGCGGCCGCGGTGGCGAGCGGCGATGACGAACCCGTCGGATCAATCTCACCATGATACGTGGCCGGGCCGGTTGCGCCGGGGTGGCGGATCGGACGTCCGAACCACGATGGCAGCAGGCTGATTTGCCGCCGGAAAGAGGCGAAAGACACCTGCGGACGGCCCGAATTTTGTTCTGAGGCGAATGCGTCCGCTCGCGCGCCGCCCTACGGCAACAAGCCCCGGGCGCAGCGCCGCGACCGCCGCACCGCAGTTCGAAAGCGGCGCCGGGATTGCCCGCGGATCTGGCGGCTGCGTTCGTAGGGCCGTGCGATCTTGTACCACGGCTCGTTCCAGACGTTAGACATCAGAGCAATCCCTCCCGCCGCAGGCTCTTCCAGCAACCGGTGCCGATGATCAGATGATCATGGATTGTAATGCCGAGCGGCTCGACCGCGCGCCGGATGTCCTGCGTCATGGCAATGTCGTCATACGATGGATCAGGGTCGCCGCTCGGATGGTTGTGCACGAGAATGAGCGCGGTGGCATCGAGCTCCAGCGCGCGCCGGGCGACCTCCCGCGGATAGACCTGGACGTGGTTCACCGTTCCTTCGGCCAGTCTCTCGTCCGCCAGCAGGCGATTGTTGGTGTCGAGGAAGAGCACCTGAAACACCTCCACCGCCTGGTTCGCCAACATGATCTGGAGGTAATCGATCAGCCGGTCCCAGTTGTTGATCAGCGGACGTTCGGCAATTTCGGATCGTGCCAGGTGCAGCATGGCATCCTGGATCACCCGCATTTTGGCGATCAAGCTCGGCCTCACTCCCGGGACGCGGCGGAGTTTTTCGGGCGAGGCCGCCAGCACACGCCCGAACGTACCGAACCGCTCAAGCAATCGCGCCGCGAGCAATCCTGGTTCACCGTCGTAGCAACGACCGGAATCGAGCGTTGCCCGCAGCAGCGCGTATTCGTCTTTGGCAGCCTGCACCGCGCTGGGCCGGTGCCTGAACGCAGGCGTGCCCCGCGCAACCCGTGGGCATCTGGCGTGTTCGGACATTGTGTCACACCATGCTGTTTATGACGGCTCTGGCAGGGGTTTCGGCAAAACCTGCCGCCAGGGTCGGGCCGTTGCCGAAGACTGACCGTCGGCGCTTGCTTCGTGAATTGACCGGTCGGTGGGGCGATCGGCCTATATCCATAAGCTGCCCGGCCTATACCGTTCGTTCTATGTCCGCGCCCTTACCGCCGTGGACGGCAAACGAGAGAGGCCGCAACCCCGTCGCGGCGGGTCCGCTCGGCCACCGAAGGGAGCGGCAAAGGATCGACCGGCTTGCCTGAAAGACGGGCGGTGCTGCATTGCAACCGCACAGCGAGAAACCGAAACGTTGACGCTAAACCGCTGCGGATACACAATGAACGCGCGCATTCTCGCCATGAGCCGCCGTGACAGCATGGGGACAGGCTTGTGATCCAGGCAATTCCGCCCGATCCGCGACCGACCAGAGGAGGCGCCACCGGCAGCAGCGCGGCGGGCGGCGCCGATGCGGCCAGCGCCTCGCCGTCGGCGCCGGTGCAGTGCTTCCAGGCCATCTTTCAGCATGCGCCCGTCGCAATGGCGGCACTTAGCCCCGACGGAAACTGGCTTGAGGTCAACCGGCGGCTCTGTGATCTGCTCGGCTTTGCGCCGGGTGAATTGCGCGGCACCAATTCCCTGGCGGCGACCTGTCCCGGCGATAGGGCAGCCGAACAGGTGCAGGTGCAGCGTCTGTTGGCCGGCGAAATCGCCTCCTTTTCCATCGAGAAGCGCTATATCCGCAAGGATAGGTCTCCTCTCCGGGCTGTCCTGACCGTCGCGGCGGTGCCTGACCCGGCTGGCAAACCCAGCCACCTCATCGCCGTCATCGAGAAGATTTCCGACCGCAAACACGCCGAATCAGCCCTGCGCGAGAACGAGGAGCGCTTTCGTCGGCTGTTCGAGGGTGCGCCGCTGCCAGGCTATCTGGTCGACCCGGACGGTGCGGTGATCGTGGACTGCAATGAGGCCGCCGCCGCGATGCTTGGCTATGATCGGGCGATGCTGCGGGGCAGGCGGATCGACGATATCGACTGCGCTGGCGGCGAAAGCAGCCTGCGTCTGTCCGAGGCCGTGGCGGCGGAATGCACCGTCCAGTATGACACCCGGCACCGGATGCGGTCTGGCGGATTCCGCGACGTCATCGCCACAGCCTCCCCCGTCGACATCGCTGGCCGTCGTCTGTCGTACGTCACGGCGCTGGACGTGACTGAGCGCAACAAGATCGACGCGCGCTTCCGCGCCACCTTCGACCGGGCCGCGGTCGGCATCGCCCATATCGCACCCGACGGCCGCTATCTGCTGGTCAACGACACCATCTGCGACCGCATCGGCTACACCCGCGAGGAACTCCTGCGCCGCTCGGTCCGCGACCTCGTGGCCCCCGAGCAGCATGACGAAGTTCTGTCCGGGCTGAACAGCCTGGCGCTGGGAGACATCGACGCCTACACCGCCGACCGGCGCTACGTTGCCGCCGACGGCAGGATCGTGGACGTGTCGGTGGTGGTTTCGATGGTCCATGACCGCGCCGAGCAGCCCTACTTTCTGGTCGTGGCGCAGGACATCACCGACCGCAAGCAGGCCGAGCGCGAGCTGGAGCATTATCGCAGCAGCCTCGAAGCGCTGGTGGTCGAACGCACCCGCGAACTCGAAACCGCCAACCGCAAGCTGCAACTGAGCGAGCAGCGCTATGTCTACGCGGCGGAGGCCACCAGCGACGGCATCTGGGACCTGAACGTCGAAACCGGTCGGTTTACCTACAGCCCGACGTGGTTCACCATGCTGGGCTATCCGCCGGATGCGGTCGCGCCGGACCTGCGGGCCTGGGAGGACCTTATCCACCCCGATGACCGCGAAGCGACAGTCGCGGCGGTGGCGAAACGCATCGCGAGCGGCCACTCCTCCGAGCTGGAGTTCCGGATGCGGGCCCACGACGGCAGCTACCGGTGGATTCTCAGCCGCGCCAAGGTCGTGGAGCGCGATGCGGCTGGCAGAGCCACGCGCCTGGTGGGCGCCCACACCGACCTGACCGGTCGCAAGCAGGCGGAGGCACAGTTGCGCGAGGCGAAGGAACAGGCCGAGGCGGCGAACCTCGCGAAGTCATGGTTCCTGGCGATGATGAGCCATGAGATCCGCACCCCGCTGAGCGGCGTGATCGGCATGACCGAGGTCATGGCCCAGGAATTCGCTGCCCGCGCGCCAGGCCGGCGCTTTGCGGATCATTCACGAATTGGCGGCCAACCTGATGACGCTCATCGACGACATTCTCGATTTCTCCAAGACCGAGGCAGGGCGGCTGCAACTGGACCTGGCGCCACTGTCGCTGCCCGACGTGATCGAGGGCGTGTGCAATGCGATCGCGCCGCTGGCTGACGCAAAGGGGGTCGATCTGTCGGTCTGGATCGCCGCGGATGTGCCGGCGCTGATGTTGGGCGACCCGACGCGCCTGCGGCAGATCCTCACCAACCTCGCCGGCAACGCGGTAAAGTTCAGCGGCGGACGGGCGCAGACGCGCGGACGCGTGGCGCTGCGGGTGGAGCTGCCGCAGGCCATGCCGCAGCTCTTGCGCGTCCACGTCATCGACAACGGCATCGGCATGACGGCGGATACCATCGCGCGGCTGTTCACCCCGTTCACCCAGGCAGACGCCGGCACCACGCGCCGCTTCGGCGGCACCGGGCTGGGCCTCGCCATCACCAAACGCCTGGTCGAGTTGATGCTGGGTGAGATCACCGTGGAGAGCCGGCCGGGCGAGGGCACGCGGTTCATCGTCACCTTGCCGATGAACCCGGTCGCCGGCGCGCCAGCCGAGGCCTTGCCCAGCCTGTCGGGTCTCGACTGCATTCTGATCCGGGGAACCGACATCACGGATGCGGCCGACCTCAGCGCCGCCGTCGCGACCGCCGGCGCGCGGGTGCACCTGGACCGCGATTGGCGCGCGGCCCTGGCACGGGCGACGAAGCTTTCCGGCCCGGTCGTTGTCATCCGCGACCTTGGTCCTGGTCAGGCCAGTGACGCTCCCGCGTCGCTGCCGGCGGGGGTTTGCATGCTGCTGTTGCGCCGCGAGCAGCGCTGGCGCGCCCATCTGGACGCTGCGGAAAGCACGGGCCTTGAGCTGGGCTGGCTCCGTCGGGACGCGCTGCTGCGCGCAATTGCCATCGCCGCCGGACGCCTGCCGCTGAGCCGCTTCACCGAGGGCACGCCGATGGCGGCGGCGCTGCGGGCGGACGCGCCGCCCAGCGTGGCCGAAGCGCGCGCGCAGGGGCAGCTCATCCTGCTCGCCGAGGATGACGAGATCAATCGGACCGTGATCGTGCAACAGCTCAACCGGCTCGGCTACGCCACCGAGACCGCGTCCACCGGCCGCGCCGCCCTGGCAATGTGGCGGAGCGGCGAGTACGCGCTGCTGCTCACCGATCTCTATATGCCGGAAATGGATGGCTACCAGTTGGCCGCGGCGATCCGGCAGGAAGAAGCGTGCCGGCAGGAGGATGCGGGCGGGCAGCGGACACCCATCCTGGCGCTGAGCGCCAACGCATTGCGCGGCGAAGCCGAGCGGGCGCGCTCGTTCGGCGTGGACATGTACCTGACCAAACCAATCCTGTTGCACGATCTGCAGGCCGCCATGACGATCGCCCTGGCGGCCGCATCCAGATCGGCGGCGCGAGCGGCACCGGCCGTGCCGCTTGCGGACCTCGCCGCGACCGCGTCGGCACTGCCAGTCTTCGATGTCTGCACCCTGATGGCGTACGTGGGTGACGAAACCGACTGCCTGGAGAGCTTCCTCGCTCAGTTCAGCGACACGACCAATGAACTGGTCGGCGACCTGCGCGATGCGATCGCCAGGGAGGATTTAGGCGGCGTACGCGGAATCATGCACAAGTTGAAAACGTCATGCCGGTTTGCCGGTGCGTTACACCTGGCAGAGATGTGCGACCGCCTCGAGCGGTTCGGCAATGACGGCGATTTGCGTTCAATCACACAGATTGTGCCGGCTTTCGAATCCGGCTGGGCTGAACTTGCGACCTGCATCGCTGACTTCTGCATGCGTCGCCGATCTGCAGACCCGTCATCCGCGCACCCTGTCCGCGCTGATCCGAGAGGCCAGCCCAGCTGCCCCATCGCGGTGGTCGATCGCTCGACCCGAACGCAGCCAAAGGCGAAAACGGCCATTTGACGACATTGTTCCGCGCTTATTGACAGCAATTGCCGCGGCGACGCCGGGGGATCCAAGTTAGTAAGTCGGCTCTGACCTTGACCGCATTTTGTCGTCAATCGAGCATCAACGCAGGGAAATTTCAAATTTTTTGTTTTTCACTTGCAAGTCAGCGCGCCTCAAAGTTATGTACTTGCTTGTCCTCGTGAAACGCGTTGTCGTTATGCTCGGTGTAACGTGCACAATTTTGGTGGCTGACGACCACGCCCTGATCCTGTACCGGGGTACGCGGATTCCTCGCCGGCGTGTTCGAGCAATACCGTGTCGAAACCGCTGCATGCCTCGATGAAGTCGTCGCCAGCCTCAGCACACAACCCGTGGACCTCCTGCTCATCGACCTCGACATGCCTGGAATGCAAGGCGTGGCGAGTTTGGGCATGCTGCGCGAGCGATTTCCTGTCCTGCGGATCGCCGTTCTATCCGGCACCGACGACCGGGAGACGATCATGCGTGCGCTCGATGCCGGTGTGAACGGCTACATCCCGAAGGCGCTCACCCCCGAAGAACTCGTTTTCGCGATTGGTAACATTCTGGCTGACCGGATCTACCTGCCCCTCAACATCACCACGCCCAACCATGCCGCCGCAGCGGCTCCGCTCGCCGCCGCGGCAGGACTGACGGCCCGCCAGGACGAGGTTCTGACCCTTCTCGCCCACGGACTGTCCAACAAGGAGATCGCGCGCAACCTGAAAATGTCCGAAGGGACCGTGAAGATCCACGTCGCCGGCATTTTTCGGCGTCTGAACGTGCAGAACCGCACCGAAGCGGCGCTCCGCGCTCGCGCTCTCGGCCTCGCCTAGCGCACCTCGCCGGGAGAACGCACCATACCATCACGCGCCCCCTCAGGGCTCACGGGAACGGACACGACAAAGCCCGGGTCGCGGTCGCGCGGCAGACGCGCAGTATGCGTGATGTCCGTCAGCGCCTTACGCGGGATGGAGTCCTGGCACGTGTCCAGCGGCCACGAACCCAGGCTTGGTTTGGCCTGGCTTGGGCGGCACGCCAGGCCGCAGACGCCACATGATCAGGTGTCACGCGATGCGGCCGAGAGATGCAACCGCGAAGCGCCGCCGAACCGGGAGAACCGGAACGGTGTCGGATCGACAGCCGGAGCCCCGCCGGTTACCAGCTCCGCCATCAACTGCCCGGCCCCCGGGCCGATGCCGAAGCCGTGACCGGTGAAGCCGGTGGCAAGGAAGAACCCGGGCAGCGTGTCGACCGCGGAGATCACCGGCAGTTCGTCGGGTGTCACGTCGATGACCCCCCCCCAGGTCTCTGCGACCCGCATGGCGCCGAACGCCGGGAAGGCGGCGGTCGCGCTCGTGCGCCCCCGTTCGAGGATCGGCCGGTAGGGCTCCGGATCGAGCACGCGCACGCGTTCAAACGGGGAGGCTTGGTCCAGCGCCCAGCGGCGGGGAACCCGCCACGCATCGATGAAGCCGGTGCCAAGGCGCAGCCGCATTTCGCGCCACTTGACGCGAAGGGAGGGAATGAAATCAGGGAACAGCCGCAGCGTGTCTGGCGTAATGTCGTGCAAGTTGCCGCTCCAGCTGGCCACGTTGTAGCCGCCGTCCAGCCGTTTGCGCAGACCGAAGCCAAACCCGCCGCAGGAGATCTCCGGGCCATCCAGGGGGTCGGTGCGCAGCACCGACGACATCACCTTGAGCTGCGGCAGGCTTATCCCCAGGCTGCCGCAGAACAGGCGCGACCAGGCCCCGCCGGCCACCACCACGGCATCACAGGCAACGCGGCCGCGCTCGGTCACCGCCGCGGCAATGCGCCCCGCCTGCGTCTCGACCCCGCGCACGGCGCAGCCGGTGACGATCGCGGCACCGTGCTTGCGCGCCGCCTCGGCGATCGCGGGCGCGGCCAGTTGCGGCTCGGCGCGGCCGTCGCTCGGGGTATAGAGGCCGCCGGTCCAGTCGCCGGCCAGGCCGGGCAGCAGCTTCGCCGCCTCGGCACCGGTCACCAGCCTCGTATCGAGCTGGAACGGATGCACGCAAGCCAGCCAGGCCTCGCGGGCGGCAAGCTCGGCCTTGGTTCTGGACAAATAGAGAATGCCGCTTTCCCGCCAGCCGGTCTGCGCCCCGGTCAGGGTATCCATCTCCCGCCACAGCCGCAGGCTTTCGATCGCCAGCGGCAACTCGCGCGGATCGCGTCCCATCTTGCGGCACCAGCCCCAGTTGCGGCTCGACTGCTCCGCCGCGATGGCGCCCTTCTCACAAAGCAGAACCGACACGCCTTTGCGCGCCAGGAACAAGGCCGTGCTGGCGCCGATAATGCCGCCGCCCACCACCACAACGTCTGCACGGGCCGGCAGCACCGCATCGGAGCGGACCGGTTCAACGCGGGGTGCCATGCGGGATCTCCTGCAGGACGGTCGGCAGCCCAATTGTCCGACCGCTGGATTGGCCGATGAGATATTCCCGGAGCAACCGGCTGGCAATCGCGCCATCGACCGGCGCAGGCATGGGTTTCGCGTGCAGGCCGGCGCTTGCGCCCTTGGTCCCGCTCGGCCAGGCTGGCAGAACATGCCGCATCCTGACATCCCGGTTCTGCAGCTCGAGGGACTGCGCACCGAGTTCCGCATCGACGGCAGCTGGCGCGCCGCTGTCGATGGGATCGCGTTTTCCCTGCACCGTGGCGAGACGCTGGCGCTGGTGGGCGAATTGGGCTGCGGCAAGTCGGTGACGGCCCTGTCCATCATGGGGCTGCTGCCCCAGCCCGCCGGGCGCATCGCCGCCGGCCGGATCATGCTGGCGGGGCGGGACATCGCGGGCCTCCCGGAGCCGGCGATGGAAAAACTCCGCGGCGATCGCGTGGCCATGATTTTCCAGGAGCCGATGACCAGCCTGAACCCGGTGATGACCATCGGCGAGCAGGTCGCAGAGGGGTTGCGCCTGCATCGCGGACTCTCGCGGGCGGCGGCGAACCGGCAGGCGCTGGCGGTCCTGGAGGAGGTCAAGATCCCCTCCGCCGCGCAACGCTTTGGCGAATATCCGCATCAGTTCTCCGGCGGCATGCGCCAGCGGGTGATGATCGCCATCGCGCTCGCCTGCGAACCGGCGGTGCTGCTGGCTGACGAGCCGACCACCGCACTGGATGTCACCATCCAGGCGCAGGTGCTGGGGCTGCTGGCCGACCTGAAGGACCGGCACGGCATGGCGATGCTGTTCATCACCCACAACCTCGGTGTGGTAGCGCAGATCGCCGACCGGGTCGCGGTGATGTATGCCGGCCAGATCGTCGAACAGGGGCCGGTCCACGCCATCTTCGCCCGGCCCCGCCACCCCTACACCGAAGCGCTGTTCGCGGCGATTCCGCGCCTGGACCTCGACCGGCAGGACCTGGCCGCGATCCCGGGCCGGGTGCCGTCGCTCGACGCCATGCCGGCGGGCTGCCGGTTCGCGCCGCGCTGCACGCTGGCCCGCGCCGGCTGCGAGCGTCCGCAGGAGCTGGCGGCAGCGGGGCTGGACCAGGAGGTGCGTTGCCATGTTGCGGGGGCGAGCAGCTAAAAAAGCAAGGCCAGGGCTCTGCCCTGGACCCCGCCACTTAAGGAATGGGTTCCAAGGGCCTCCCGGCCCTTGGCGGGTCCAGGGCAGAGCCCTGGCCTTCCTTCACTTGCTCACACCTCGCGCCTCTGCCTGTTCCGTTGCCCCCCGTTCGCGCTACAAACCGCCAAACGCCTTGGACAGGAGATCGCCATGATGCTCCGTGCCGCCCTGCTGGCTGCCACGCTTGTGCTGCCGTTGCACGCCTTCGCCGCGCCGAAGACGACCCTGACCGTCGGCATGGCCGCGCAGGACGTGGGCCGGCTGGACCCGCATTTCGCCGTCTCCACCCCGGATCGCGCGGTGGTGGCCTGGATGTTCAACGCGCTGGTGCGCTTCAAGCCCGGCACCATGTCGCCCGCTGATATCGAGCCCGATCTGGCGGAACGCTGGGAGAGCTCACCCGACAAGAAGGTCTGGACCTTTTATCTCCGCCACGGGGTGAAGTTCCATGGCGACTACGGCGAACTGACCGCCGACGACGTGGTGTTCAGCCTGAAAAAATCCGCCGACCATACGCGCTCCGCCGTCTCGCCCGACTTCGCCGCTTTCGACACGATCGAGGCGATCGACCCGTACACCGTGCGCATCACCCTGAAGCAGACCGTCCCCAGCCTGCTCGGCATCCTGACCAATTACGGCGGCGGCTTCATCGTCTCGCGCAAGGCGGTGGAGAAGCTCGGGGATGCGTTCAGCCGCGCCCCGATCGGCACCGGTCCGTTCGCCTTCGCCTCGCTCATCCCCAACCAGTCGCTCGAGCTGGATGCCAACACCGCGTATTTCCGCGGCACGCCGAAGCTTACCCATATCAGCTACCGCTTCCTGCCCTCCAACGCCTCGCGCGATCTGGCGTTCGAGAACGGCGAGCTTGATCTGGCCTTCGGCATGCAGGACCAGACCTGGATCACCCGCAGCCGCAAGATTCCCAACGCCATTGTGGATGTCTTCGAGCCCGGCGAGGAAGCGCTGCTGCATCTGAACATGACGCAGAAACCGCTCGACGACATCCGCGTGCGCCAGGCGATCGCCTATGCGGTGAACCGGCCGGAGCTGCTGGCCTGGCAGGGCGCCGATGTCTCGCGACAGCCGGGCAGCGTGATCCCGATCGGCAACCTCGGCTACACGGCCGACAACGGACTGCCGCAGTTCAACCCGCAAAAGGCCAAGGCGCTGCTGGCCGAGGCCGGCTATGCCAACGGGCTGACGCTGAAGGTGATCCACACCCAGTTGGCCAGCATGCTGGCGCAGATGCAGGTGGTGCAGGCCGAGCTTAAACGCGTCGGCATCACCCTCGACCTGCAGGTGGTCGAACACGCCACCTACCACCAGATGATCCGCCAGGACCTCTCCAGCATCGTATTCTACAATGCGGCGCGCTTTCCGGTGGCCGACATCTACCTGACCCAGTTCTACCACTCGCGCAGCACGGTGAAGACGCCGACGGCGGTGACCAATTTCAGCCACTGCAAGGCCGCCGACGCCGAGATCGACGCCGCCCGGACCGAGCCCGACGAGCAGAAGCAAATCGCGTTGTGGCACGCAGCACAGCGCAAGATCGTGGCCGAGGTGTGCGCGGTACCGTTGATCGAGACGTTGCAGGCCTGGGTGCGACGCGCCGATCTCGACTATGGATTTCCGCTGAAGGGCTCGCTGTCACTCGGGCCGATGATCACGGAAGCCACGCATTTCAAGTGACGCTCTACATCCTCCGGCGGCTGCTGGCGGCGATTCCGACGCTGCTGGCGGTGCTGACCCTGGTGTTCGTGATCGTGCGGATCGTCCCGGGCGATCCGGCGGTTGCGATCCTGGGCGACCGCGCGACGCCCGCGGCGGTGACGGCGCTGCGGGAAAAGCTTGGCCTGGACAAACCGATCTGGGAGCAATACGGGAGCTTCCTCCGTCAATCCCTGTCCGGCGATTTCGGCGCCTCGATGGTGACCAACCGGCCGATCCTCGCCGATGTGGGCGCGGTGTTGCCGCACACCATCGATCTCACGATCGCGGCGATGCTGATCGGCACGCTCATCGGCGTTCCCGCCGGGGTGTCGGCGGCGTTGCACCGCAACCGCGCCATCGACGTGGCGGCGCGGCTTCTGTCGCTGCTCGGCCTGTCGTTTCCGGTGTTCGTCTCCGGCATTTTCCTGCTGCTGGCCTTCGCGCTGCACTGGCGGATCTTTCCCGTGATCGGCAATGCCAACCTTGCCGATCCTGTCGACCGGCTGACGAAACTCGTGCTGCCGGCAACAACGCTGGGCCTGGTGATGGCGGCCTACATCACCCGGGTGACCCGCAGCGCCATGCTGCAAGTGCTGTCGGAGGACTATATGCGCACCGCCCGCGCCAAGGGCGTGCCCTGGCGGCGCGTGGTGTGGCGACACGGGCTGCGCAATGCGGGCCTGCCGGTGGTGACGGTGGTCGGGCTGTATGTCGGCATCCTGATCGGCAATTCCGTGCTGACCGAAATCGTTTTCAACCGGCCGGGCCTGGGTAAGATCATCGTCGGCGCGCTGAACCAGCGCGACTACACGACGTTGCAGGGTCTGATGGTGATCTATTGTTTTCTCATCGTGGTCGTGAACCTGCTGACCGATCTGGCCTACGGAGTCATCGACCCGCGGGTGAAGCAGGCGTGAGCGCCGGCAGCGTGGCGGGAGTCGCATGCAACGCCGCAAACGCGGCGCGAGGCGACCGGGCGTGAGCCGCTTCCTCCGGACGATGCTGCGGAATCCGACCACGTCGGCGGGCACGCTGTTGTGCATCATTGTCGTGCTCGGTGCCGTGCTTGCCCCGTGGCTCTCGCCGCACGACCCGACGGACCAGAGCATCCTCGATCGGTTGCAGCCGCCGGGCGGCGAGTTCCCGCTCGGCACCGACACCTTCGGGCGCGACGTGCTGTCACGCATTTTGTGGGGTGCGCGCATCTCGCTGGTGATTGCCGTGACCTCGATCTCCGCCGCCATTCTGGTGGGCGGTACCATTGGCATGGTCAGCGGCTATGCCGGCGGGCGCTTCGACCTGTTCGTCATGCAGGTGATGGATGTGATGCTGTCGTTCCCCAGCCTGATCCTCGGCCTGATCGTGGTGGCGCTGCTCGGGCCGTGCCTGATCAACCTGGTGATCGCCATCGCGCTCACTGCCATCGCGCCATTCGCGCGCATCGCCCGCGCGCCGGTGCTGTCGCTGAAGCAGCGCGCGTTCGTCGAGGCCGGACGGGCGCTCGGATTTTCGCATGCGCGCGTGCTGTTCGTGCACATCCTGCCGAACATCCTCAGCGAGGTGCTGGTGATGGGCAGCCTGTGGATGGCGACCGCGGTGCGCACAGAGGCATCGCTGTCGTTCATCGGCCTGGGGGTAAAGCCACCGGCGCCGACCTGGGGCGGCATGATGCGGGATGGGTTCGAGAACATTCTCGATGCGCCCTGGCTGTCGATCTGGCCCGGCCTGGCGATTCTGATGCTTGTGCTGGGGCTGAACATGGTGGGCGACGGCTTGCGCGACGCCACCGACCCCAAGCTGTCCGGCACATGAAGGCGGCCGGGACGTGACCCCGATTCTCGAAGTGACGGGACTGAAGAAGCATTTTTCCGTCGCCAAGGGCTTTCCCAGGCTGGTGAAGACGGTGGTGCGCGCGGTGGACGGGGTCGATTTTCTGGTCCAGCCCGGCGAGGCATTCGGGCTGGTCGGCGAATCCGGCTGCGGCAAGTCCACCGCCGCGCGCGCCCTGCTGCGGCTGATCGAGCCCGACGCCGGCAGTATCCGCTTCGATGGCACCGATGTGCGCGCGGCCTCCGGCAATCACCTGCGGGCGTTGCGTCGGCGCATGCAGATCGTGTTCCAGGATCCGTATTCCTCGCTCAACCCGCGTCGCACGATCGGCCGCACGCTGGCCGAGCCGCTGATCGTGCACGGCATGGCGCGCGGCGCGGCGGCGCGGGAGGCGGCCGCGGCACTGCTGGACGAGGTGGGGCTGCCAACCGCGGCACTGGCGCGCTTTCCGCACGAATTCTCCGGCGGCCAGCGTCAGCGCATTGGTATTGCGCGGGCGCTGGCGCTCCGCCCCGACCTGATCGTCGCGGATGAGCCGGTCTCGGCGCTCGACGTGTCAGTGCAGGCACAGGTGCTGCTGCTGCTCAAGCAATTGCAGACCCGCCGCAACCTGGCCTTCCTGTTGGTCAGCCACGATCTGGGTGTGATCCGCTGGTTCTGCGCGCGCGTGGCGGTGATGTATCTCGGCCGCATCGTCGAGCAGGGGCCGGCCACGCAGCTGTTTGCCGCGCCCCGCCATCCTTACACGCGCATGCTGCGCGATGCGGCGCCGGTGCCCGACCCTGCCAGTCGCGGCGTGCTGCCGCGCGTGGTGGGCGAGATTCCCTCAGCGGCCGCGCCGCCGCCCGGGTGTCATTTTCATCCGCGATGTCCGCGCACGAGCGACATCTGCCGCGCCGCCTATCCCGGCTGGACCGATGCCGCGGGGCATGGCTGGGCCTGTCACCACCCGCACTGATAGGGCCCGCCAGAGGCGACACGGCCACCGCAGGGGCATTCAAGGACGCCGAGCGGGAGGCTGTGCCGGCGACCCAGCGGACTGTACTCGGACGTGCGGCCAGTGTGACCGCGCCGCCTATTTGGCGCCCGCCGGCGGCTGGATGTTGTCGTACCGGGTGGTCTGCACGAACGCCATGCCGCCATCGAAATGCTCATCGATTTTGAGCGGCAGGCCGCTGGCGTCCGAAATCCAGACGCGGCCGTCGGCGACCGTCCGGTTGTTCTCGACATGATGGGAGTAAATCGTGGCCGCCTCGCCATTGAGATCCTCGGCGCCGACCTTCTGGCAGATCTGTTTCGATGTCTTCGCCTTCTCGGTGGCACGGTCGATGATTTCCTGCGCGGAATACGGCATGCTATGCCAGGCGCCATTGACCTGGACGTACATCGTCCCCCCGGTGACAACGACGGTGCTTTGCTTGGCCGGCTGACCCGGGATGGTCGTCGTAATGGAACTCGCGTAGGCGACCTTCGCCGCGGCGAACATGGCGGACATGATTGTTGCGCAATCATCGGCCTGTGCCGCCGCCGGCGCTGCGCCAAGGATGGCCGCCACTCCAATCGCCCTGGTCGTCACTATGATGCGCATGTCCCCGCCGACCCCCGTTCATGGGCGCCGATGTCAGCCCGGCGCGATCCCAGGCCTAATCAGGGATCATTCCGCAGTCAAGGCGAAATGGCAGGGTGGCCGCAGAGGCAGGCTCAACGGCATCCCGCCTGGCGGCCCGCTGCGACGTGCCTGACCAGTGGCCTGCCGCTGGGGGGCGGCTTGCGCGAGGACGGGACGGCGCGGTCGAACATCCGCGGCTCGGCTCGCTCCAGGAACTCTTGCTTGGATGGCGCGGGTAAGTCCGGCCGCCTGCGCCTGCGGTCGTGCCGCGCGAGATTCTGCCACTCGCGCCCTGGGGAATTTGTTCCAAGACAATGACGGCTTGAGTTGAAAGTGCGGACGATGCAACCCGGGAGAGCGACAATCGTCCAAGGTGATCGGAGCGGCACTATTGTTGCGCCGCGCCTTTCGTGGCTTTTTTCTTTGGCTGTGCGGACAGGCGTTGGCATATGGCCCGGCAGACCTACATTAAGAAGGAGCTTGCGCTGAATGCCAAAAGCGCCGGCCGCTCGTAGGTCCACCCAAACCGATCCTCCATCGGAAAGGAAAACACAGATGCGCAGATTCCGCCGCTTCTGGCTTGATGGCTGGGCCTATATGCAGCCCCCGCGGCCCGCCACCCCGTTGGATCATCTCCTGGCCGTTGCGCTCGCGATCGTCATGGTTGCTGTCTTCGTCGCCAGCCTGATGACCTGACTGGCTGGCTTTTCTATACAACTCCACACCGATATCCGGACACGCGCAGGCGATCTGGATCGACAGCAACCCGACAATGCGGGCGGTTCCTTATCATCGCATCAGGTCCAGCACGCGGTCACCCGCCGATCACGGGTACACCAATCAAGACCGGATGCAGCAGTATCATCGCCGCGTAGGCCACGGTTCCGACACCCAGCGCGATTGCGTCGGCGCGGGTGAACGAGTCGATCCGGTACGCGCCTATATCGCCTCGCTGCTTGACGGCGATGCGGTCAAAAACCGCCCAGGCGAGGAACGAGCCGAACAGCAGCATCCCGCCCAGGTCGCCGTTGGCAAGCAGATGCGCCAGCGCCCAGATCTTGACCGCGACCAGCATCGGGTGGCGGAGCCAGCCTCTGATCCTTCCCGGCGCCGGGTTCATGCAAGCCAGCGATACGAACGCAAACCACATCAACACGATCGTCAGGTGACCTGCCCACACCGGCGGCGCCCAGATTTGCACCAGCCCGTCCGTCCGGTAGCGCGAGAAGCCCCAGACGATGCAGCCAAATCCGATGAGGGAGACGAGGGAATGGATCCCCTTGTAGCCCAAGGTTCCGAACCAGGCGATCGATGCCAGCCGCGATTTCCGATACGCCGTGAAACTGTGGACGCCGAGAAAGATGATAATTCCAGCGATGAGAATCGGCATGCGCTTCCTCCGTGATCCTGCTGGACCTGACATAGCGCGTTAGGGCGCGAGCCGCACCCCTGGTTCGCTGACGCGCACCTCGGCAGATGAAAACCTGCCAAACCCCCGCCTGCAGTTCTCTCTCCCACCGGAGGCGCCAACCGCCCCTGTACGAGGATTGTTATGTCGTATAATTTATTTGTATGCGCAAGTGATCTGCCCCGGCCGGCACTGCCCTCGGATATACCCCAGCCGCCCATGCTCGAAGACGATGCTGAAGCAAGCACGTGCCGGTGCGGATCCATCCGTCAAAGGCCACCGTCGCGCCGATGCAGCGAGCAGCCGACGCACCGGCAATGCGCTTTGATATGGCAACAGACCAAAGGCTTCAAACATAACTGACGATGTCTTCGGCCTGCAGTGGCGGCGGACGCTCACGCTGCGGCGTCCGCAGATGTCGAACTCGAACGACGGCGGTGGCGCATTCCGTGCCGTCGAGCCATTCATTCGTCGCGTCGTGCCTTCCTCCGGCCACCTGCACTATATCGGCAGCATGACCAACGGCATCGTCCAGCGTATCGAACGCTTCCCGTCACCCGCGGCGCTGACTTGGACGAACGGCCGCCAGCACCCGCAGCGACTGCTCCTGCGGGACCGAAGGGCGCCGGCCACCGAGTACAGCTTTCCGAAGGCCAGCGACAACCGATCCAGGGCCGCGTTCGCCGGCGGACGGATCACCCGCAGCAGATGGTCCCGTGGCACCATCGCCTCCGGGCTCAGCGACCTGAACAACTGTGCCGTCTGCTTGTCCGGTCCGCGCATTCGTCGATATCCCTCACAACCATCGGGACCGCCGGGCATCCGGTCGATTACGATCCGACAAGCGGGCTTTCCGCAGCCTGATAGAACGGTCAATTCGACGGCCGCGCACCGGCCACAAGCACCGGTTCGGCGCGATAGGAGTCCGGGAAAAGCCGCTTCAACTGGGCGATCTTCGGCAGATCATTGATCACGATATAGGGGTAGGTCGGATGCTGCGTCAGGAAATCCTGGTGATAGCCCTCTGCGGGGAAGAACGCACGGTTGGGCTCGACGCGGGTCACGATCGCCGCCTCGAACACATGCGCCTGATTGAGTTGGGCGATATAGGCTTTCGCCACACGTGCCTGCTCCGGATCGGTCGGGAAGATCGCTGAGCGGTACTGGGTGCCGAAATCCGGTCCTTGCCGGTTGAGCTCGGTTGGGTCATGGGCGACCGAGAAATAGATCTGCAGCAGGCGGCCATAGCTGAGTTTGCGGGGATCGAAGGTGATCCGCACCGATTCCGCGTGCCCGGTCGTGCCGCTGCCAACCCTTTCGTACTGGGCCGTCGCTCCGTCGCCGCCGGCATAGCCGGAAACGGCGCTGGTGACGCCCTCGACGTGCTGGAATACGCCCTGCACGCCCCAGAAGCATCCGCCGGCGAGGACGGCGACGGCCGAGGTCGCCGGTCCGGCCGGCGCATCGAGCACCGGCGGCGGGACGAAGCGCGCATCCTCGGCGGCCGACGACGAAACCCGCAGCCCGATACCGGCCAGGCCGAGCAATGCCATGAGAAACAGGGCTGGCCGGCGACCCCGAACAATGGGGCCGGACGGTGACGCATTGCGTTGGTGGAACATCGCGTGTCTCCTATGTCAGCCGAAAGTAAATGCGAAAGCCTGGGCGCCGGGATCGAGAAACCGGATCTCGAAGATGCGGTCAGTGATGGGGCCGCTCTGCCGGATGAGTTGGTAGAGCCGCTGCGCGGTCACGACGCCGCGTCCATCGGCACCGACATCCGTGCCGTGGGCGTCGCCGGGTGGGGCGCCGTCGATCATGACGCTGAACCGGACCGGCCGGCCATCCGGCGCGGGGCCAAGCACCAAATGCAGATCGCGGGCATGAAACCGATAGACGATAGCGCCGTTTTTCGCATCCAGCGTGGCATGCTCGCCGCCGATCGTCCAAACGCCCGACAGCGCCCATTCATTGAGGCGCGGCGTTTCTGCCGTGTAGCCATGGGCCACGTCCCGGACGGGGCCACCCGGCGAGACGAAGTTCTCCGCCCGGTCGTAGCCGATGTAGGACTCCGGCGATTGAATGTCGCTGATATCCGCTTGCGCCTGCACGCCTGCGGCGCGCAGCGTGACCGGCGCGGCAGGCAGGTTGGCCTTGCCGGCCTGCGCCAGCAACTGCCGGATCACCCGTTCGGTCGTGTCATACTCGCCCTCGCCGAAACTGTGGTGGCGGATGCGACCTTCGGCATCAACAACGTAATGCGCCGGCCAATATTGGTTGTTGAATCCCCGCCAGATCGCATAGTCGTTATCGACGGCCACCGGGTAGCTGATCCGGAGGTCGGCGATCGCGCTCCTGACATTGGCGATGGTCTTCTCGAAGGCGAATTCCGGCGCGTGCACGCCGATCACCACAAGCCCCTTATCCTTATACTTTTCCGCCCAGGCGCGCACATAGGGAAGCGACCGCAGACAATTGATGCAGGAATAGGTCCAGAAATCCACCAGAACGACATGGCCTTTGAGCCCGTCGGCCGTGAGCGGCGGCGAGTTCAGCCAGGCAACCGCGCCGGACAGCGACGGCAGCGTGCCTTCGACCGGAAGATCTTCGGCCTGAGAGGACGGCCCGGCGCGCATCATCATCGCGGGGCCGCCAGACATGTTCACCAAGGGCTGCGACTGGGCCTGCGCGGGGGCTTGGAACCGATCGAGCAAGCCCTTTTCGAGGGCGGCCGTCCTGGCGAGCGACACGCGGGTGAGCACACCCGTGTCCAAACCCAGCCCGATCGACGCGACGGCGACGAGTACCGCCACACCGAGGCCCCGCCGTATCCATTCGCCGGCCGGGAGCGAGCGCTTCATGGCGGTGAAGACCCGCCCACCGATCAGCAGCGCAAGCGCGAGCGACGTTGCCGCGCCGGCAGCGTAAACCGCCAGCAGCACCGTGGTCTGCACGCTGGCGCCCTGGAGCGCCGCCCCCGCCAGGATCAGGCCGAGAACCGGACCGGCGCAGGGGGCCCAGAGCAGGCCCGTTGCGACGCCAAGCAGCAACGACCAGAAAATAGCCGCATTGCCTTCGGCAGCGCCTCGTCCGGCGGCGCGGGACAGGCGTGCCCCAAGCGCAACAAGTGGGCGTGCGATCCAGTCGGACAGCGCGGGAAACACAAGCGCGACGCCGAACGCGGCCAACAGGATCAGGGCTGCAAATCGGCCGTACTCGTTGGCCTCGACGGCCCATCCGCCTCCTGCGGCGGCCAGGGTGGCCACCACGGCGAAGGTCGCAGCCATGCCGACGAGCATCGGCAGCACGCTGCGCATGAATGGCTGAGCCGCGCGCGCGAATACGAACGGCAAAACTGGCAGGATGCACGGGCTGATGATGGTCAGAACGCCACCCAGATAGGCCAACAGGAACAGGATCATGGTCGCGGGCTTTCCGGTGTCAGGCGGTCGCGGGTTTGAAGGTCATGGCAACGCCGTTCATGCAAAAGCGAAGGCCGGTTGGCCTGGGGCCGTCATCGAAGAGGTGGCCAAGGTGTCCACCGCAGCGCGCGCAATGGACGGCGGTGCGTTCCATGCCGAATGAGGTGTGCGAGGCTGTGCCGAGGGATTTGTCCAGAGCCGCCCGGAAGCTGGGCCAGCCCGTGCGGCTCTCGGATTTCGTCGTCGAGGAGAACAGGTCAAGGTCGCAGCCGGCGCAAGCGAAGGTGGCACGCCGCTGCCCGTGCAGCAGGGGGCTGCTGTGGGGACGCTCCGTCGCACTCTGACGCAAGACCGCATATTGATCGGGCGTGAGGAGCTTGCGCCACTCGGCATCGCTATGGCTCATGGCGAAAGTTTCGGCGGCGTGGGACACGGTCGCCGACCAGGGCGAACCGACTGCCGGCGAGAGGCCGCTGGTTCCACACGTCAGAAGAAGGCGCTTCGTCATCATGGTCCGGATATCCCCTTGGGCCTGGCCAGCCACAGGTCCGCCAACGAGAGACGGCGCAGGGGCTGGTGTGTTACGGGCATAGCCGCGGTAACGTTCACGTGATCGGCGCCGGGAGAGATGCAGCCGATCAGGCATGCTGGCTGGGAGCAAAGCGGACCCTCCGCTCCGAATGCATTGGCGGGATTCTGAGGCAGGCACAGCTTGCCAACCTATGGCTGGGGCGATGGTGGCATGATCGGGGAATGCGTTGGCTGGTGGTGGCCTATTGCATGCCGCCTATTGCATGCCCAGGACCGCAGGCGCGTAAGCTTTCTGTGGTTCCGATAGATTTGAAACGATACGGCTTCGCGTGGGAGGAGAAATGAAACGACTTATGCCGCTCGGTTTTTGGGTGGCGGTGCTGCCGCATCTGGCGCTGGCGCAATCCGCATCCCCAAACCCGTCACCCGGGGCATCGGACGCCCCAGCCACGACGCTGCCGGAGGTCAACATCATCGCGGCATCGCCGTTGCTCGGCTCCGGCATCGACCGCAACCTGGTGCCCGCGCAGACGCAGGTGTTCAGCGCTCCGGACATTGCCCGCGAGGGCAGCCCGAACGCCTTGCAGACGCTCAATGACCAGGCGGCCGGGGTAACGCTCGAGTCCGCTTCCGGCAATCCGTATCAGCCGACCCTGTTGTATCACGGGTTCGAGGCATCGCCGCTGCAGGGAACGCCGCAAGGCATTGCCGTCTATGTCAACGGCGTGCGCTTCAACCAGCCCTTCGGCGATACGGTGAACTGGGATCTGATTCCGGACATTGCCATCGACCGGATGAACCTGGAGGGGTCGAACCCGGTCTATGGATTAAACGCGCTGGGGGGATCGCTGAATATCCAGCTAAAGAACGGTTTTTCCTACGACGGCGCCGAAGCGGTGATCTCCGGTGGCTCGTTCGGACAGGCGCAGGCGCAGTTCCAGTATGGCAAACAAAGCGGCAACGAGTTGGCCTATATCGGCGGCAATGTCCTGCACCAGGACGGCTGGCGCGATCTGCAAACCTCCGACATTTACAACGTGTATGGCGATATCGGCTGGCGCGGCGACAAGGCGGAGGTGCATCTGGGCATCACCGCCGCCAACACCGCGTTGAACGGTCCCGGAACCTCGCCCGTGGAACTGCTGGACGTTGCCCCGCGCGCCCAGTTCACCGCGCCGAACCGCATTTCCAACAGGTATCTCCAAATCAGCCTGTCCGGCACGTACGAGGTCAGCGAAACCACGTCGCTGCAGGCGGTCGCTTATTACAACAATTTTCTGCAACGCGTCGTCAACGGCAATGCGCCGAACGACACCCCGTGCAATGACGGATCGGGGTTGCTGTGCCAGAATGGCGGCGGTTACAGCACGACCCGCGGCGGCGGGCTGATTCCGGACTTCCTCAACGGCGGACCGTATTCCGAGCTGGACGATCAGACAACAAACACCAATGGCTATGGCGCCTCGGTGCAGGTGACAAACACCGATGATGTGTTGGGTTGGAAAAACCACGTGGTCGGCGGGCTCAGCTTCGACGGGGCGCAGACCGAGTTCGATGGCGTGTCGTATGTGGGCGGCATCACGCCGGTCACGCGGGTCTTTGTCGGACCCGGGATTGTGATCGACGAGCCCGGCACCAACAGCCCTGTGCGGGTCGGGATCAGCGATGCCTATTGGGGCGCCTATGTCACCGATACGCTGGAGCTGACATCGAAGCTGGCGATGACGCTGGCCGGACGCTTCAACACTGCGCAGATCGACCTGAATGACCAGACCGGCGGCGACCTGACCGGCAATCATTTCTACGACCACTTCAACCCTGCTGTGGGAGCCACCTACAAGGTCACGCCATGGCTGACCGCCTATGCCGGGTATTCACAGGCCAACCGGGCGCCGACGCCCGCCGAGCTGTCCTGCGCGAGCCCGACCCAATCGTGCAGCCTCGCCAACTTCTTCGCCGGCGATCCAAATCTGAAGCAGGTGATCGCGGATACGCTGGAGGCCGGGGTCCGTGGCAATGTCGCGCCATTCGACGGCGGGCGCCTGAATTACAATCTCGGCCTGTATCACACCGACCTCGACGACGACATTGTCTTCGTCAACAGCGTGACCCTCGGCCGCGCCTTCTTCACCAATGTCGGGCGGACAAGCCGCCAGGGCATCGATGCCAGCCTGCAGCTCAAGACCGGCCGGCTGCTGGCTTATATCAACTACAGCTACATCGATGCGACGTTCCAGAGCGGATTTGTCGAATCCGCCGGCAGCAATCCACAGGCCGACGCCAACGGCAATCTCACCGTCCGTCCCGGCAACCGGCTGCCGGGCATTCCGCAGAACCTCATCAAGCTCGGCGTGCAATACAATATCACCGATGCATGGACTGTAGGGGGCACGGCGCTCGCGCAGAGCGGAACGTACATGTTCGGCGACGAGGCCAATCTGAACCCGAAGCTGCCCGCTTATGCCGTGCTCAATCTGAACACCTCCTATCAGCTGACGCCGAACATTCAGATCTTTGGGTTGTTACAGAACGTCACTGATCAGAAATACTATACGTATGGCACCTTCGCGCCGACCTCGTCGGTGTTCCTCGCCCAGGCACCCAACGCGACCAATCCGCGAAGCTACAGCCCGGCTGCGCCGATTGGCGGCTTTGTGGGGATCAGGGTGACTTCTTTGATGGGCGTCTGCGCATGGACCCTGTGTCAACGGCGCCCGCGCAACGCGATGACATCGTCAGCCCACGTCATGCCACTGGCGCAGAAGCGCGATAGCGGCGGACGCCACGGCACGGGGGGAGGCGCCGCTGGTCCTGGATTGCCGGCAACGGGCGGCGCGGCCGGAACAGGGGCTGGCCGCCCGCGGCTACACCGGTCGCGGCGTGGTGCCGCCGCCGACAGAACCTTCCTCCGGCACCGATGTCGCTGCGGCCTCGGTGCCGGCGGGTGCGGCAGGGTCCGCGGGCACGTAGCGTGAGGCCCAGGCCGCAAGCACCCGCGCGGCGTAGGTCGCATCCTCACGGCGGGACAGCAGGTGATCCGCTCCGTCGAGGGCCACGAAGCTCTTCGGATGTTTCGCCGCCTCGAAAATGGCGCGGGCATTGGCGATGCCGACCACCTGATCGAGCGGCGCGTGCATCACGAGCAGGGCGCGGCCGAGGGCGGCGATGTGCGGCGCCTGGTCGTGGCTGCGCGCGTTCTCCACGAAATCGCGGCGGATCGTAAAGGGGCGGCCAGCCAGCTGCACCTTCGCCTCGCCGCGCGCCTCGACCTCGGGCACATGAGCGGCGAACTGATCCAGCACATGCGCCACTTCGAAGGGCGCGCCGATGGTGGCCACCGCCCGCGCCTCCGGGATGCGGGCGGCCGCGGCCAGCACGGCCGCGCCACCAAGGCTGTGGCCGATCAGAATCGCCGGTGGCCGGCCGGCTGCGCGCAGGTGGTCGGCCGCGGCGACAAGGTCCCCGACATTGGAGGCGAAATCGGTGTTGGCGAAATCGCCGTCGCTGCCGCCAAGACCGGTGAAGTCGAAGCGCAGCGTCGCCACCCCCTCCGCCGCCAGCGCCGCCGACAGCCGGCTGGCGGCGTGGATGTCCTTGCCGCAGGTGAAACAATGGGCGAACAGCGCCTGCGCCCGCGGCGCCTCGTCCGGCAGGTCAAGCCGGGCGGCAAGACGGTGCCCGGCCCCGCCGGGAAAGTCGAAACGTTCTGAACGCATGGTTCTCTCCCCCAGGCTCAGCGTGATTGAACGGCACGGCAGCACCTCATGGCGAGCCACCGGCGAAGGCAATGGCGGCGAGCTTCGCCATTGAGTCATTCCACGTCACCAGATCGTCCGCGGTGAAATCCGCCAACCGGTGGTGACCGCAGGCCCGCGCCAGCAACTGCATCAGCTTGACGCTGGCATCAAAAAAAGTCGCCAGTCGAGCGGCTGATTTTTCGATCTCCAGCCTGGCAATCAGCCCGGGGTCCTGCGTCGCGATGCCAACCGGACATTTGTTGGTCTGGCAGGCGCGCATGCCGAGGCAGCCGATCGCCTGCAACGCCGCGTTCGACAGCGCGACACCGTCCGCCCCCAGCGCCAGCGCCTTGGCAAAATCCGCGGGAAGACGCAACCCGCCGGTGATGATCAGCGTGACATCACGTCCGACCGTGCGATCGAGGTGCCGGCGTGCGCGGGCCAGAGCCGGGATGGTCGGCACCGAGATATTGTCGCGGAACAACAGCGGCGCCGCTCCCGTTCCGCCGCCGCGGCCATCGAGAATAATGTAGTCGACGCCCACTTCCAGCGCCGCGTCGATATCCTTCTCGATGTGCTGGGCCGAGAGTTTGTAGCCGATCGGAATGCCGCCGGTGCGCGCGCGCACCTCGGCGGCGAAATCGCGGATCGGCCCCAGCCCGTCCCAATCGGGAAAACGGGCGGGAGAAATCGCGTCCTGCCCCACAGACAGGCCACGCACCGCCGCGATCTTGCCGCGCACCTTGGCGCCGGGAAGATGCCCGCCGGTGCCGGTCTTGGCCGCCTGCCCGCCCTTGAAATGGAACGCCTGCGCCTTTAGCACCTTCTCCCAGGAAAAACCGAACCTTGCTGAGGCAAGCTGATAGAAATAGCGCGTGTTCTCCGCCTGCTCCTCCGGCAGCATGCCGCCTTCGCCCGAACAGATGCCGGTACCGGCGCGCTCGGCGCCGCGGGCAAGGGCGATCTTCGCCGGCTCCGACAGCGAGCCGAAGCTCATGTCCGAGACGATCAACGGGATTTCCAGCCGCAAGGGTCGCGCCGCCTTCGGTCCGACGATCAGCTCGGTGGCAACCGGTGCGCCGTCCAGCAGCGGCAGCTTGTGCAACTGGGCCGTCACGAACTGGATGTCGTCCCAGCGCGGCAACGCAGGGCCAGGCACGCCCATCGCGCCGACTGGACCATGCGCGCCGGTGCGCCGCAGCCCGTCGCGCGCCAGGCGCTGAATTTCGCCCAGATGCGGTTCTTCGTCTGTGCCATGGAGATCGGCATAGAGCCCTTGATAGGCGGAACGATCATACGGCTGGGGATGACGCTCGGCCCAGGCGCGGATTTCCGCTTCGTCGACCAGCACCTGGTTGTCCTCGATGATCGCCGTGAAGCGCGGCAGCACCTCGGCGTTATTGTCACTCGCTCACCCCGCTCTCGAGACGGTAGTCCCAGTCGTGCAAGCCGCAGATCAGGTTCTGGCCGCGCACGAACCCGTCGGCCAGCAACGCGCCGCGGTGCAGGCATCGCCCGTAGAAAACCGAGACGGTGTTGTCCCAGCGGACGACCACCAGATCAACCTCGCCGACCAGCGCGTAGGCCGGCACCCGATCGTTCAGATCGTCCAGCTTCGCCACCGCAACTTTTGTCATCATCTACCTCGCCTTGGGAGTTCGTCTGTCAGACCAGATCGATACGACCAACGGTGGATCGGCCCCTCGCCGGGGTCCCGCTGCGGACAGAAAAGAGCGCAGCGGTGCGCCTGTCAGCCGCGGCCAGTCACGGGAATCAACGCGCCGGTGAGTCCGCTGGCGGCGTCGGAGAGCAGGAAGGCGATGACCGCGGCAATCTGCCCTGGGCTCACCCAGGCCCGATGATCGGCGTCCGGCATGGAAGCGCGGTTCTGCGGCGTGTCGATCGTGCCGGGCAGGACGGCATTGACGCGGACGGACTCCGACCGGAGCTCGTCGGCGAAGCTTTCCACCATGCGCAGCGCCGCACTTTTTGCCGCCGCATAGGCGGCGATGCCGGCGCCGGCGTGAACCGCGCTGGCAGCGCCGACCATCACCAGGCTGCCGGCACAAGCGGCGCGCATCGGCGGCACCACGGCGCGGATGATATTCAGCGTCGTGACGGCGTTGATGCGCAGCATGCGCAACAGCAGTTCGGAATCGGTCTGCGCCAGCGGCGCCGCGGCGAAGCCCCCCACGGTCGTTGCCAGACCATCGATCCGTCCGAACCGTTCGAGCGCATGCGCGACCAGCGTCGCGCAGCTCGCTTCCTCGGCAAGATCGATGCCGGCAACGGCCAAGTGGCGTGCCGGCTCGCCGGTTGCCGCGAGGCTTCGCTGCAGCGCCTCACCGTGCAGGTCTGCCGCAACGATCCGCGCTCCGCCGCGCGCCAGCTCAGCGAGTGTGGCCGCGCCGAGATTCCCGCCGGCACCGGTCACGATGACAATCTTGTTCTCGAGCGACATTGCAGGGCCCCCTGTTTCTAGTGATGACGCGACGGGTCCAAAACGGACCGGACCCGCTCATGCACGGCTTCGCACACAGTGAGGAACGCGAAGATCAGGACGGTCCGACCGATCAGATCGAGATCATCAAGGCCGGCAAGCGCCAGCAGTGTCCCGCCGAGCATCCACACCATCCAGCATCCGGCCGAAACCAGCAGCACCGCGGCGACGCGCCGGATCGCGATCACAGCGGATGCACCCCGGCGGGCGCGACCCGCAGCACGAGCAAGTCGCCGCGCCGTTCGACCGCCCCCTCAAGCATCAACCGCACCGCGACCAGCGGCCGCAGCGCCTCCGGCATCGGGCCGCCATCGGCGCCGGCCAGCAGCAAAAAACTGGAGCCCTCGACCGGGCTCGTGGTTACCAGGTACCGGGCGGGAGGGCGCCGTCCAGGCACAGCTCGGCACAGGCCTGGTGGGCGATGCCGCTGCCCGGCCGCATCGCTCCGGTCCAGCATTTGCCGTCGCAGATCTCGCCGACCAGGCGCCAGCGCCCGAGTTGCACCGGGGCGGACAGTGCCCGCTCTCCCGCTGCAACGCGCAGGCCGGGGTCGTCGCCGAGCTGCATCATGTCGATGCTGCCGCGCTTGAGCATCACGCCGGTCGCCTCCACCATGCGGCCGGCAAGCGCGGCATCGACCGCGGCGCCGTTCTTGCCGATCCCCGACAGCAACACGGTATGTCCGGCGGGATGCGCGACGGACGGGGCCAGATGCAGCAGCGGGTAGGGCAGCGGCGTGATGATGCCGCGCAACGTCTGTTCCCCCGCGTCCCAGTCGAAAGCGCCCCCCCCTGGGTCGTCGATGCTGGCTGACAATGCCAGGGCGAGCAACCCGGCCAGACCCAGCAGGCCCAGCGAGACGCGGGCGAGAAAACCAGCCAGGCCGGGTGGAATGCGCCGCGCCCAGCCAATGAAGAACGTGTCATCCCTCATGCTGCCCGCCTCATGCTGCCCGCCTCATGCTGCCCGCCTCATGCTGCCCGCCTCATGATGCTGGAAGTTCCAGTGGCGGAACCGGCGTTCCGGGCGGATTCGGGCGCGGATCGAGCAGCACCAGCCGCCCGTCCAGGCGCAACCGGTACGTGGCGATGCGCTCGGTGAAGGGCGGCGGCGAACAACCGTCCTCGAGCCGGGTACTGATAGCCATGCCAGGGGCAGGTGATACAGCCGTCCACCACCCGCCCCTCGCCCAGCGGACCGTTCTGATGGGCACACACATGACTGACCGCGGACAGGCGGCCCTGGTGGCGGAAAATCGCCACCGCCTCCCCGTCGGCGGGACGAACGACGATCGCGCGGTCCTCGGCAATGTCGTCGGCGAGGCCCGCGACCAGCCAGGGCAACTCGGGGGCAGGCGTGGCCAGGAATGTGTCGCGGCGGTGTTCGCGCCGCGCGGCAGCGAGATGCAGCGCGCAGACCGTTACGGTGCACAGCATAACAACGATGGCAAAGGTCGGGTTGCGGAGGTCCTGCAACGCGCCGAGGCCGATGTGCAACACAGCCGCCGCGTAGGCCGCGTAGACGGCCATGTGCAACGCCTTCCAGACCGGCGGGCCAAGGAACACGAGCCAGAAGTCATGACTGGTGAAACCCATCGCCAGCAACACGAGGAAAGCAAAGATGCCGAATGGGATGAAGGCGGTGTCGGCACCCAGCAGTCCGGCCAGCGGCGGCGTCGGGCTGAAGGCGAAATACCAGCCCAGCACGGCAAGCACGTGCCCTGCTGCGACAGCGCATGTCATGACGCCGAGGTGCCGGCGATTGTAGAGCAATGGCAGAAACCGTGTGTCGAGACGCGCCAGCGGACCGATGCACAGCACCAGGGTCAGCATCAGGAAAGCGCAGCTTCCGTACGCCTTCATCGCCATGGTCGGCGCGTCCGGCGGCAGCGTCACGCTCTGCAGGCGCGGACCGAACCACAGGAAGGCCAGCAGGTAGAGCACAATGCCCGCCATCATCACGCCGTCGTAGATGGCCTTGCTGCGCGTCCAGCTGACCGGCTTGTAGTCGGCACTCACCGGGATGTCTCCGACAGGCGCACCGACGGCGCCTCCAACGGCCCGTTGCGGCGAAGCGCCAGCGCGCCAAGCAGAGCAAGCGGCAGCAGCACGGCCAGAATAGCCCAGATCCAGCGATGCGCGGTGCGATGGCTGCGACGCATCATGACCCGCGCATGCGCTGCCGTTCCGCTGCGATCCAGCGGGCCAGCACCAAAGGCCATAACAACGCTGCCCCCGGCAGCAACAAGGGCCGGAACGCAATGGCCCGGCGGGCGGCAGGATCGACACGGTCGACACCGACCAGAACGAAGGCAAATGCCACCGCCGCGCCGGCCAGCGCATAACTCATGACCGCGTGGAAGAGCGTCATGGACATCAAGGGCGAAACGCCCGGCCGCCGGGGAAAAAACGGCCGCGCTTCAGCTGGCGGTCAGGAAGATCGGATTCCATGTTCACCAGGCCCCCAATGTGCGCAACGCCAGTGCTGCTGGTTCGCGGATGAAGCGAGCATAGCAATCGTGCCGGACCAATGGCAAATGCCGCAAGGTCATCGTCAAGATACCCGTCCGTCATCGCCCGCCGGTTGCGCCGGCGTGCTCCGAACAATGCAAGGCATGATCTCGATAAACAAAGACATTGCCGGGAAGGTCCGTCCAAAGTCTAAGCTTGCGGTGTTGACCGGATCGCCCCGTTGCATTTGCAGGAGCGCTCCCTGATCTTACCATTGCAGTATGGCGATGCACAGGACTACCCCATACCATGGGTGGGCATCGACGGGGCGGAAATGGCCGGCATGATCGGCCAATCATGGGCGCGCGCAGCCTTGACGAACGCCGCCACCGGCGTGGACCAGCGGCGGCCGGCCACCGTCACGAGGCACACCTCGCGCGCCACCTCCGGATCGACCACATGCCGGATCACCAGGCCCGGCACCGCGGCGGTGAACTCGGGAAGGAAGCACACGCCCATGCCAGCCGCCGCCATGGTCTGGATCCAGTCCTCCCGCTCGCTGCGGTACGAGCGCGCGATGCTGGTGCCGCACGCCGCCAGCCGCTCGGCGAGGCAGTCGCGGAACTCGCAGTTGATGCGCTGCAGGTAGATTTCGCCCTCCAGATCCGCCATCCCCACGATGTTGCGCCCGGCGAAGCGATGGGTCATGGCGCAGGCGATCACGAACCGCTCGGTATAGAGCGGCTGCGGCTGCAGCGGCGCCTCGAAGCCCTCGGGCCGGGCCATCACGGCGACGTTGATCTCGCCGGCGAGCAGGCGCTCGGTCAGCTTCGCCGGCACCGCGTCGATCAGCGTAATGTCCACCCCCGGATGGGCCGCGCGGAAGCGATCGAGGAAGCCCACGAAGCGCAGCGGCCCGATCGTGCACATCACCCCCACGGTCATCTGCGCCCCCTCCAGCCGCAGAAACCGTCCGGCCAGTTGCTTGGCCGCCTCGGCATGTTCGGCCATGGCGGCGAATTGCGGCTCCAGCAGCCGGCCAAGCTCGGTGAGATGCGTGTTGCCGCGCTCGCGCGAGAACAGCAGCCCGCCGAGTTCTTCTTCCATCTTCTGGATCGCCCTGGTCAGCGCGGGTTGCGTGACGTTGCACTGTTCCGCAGCGCGGGTAAAATTGAGATTACGGCAAAGCGCCAGGAAATAGCGTATTTCGGTCAGTTCCATGACATGCCTCATGTATGGCGCGGTGATCAGAACCTGCAGAGGGAACTCGCCCACCGGCCAGGCATTACATCGGGTCATTCAATCGATCAGGCTGCGGCATTGGCAAGCGCCGGCGCAGCGCGGATAGGTTGCTCGTGTCGGGCGGATTGTCTGCCCGTAACATGGGGCAGAGAAAATGAGCAACATCATGCAGGCTGCCGGCCTGGCGCGGGAGGCGGCCCGCCCGCTGGAAGGGCGGGTGGCCATCGTCACCGGCTCTACCAGCGGCATCGGCCTCGGCATCGCGCGGGGGTTGGCGGCACGCGGGGCCATGATCGTTCTCAACGGCTTTGGCGACCCCGACGAAATCGCCAGGCTCTGTCAATCGCTCGCCGCCGAACACGACGTGTCGGTCGCCTATGACGATGCCGATCTGTCGGTTGCGCAGGCGACCCATGACATGGTGGAGCGCACTGCCCGCGCCATGGGCACGGTGGACATTCTGGTCAACAATGCCGGCATTCAGCATGTCGAACCGATCGACACGTTCCCGGCGGAGAAATGGAACGCCATTCTGGCTGTGAACCTGAGCGCCGTGTTCCACGCCACCCAGGCGGTGCTGCCGGACATGAAGCGGCGGGGCTGGGGGCGGATCGTCAATGTTGCGTCCGCGCACGGGCTGGTGGCCTCGCCGTTCAAGGGCGCTTATGTCGCCGCCAAGCACGGGGTGGTGGGTTTCACCAAGGTGACGGCCCTGGAAGCGGCGGAAGCGGGCGTGACCTGCAATGCGGTCTGCCCGGGCTATGTGTGGACCCCGCTGGTCGAGCGGCAGGTGGCGGCCCAGGCGGTGGCGCATGGCATCACGGAAGACCAGGTGATCCGCACGATCATGCTGGCCGAGCAGCCCACGAAACGCTTCGTCACGGTTGAGGAAGTGGCCGGGACGGTGGCATTTCTGTGCAGTCCGGAGGCGGCGTCGATCACCGGAGCGGCGATCACCGTCGACGGCGGCTGGACGGCGCGGTGAGGGAGAATCAGATGTCCAAGGGCCGGGAGCCGGTGCGGCCGGCATCGTATGACAAAATGGTGGCGCTCGTGCTGCAGGGCGGCGGCGCCCTCGGCAGCTACCAGGCCGGTGTTTATGAGGCGCTGTCCACCTCGCAATACCTGCCCGACTGGGTCGCCGGCATTTCCATCGGCGCCATCAATGCCGCCATCATCGCCGGCAACGCGCCGGAGAAGCGGATCGAGCGGCTGCGTGCCTTCTGGGAGGGCATTACCACGACGCACTCCGACTGGCCCGGCTTGCCCGGGACGCTGCCAGGCGGCGTGCTGCACGATCATCGGCGGCTGAGTTCGCTGGGCGCGCTGCTATTCGGCCAACCCGGGTTTTTCGCCCCTCGGCCACCGGCCGACTGGATGTTCGGCTGGATCTCCGGCGCCGCACCCACGAGTTTCTACGACATCTCGGCACTGAAGAGCACGCTGGAGCGGCTGGTCGATTTCGACCGCATCAACGCGCGCGAAATCCGCTTCAGCGTCGGTGCGGTGAACGTGCGCACCGGCAATTTTGCCTATTTCGACAATGCCGCCACCACCATCCGCGCCGAGCACGTCATGGCCAGCGGCGCCCTGCCGCCTGGCTTTCCCGCCGTCGAGATCGACGGCGAACACTACTGGGATGGCGGGCTGGTTTCCAACACACCGCTGAAATACGTGCTGGAATACGTCCCCCGCCGCAGCCGGCTGACGTTCCAGGTGGATTTGTTCCACGCCGCCGGTCCGCTGCCCGCCGACCTGGAAGCGGTGGCCGAGCGCGACAAGGACATCCGCTATTCCAGCCGCACCCGCGCCAGCACGACAACGTTCAAGACGACGCACGACGTTCCGGCACGACATCAACATGCTGTGGGACGCACTGCCCGAGGAGCTGCGGGCGCTGCCGGCGGCGCAACGGCTCTACGCGTTCGGTTGTGTCACCACGATGGACATCGTGCAGTTGATCTATCTTCCCGACGATGAACAGGGGCATTCGAAGGACTACGAGTTCAGTCGCAAGACGATGCAGGCGCGCTGGGCTGACGGGCTGGCGGATGCGCGTGCCACGCTGGCCGCCTCGCCGTGGCTTGAGCCGATGCCGCCGGAGACCGGCGCGCGCACCTTCGACGTGCTGCGGCAGCTGCGCGAGCAGCGCCGCCCCGGCCTGCCGATCAGTACCGGCGGGAGAGGCCGCCGATGAAGGCCAAGCAGACGCGCCGGACCGCGCAGGCGATGCCGCTGACCGCGCCGTCCTGACTGATGGGGCCGTGTCGTTTCATCGGCCGCGAACCGATCCGCACGTGCTGGAGCAGGTGGTGCCGGAGCCGTTGCGACCTGCCGGAACGACGGTGCGGTATCACCTCCTCCGCATGCCCGGCAGCACCGGCTTCGGCCACTCTTCGGCTCGACGCGGGAAATCCCGGCGCAGCTGCCAGCCAGCGACGAAGCGGGTGGATACATCCACGCCATGTATCTCGACGCAAATCCGCCGGTCGCTGGCGGGCGCACGATGTCGACGGAAGCTTCTTACTTCGCCGCGTTCGGCTCCGCCGTCCCAGACCATTCGCTGACCAGCGTGAATCCCACCCCCAGCAGCACCGGCCCCACGAAAATCCCCAACAGCCCGAACGCCAGCGCGCCGCCGAGCACACCCAGCATCGTCAGCAGGAACGGCAGTTGCGCGCCACGGGCGATGAAATACGGCCGGATGACCGAATCGGCGCCGCTGACCGCCACGATCCCATAGGTGAACAGGAAAATGCCCCACGCCGTATGGCCATGCGCGAGCAGCCATAGCGCGGCGGGGATCCACACCACCGGCGCGCCGATCGGCAGTACCGACAGGCCGCCGGCCACCAGTCCCAGCAGCATCGGCCGCGGCACGCCGGACAGCCACAGGCCGAAGGTGGTCAGGATGCCCTGCACGATGGCGGTGCCGAGAATGCCGTAGACCACGCCGCGGATGGTGGCGCCGGTGACCTCGATCAGGCGCGGAGCACGCGAGCCGGCGATGCGGCCAAGGATGACCCGGATCTTGATCGCCAGCCGGTCGCCGGAGGCGAAAAAAAAGAACGCCACCACCAGCGCCAGCAGGAACATCAGCACGCCATTGGCAAGTCCCAGCAGCAGCGACAGGCCGAACTCCGCGGCCATGCCGAAATAGGGCTTGAAGAACTCGCCCATGACGGTGAGGTCCTCAGCCCAGGAATCCCAAAGCCCGGCAAGGGTGGGGCCGACCGCCGGGATTTCGTGCAGCCAGGAGGGCGAGCCTGGCAGCCCGGCCGCGATCGCGGCTTGCACCGCGTGGCGCAACGCCTCAACGTCGTCGGCGCCGCCCGGCACCGCCAGGGCGATCGGCAGCACCACGGTGACGAAGGCGATCGCCACCATGGCCCCGGCCGCCCCGAAATTTCCCAGCCCGCCCCGGGTGCGCAGCCACTCGTAAATCGGCCAGGTGGTGTAGGTGAGGATGGCCGCCCAGAGGATGGCCGAGAAGAACGGCCACAGCACCAGCACGCAGCCGACCGCGATGCCCCCCAGCAGAAGGGCCATGAGCACGCGCTCGGCGATCATGATCGGGTGGGCATCAGATGAGGTTGCTCCGAGGTGGGGGCGCACTCTGGCCAAGCCGCACGCCGGCGGCTAGCGTGCACGCGGTATTGGGGGGGATATATGCCGCGACTGGCCGCCAACCTGTCGATGATGTTCAACGAGGTCGGGTTCCTCGACCGGTGCGATGCGGCCGCCCGCGCCGGGTTTACGGCGGTGGAATTCCAGTTCCCTTACGAGCACGCCGCCGCAGCGCTGAAAGCGCGGCTGACCGCAAATGGGCTGCTGCCGGTGCTGTTCAATATGCCCCCTGGCGATTGGACCCGCGGCGAGCGTGGCCTGGCCGCCCTGCCCGGCCGCCAGGCCGAATTCCGCGACTCGGTCCTGCGGGCGCTGGAGTATGCGGCCGTGCTGGACTGCGGGCTGCTGCATTGCATGGCAGGCATTCCCGCGCCCGAGATGCCATTCGCCACCGCGGCCGCGGTGTTTGCGGCGAACCTGGCCTGGGCGGCCGAGCAGGCGCGGGCGGCGGGCGTGAAGCTGGTGATCGAGCCGATCAACCATCGCGACATACCGGCGTATCATTTGAACACCATGGCGCAGGCAGCTTCGATGGTGACGGCGATCGGCGCCGACCGGCTGCGCCTGCTGTTCGACATCTACCACTGCCAGGTGACGGAGGGCGACATCACCCGGCGCATCGAGACGCATCTGCCGATCATCGCCCACATGCAACTGGCCGACGTGCCGGGCCGCCACGAGCCGGGCACCGGGGAAATCGGCTGGGCGTATGTGCTTGGCCGCATCGATGCGCTGGGCTATGGCGGCTGGATCGGCTGCGAGTACCGCCCGCAAGGCGACACGCTGACGGGGCTGGCGTGGCGCGAAAGATACAAGGTCTGAGCGGCACCGCCGGGGATTTTCGGCTACGCAGGGTTGCGGAGCGGTGACAGGGCACAGTCGGAAACCGTTAATTTGCGTGGATTTCCGGACAAATCGCAAATACACTGCGGTTCCCTCTAATCTGAGACGCTGGCGCCCGGATCGGGACAGGCGTTCACCCCTGGACAGAGCCTTCATGCGCTTCACCGAAATCGGCCAGCAATTGCGGGCCTACCGCCTCGAATCCGGGCTGCGGGCCGAAGAGATCGCCGCGCGCCTCGGCGTATCGCGGGCGGCGCTGTATCGTTATGAAAAAGGCGAGGTCATCAAGCTCGACACCATCAAGCGGCTGGCGGAATTGCTGAAGATTTCGCCGCTTTCGCTGCTGGGGATCGGGGTTGAATACTACCATCGGACGGTTGGCTATTTCGAGCGAATCCGCCAGGTGGAGGAAACAGCCGACCAGATTCTGCAGGTCGACGGGCCGGTGTCGTATCTGGTCACCTCCGACGCCTACGACGCCGCGCTGGCCGGCGCGCTGGAAGATATCGGCGAGCAAGCGGGCGCCGACCGGGGACAGATACGCGCCAACGCCGAACAGGCGCTGGGCATCCTGGCGGCCCGCAAGAAACTCTATGCGCGGCGCAAACCGGCCATTATCTGCATGATCCCGGCCATTCGCCTGGCCCGGTTCCTGGACATCGGAGTCGGCGGCGCGGCGGCGCTGTCCGAGCGGGCGCGGCGGCAGAGCCGGCAGGTGGCGGCGGCGGAGGCATTGAACATCGCCGCCCTGATGGAAGCCGAGCCGATGGGGCTGCAGTTCGGCCTGCTGACCAGCACCGAACCGACCAGCAACTTCAAGATCCTGCGCGCCCGCGACCGCGCCACGCTGGCGATCAACCCGTTCCGGCCGGACACTGTCCCGGGCACCGCCACCGGCGTGGCGATGATCACCGCCGCCGACGAAGCGATCGCCGCCCACCAGCGGGTGGCCGAGGGGCTGTGGAAAGAAGCGGCCAAGGGCGCCGCCGGCGCGGCGAAGCTGCGCGAAATCGTGGCGGCGCACCGGGAAGCGTAGGCGGAATCTCCCGCCCCGCGGCCGGTTACGGCAAGCAACGCCCGGCAAGCGCCCCACACGCCTCCGGCTGTGCTGGCGGACCGCCACCAGGGGCGCTGTACATGACATCCGCCACCAGGCCGTTGCCGAAGGTCAGAACGAGCATGCAACTCGCCGGCGGCGGCGGCGCCACCGCGGCGGCCATTGACGGGCTGCCGACAGGACCGGCGAACGGCGAGTAGCCGAAGCTTGCCTGGCTGGGGTCGCTGACCGGCTGCGGGGAACGCATGGCGTTCAGCCCCTGGGTGTAGGTCCAGACCGCCGTTCCGTCGCCTGCGGTACGCCGGGTGCCGGGGACGCCCAGACATGCGGTGACCTGGGACTCGCTCATGCCGGTGAGACTTGCGCGGGCCTGATCGAGGGTTGCCAGCTTCGGAAACATCGAACAGGCACCCAGCCAGGCGAGGGCAAGCGCGGCCAAGCGGCTTGCCGGGCGGCGCCAAGAGTGAATTGGGGGCATTCTGACGTTCCTCGATGCGGCGGCGGGCTTGTAGCCCAGGGCGGCCGAAGGAAGGAAGGCCAGGGCTTCGCCGGCCATCCTTCTGTTTTGCCAGTTGACGCCCCGGTGACCGGGGTCTAAATCGCGCGCCTCCCGCTGGTCCGGTCCATCGGGGTCCCACCTGCCCAGGTGGCGGAATTGGTAGACGCGCAGGTTTCAGGTACCTGTGGCCGCAAGGTCGTGGAAGTTCGAGTCTTCTCCTGGGCACCACTCTGATCGTTGTGATCAGGCCGCGGCCGTTATGCGCCGCGCCGCCCGGCGGCGGTCCAGCAGTGCTGCGAACCGCGCCAGTGTCGCCGCCCCCGCGCCGATCAGCATCGAATCCTCCAGGGCAAACGCCAGCCCGTGCATCGGCACGAGGCGAAACACCACGGACGCGGCCCACGAGAGAAACAAACCCATACAAAACACTTCGAGGCTGTACTGGCCGATCCGGGCCACCGCCCGCGGCAGGGCGCGGTGCATCCAGGGTGCGTCGCGGGGCACCAGGGCTGCCACCACGAAGGCCAGTGCCAAGGCGTGCAGCAGTCGCGGCAATGCCAGGTTGTCCTTGCCCTCGATCCAGGTACTCCTCTCCGAAGGGCGCCGGCCAGGGGACAAAACCGTACCAGGTCAGCCGCATGACCAACCCCGTCGCCAGCACGGTCAGGGCCGCCCACAGCGCCGCCCGCGCCCACCGGGCACGGAACGGCAGAGCCTCGCCCTGTAACAGCGCCCGCCGCCCGAGCCAGGCGCCGGCGAGGAACAGGATTTGCCAGGCGAAGGGGTTGAACTGGATGCGCCCGCCCGGCTGCAAACTGGGCATCGCCAGCCCGAACGCCCAGACCGCGGCGTAGCAGGCCACCGCCGGCACCAACGCCACCCAGCCCCACCGGCGCTGGGCCGCGGCGAAACCGGGCAGCAGCAGCATGCACCACACGAACACCGGCAGGATGCCCATGAACTCTGGCTGGTAGAGCATGGTCAGCAGACCCGGCACCGCCCGCACCGGATCGGCGGCAAGGAAATCCCAGCCCAGCCGCTCCGCCTCGCCGGGCAGGATGGTGGCCCCCGCCGCCGCCACCATGGCGCCAAACAGCAGCAGGACAAGCAGGTGCATGCGATACAGCCGGCGGGTGCGCACCAGCAGGTCGATCGCCCCGGCGCGCCAGCCCGCCCGGGCCGCGCGGCGGGCGAACACGCTGCCGAGGGTGAACCCGGAGAGGAACACGAACAGTTCGGAACTGTCGGAAAACCCCCAGGCGGCATGGATCATCCAGCCGCCGATGAAGGTGCCGCCGGCATGGGTGGCGAAGATGGACAACTGCAGCCAGCCCCGGACGATGTCGAGGCGCTGGTCGCGCGGGGGGCGGGCGGGAATGTCATGCATGCCAGGGGCTGTCTTACCAACGCCGCGGATGTTACGCCTGCCCGCGCCGGAAACCGTTCCCGGCGGATCGACCCCGTCCTTCGTCACGAGAGCACGCGCCCATGCCCGTCATGTCCGACCGCTGGATCCGCCGCATGGCGCATGAGCACGCGATGATCGAGCCGTTCGTCGAGACCCAGAAGCGCGAGGGCGTGATCAGCTACGGCCTGTCCAGCTACGGCTACGACGCCCGCGTGTCCGACCAGTTCAAGGTGTTCACCAACGTCGATTCCGCCATCGTCGACCCGAAATCCTTCAACCCCACCTCCTTCGTAGACCGCACCGGGCCGGTCTGCATCATCCCGCCGAACTCGTTTGCCCTCGCGCACACGGAGGAATACTTCCGCATTCCGCGCGACGTGCTGGTGATCTGCCTCGGCAAGTCCACCTACGCCCGCTGCGGCATCATCGTGAACGTCACCCCCCTGGAGCCGGAATGGGAGGGGCAGGTGACCATCGAAATCAGCAACACCACCCCCCTGCCCGCGAAAATCTACGCCCATGAAGGCATCTGTCAGTTCCTCTTCATCCAGGGCAACGAGCCGTGCGAGACCAGCTATGCGGACAAGCGCGGCAAGTACCAGGGACAGCGCGGAGTTTCGCTTCCCCGGCTCGGCTGAGGCTGGGTAGATAGGCGGATGGACAAGATTTGCATCCGCGGCGGAAGGCCGCTTTCCGGCGAGATCGTCATCGGCGGCGCCAAAAACGCCGGCCTGCCGCTCATGGCAGCCGGACTGCTGACCGACGAACGTCTCACCCTCACCAATGTTCCCCGGCTGGCCGATATCGAGACCATGGGGACACTGATCGCCCAGCACGGGGTGGCGGTCGACCGGCCCACCAACGATGGCCGGGTGCTGTCGATCGGCGGCGGCATCACCAACACCGAGGCGCCGTACGACATCGTGCGCAAGATGCGCGCATCTGTCCTTGTGCTCGGCCCGCTGGTGGCCCGCGTGGGCGAGGCGCGGGTGTCCCTGCCGGGCGGCTGCGCCATCGGCACCCGGCCGGTCGACCTGCACCTGAAGGGCCTGGAGGCGATGGGAGCGACCATCCGGCTCGACGGCGGCTATGTGCTGGCCAGCGCCCCGCAGGGGCTGCGCGGCGCCACCTACGTGTTCCCCTTCCCCAGCGTCGGTGCCACCGAGAACCTGCTGATGGCGGCCAGCCTCGCCGATGGCCGCACGGTGCTGGCCAACGCCGCCCGGGAGCCGGAAATCTCCGACCTCGCCGACTGCCTGGTGGCGATGGGCGCGCGCATCGAGGGCATCGGCACCGACCGGCTGACCATCGACGGCGTGCCGCGCCTGCACGCCGCCACCCATGCCATCATTCCCGACCGGATCGAAACCGGCACCTATGCCTGTGCGGCCGCCATCACCGGCGGGGAGGTCCATTTGCGCAACGCCAGGCTCGACCATCTCGGCGCGCTGGTGCGGGTGCTGCGCGAGGCCGGGGTGGAGGTGACCGAACAGGACGGCGGGCTGATGGTCAAGCGGCTGAACGGGCTGCACGGGGCGGATGTCATGACCGAACCCTATCCGGGTTTTCCCACCGACATGCAGGCCCAGTACATGGCGCTGATGTGTGTGTCCGACGGCGCGGCGATGGTGACCGAGACCATTTTCGAGAACCGGTTCATGCATGTGCCGGAGCTCAACCGCATGGGCGCGCGCATCAATGTGCACGGCGCCTCGGCCATCGTGCGCGGGGTGCCGGCGCTGTCCGGCGCGCCGGTGATGGCGACCGATCTGCGCGCCTCGGTCAGCCTGGTGCTGGCCGGGCTGGCGGCCGAGGGCGAGACCATCGTGAACCGCGTGTACCACCTGGACCGTGGCTACGAGTTGGTGGAACAGAAGCTCGCCGCCTGCGGGGCCGACATCGAACGCTTGGCAGGATGAACGTTTGGCAGGATGAGGGGCGGATCGTTGCGCGTGCCAGCGGCACAATGTCAGCCGTGCCCCGTTGACTCTGCACGCGGGTCCGTTGTCAAAGCGGTAGATCAGGACCGTGCGCTGCCGGTCCGGTTCGGCCCGGGCCGGGCGGAAGCGTGGTCTATTCGCAGTGCCGCCGGTGGGGATCGGCGTTTGTATCTGCCGGTGACTTGAGGACGTCAGGCATTGGCCTTGTCGAGTTTGAAAAACGCGGGGAAATGATATGATCAAGGTCGTTTTGAGCTTCTGTCTCAGCCTGTCGCTGGTGTTCGGGTTGGCGGGCAGCGCCCAGGCGGCGCCGGGTCAGCTGAGCGCGCCGCGTCACCTGACCAGCGGCGCGGTGATTCCAGTGGCCGAGGCGCCGATCGAGGGCATGAGCGAGATCTTCCATATGGAACCGCCTCGTCTGCTGTTTCTGGGCGGCGGCATTCTCTCGGGCCTGCTGGTGGTCTCGCCGGGCCTCGAAATTGGCGAACTTTTCGGCGTCGTGCTGGGCGTGATCGGTGCGGAATATCTCTATCAGACCTTCTACAAGGGCAACGAACGGTCGTCCCGCTGGTTCTGGCAGGAGTAGCCGCGCCACGGGAACCGCCGCCCGCATGCCGGGCCGACATGGAACGATTCCCAAGCAGAGACCTCCGGGCGGGCGCGCCCTTTGAAGCCAGCGGAATAGGCTTCGCTTTTCCGCCCACCAGCTTCCTTCGTTTTGCTTTTAGGCGGATCGGAGGGTGGGCGACCGGGCGCGCGGGGACGACGCCCGGAGCCGGGGGGCGGGAATTTGCAGGCCGATTGGCAGGAGGCCGGATCAGCCGGAGCGCAGGCGGGGCGGCGGCAGCCACCAGGGACGGCGGCTTGCGGTGGGACGCGGGTCGATTGTGGGTTGGTTGTGGATCGGGTCCGGCGGGCGCGGCGCCCGGCGTGCCGGCGCGGCGGGAAGTGCCAAAAAGTAGCGGGGTCCAGGGGCAGAGCCCCTGGCCTTCCTTGCCTTACCCCAGCAACCCCTGCGCGCAGGCATCGAGGATCGCATCCTCGTCCAGCCCGTATTCCCGGTACAGGTCCGGAATATCGCCACTTTGGCCGAAATGATCGACGCCCAGCGGCACCACACGATGGCCGCGCACGGCGCCGAGCCAGGCGTGGCTCGCCGGGTGACCGTCCAGCACCGTCACCAGCGCCGCGCCGGGCGCCAGCGGGGCCAGGAGGCGTTCGATATGCGCGGTCGCGCCGCGTTCGCCGGCCCTGCGGGCCCGCGCCGCAGCGAGCCAGCCGGCGTGCAGGCGGTCGGGGCTGGTGATGGCCAGCAGCCCCGCGCCCGGCACCTCCGCGCGCAGCACCGCGAACGCCGATTCGGCCTCGGGCGCGACCGGGCCCTGGTAGGCGAGCGCGATGGGCGCCCCCGGCGCCGGGGGCGCCGCCCAGTGGGCGCCGGCGATCACCGCATCGGCATCCAGCGTGCGGACCGGCTGGGCGATGGCGCGGGTGGACAGGCGCAGCCAGACCGCCGAGCCGTCCGGCTTCTGCATATGCACGAACGCGTGGCGCAGCAGGATCGCCAGCTCATCGACATGCGCCGGCTCGTAGCTGGCCAGGCGGTCGGTGCTGATGCCCAGCAGCGGGGTGTTGATGCTCTGGTGCTGCCCGCCTTCCGGCGCCAGCGACAGGCCGGAGGGAGTAGAGACCAGCAGAAACCGCGCATCCTGGTAGCAGGCGTAGATCAGCGCATCCAGGCCGCGGTTGACGAAGGGGTCGTAGACGGTGCCGATGGGCAGCAGCCGGGCGCCGTGCAGGCCGGGGGCCAGCCCGGCGGCGCCGAGGAGCAGAAACAAATTTTGCTCGGCGATGCCCAGCTCGATGTGCTGGCCTTCCGGCGTCATGCCCCAGCGCTGGGCGCTGGCCAGCTTGGCGTCGCGGAACACGTCGTTGCGCAGGTGCCGGTCGAACACTCCGCGCCGGTTCACCCAGGGGCCCAGGCTGGTCGAGACGGTCACGTCGGGGCTGGTGGTGAGGATATGGGCGGCGAGGTCCTTCATCTCCCCCTGGCCTCGGCCGATTTCGGCCAGGATGTCGCCGAAGCCCGCCTGGGTGGAGGTTTTCTTGCCGGGGTGCCGGGGCAGCGGCAGCGTTGGCGGCACCGCGACCACCGGAGCTGTCAGCGCGCGGCCGGAATCGGTGAGGGTGGTGGCGAAGGGCACGCCTGCCAGAAAACCGCGCAGCTCCGCCTCGCTGGCGTCCAGGCCCTCGAACAAATCCCATTCATGGCCGGGCCGGATGCCGAGGGCGGCGCGGAAGCCCTCCATCTGCTCCTTGCTCATCAGCCCGGCGTGGTTGTCTTTGTGGCCGGCGAAGGGCAGGCCCATGCCCTTGATGGTGTAGGCGATGAAACAGGTGGGCTGGTCGCCGGACGCGTCGGCGGCGCGCAGGGTTTCAATCAGGTACTCGATGTCGTGGCCGCCGAGATTGGTCATCAGGGCGGCCAGTTCGTCGTCCAGCAGGGCGTCGATGATGGCGCGCACGCCGCGCGAGCGGCCGAGATCGGCCAGCAGCGCCTGCCGCCAGGCGGCCCCGCCCTGGAAGGTCAGCGCCGAGTAAAGGCTGTTGGGGCAGTCGTCGATCCAGCGGCGCAGGTCCTCGCCGTCTTCGCGGGCGAAGGCGGCCTGCAGGCGGCGGCCGTATTTCATCGTCACCACGTTCCAGCCCATGTCGCGGAACAGGCCCTCGATGCGGCCGAACAGCCGGTCCGGCACCACCGAATCCAGGCTCTGGCGGTTGTAGTCGATGATCCACCAGACGTTGCGGATGTCGTGCTTCCATCCCTCCAGCAGCGCCTCGTAGATGTTGCCCTCGTCCAGTTCGGCGTCACCGGCGATGGCGATGTGGCGGCCGGGCGGCAGCGGTGCGGGCGACAGCGCGTGCAGGCGCACGTAATCGGCGATCAGCGAGGAAAAACTGGTCATCGCCACGCCCAGGCCGACCGAGCCGGTGGAGAAATCCACCTCCGGCCCGTCCTTGGTGCGGCTCGGGTAGGCTTGCGCGCCGCCGAACTGGCGCAACCCTTCCATCTTCGCTCGCAGCTGGCGGCCGAACAGGGCGTTGATGGCGTGGAACACCGGGCCGGCATGCGGCTTCACCGCCACCCGGTCCTGCGGGCGCAGGATTTCGAAATACAGCGCCGTCATGATGGACACGCAGGAGGCGCAGGAGGCCTGGTGGCCGCCCACCTTGAGCCCGTCCCGGTTCGGCCGGCCATGGTTGGCGTTGTGGATCATCCAGGCCGAGAGCCAGAGCAGCTTGCGCTCGACCTGGCGCAGCAGGGCGAATTTGCGGGTCTCATCGGCGGTCGGCACGATGGTCGGAACCGGTGCGTTCATCTCCTCCACCTCTCCACCGCGTCCCCTGTGCGCCGGGCAGCGGCGTTTTGCCGGCCGCGGCCAAAATGGGGAGCGCGACTTTACAGGCTGTCGGGGATCGGGACAGCGGTTTTCTGTCGGACGGCCATCTCCGTCGGGACCAGTGCACTGGCGGGTGGGATCACCGAGCGCATGCGCGCCGTGTAGGCCGCAAGCACGGGGTGGCGGCGCGCTTCCTCGGCCAGCCATGTCGGCACCGGCGCGTCCACAATATTGGCCAGCAGCCCGTACAGGATCGCATCCGTCGAGGTGGGCCGGGCGCCGAGGGCGAACGGGCGGTCCGCAAGCAAGCTGGCCAGGGCGGCGAGGTCTGCGGCGCCGAGGACGCGGATGCCCTCCGCGCCATGCCTGCCATAGCCCTGTCCGGTACAGGGCCTGGCGGACGCCGCGTCGCGCCGTCCAGGCCACGGCGTCGCGCAGCAGCGGCGGCAGCGAGCCGAAGAAGACCGGCCGGATCGCCTGCCAGCCGGAAGCGTCGATCCAGCGGGCATGCAGCAGAACGAAATACAGGCTCTCCTCGCAGGTGCGGCGGATCAGGTGGCCGATGGCGCGCTGGCTGTCGTCGAGCGGGCCGTCGAGGAAGTCGCCATAGCGGCGCTTGAGGTGCTCGACGATCGCGCCGCTGTCGGCGATGCGCAGCCCCGCGTCGTCGATGAACGGCAGCTTGCCGCGCGGGGCACGCACCGGCAGCGTGACGACGCCGCGGTAGGGAATGCCGGCCAGCCGGCAATAGGTTTCCGCCTTGAGGCAGAACGGGCTGGGGTTGAGGCCCCATGGGTCGGGGAAGAGGTGCAGAAGGATCAAGCCAACCTCCGTGCGGTCGCAGGCGTGCGGTGCTGGTGCGCCGAAGGATTGATATCATGGTCGGGCCCGAATTTCCCGTCAGCGTCCATCGGCCGCGGCGCAGGCGCGTGGCAGCAGCGACGGCAGATCCTCGGCGATCAGGCCCGGCCCGGCCAGCGAAGCGGCATGGCCGTGCAACCACGCGCCCGCGCAGGCGCTCTCCCAGGCTGGCATGCCTTGCGCCAGCAGGCCGGCGATCACGCCGGCCAGCACGTCGCCGGCGCCGGCGGTGGCGAGCCAGGGCGGGGCGTTGTCGTTCACCACCGCGCGCCCGTCCGGGGCCGCAACGATGGTGTCGGCGCCCTTCAGCAGCACGACCGCACCGGTGCGCACCGCCGCCGCCCGCACCGCGGTCAGCCGGTCTTCTCCCGGCGGGCCGAAGACGCGGGCAAACTCGCCGTCATGCGGGGTCAGCACGGCGCCCCCGCGCAGGCGCTCGGGATCGCCTTGGCAGAGGGTCAGGGCGTCCGCGTCCACCACCACCCGCCGCCCGGCCGCCAGCAGCACCGGCAAGGCCGCCGCCGCCGCGGCCTCGCCGAGCCCCGGGCCGCACACCCAGGACGTGCGCCTTGGATCGGCCAGCAGGTCCCCGACCGGTCGTTCGTCGACGATCACGCCGGGTTCCCCGGCCCGGTAGGCATCGGCCGAGCCGGCGGCGGCGATGGTGACCATGCCGGCGCCCGCGCGTCGCGCGGCGGCGGCGGCCAGGCGCGCTGCCCCGGTCATGGCGGCGCCGCCCAGCACGGTCACGTGGCCGCGGCTGTATTTATGGCCGGCCGGGTCCGGCGCCGGCAGGTTCCAAAGCGCCGGATCGTTGCGCCAGGTCCGCACGCCTTCCGGCAGCGCCGCGTCGGGCAGGCCGATATCGGCCAGCACCACCGGCCCGCAGAGGGTGCGGCCGGGAAGCAGCAGATGGCCGGGTTTCAGGCGGCAGAAAGTGACCGTGAGGTCCGCCTGCGGCGCATAGCCGCGCACCGCGCCGGTGGCACCGTCCAGCCCGCTGGGCACGTCCACCGCCACCAGGCGGCGCGCCGCCCGGAGCACATCGGCGACCTCGGGATCGAGGTCGCGCGCCAGCCCGGCGCCGAACACGGCATCCACCACCAACGCGGCGCGGGCGGCGGCCTGCACGGTGAAGGGCGCGCGCAGGCCGCGCCAGCGGGCCGCCGCGCCCGCCGCCTCGCCGCGGGGCGGCGCCAGCGCCGCCACCGACACCGGCCAGCCCGCGGCGGACAGATGGCGCGCGGCCACGTAGCCGTCGCCGCCGTTGTTGCCGGGGCCGCACAATACCAGGGTGCGGCAGGGACGCATCCGCGCCCGCACCGCCCGCGCGACGGCGCGGCCGGCATTCTCCATCAGCCAGGCGACCGGGTGGCCGAGGGCAACCGCGGCGCGATCGGCGGCGGCGGTTTCGGTGGGCGTGAGCAACTCCAGCATGGGGTGCGCTCCGGTGAGATCGAAGAAAGGAAGGCCAGGGCGAGAGGTGGCCACGATGCCATTGGAACAGGTGGCCGCCCGCATCGGACTCCGCATCGGGGCGCTGGCAACACGCGCGGCACATCGATGTCCGGCAGAGGCGCATCCTGGATGATGCCGAGCGTGGGAGCGAACTCGAACAGCATGCGCGGCACAACCGCCTCGTCACGCCGCGAACCGGGTGACGCAGGCTTGCGCACAGCGGCCGTGACCGGCTTGCGTATCTGCCGGCCGGTGCGCAGGCAGGTGATGCTCTTGAGGTCAGCCGCCCATCGGCAGGCTCGTGGCGGTCGCGTTCCGCGCCGTGGTCCAGTTTCTCAATCGCATCGATGATCGCTCAATATCGTATATCTGATCCTTTCTATTCGTATGCCTGCATTTTTATGCCGGGACGGGTGGCGTGTCGGCTGTCGCGGCGGAAGAGTATGGTGGTTTAACCAACATCGGCCTGGCTGCCATCCGTTCAACGGATAAGGGGCCGGCTCGTGCTGGCCTGCAAGCAGCGGCTGGCATTGCGAGCAGGTTTTGAACCGGGCTGTCAGTCGGACCGGCCCATAACCCCGGAGGCATTCTCAAGAACGGTTTGTCCAATATTCGCAATGAAAGGATTCGTAGAGCGTTAACTCAGACAGAACAATTTTCTTTTCGCGGTCCGGGAGGTCTGTAAAATTGCGGCCGCTCAATTTTGCAGACCAGAACGCGTATTTATTCCCTCTATATTTGCAACGCTCTCTATGGCGAACGTAAAACCAAGGGTTAGTGATGGCATCCAATGCCGTAATACAATCAGGCACAAGATTGTCCATTATTGGCAGCAGCCGTTGCGTGGCTTTCAAAACCTCGTGCGGCTCCACCTCCTGAGGAGAAGAGAACCACTGCACCCGGTCAAGCCATGGGAACTGCAGTAAAGAGTTGGGCGCTCTCGCGGCAGGAGAGCCTGGGCCGAAATGCAAGAGGGGGAAACACGCTTCGCTTTTACGCCCTACGGCTTGCTGCAGCGATTTTGTCAACGGGCCGTTGAACGTATGCGCTACCTTTCGGGACCTTTCGGAAGTGAATGGTTGCGCTCGGGTGAGTGAAATACTTCATGCCGACCCGCTTCGCTGGCGTCTTCTGGACGTGGTGCGTGAACTCGGCCTGCCCGACGGCTGGGTTGGCGCGGGATTTGTCAGAAATGCCGTGTGGGACCACTTGCACCAGCGGTCGCCATCGCCGCCGGTCGGCGATGTCGATGTAATTTACTATGATGCTCACCGAATCGACCCCGCCGAGGACCTTAGGATCGAGGCGGCGCTCCGTGCAGCGGAGCCGTCCGTTCGGTGGTCGGTGAAAAATCAGGCGCGGATGCATCACCGCAATGGCGACGGTCCATATGCTTGCGCTGTGGATGCGATGCGCCACTGGCCCGAGACTGCGACGGCGGTGGCCGCTCGATGGCGCAGCGCGGAGAGTTGCGAGATTGCGGCACCATTTGGTCTCGACGATTTGCTGACACTCGTGCTCCGTCCGACGCCACGCTTTTCCGCCGAGAAGCGGCACATCTATGAGGAACGGCTTCGACAGAAAAATTGGGCTACCTCCTGGCCTCTGTTGCGGAAGGTCGAAGCGTAGGTCGGTTTTCCACCTTGAGCGGGGCTTTCGCTCCACACGCAAGAGTTTCGGGAACTCGACGGGATTCGGGCACGTCCCATGACGGCCAAAAGGTGGTGCAGTGCCAAGCGGCACTGCACCCTACCCTTGCTGAATTTCCCGGATTTACGTTTGAAATTAAAGAGTTCGTCAAAGTCATGTTCAAGTCGAGTCAGGGGCATTGAGCCGGCACGCCGGGCGGTCGAGCTCGCGCGTGGAAGGGGAACGGTGTGAGGTGGAGATCCGGCACGAGGAAATCGAGGGCGATTACTTGCACTATATCACGGTTTCCGCTTCCAATCACCGCGAAGTCCTGTCGGCGGCACGGCGAAGGAGACGGATGAAAAATCCGTGGCGGGGGAGAGTACGGCATTGTGGAAAGAGACGTCGCTCGCAAACCTTGTCCTCGCCAGAAAAACCAAGCCCCCGAAAACCGCTCTGTCGAACAGTGCAGGCCCGAGGAATTGCGTGTCGGCCAATACCGCCGTCGACGCGAAGTTCGCGGCGCGAAAATTGGCAATGCCGGCGAATTTGGCGTCGGAAAAATCGGCGTGTCCGCTCATTTGTGGCTCGAACTCGGCGGGCGAGAATCGGCATCGCTCGAAGCGCGCCTCGCCGGCGAATTCCGTGTCAGTGAAAGAGCCTTCCGAGAACAATTCAGCTTGGGTGAAATCGGCGAGCGCGCCAAATTTGGCATAATTGAAACAGACGCCCCTGTTGGCGCGCGCGCCGACAAAACGGAGGCCAAAAGGAAACTTGGCGGCGACGAAACCGGCAAAGCCGGGGAAAACAAAGCCGCTGAAATCGGGGATTTCAGCAAATTCATGGTAGCTGAAGTCGGCGGCGCTTTCGTAATGCCAGCTTCGCGCAACCGGGGTGGTGAAATTGTCGTCGCCCTGATAGGTTTCCCATTTCCAGAGACCGACATTGACGATGTGGCGCAATTCCTGCAACTGCGCCTTCGCCCATACGTTCCAAACGTCCCGGCCGCTTGCGTAGAGTTCGAGGGATTCTTGCTTGTTCATCCGCTACCGAAAAGAATAAACTAACGTTTCTACCAAAACTGTGCCATGGTTGGCCGCCTCGGGCAAGCAAAATAGCTCCTCATCTCCCCCGGCGCAACGTCAGGGGGCGGCGAGCACGGACTGCCCTTTGAGGTGGACCCCATTCACCGGACAGTTTGGCAGCCTCGATAAGCTTGGCCCGGGTTACCCCTACGCCGCCAACCTGTGCCCGACTGGCAGCCCTGCATGGGCTTCCGCCGGGGTTCGTCCGCCAAGTGCCGAATGTGGCCGCTCGGCGTTGTAGTATTCGATCCACCGTCCCAGACCAGCACGCGCTTCGCTGCGGGTCTCGAAGGCATTCATGTAGACGCACTCATACTTCAGTGACCGCCACAGCCGCTCGATGAAAACGTTGTCCATCCAGCGCCCACGGCCGTCCATGGAAACCTGGATACCCGCCCCAATCAGCACTTCAGTAAACCGCAGGCTGGTGAACTGGCTGCCCTGATCAGTATTGGATATCCCAGGACGGCCATGTATAGTCAAGGCCTCTTCTAATGCCTCCCTACAGAATTCGACATCCATCGTGTTCGACAGCCGCCATGACAATACCTTCCAGCTGCTCCAGTCCATCACCGCCACCAGATACAGGAACCCGCGCTGCATCGGAATGTAGGTGATGTCCGCGCACCAGACCTGGTTCGGCTGGTCAATCACCTTGTTGCGCAGCAGATAGGGCCAGATCTTGTGCTGCGGATGCGCAACCGTCGTCTTCGGTCGCTGGTAGACCGCTTCCAGTCCCATCTTCCTCATCGGCTGCTTCGCCCGCTGGCGGCCAACCTCCTGGCCCAGTCGTCGCAGATGCCGTGCCATCTGGCGGCTGCCATACCACGGCGTCTGCAAGAACTGCTCATCGATGATCCGCATCAGTGTCAAGTTCAGCGGGATCTCATCGCACGCCTGTTCATAGTACGAAGACCGGCTTATCGAAACCAATTCGCACTGCCGTACGATCGATAGACGCGGATGTTCAGGTTCGATCATCTCTCGCCTCCGCCCGACACTCAACGACCGGAGGCCTTGCGCAAAAAATCCCGTTCCACCACCAGTTGGCCGATCTTCGCGTGCAGCTTCCCGAGCTCTTCCTCGCGATCCCGCTCGGCCGCTTCCGCCCGACCCGAGAAGACGCTGACCATCCCTTCCAGAGCATGTTTCTTCCAGCCGTTGATCAGCGTCTGGTGTACCCCATGCTTGCTCACCAGCTGCGCAATCGTCAGCTCGCCCCGGATCGCCTCCAGTGCAACCTTCGCCTTGAAATCCGCCGAGTAGCGTTTCCGCTCCCCACTCATGCCACGTCGTTCCCTATCCGGTCGGGATAAGCTTATCCGACTGTCCAGGATCCGGGGTCCACCTCAACCCCCATAAGAAAGACCGAGGGTCATGCCCCCTCGGCAGGGCGGGTCGTCCGGCCGGAAACGCCCTCACCGCTGCAGTGAGGTGCACCTGTGCAACGTCTTAACGGCACCATGCCCAGCTTAAGCTTGCATCGAGCCGACCGGTTTAATGGAGGCAATCATGGTGCCCAGGGGCGGGATCGAACCACCGACACTGCGATTTTCAGTCGCATGCTCTACCAACTGAGCTACCTGGGCCCGGCGCCGACGCGTCGGAGGCGGCGGAGATAGCCCAGTGCGGCAGCGCGATCAACCCGCCAAATCGTCATCGGACGGCAACTCTTCCGCCGGCTCTGCAGGAACCCGGTAGGTCTCGCTGAACCAGCGGCCAAGATCGATGTCGGCGCAGCGGGCGCTGCAAAATGGCCGGACCTGCTGCGCCACCGGCTTGCCGCAGATCGGACAGGACGGTGCGGCGTTCTCAGCAGTGGGGTGCTTGCTCATGCATCGAGGCTCCAGGCACAGGCGGACAGGGTCGGGTCGGCGCGCACGGGGAAGCCGCGTCCGGTGCGGCGCTGCCAGTCCCCCTGGGCAACGGGGTCGGCGCGCAACGCGGCCTCCACGGCCGGTGCTGCGCGTACCACCGGAGCGCGGTGAGGACGCGCCGCCACTGCCGCATCGGCGGCGCGCAGCGCCGCGAGCCCCGCGGCATGCGGGCCGGCCAACATGTCATGCAGCGGCGGATGCACACGCGGGCGGAGGATTTCGGCCAAGCCCAACGCGGTAAACCCCAGCAGGCGCGGCGCCAGCGGATCGGTGGCGAGCACCGCCTGCAGCTCCGGTCCGAGCCGGGCGCGGCGCGACACCGCCACACCGCCGAAATCGACCAGAATGGCCCCGGACAGGTTGCGCAGGCGGATCTGCCGGACGAGGCAAGGCAGCAACGCCAGGTTGGCGGCGAACTGGGTGCGCGCCTTGCCGCTCCGAACGCCGGTCGCCGCCCCGAGATCCACGTCGATCGCCGTCAGTGCCGGTGTTGGGTGCACACTCAGCCACGCGCCGCCAGGAAGGGCTGCTTCCGGCTCCGCGAGCGACGCCGAAGCCGCCGCCAGGTCATCATCGAAGGCGGCGCGCACCAGGCGAAGCCGCTCGCCCAGCACCGGTCGCAGCGCCGCCGCGACCGCGGCATCATCGACGTAGACCGGCGCGTCCGGGTGCAGCGCCGCCAGGCGCTGCACCGCGCCCGGACCGCGCCGCAGCAAGGCAGGGGGGCCGGTGCCCACCAGCGCCTGTTCGCAGGCGCCCAGGCGCGCGGTCAGGCGCGGGCCCTTGCCGCCCTGGGCGGCACGCACGACGCGCACCGCCAGCGCCTGTCCCTCGGAGAGGCCGGAACCACCCTCGCTGTCCGGCAGAAACCCGTCCCCAGTGCCTTCCAAGCCCACGAAGGCCCCCGCCATGGCCGGCACCCGGGCGGTGATGCGGCCCCGGTGCAGATCGCCAACGCCGTCCGGCATGCCGGGCCGCCAGATGGCGTAGTCGACCAGCCCCGAACTCATCGACCGCGGCGACGCGGATTTCGCCGGGGCTGCAAGCCGCCAGCAGCCTCACGGCAGTCTGTAACCGAGGCCGCGCAGCAGGTTCGCGGTCTCGAACAGCGGCAGCCCGACCACATTGGAATAGCTGCCGGACAGGAAGCGCACATGCGCCGCCGCCCGGCCCTGGATGGCGTAACCGCCGGCCTTGCCGCGCCATTCGGCGCTTTCCAGATAGGCGCGCAGTTGCGGCTCGGTCAGGCGGGCAAATCCCACCACGCTTTCTGCCAGCCGTTCGGCGCGGCGTCCGTCCGGGGCCACCAGCACCACCGCGGTCAGCACCCGGTGGCGGCGGCCGGAGAGCAGCGTCAGGCAGGCACGCGCCTGCGCTTCCGTCTCGGCCTTGGGCAGGATGCGCCGGCCGCAGGCGACCACGGTATCGGCCGCCAGGACGAAACCATCCGGCGTGGCCGCGGCATCCGCCTTGGCGCGGGCGAGGCGCAACACCGCCTGGCGCGGCAATTCGTCGCGCAGCGGAATCTCATCGATGTCGGTTGGGGCAATGGCATCGGGTTGGACGCCGATCTGGGCCAGCAGATCAAGCCGACGCGGGCTGGCCGACGCAAGGATCAGGCGGGTCAGGGTGCGTGAACCGACCAGATTACTTGGATCGTCCAGATCACTTGAATCGGAACGTGATCCGGCCCTTGGACAGATCGTACGGGGTCATTTCGACATTCACGCGATCGCCTGCCAGCACGCGGATGCGATTCTTGCGCATCTTGCCGCTGGTATGTGCCAGGATCACGTGTTCGTTATCGAGCTTCACGCGGAACATGGCGTTCGGGAGCAGTTCCGTCACGGTGCCGCTGAACTCGATCATGTCTTCTTTCGACATGCACATCCTTTGTTGTGTTGGTGCCGGGGCGGCGCCAGAGTGGGCGCAACATGAGCATCCGGTAATGGCGGGTCAAGCGAGGGAAGGTACGCCAGTGCCCGGCCCTGGCGTCCTCAGCCTGGCGCCCCCAGCCTGGCGCCCTCAGTGCGGGGTTCAGGGGGCCGCCGTGCCGTCGCGCGAAGGCGCGCTGCGCGCTGGGGCGGGTCCAAAGCGGACCTCTGGCGTTCGCTTACCTGTTTCCCATCCGCACGGACATGCTGCGCCCATGCGCCTGCAACCCCTCGGCCTCCGCCAGGGCAACCGCCGCCGGCCCAACCCGGCGCAGCGCCTCCCGATCGCCGGCCATCCAGGTCGTGCGCTTGAGAAAATCGAACACCGACAGACCGGAGGCAAAGCGCGCCGTACGCCCGGTGGGCAGCACGTGGTTCGGCCCCGCCACGTAGTCGCCCAGCGCTTCCGGGCAGAACCCGCCGAGGAAGGCGGCGCCGGCATGGCGGATGCGCGCGAATAGCGCGGCCGGGTCGGCGGTCATGATCTGCAGGTGCTCGGGCGCCAGACGGTCGGCCAGCGCCGCCGCTTCCTCCCAGTCGCGCACCACGATGATGGCGCCGTGCCGCTCCCACGAGGCGCCGGCGATGGCGGCGCGCGGCAGGGTGGGCAGTTCGGCGGCGACCGCGTCGGCCACCGCGTCGGCGAGGCCGGCGTCATCGGTGATCAGGATGGACTGCGCCGCCTCGTCGTGCTCGGCCTGCGCGAGCAGGTCGATGGCGACAAGGCGCGCGTCCTGGGCGGCGTCGGCGATCACCACCACTTCCGAGGGGCCGGCGATGCTGTCGATGCCGACGCGGCCGAACACCTGGCGCTTGGCTTCGGCCACGTAGGCGTTGCCGGGGCCGACGATGCGGTCCACCGGGGCGATGCTGGCGGTGCCCCAGGCCAGCGCGGCGATCGCCTGCGCGCCCCCGACCCGGTAGATTTCCGCCACCCCGGCGCGGCGTGCCGCGGCCAGCACCAGCGGGTTCAGGACCCCGCCCGGCGTCGGCACGCACATGGCGATGCGTGCCACGCCGGCGGCGCGGGCCGGAATGGCGTTCATCAGCACCGACGACGGATAAGCGGCCTTGCCCCCCGGCACATACAGCCCGACCGAGTTCGAGCGCGGTCCAGCGCATGCCCAGCGTCAGGCCCTCGGCGTCGGTCATGCGCAGATCGGCGGGAAGCTGGGCGCGGTGGAATGTCTCGATGCGGGTGGCGGCGAGATCGAGCGCCGCGTGCAGTTCGGCCGGCACGGCGGCCACCGCCGCCTCGATCTCCTCGGCGCCGATGCGCAGGCGGTCGGGGGTGATCGCCATGTTGTCGAAGCGACGCGTCAGCTCACACAGCGCCGCATCGCCGCCGGCGCGCACCTCGGCGATGATGGCGGCGACGGCGGCATCCACGCATTCGGTGGTCTCGCGGGCCTGCTCGAGCAGGGCGCGGAATGCCGCCTCGAAGCCGGCGGCGGCGGTGCTCAGGCGGATCATGGGCGCCTGCTCACCCCGCCAGCGCCGCGCGGAACCGCGCGATCCAGCCGCCGACCTGCTCGGGCCGCGTCTTCAGCGCGGTGCGGTTGACGATCAGCCGGCTGGTGACATGGGCGATCACCTCGGTCTCCACCAGCCCGTTCGCCTTCAGCGTCGAGCCGGTGGCCACCAGATCGACGATCAGCCGGGTCAGGCCCAGTCCGGGGGCCAGCTCCATCGCCCCGTTCAGATGCACCACGTCGGCGTTGATGCCGCGCGCGGCGTAATGGCGGCGGGCGACGTTGGGGTATTTGGTCGCCACCCGCACCCGGCTCCAGGTGCGGGGGTCGTCGCTGCCGGCGGTCGCGCGCGGCTCGGCCACCGACACCCGGCAGGCGCCGATCCCCAGGTCGAGCGGGGCGTAAATTTCCGGGTAGTCGAACTCCATCAGCACGTCGGCGCCGCAGATGCCAAGCTGGGCGGCGCCGAAGGCGACGAAGGTGGCCACGTCGAAGCTGCGCACCCGCACCACGTCCAGCGCCGGGTCGTCGGTGGGAAAGCGCAGCATCCTGCTGTCTTCGTTGGCGAGTTCGGGGTGCGGGCGGATCCCGGCGCGCGCCAGCAAAGGGGCGCATTCCTGCAGGATGCGCCCCTTGGGCAACGCCAGAATAAGCGGGCCGGTGGCTTCCGGCTCCAGGGCGGCGGACGGGAATGCGGCGGTCATGGCGCAGGCATCTACACCAGCCTGCCCCTGGCCGGAAGCCTCGGCGGCCCCTCGGTTTGCGTGTCGGCAAACGGTGGACAGCGGCCAGAACGGGTCGGTTCAGGGACGGCCGCACCTCACCCATGAGCGGGCATTGCGGGCGGTTTCCGGCGACCGCTGCCGGCGGGCCTTGGCCGGGAGCGGACCGGCCGCTTTGCAATGCGAGAGCTTCAACGCCCCCGCTGATCCTGTAGAGTGGGCGTCAGCCCACCAACGCAAACCTGCCGGGCAACATGCGACGGTGGGCTGAAGCCCTCCCTCCTTGCTTGGGTGCAGGCGACGGCCCGCTGCCGACCTGAAGCGGGCGAAAACCAGACGGGATAACGAAACCCTTATCGCGCCTTATGCAGAGGCGTCACATTCGACCGGCAATCCACCTGCGCGCGCCGCATGCCGCCAAACGTGCTATCCTGGCCTTTCTAAAGACGTGATCCTAGTGAGGCATCATGGGTGAAAAGCCTTCGCCGGGACTACCGGCCCCGCAGGAGCCTCCCTTTTTGCAAGGGGTGATCGCATGGACGATAGGGGTTACTCCACCGATCATACTTCTAGTCGTTCTTTCATCCGCCATGGATTGGGGAAGGCAGGTAGGAAAGACAGACCTAGGAAATGATTGTCGGTGGCTTTACACTTCGATAATGGATGCACCTGCGAAAATCGCCATGGACTGCACACTTGTATACGCGTCTGATAAATTGGACACTTGGATAGAACACAATAAGCGCACTGACGCAAATAAAAATAGAACTCTGCGGGATTTATGGGATGAATTTTCGGTTTTCGCCGGTATCGGTATTATAGGACTCTTATTGTTTCCCGTTTTAGTGCGGTGGTCTCTGGTATGCACTGAGGCAGGAAAATTCGTTTATGAGACGATCCGAGGCGTTTTTAAGAACGGCTGATTGGCGCACTCCCCCTAAACGGCCGGTCGGGCACCGGCAATATTATCGAGCCATCCGTCAGACCCCGAGAAGAAATTTGCAACACCTTCCATTACGTCCTTCAGATTGAAAATGTCGATGTTTGGACGCTGGAATTCTAAAACTCCACCGTTTTTCTTTGTGGCATACCGAAAAGCGATTCCGCTCTTGTCCCAGTCATGGAATTGTTTGACGATCTTGCCGACGGCCGTTATTGCTTCATCGTCGTCGTTGGTTCCGCACGCTCGGAAGAGGCGAATACAGTCGTTCCATAACTTCAACAGATCATGCGTATCATCAAGGCATTCCGGCACGACATCCAGCGGCGGCCCGTATTGCGCAATTAGCCACTTCAGTCCTGTCTCAATGGCATGACGGTAGCAGAATAGCATCGGGTAGACCAAATCGTAGCGCTGGACTTTTTCCTTCAGCGCCTGATCCGCAAGCGAGGTGCCAGCAAGCATAAACCCGCCCATAATCGATACCGTGCGAGTCAGAGGATCACGGGCCAGTGGGCCGGCAGCATCGGAGCGCTTGGCCTGCCGGAAAGGAAGATCCCCCTTCTTCGGCCAACGATACGGCTTTGGAGTGAGAAGATCGCTGAAGGTCATGCTTCGGCCAGCCTCGAAATCGTCGCCACGCCGACGTTGTAACTCCGCGCTAGCTCCTTGAGCGTCGCGCCCTCGGCGCGGCGCTGGCGGGCCTCGGCCTGCTGCTGCGGGGTAAGCTTGGGCGGTCGGCCCATGTGCTGGCCGCGCCCCTTGGCGCGGCTCCGGCCTTCCGCCGTGCGGGTGCGGATAAGATCGCGCTCCACGTCGGCCAGCCCGCCAAGCACGGCGATCATCAACCGCCCGGTGCTGGCGGACGTGTCGGCCCACGGCTCGGCCAGTGACCGGAACTGCCCCCGGCGTCCACGATGCGCTTGACGATAGCGAACAGGTCGAAGGTCGAGCGGGCCAGGCGGTCGATCCGCGTCACCGTCACCACGTCACCGGCGGCCAGGTCTTTCAGTAGGCGCAGCAACTCGCGCCGGTCGGCCTGCGCTCCGCTGGCCTTCTCCCGGTAAATCTTGGCGCACCCTTCGGCGCGCAGCTGCTCAAGCTGCGCGCCGAGCGTCTGGCCGTAGGTGCTGACACGGGCATAGCCGAGGCGTCGGGATGGCGTGTCTGTTTCGGTCATATCTTTCGGGTAGCGTAACCCATTGACATGGCACAGGCAAGCGGAGTTTCCGAAAGTCTTGAGTTTTGGAATGCCCGACAACCAAACTCTGTCTATAGGGTGCTTACAGAAGGCACTTGACGTGTATGTAGATGGGTTATATACAGCCAGTGTCCTTAACCTGGTTAGCGAAGGCCATCATGTCCACGATCAGCCCCACCACCCCCAACGGCTACAATCCGGCCGCCGTAGCGGACGCCCTCAACAACATCACCGACGCGCTCGAAAGAGTAAGGGCTGGCTTTATAACCCTGAAGTCCCTCCTGCTTCCCGAAGTGGAAACGGACACAGTTGAACTCGACCCCAAGGATCCTGCAAATAAATACGAAGTGGGGGGTGTGATGAAGCTTACCCCTCGCGGTATTGAGGTTTGCTACCGTCTCTTTGACGCTGGCAAAAGCCGCTACGCTGTTTGCAACCTGATGGAGATCAGCTTCGGCGCAGCGACACATCGCCTCGACGCTTGGAAAAAACTCGGCGGTGCAAACCGCGTAAAACTACCACTCGAATAACCATCTAAAATTCTGTCGCCATGAATCGGCCCCAAGCGGGGCCGATTTGCCTTCCTGAGCTGAAGCAGGATTGCCGGAAGTCTTGATTTTCAAACCAGCGCCACAAGGCACAACCCGACGCTTACATTTCGTCGGCTGTCGCGGTCGCAGGTCCGCCGCTCCCCCCAGCCTTGGTAGCGTGATATTACAGCGCGGCTCATACTGGGTTCCAGGGTGGTAGTGGTCCATGTGTTTTCAGTGGGTTGGCGAGAGCAAACCCGGAGGATCGTATGCAAAGCCTTGTCGGAACCTGGAAACTTGTGGAGGCGCGTGCTTTCGATGATGCCGGCATCCCACTGACATCTCCGCTTGGCCCCCAGCCAATAGGGGGTCGTCACATTCGAGGCCGAACGAATGGTGGTCGTGGTAGGAGACGGCAGGGCAACGCTGCCGCTCAATTCCCCGCCGCGCGCCTTTATCGCCTACACCGGACCCTACCAGTTCGATGGCAGGGAACTGGTGACCCACGCTGATGACGCATCCAAGCCGGAGCTGATTGTCGAACAAATCCGCCGCGTGCGCTTTGAGAGCCCTGCGCGCATTGCAATCGCCCCCGTCTCGGGTGTTTTTGGAGGCCAGAAAGGGATCGAGATCGTGCGGGAGCGTTCAGGCTGAAGCCGGTTGCCGGCTGAACCGGGCGACCGTGAACGAGATACGAACGTCCATGATAAATACGATCATTTTTCGCGGTTGAGCAAGCCGCAGCAAGACGTAGCAACACGTAGGGCGGGAAAGCGAAGCGTATCCCGCCGCTTGCGGGCTGCCGTCGTTCTCCCGCCGGCACCCCGCCAACCGCCATTGCGACGGCGGGATTCGCCGCGCTCTCCCGCCTACGTTCTGACCACCATCGGCGCAGACCCGGCATCTGCGCCGCCAGCTGCCGACGCCCCATCCCTTCTGGGCCCTCGCATTGGCGGAACACCGCCTTCCTGAATCTCCCTTGCTATCGGCCGACTGCGCGTGCTAGGAATATAGTCCATGAACGCCCAGCCCCACCCCGCCACCCCCAACCTCGCCCCATCCTTCGGCGGGACCGGATTCGGCGTCATCCTCCGCACCCTCGCCGCCCTCATCGCCCGCCGCTTCCTCAATCATCCGCTGCACGCCGCCCTCATCATCCCCCTGTGGCGGCACCTCACCCACGCGGCCGGCCGCCTCGACCGCCTGTGCGCCCGTCTCGCCGCCGGCCCCCTGCCGCCGCCGAGGCCCCGCGCCCGCAACCACAGCGGCCCCCGCCGCCGCTCACCCTTTCCCACCGCCCGCGCCTGGCTGATCCGCGCCCTCGGCGCCGAAGCCGCCGCCTGCGCCGCCCAACTGCAGGCGCTGCTGGCCGATCCCGCCGCCGCCGACCTGCTCGCCTGCACCGCCGCCCGTCGCACCCTCGCCCCCATCCGCCGCATGCTCGGCCTCCCGCCCGCGCACCCGCCCCGCCCCATCACCCCCACACCCGCCGCCCCCGCATCCCCAGCAACGCCCCCCGCCGCGCCACGCCGGCCGGACCCGACCCACCACCAACCCACAATCGACCCGCGTCCCACCGCAAGCCGCCGTCCCTGGTGGTTGCCGCCACCCCGCCTGCGCACCGGCTGATGGCGATTTCCGTCATCACCGGATGACGACAACGGGCGCGAATCAGCTCGCGCCTGCTCATGGCGGCGTGGCGCCCCGGGGCGTCTTCGCGACTCGGGCGGGGCGTTTATGACTGGCGCATGAACGTGCAAGGACGGCCGCTGTTGCTCGACCTGTTCGCCCCGGCGCCGGCCGAGGAATTGCCGCCCGCGCCGGCGCCACGCCGCTCTGGTCATGGCCGGCCGGTCCATCTGTCCGGCTACGACCGCAAATCGCGCGACTTCTACGCGACTCCAACCTGGGTCACCGAGGCACTGCTGCGCCACGTGACCCTGCGCGACAAGGTCTGGGAGCCGTGCTGCGGCACCGGCGCGATCTCCACCCTGCTGGAGCGGCACGGTCACAGCGTGGTCTCGACCGATATCGCCGATCACGGTTTCGGCACCCCCGGCATCGATATTTTCACCCGCACCGCCATGCCGGAAGGCTGCCATGCGCTGGTGACCAACCCGCCCTATGGCGACACCGGCTCGCATGTCGGCCAGGAGAAATCCCCCGCCGCCATGCTCCGATTCGTGAGCCACTGCCTGTCGCTGGCCGCCCCCGTGCGCGGGCAGGTCGCACTGCTGGTGCGCTTCCAGTGGATCGCCGGCAAACGCGCCGCCGCGCTGATGAGCGAAGGCCCGTGGAGCGCCGTCATCGCGCTCACCCACCGCATCCGCTGGTTCGACATGGGCGAGCGCACCAACACCGCCCAGCACCACCACGCCTGGGTGGTGTTCGACTTCGCCCGCCCCGGATCGGGGCCGCCGGTGCTGCTTTTCGCCGCCTGACAACGCCGCGGCGAAGGCGCGTCGCACCGCCGCGGCGATTGACAGGCCACAGGCTGACCCCATATGTTGTGTGCCATCGAGGCCAAGCATCCCAACATATAGGAGTTCGCCTGATGGACGGCTCAGTCGCCCCGGCTTTGCTGCGCTCTGTCCGCGAGGCTGTCTCCCGCCTGGAGTCCTCCCCGTCCGCCTTCGGCACCGCCCCCCTGCCTGCCCGCAAGCTGGAGCCCGGCATGGGCCTGGCCGTGGCTCGCCGCACCGTGTTCCGCCCCGAGGATGAGGAATGCTTCGGCCGCGTGGCCGACCGGGTGGCGGCCGGCAACATGTCGCTCCTGGGCCGTCCGCTGACCGGCGCCGAGCAGGACGAGCAGGCGCGCCTGCGCAATGCCATCGCCACCGGCGCCCTGATCACCTCCGGGCGGCACCTGCAGCACGGCGACCCGGACCAGGCCGGCCGCAACATGGAGGTGTTCACCAACTGCGCCACCGCCATCACCAGCTTCGCCAAGTTCTATTTGCTGCTGAACGGCAGCGGCGTCGGCCGCGCCTATGACGACGAGTTGGTGGCGGTGAACTGGGCCGGGGCGCCGGAGATTCTCCTCTACCTGTCCCCGGCGCATCGCGACTACCCCCGCAGCGACGCCGACGTGCGCCATTTCGCCGCCGAGCTGTCGCTGCCGCCCGGAACCGACACAGACGCGGTGCGCGACTGGATCGGCCGCGAGCTGCTGTCCGACCTCGCCCGCGCCCCGGCCGGCGCCATCATCCACCAGGTGGCCGACAGCCGCGAAGGCTGGGCGAAGGCGATCGAATTGCTGGAAAGCCTCGCCTTCCAGGGCGCCCGCGGCACAAGGGTGGTGTTCGACCTGTCCGCCATCCGCCCGCGCGGGGCGCCGATTCGTGGCATGCAGGGGCGTCCCGCCTCCGGCCCGATTTCCATGCTGCGGGCGCTGCTGAACATCCGCCGCCATGTCATCGCCCCCGCACGCAGCAGCGGCGCCGACCTGCCGCTGTGGGAACAGGCGCTGCTGATTGACCACCATCTCTCGGTCGAGGTGCAGGTCGGCGGCGCCCGCCGCGCCGCCCGCATGGCGACGAAAACCTGGCGCGATCCCGGCATCTTCCGCTTCATCCGCTGCAAGAGCGAGGGCGGCATGTGGACCGCCAACAACTCGGTCATGGTCGACGCGGAGTTCTGGCGGCTCGTCGGGCAGGCAACCGCGCTGGTGACCGATGGGGCCCCGCTGGAGCAACTGGCCCCGCTCGCCCGGCACGCGCTGGCGGTGTTCGAGGATGTCACCCGCTGCGCCTACATCAACGGCGAGCCCGGCTTCATCAATGGCGACCGGCTGGAGGACCACCGCACCGGCACCGCCTGGGACAAGCCGGTCAACACCGACGGGCGCGATTTCCGCTCCATCCGGTATCAGGTGGACCACGCCGCCGATTTGCTGGCCGCGCTGTCACGCCGCGCCAATGTCGCCCGCTTCCCGGTGACGACCAACCCCTGCGGCGAGATCGTGCTGCACGTGACCGGCGGCTATTGCGTCATCGCCGATTTTGCCCCGTTGCTGGCCTGCCCGGGCAACCCGGAAGACCACGTGCCGGGCTGCATCCCCGCCGACGTGGCGGCCCTGTGGGACGCGCGGGTTGAAGAGGCGGTGCGGCTGGGCGTGCGCTTCCTGAGCCGTGCCAACACCATGGACGCGTTGTATGCCGAGGAGGTGAAGCGCACCAACCGCATGGGCATCGGCCCGACCGGCCTGCACGAATGGGCCTGGGTGCGTTTCGGGCTGGCGTTCGACGATCTGTTGGACGAGCCCCGGTCCGCGCCGTTCTGGGACATGCTGGCGCATCTCTCCGCCGTCGCCAAACAGGAAGGCGATATCTATGCCGCGGAACTCGCCCGCCCGGCGCCGTTCACGGTGACCACGGTCAAGCCGGCCGGCACCACCAGCAAGCTGTTCGGTCTGACCGAGGGCGCCCATTTGCCGGCGCGGCGGCAGTATCTGCGCTGGGTGATGTTCCAGGGCACCAAGGATGCAACCGGCGCCTGGACGCGTGACAGCGATAAGTTGCTGGCCGAATACGAAGCCCGCGGCTACCCGATCCGCACCCTGAACAGCTTCCCGAACATGTCGATCGTCGGCTTCCCGACCCTGCCGCTGATGCAGCGCCTGGGCCTGGGGGCGCGGCTGGTGACCGCCCCGGAGGCCAGCCCGTCGCAGCACTATCGCTGGCTGGAGTTGCTGGAGCGGCACTGGATCGGTGCCGAGCGCGGCAACCAGGTATCATACACGCTGAAAGTGTTCACAGACCTGCATGGGCTCGATTCGTTCCGTGCCATCGTGCTGGCGAACCAGCCACGCATCCGCTGCTGCGCGGTGCTGCCGAGCCGGCCGGACCACGCGCTGGGCTACGAGTACCTTCCCGAGGAGGAAGTGCCCGAGGCCCGCTTCGCCGCGATCCTGGCCGACATCCGCGACCCGGCACTGCACGAAATGATCGACCTGGCGCACCTGCAATGCGCCGGAGGCGTGTGCCCGATCTGAGCGGCGGCGGGCGACCGCCAGATTGAGGCGATAACGTCTGGACAGCGCAGCGTGCGCCGGGCAACAGGGACACCCATGCGACGGTGGAATTGAAGGAGCGGTGCTGCGGGTGATGTGAGGCGGGCGGAGGCCCTGTTCGGCCCGCGGGTGACGCTGGCGGTATATGCGGTGCTGACGGTTGTGGTGCTGGTGCCTGTGTTCGCCGTGCAGGTGCCGTGCCTGGGTGATTACCTCAATCATCTGGCGCGGATCCATATCCTGACGAGCATCGGACGCTCGCCGGCCCTGCAGCGGTTCTATGAAGACCATTGGCGCCTGGTGCCATATTTTGGCATGGATCTGCCGGTGGCCGCGCTGGCGCGCGTGATGCCGCTGTATGCCGCGGGGCAGATATTCGTCGGGTTATGTGTGCTGATGCCGGTACTCGCGGCGGCCACGCTGCATTATGCGGTGCATCGGCGGTTGAGCCTGGTGCCAGCGCTGGGGTTTCTCGTCAGCTACAATTACCTGCTGGAGCGCGGGTTCCTGCCCTACGTGGTCTCCGCCGGGCTGGCGGTGATGCTGTTCGCGGGATGGGTGGCCACGGCGGACTGGCCGCGCTGGCGGCGGGCGGCTTTGTTCGGAACCGGCGGGCTGCTGCTCTATTTGAGCCACGCATTTGCGTTTGCCGCCTACGGTATTCTGGTCGGCGGGTATGAGCTGGGCAGAATTGCGCGCAGAAGCGGGCGGCCGATCGGCGTGGTGGCATCGGATTTTGCCGCCGCTGCTGCGCAAGCGCTGCCGGTATTTGCCCTCGTGGCCTTCGGGCCGGCGGACACCGGGATCAGAGGCAGCGTCGAATGGCAGTTCGGATCGATATCGCAGTGGCTGGTGGCGCTGTTGTCGCCGCTCTATTTTCAGGGCGAAGCGTGGGTGGCGGCGACATGCGTGGTTGTGCCGGGGCTCGCTCTGGCGCTGCTGCCGGGCACCGTGCTGGCACCTTCCGTGTGGCCGGCGCTGCTGGCGCTGGTGGTTGTGGCTTGTTGCGTGCCGCATTGGCTGCTCGGGGTATTTTTCGCCGATTTCCGGCTGCCTCTGGTGGCGGCGATCGTGCTGATCGGTGCGGTATCGCGCGGACCGCGGTTCGCGCGCCCGTTGGCCATCGGTGTATTGGCGGTGACCGCGGTTCTGGTGCTGACCCGGTCAGTGGATGCATTGGTGACATTGCGAAGGCTGGATGCGCAGGTTGCGCAGCTGCGGCAGGTGGTGGCGGCGCTGCCGGTGGGCGCGCGCCTGCTGGTGGTGGACGAATCCGAGGCGGTATCCCTTCGAACCGCGGAGGGAGTGATGAAGTGGCATATGGCATTGGTGGCAACGATCGATCGCGACGCGTTCGTGCCGTTTCTGTTTACCGACGCAAAACCGGTGCAGGCGCGGCCAGAGTTCAGGCAGACCATGTCGCCCTACGCAAAAGCATTGAGCGTGCAGCAGTTGTGGGAGGGTTTTGCACGGCACGACCCCCCGGAAGGGCCGCCGGCGGCCGGCAATGGTGGGACAATTTATTGGCTTGGCTGGACGGAGAAATTCGACGACGTGCTGGTGCTTCATTTCGGCACGGACCTCGGCCGGTTGCCGCCGGTGCTCCAAAAGCTAGCGGGCTCCGATGTGGCTGATCTGTATCGGGTGACGGCTCAGTAAGGGCCTGAGTCAGCATAACTGCTTTATCCATCCGGCTTCCTTGGAGCGACGGTGTAGTTCCACTCGCCGTGAAAGGAATTCTGGTTTGACGTTCTGAGATGCCATCTCGCCGTCTGACAGTTCATGGTGATGGAGGCGAACAGCCGGTGCTC
>CAWDQN010000005.1:0-545549 GCA_963804495.1 uncultured Alphaproteobacteria bacterium | reverse complement strand
TGGGGCATTCTCGTGACCATGCCGGCGAAGCCTGGGGACTTTGGTTGCGGTGGGATGACCGCGACGGGCTATCGCACACGCTCCTTGTTCATGCCGAATGGGCGGTTGCCGATCCGGGACGGCTGGAAGCCGAGTTGACCCACCGCGGATTGCGAATTGCGGCCGACCCCGGCGCGCGGCTGCTATTGCGGAAGGCGCTGGCCGAGGTGCAATCGGGCGACCGCGTGCGCGTCGCTTACGCGACGGGCTGGCTGGGGACCGATGATGCGCCCGGCTTCCTGTTGCCCGATGGCACGGTGCTGGGCACCCCCGTCGAACATGTCGTGCTGCACGCGCCGCCCGCCGATGCGGCGCAGCGGTGTGGCGTGGCGGGCAGGCGAGAGGGGTGGCAATCCGAGGTGGCGGCATTGGCGGTGGGCAATCCGCTGGCCGCCTTCTGCATCGCCGCGGCCTTTGCCGGTCCGCTGCTGTTGCCGGCCGGCGAAACGGGCGGCGGGTTCCATCTGTGCGGTGGGTCGAAGCGCGGCAAGACTCTGGCGATGCAAATGGGACTTTCGGTCTGGGGATTGCCCTACAAGGCCGGCGGCGCTTTGCGCGACTGGCGCAGCACGGCGAACGCCATGGAAGTAGCTGGCGAAGAATCCACCGATGGGCTGCTGACGCTAGACGAATTGCATCAAGCAAATCCGGCGGAAGTCGCTGCCGCCGCCTATCAGTTAGCCGATGGCGGCGGCAAGCGCCGGCTCAATCGCGACTCCAGCGCAGCGCGGCGCCGCACTTGGCGCGTGTTCGTGCTCTCAACCGGCGAATACGATCTCGCAACGGCAGTCGCACGCGCCGGACAGAAATTGCCCGCCGGTGCGGATGTGCGCCTGGCATCGGTGCCGGTGAACGATGCGGCGACGGCCTGGCCGGCGCTGCACGGACGCCCCGATTTCCCGACGCTGGCGCGCGACCTGCACGACGCTATGCGGCGACACCATGGCAGCGCGGGCCGCGCCTTCGTGACTCGGCTGGCCAACCTTCGGGCGGAGAAACCTGGCGAATTGGCGACCTTTAGCGAAGCGGTGCGCGATCGCTTTGCCGACCGCTTGCCGGCGAACGCCGATCCGCAGGTGCGCGAGGTGGCGCGGCGCTGCGCCCTGGTCGCGACGGCAGGAGAGTTGGCGGCGCGTTGGGGGCTGCTGCCATGGCAGGCGGGCGAGGCCGAGGCAGCGGCAGCGGCCGTGCTGCGGGTCTGGCTGGGGCGTCGTCCGGGCGGTGCAGGGGCAGCGGAGTTGGCGGCGCAGTTGGAGCGCGTGCGCGTCGCACTGGTTCAGCACGGGGCGGCGCGCTTTACTCCGCTGTTCCTGAGTGCTGACGGCACTTGGCAGGAAACCAGCCCTGACCGGCCCGTGGTCAATCGCATCGGGTGGCGGAAGCGTCACGATGACCGCGACGAGTATTTGATCCCGGCCGAGACGTGGCGGCTGGAAGTTTGCGCGCCAGCAAGTCTTGACCCGACCGCGACGGCTCGCACGCTGGCCGCCAATGGCTTCCTGCGCCGGGGGGAGGCCCGGAACCTCATGGTCAAGGAACGGCTGCCGGGGGTGGGCGCGCTGCGCGTCTATGCGATCAAGGCCGATCTGCTGGAAACGGCGGGAGACGATATAGCGGGGCAGCGGCCATGATCGCGATTGCTGCTGTTCCGACCGTTCCGACTGGCCGAATTCCGGTCGGGACGGCTGAAAGTGGAGGAATTGCTGGCTGTTCCGACCGTTCCGACCGTTCCGACCGTTCCGACCGGAAAGCCAAGGATGGACCCGGAAATGAAGATCACCGAGCCGGGTTCCGGGCTTTGCTCCGGGCATTGGCGCCTTTTGACGTAATGTGCGGCCCGGGAAGGGAATCCGAGGAATATGCCGCGTCCGAAGCCGAGGCGCGGGGGGAATTCGGGCCAATCAAGCCGGAAGCCGAGCATAGGACCGACGCGGCGGCGCTGCTGCGGGGAGATGAGGTGCATAGCGATGCATTGTTGCGTCCGGCCCACAGACCGGATGGGCATACAGGAAATGGAGTCGAAGAATGAGCACGAAGCCCACAACGAAGTCCGCCAAGCCACCCGACGACGCTGCGGGGAAAGCCAAGTCCGATTCTGAAACGGGCCGAGTTGAATCGAGGCCATTTTCAAAAGCATCGGCGGCTCGGCGGTCTCTCAATTCAACCACCAGATTGCCAATGCGGTATTGAGCGCGGCCTGGTTGCCGAAAAACCTGGCGACAGACCTTCAAGACAATACTCTATTGATGGTCATCTCCGGTTTGAGGGCATTCAAGGCGGCCGATGAGATTGAAGGCATGTTCGCCGCCCAGGCAATGGCGATGCATCTTTCGGCAATGGAATGCAGCCGCCGCGCGATGATCCCGGAGCAGCATTTTGAAGTTGCGCAGGCATATCGTAAATCAGCAGCGAACATGTCCCGCACTTTCACCGAATTGCTGTCGGCGCTCGACCGAAAGCGCGGCAAGGGCGGACAACAGAAAGTGACCGTCGAACATGTCCACGTGCACGCAGGCGGAAAGGCCATCGTCGGCGCTGTCGGACCCGGCGCACCGACCGGGGGAGGGGGTGGGGATGCAGGAAGATCGGCGGGTGAACCCCATGCATCGCCTGCCCGACTGGCGCACGACACTCCCGTTGGCGCAGTCTTCCCGCCGCTGTGGGGCGCGGACACGCAGCGGGAACCCGTGCCAGTCGCCGGCAATGCCGAACGGTCGCTGCCGGATGCACGGCGGCGCTAGCACCGGGCCGCGGACGGACGAAGGTGTTGCGCGTGTCCGAAAGGCACGGACGAAACACGGCCGCTATTCGGCCGAGTTGGCAGAATTGCGCCGAGCGATGGCGACGCTGCGACGGATGACACGCGAGGTGCTGAAATGAAAGTGCAGGCCCCGATCGCGAAGGCTGTGGGCGAAATTGAACTGCGAAAGCCTATGCCGCGGGCATCGCATATCGTCCTGTGGCATAAAAATAGCGGCGAATATTGGGCAATCAGGCTACGCCATGACGGAAGCTGATCAGCAACCCCAGATGGCGCGCGACCGCACCGAAGCCTATCGTGACCGGCGGCGGCATGGGCGGGTCCTGGTGCCGGTGGAAGTCTCGCCGTGGCACCTGGCGGCGCTGGAACGGTTGGCGCTGCTGGACGTGGGCGAGCGCGACAAGGCATGCATCAGTTGGGCGGTGGTCCGCTTCCTCGATGCCGCGCCGCATGTCGCGGCGATGGGCGATGCGCTCTGGCCGGCGGACGAGGAAGCCGAGTTGTGAGACGGAACAACCCGACAGGGTGGGCGGCGTTCCGGGCACTGCGCCAGACCCCCTTCCCACTCGTAGTTCACCGGCACGGTAACTTCCGGCATGGGCGGTACTCCCGTGAGGGCACGGAAACGGTGCGGCTGGTCCGAACCTGCAAGCGCATGCTGAGGCAAGGCTACGGCTTGGTCCCGTTGCCCGAGTTGGCGCGGCTGGTGCCGCGGGGATGGGCCGCCTATCGGGCCGGGCGCGATGGCACGGCCGCACCGCCGCTGTACGTGCAGCCATGCTGCGCGCTGGACGTGCTGCAGCGGATGATGTGGGGGAGGCGATCTGATCCGCGCGGCGTTCGGGGCGGGCTAGCGAGCGCGATCTTGGGGGTAGGTTTGGGGGTAAAAAATCTGTCCACCCGAGAATACCGCGTCTTTCCATTGCGTATGGAGAGAGATTGGCGGACGGGGTGTCAGGCGCGTTTTTTGGCCAACAACTTGTATGTCTGATATAATTTGCCGATCTGATCGGCAGATACCCCGTTTTATACCCGGCCAAATCGCTGATTAGAGCCAACGATTTGGCCGGGTAGTTCGACAAAGTGCGATCGACAGCCACATTCAATCGGCAGTCACAACTTAGACGAGAGGTTTATGGCAACCTTTTCGCGCGATGCGAGCGCATTGCGCTCGCTGGCTTCCTACCGTTCGGGTAATACCAGCCCGCCAACGCTACCACGCACGGTCCGAATCGGCCATGGCGCCTGATCCGGGGAAAAGCGCACTCATGATCTCGCGAACCAAGGCGACGCCGACTGCGCAATTGCTTGGGTTGGCCGCCCTGCGTCCGGCCACGGTCCGCTCCGCCTCCCAGGTGCGGATGGCGGGCGGCGATGTTGGCCGATGAGTTGCTGACGCAGGCGCGAAGTGCCTGCTGACCTGCACGGCGTTGGGGGTAGAGGCAGCGGCGCGCCGCCACCGTCGAGGACGTCGACTTCCGCACGCCGCGGGGTCTCGACCGGACGCTGTTCCTGCGCCTGGCCAACTGCGACTGGATCCGCGAGCACCGCCACTGCCTGATCACCGGCAAATGCGGAACCGGGAAGTCATGGTTGGCCTGCGCACTGGGCGACAAAGCATGCCGCGACAACTTATCTGTACTCTACCAGCGCTGCCCACGGCTGTTCTCAGCACTGGCCCTGGCGCGCGGCGACGGCCGCTACGCCAGGCTCATGCGGCAACTCGCCAAGGCCCGATCTGCTGATCCTGGACGACTGGGGGCCGGAACCGCTGACCGCCGAGCAGCGCCGTGACCTGCTGGAGATCGTCGAGGACCGCTACAACGCACGCTCGCTGATCATCACCAGCCAGGTGCCGGTCGACCACTGGTGCGAAATCGTCGGCAATCCCACCCTCGCCGACGCCATCCTCGACCGTGTCGTCCACAACGCCCACCGCATCGACCTCAAAGGGGAGAGCCGGCGCAAGCCGGCGGCTGCCTGATGGACGCTCCCGAAGCGCCGGCCGAGGTGTCCGCCGGCGGCGGCGACGCGCCGGCATCGATGGCGGCCGCTCCGCTTGCAACGCGTGACGTAACGGAAGTCACGACCATGCCGATCGCCTGCGAAGCCGCCGGCTGCACGCCGCCGCCGCCGGAGCAGCCACGAACCCGCCGACGAGCCGACCCGCGGGTCAAGCCCGCGGGTCAAGCCCGCTGGCCGCAGCCGCCCTCAGCGTTGGCGCGACGCGGTTATCGAGTTGCTTGCACTACAAGCAGAGTATGCCAAGTGGCTTGCCGCGCTCCCAGACAGTCTGAGCGACAGCCCAACCGCCGAGGCTCTTGAGGCAATCGTCGATCTCGACCTGACGGAACTTGCCGACATCGAGCCGCCACGTGGCTACGGACGCGACTAAACCGCCATAGCGAGTTCTCACCTGTCGACATCTTCAAGCGGCATTGACGCAAGCAGCGCCCTGACGCTTGACCCGGACAGCCCCCCTATGACATGACCAAAACCGACCTTCGAGACGACGCCAGCCTGGCCGCCATGAGATCGGAATGGTGGCCGCCATCAAATTGGAATGGTGGCCGCGATGCGATCGGAATAGGTGGCCGCCTTGCGTTGGAATCCGCAATCAAGGTCGCCGGGACCGATTGGCAGACGGTTCACCAGCGTGTGCCGATCCGCTGGACGCCTTACCGGTTTGGCGGTGAGCGTCCCTGGTTCTTCTGCGATGTCTCCGCAAACGGTGTGTACTGTGGCCGACAGGTTACGAAACTCTATGGAGCCGGAGGATTGTTTGCGTGCAGACGCTGCTACCGACTTGGGTATCGATCGCAGCGTGGCGGACCCATAGACCGGGCACACCGTAACTTGGCCCGCCTGCATCAGAAGTGAGGCGCGGAGTACGACGGTCCTGACGGAATTCTGCCCCAGCGCCCCAAGTGGATGCGATGGCGGACATATAACCGCGTCGTGCAGAAGATCGAGGATGGCGAGGACCGCTTGAACGTGGCGTTCATCGCAGGGGCAGAGCGTTTTGTGACCCGGATAGAAAAATCGCAGCAGCTCAGAAGGATGCAACCATGAATGCCGTGCCGCCGCTCTCCGCCGTCGTGCCGAGCGCCAGCTACGAGGCGACGCGCTTCAACGCACTACAGCATGGTGTGCTGTCCCGCCACGCGGTCTTGCCGTGGGAGGATCGGCGCGAGTACCAAGCTCTCCTGGACGCGCTGGCCGCGGAGCACGTGCCGCAGGGGCCGACCGAAGAACATCTGGTTGAAGAACTGGCCGGAATTGTCTGGCGCAAGCGCCGGCTGCGACTGGCCGAGGCCGCGATTTACCGGGACGGGCTGCGCAGGGAAGCCAGCAGCACCTACACCTCTGAGCAGCTTGCGGACGCCGCGCTCTTTCCGATGATCGGCAAGCACGAAATCGAGGCCGACGTCCCGCAAGCTGTCACCGCGACACCGGCAGACACGGCGCGCGAGCTGCGCAATCTGAAGCGCGACCAGGCGATGACCCGCAAGGCGGAGGGCATTCTCGCCGCAGGGGAATCGGGGGCGTACGCGCGCGCGCCGTGGCGGCGTTGAGCGAGGACACGCGTTCGTAATGGCTGGAATGCCTGGAAGACCCGCCCGCCGATGGTCTGGTCTATAAGCCTACGGTCGAGGCGTTGGCGGCCTGGATTCGCCGCCACTGGACGCAGTGGTACCGCGGACCGATTGCCGCGCTTGAGCACCGCGACGCAATTCGGGAGCAGCTATTTGGCACTGCATATGCCTCCCCGCGATTGGACGTGACCGCGCGGTACGAAACCCACCTGGATCGCAAGCTGGAGCGCACGCTGGCCATGCTGATACGGCTAAGGGAGCTTCGGCGGCCTTCCGTTCCTGCGTGATCCGTTTGGCAAAACCGTGGCTGTCCGGGTCCGCCCAGCCTGGCGCCGATGGTGTGGTCGGAACCTTATTTCTTCGCTGCCTTCTCCAGCACCGCTGGCAAATAGCCGCTGATTTGGCTGAACACCTGCTCGTAGACCGGCATGGGCTGGCCGTAGGCGTCGACCACGTCATTCATGGTGCCGGTGGCGTATTTCGAGAGCGTGAACGTCTTGCTGGCGGCCTCGGAAAACTGCGCGATCACGCCGGCCTTATGCTTTGCCGTCGCGGTCAGGATCAGGTCGGAATGGCGGACATCCTGCGCCGTCAGTTGCGCCGCCCGGTGTGCCGAAACATCGATGCCGCGCCGCTGCAACAGGATGGCGGCATGTGAACCGGCGTGGAAAATTGACCCCCCTTAGCTTGACTTTCCGCCGGTGATTCCACGTGCGCATCAGACCAGCGCCCAGAAGATATCCTCGGTGGCGATGAAGCGGAGGGCGTCTTCGAGCGGCAGGACGGTGCGGCCGAACGGGCCGGTGGGTGACCAGCATTCCTTCTTGAGTGACCAGTAGAGCACCTCGACGCGATCGTTGTCGGCGTTCGGGCGCAGGCGTGCGACCGGCGCCCCGGAGGCGGCGTGGTAGAGCGAGTAGCCGCGGTTGCGGCGCTCGACCAGCACAGCGCCGCGGCTGAAGGTAAAGCGCTCGATGCGCTGGACGATGCCGTCGGTCATGCACACTATATTATAGGTGGCCTGGGGACGGCGCATCGCCACGAATGAGCGAAGCAACGGCGCGGCTTGCGACACGGGCGTCGTTCGATTCTACGGATTCGATGACACCCGATCGCATCCCTGCCGCCCCCATTTCCTCCGGCGGCATCACCGTGCCGTCGCTGCTGGTGACCTGGCTGGTGCCATTCCGCGACTGTTTCACCGCGCCGGTCTGGCAGCGCGTGCTGGTCCTGGTGGCCGGCGCGGTGCTGGCACCAGGCCAGCGGACGGTCAGCGCCGCCTTGCGGGTGATGGGGCTGGCCGACCAACCGGGCTTCGGCCGCTTCCACGAAGTCCTGAGCGAGGCGCGCTGGAATTCGCACGCCATGGCACGCAGACTGCTCGTTCATCTGCTCGACGCCTTGCTGCCGACTGGCGAGGTGGTGATCGGCATCGACGACACCATCGAGCGGCGCTGGGGGCCGAACATCGCGGCCCGCGGCATCTACCGCGATCCGGTGCGCTCCTCGCGCGGCTTCTTCGTCAAGACCAGCGGCCTGCGCTGGCTGTCGCTTATGGTGGTGCTGCCGGTGCCGTGGGCGAAGCGGCGCTGGGCGCTGCCGTTCCTGACCATCCTGGCGCCGTCCCAACGCAGCAACGAGAAACGGGGCCGGCGCCACAAGCCGCTGACCCGCTGGGCAATCCAGGCAATTCTGCAAACGCGGCGCTGGCTGCCAGGCCGCCGCATCACCATCGTCGGCGATAGCAGCTTCGCCACCCTCGAACTGATCGCCGCGGTCCGCCGTCACGTCCGTCTGATCACTCGCCTGCGGCTTGATGCAAACCTGTTCGCGCCGGCCCCGCCTCGCCGGCCCGGCCAGCGCGGTCGTGCGCCGCTGAAAGGCAAGCGTCTGCCGAAGCTCAGCGCCATCCTGGAAAACCCAGCAACCGCCTGGACGAAGCTACAGGTGACCGACTGGTATGGCGGCGAGACAAGGCTGGTCGAGATCGTCTCCGGCACCGCGGTCTGGTACCATGCCGGCCTGCCGCCGGCGCCCATCCGCTGGGTGCTGGTGCGCGACCCGTCCGGCCAGCGCGAGCCGCAGGCCTTCCTCAGCACCAACCTCGACGACACGCCGGCGGACATCCTCAACTGCTTCGTCTCGCGCTGGCGGGTGGAGACGACGTTTCAGGAAGTCCGTCGCCATCTCGGCGTCGAGACCCAGCGGCAATGGTCGGACCTGGCCATCCTGCGCACCACCCCCGCACTGCTTGGGTTGTTCTCGCTGGTGACGCTATGGGCCGACCAATTGATGCGGGCACCGACCACCGCCCTGCGCCCGCGCGGGGCTGCCTGGTACGCCAAGCAGGAGCCCACCTTCAGCGATGCCATCGCCGCGGTCCGCCGGGCACTTTGGTGCCCACCGCATTTTTCAATGTCCCGGCCGGGCAAGGACGTCATCGAAATTCCCACGACTCTCCTGCACAGTCTCGTCGACACCGTGTGCTACGCCGCCTGACAACTCAAAACCTCCGCCACCCGACGCTACGCCGAACCGGTGGGATCAAGAAATGGATGGCGAAAAGCCGAGCTTAGGGGGTGATCGGCGTCCAAAATTGACCCCCCCCTTCCTGGTGAGATCACGCCGCCTGCTTTGGGGCAGGTGGAGCCGAGGGGATGCTGGTTGTGGAGACGATTGCCCGGATCAGGCGCGCGCATTTTGTCCAAGGCCGATCGATTGGTCAGATCGTCCGGGAACTGAAGGTTTCACGGAACACGGTTCGCCGTGTGATCCGGTCGGGGTCGACGGAATCCCGGTATGCGCGGGCGAAGCAGCCGCGCCCGAAGCTGGGCGTCTGGACGGCGGAACTGGAACGTCGGCTGGACGAGAACGCGGCCAAGGCGGTGCGCGAGCGGCTGACCTTGATGCGGATCTTCGAGGCGCTGCGGGATGCGGGCTACAGCGGCAGCTATGACGCGGTGCGCCGCTACAGCCGGGCGCACCGGCGTGCGCAGGGAAGCAGCGAAGCGCCTGCCTTTGTCCCGCTGAGTTTTGCGCCCGGCGAGGCCTACCAGTTCGACTGGTCGCAAGAGATCGTCGTGCTGGACGGCGTGACGGTGACGGTCAAAGTGGCGCAGGTCCGGCTGTGTCACAGCCGGATGCCGTTTGTGCGGGCGTATCCGCGCGAGACCCAGGAGATGGTGTTCGACGCGCACGAACGAGCGTTCGCGTTCTTCCGCGGCGCCTGCACGCGCGGCATCTACGACAACATGAAGACGGCAGTGGAGACGGTGTTCATTGGCCGTGACCGCGTCTTCAACCGTCGTTTTGCCCGCATGTGCAGCCATTACCTGGTGGAGCCGGTGGCCTGCACACCGGCTTCGGGCTGGGAAAAGGGCCAGGTCGAAAACCAAGTCGGCGTGATGCGCGAGCGGCTGTTCAAGCCGCGGCTGCGGTTCAAGAACTTTGCCGAAATGAATGCCTGGCTGCTGGACCAGTGCGTGGTTCATGCCCGCGCGCACGCGCATCCTGAAGACAAGACGCAGACAATCTCGCAGGCGTTCGAAGCGGAACGGCCGCATCTGGTTCAGTATGCGGGACCGTTCGATGGGTTCCATGCCCAGACGGCATCGGTGTCAAAGACTTGCCTCGTCCGTTTCGATAACAACCGCTACTCAGTGAGCGCCGCAGCGGTCGGGCGCCCGGTCGAGGTGCACGCCTACGCCGAGCGGATCGTCATCCGCCAGGACGGGCAGATCGTCGGCGAGCATGCGCGCAGTTTCGGTCGCGGGCGGACCGTCTATGACCCGTGGCACTACGTGCCCGTGCTGGCGCGCAAGCCGGGAGCACTGCGCAACGGCGCGCCGTTCAAGGCCTGGGTGCTGCCCGGCGCGCTTGGGCGGGTCCGCCAGAAACTTGGCTGGCGTGGACGATGGCGACCGCCAGATGGTCGACATCCTCAACGCCGTGCTGACCGACGGCCTGGCGGCGGTCGAGGCGGCCTGTGCCGAGGCGCTGGCCGCCGGCGTGTTCAGCAGTGACGTCATTCTCAACGCGCTGTCCCGCCAGCGGCAGCCGCAACCGGCGGTGACGGTGATCACCCCCGAAGCGCTGAGCCTGCGTCACGTGCCCGTCGCGGACTGCGCCCGTTACGACAGCCTGAGGAGCCTACACAATGGAACGGCTTGAGATTCTCGAGATGATGAGCACGCTGAAGCTCTCCGGAATGCGTCCCGCCTACGACGAGGTCGTCACGAACGGCATCAAGCGCCAGCATTCTGTGGCACGCATCATCGGCGATCTGTTGAAGGCGGAGATCGCCGAAAAACAGGCGCGCTCGGTCCGCTACCAGATCGCCGCGGCGCACCTGCCGCTGGCCAAGGAGCTGGCGCAGTTCGACTTCACCGGCACGCCGGTGAACGCGGCGCTGGTGCAGGTGAGAGCGATCGCGCTCTTTGATGGGGTTCTGAGCGCGGTTTTTGATGGTCTTCCCGCTACCGCTTCCCGACTTCTGTAGGGGTGCTGGGAAGCGGGAAGCGGAAGAGGCGGGTGTGGCCTGCCCGCCGGCCGGCTGTCCGGCGAAGCTGGCGCCGCCGGGAGCGGCGCTGAGGCTTGGCGGCCGCTGACGCCGGTCAGTGACCGGCGAGGCGATAGCCGTCGCCGGTTTTGACGATGCGGCCGGTGGCGGTCATGGCGGCGAGGCGCGCGTAGAGGGTGGCGGTGCGGATGCGGCAGCAGGCGCGCAGCTCGGCGAACGGGCGGGGTCGATCGGCGTCCGCGAGGGCCGCGGCGATGCGCTCGTCGATAGACGATGGTGTGGGGTTGGGGTCCGGTTCCTGGTGCGGCTGGACAGGCTCGAGCGCGAGGGCATCGGCGCGCTGAGTGAGCGCCAGGGTGACGCTGGGGATGGCGGCGGCGGCGCGGTGCTCGGCGGTGAGCACGATGCGGTCGTTGCCGTCGCGGCGAAGGTAAAGGTTGGAATCGCCCCAGGCATGGAACTCGGAGGAGCCACGAAGCGCCTGGCCAGCACGCATGGAGCTTGCCCCTTTTCTGGCGTGGTGGACGACGGCAACGGCGACCGCATGGCGACGCTGCAGGTCGCGCAGGAAGGCGAGCACCGGCGCGACCTCGCCGCTGGCGTTTTCGTCGATGCGGTGCAGGCGGACGAACGGATCGAGGACGAGCAGGCGCGGCTTCAGGGCGGCGACGGTCTGGTCGAGACGGCCGCGGTCGGTATCGAGATCGAGGCGCAGGCTCGGCGCGGTGATCACCTGAACATCCAGCGTGTCGAGGCTACGACCGGCGGCCGCGCAGATGCCGTCGAGGCGGCGGCGGACGATGTGCAGTGCGTCCTCGGCGGGATAGAGCAGAACGCGACCGGGGCGCGGCACCGGGAAGCGGCGCAGGCAGGGAGAGCCGGCGGCGACCGCGACGGCGAGGTCCAACGCCAGGAAGGATTTGCAGCACTTCGGTTCGCCGCCGATGATGCCGACGGCTTCGTCGGCCCACAGGCCGGTGACCAGCCAGTGCTGTTGCTCGGGGCGATCGGCGAGGCGATGCGCCGGCTGGACGGCAAGCGCGGTCATCGCCGGCGCCGGATCGCTGCCTTGGCCTCGCCGGCGGTGGCGGCAGCGCAGACCTCGAAGAACAGGGTTTCGTCGATCTGGCGGGCCTCGCGCTGGGCAGCGGCGACGAGCAGTTCGTCAGCCATGATCATCAGCGCGCGCAGGTTGCCCTGGGCATGGTCGCAGAGGGCGGCGATCACTTCGGCGGTCATCAGCGTCGGCACGCCGGCCTGCTGCAGGGCGTGGCGGAGGCATTCCTGCAGGTCCTGCGGCGTGGCGCGTTCCATCGTCAGGCGCACGCGCATGCGGCTGTCGAGAGGGAGGAACTCGTCGGAACGCAGACGGTCGGCGAGGCGGCCATCACCGGCGAGCACGACGGTGAGCAGGATGCGCAAATCGAGTTCGGCGGACGACAGCAGGCGCAACTCTGCGAGGACGGCGGGCTGGATTTCCTGCGCCTCGTCGACGATGAGCACGGGCCGGGACAGGGTGGCATCGATATAGGCCTGCCAGCGCTGGCGCAGCACCTTGGCGCCGGCCCAGCGGTTGTGCGGCTGCAGTTCGACGCCGAACAGGTCGCCCATCTCGCGGTAGAAGTCGGCGATGTTGGCCTGCGGGCGGCTGATCACGCCGAGCTTAACGTCACGCTGCGCCGCCAGCGAGGCCGCGAGGACGCGCAAAGCAGCCGACTTGCCGGTGCCGGGCACACCGGTGACAAGAGCGAAGCCGCCTTCGCCCACAAGCTGGCGCACACGCCAGCAGAACAACTCGACGCGTGCGGTGACGTGCAACGCCTCGACCGGCACGCCCGGGGCGAACGGGTTCCACTTGAGGCCATAGAGGGCGAGCAGTTTCTTGTTCACGTGTCCTCTCCTTCATCCTTGGGGAGGTAGGCCGGCGGCAGACCGGTCGCCGCTTGCCGGTCGATCAGGCGTTGCAGCAGCGGCGCCATGCCGCGTGCCGGCGGTGCGCTGGCGGGTTGCGCGGCGACGGAACCGGCCGCGATCGGCTGCAAGGTTCGGCGCCGACCGTTGGCGTTGCCGGTCTTGTCCTGCGGGAACAGACGGCAGAGGACCTTGCCGGTGTGCAGGTCAGCGAGGTGGACTTCGGTGAGGTCCCAGGCGGCGTAGCGGACGTCCAGCATGGAAAGATGCCGATACTGGCTCGGGACTTCGAAGCGGCGACCTTCGATGGTAACGGTGCAGTCGCTCTTGCGCAGGGTGCGCCGCTCGGTGCGGGTAAAGGCCAGCCGGAGCGTTGCTGCATCCGGGCAGGGCCGCGTGACGTTGGGACCGGCAAGGAAGCGAGCGAGTGGCGTGTCGTCGATCTCGGAATGGCGCTGGCGGTTGTAGTCGTATTCCGCCCAGGCCTGTGTCGCTTCGTTGAGTTTTGCCAGGGTCAGATCATCGACGCCTTCCAGCATTGCCATGAGACGGCCTTCGATCTGCCCCCAGAAGGTCTCTTGCTTGCCATTGACGTACGGGCTGTACGGCAGCGTGGTTTGATGAAGAACGCCGAGCCTGGCGAGGCCTTCGCTGATCTCGGTGGCGGTCATGGCGGCGCCGTTGTCGCTCATGGCAGCGCGCGGCAAGCCGCGCTTCTGCATCGCCTGCGACAGGCCATGGGCGATATTCTCAGCCGCCTCTGAAAGATACCATTGCAGATGACAGGCCAGCCGGGAGTAGTCGTCGAGAACGCCGAACAGCACAGGCGTCTCCCATACGCCACGGGAGGTCAGCACCTTTCTGGATCCAAAATGGCAATCCCAGTGCCAAAGTGAATTCGTATATTCAGCCTCGTAGCTGCGCACCTCGCGGGCATCGAGCCGGGCCGCGGCTGCCAGCGCGCCAGCGGACTGCCGCGTCGTCAGCGGACGCCGCTTGCTCAGGCCGTGCGTGCGCAGGAACCGCCGCACCGTCGTGTAGGACGGGACCGGCCGCAACTCGGAGCGGGTCTGTGCCAGCGCAACCAGGTTGTCGTGATGCAGCTTGGCGCTCCAACTCTTGTGCGCGTCGTACTGGGCGAGCAGGGCCTGACGCAGCTGCGTCGTCATCGACGCCTGTTCGCCGGCATCCACGCGCCGCTTGCGCCGCAGCACGGCGACCGGGTCCTGTCGCTCGTTGCGGGCACGATGGTCCCAGCGCTCAAGGGTCGACACACCGAAGCGGACCGGCCCACCAGTCGTCGGATGGCGCCACTCGCGGGCCGCCAGGTCTTCCAGTGCTGCCCGCAGGGCGCCGTTCTCCGGCGGCGCAGCCAGCAGCTGCCCGATCACCGAGAAACGCAATCGCGCCCAGCGCTCATGCACCCGCAATCCGGGTTTGTCCGCCATGCCCGCTCTCCAGAAAGTTGCGGAGTCGGACGGTAACGGTGGCTACCGCCGGACGGCGACGGGCATCCTCTGCGGGTCGTTGCGGTCCCTCAGAAAGCCCGCCTCGCCGCCGCCCCGCCAGTCAACGGGCCAAGAAAGCGCAGCAGGCAACTCAGCTTCTCCGCGAGATCGCCGGCAAAGCGGTCAAGTAGCGTGGCCGGCACGCCGGTCAGATCGAGCGCCGGCATGAAGGCGGCCATGACGGTCGGCCGGAACGGGCCGGCAAAGGTCTCCAGCCACCATTTGCGCCAGCGCCCAAGCGTGCGGCGGTCGATGCCAAGTTCCGCCGACAGGCGCTGCACACGCAGCGGCGTCGCCCCCTGCTGCATCGCGGTGGCCAGCGTCACCACCGTGGCGAGATAGACCTTGGGGCCGAGAAAGCGCAGCGATGGCGGCGTCGCCCGCGTGCGGCAGCCGTCCACCGCACAGCAGCAGCTGAAACGCTGGCAGTAATCGTCACCCAGTCCGGCCGGAACCCCGCGCGGCTTGCGGTCGAACCGCGCCGAATGCAGTGCGCCGTGGCATTCGCTACAGCCCGCCTCCCGGGCGGCGGTTGCTATGTCGCGATCGAAGTCGAGCAATTGCTGATGGAATCTGGCGTCGTTCAGCAGGGCTTGGTACAAGGATGACATCCTTCTCCATAGCGTTGGCGAGATGGCCAAGACTGGGCGGAATGATCCCTGTCCCTGCGGCAGCGGCAAGAAGTACCAAGCAGTGCTGCCTCGCCCGCGACGAGGCCGCCGCCGCGACCGCACGCGCCGCCCAGGCAGCCGCAGCGCCGCCACGTCGGCCGGGGTTCACCAGGTATCTCCAGATCCGTGACCACGACACCGACGAACTGACCGAGGCCTCCAACGCCGCGGCCAACCTCGTCCGCGCCGGCAAACTCGACGAAGCCGAACGCGCCGCTCACGATCTGCTCGCCCGCTTCCCCAACGTCCATGACGGCTACGACCGTCTCGGCATGGTCTGCGAGGCACGCGGCGATCACCGCCAGGCAGCCGAGTACTATCGTAAGGCCATCGCGGTCATCCGCGCCCACCCTGACGACTACGATCCGGAGTTCGAAGCCGTCTTCCAGAAGCTCATCGATCGGCTCGACCCACCCGGCGCCGATACGCCGGCCTGATCAGCCGAGACCGGGACCCGCGCTGCTCACGCTCGGTGAGGGCGGCGGCGCAGCGCCCATCACATACCGTGATCAATTTGTCGGGAAATCACCCTCACTTTGCGCGCTCAGGCTCACAGGAACTCGCCAGCGGCGGCACGCTGGCGCAGCAGCGCAACGCGGTGCTGGTCGGCGGCACCGGCACAGGCAAGAGCCACCTGGCCGTCGCGATCGCGCGCAGCTGTATCCGCGGCGGCGCACGGGCGCGGTTCTACACCGCCGTCGATCTGGTCAACCGGCTGGAGGCAGAGGCGCGCGCGGGGCGGCAGGGGCGCATCGCCGATCAGCTGACCCGGCTTGATCTCGTTGTGCTGGACGAACTCGGCTACCTGCCGTTCGCCCAGTCGGGCGGCCAGCTGCTGTTCCACCTGGTCAGCCGCCTGTACGAGCGCACCTCGATCATCGTCACCACCAACCTGACCTTTGCCGAATGGCCGTCGGTGTTCGGCGACGCCAAGATGACCACGGCCCTGCTCGATCGGCTGACGCATCATTGCGACATCATCGAGACCGGCAACGACAGCTGGCGCTTCAGGCACCGTGCCTGAGCTGTTCAGCATGTCCTCTATATCGTGACGTCACGGTTCGGAGTGGACCATGCCGCGCAAGCCGATCGGCGACAAGCCGATGACCGACGCCGAACGCCAGGCCCGTTGCCGGGCTGCCCGCGCCGCCGGCAAGCCCGTCATCCGCATCCGCCGCCCGGCCGACCTGCGCAGCCGCGCCCAGCGCTGGCGTGATGCCGTCGCCGAATTGGCGACGCTACAGGCCCAATACACCGCCTGGCTGGAAGTGTGCGCCAGCTCCGGGCCGCTGGCACGGGCCAGGTGTTCTGCGAGGCGACGAGGGGAGCCAGGACCGACCGCAGTCCAGCTCCGCTGCCGATGCGCAGACATCGCCACGAACGCGCCCGCTGCATCGAATGCATGGTAGTTGACACATGAATTCGGCAATCACATCAGATGAGAGAGAGCTTATTCAACAGTTGCTCGACGATGTTGGCATTTTAGACGACCAATTCTTGGTAGGCGCCCCCAAGCCTTCAGCCGCGTGCACAATATTCGTGCCAATTTTGTGCAGATGGATCGCAGAAGGCCTTTTCTTTAAGAGCCCGTCTCGGAACTTTATCGGAACGGACGCAACCCATTGACTTGCTTGGTTCGGCCCTGGTCCGCGGCAGCGGGGCTGCAGGCGGGCTGGAGCTTACACATCTGAAAATGCTTGCATTCCGGTCGTTCCCCTTGAGTTCCGAGACGGGCTCTAAGGCACAAAAACTGATCTTCCCACAAAAAGTTGAGTTTCAAATTATTGTAAGTGTTAACAAAATTAAGGCTTGCCAAGCCGGGATATACGAGCATTGGATGGGAATTATAGCTTTTAAGCAAATTGCCGTTGGGATGGCACAGTTGGCGCATAAATATATTGGGTCTGACGGAATGCCAACAGTTCGAATTGAGATGGACTCCAATGAGCCGACCCCACAAAAAGCAAGCAGCTTCTTTGATCAGAAAATGTTCTTTTGGAAGGAGCGCTTTTATACACGAGCAGACGTGATCAAGATGCATGCAAACGCTCTAGGTGGTGTCCATTTTAATTTCGGAAGAACTCAGGACGAGGCCCACATAATTGAGATCAAGAACTACTTTGGCTTCGATATGGGAAAAGGACACAATTTCCAAATGCTGATTGGAGATGATATTCAAGCTGGCCGCGCCGATCCGATTAGACGACAACAGGTTTATGATGCGACGGAACTTATTGCGATTGATACGGCGCGCATATTTGCGAGCGGCATACGTAATTCGGAGAGGGCTTTTATCGAGTTGCTGGCAAAGGTTGGCGATTGTAGCGCCGAGTTCCAAATTTTGCAGCATCGACGGAGGGGGCTTCCAGTTCCTCACCCCACGATTATCGGTGCATCCCTCCCTCGCGGCCTAGGCGTCTGTTGCCCCCCGGACTCACCCGCACCCAATCTCCCCCCGTCATTCCGTTTCCCCTTGCGTCCCGTTTTGCACGTGATAATCCAGTTTATCGTGTGTCTGAAGTGGGTCAAAGTCAGTCGGGCCATATCGCGTTAGAGTATATTAGCAATGGAAGTCATACAAATTTCAACAACGTGCGGGACATCCCATGCGCACCATTTGGGCATTTGAGTCTACGAACAGCTGCCTCAGGCTCTTGACATCTTTTGACGTCATGTCGTGGATACGCCAAGCCCCATCCAACATGACCAGATGGTAGGTAATCTTGTCTTTGTGATGTTCGGTATTGCCGCTGAAGGTCAGGTTGGCGTCTACCGTCGCTGCCTTCGGCGTGACGGACCTGACGACTACCTGGACCTGCAAGCCGGTGTCGTCCTGGCAATTGCAGAACGGATCGAAATCGAGGGCGCCTTCGTCGCCTTTGGGTGTCAACCGCGCGTCCTCGTCGATGAGGGCCGCCAGCGGGGGGTCGGCGTATTGCTTCAGCTTCGTCATCGATCTGGGTGCATAAAGTTGTTTGACGAAGGTCTCGACCTGGGCGGCGTCCGGCAGCGGTTGGGCACCGGGCGACGCACTGAGGATCAAGAGCCAGCCTGGGAGCACGAGCCCCGCCAGCGCAAAACGGTACAAGGACCGAGTGTTCATTCCGTTGCCCTGCCTTTATGAATGCGAGAGGCGCTTCCCTGGAACGTTCATTCTACGACAGTCCGCCGGACGTGACGACTCCATTGGCCCGCCAGAAAGCGAGGGTCGAGAGGCCCCGCACCCCATTCGTTAAGTGGGTCCAGGGGCTTTGCCCCTGGTAGGGGTCCAGGGGGCAAACCCCCTGGCAGGGTCCCGGGCAGCGCCCCGGCTTCCTACCCCGCCAAAGCCCCCCGAACAGCGTCGAGCGCGGCATCCGCCCGAGCCCCATCCGGCCCGCCGGCTTGCGCCATGTCCGCGCGCCCGCCGCCGCCTTTGCCGCCCACGGCCGCCGCGGCCAGCCGCACGAGTTCCACCGCGCTGAACCGCCCGGTCAGCCCGGGCGACACGCCCACCACCACGCTTGCCTTGCCATCGGCGGTGGACACCAGCGCCACCACGCCCTCGCCGATCTGCTTGCCGATCGCCTCGGCAATGGTTTTCAGTTCGCGCGCCGGCACGTCGCCGAGGTTGCGGGCGGCGAGTTTCACGCCGGCGATGTCCTCCACCTCCGAAGCGCCGCCGCCGCCGGTGGCCAGTTTCTTTTGCAGATCGGCCACCTGGCGCTCCAGCCGGCGCCGGTCCTCGATCAGGGCGGCCACGCGTTCCGCCACCTCGGCCGGGCCGGTGCGCAGCACCGAGGCCACCTCGGCCAGCCTGCGGTCGTTCTCGGCCACCAGCGCCAGGGCCGCCTCGCCGGTCACCGCCTCGACCCGGCGGACGCCCGCGCTCACGGCGCTTTCGGAGACGATGCGGAACAGGCCGATATCGCCGGTGCGGCGGACATGGGTGCCGCCGCACAGCTCGACCGACCAGGCGGATTTGTTGCCCTCCGGCCCGCCCATGCCGATCACCCGCACTTCGTCGCCGTATTTCTCGCCGAACAGGGCCATCGCGCCCTCGGCGACCGCCGCTTCCGGAGTCATGAGGCGGGTGGTGACCTCGGTGTTCTCGCGTACCTTGGCGTTCACCACATCCTCCACCCAGGCCAGGTCGTCGCGGGTGATCGGGGTGGGCTGGCTCACGTCGAAGCGCAGCCGGTCGGGCCCGTTCAGGCTGCCCTTCTGCATCACGTGCTCGCCCAGGCGGCGGCGGAGCGCCTCGTGCAGCAGATGGGTGGCGGAGTGGTGGGCGCGGATGGCGGTGCGGCGGGCGTGGTCCACCTCCGCCACCACCGGGGTGCCCACCAGCGCCTCGCCTTCCAGCACCCGGCCGACATGCACGAACAGGTCGCCCAGTTTCTTTTGCGTGTCGCTGACCGCGATGCGCAGGCCGGGGGCGGTGATCTCGCCGGCGTCGCCCACCTGGCCGCCGCTTTCGGCGTAGAAGGGCGTCTGGTTCAGCACCACCGCCACCTCGGCGCCGGCCTCGGCGCGCCCCACCGGATGGCCGCCCACCACGAGGGCGGTGATTTCGGCCTCGGCCTTTTCCGTGGAATAGCCGAGGAACTCGCTGGCGCCCACGCCCTCGCGGACCTCGAACCACACCCGGTCGGTGGCGGCTTCGCCCGATCCGGCCCAGGCGGCGCGGGCGCGGCGTTTCTGTTCGGCCATCGCGGTTTCGAAGCCGGCCACGTCCACCCCGCGCCCCTGTTCGCGCAACGCGTCCTGCGTCAGGTCGAGCGGGAAACCGAAGGTGTCATAGAGTTTGAACGCCACCTCGCCCGGCAGGGTGCCACCGGCGCCCAGCTTTTCCGTCTCATCGGCCAGCAAGCCCAGGCCACGGTCGAGCATGGCCTTGAAACGGGTTTCCTCCAGTTTGAGGGTTTCCTCGATCAGCGCCTCGGCGCGCACCAGTTCGCCGTAGGCGGCGCCCATCTGGCGCACCAGCGCCGGCACCAGCCGCCACATCACCGGGTCGCGCGCGCCCATCATGTGGGCGTGGCGCATGGCGCGGCGCATGATCCGGCGCAGCACATAACCGCGGCCTTCGTTGGAGGGCAGCACCCCGTCGGCGATCAGGAAGGCGGTGCTGCGCAGATGGTCGGCGACGACGCGATGGCTGACCTTGTGCGGCCCGTCCGGGTCCTGGCCGGTGGCTTCCGCGCTGGCGAGAATGAGCGCGCGCAGCGTGTCGGTGTCGTAGTTGTCCTGCTTGCCCTGCAGGATGGCGGCGACGCGCTCCAGGCCCATGCCGGTGTCGATCGAGGGGCGCGGCAGGGGCACCCGCGTGCCGGGCGGCCCCTCCTCGTATTGCATGAACACCAGGTTCCAGATCTCGACGAAGCGGTCGCCATCGGCCTCGGCGCTGCCGGGCGGACCGCCGGCGACCGCCGGCCCGTGGTCGAAGAAGATTTCGCTGCACGGCCCGCAGGGGCCGGTGTCGCCCATGCGCCAGAAATTGTCGCTGGTGGGGATGCGGACGATGCGCTGCTCCGGCAGGCCGGCGATCTTGCGCCACAGCGCCGCCGCGTCGTCGTCCTCGCTGAACACGGTGACCAGCAGCCGGTCGGCGGGCAGGGCGAAATCCTTGGTGACCAGGGTCCAGGCGTGGAAGATCGCCTGGTCCTTGAAATAGTCACCGAAGGAGAAATTTCCCAGCATTTCGAAGAATGTATGGTGCCGCGCGGTGTATCCGACGTTGTCCAGGTCGTTGTGCTTTCCGCCGGCGCGGACGCATTTCTGTGCCGTGGTGGCGCGGGTGTAGGGGCGCTTCTCCTGGCCGGTGAAGACGTTCTTGAACTGCACCATGCCGCTGTTGGTGAACAACAGCGTCGGGTCGTTGCGCGGCACCAGCGGGCTGCTCTCCACCACCGCGTGGCCGTTGCGGGCGAAGTAATCCAGGAAACTGGCGCGGATGTCGTTGCTGGAGGCCATGGGGCAGCTTGATCCTGACGCAAAGGGAGATGCGATCACGTCACGTAGCGCAGCGCCTGGGTGGAGTCACGCCGGGGGACGGCAGCGCAATGGGGCGCAGGAAGGGCATGGCTCCGCCCTGGCCGTCCGATACCCGAATGCTCTGCTGGCGGGCCTGCCCGGCCGGAGCTAAACCCTTGTCCGTCAAGACCAGGAGTGCGCATCGTGTTCCCGAATCCCCGGCTGTTCTCCGTCCTGCCGCTGCTGGCGGCCGCCGTTCTGTTGGTGCAAGGCTGCCAGACGCTCGATGAGGCCGGCTCGGCGGTGGCGTCGGCCTTCCAAGGCCCCAAGCCGCCGCCGTCACCGCCGCCCACCGCCGCGGACCTCACCGCCACCGGGCTCGACGCGCTGGCCCGGCACGACTATGCCGCCGCGCTCGCGGCCCTGGTGCCGGCGGCCAACCAGGGCGACATCAAGGCGCAGGTGGCGCTCGGCAACCTGTATTTCAACGGCGTGGGCGTGGAGCACGACCTCGCGGACGCCGCGCACTGGCTGACCCCGGCGGCCGAGAAGGGCGATGCCGGGGCCCAGTACCACGCTCGGGCGGATCAACGACCTCGGTGGCACCGGCGTGCTGCAGGACCGCAAAGCGGCGGCGGCCTGGTACCAGAAGGCGGCCGATCAGGGCAACGCGGAGGCGCAGTACCGCCTCGGCCTGCTGTACGAATTCGGCAACGGCGTCGCAGAGGATTTCCCGCGGGCGCTGGCGTGTTTCCAGCGCGCCGCCGCGGGCGGCAACGGGCAGGCCATGACGGCGATCGGCATGCTGTATGCGCAGGGCCGGGGCGTGACCCAGAACGACCGCGAGGCGGTGGCGTGGTACCGCCGCGGGGCCGCGGCGGGCGACACCGATGGGATGCTGCGCCTCGGCGAAGCCTACGACCAGGGCGAGGGGGTGACGCAGGACCACACCCTGTCGCGCCAATGGCTGCAGCGCGCCGCCGCCGCCGGCAACGAACAGGCCGAGCACCGCCTGTCCATGCCGGAGTGAGTCATCCCAACGATGCGCCTGGCGGGAGTTCCGCCCGGCAGTTGGCCGCTGCCGCCGGCCGGCTGAGCTGATCATCGCCGCCTCGTTTCTTCCGGCGACCGGCCCGCTTCGGCAATCTTCCCGCCGGCGGGCCGTCGCAGGGCGGGCCACGTCAGCGGCAACGAGTCCCTGCCCGCGCGGCGCGAGCGCGACCGGGACGCAAGGCAGGCGCGGCGATGTAAGCCTTTATGACTAGGCCGGGGCAATTGCCATCCGCCGCGCCCGGCGGCATCAATGCGCGCACGGGTAATGGCCGCGCGTATCGGCCGGCTTCAAGGTGGCCGCAACGAACATGGTGTTTTTTCACAATATGTTGATACGAAATGCGATGGACGCGGAATTTGGTCCTATTGTCGCGCGCGGCGATTGTGTCATAGGGTTCAATTGGAGTCCGTGTGTCTTTTGGGCGTGCCGGGAACAGCGCATGGGCAATGGCAGCGCATGGGAGTGACATCGTCGAGCGCGTCTCGTTGGCCGGCTCTTTGCGCCGGGTCCGACCGCGAGCCTGCTGTTTCGCTGTCTGCCCTCAGCGCCCATGCGGCCAAAGATGCGGCCCATGACCGGCAAGCAATGACAAGCGGTTTCATCTGGTGCGACCGACCGTTGGGCCGTTGCCATGGACGATAGCCAGATCATTCCGGATCGGCTGCCCCCCGCCACGCTGACGGAGATCGAGCCGCCGCAAGCCGACACGCCGGCCGCCGCCGCACCCGCGCCGCCGCCGGCCGAGTCCGATCCCGGCCAGAAGCCGGCCTACCCGCCGCCTGCCGAACTGCCGACCCAGTTCGGGCCGCGCGGCATCCGGTTCGATTTCAGCCATGGCGCCCGCGTTGTTCTGCCCAACCGGGCGGCGGGCAAATGGCGGGTCCGGCTGCGCGACCTCGACACCGGCAATATCCTGTTCGAGAGCGAGAACCAGGGCGCCTTTGTCGCCTCCGCCAAGCGTTTCTTCGTGCGCTTCGGCATCGAGGTGTGGGACGGCGGGGAGGCTGGGGCGCCGCCTTTTTTCGTGCATGAATACGACGCGCGCGACCGCGAGGTGCTGATCCAGTTCCCGATCGGCACGCTGGGCGACATCCTGGCTTGGTTTCCCTATGCCGCAAGGTTCGGCCAGGTGCACGGCTGCCGGCTGACCTGTGCGATGTCGGGCCTGATCATCGCCCTGTTGCGCGACGCCTATCCGGACATCCGCTTCGTCACCCACGAGGAACTGGTCGAACAGAAACTGCAGGACAGCGTCTACGCCAGCTATTGCCTTGGTCTGTTCTTCGACGATGCGCAGAATGTGTGGCAGCCGACCGATTTCCGCCATGTCGGGCTGCACCGCACCGCCGGCTACATCCTGGGTGTCGATCCGGCCGAGGAAGCCGCCCGCCTGGCTCTGCCCGATGACGGCCGCCCGATCGAGGAGCCCTATGTGTGCATTGCGGTGCAAAGCTCCTCGCAGTGCAAGAAGTGGAACAATCCGCACGGCTGGCGCGAGGTGATTGCCTTCCTCAAGGCCAGCGGCTACCGGGTGATCTGCATCGACCAGCAGCCGGCGCACGGCCAGGGCATGGTGTGGACGCATATTCCGCACGGCGCGGAAGACCAAACCGGCGACCGGCCGCTGGCGGAGCGGGTGCGCTGGCTGCGCCATGCCGCGGCCTTCGTCGGCCTGTCCAGCGGGCTGGCGTGGCTGGCCTGGTCGGCCGGTGTGCCGGTGGTGATGATCAGCGGCTTCACGCATCCAACCAACGAGTTCACCACCCCGTACCGGGTGATCAACTGGCACGCCTGCAACGGCTGCTGGAACGACCCGCGGCACCGTTTCGACCATAAGGATTTCCTGTGGTGCCCGCGCCATGCGGGATCGCCGCGGCAGTTCGAATGCACGCGTCTGATCACCGCGGCGCATGTCAATCAGGTGATCCAGCGCCTGCCGGGCTTCGGCGCCCATGCCGGGCACGTCCGCCGTATTCACGAAACTGGCTAACAGGGAGAGTTCCGCCATGACCGTCTTCAGCGCCACGCCCGGGAGTGCGGTAAACAATCAAGCGATCGGCGCCGGCAGCGAATTGATCGTTTTCTCCGGCGGCACGGCCAGCGGCAACGTGGTGAGCGACGGCGGCGCCGTGGTTGTTTTGTCCGGCGGCTCGGCCACCCGCACGACGGTGAGCAGCGGCGGCTACGATGTGCTGGGGGCCCAGGGGCTGGCGGGCGGCACCGACATCGGCGCCACCGTGAGCAACGGCGGCGAGCAACTGGTGTCGTCCGGCGGCACGGCCAGCACGACCGTCGTGGACAGCGGCGGCTTCGAGGCGGTTTCTTCCGGCGGCAAAACCGTCGGCACGACGGTGAACGCCTGGGGCGTCCAGTTCGTCGACTACGGCGGCACCGCCAGCGGGACCACGGTGAAAAGCGGTGGCCTCGAGGTTGTTTTCCCCAACGGCAGCGCCGCCGGCACGCATGTTTCGAGCGGCGGCTGGGTCTTCGTGGCCGGCGGCGGCGCAGCCACAGGCACGACCAGCGTCACGGGCGCCCATGTCGTCTCGACCGGGGTTCTGGTCGTCAACGACCCGGGAAAATCCATCACCTCCAAGACCAGCTTCTCCGGCAGCGTCACCTCGGGCGTAGATGTGCTGGTCGGCTCCGGCGGCTCCACCAAAGACGCCCATGTCAGCGGCAGCGGCGTCATTGACGTGTTCGCCGGCGGCGTTGCCACCAGCACGACGGTGAGCAACAACGGCGAGCAGGACGTGTTTTTCGGCGGCAGCGCCCTCAGCACCACGCTGCTCAGCGGCGGCAACCAGTATGTTTACTCCGGCGCCACGGCGGTCAGCACCACCATCAGCAACGGCGGCGCCGAGTATGTGTATTTCAAGGGGCAAACGCTCGACACCACGGTGAACAGCGGCGGCTTCGAGGTCGTGTCCTACGGTGGCACAACCAGCAGCGCCACGGTGCTGAATGGCGGCGCCGAGTATGTCTATGCCGGAGGAACGACCACCAGCACGACGGTGAGCAGCGGCGGGTTCGAAATTGTATCCTCCGGCGGCAGCACCGTGAGCACCACTCTCGATGCCGCCGGCGTCGAATACGTGTACTCCGGCGGCACGACCACCGGCACCACCGTGAGCGCCAACAGCGTCGAGATCCTGTTCCCCGGCGCCACTGCCAGCGCCACCAAGCTCCTGTCCGGCGGATGGCTGTTTGAGCCCGGCGGCGCCACCAATTTCGGGCACGACGTTGGCTTCAGCCGGCCAAATTGTCACGACCGGAGATCTGGTCGTGAACATACCCGGGGGATCCGTAACAACCTCCACCACTTTCACCGGGACCGCCGGTCCGGGCGTCGGCGTCTATGTCGCGAGTGGCGGCAGCGTCAGCAACTCCACGGTGACCAGCGGCGGCGTCGTGGACGTGTTCTCCAGCGGAACGGCCACCAGCGACACGATCAGCAGCGGCGGCGCGCAGACGGTGTACGTCGGCGGCGTGGCCAACAACACCATTGTGCGCAGCGGTGGCACACAGATCATCCTGTCCGGCGGCACCGCCAGCAACACAGTCGTCAGCAACGGCGGAACCGAGACCGTGTCGGCCAACGGCACGACCACCGGCACGACGGTGTCGAACGGCGGCACCGAAACCGTGTCGTCCGGCGGCGTCGCCGATGGCACCAACGTCAGCAACGGCGGCTTCGAAACCGTCTCCGCCGGCGGCAGCACCAGCGGGGCCATCGTCTTCAACGGCGGCACCGAAACCGTGCTGTCCGGCGGCAGCAGCCTGTCCACCACAGTGAGCAACGGCGGAATTCGAGGTCGTGTCCGGCGGCGGTGTGACCACCAGTACCTATGTGAGCAACGGCGGCACCGAGACAGTCTCGTCCGGTGGCAGCACCATCAGCACCATCGTCGGCAACGGCGGCACCGAAACCGTGTCCGCCAACGGCACCACCACCGGCACCGTGGTACTCAGCGGCGGCACCGAGACCGCCACCCTCGGCACTACCTCCAGCACCGTGGTGGACAGCGGCGGCACCGAGACCGTGACGTTCGGCAACGGCTACAACACCACGCTGAGCGGCGGGACCGAGACCGTCTCATACGGTAATGCCATCAGCACCATTGTGAGCAGCGGGGGCAGCTTCTCGGTGGGCTTTGGCGCCACCGCCGCCGGCACCATCGTGAACTCCGGCGGCACCGTGGTCGTGACCGACTTCGGCATCGCAGGCACTACCAACGTGAGCGGTGGCACCGTGCTGGTGTCCTCCGGCGGCATCACCACCAGCGGGCTGATCGTGAGCGGCGGCACGGAGCGTGTCCTTTCCGGCGGTGTCGACCAGAGCACGGTGGTCGGCAACGGAGGCCTGGAGTTCATCTCGTCCGCCGGAACGATCAGCGGCGGAACCCTCATCAGCGGCGGCACGCTCGACGTGCTCTCCGGCGGCGGCGTGAGCCACGGTCTGACGCTCTCGGGCGGCGGCGACGCGGTGATTGCCGGAACGCTCTCGTCCGGGCAGTCGGTGACCTTCGCCGGCACGGGCGGGACTCTCGAAATCGACAATCTATCCGCCTTCTCGGCGACGATCAGCGGCTTCGCGGCGGGCGACGATCTCATTCTCGGCGGCATTTCTGGCGCCACCGTGTCGTTCAGCCCGGCAGGACACAACACAAGCCCCACGCTGACGATCAGCAGCGGGGGCCATCTGGTCGCCAAGCTGACCTTGATCGGCGGTTACGTCAATTCCAACTTCCATACGGCCCCTGTTACCGCGTCGGTCGTCAGCGGCGTTACCCATGAGGGCGGAACCCTCGTGACCTACACCTGACGCCCCGACCAACCCGCGCCGGCAGGCACGCATCCCGCGCCCGCCGGCGGCTTCGTGGCGCCTGAACCGGAGGCTCCCCGGGGGACAAGGACCGAGGTATTGACGGACTGGACCGAACAGCAGGAAAACCTCACCCGACTGGCGGAGCAGCAGCTGTTCTTCGTCGGCGGCGCGCCGCGCTCCGGCACCACATGGCTGCAATATCTCCTCGACAGCCATCCCGAGGTTTCCTGCCGCGGCGAGGGGCTGTTCGGCAAGAACCTGGCGGCGCCGCTGGAAAAAATGATGGCGGAGCGGAGCCAGGCGCTGGCGGCCAAGAACAGCAACGTGTTTCGCGAGCTGAACGGCTATCCGCTGCCGGCGGCCGAGGATGTCGAGTTCCTGTTCGGCACCGCCGTGCTGCTGGCGCTGCAGCGCCAGTCCGCGGGCAAGGCGTACCGCGCGGTCGGCGAAAAAACCCCCGAGAACGTGTTTCTGTTCGCCCGGCTGAAACGCCTGTTCCCAGCGGCGAAACTCATCGCCATTGCGCGCGATCCGCGCGATGTGCTGACCTCCGCGTGGCATTTCTTCCACAAGCCGACTCCAGGCGAAGACGAAAACGCCGCCAAGATCGCCTTCATCGGCTCGGCATTGCCCTCGCTCAACAACGGCGCGCGAACGATGCTGGCGCTGCGGCAGGAGTTTCCCGCCGATTGCCTGCTGGTGACGTACGAGCGCATGCATATGGCGCCGGCGCCGGTCGCGGCGCAGCTGTTCGCCTTCCTCGGCGTCGCCGCCGACGAAGACGTCGTCGCGGCGTGCGTCGCCCGGACGTCATTCGGTGCCATGTCGGGCGGCCGCGCCCCCGGCGCGGTGCAGAACGGATCGTTTTTCCGCGCGGGGGTTATCGGGGACTGGCGCTCCACGTTCACGCCCGAGATGAATGCGCTGATGCTGCGCGAGCTTGGATGGATGTTTCCGCATTTCGGCTGGACAGCGTAAGGAAGGCCAGGGCCCCTGCCCTGGACTTCCACCCGCCAACCCTGCCGCGGAGTTCCTGACCAAGTGGCCCATTTTGGCTTGCTGGCGCCGCCCTATGCCGGGCACATCAACCCGATGCTGGCAATTGCCGCGGCGCTGTGCGCGCGCGGCCACCGGGCCACCCTGCTGCACACCGGCGCGCCGCCCGCCGCTCCGGCCGGTGTCGGCACGCGGCAGCTCGATCTGCCGCCGCCCGGTCCGGTGCCGTTCTCGCCGGTCGCGGCGGTCCGGCTGACGGCGCGGCGCACCGCCTCGTTGCTGCAGGTGCTGCCGGCGGTACTGGGCCGGCTCGACCTGACGGCGCTCGTGGTGGACCAGCTGGAGCCGGCCGGCGCGTTGGCGGCGGCGGCGTTCGGCCTGCCTTGGATTTCGGTCGCCAACGCGCTGGCGGTCAACCGCGAGCCCGGCGTGCCGCCGCCCTTCACCGACTGGGACTGGCGCCCCGGTCTGGCCGCGACAAACCGCAACCGCGCCGGCTGGCGGGTACACGACCTGTTCATGCGGCCGCTGTCGTGCGTCATCGCCGACTGGGCGCGGGCGCACGGGCTGCCGCAGCGCGATCTGGACGACACGTTTTCACCGATCGCCCAGCTCAGCCAGATGGTGCCGGGGCTGGACTTCCCGCGCGCCGCCCTGCCGGCGGGGTTTCATTATGTCGGCCCGTTGCGTCTGCCGCCGTCGGCATGGTCGTGGGGGGGACGCAGGCGGCTGGTGTTCGCCTCGCTCGGCACGCTGCAGGGGCATCGGGCCGGGTTGTTCCGCGCCATCGCCGGGGCGGCCCAGGATTGCGACGCCGATCTGTTGATTGCCCATGGTGGAAGGCTGGACGCGTGGGAAGCCGGCCGATTGCCGGGCCGGCCGATCGTGCGCGACTTCGTGCCGCAGGCCGAGGTTCTGGCCGGCGCCGCGGCGCTGATCGGCCATGGCGGCATGAACACGGTGATGGACGCGCTGGCGGCCGGGGTGCCCGCGGTGCTGGTGCCGCTGGCCTTCGAGCAGGCGGCGATCGCCGCGCGGGTGGTGCGCTCCGGGGCGGGGCTGGCGGTGCCCGGCCGGCTGTTCCGTGTCCGCCGTCTGCGCGCCGCGTTGCTGGCGGCGCTGGATGACCCGTCCTATCGTGCGGCGGCGGCTTTGCTCCAGGCCGAGGCGGTGCAGGCCGGCGGCGCACCGCGGGCCGCCGAGATCATCATCCGGGCGGTGGCGCAGGGGCGCCCGGTCGCCGCCTGAGGACTTCTGCTCTCGCACGTCGCGGGGTTAATGGGCCACCGGCCTGACGCGCAAAGCCGCGCTGCGCCCTGCGGCGGGTCCGGCAGAGCCCTGGGCTTTCCTTCTCCTGCTTGCCGCGACTCGGCCACAGTCGTTTTCTCCTCATGTATGTCATTGATCAGGATCAAAGCGCGGCACCGTCCGCTTGGCCTAGCGCGTTGGCCGACCAGCCCTGCAATCGTGGCCGCGAATCGTTCGTTGCTCATCGAGCACAGCAAGGAGACGAGACTTGGATATGCGCGTCGACCCCGGTTTCGCGAGCACCGCCAAGGGCTTTGCCGGAAAAACCGGCGGCTCCGAGCACTACATCACCGTCGAGCCGGCAGGGGACGGTGACTTCGCCTGCCAGCTCGACAGCGTGATCCGGATCTATGCGGAGGCCGTGCGGGCCCGCGGCCTGGCACCGGAGAGCGCGATTTTCCGGCGCATTCTGCTCAGCGACGTGCTGAACCAGGAGGCCGCGGTCAACGCCAGTCCCCTGGTGCAGGACCCTGCTGCCGGCCCGGTCGCGGTCTCACTGGTGCAGCAGCCGCCGCTGCCGGGGCGCAAGATCGCGCTGCTGGCCTACCATCTGGACGGCGACCCCAACCTGACCAAGCGCCAGCTGTCGCCGCGGCACGTGCTGGTGCACAAGGCCGGGCTGCGGCATCTCTGGAGCACCAGGCTGCTCAGCGGCCGCCGCGAGCACAATGTCTCCAGCTTCGACGAAACCACCGAGGTGTTCGCGCAACTGACCGCCGCGCTGGCCGAACAGGGCGGCACGCTGGAAGCCGATTGCGTGCGTACCTGGCTATATGTCAAAGGCGTGGATGTGTTCTACCAGGGCCTGGTGGACAGCCGCACCGCCTTCTTCACCCGTCACGGCCTGACCCGCGACACCCACTACATCGCCAGCACCGGCATCGAGGGCGCCTGCGGTCACCGCTACGAGGTGGTGGGCATGGATGCATACTCGGTGCTCGGCCTGGCGCCGGAGCAGATCAGCTATCTGAACGACTTCGAACTGCTGTGCGCCACCCATGACTACGACGTGACGTTCGAGCGCGGCACCAGCGTGCGCTATGCCGACCGCGCGCATCATTTCATCTCCGGCACCGCCAGCATCGACAAATTCGGCACCGTCGTGCATCCCGGGGACGTGCTGCGCCAGCTTCACCGCACGCTGGAGAACGTCGAGGGGCTGCTGCGTTCCGGCGGCGCGACGCTGGCCGATATGATGCATCTGACCGTCTATCTACGCGACTCCACCGATTTCGACCGGGTGCGCGACTGCCTGCACGAGCGGTGCGCCGGCCTGCCGACGCTGGTGGTACAGGCGCCGGTGTGCCGGCCGGAATGGCTGGTGGAGGTCGAGGGTGTCGCGGTCACCGCCACCGACCAGCCGGCACTGCCGCAGTTTTAGCTGCAGTTTTAGCTACAGCACGCCCGGCACCTGCAGTTCGCCAAGATACGCCTCGCGGATCGCCGGGTTCTCGCGCAGCTCACTGGCCGTGCCGGACAGCACCACCCGGCCGGTCTGCAGAACATAGGCGCGGTGGGCGATCGACAGCGCCATGCCGGCGTTCTGCTCGACCATGAAAATCGTGGTGCCCTGGGCGTTGATCTGGCGGATAATGTCGAACACAAGCTCGACATAGAGCGGCGACAGCCCCATCGAGGGCTCGTCCATGCAGATCAGCCGTGGCCGCGCCATCAGCGCCCGGCCGATCGCCACCATCTGCTGCTCGCCGCCCGAGAGCGTGCCGGCGATCTGGCCGCGCCGTTCCTTCACGCGGGGGAACAGCGTGTAGACGCGCTCCAGATCCTGTGCGAATTCGGCGCCCGTGGGACGGGTGTAAGCGCCCATCTCAAGGTTTTCGTAGATGGTCATGCGCGGGAACAGCCGCCGCGCCTCCAGCACCGGGGCGATGCCGCGGCGCACCCGTTCGGCGGTGGAGATATCCTGGATCTCGGCGCCGTCGAAGATCACCCGCCCGCTGATGGGACGGATCACGCCCATGATGGTTTTCATGGTGGTGGACTTGCCGCTGGCATTGCCGCCGAGCAGGCTGACGATCTCGCCGCGGCGAATGGTGTAAAAAACGTCCTTCAGGACGTGCAGGTCGCCGTAATACGTGTTGACCGCCTCGAACTCGAGGATCGTGTCGGCGGCTTCAGGCATCGACCACCTCCCGCGCCGCGCGGCCGAGATAGGCGCGCAGCACGTCTTCGTTGCGCCGCACGTCGTCGGGCTTGCCTTCGGTGATTTTCTCGCCGTGATCCAGCACAACCACGGTGTCGGCGAGGCGGGTAACGACATCGAGCTTGTGCTCGATCAGCAGAATGGTCAGGCCGAGCCCGTTCAGGCTTTTGATCTGTTCGGCCAGTTCCAGCGTCTCGGCCGGATTCATGCCGGCGGTCGGCTCGTCCAGCAGCAGCAGGCGCGGCCGGGTGGCGAGCGCGCGCGCCACTTCCACCCGGCGACGGTTGGCGTAGGACAGGCCGGACACAGTCTGGCCGGCGCGCGGGGACAGACGGTTGCCGAACAGGGCGATGATGTCGCGCGCGATGCGCGTCGCGGCTTCTTCCTCCGCGCGGGTGCGCGAAAGGCGCAGCACCGCGCCGAGCGGGCCGGTGGACAGGCGCGCGTGCTGGCCAATCAGCACGTTCTCCAGCACCGTCAGGTTGGGAAACAGGCGGATGTTCTGGAAGGTGCGCGCCACCCCGCGCGCCAGGATGGCGTGCGGCTGCAGGCCGAGAATCTCTGTCCCCTCGAAGCGGACGCTGCCTTCCTGCGCCGCCACCAACCCGGTGATGACATTGAACAGCGTCGACTTGCCCGAGCCGTTGGGACCGATCACCGCCACCACCCCGCCGGCGGGAACGGTCAGACAAATCTTGTTGAGCGCGGTCAATCCCCCGAACCGCACGGTCACGCCGCGCACCTCCAGCGCGGTGCCGCCGCGGTTCTGCCAGTGACCGATCCGCTCCAGCCCGATGAAGCCGCCGCGCTGTACGCCGGCGACGTTCTGCGCCTCGAAACTCAGCGCCGGGGTCTTGCGGGTGGCCGGGATCAGGCCCTCGCGGCGGAACAGCATCATCACCACCAGGATGATGCCGAAGATCAGCTCGACGAAATCAACGAAGTCCACGCGCTGCATCCAGGCATTGCCAACCGCCTCGCCGAGCGCATGGGTCCACGACGTGAGGTCGGGCAGGAACCAAGACTGCAGCAATTGCAGCACCGCCGCCCCCAGCACCACCCCCCACACGCTGCCCATGCCGCCCAGCACCACCATCACCAGAATCATGGTGGAGACCGGAAATCCGAACATCTCCGGCGTCGCGGTCTGCAGCTTCGCCACATAGAACACGCCGGTCGCACCGGCGAAAGCAGCGCCGGTGGCGAAGGCCAGCAGCTTCAGTTGCACCAGGTTCACGCCCATGGCAGCGGCCGCCACTTCGTCCTCGCGGATCGCCATCCAGGCCCGGCCGATACGCGAATCGCGCAGGCGGATGGAGACGAAGATCAGCAACGCCACCATGGCCATGCCGACATAATAATACGGCGTGGCATCGACGCCGAAACTCCAGCCGAACAATCGCGGCGCCTGCACCCCGTTCAGCCCGGCGGCCCCGTTGGTAACGGAATCGACGTTGCGCGCCACGATCGGCACGATTTCCCCGAAGCCGAGGGTGACGATGGCGAGATAGTCGCCGCGCAGCCGCAGCGTCGGTGCCCCGAAGATCACGCCGAAGCCGGCAGCGACCACGGCGGCAACCGGCAGCGCCAACCAGAACGACAGGGTGAAATGCACCAGTTCCGGGCCGCCCTGGTTCATCTTCTCCACCAGTCCGAGCGCGGCGAGCGGCGCCCAGCCCTCGCTCCACAGCGGCATCACCTGGAAACTGGAAAACACGCCGTAGCAATAGGCGCCGATGGCGAAGAACGCCGCATAGCCCAGGTCGAGCAGGCCGGCGAAGCCGACCACGATGTTGAGCCCGAGCGCCAGCATGGCATAGGCGGCGGCGTTCGCCATGCTGTCGATGTCGGCGTCGTTGTCGTGCACGAACGGGAATGCGAGAACGAACAACGTCAGCGCCAGCAGGCCGAGCCGGCGCCGGCGCGCCTCGGGGATCGCGATGACGCGGCGGCGCAGGGCGGCGATAGGGTTCATGCGCGCCCCGTCACGACTTGTTGGGCGCGAGGCGCCCGAGCAGGCCCGCCGGACGGAACACCAGCACCAGCACCAGAATGGCAAAGATGATCACGTCGGCCCAGGCCGAGCCGATCAACTGGCTGCCGAACGCCTCCACCAGCCCGATGATCAGCCCGCCCAGCATCGCCCCCGGCACATTGCCGATGCCGCCCAGCACGGCGGCGGTGAAGCCGCGCAAGCCGGCGTTGAAGCCGATCATGAAACTGGTGACGTTGTAGTACAGGCCAAAGATCAGCCCGCCGGCGCCGGCCAGCGCCGAGCCGAGGAAGAACGCCGTCATGATGACGCGATCGACCTCCACGCCCATCATGCGCGCCGCTTCCGGGTCCTGCGCGGTGGCGCGCATGGCGCGGCCCAGCCTGGTGCGCTGCACGAAGAAGGTCAGCGCCAGCATCAACAGCGTGGCGATGATCCAGATCAGCACCTCGCGCAGCCGCAGCACCGCGCCGCCGATGGAAACTTGCAGCGGCGGCAACGGGTTCGGGAAGTTCTTCGAATCCGCGCCGACGGTCAGCAGGATGATGTTGAAGAGGATATACGACACGCCGATGGTGGTGATCATGGCTGCCGGCCCCTTCACGTCGCGCAAGGGTCGCAGCAGGAAGCGCTCGATCCCCACCCCGATCAGGCCGGTGGCCAGCATGGTCACCGCGAAGGCCGCCAGCAGCACGCCCACCAACGGCAGGCCGACCAGAACGGTGTCCTGCCCCGACAGGCCGAATAGCTGCAAGGTCCACAGGGCGATGAACGAGCCGACCATGAACACGTTGAAATGGGAGAAGTTGATCAGCTCCAGGATGCCGTAGACCAGGGTAAAGCCGAGGGCCAGCAGCGCGTACATGGCGCCCAGGCTCAGGCCATTGATGGCCTGCTGCAGGAACAGATCGAATGCGGTCATATGCCCACCCCAAGGCCCGGCGCGCGCGGCGGCAGAGCGGCTTGCCAGAAGCGCGCCTTGGCCGGGATCAGGCCTGCGGCGCCACGCCGACGTATTTGAACTGATCGGCGGCGCTGTCGAGCGGCTTGGAGATGTCCTTCCTGACCTGGAACACGCTGATGATCTTGTTCCGGAGATCGCCGTTCTCGTCGAAGCCGACCGGACCGAGCAGCGAGTCCGGAATGTTCACCTGCTGGATGGCATCGCGCACGGCGGCGCGCGTCACCTCCTTCTTCTGCGCCTGCAGGTCTTTCACCGCCTGGACGATGACGCGCCCGGCAACATAGGCGGTGACCACGTAATCGTCGGGCTGGGCATGGAAGCGCGCGACATAAAGCTTGCTGAATTCGGCCAGCTTCGGATCGTCGGTGACGTGCGGCGCCGCCTGGGTGGCATACCAGCCCTCGATGGCCGGAAACCCGGCGCCGGCCAGCACGTCGGCACTCCACACGCCGTCGCCGCCGCCCTTGATGACGTTCGGAATGATTTCATAGGACTGCTTCGCCAGCTTCACCGCGGCCTGGCCGACGCCGCCATAGTATAGCGCCTGCGGGTCGAGGCTTTTGATCTTGGTGAGGATGGCGGCGTAGTCGGCCGCCTTCGGGTCCACCCGGTCGCGGCCGAGCACCTTGATGCCGATCTTTTCCGCCTGCGCCTGGAAGGCGTCGGCCAGTCCCACGCCATAGGCGCCGAAATCATCGAGCACATAGACCGACTTCACCTTCAGGTCCTGCGCCAGGTAGTTGGCGAAGTTCGGCCCCTGGTAAGCATCGGTGGCGACGGTGCGGAAATAGATTGCCTTGCCGGCCGGGCGGTACTGGGCGGCGAATTTCGGATCGGTGATGTCGGGGTTGGTGGAGGTGGGGGTGATGGTGGCAAGGTTGCCGGCGCTGAGAATCGGCGACATGGCCTTGCCGGCGCCCGACATCTGCGGCCCGATGGCCGCGATCACCGCGCGGTCGGACACCATCTTGCGGGCATTGGTCGCCGCCTGGGCCGGGTCGTACTGGCCGGCGGTGGCGGTGCCGTCGTCGTATTTGTCCACCTGGAAGGTGATGCCTGGCACTTCGTGGTGCTTATTGGCTTCCTCGAAAGCGAGCATCGCGCCATTGCCGGCCCGCGCGGCATCGGCGGAATCGGCGCCGGTGAACGACAGGTTGATCCCCACCTTCACCACCTTGTCGGCGGCCAACGCGGGATCGGCACCGATGGCAGACGCGGCGGCCAGGCCGACGGCGATGAATGCGGAACGACGTGTCAGCATGGGTTTGAACTCCCAGTGGTGTCGGGGACTCGGCCGGCGGGCGGAGAATGAATGCGCCATGCCACGGTGGCAAGACTGCGTCCCGGTGGGCGCAAGTCATGGGGGCTGTGGTAGAGCCCTGGCCTTCCTTGACCCGACCCGTGCTAGGAGTGCCCGCATGGCCCCTCCCCTGCTGCTTCTCCAGGACGTGTCGCTGACCCTGGGCGCCGTCCCGCTGCTCCACGCGGCTGAATTGTCGGTCGCCCCCGGCGAGCGGCTGTGCCTGGTCGGGCGCAATGGTTCCGGCAAGTCCACGCTGCTGCGCATCGCCGCCGGGCAGCAGGGAGTCGATTCGGGCACCCGCTTCCTGCAGCCCGGCACCACGGTGCGCTATTTGCCGCAGGAGCCCGACCTCACCGGCTTCGACAGCACCGAAGCCTATGTCCAGGCCGGGCTGGGCCCGGGCGACGATCATTACCGCGCCCGCGCTTTGCTGGACGCGCTGGGCCTGACCGGCCGCGAGGAGCCCGCCCGGCTTTCCGGCGGCGAAGCCCGGCGGGCGGCGCTGGCGCGCGTGCTGGCGCCGGCGCCGGACATCCTGCTGCTCGACGAGCCGACCAACCATCTCGACCTGCCCGCCATCACCTGGCTCGAAGCGGAGCTGGCGGCCTTGCGCGCGGCGCTGGTGGTGATCAGCCATGACCGCCGCCTGCTGGAGCGGCTCGGCCGCGCCGTGGTGTGGCTCGACCGCGGCGCCACCCGCCGCATGGAGCGCGGTTTCGCCGAGTTCGAGGCCTGGCGCGACGAGGTGCTGGAACAGGAAGAACGCGACCACCACAAGCTCGCCCGCAAGATCGCCGCCGAGGAACACTGGCTGCGCTATGGCGTCACCGCCCGGCGCAAACGCAATGTGCGCCGCCTGGGCAATTTGCACGCCCTGCGCGCCCAGCACCGGGCGGCGCAGGGTCCGCTCGGCACCGCGAAGCTGGAGGCCAGCGAGGGCGAGACCTCCGGGCGCATCGTCATCGAGGCGAAAGACCTCGCCAAGAGCTTCGGCGCGCGGCAGATCGTGCGCGGCCTGACCACCAAGATCTTGCGCGGCGACCGTGTCGCCCTGATCGGGCCGAACGGGGCCGGGAAAACCACCCTGCTGAACTTGCTGACCGGCAAGCTCGCGCCCGACCAGGGCGGCGTGAAGCTGGGCGCCGCATTGCAGATGGTCACGCTGGACCAGCGCCGGGAAAGCCTGGATGCGATGGCGACGCTGGCCGACACGCTCACCGGTGGGCACGGCGAGACGGTGGTGGTGAACGGTCAGGCCCGCCACGTCATGGGCTACATGAAGGACTTCCTGTTCAGCCCCGCCCAGGCGCGCACCCCGGTGGGCACGCTGTCGGGCGGCGAACGCGGCCGGCTGGCGCTGGCGGTGGCGCTGGCCCGGCCGTCGAACCTTCTGGTTCTGGATGAGCCGACCAACGACCTGGACCTGGAGACGCTGGATTTGCTGCAAGAGTTGCTGACGGACTATCCCGGCACGGTGCTGCTGGTCAGCCACGACCGGGATTTTCTCGATCGGGTCGCGAGCTCGGTGGTGAATGCCGAGGGCGACGGGCGCTGGGTGGATTATGCGGGCGGGTTTTCGGACATGTTGGCGCAGGGCGGGCGGATCATGGGGGCCCCTGCCCCGGCCCCGCCGCCGGGGCGCCAAAAGCCGGCAGCGGTGAAAGAAACCACCGCGCCGCGAAAACTCTCGTTCAAGGACAAACACGCGCTGGAAGCGCTGCCTGGACGAATGGAAGCGCTGCATGCCGACATCGCGCGGCTGCAGGGGGTGATGGCCGATCCCGACTTTTATGCCCGCGATGCTTCCGGTTTCGCCCGCGCGACCGCGCAACTGGAGAAAGCCGCGGCGGAGCTTGCCGCGGCCGAGGAGCGTTGGCTGGAACTGGAATTGCTGCGCGAGGAAGTGGAGGGCCGCTAGCCTCCCAGCTGCTTGTTAAGCAGTGGGTTCCAAGGGGCCACCGCCCCTTGGCGGGTCCAGGGCAGAGCCCTGGCCTTCCTTCTCTTGACAGGTCCGTGGCCTGCCGGCCCGATACCGTATCATGGCGCAACTCAGCGACGACTGCTTCGCCTTTGGCGGTGCCCTTCTGCCGCTCGACGAGGCCCAGGCCCGCATCGCGCGAGCGCATGCGGTGAAGGCGTGTACCGAGACTGTGTCGCTGGCCGGTGCGGTCGGCCGGGTGCTGACGCGGGACGCGGTGGCGCCGATCGACCTGCCGCCGGCCGACAATTCGGCGGTGGATGGGTTTGCCATCTATTTCGACGATCTGGCGAGCGATGCGCCAACCAGGCTACCGGTCCACGGCCGCGCCGCTGCCGGGGCGCCGCCCGCCGGTTTGCTGCCGCGCGGTCAGGCTCTGCGCATCTTCACCGGTGCCGTCATGCCTGAGGGGCCGGACACGGTGATGATGCAGGAGGACTGCACCTTCGAAAGCGATAGCGTGACGGTGCAGCCCGGCATTCGCCGCGGCGCCAATCGCCGCGCGGCCGGGGAGGACATCGCCCACGGCGCCGTCGCCCTGCATGGGGGGCGGCGGCTGATGCCGCCCGATATCGGCTTGCTTGCGGCGCTCGGGCTCGAAACGATCGAGGTTCGCGCCAAGCTTCGCGTCGCCCTCCTGTCGACCGGCGACGAAATCGCCGATCCGCCCGCTTGCTTGCGCCCCGGCCAGGTGTACGACGCCAACCGCCCGATGCTCGCGGGCCTGCTGCGCCGGCTGGAGGCGGAGGTGATCGACGGCGGCATTTTGCCCGACAGTCCGGCCGCCACGCAGGACGCGCTGCGCCGGGCCGCGCGCCGGGCCGACCTGGTCATCACCTCGGGCGGCGTTTCCACCGGCGAGGAAGACCATGTGCGCGCCGCCATCGAGGCGGTAGGAACGCTGCAATTCTGGCGCGTCGCCATCAAGCCGGGCCGCCCGGTGGCTCTCGGCGTGCTGGACGGCACGCCGTTGCTCGGTCTGCCCGGCAACCCGGTCGCGGCGCTGGTGACGTTCATGGCCATCGGCCGCCCGCTGCTCGACCGGCTTGCGGGCGCCGTGCATGTTCCGCCGCCGCGGTTTTTCGTCCGCAGCGCCTTCAAATACCGCAAGAAGGAAGGGCGGCGCGAATACGTCCGGGTGCAGATCGATGCCGACGGCACGGCGCGGCGCTATCCGAAGGAAGGCGCCGGCATCCTCACCTCGCTCACAGAAAGCGACGCGCTGATGGAGTTGCCGGAGCACATGACCACGCTCGCCCCGGGCGATACGGCGCCCTGCATTCCACTGGGGCTTCTCTATGGCTAGCGACACGCCCGGGCCGGAGTTCCTGGTCGCCCCCGACCCGGACGACCCGGCGCTGAGCCGTGTGGTGGAGGCCATCGACCAGACCGGCGCCACTGTGGCGACCCGCGTGCCGGTGGAACGGCCGCTGACGCTGTTCCTGAACGGCCAGGAGATCGTCACCATGATGACGATCGGCGACCGGCCGGACTGCCTGGCCGTGGGCTATCTGCTCAACCAGGGCATGCTGCGCCGCGACGACCCGATCGAGCGCATCGATGTCGATGCCGAGCTCGACGTGGTGGTGGTGCGCACGCCATGCCGCACCGATTTCGAGAACAAACTCCGCAAGCGCACCCTCACCAGCGGCTGCGCCCAGGGCACCGCCTTCGGCGATCTGCTGGAGCGTTTCGGTCAGGTGCGGCTGGACCCGGCCGCCGAGCTGCGCACGAGCTGGCTGTATGCGCTGTCGCGCAAGATCAACACCCGGCCCAGCCTGTACCTCGCCGCCGGCGCCATCCATGGCTGCGTCCTGTGCGAGCAGGACCGGCCGCTGGTGTATATGGAAGACGTGGGCCGCCATAACGCGATCGACAAGATCGCCGGCTGGATGCGGTTGCATGGCGTCGGGGCTAGCGGAAAGATCTTCTTCACGACCGGGCGGCTGACCAGCGAAATGGTCATCAAATGCGTGCAGATGGAAATTCCCGTCCTGGTCAGCCGCAGCGGTTTCACCGCCTGGGGGGTGGAACTGGCGCGTCAGGCCGGGCTGACGCTCATTGGGCGGGCGAAGGGCGCGCGGTTCCTGTGCGTCAGCGGCGCCGAACGAGTGCGGTTTGATGCTGAGAGGAAGGAAGGCCAGGGCTCTGCCCTGGACCCGCCAGGGGCCGGGAGGTCCCTGGACCCCGAAACTTAAGACAGTCGCTTTGAGAGGGAGGTAAGGAGGTGTCACAAACATCTCCTCACCCCCTCGTAAAACGATTGTCTCATAGTAATGGGTTCCAAGGGCCTCTCGGCCGTCGCGCCGAAGGCGCGTTGCGCGCGACGGCGGGTCCAGGGCAGAGCCCTGGCCTTCCTTCTCCCTTACCGCGGCAGCCAGCCCAGCAACACCGTCAGCGTGACCACCGACAGCGCGGTGCTGACCACCACCGTGGTGGCGGACAACTCCATCATCGTTTCGAACCGGCGGGCGAGCAGAAACGCGTTGGCGCCAGTCGGCAGCCCCGAGGCGACGACGACGACGGAAAATGCAACTCCACGCACCCCGGCACCATACGCCAGCAGCGCCACCAGTGCCGGCATGGCAACCAGCTTGAGCACCGCCGCCAGCGACACCTCGCGCAGGTCGGTCCAGCCGCTCGGGCGCGGCAGCGTGGCACCGAGGCAGAACAATGCCAGCGGCGGGCCGGCGGCGCCGATCAGCGCCAGGAACCGGTGCACCGGGTCGGGCATGGAAAGCCCGGTTGCCCGCCATGCGAAGGCAAGCAGAATCGCCACCACCACGGGATTGCGCAGCACCCCCTCCAGCGCAGCCCGCACCACCCCGAACCGGCTGTGCCCGTTATCCGCCTCGATCAACAGGGTGGTCAGCGGCATCAGCACCGCCGTGTGGAACGCGATGATCGCCAGCAGAATTGCGATTCCCTCCGCCCCGTAGGCTGCATCGATGATCGGAATGCCGAGCATGACGGTGTTGCCGTAGACGCAATTCAGCGCGAACACCGCCGCACCGCCCAGCCTTGCACCCGGCAGGGCACGCGCCAGCGGCAGCGCGACAGCGAACAGGATGAGCGCGCCGCCCAGGAACGACCCGGCAACGTCTACCAGGCGCAGCGGCGGCGCCTGGGCGACCGAGGCGAACAACAGACCCGGCATGGCGGTAAAGAACACGAAATCGGTCATGCCGCGCACCGCCTCCGGCGTGATCAGGCGCAGCTTCAGCGCCAGCGCGCCCATGGCGATGAGGGCAAATACCGGGGCGACAATGCCGAATAAGACACTCATGGGGCGGCCAGGGCGCTGCCCCGGACCCCACCCCGCACGCAGCGCGCCTTCGGCACGACGGCTTTGCCCCTGGACCCCTCGCTATTCGACTTTGCCAAGCGGTGAGCCGCGGCGCACCGCAACTATCTCGGCAAGAATCGACAGCGCGATTTCCGGCGCGGTTTCCGCCTCGATGTTCAGCCCGACCGGACCACGAATCCGCGCCAGCGCCGCATCGTCATGGCCCAGCGCGCGCAGGCGGTTGAGGCGCGCGGCATGCGTGCGCCGGCTGCCCAGCGAACCGATGTAGAACGCCGCACTGCGCAGCGCCCGGTCCAGCGCCGGATCGTCCAGCTTGGGGTCGTGCGTCAGCGTCACCACCGCCGTGCGGGCATCCGGCGCCAGCGCCTCCATCGCCTCGTCCGGCCAGTCGGTGCTGATGCTGACATTGGGAAACCGCTCCGCCGTCGCGAAGGAACGGCGCGGATCGACCACCACCACCGCCATGCCCAACTGCGCCGCCATCGGCACCAGCGCCTGGGCGATGTGCACCGCACCCACCACCACCAACCGCAGCGGCGGGTTGTAGGCCCGCAGGAACCAGTCGCCGTCGGCAAGCGTGACCGTGCCGGTGCGGTCATCGCGCAGCGCGGCGACGGCGGCCTCGGCCAGCTCGGCCGGCACCCCGGCACCGGGAAACAGGAATTGCTCGCCTGTCGGCAGCCTTGTCGCCAGTACCACCGGGGTTTTCGCCTGCCGCGCCGCGGTCAGCGCCGCCAGCACCTCCGGCGTCACGCCAGTTTCTCCACGAACACGCGAACCCGCCCGCCGCACGCCAGCCCGACCTCCCAGGCACGCTCATTGGTCACGCCGAAGTCCAGCAGTTGCGGCTGCCCGTCGGCAATGGTGCGCTGCGCGGCATCGGCCACCGCCCCTTCGATGCAGCCGCCGGACACCGAGCCGGCCAGCTTGCCGCTGGAACTCACTACCAAATGGCTGCCCGCCGGGCGGGGCGAGCTGCCCCAGGTCTCGGTCACGGTGGCGAGCGCCACCTTCTCCCCGGCCTTCAACCAGGCGGCGGCGGTGACGAACACGTCCTCGGTTTCCCCCAAGCTCATGACGCTGTTCTCCATCGCTCCATCTCGCGCGGCATGACCGGGCGAGATAGGCTGCTTATCAGGGCGCGAAGGCTGGCCAGATTGTGGACCGGACGAAACGCATCCACATGCGGCAGCATGGCGCGGATGCCCTGCGATCTTGGCGCGAACCCGTCCCAGCGCAACAGCGGGTTCAGCCAGACCAGCCGCGCGCAGGATTTGTGCAGCCGTTCCATCGCCTCCGCCAGCCCCGCCGCGCCGTCGCGGTCCAGCCCATCGGTGACCAGCAACACCACCGCCCCCTGCCCCAGCACCCGCCGCCCCCAGCGGCGGTTGAACGCGCCCAGCGCCTCGCCGATGCGGGTGCCGCCCGACCAGTCCGGCACCGCCTGCGCCAGCAGGTGAAATGCCACCTCGGGATCGCGATGGCGCAGCGCCCGGGTCACGTTCGACAGCCGTGTGCCGAACAGGAAAACATGCACGCGGTTGCGATCGTTCACCACCGCGTGCAGGAAATGCAGCAGGATTTGCACATAGCGTCCCATCGAGCCGCTGATGTCGCACAACACCACCAGCGGCGGCGGCCGTGTCATCCGGCGGCTGGTGGCGATGTCGAGAATCTCGCCGCCCTGGCGCAGGCTGGCACGCATGGTGGCGCGGAGGTCAAACTGCGCGCCGGATTTATCGGGGCGGCGGCGGCGGGTGCGCTGGCGGTCGAGCGGCAAGGAGAGGCGGCGGATCTCTGCCTTCGCAATGGCGATCTCGGCCGCCCTCATGGCCTCGAAATCCATGCTCTGCAGACGTTCGCGCGCCGACACGGTCATGGCCGCATCGCGTGTCGCACCACTCTCCGCGCGCGGCCTGGCGCCGTTCGGCGACGACAGCGCCTCGGCCAGTCGTCGTCCGCCCGGCGGCCCGCGCTCCGGGTCAGCGCCCGGCGGTGCGGACGGGCCGAATTCGGCCGTCGGGTCGCGCCAGAACAGCGAAAATGCGTGGTCGAACAGCTCCTGGTGCTCGTGGCGGTGGACCAGCGTGCAATGCAGCGCGGTGCACACCTGCGCACGGCTGCCGATGTCCACGTGCCGCACCGCCGCCAGCGCCGCCAGCACGTCGGCCGGGCCGGCCGGCACCCCGGTGCGGCGCAGCAGGCGGGCAAAGGCGAGAATATTGGCGGCCAGCATGCGCCCGCCTGCCGGCACTTCGGGGGGAACCCTGCTCACCCCGCCGGCGCCGCCGCGGCACGCACCTCGGTCACCAGCCGTGCGGCCTCGGCGCCTTTCATCCGGGCGATGTCATCCTGGTATTTCAGCAGTACCCCCAGTGTGTCGTCCACCGCCGCCGGGTCGAGTTCCTGCTGATCGAGAAGGGTCAACGCCGCCGCCCAGTCGATCGTTTCGGCAACGCCGGGCAGCTTGAACAGATCCTCGCCGCGCAGCTTCTGCACGAAGGCGACAATCTGGGCCGAAAGCAAGGCCGGCACCCCAGGCGCCTTGCGGGCCAGGATCAGCCGCTCGCGCGGCGCATCGGGGTAATCGACCCAATGATACAGGCAGCGCCGGCGGATGGCGTCGTGCACCTCGCGGGTGCGGTTCGACGTGATCACCACCACCGGCGGGGTGGCCGCGTGCACCGTCCCGTATTCGGGTATGGTCAGCTGGAAGTCGGCGAGCACCTCCAGCAGGAAGGCCTCGAACGGCTCGTCGGCGCGGTCCAACTCGTCGATCAGCAACACCGAAGGCGGCAGGTCCGGGTCGATGGCCGAGAGCAGCGGGCGGGCCCGCAGGAAGGCGCGGCTGTAGATGTCGCTCGCCAGCGCCTGACGGTCGGCGGTGCCGGTCGCCTCGGCGATGCGGATGGCCATGAGCTGGCGCGCATGGTCCCATTCATAGGCGGCGGCGGACAGATCGAGCCCGTCGTAGCATTGCAGCCGCACCAGCCGGCGGTTCAGGCCGTTGGCCAGCACCTTGGCGATCTCGGTCTTGCCGGTACCCGGCTCGCCTTCCAGGAACAGCGGCCGGCGCATGGAAAGGGCGAGATGCACGGTGGTCGCCAGCGCCAGGTCGGCGACATAACCGCCGGCCTCCAGCAGCGACGAGGTGTCGGCGACGCTCGCCGGCAGCACTAGAAATCGCCTCCGCGCAGCACGACCAGGGCCAGCACGATCAGGCAGAACACGCCGATCACCCAGGCGGCCAGCGGATAGCCCAGCGGCTCGCTCATGATGATGGCGCGCAGGGTGATCTTCTTCCGCGCCGGCGCGGCCACCGCGTCGGGCCGCACAACGGCCGGCGCCTCGGCAGCGGGTTCTTCGGCGACCGCTTCCCCGGCGACCGGCGGGGCGAGCAGCTCGGCAAAACGGGTGAAGAACGCGTCGGCCATGTGCCGGGCGCTGGCATCGATCAGCCTGGCGCCAAGCTGCGCAAGTTTGCCGCCGACCTGGGCCTTTGCGTCATAGGATAGCACCGTGGCCTCGCCGTCCTCGGTCAGCCGCACATCGGCGCCTCCCTTGGCGAACCCAGCCACGCCGCCCTGGCCTTCGCCGGCCATGCGGCAGAAGCTCGGCGGGTCGATTTCGGACAGGGTCAGCTTGCCGTTGAACCGCGCCGCGACCGGCCCGATCTTCATCGAGATCGTCATCGTCATCTCGGTGTCCGACAGCTTGTCGAGACGCTCGCATCCAGGAATCGACGCCTTCAGCACCAGCGGGTCGTTCAACGCCTGCCACACCCGCGCGCGGGGCGCGCAGATGCGCCGCTCGCCAGACATTTCCATGATGCCAGCCATTCTCCGTTGCGCGCACAGGAGGTAACTTATAGGGGGAGGCGCATGCAACCGACCCCCCTCGTCCGCCCGCCGGCGCCATTCGCCGGCCGATGACAGCACTTTCGCTTGTGGCGGCCGGCTGCGCCGCGATCTGGCCCAGCGCGGCCTGGGCTGCTTCGGGCGGCAGCCTCCAAAACGGGGCCGGCGTGGCGCCGGTCCCGCTTTGGGGTCTGCCGTTCGCCGGCCTGCTGCTCACGATCGCGTTCGCCCCGATGCTGGCGCCGCGTCTGTGGCACCGGCGCATGGCCGTGATCGCCGCTTCCTGGAGCCTGGCATTGCTGGTGCCGCTGGTGGTGGTGCATGGGCCCGGCGTGGCCTGGCACGACACCTGGCATGCCGCGCTGCTGGAATACCTCCCCTTCGTGGCCCTGCTGCTGGCGCTGTTCACCGCCGGCGGCGGCATCCTGATGGAAGGCGGCCCCTGGGGCACGCCCGCCGGCAACACCGCCCTGCTGGCGCTGGGCACCGCGCTGGCCGGCGTGATGGGCACCACCGGGGTGGCGATGGTGCTGATCCACCCGCTGCTGCGCGCCAATGCCCACCGCGCGCGCAAGGTCCATCTGGTGGTGTTCTTCATTGTCCTGGCGGCCAATGTCGGCGGCGCCACCACCCCGCTCGGCGACCCGCCGCTCTATCTCGGCTTTCTGCAGGGGGTGCCGTTTTTCTGGCCGCTGCGGCAATTGGTGGTGCCGCTGCTGGTGGTCGCGATCCCCTTGCTGGCCGCCTTCTTTCTGCTCGACCGCCACCTGGCGCGGGGCGAACCGCAGCCGCCGCCGGCGAAGCGCCTGCGGGTGCGGGGCTGGGGCAACGCCGCGCTGGTCCTGCTGGTGGTGGCGACCGTGCTCGTGCAAGGCGTCTGGCATCCGGGCGAGGTGGCACTGCTCGGCCAGAAGATCGGCCTGGAGCGGCTGCTCGGCATGCTGGTGTTCGCCGCCATCACTCTGGTCTCGCTGGCGATCACCCCGCGCGCGCTGCGCCAGCGCAACCTGTTCAGCTGGGAGCCGATGCGCGAGGTGGCGGTGCTGTTCGCAGCCATCTTCGTCACCATCGGCCCGGTGCTGTCCATGCTGGCCGCCGGGATGGACGGGCCGCTGGCGCCGCTGCTGGCGCTGACCTCGGATGCGGCGGGGCATCCCTCGCCGCTCGCCTATTTCTGGCTGGCCGGCATGCTCTCGGCGATGCTCGACAACGCGCCCACCTATCTGGTGTTCTTCCAGCTCGCCGGCAGCGACCCGGCCGCGCTCACCGGGCACTTGTCGCCGGTGCTGCGGGCATTGTCGGCCGGCGCGGTGTTCTTCGGGGCAATGACCTATATCGGCAATGCGCCCAATATGATGGTGCGCGCCATCGCCGCCCGGCGCGGCGTTCGCATGCCGGGGTTCTTCGGCTACATGCTCTGGTCCTGCGCGCTGCTGCTGCTGCCGTTCGTGCTGCTGACCTTTCTCTTTTTCCTCCCGTGACGGAGACGCCGCCATGACCTACCTGCTCGCCGACGATCTCCCCGCCGAGCCCGCCGGCGTCCGTTTCCGCGCCCTGCTGGAACGACCGGAAATCCTGCAGATCCCCGGTACCCATAACGGTATGGCCGCACTGCAGGCGCGCGACGCCGGGTTCGAGGCGCTGTACCTGTCGGGCGCGGCGATGAGCGCTTCCATGGGCCTGCCGGATCTGGGCGTGATCACGGTGGACGACGTGTGTTTCTTCGTTCGCCAGGTTGCCCGCGCCTCCGCCTTGCCGGTGCTGGTCGATGGCGACACCGGCTACGGCGAGGCGCTGAACGTCATGCACATGGTGCGCAGCTTCGAGGATGCCGGCGCCGGCGCCGTGCATATCGAAGACCAGTTGCTGCCGAAGAAATGCGGCCATCTGAACGATAAGAAACTGGCGGACGCACATGACATGGCGGCCAAGGTCGCCGCCGCCCGCAAGGCGCGCCGGCATCTGTTCATCATCGCCCGCACCGATGCCGCCGCCAGCGAGGGCATCGACGGCGCGGTGGCCCGCGCACACATGTATATCGAGGCCGGCGCCGACGCGATTTTCCCGGAAGCGCTGAACAACCGCGAGATGTTCACCGAATTCGCCCGCCGCATGCCGGGGGTGAAGCTGCTGGCCAACATGACCGAGTTCGGCCGCACGCCGTTCTTTACCGCCGCCGAGTTCCAGGACATGGGCTACCGCATGGTGATCTGGCCGGTGAGTTCCCTGCGGGTGGCCAACAAGGCGCAGGCGGAGCTGTTCGCCTCCATCCGCGAGCATGGCGGCACCCACGGGCTGGTGGAGCGGATGCAGACGCGGGCGGAACTTTACGCCACCATCCGCTACCACAGCTACGAGGCGCTGGACGCCTCGATCGTGACCACGATCATCCCGCAGGGAATGCCGCAGGACGCCGCCGGATAGGCCACGGCCGCAACCGCCATTAGCCGCGGCGGCCGCTGAACGGCCAGATCATCTGGATGATGGCGAACAGGAACGCCGAGGTCAGGCCGAACAGCATCATGCCGTTCAGTGCCTCCAGCGCGCCCATGAGCTGCCATCCCGGCCGCAGGTATTCGTTGGCATGACCATAGGCCGTGATGGCGCCAAGTGAATACAGCATCGCGACGCGCGGTCCTGGCAGGGCATCGAGCCAGATATAGGCCGCCGCCCAAACGACCGCCTCGATGGCGTGCAGACCGGTTGCCAGCAACGCCACGGCGGCCAGACGCACCAGGAACTGCGTCATCGTCTGCCGCGCCGCGGCACCGTTGCCCGAGATCCGGATCGCCCGCTCATAAATCAGGCCCAGGCCGCACACATGCACGACCACGGTGATCAGAATGAGCGGCAGACTCCAGGCCCAGTCCAGCTCCCATGCGCCGAGTTGCGGGTTCAAGGCCGGGTTGCCCTGCGATGATGTCCGCCGCTACCGGCGCCTGCTGCCCGGCGGGCAGGATCACGCCCGTCCATCCCCGCGACAGCGGGACATTGCGCATGAGGTGACGCGCGGTATCTGAATGCCATGCTTCCCGATCCAAGCCAGCGGCCGATCTATATCGGCAGCGAGATCTATCGTCGATCAACCTATGGCCCGACGCACCCGCTGGCGGTTCCGCGGGTTTCAACCTGCACCGACCTGATCGGCGCCATGGACTGGCTTGACCCGGCGGCCACGGTCGAGGCGCCGATGGCGACCGAGGCGCAGCTCACACGGTTCCACCATCCCGACTACCTCGCCGCGTTGCGACGCGCCGAGGCGGCGCAATCGGTCTCGCCCGCGGACCGTGACCGGTTTCGCATCGGCGCCGACAACAATCCGGTCTATCGCGATATCTTCCGCCGTCCCGCCACCTCGGCCGGCGGCGCCATCCTGGCCGCGCGCCTGACCGCCGAGGGCGGGGTGGTGCACTGCCCGGGCGGCGGCACCCATCACGGCCGGCCTGACCGGGCCAGCGGCTTTTGCTACCTCAACGATCCGGTGCTGCTGATGCTTGCCTGGCTCGACCAGGGGCTCGAGCAACTCGTCTATCTCGACATCGACGCCCATCACGGCGACGGCGTGCAGGACGCGTTCCACGACGATGCGCGGGTGTTCACCATCTCCATCCACGAGGCCGGCCGCTGGCCGTTCACCGGCGCGGCGGGCGACCGCGCGGGAGGGGAAGCGCGCAATTTCCCGGTGCCGCGCAGCTTCAACGACACCGAAATGCGCCACCTGATGGAGCGCGCGGTGCTGCCCCTGATCCGCGCGCGGCGGCCGCAGGCGATCCTGCTGCAAACCGGCGCCGACGCACTGGAGGAGGACCCGCTGTCCCGCCTGTCCTTGTCCAACAACGCCTATCTGGAGGTCACGTCGTCGGTGCGAGGCCTGGCGCCGAGGCTGGTGGTGGTCGGCGGCGGCGGCTACAACCCCTTCACTGTCGGGCGATGCTGGGCGGGGATCTGGGCCGTGTTGAACGGCTTGCCCATTCCGGCGCGGACGACACCGGCGGCGGAGGCGGTGCTGCGCGGGTTGACCTACAACCGCGCTGCCGGACGCCGACCGCCGGAGCATTGGTTCACAACACTGCGCGACCTGCCACGCGAGGGCGAGCTGCGCGATGAGATCAAGCGTCTGGCCGACATGGCGCTGGAGGAGAGACCGCCCGCATGACCCGTCGCGCGCTCATGGCCGCCCTGCTCGCCGGCCCGCTGCTGACCGGCCCCGCCTGGGGGCAGACCGGCCCGCAGCCGGAACTGCCGAAGGAAAGCCTGGTGATCGTCACCCATGACGGCACGCATCACGAATTCCAGGTCGAGATGGCGCTGAACATGGACCAGCAGATCACCGGCCTGATGTTCCGCCCGACGGTGCCGGCCGACGGCGGCATGTTGTTCGACTGGGGAATGCCGCGCGAGAGCCAGATGTGGATGCGCAACACGCTGGCCAGCCTGGACATGCTGTTCATCAACGCCGACGGCACGATCCGCAGCATTGCCGAACGCACGGTGCCGCAAAGCCTGGCGGTGATCGACAGCCATGGCCCGGTGCGGGCGACGCTGGAGTTGGCGGCCGGCACGGCAGAGCGGCTGGACATCAGGGTGGGCGACCGGGTGCTGCAGCGGATTTTCGAACCCGCGCCGTGAACTCGGGTGCCCGCAAGTACTGTTGCCGTCCCCCTTGGTGCCCGCATCACGATCGTGTGGCAGGGGAGCGATTTTCCGCGAGCGGCGCCTCCGGATTTCGGGGTTGCGTGCCGGACCGGAAGTCCCTAGGACACCGCCCACCTGAACGGCACCAGGGCGATTAGCTCAGCGGGAGAGCGCCCCCCTGACACGGGGGAGGTCACTGGTTCAATCCCAGTATCGCCCACCATATCTTCCGTCAGGGGTCCAGAGGCAGGGGTCCAGGGGCAGGGGTCCAGGGGCAGGGGTCCAGGGTTTAGGGGGCGGGGCGCCTCACGGTCCGCCGCGCGAAATCACGCTGCTCGCTGGAGCGGGTCCAGGGCCTCGCCTTGGCCTTCCTTATGCATAGCCAGTTGCACATCTCCGCTAAAACAAGCACGCTAGCGCGGAAGGCGGACCGGACAAAGCAGCCGGCCGCAGGGGAAGGGGTCCGAGAATGCCGACAGGCAAGGTCACGCGCCGCAAGGCGCTTAAGCTCGGCGCCGCCGCGTCGGCGCTGCCGCTTGTGCATATCCGCAGCGCCGGAGCAGCCGGGAAGGTTTCGATCGGCTTCTGGGACCACTGGGTGCCCGACGGCAATGCGGTCATGCGCCAGCAGGTCGCCGCCTGGTCCGACAAGAGCAAGGTCGAGGTGCAGGCCGATTTCATTACCTCGGCCAACAACAAGAACCTGCTGACCATCGCCGCCGAGGGTCAGGCCAGGACCGGCCACGATGTCCAGACCTTCCCCAACTGGGAAGTGCGCAACCACACCGACGATCTGGAGCCGGTGGACGAGCTGATGGGACGGCTGACCGCGAAGTTCGGCCCGTCCAACAAGGTGGTCGAGTATCTGGGCAAGTCGAAAGGCCACTGGCTGGCGATCCCGACCTCGTCCGGCACGCAGATGAAGCCGCCCTGCGGGCGCATCAGCATCCTCAAGCAAGCGGCCGGGATCGACGTGCAGGCGATGTTCCCGGCCGCGGCCGGCCCTATGCCCGGCGCCGAATCCTGGACGTTCGATGCGATGCTCAAAGCGGCCGAGGCCTGCGACAAAATCGGCATGCCGTTCGGCATTGGCCTCGGCACCACGACCGATTCGGTCGACACCGCCGGTGCCCTGTTCGCCGCCTACGGCGCCGAACTTGTCAGTTCCGAGGGCGAGATCACGGTGAAATCGGATGCCGTGCGCCAAGTGCTGGATCATGCCGAACGCCTGGTGCGGGTGCTGCCGAAGGATGCCGTCAGCTTCGATGATTCATCGAACAACCGCGCACTGATCTCCGGCCAGAGCGCACTGATCTGGAACCCGCCCTCGGCCTGGGCGGTAGCCAAGCGCGACAACCCGTCGGTTGCCGCCGACACCTGGACTTTCACCGCCCCGTCCGGCCCGAAAGGACGGTTCGTGCCCTACCTGCCGTATTTCTGGGGCATCTGGAAGTTCAGCCGCAACAAGCCGGCGGCCGAGGACCTGATCGAGTACCTGATGCAGCGCGAGCAGGTCGAGGCGCGCTGCAATGCCGTGTCCGGCTACGACATGCCGCCGTTCAACAGCATGCTCGATTTCAAGATATGGGAGACCGTCGAGCCGCCCCGCGGCACGGTCTACAACTACCCGATCCGCCCCGCGCACAAGGCCACGGCGCATATCGCCGGCCTGCCGGCGCCGCCGGAAATCGCGGTGCAGATCTACAACCAGGGCATCATGCCGACGATGCTGGCCAAGCTGAAAAGCGGCCAGTCGATCACTGAGGTCATCGCCTGGAGCCAGGGCGAACTCGAGGGGTTTGTTCGCTGACGCCGCTTCGGTGACACTCCTTTGCGAACACCGGCACGCCCACGCAAACGAATAAAAAAGGGAGGACGCGATGGCCGACGGCTCCTTGATGGCAACGTCCGTCGCGCCAGCGCGCCCGGCGGTTCGTCCCAGCGCACTGCACCAATTCGTGCGGCGGCGATCGACGATCGCCCTGCTGATGTGCGCGCCGCTGATCCTGCTGATCGCCGGGCTGGTGGTGTACCCGGCCTGCTATGCGATCTACCTGTCGATGCTGAACAAGCGGATGACGCAGTTCGTCGGGCTGTCCAACTTCACCTTCCTGCTCGGGCGCGAGACATTCCGCCTTGTTATCTTCCAGAGCTGCCTGTTCGCCATCTCCGCGGTGCTGCTGAAGGCGTTCCTCGGCTTCGTGCTCGCTCACCTCATGCACAACATCCCGCCCGGCCGCCAACGCATCTGGCGCGGCCTGCTGCTGGTGCCCTGGGTGATCCCGCTGGCCCTGTCCACCCTGGGCTGGTGGTGGCTGTTCGACCCGTCCTACTCGGCCTTCAACTATGTGCTCGACGCGTTCGGCTTCCCGACCGTGGCCTGGCTCGGCGTCGGCTGGACGGCGCGGTTCTGCATGATCGCGGTGAATGTCTGGTACGGCACGCCGTTCTTCATGATCATGTATCTCGCGGCGCTCAAATCGGTGCCCGAGCAATTGTATGAGGCCGCCGCCATCGACGGCGCCAGTGCGGTGCAGAAGCTGGTGTTCGTCACCCTGCCGATGATGCGCAACATCATCGCCATCACAGTGCTGTTCAGCCTGATCGTCACCTTCGCCAATTTCGACATCGTCCGCATCCTCACCAATGGCGGTCCGGCGAACATGACGCATGTATTCGCCACCTACGCCTTCCAGGTCGGCATCCAGTCCGGCGACATTCCGCTCGGCGCTGCGGTCAGCCTGTTCATGTTCCCGCTGCTGGCGATTTTCTCCTTCTTCGTGCTGCGCAGCGTCACCCGCCGCACGCGGGAGGTGGCGGCATGAGCGGCGGGGTCGCCACCGCCGGCAGCTTTGTGCCGGCGCGGCGCCAGGGCAGCCTGCACCGCCAGCGGGTCTGGGCGCTATGGGGCAGCTATGCCGCACTCGGAGCGTTCGTGGTCATGTTCCTGCTGCCGCCGTTCCACATGATCATGACCAGCCTGAAATCCTCGGCCGAGATTTCCGCCCAGTCCGGCAACCCGTGGCTGGTGCGGCACCCGACGCTGGACAATTTCATCGACCTGCTGCTGATGCCGAACTTCCGCGGGTTCTTCCTGAATTCGGTGATGATCACCACGGTCACTGTGGCGATCTCCATGGTGATTTCCGTGTTCGCCGCCTTCGGCCTGGCGCGCATGGGGTTCAAGGGCAGTGCGGCGCTCGCCACCGGCGTGTTCCTGACCTACCTCATTCCCAACTCGCTGCTGTTCATCCCGCTGTTTCAGATCGTCGGCGCGCTCGGGCTGATCAACAACGTCTGGGCCCTGGCGCTGATCTATCCCACGCTGGCGGTGCCGTTCTGCACCTGGATCATGATCGGCTATTTCAGCTCGATCCCGCGCGAACTGGATGAGGCGGCGCTGATCGACGGCGCCGGATATCTGCAACTGCTCTGGCGGATTTTCATTCCGGTGGCCATGCCCGGCATCATCGCCGCCACCATCTTCGCCTTCACCGTGTCCTGGGGCGAGTTCCTGTATCCGCTGGCGTATCTGTATTCGTCCGATCAGATGGTGCTGACGGTCGGCATCATCAGCGACCTGATCCGCGGCGACGTGTTCGAGTGGGGCCACATCATGGCCGGCTGCGTGCTGGCCGCCGCGCCGCCGGTTGTCATCTATGCTTTCCTGATGGACTACTACATCGCCGGGCTCACCGCCGGCGCCACCAAGGGCTAGGGGCAAGCGCATGGCCGGGGTGTCGATCCGCAAAATCGTCAAGGCCTATGAAGGCAACGTCCAGGCGGTCAAAGGCATCGACCTGGAAATCGCCGACGAGGAGTTCGTCGCGCTGGTCGGCCCGTCCGGCTGCGGCAAGTCGACCACGCTGCGCATGATCGCCGGGCTGGAGGAAATCACCGCGGGCGAAATCTGGATCGGCGGCGACGTGGTCAATGACGTGCCGCCGCGCGACCGCGACATCGCCATGGTGTTCCAGAACTATGCCCTCTATCCGCATATGTCGGTGTTCGACAACATGGCGTTCGGCCTGAAGCTGCGGAAGTTTCCGCGCGAGGAGATCAAACGCCGCGTCGATCGCGCCGCGGGCATGCTCGACATCACGCCGCTGCTGGACCGCAAGCCGAAAGCACTGTCCGGTGGCCAGCGGCAGCGCGTCGCCATGGGCCGCGCCATCGTGCGCAACCCGCGGGTGTTTTTGTTCGACGAGCCGCTGTCCAACCTCGACGCCAAGCTGCGCGTGCAGATGCGCACCGAAATCAAGAAAGTGCACCAGGCGATCCCCACCACCACCGTCTATGTCACCCACGACCAGGTCGAGGCGATGACCCTGGCCGACCGGGTGGTGGTGATGCACAATGGCGTGATCGAGCAGGTCGGGCCACCGCAGGTGCTGTATCATAATCCCGCCACCCGCTTCGTCGCCGGTTTCATCGGGAGCCCCGCGATGAACTTCCTGCCGGTGCAGTTGCTCGACGACGGCGGGCTGACGCTGCGCCTCGCCAACGGGATGAAGCTGGCGGTGCCGCCGCAGCGGGTCGATCGGTACGGCCCTTACAAGGGTCGCGCCATGATCCTCGGGCTGCGCCCCGAGCATCTCACGGAAACGCATGCCGAGGAAAAGCCGGGGGTGGTGCGGCTGGATGCGCCGGTGGAGGTGGTCGAGCCAATGGGCATGGAAACGCTGCTGCATTTCTTCATCGGCGGCGAACCGGTCTGCGCCCGCGTCGACCCGGCGACCGATGCCCAGCACGGCCAGACACTATCGCTCGCCGCCGATCTCAATCAGATGCACCTGATCGAGAGCGCCACCGGCCGGGTGGTCTGACCAGCCGCATGGCCGAACTGCCGACCCAGACGATCGCGGCCGACACGCTGCGCGCCTTCGTCGCCGCGATTTTCCGCAGCACCGGCTGCGACGCCGCAGAAGCCGGGCGTATCGCCTGGTTCCTGGTTTCGGCCAACCTCACCGGCCATGACAGCCACGGTGTCATCCGCGTGCCGCGCTACGTGGGCGATATCCAGAGCGGGCGCACCCTGATCGGCCAGTCGGTCACGATCGCCGCCGAGAGCGCCACCCATGCGGTGCTGGACGGCAATTACGGCCTCGGCCAGACGATCGGCCCGCAGGCCGTCGATCTTGGCATCGCCAAGGCAAGGGCGGCCGGGCTGGCGGTGGTGGCGCTGCGGCGCTCCGCTCATCTCGGCCGCATCGGCGACTGGGCGGAGCGGGCCGCCGAGGCGGGGCTGATCTCCATTCATTTCGTCAATGTCGAGAATGGCGAGGTGGTGGCTCCGTTCGGCGGCACCGGACGGCGCTTCGCCACCAACCCGGTCTGCATCGGCGCACCGCCGATGCAGGGCCGCCCGATGCTGCTGCTCGACATGGCGACCTCCATCGTCGCCGAGGGAAAGGTGCTGGTCGCCGCCAATGGCGGCAAACCGCTGCCGGAGGGCGCGCTGATCAGGGCCGATGGCAGCCTCTCCACCGACCCGGCGACACTTTACGGTGAGCTGACGCCGGGTTCCCCCCGCGATCCCGGCCGCGGCACCGGCGCCATCCGTGCCTTCGGCGAGCACAAAGGGTCGGGCCTGGCCTTCATGTGCGAGATCCTGGCCGGGGTGCTGTGCGGTGGCGGTCCGTCGGGTCCAAGACACGGTGGACAGCGGCGGATCAGCAACTCCATGCTGTCGGTCTATCTCGACCCTGTGCATTTCGGCGCCCGTGACTTCGTTCGCGAGGCGATGGCGTATGTCGAGTACGTGAAATCCTCGCCGCCCGCCGAAGGGGTGTCCGAGGTGCTGGTGCCGGGCGAACCGGAGGCGCGCACCCGCGCGCAGCGGGAAGCCCACGGCGTTCCTCTGCAGGTCGATACCTGGATCAATCTTTCCCGCCTCGCCGCCGAGCTTGCGGTGCCAATCCCGGGCTGACGGGCACCCCCGGCGCCGGACGCTCAGCGCGCGGTGATGGCGCTGCGCACCGTCAGCGGGTCCGCCACCATGCTGATATTTTCGATGCCTTCGCCAGTGCCATGCACGGCAATATCCCCGTACCCCAGCAGGCGGCCCAGGATGGACTGGTGCACCTCCACGGATTCGATCTGGTCCAGGTTCATCTCCACCGTGCGGCGGCTCAAGATGCCGGATTTGTAGATCGCCCGGTGATTGGTGACGGCAATTTCGGTGCCGTATTTGTGCAGCCAGGCACTCAGCAGCAGGAGCGAACAGAGCGCCAGCAACGCCGCCGTGAAGATATCCAGCGCCGGCGCGAAGGACGGCGCCGCCAGCGCGGCGATATACACGACCACCGCGACACCCAGGACGATCAGACCGCTCAGGTAGATCACCCAGTGGATCGTCCCGCGCGCCTTCACATGCTCGCCAGGTTGCAGAACCCGTTCGACATAGCTCATTTGATGGTGCCCTCCTGGGTCACGCACGCAACAATACAGGAATGCGGGGCCGTGCCCAACGAGAGGAAGGAAGACCAGGGCTCTGCCCTGGACCCGCCAAGGGGCGGCGGCCCCTTGGAACCCGTTACTTTTTGACAGTTGTCATGAGAGGGGGTGAGGAAATGTTTGTGACGCCTCCTCACCCCTCGCTCTCATGACGACTGTCTAAGGTGCGGGGTCCAGGGCAGAGCCCTGGTCTTCCTTCCTCCCGTTGGGCATGGCCGCATCCATCGCCATCACCGGCTCCAGATCGACCCCCACCGTCACCGTGTGCTCGCCACCCCCGAGGATCACACCGCGCACCGGGCTGATATCGCCGTAGTCGCGGCCCCAGGCCAGCACGACATGTTCGTCGTGCACCACCAGGTTGTTGGTCGGGTCAAGATCGACCCAGCCGTGCTCGGGGCCCAGCCAGGCCCCCACCCAGGCGTGCGAGGCATCGGCACCGCGCCGCGCCGCCTGGCCCGGCGGCGGACGCGTCCGCAAATAGCCGGACACGTAGCGGGCGGGCAGCCCGAGCGCCCGCAGCCCGGCGACCATCACATGCGTGAAGTCCTGGCAGACGCCAGCGCGCTGGGCCAGCACCCGCGCGACCGGAGTCACGATGGTGGTGACGTTGGTGCGGAAGGCGAAATCGCTGCGGATGCGCGCATTCAGGTCCAGCAGCCCCTCCAGCACCGGCCTGCCGGGCGGGAAGCTGTGCCGCGCGTACAGCCCCGCCGCGCGGTCGGCCGGCGCCAGCGGACTGTCGAAGGTGAACTCGGCGGCCCGCCAGGCGTCGCCGCGCGGGCAGGCGCGCAGCCCGGCGACCACCTGCTCCCACGGCAAGGTGGAGCGGGCCGGCGGCGGACGCGGAAAACCGACCTCGACCTCGGCGTCCACCACCACCTCGAACCGCTTGTGCGGCAGGTCGAGGAACATCCAGGTCGTGTGATTACCGAAATGGTCATCGGCCGTGGTCACCCGCGACGGCAGCGGCGTCGCCCGCAGTGTGGCCGACACCACCGTCTGCCCCGGCAAAGCGCGCGGCGTCAGATGCAGCATGTGGCTGGCCAGATCGACCGGCTTGGCATAGGCGTAAGCGGTGACGTGGCGCACCCGGTATCTCACGCCGCCCCCTTCAGCGCCGTCGCGCCCTCGGCCGACCAGCCCAGCGTCTGCGCCGCCGGCAGCAGAGCGAAATAGCGCCTCGTGATGCGGTCCGACAGCGCCGCCACACCGTCCGCCATCGCCTCCAACCGCGGCGGCAGGGCAGACGCCGCCACCGACTGATCGGCCGCGGCCAGCACCGAATTGACGATCATCTCGGCCTCGGCCAGCAGCCCGGCCGCCGTGCCGGCCAGCAACTCGCGCGGCCCGCCTTCGCCGCCGAGCTCGTCCAGCAGGGTGTGCATCTGCGCCAGCTGGAAACCAAGACCGCGCGGGTTGCCCTGGTCGGCCAGCACGAGATCGAGCACCGGCGCCGGCTGCAGCACATCGAAATACCGGCTGCGGTAGGTGATCGCCGAGTTGCACAGCTCCAGCACCAGCCGCAGCCCGGCCTCGACGCGCGCCGGCGGCTGGTCGAGCGCGATCGCCACCTCCCCGGCCACCGCCCAGCCGCGCTCCAGACGCCGCCCGAGATCAAGGAACAGCCAGCCGCCGCCGCGCACCATGTTCTCGGCGGCAACCCCCGCCACCGCGGTGGCGAACCGGTTGATGCCGACCATGCCATGGGCCAGCCCGTCCAGGCTGCGCCCGGCGGCGCTGGCATCCGCGCGGGCCGCCCGCAGGGTGGTGGTGAAGGTGGCGTACATCTCCCCGGTCAGCCGGTCGCGCACGCCCTCGGTCAGGCGCGCGACGTTGGCGAACATACGGGCGACTTTGCCGCCCTCGCGCACCGTCCGTAGCAGGATCTCGGCAAGGCCGGTCACCGCCCTGGCCGGCACCGGCGCCCCCTCCTCCTCCTTGGCCGGCACCAGCCCGGCCTCGGCAAGGCATTCGGTCAGCACCTGCAGCTCCATCAGTTCGTGCGGCAGCAGCGTGCTGGTGCGCACCAGGCGCTGCAGCGCCGCCCGTCCCAGCCGCGCCACCCGGTCGAGCCGCTCGACGTAGCGCCCCAGCCAGAACAGGTTATCGGCCACGCGGCTGGGCAGGTCGCCGGCGGTGCGGCGCAGCTTCAGGGCGGGCACCGGCAGCGCCGGCGGACCGACCAGGTCGCTGCTGTCCTCGCTGAGCACCCAGACGTCCTTGGACACCCCCACCGGCGGCGGCCGGCCGGTCAGCCACTCCGCCTCGTCGACAATCCGGGCGAGGCCGCCCGGCATGGCCCGCCAAGCCAGTCCGTCGTGCACCATGAACAGCCGCAGCACCACCGGCCGCGGCGCCAGCTGCTTGCCGTCCACGCAGGGCGCGACCGAGGGCGGCATCAGGCGGCTGGCCGCCCATTCCCAGGGTCGCGCCTCGATGCGCGTCATCAGCTCCGCGCGTGCCGCCATGGGCAGCGCCGACATCAGCACCGGCGCCACCGTGCTGTCCATCGCCGGCATGACCCGCCAGGCGGATGTCTCGCGCAGCACCGAAGCGCGGAGCGTGGCGTCGCCCAGCCAGAGCGTCTCCACGCCGGGCAGCGCCAGCTCCTCGCCGAGCAGCTGGCGGCACAAGGCAGGCAGGTACGCCGACAGTGCCGGCGCCTCCACCAAGCCGGAGCCGGGATCGTTGGCAATCCGCACGCTGCCCTGGCGCAGCGCGTCGATCAGCCCGGTCACCCCCAGCAGGCTGCCGGCCTCCATTTCCAGCGGGTCGATCATCCGCCCGTCGAGCCGGCGCAGCAGCACGTCCACCTGCTGCAGCCCCTTGAGCGTCTTGAGAAACACCGCTCCGCCGCGCACGGTCAGATCGCCGCCCTCGACCAGCGCGCAGGACAATTCGCGCGCCAGGAACATGTGCTCGAACCATTGCGGCGAGGTGGTGCCCGGGGTGAGCAGCGCCACGGTCGGATTGGGCCGGCCGGGTGGCGCCAGCCGGCGCAGCGAATCCTGCCAGATGTCGAAGAACGGTCGCAGCTGGCGCAGCTGCAGCGGTCGGAACGCCTCGGGCAGCACCCGCGACAGCAGGCGGCGGTTTTCCCGCGCATAGCCGGCCCCGCCGGTGGCGGCGGTGCGATCGGCCAGCACCCGCCAGCCACCGTCCGGCCCGCGGATCAGATCGGCCGCGTAGCTGTGGAGCAGCGGGGCATTCAGGGTGTACCGGCACGGGCGCAGAAAGCCCGGGTTGGCGAATACCAGCGCCGGCGGCAGAATCCCTTCGCAGGCCGCATCCTGCCTGCCGTAGATGTCTTCCAGCACCAGGGCGAGCAGGCGGGCGCGCTGCGCCAGCCCCGCCTCCAGCGCGCGGAACTCGGCCGCCGGCAGCGGCAGCGGCACCGGGTCGCAGTGCCAGGGCCGCCCGGCCGAGCCCGGCAGCACGCTGGCGATGCCCTCTTCCACGAAGGCGCGCTCCAGCCGCCGCCCCCGCTCGGCGAGGCCGCCCTCGCCGAGGGCCATGAACGCCTCCAGCACGCCACGCCAGTGCGGTCGCAGCCGGCCGGTGCCGTCGACCATTTCGTCCAGGCCCGGCTGGGACGGCGCGGGCGCGTTCACAGCGGCATTCCCTGGCCCGCCCGCGAAACCCGGGCACCGGAGCACGGCGATGGATCGGGTACGCGCGTCACCATGCCATCGATCTCAGGCGTAACGGCGAAGGTCCAGCGTGCGCGGATGCTCGGCGCCGACCGACGCGCGCGGCCCCGGCATGGCCCCCGGCGTGTGGCCAAAGGCAAAGAAACGCGAGCGCCGCCGCGCCTCGGCCTCGTTGGCGTTGACCGGGAATGTGTCGTAGTTGCGCCCGCCCGGGTGCGCCACATGGTGCGACACCCCGCCCAGGCTGCGGCCGGACCAGCGGTCGTAGACATCGAACACCAGCGGCACCTGCGCCGCGATGGTCGGATGCAGCGCATTCGGCGGCTGCCACGCCTTGAAGCGAACCCCGGCCACGTATTCCCCCACCACGTCGGTCGGCGTGAGCGGCACCGCCACCCCGTTACAGGCGAGAACATACCGCTCCGGCACCCAGCCCGTCACCCGTGCCTGCACCCTCTCGGCCGAGGAATCGACATAGCGCGCGGTGCCGCCGGGGGCGGCATCCTCGCCCAGCACATGCCATGGTTCCAGCGCGTGCCGCAGCTCCAGCTCCACCCCGCGCAAGGTGGTGATGCCGATCTGCGGGAAGCGGAATTCCGCATGCGGGTCGAACCAGGAGGCCTCCAGCGGGAAGCCAAGCGCGCCTAATTCCTCCAGCACCTCGCGGAAATCCTGCAGGCAGAAATGCGGCAGCAGGAAATCGTCGTGCAGCCTGGTACCCCAGCGCACCATGCGGCGCTCATACGGGTGCTGCCAGAACGCCGCCACCGCTGAGCGCATCAGCAGCATCTGGGCGGCCGACATGCGGGCATGCGGCGGCATCTCGAAGGCGCGGAACTCCACCAGACCCCGCCGGCCGCCCGGTCCGTTCGGATCGTACATCTTGTCGATGCAGAACTCGGTGCGATGGGTGTTGCCGGTCATGTCCGCCAGGATGTTGCGGAACAGCCGGTCGGTCATCCAGGGCGGCGTGGCGCGCAAGGGCGCGATCTGGGCGAAGGCGATCTCCAGCTCGTTGATCGAATTGTCGCGCGCCTCGTCCACCCGCGGATGCTGGCTGGTCGGGCCGATGAACAGGCCGCTGAACAGGAAGGACAGGCTTGGATGGTTGTGCCAGAAGCCCAGCAGGCTCTTCAGCAGGTCCGGCCGGCGCAGGAACGGGCTTTCCTCCACCGTCGCGCCGCCCATCACCACGTGGTTGCCGCCGCCGGTGCCGACATGGCGCCCGTCGATCATGAATTTCTCGGCCGCCAGCCCGACCTGCCGGGCCTCCTCATACAGCTGCACCGTGCGCTCGACATGCTCGGCCCAGCTGCGCGCCGGATGGACGTTCACCTCGATGACGCCCGGGTCGGGGGTGACCGAGAAATCCAGCAGCCGCGCGTCGGAAGGCGGGGTGTAGCCCTCCAGCACCACCGGGTGCCCCAGTTCCATCGACGTGGCCTCGACGGCGGCGACCAGGTCCAACCAGTCCTCGGCCTGTACCAGCGGCGGGAAGAACACGTGCAGCAACCCGCCGCGCAACTCCACCGTGAGGGCGGTGCGCACCACTCCCGGCTCCGGCCGGCCGGGCTGCGGCGGGTCTTGCGGCACCGGTTCGAACGTCACCGCTCCGGCGATGCCGCTGCCGACGGCGCGGCGGGCCCGCAGGATGGCCTGTGCGGGCAGCTTGCCCACGGCAGCGAACGGATCGGGCTCGAAGACCGGCTCGATGCTGTTCGGGTCGGCCCAGGGCAGGCTGTCCAGCGGCAGCCGGTAGCCGATCGGGCTGTCGCCGGGGATCAGGAACAGGGTGCCACCGCGCAGGTACCAGCGTCCGGTCTGCCAGCGCGTGCCATCCGGCGAGCGGCGCAGCGGCAGCACGCTGCCGACCGGCGAGGCCAGGCCCTGGCCGAACACCTGCGCCATGCGCGCCCGCTCCAGCGGCTCGCGCAACCGGCTGTCCTCGGCCACCACGTTGGCCGGCAGCCGGCCCTCCTTCCACAGGTAGTACTGCACATCCTCATGCGCCGGGATCACCATCGCCGGATCGAGCTGCAGCCGCTCTGCCAGCAGGGTGGCAAAGCGGGACGCGGTTTCGGCGGTCGCGGTGTCGCGCGTGCGCTCGGGGTCGGCCAGCAGCCCCGGGTCCAGCCAGACCTTCTCGCCATCCGCCCGCCAATGCGCCGACAGGGCCCAACGCGGCAGTTGCTCACCGGGATACTGTTTGCCCTGGCCGTGATGCAGCGCCGCCCCCGGCGACCACAAAGCAACCAGCCGGCGCAGCAGCCGGCTGGCGTAGCGCCGCTTGGTCGGGCCGAGGGCGGCGGTGTTCCATTCCGGCGCTTCCTGGTCGGTGGCGCAGACGAAGGTCGGCTCACCGCCGAAAGTCAGCCGCACCTCGCCGGCGGCCAGCGCCCGGTCCACGCGCGCGCCGGCCGCCAGAATGTCTTGCCATTGCCGGTCGGTGTACGGCTTCGTTACCCGCGGCGTTTCCCGAATGCGGGAAATCGACATGGCGAAGTCGAAGGTGACCTCGCAAGGCTCGGTCATGCCGGTGACCGGGGCCGCCGATTGCGGGTCGGGGCTGGCCGCCAGCGGAATATGGCCCTCGCCCGCCATCAGCCCCGAGGTCGGGTCCAGCCCGATCCAGCCGGCGCCGGGCAGGTACACCTCGGTCCAGGCGTGCAGGTCGGTGAAGTCGGCACTCGGCCCTTCCGGCCCTTCCAGCGGCTTCACGTCGCCCACCAGCTGAATCAGGTAGCCTGACACAAAGCGCGCCGCATAGCCCAGATGGCGAAGCAGCTGCACCAGCAGCCAGGCGGAATCCCGGCAACTCCCCTTGCCGGCCGCCAGCGTCTGCTCGGGGGTCCACACCCCCGGCTCCAGGCGCACGATATAGGATATGCGCTCCTGCACCCGGCGGTTGACATCCACCAGCATGTCCACGGTGCGCAGCGTCTCGCGCGGCACCTCGGCCAGCAGTGCGGCCAGCAACGGCCCCGGCGGGTCGATCCGCCGGAAAGGCGCCAGCTCGTTGTCGAGGATCGGATCGTAGACGAACGGCCAGTCTTCCGCCTCCGGCTCCAGGAAAAAGTCGAACGGGTTGACGGTCGCCAGATCGGCGGTCAGATCGACGGTCACGTCGAAATGGGTGATCTTTTCGGGAAACACCACGCGGGCGAGGAAATTGCCCTGCGGGTCCTGCTGCCAGTTCAGAAAATGCGGCTTCGGCGCGATCGTCAGCGCATAGGACAGGATCGGCGTGCGCGCATGCGGCGCCGGCCGCAGGCGGATGGTCTGCGGCCCCGCAGTGACGGCCCTGTCGTACCGGTAGGAAGTGCGATGCGTCAGCGCAACATGAATCGACATGACTCTCCTGGCGGCATAACCGAACGATTGCCTCTGAGTCCCTATATGGCAGTGAACCGCGCCGGGTTCACCATGGGAAGCACCTCCGCGGCCGGTCCCGGATCCCGACCGGCAACAAGATCGGCCACCAGCCGCCCCGCCGCCGGCGAGGTCTGGATACCGTAGCCGCCCTGCCCGACGCACCACAGGAACCCTTCCGCCGCGCCATCCCAGCCGATCGCCAGGCTGCGGTCCGGCGTGAAGGTGCGCAAACCCGCCCAGGATCGCTCGACCCGGCGCACCGCGATGTCCAGCGCCTGCTGCATGCGGTCGATGCCGATCGCCACGTCGAGTTCCTCCGGCTGCACGTCGTGCGGCGTCATGTCGGTCTCATCGCAGGGGGTCACCATCAGCCGGCTGCGCGCCTCGGTGCGGACATACCATGTGTGGGCCACATCATATACCAGCGGCCAGCCGCTCACGTCCCACGGCGCAGGGTCGATGATCACGCCGGTGCGGCGCTTGGGTTGCAGGCGCAGCGGCGCCACCCCGGCCTGGACCGCCACCTCATCGCCCCAGGCGCCGGCGGCGTTCACCACGACCGGCGCGCGGAACACGCCGCCGCCGGTGACCTCAACCTCCCACAGCCCGCCACGCCGCTCGATGCGTCCGGCCCGGCTGCGCAACGCCAGAATGCCATCGCGGCGACGCAGCAGGCGCAGGAAGCCCTGGTGCAGGGCGGCCACATCCACGTCGAACGCGTCGTCCTCGACGGCCGCCGCGACCGCGTAGTCCGGCCGCAGCACCGGCACCATCGCCCGCGCCTCGGTCACCGAAATCTCCCGCACCCCGATGCCCTCGGCGAGCAACACCCGCAGGGCGGGCACCTGTTCGGGCGGTGCGAGGAAGCACAGCGGCCGCTTCGACATCAGCTTCGCTTCAGTGAAGCCTTCCGGCGGGGTCTGGAAGAAACCCCGCGACAGGCCGGTCAGCACGCGCACATCAGCGGGGCCGTAGTTCAGGATCCACATGGCCGCGGAACGGCCGGTCGTATGGTAGCCGGGCTGGTCCTCGGCTTCGATAAGGGTAACGCGGCGGTCGGCGGCGATCTGCGCGGCCGCGGTCGCCCCGGCGATCCCGGCGCCGATGACGATTGCTTCGGTGGTGTGCGTGTCCATACCGGGAGCATGGTTTGCTGCGGCGCAGCATGCAAGGGAGTGAAGGCCAGGGCTCCGCCCTGGACCCGCCAAGGGCCGAGAGGCCCTTGGAACCCATTATTTTTGGGCAGTTGTTGTGAGAGGGGGGTGAGGAGATGTTGGTGACATCTCCTCACCCCCATCTCACAACAACTGCTTAAGTAGCGGGGTCCAGGGCGGAGCCCTGGCCTTCCTTCCTGTGCAGGATCCCCCAAGTGACCGACCCCCGCCCCACGCTCGCCGCCCCCGACGACGACCCCTATCTCTGGCTTGAGGACATCGACGGGACACAAGCCGTGGCCTGGGCCGACGCCCAAAGCGCCGCCGCGATCGCCCGTTTCGGCGGCCCCGCCACCGAGGCCGACGCCGATGCCCTCGCCGCCATCCTCGACCGCCCGGACAACATCCCCCACGTCACCAGACGCGGCACCCGGCTGTACAATTTCTGGCGAGACGCAGCCAATCCGCGCGGCCTCTGGCGACGCACCACGCTCGAAGCCTATCGCAGCCCTTCCCCTTCGTGGGAGGCGGTGCTCGACCTCGACGCGCTGGCTGCCGCCGAGGGCGAGGACTGGGTCTGGGGCGGCGCCGCCGTGCTACCAGGCAGCCATGACCGCGCCATCCTCCGGCTGTCCCGCGGCGGCGGCGACGCGGTGGTGCTGCGCGAATTTTGCCTCGACTCCCGCGCATTCGTCGCCGGGGGTTTTGTCCTGCCGGAAGCCAAGGGCGGCATCGACTGGATCGACCGCGACACGCTGCTGCTCTCCAGCGCCTACGGTCCGGGCATGGCGACCGCGTCGGGCTATGCCAGCACGGTGCGGCTGTGGCGCCGCGGCAGCGATCCGCTGCAAGCCAGGGTGATCTTCGCGGCGGGACCGGACAGCATGGCGGTGACCGGCAGCGTCGACCGCCTGCATCCCGACCGCCAGCTTGTGTTCATCGAGCGGCTGAATTTCATCCGCATGGACGTGTGGACCGGCGACTCGGCTGGAAAGCAACGCCGCATCGACCTGCCCCAGGACGCCTGGTACATTTGGAGCCGCGACTGGCTGGCGGTGCGTCCGCGCTCGGACTGGACCCTCGGTGACATCACCCATGCGGCCGGCACGCTGCTGGGCATCGGACTGGCCGGGTTCCTCGCCGGCGACCGAAGTTTCCACGTGCTGTTCACCCCGGACGCCAGGCGCAGCATCCAGGGGTTCGACTTCGTGCAGGAACGCCTGGTCGTGCAGGTGCTGGACGATCTCAAGCCGGCCCCTTTCATCGTCACCCCCGCCGACAACTGGGCGCAGGCCCCGCTCGGCGGCCTGCCCAGGCTGGGCACCGTCCGCCTCTGGCGGCTGGACGACGAAGAGGCCGAATCGGACGGCAGCCTGCTCGCCCTCACCCAGGACCCGCTGACCCCGCCCACGCTGTTGCTGACCCGGCCGGGCCCGGATGCGCCGGCGGTGCTGAAACGCGCGCCGCAGGCATTCGACCCGGCCGGGCTTGTCGTCAGCCGCCACGAGGCGGTGTCCGCCGACGGCACGCGCATCCCGTACGTGCAGGTGGGGCCGCCCGGCGAGTCCGGCGACGCGCCGGTGCATCTGTACGGCTATGGCGGTTTCGAAGTGTCGGAACTGCCCACCTACCGCGCCGGGGTGGGAAAACTTTGGCTGGAGCGCGGCGGCACCGGCGTGGTCGCCAGCCTGCGCGGCGGCGGCGAGTTCGGCCCCGCCTGGCACGAGGCCGGCCGCCGCGAGGGCAAGGCGCGCAGCCACGACGATTTCGCCGCCGTCGCCGCCGACCTGGTGCGCCGCGGCGTCACCCGCCCCGGCCGCATCGCCGCCGAGGGTGGATCCAACGGCGGCATTCTCATCACCAACATGTTCGTGCGTTACCCGGACCTGTTCGGCGCACTGTTCTGCACCATTCCGCTGGTGGACATGCGCCGCTACACAAAGCTGCTCGCCGGCGCGAGCTGGGTGGCCGAATACGGCGACCCGGACGATCCGGCCGACTGGGATTTCCTGCAGCACATCTCGGCCTACCACACCGCCGTGCCCGGCCGGGCGGCGCCGCCGATCCTGCTCGCCACCACGCGGCGCGACGACCGGGTGCATCCGGGCCATGCCCGCAAGATGGCGGCAAAGTTACAAGCGCTGGGCTACGACGCGGCGTTTTTCGAGCTTGCCTCCGGCGGCCATGGCTACGGCAAGGACAACCGCCAGCGCGCTTTCTTCACCGCGCTGGGGTATGCGTTCTTACGCCAGGCGATCGGGTGGGAGGCAGCGTGAGGGGCCGGACGGAGGGTTATTGCGCGAGAGCGCTTTCACCCTGACCGTACACGGTCAGAGCGCCTTGGCTCTTTGTTTTATTCAGCAACTCTATCGGCGAGCTGCCGCCAGTCTGGCCGTTGTTGCTCTAGACGCGCACTCCCAGCAGGGCCGAGCGGCGCATCCGGCCGCGCAGGTTGGCCATCAGGCGCGGCAACAGCGGCGCCACACGGTAGGTCTCGCGCTCCAACTCGCTGAGCAACGAAGGATTGTCGCGATCGTTCAACACGGTGCCGATCAGCCGCGCGCCGGCGGCGTTCAGCGCGTCGCGCGCCGCGCGGATCTGGCTGGCGGGTGTGCGGCCGGCCAGGGTCACCAGGATCGTCGCGTCCGCCGCCGCCGCCACGGTCACGCCGGACAGCGCGCCCTCCTCGCGCGACAGCAGCGGCGCGGTGTCGAACACCACCAGAACTCCATTGCTGCCGCCAGGCGGCGAGCCGCCCGCCGATCATCGCCTGTTCGCGCCAACCATCGGCACCATCCAGGCCGGGGTCGCCGAGCACCGCCAGGCCGAGCGCCTCCAGCCGGACGATCTCGCCGGGACGCGGGCGCAGGCCCATCAGGCGGGACACCGCCGGACGGGTGAGGTTCAGGTCCACCAGCAGGCCTGGCAAGCCGCGCCCCTGGCCATCTGGCGGCAAAGAGGCGGCGCCGTGGCCGGTGGGGACGGGGCCCGAAAGCCCGGCGCGGCGGGCGATGGCACCGGCGATCAGGGTGGTGCCCTCGCCCGGCTCGGCGGACACCACCGCCACGCTGCGCGCATTGGCGGCACTCAGCGCCCGCCAGATCGCCTCGATCTCGGGGTCGTAAGGGGACAGGCGGATCATAGCAGCACCTTCAGCAGCGCCAGGATGGAGAGCACCGAAACCAAATCGCGGACGTTATCCATGAACATCGTCCAATCGCTCTGCGACAGGGTGGGCACGTAGACGGTATCGCCCGCGCGTACCACCGGCAGCATGGAGAAATCGCCGGTCTTGGCGAATTTCGGCAGGTTGAAGATCCGCGCCTGGTTCTCGCAGCAGGACAGGTTCACCACGATGATTTTTTCGTCGTAAGAATCCTTGGTCATGCCGCCGGCCTCGGCCAGCAGGTCGAGGATCGTCATCCCGTCGGTGAAACGATAACGCCCGGGCTTGCCGATCGCGCCCAGCATCCGGACCGTGTTGGCCGGGCTTTCCTCCAGCCAGTTGCGGTTGCGGTCCGGCACGAAAATCACGTCGCCCGGCCGCACCTTCGGCAACAACTGATCGTCGCCGGTTTCGAAATAGCGCGCCAGGTTCACCTGCGTCACCCGGTCGCGCGCCTCGCCGCGATGGGCGACACGGATGTTGAGGATATCGGCCGAAGCCGTCGGTCCGTCGGCGGCGGCGAGGATGTCGAGGAACGACAGACCCTGCGGCTCGAACGCGTAGCGGCCCGGATGGCCGACCGAACCCATGATGTAGATCGACCGGTCGGCCGACAGTTGCGTCCACTGCGCGCGGGTGTCGGACGGGCTCTGCGGCAGTTCCGGCACAGTCACCGTGTAGCCGCCGTGCAATTGCGGCAGGCTGCCGGCCGGGCCGCCCTTTTCGAGAAATCTCTTGAGGTCGAAACGAATCGCCCGGCCGCCGGCGTCGCTGGTGACGATGGCGATATTGGCGATGTCGCCGCGCTCGCTGGGGCCGCCGACCTCGGCGATCAGATCGAGCAGCGACATTTCGTCGGACCACTCCACCCGGCCGGGATTGCGCACCGCGCCGACCACGCGGATGACACGGTTCGGCGGCGTGCGCAGCCAGCTCGCCTGCTCGTTGTTGGCGAGCTTCTCCGGCACGAAGATCGCGTCGCCCGCCTCGACCCGCGGCGGCGGCTGGCGGCTCGGGTTCTCGGTGTAGGCGGCAAGGTCGAAGGTGTCGACGCTGCCCTTGGCGCGAATGATGCGAATCAGTTTGGTGTCGGCAAACCGCGTCGGACCGCCGGCATTGGCGAGGATGTCGATGAAGCCGGTGCCGGGCCGCGCCTCAAACGCGCCCGGCTTGGCCACCTCGCCCATGATGTAGACGACCCGCCCGCCGCTTTTCACATCCGGCGATTCGATCGGCACATAGATCGTCGTGCCCGGCTGCAGCGGCACGTTCAGCGCGGGGTTGCCGCTGTCGAGGAATCCCTTGAGATTGAACAGCTGCGGCACACTGCCGCTGATCAGCCTGACGTTCTCCACCCCGGCGTAGCGGGTGACGCCGCCGGCGCGCAGCAGCGCATCCATGATGGTCATGCCGGGTTTGAAGGCGAAGCTGCCGGGGGTCATGACCTCGCCGAACACGCGCACCGCGTCGTGGCCTTCGCCGGCATCGCCGGTGGTCTGCAGCGAGCGGGCGTCGAGGTCGATCTGCACATTGCCGATCAGCGGACTGGCCGGAACGAAAATTTCGTCGAGCGGGCGCAGCGCCGGCAGGATTCGCGAATCGCCCGAATCGAGATAGCGCTTGTAGTCGAAGGTTAAAACCTGCGGGCCGTTCGGCGTGGTCCGGCGAAGCTGCATCTTGTCGAGCTGCGCGCCCGGCGCGAGACCACCCGCTGCATTGACCGCCATTTGCACATTGCTCCCGGCGGGCAGCTCGATCGGGCCGGGCTGCTTGACCAGACCCAGTACCGAGAGCGGCAGCCGCCGTTCTTTCAACAGCAGATTGAACCGGCCGAGGTCGCGAAAACTGGCCGAAAGCGCGGTGCGGACGCGCTCGCGCGCCTGCGCCATGGTGAGGCCGGCCACCTCGACCAGACCGACTTCCGGCAGGTCGAGATTGCCCTCGCGGTCGATCTTGAGCGGGGCGGTGAAGGCATCCTCGCCCGGCATCACGACCTGCAGCACGTCGCCGACGCTCAGCCGCTGGTCCGCCGCCGCATGTTGCCCGCCGCCGGCGCCCGGGCCAGATGGGGGACCGCCCTGTGCCAGGGCCGGTTGAATCATCTGCAGCATGGCGAGCAGCAGAGCAACGAAAAGACGCAGCGGTCGGGTCATGAACAATCGGCGGCTGTGGAACGTCCCTTGTCAAGCTCGAAGCAAAGACGCCGCACTTCGGCATTCAGCCGGTCGAGCGTGCGGGGCAGGTCGGCATAAAGTCCGCCGGCGAATTCGCGCCGGGCGCGGACCGCTATCTGGTCGATTTCGGCCATCCGCCCGGTGGCGATGCCGGTCTGCGCCACCAGGCGCTGGGCGTCCTGCGTGCGTTGCAGGCTGGCCGACAGCTCGTCGCGCAATGCGGGCTGAACAGCGGGGGATTGGCGGGCGAGCGCGGCCTGCCAGGTCGCCTCCGCCATGCCGCCCTGCCCCGCCACCGGCCAGGTGGAGCCGCACCCCTGGCACAGCCCCAGCGCCGCCAGCCCCAGAAAAGCGCCGAGCCGGCGGCGCACCGGATCCACCCCGCTCACGGCACGGCGTGCGCGGGGTGCGCACCCCAGCCCCAGGTCAGACCGGCGAAGCCGCGTCCACGCGCCGGCACGGCAGGCAGGCCAAGCACCGAGGCGACGCCGAGGTCGCGCAGCATTGTCAGCGGCTGGCCGGTCGCGGCGACGGTCAGGCGGCGGCCTCGCTGGGCCATCCGCTTGAACAGGAACGCGATCGCCGCGATGCCGGAGCCATCGATGAAGCTGACATCCTTCAGGTCCATGACGACATCCCCGGCGGGAGCGGCGGCCAGGGCCTCCAGCCGGGCGCGCAGTTGCAGGGCCGCAACGCCATCCAGCACGCCACTCAGCCGCACCGCGTTGCTTTCAGTCGGTGTCGTATCAAGCTCGCACATCGAAAGGACTCCCGTCTATTCTGTTTTCCATTCCGCGCCGGCTGCCTGATGGGGCCGGTCGAGGGTGCCGGCATGATCGCAACCGATGTGCCAGGCCGCGGCAGGACAGCACGGGGAATTTTCATTGCATTCCGGGAGACCAGGCCGTGGGCGCATCCAAAATTGGGAATGCCGCGCTGCGAATTGCGACCCTCCGGCAGCCGGAGGCGTCGCCATGAACGACATCTGGCTGGCACTGGACAGCCGCGGCCTGGGCGGCATCGAGAGCCATGTCGCCGAGCTGGCCGCCGGGCTGCGGGCCGCCGGGATGCTGCCGCGGGTGTTGTTCCTTGCCGACCATGGCCCCCACCCGTTGCGCGCGCGCCTGCAACGCGACGGCGTTGCATGGGAGGTGCTGCCCAAGGGCGGCCTGCGGGCGCTGTGGCGCCGGCTTCGTGCCGGGCGTCCAGCGCTGCTGCATACGCATGGCTACAAGGCGAATTCTGCTTGGCCGGCTGGCGGCAAAACTGTCCGGCATTCCGGTGGTCGCGAGCTACCATGCCGGCGACCGGCCCGGGGGGCGGCTGGCGGTCTATGATTTTGCCGACCGCTGGAGTTCCTGCCTGGGCGGGCGCATCGCCGTCAGCCGGCCGATCCTGGCGCGGTTGCCCTGGGGCGGCACGCTGGTTCCCAACTTCGTCGCCGTGCCTGAACAGGTGACCGCCGCCCATCCGGACGTGGTGGCCTTCGTCGGCCGGATGTCACAGGAGAAGGGGCCGGACCTGTTCTGCGCCCTGGCAACGATGGCGCCGGGACCTTCCTATGCGGCCTATGGCGGCGGACCGATGCTCGGGGCGCTGCGCGCGGCGCATGACGGCACGGTGATCTTCCATGGCCCGCGTGCCGGCATGGACGACGCTTGGTCGCAGATCGGGCTGCTCGCCGTGACCTCCCGCGCCGAGGGCCTGCCGCTGGCGGTTCTGGAAGCGATGGCGCATGGCGTGCCGGCAGCCGCCTTCGCGGTGGGGGCGCTCCCCGAGGTCATCGCCGACGGACAAAACGGATTCCTGGTGCCCGAAGGCGACCTCGCCGGACTGGCCGGGCGGGTGCGTGCCTGGCACGCGATGACGCCCGGTGCGAGGGCGGCGCTGTCGGCGGCGGCGCGAACAACGATTGAGGAACGCTTCGGGCGGGCAGCCGGAGTCGCGGCGATCCGGCAGGTCTACGCGGCCGCCTTGCGCCGGTAGGCGCGCAGCAGGCCCGCCATGGTCTCGCGCGCAGCCCGGCTTGTGGGCTGGCGAAGCCATGCCCGCAGCCGCAGGGCGGTGGCCCGGAGCGGCCGGTGTTGTGCGTCCGCCAGCTCCGCGGCGGCGGTCAGGATGCGGGCGTCCATGATCCGGCCCGCCGAGCGGGCCTGGGCGCGGGCCTGGGCGCGGAAACGCGCGCCGATCAGCCGCATTCCGGCGATGCGGCGGTCCATCTGGCCGGTCAGGTTGCCGGGCCTGTGCATCAGGTAATCGGCCAGCACAGCGGGGTGGCAGCCCACCGGCGCACGCGCCGCGAGGCGCAGCCAGAGCTCCCAGTCTTCGGCCGAGGGCATCGCCTCGTCGAACCCGCCGATCGCGCGCAGCATGTCGGTCCGGGCGATGACGGTGGAGGTTCCCACCACGTTCTCGGCATACAGCTGCGCCAGCGCATCCCCGCCCAGCAGGAACGGCTCGGTACGGTGGCCGTGGCGGGCATGAAACCGCGGCCAGAACACGAAACTGCCGCCGCGATCCTCGCCCGCCGGGGTGACATGGCGGTAATCGGTGAAAGAAAAACCGATCTGCGGATCGGCATGATGCAGCAGGAGCTGCCGTTCCAGCTTGCCCGGTGCCCACCAGTCATCGGCGTCGAGGAAAGCGACCAGCGGTGCGCGGGCGGCGGCGATGCCAAGGTTGCGCGCCCGCGCCGGGCCGGCGGCGGGACCGGTCAGAATGACCAGTCGCGGATCGCGTGCGGCCAGCGCGGCGAGCCAGACTGCGCTGCCGTCGGTCGAGCCGTCGTCGATCACGATGATTTCCACGCGTGGGTCCGAGCCGATCGACGCAATCGCCGTCGGCAGATACGCCAGCGCGTCCTTGGTGGGGATGATCACGCTGACGTCGGGCATCGGAAATCTCCGGAGCGAAGAAAGGCCAGGGCTCTGCCCTGGACCCGCAAGGGGGCAGTGGCCCCCTTGACCCCATTACGTAAGTGGCGGGGTCAAGGGGCCTTTCGGCCCCTTGCGGGTCCAGGGCAGAGCCCTGGCCTTCCCTGCTTTCTCAGACCGTCTCTACCAGGAAAGCAACACTCCCCCGCAACGTCGCACCCGGCTGCAACACGGCGAACCCATGCCCGGTGCCCGCCTCCATGCGATTCAACCCGTCATTCATATTGGCGACCGGCTCGACAGCCAGGACGTTGCGCCCAGGCGGAATATAGACAACCAGATGGGCCAGCAGCGGGTCGGCGGTGATCGACAGTGCCAGGCCGCGATCCGGCCAGGCGATGCGCGCCGGCCTCGTCCAGCCGGCGAAGCAATTGTCGATCCCTTCCACCGGCGAGCGCGGTATCGTGTGGTCCCACGCCGCCGGCACGCTTTCACTTCGATCGGGGATTTCCGCGTCCGCCCGGTTCAGCCAGACCTTCGCGGCCTCGAATTGCAGGGTGGTGGCGGGGCCGCGCGGGAAATACGGGTGCAGCCCGAAGGCCGCCGGCGTTGGCTGCATATCGGTGTTGGTGATTTCCAGCTCGACCGTCAGGCCTTCGGGCGAGAGCAGGAAATACTGCTCGGCGCGGAAGGCAAACGGCCAAAGCGGGCCCGGGATGTGGTCCAGCACCAGCGAGAGGCTGCGCGAATCAAGGTCGGCGACGCGCCAGGGCTCCCGCCAGCCGGCGCCGTGGATGGCGTAGCCGTTCAGCAGCGCCGGCAGCTCGTGGGTGACGCCGCGCCAGGTGAAGCGGCGACCGGCAACCCGGCCGGAGAAGGGCACCAGCGGGTAGCAGCCAAGCGCCCGCGGTTCGCGCTGTGCCAGCGCGTCGGGCTGGAGCGGGCGCAGGATGGGCACGCCGCGCCGCGTCCAGCTGGCGATGCTGCCGCCGATTTCCGGGGCGAAGACGAGGGCGTGATCGCCTACCTCGAGGTCGACAAGATCGGTCATGGCAAAAGCTCCGGGTGCGGTCGTGGCTCGGCCGCCGCGTCGATGCGGGTGTGTATAGCGCAGCCGCACCATGCCGCCACCCGGCCTTTCGCGATCGTGCGCGCTGTCCGGAGCGCTGTCCGGAGCGGGCGCCGGATTGGCTGACGGGCGTCTTCCGGAGCGAGGGATTATTCCGATAAGGGCGCATTTGATCGAGATCAATGGCATCCACCCCCCCCGTCCCCACTTTCCGCCCTGAGGGCGCATGCGATGCAGCGTAACCATCGGCTATCGCTGTCCCGCCGCCGCGCCGCGATCGCGCAGGAGGCTATTCCGATGGTGCAAAACGGCGCCGCGCCGTTCAATCTGCTCAACGAGGCGGCTATCGCCGCTGCCGAGTTGCGCCATGACCCGTATGATTACACCTTTATTGACAATGTGCTGCCGCCAGCCAACAAGGAGGCGGTGCTGGCCGACGCCCCGGACATCGCCTGGCGTGGCAGCTACGCTCTGCCCGACCTGAAATACGGGCCGCAATTCGGCCTGGTGATCCAGGATCTGCTGAGCGACCGGTTCCGCCATCTGGTCGAACAGAAATTCGATATCGACCTCAGCGACAAGCCGCCCTGCATCGTCATGATGGGCAACACCACCGGCGCCTACAACGAGGGCTATGCCCACCCGGATTCGAAGCACAAGATCATCACCGTGCTGGTGGGCTTCAGCAGCGAATGGCCGTACGATCGCGGCAAGCTGCGGGTGCTGCGCAGCAGCGACCGCGAGGACTGTGCCTTCGAGTTCTCGCCCGTCTATGGCAACATGTTGATGTTCCGGGTCGGCGACAACTCCTGGCACGGCTTCCTGCCGCAGAAGGGCAAGCGCATGAGCCTGCAGCTCTGCTACGTGGATTCCGAGTGGTATGTCCGCAAGGAGTACTGGCGTCACAGCGCCAGCGCCTTCGCCAAGTCCTGGCTGGTGACGCGCAAGCTGATCGAGTGGGCACCGCGTAAGCTCAAGGTGCGGGCATGAGCGTCTATCCGCCGGTTCCCAGCGTTGACGAGGTGGAACGGCATTTCTCCCGCGCGATCCGCGAGTTGCGGCGCGAGGAACAGCCGTACCGGCACTGGCTGCTGAAAGAGGTGTTGCCGATCGATATCTGCACCGGCGTTCTGACCCTGCCGATCGCGCCCCCTATCCTCGGGCGCACCGACGGCACGCGGGGCACCTACAACAGCCAGCGCACCTTCATCACCCCCTCGCTGCGCACGCAGTACCCGACCCTTTCGGTGCTGGCCGATGCGCTGCAACGCCCGGCGGTGGCGCGGCTGCTGGCGGAAACGCTGGAGATCGAGGTGGAAGGCGGGTTTTTGCGGGTCGAGTATATGCAGGACCTCGACGGGGCGTGGCTGGAACCGCACCGTGACATCCCCGAGAAGCTGTTCTCGATGGTGATCTACCTGTTCACCGGCCCGCACGCGAAGGATTGGGGCACCGACATCTACGATGCCGATGTCCGCTGGGTCGGCCGATCGTCGGGCGAGTTCAACTCGGCCTCGATCTTCGTCGCCGGCCCGGCGACCTGGCACGGGTTCGAGCCGCGCCCGATCATCGGTGTGCGGCGGTTGATGGAGATCAACTACGTGCGCCCGAGCTGGCGCGAGCGCGGCCAGCTCGCCTTTCCGGACCGGCCGGTGACGCTCGCATAGGCGGCCGTCGCACAAGCGATCGGCCTGCACGGACCCGACAGACTTGCTCCTGCGTTGCGGCTGCACGAGTGGCGCGCTGCCGCAACGCAGAGAAGGGCGGAAAACGGACGAAAACCGTTGGCGCCGTCAACGACGACCGCAGCGCGCCGTACGAGCCGGCAGAGTGTCCGCCCGTTCGGCGTCAGAGTCCCGTATCGGCCGACCATTGGACCTGCAATAGGTCGCCAGCGGCCGGGCTCCCAGAACTCAGGCTGCACGCTGCAAAAAAACCGGCCGTCCCCGCATTGACGGCCGAACCGGCGCCGACATCGGCGGCCTTTGTTGAGTTGTAGCAATTCGCAGTCGCGGCTCCGGTGGAGTAGAATGTGATCGTCGCCGGACTCACAGCCATGGTCGCGGGAAACGCCACATACGCGCCCCAACTTCCGGACGTGACCGGGGTCTGCAGTGTCATCGCCCCGGCGGAGCCTTTATTCTGCCCGATCGCCGTTCCGGATGGGAACGATTTGGCGTAATATCTTTGAGCCAGCGCCAGTTCTGTTCCATAATCACGCGGCTCATATGGCACGGCAAACGGTCCTGGCCGCATATGTATGCCCGTCACGGTGAGTGTTGCGCCCGTGTTTGCGCCAAGCTCGACTGAGCCGGACGTGGACAGATACTTTCCCGCCTGCCACTGGTTGCCCGACGAGGCTTGCAACGTCGCGCCAGATCCCAGGTCGATCTTCAGGAAGGCGTTGATGGCACCATATGCGCTGGTATATGTCCCCATCCCAAGCGGGGCGCCAGGCACAACCTGGCTAAAGTACTGCCATGTATTTGCCGCAGCGAGGCTAAAAGGCATCACATAACTATGTGTTTGACCACCGTCCAAAATAGCTATGTTATATGTGCCCGCCGTACTGGCTTGCGCCCACCACTCCATTACCACGGGCTGAGAATTATTTGTTCCCCATCCAATATTAGAGAGGATTGGCCCATCAATACGCTGGCTGATGTCATTTTCTTGCGCAGAACTGATCGTCGCGCCGGTCCCGTTCGTAATCTTCAGCGAATTGCTATACCCGGTGGGGCCAGCGTTTTGCCGCTGCGTGGTGATCGTCAAGGCAGACTGTAGATTGATCCGCCACCTGTCGATGCGCGCACCAGACGACGCGGTGGATGCTCCCCCCTCGTTCATCTGGTCAATGAGCATATCCCCATTCACCAGCCACGACCCAGGGAATTGCGCGCCGAACTGAGAACTCGCAGGCGGCGTTGCGGAGGGGCTGACCGCGATCCATTGAGTCGCGTAAGGTGGCGCGGAACCGTCGAACTGCATGTTGTCAATGCGCCAGAGACCGGCACTGGCCCCGACGTTGATCGCGGCCGGCCATCCCGATCCGGCCCACCCAAGGGTGATACCCTGAATGATCCCCGTCGAATGTGCTCCCAGACTGATTGCAGCGGCCGAATATCCGGCGTTAAATCCGATATGCCCTCCAATCACGGTCAGGTTCGCGCTGCTATTGGACGCTCCGCTGCATGATCCTCCGCTGGACGCGGATTCATGTTGCAGATTCAATCCGATGTAATTGTCATCAGAATTTGGGTTATAGATGACCACATCCGAGACACAATTCTGTGTCAGAATACCAACGGTTTGCTCGTCCAGATTATTGAACCCGCCCTCGCCACCCAAGTATGAAAACTTCACGTTCCACACGTTCGAAAGCGCAGCCTGTATTTGATATTCTTCGCACTCCACACCATCAACTTTGGCGCCGCTCACCTGTTGTGTCAAAAACAGGCAGGTTCCCGGCCGATAGCCGCTATCGAATACGTTGATGGTCGCGGTCATTCCAGTTCCCGAGCCGCCGGTCAGCGCCATGGGGTTTTTCTGCGATACCACCAGCAGCGTGGCGCCGCTCAGCCCGGCGCCCGTGACGGACGCCTGCGGTGGCAGTTGCCCCAGCGGCAGCGAGCAGACGCCGGCCGTCACCACGCTATTCACCGACGTGATCGCGCCGCCTGCAACCGTCACCGAAAACTGCGGCGGGGTCGTGCACGAGCTATTACTTACCGTTACTGTCTGAGTGCCCGCCGTGCCGCCGGTGCCGCCAGCATAGACCGTGGCCGAGGCCGCGCCCCAGCTCTGCGGCGTTACTGTGCAGTCGCCCTGATCCGCGATGGACAGCGCCGAGCCATTCCACAACAGCGTCGGCTGTGTCGCGCACACGCCACCGGGGACAGTCAGCGTATTGCCAGCGCTGTAGCCCGCCCCCGCCGCAACTTGGGTCACCCCCACCGCGCCCAGGTGGCCATTTTCCGTGAACGTCCAGAACGGATAGCCGCGGACACGGCTGAAAAAACTGGTGTCCGCGTCGTTGTTCACCGCCAGGCAATTCGCATCGTCGCAATAGAGCCCGTCGATGATGTTCCGCGAAGAATGTGAACTCAGCACGCCCTGGTTGAACCCGATCACCTGCACATGGTCGATTTCACAATCATAACCGGCGGCGGAGATACCCACCGAATTGTCGCTGATCACCGAGTTGATATAGGTATAGGCTTGCTCGAATGTGGTAGGCTTCGCGCGCAGGCCGGCGCGCATGATGTTCAGGTTCCTGATCCGTGACGCCGCACCGCACACCAAGGGATTGGCCGGGTTCAGCGCGATATAGGGCACGAAGGCATAGGCGTTGGACCCGTTATAGGTCAGCGGTTCGCCGGCACCCTCCAGGCTCACGCCGGCCCCCAGCGTCAGCGGGCCGGCGATGTAGCAGGACTTGCCGGGGTTCTGGATGATCGCCCCGGTTCCGGGCGTCCCGTTCTGCGGGAACCCCGAAGCGATGTAGGCACTGAGGTTGCTGAAGGCCGTCGTATCGTCGGTCGCGGTGAACGTCGTGGTCACGCTGGTGCCCGAGGCGGCGGACGCCGGAACCACATAGTTGCACGCCGCCCCGGCCGCCTCCGGGTGGACACCGTTCGCGGGAACCTGAAGGAACCACCGTCCGGTGCCGCCGGTGCCGGCCACAATCACCGAGCCGAGCGCGCTGGCGGTCGATGTGGCGTTCCACACATAGGTGGCCGCCCCGCCATCGCCTGCGGTCGCATAACCGGAGGTTGTCGCCAGCGCGCCGCTAGAAAGCGACGACGTGTTCATCGCGGTGAGCGCCGAATAGTTCGCCACGGCAATGGCGGCCCCGGGTACGCTTGCAACCGGCACCGTGCCCACGCTGGCCAGGCCGGTCGATCCATTAACCGTGATCGTGGTGCCGTCCGGCTTGACGAGACCTGGCTTGGACGTGGTGGCGATCGGCGCCGGCACAGGGCCGAGGCCGCCGCCTGCCCCGCCGAACTGTGCCCAGACGGGCGTTGCAACGACCAATAGTGCCGCAAGTATACCGCTGCGCATCATGGTGACCTATTGCTCCCGATACCAAGCCGCCGCGGTGGCGTCCCAGCGCACCCGCAGCCCGGTGGTGGCCGCGAGCGTGCCGCCGTTGGTCCACCCGTTGACGGCCGGCGAAAACGTCAGCGCCGTGACCGCGCCGGCATAGTTGACGAACTGGATCGGCTGCCCGTCCGCGAGCGCTGTCGGCAGCGTCACCGTCGCCGCGCTGACCGTGCTGGCCTGGGTGAAGCGCACCAGCGAGGTGTTGGCGGGCACCGTATAGCCCGAGGTGGTGAGCGCCTGGCGCACGCCGCTGCCGTCGATGCCGGCGCCGACGCTGACGACCGGCGCGCCGCCCGCGCCCGACAGGCCCAGGGTGGTGCCGGACGAGTTGAGCAGAATGTTCCCCTCGCCGGCCGACAGCGTCATGCTGCTGTTCAGGGTCGCGGTGCCGCTCGCCGCGCCCAGCCCGGGGCCCACCACGTACGAAAAGGTCACCGCCGGAACCGACGTGTAGCCGGCCCCCGGAGTGTAGGTAGTCGCGTACACTTTCCAGACCGTGCCGCTGACCGTCGCGCCGGTGCCGGAGCCGCCGGTGAGGGTCACCGGATCCGATGGTGTCGTGTAATAAAACCCGCCGGAATGATAGGTGAGCCCGGTGATCAGGCCGCTGCCGTTCACCGAGGTCACCTTGAACGTCAGCGTGCCGCTCGGCGCCGCCGTGCCGCCGGTATAGGACAGGATGTCGTTGACCGCGTAGCCGCTGCCGGTGAAGGTCGACCCATATCCGTTCAGCGTCATTTCAGACACGGCCGCGGTCGCCTGCTGCCCCCCTGATGGCGGGGCGGCGATCGTGATCGTGGGAGTGTAGCCACCACTATAGGCGCCGTAATTCGTCACGGTAATGCCGGAGACGGCGCCGGGATTGGAAATGCTGCCGACCGTCAAATTCGACGGCAGCGAATAGGTGAAGCTGCAGGTTCCGGCGACGCACCACGTCCCCGAGAAGGAACCGGGCGCCGTGTAGCTGGAGTCCTGATCGTAAATCCTGCCCGCCACCGTGTAGGCCGACGGCGAGTCCCACCAGTTCGTGGTGCCGGAGAACAGGGTGCCGATCTTGAAGTCGGCATCCTGGATCGCCACCGTGGCGACGCCGGTGTCGCGCACGAACAGCGCCGTCGTGCCCGAGGGGCCCGGGTCTTCGATCGCCAGCCCGTTCACGGCGATCGCCGACGCGCCGGTGAACTTCAGCATGCTGGTCAGCGTGTTGTTCTCGAAATGTATGCCGAGCGAAAGAAAATTCATCGGCGCGGCGTTGGCGAACGACAGCACCGCCCCCGGCACGCTCGCGGCGAGCGCGTAGGAGTTGATGAACTTGTGCCGCGAGGTTCCGTTCAGGAAGATCGGAATGGTGCCCGATCCGCTGGCCTCGAAAATGCACTCGATGCAGGTGTTCTCGTTGAAGCTGACGAAGGTGTTGGCGGCGTAGGTGTAGCCGGACAGCGCGCTGTTGAAGCCGAAGGTGTTCGACCCGTCCCACACCGCGACATAGGCGTTCGTGGCGGCGTTGGTGAAGAAGGCGTTGGTGACGCTGGTCGTTTCGGACGTGCGGTTATAGAAGTCCGCCGTCGTGAAGTAGCCCGTCAGCGTCGGGTGATCGAGCGTGTTGTGGTCGGCGCCCACGGCGGTGCTGGCCTGGATGCGGCTCAGGACGATGCCGAAATTGGGCGCGTTGGTCTGCTCGCCGTAGATGTTCACGCCGTTGAAGGAGGCCTGCCCGGTGCCGGTGGCGTCGATGCAGGGCGTGCCGCTGGTCTGGCAGAGAATGACCGAGCCCCAGAAGTCGGCGACCAGCCCGCTGCCGTAAAGGTTCGTGAAGTTGAGGGTGGATTTGATCAGGCATTGCCTGGACGGCATCACCAGGCGAGCGATCCGCCCAATCGGCCAGGCCGCTCCGCCGACGCCCACTATAGACTTGGCGCGGATGGTGGCCAGCAGCGCGTTGATCGCCGGCGCGTCGTCGGTTGCCCCGTCGCAGACCGCGCCATAGTCCATCACGTTGTAGAGGTCCGCCGCGCGTGCGGCCAGCGTGCGGGCGGTGGTGCTGCCGGTCGCGGTGGTGCTGATGCCGGTGTCGGCGCCGGCAATGGACCCCCCGCTGATCGCCACAGACCCGGCCGACTGTGTCGCCATCGAGCCGAGACCCGAAACATCTCCTGTGCTCAGGGTCACAGCGCCCGTGCGGCCGGCCACGCTCTGCACCGGCGCCGCGGCAGAGGCCGCCGCCGCCAGCCCGGACACCGACGCCGCCGGCACCGTGCCGACGCTGGCCAGGCCGGTCGCGCCATTGACCGTGATCGTGGCGCCGTCCGGTTTGACGAGACCCGGCTTGGACGTGGTGGCGATCGGCGCCAGCAAAGGCCCGAGCTGCGCCGACGCCGGCGCGGCGGTCAGTAGCACCGCCATGGTGGAAAGCAGCCTGAAAATGATCGTCATATCGGGTTTCCCTTCACGAACACCGCCGTTGCCGTCAGCATCGTGCAGCCGGCGAAGTTGATGGCCCTGCTGGCGTCGCCGGGGTGATCGGCCACCGCCCGCAGGTGCGTGGTGCCGACCTGCGCCGGCCCCACCGGGGGGCGCCGAACCGCTGGACAGTGGCGGGTGCCGCCAGGCCAAGCATGGCTGGAACGGCGACCGGGGAGTGGCGCATACTCAATACCCTACGGCGATGAAACTGTGGCCCGCGGTGGCGGCCACGGCGGTCACCGCGGTGGCGATGGGGCAGGAAACCCGGTATGCCTGCCCGGGCGCGAGCGGGATCGAGGTTGCCGCCCCCGCCACGGCGGGGGCGACCACATCGACATAAAGGGTTTCGCTGGCGTTGGCGGGATTGATGATGTCGGCCACGTTGGCGAAGCTGCCGGCGGCGAACACGGTCACGGCGGTATTGGCGGCGGCGATCTGCCCGGTCAGCGGGGCGATCGGAATGACCGCACATGGCGGTGTGGGGCGGATGGGAATGTCGCTTCCCGCGCCGGTCAGGCTGTTCAGGGACATGAGCGGATTGAGCATGGATGGCTCCTGCAAGGGGACCGGGCGACACGGTTCAGGGCGGCCCTGTCCCGGCACGAAACGGGCGCCCAGGCAGACGGGCGCGGGCATGGAAGCACCGCCTCGGGTCGCGTTTCAGGGCAATGCGGACGCAAGGGGGGGAAGGCGCAGGGCGCGCGTCACCCGCCGAGGAGATGAATATATACCCGTGGCGGGACGGAATGCAAGATTTATTTCCTATTATGTGTGGGTGCATAGGCGCTGTTCGATTGCATGCCGCGCGCACCTCAAGGGCTGCCCTGGGGACAGGCTTGGCGACCGCTGGCGCGGCCCGCATTCCGGTCGTCACCGGACGGTGCAGGCCGTAACAACGTCCGGCAGCACCGCCAAAATGAAATGCAATTTCCGCGCTTACTACGCTTGTCTGGCGCAACGACGGTAAACGATGAAATTCGGTATTGTAGCGAGACGGGAGAAATTCACTGATCTTACTTGCTCGCAGCAATGATCGGCTGTTTTCCGATCGAAGTGCGTCATTTTTGCCGACGGCGCCGGAGTTATTGGATCGCAGCTAGACGGACGTGTTAATTTTACCTGTTTGATTAATTTACTACGAAGGAAGAATAAACAAGCAAAGTGGTCCAAAAGCATAGGCACTGTCGTTTCCTACGCCGTTACCAACTCAATCAGAAACGGCCCGCTGTGGCGTAACGACTGGCGGAACAGGTCATTGAACTGCTCCATCGTCCCCGCCCGCGCCCCCGGCACACCCATACCCTCAGCCAATTTCACGAAGTCCAGCTCCGGCCGGCCGATATCCATCATATTCAGCGCCGTGCGCCCGGGGTTGGCGCCGACGCCGGCCAGTTCGCCGAGCAGAATTGCGTATGTCCGGTTGGCAAAGATCACGGTGGTGACATCGAGTTTCTCGCGCGCTTGGGTCCACAGCCCCTGCAGCGTGTACATCGCCGATCCGTCGGCCTGCAGGTTCACCACCCGCCGCCCGGGACAGGCGACGGCGGCGCCGGTGGCCAGCGGAATACCATCGCCGATGGCGCCGCCGGTGATGGCGATCCAGTCATGCGGTGCGGCATCGTTCGTCGCGGGAAAGATCGAACGCCCGAACGAAATGCTCTCATCGGCAACGATGGCCTGCTCGGGCAACAGGGCAACGAGCGACCGGGCGAAGTTATCCGGGGTCACCGCGCCGCCTGCCGGCTCCGGCCGCGCCTTGCGCGGCGGCGGCGGCACGGCGGCAGCGCCGAGTTCGTCGGCCAGCGCGCCCAGCGCGGCGGGCAGGTCCTGTTCGGGGCGGGCCAGCACGTGCACCACCGCGTCCGGCGGCGCGATAAATCCCGGTTTGCCGGGGTAGGCGAAAAATCCCACCGGGGGACCCGGGGCGCCAACCAGCACGATGTGCCGAATGCCCGCCAGCGCCCCCACGGCCGCGTCGATGGCGTAGGGAAGCCGGTCGATCGGATGGCGGCCGGCACCGCGTTCGATGCGCCGGTTGGACACCGGCGCCCATAGCCGCGCCCCGGTCGCGGCCGCGATGCGATGGGCGTCCGCGAGCGGGGCCGCCAGCAGCGCGTCGCCGGCCAGCATCAGCATGGATGTCTCGCCGCGGCGCAGCAGCCGGACGACGTCCTGCACCACCTGCGGCGCGACCTGCGGCGCCGGCGGTACCGGCAGCCTCCGGCCGGGCACGCCACCGGCGTTCCAGCAGGTGTCGGACGGCAGAATAAGGGTGGCAATCGTGCCGGGAGAGGTCAGCGCCGCCTGCACCGCCACCGCCGCATCGGCGCCGACATCCGCCGCCCGGCTGGCAGTGCGCACCCAGCCCGACACGCCGCGCGCCCAGCCCTCGGTATCGGCGGTGAGTGGGGCGTCCAGCGGCCGGTGATACGTCGCCTGATCGCCGACGCAGTTGACCATCATCGTGCTCGCGCGCCGGCCGTTATGCAGATTGGCCAGACCGTTCGCCAACCCGGGGCCGCAGTGCAGCAGCGTGGCAGCCGGCTTGCCCGCCATGCGCGCATACCCGTCGGCCGCCCCGGTCACCACCCCCTCGAACAGGCCGAGCACGCAGCGCATCCCCGGCACCCGGTCCAGCGCCGCGACGACATGCATTTCGCTGGTACCGGGATTGGCAAAGCAGGTGTCCACGCCGCAGGCCAGCAGCGTATGGACCAGGCTCTCCGCCCCGTTCATCGACATCGCACTCCCCTCTTGCCAACCGTGCCGCCCCGGCCGATGCAGTCCCTTCTGGGCGACGCACAATGCCAGTGCAAGGCGGGGAGCCAAGATGATCACGGTCCTTTATCCCGAGACCCTGTATGCCGACGACATCGTCGAACGCGACGTCTTCGGCCCGGATGTTCAAATACTGGTGCGCAGCGTCGGCACCCTGGCCGAGCTCGATGCCGCCGATTGCGTGTCGGTCACCGGCCTGATCGTCATGCGCCACCACGTCAGCGCCGAGGATTTCGCCCGCTTCCCCCGCCTGCGCGCGGTGGTGCGGATGGGCGTTGGCTACGACCGCATCGACCGCGCCGCGGCGGCGGGGCGCGGCGTGCTGGTGTGCAACGTGCCGGATTACGGCACCACCGAAGTGGCCGACCACGCCATGGCGCTGGTGCTCGCTCTGCGGCGGGGCATTCTGCTGTATCACGACACCCAGCGCGGCGCGGCGCCCGCCCCCTGGCATCCGGTTACCACCCCGCTGGTGCGCCGGCTGGACACGCAGCGCTTCGGCATCGTCGGGCTGGGGCGCATCGGCACCGCGGTGGCGCTGCGGGCCAAAGCGTTCGGCTTCACCGTCGCATTCTACGACCCCTACCGGCCGAACGGCACCGAACGCGCGCTGGGCATCGACCGCGCGCCCACGCTGGAGGCGCTGCTGGAACGCGCCGACGTGCTCAGCCTGCACGCCCCGCTGACCGACGAAACCCGCGGCATGCTCGGCATCGAGCAGTTGCGCCTGCTGCCCGAGGGCGCGGTGGTGGTGAACACCGCGCGTGGCCCGATCCTGGACCTCGCCGCGCTGGAAGTGCTGCTGCGCGAGGGCAGCATCGCCGGCGCCGGGTTGGACGTGCTGCCCGTCGAGCCGCCGAGCGAGCCGGTGCCGGACCTGCTGCGCGCCTACCGCGAACAGGAGCCCTGGTTGCAGGGGCGTCTTGTCGTTACGCCGCATGCGGCGTTCCACTCGCCGGAGGCCTGGGCCGACATCCGGCGGAAATCGGCGGAAACGATGCTGGCGGCGCTGCTGGGGGAGGCGCCGCAAAACGTTGTTTTGCCGGAAAGCTGGTAGTATCAAGTAAGCAAGGCCAGGGCGCTGCCCTGGACCCGCAAGGGGCCGGGAGGCCCCTTGACCCCATTCCGTAAGAAGACCTTCCAAGCGCTCAGCGGATCGAGGCCATTGCAATCTCTTTAAGAGAACAGGTGATGCGTGCTGGCGTTTTTCAAACTTCTGCTGGCCTTCGCGCCATGGATTTCGTTCCTGGTCATCGCCCAGGGCAGCCTGCTGCGGCTGAAAATCGGCCTGATCGTGGCGCTGGCGCTGAGCGTGGTCATGGGCGTGGCCCGTCTGCATCGCGGCGTCATCTTATGGGTCGGGTTGCTGTTTTTCTCCTATTCGACTCTCGCCGTGGCATGGCTCAACGACGCATGGACCGCCCGTCACATGGGCGTGCTGGCGAGCGGAGCCTTGGCAATCGGCTCCTGGCTGACCGTCGCTATCAAGAAACCGTTCACTCTCGATTATGCGAGGGACCATACTGATCCTTCGCTTTGGAATAACCCGGCGTTCATCCGGACGAACGTCGTGCTGGCCTCGGTCTGGGCATCCGTATTCACATTGAATGCCATTCTGGCTTGGGGAAAGATGGAACACTTCGGTACTGCCGGATTTTTGCTACGAAGTCATCTCCTATGCGTGCATGATCGGAACGGCAGCGTTCTCAACCTGGTATCCCAGCCATTGCCGAGGCCCCGCAATGCCGGCACGGCCATCGCCGGAAATATAACGGTCCGAAGGATAAGGCCAAGGGTCTGCCGTGGTGCTGTCACCGGCCGAAGGGCCCGCGGACGATGTAACGAAGCACCCGTTTTGGAATTAAGACCTGGAAATCGGTGGCGGGCCCTGGCGCTTCGGCAGGCCCGTGCTGCCATCGAACGGCCAGATTTGCAAATACCACCACGCCACGGCCGCACCGCCAACCCAAAGGGCCACTTCGAGTATAGAACTCATCTCTCCACCCTCTTTCTCGCAACTGCTCGGCAACGGTTCATTTAGGGATAGTAACCGCGATCAGATGCCCAATCGCGGTTACCAACCTGCTGGACATACCCACATCCTGGCGATGAATAGACCAGATGGCTTGTTCAGGCTGTGAGTTGAACGGATGACTGGTTATCAGCGGCCAACCACATATGGCACCAACGGCAGCAGCGTGACCCCGATGGCCAGCAGAATCGGAGTCCATTCCCGCAGAGTGAGCGAAGAAAACACCTGTGTCATGTTACCCCTCCGTTTGACGTTACCGTCTGTTTGACGTGCACCGCGCCGGCTTCATGGCCGTCTCGCGATAACGAGAGGATGGGTGGGGTTTTATGTTCTGCAAGATCACGTCCCCGTGTGCAGAGACAAAAATCTTCACGACAAGCTGAGTTTACACACCGTATGTCGGCATAAATTTACACAACAGGGCCGCTCTTCCCTGCCGAAAAACCGGACCCTCTGCAACAGGCGCGGCCCTTCACCAGCATGGTTTTCAGATGCGATTGCCGTCGCCGCCAGCCGTGCTTCAGGGAAGGCAACGCGGTCCCTTGGCATATTTGCCCGCCGCCCTACATGGCAAACAGTTACCGGACAGGCAGGCAATGGGCATTTTTGATATCATCGCGCAACGCAATACAGGCGACGCCCAATCCCTCGGCGACTATCGGGGTCAGGTCCTGCTGATCGTCAACACCGCCTCGCACTGCGGCTTCACGCCGCAATACAAAGGCTTGCAGGCGCTTCAGGACCGCTTCACTGGACAGGGGTTCTCCGTGCTCGCCTTTCCGTGCGACCAGTTCGGCCACCAGGAACCCGGCAGCGACGAGCAGATCCGCAGCTTCTGCGAGACCACCTACCGCACCAGTTTTCCATTGTTCGCCAAGATCGAGGTGAACGGCCCGCGTGCACACCCCCTGTTCGTGTATCTGAAAGCCCAGAAAGGCGGCGGCATCCTGGGCAGTGCCATCAAATGGAACTTCACCAAATTCCTTGTCGGGCGGGACGGCAAGGTGCTGGACCGGTTTCCGCCGACCACCACGCCCGACTCCCTCGCACCCGCGATCGCCGCCGCCCTGGCGGTCCCTGCAACGCCGGCCTGACCGGGGCGCAGATGGCTGACCTGCCGGCACCACGTCACATGAGGGCAACGATGTTTATCGCCGTGCGCAACGCTTTACTGCGAGGCTCTGCCGTTGATCGCCGGCCCGCGACGGTGGCGAAAATCGACCTGGATCGCTACCTCGGCACCTGGTTCGAAGTGGCCAGGCTGCCCAATCTGGAAGCGGACGGGTTCGGCCGACACTGCGTGGATGTGACCGCCACCTATACGAAGCGGCCGGACGGCCTGATCGGCGTGCAAACCGTGTCGTACAACGCCAAGGCGGGCATGCGGCGCTCCGAGGTGAAAGGAACGGCAAGGCCCGTGAATCCCGGCGGGTCCAAGCTGCTGTTGACCTTCTTCACCGTCATCCGCGGAGACCATTGGATCGTCGGGCTCGACCCGGACTATCGCTGGTCGCTGGTGGGCACCCCGAGCCGCCGGCGGCTGTGGCTGATGTCGCGCACGCCATCGCTCGACCCGGCCGGCTACGACCGGGCGATGGCGATCGCCGCGGCGCAGGGCTACGACGCGGCCCGCGTCAAGCCGACGCCACAATCCGCCGTCGCCTGAACGCGTGTCACACCCGGCCGCGCGTCATCCCACCCGCAGCGGCCGCAGCGCGGTTCCATCCGCCCCAAAATTCGCCGGATCAAGCCACCCGAGCACGGCATCCCGGCAGGGTGGCCACTCGTCGCCGACGATGCTGTACCAGTCGGTCTCGCGCAGCCGCCCCTTGACCACCAGATGCGCCCGGTGGCGCCCCTCGTATACGAACCCCAGCCGCTCCGCCGCCCGGCGTGACTTCTCGTTCAGCGCATTGCATTTCCACACCAGGCGGCGATACCCGAGATCGTCGGCGGCCAGGCGCAGCAGCAGAAACATCGCCTCGGTGGCCGCGCGGGTGCGCTGCATGACCGGCGCGAACCAGATATTGCCGAGCTCGATGGCGGCATTCTTCGGCTGGATGTCCATCAGCGCCAGCCAGCCCGACACCATGCCGGTGGCGACCGGCCGCGCCGCCCAGACCATAGGGTCGTGCGTGCTGCAGAAATCGCCAACAAAACGGGTCAGCGCCTCCTGCGAGGCGAACGGGCCATAGCCCAGGTAGGTCCAGGTGTCGTCGGCCGCCTGCGCCGCCAGCCACAAATCCGCGGCGTGGCGCGGGTGCAGCGGCTCCAGTGACACGGTGCGCCCGGAGATGCGGCTGCGCACCGGCAGCGGACGGGGCATCGGGTCGACCTCGGGGCCGAGCGGGAACGGATTCATGCGACGATCTCCAGGCGGTATCGACGGGGAAGGAAGGTGGGAAGCAAGGCCAGGGCTCTTCCCTGGCTTTGCTTCCTAGCATCCGACCGCCTTGACGCCAGCCAACTGCTCACGCTCCATGCCACCCTGCCGCTGTCAAAAAAGGCTCAGCGCCGTCTCATGTCCGGCCTCCTCGCGCGCCTCCGTCCTGCATTTGCCGCCCGGTTGACCGATATCCTGGAGCAGCAACGGCCGACACTGGTTCTGCTCGCATGCTCCGTGCTGATTTCCATTGCCTACCTCGCCACGACCTTTCCACCTGAATTTATGCTCGGGCAGGGCTCGTTCTGGCACAATCCGCGCGGCCCCTGGCTGATGGACTCCGGCGACCAGGGCGACAGCGCCGACATCCTGCAAGCCCAGGTCGGCTATGTCGGGTTCCTCAACACACCCTGGCAACTGCCGGTCTTCTATGTGCCCAATCTCGGGGCACCATCGGGCACCAACATCATCTTCCTCGACGCCATCCCGATCGCGGCACTGCTGGGCAAGTTCGCAAGCGGGCTGGCGGGGCATCCGCTCAGCCCTTACGGGCTTTGGGTGGTCGCGTGCTTCGTTCTGTCGGCGATGTTGGCGGTGCTGCTCGTCATCGCGCTGGGCCAGCGCTCGCTGCTTGCGGCGGCGGCGGCCAGCGTGCTGGCCCTGTCGGCGCCGGCGCTGCTGCACCGGTTCGGCCATCTGGCCTTAATGGGCCATTTCGTCGTTATCGGCGCCTTGCTGCTGTATTTCGTCGACCGGCGCGCCGCCCTGTCGTGGAAGCTGACGGCCCGCTGGGGCGGCTGGCTGGGTCTGGCTATCCTGATCAATCTCTATCTGTTCGTCATGGCAGGATGCATCTATTTCGCCAGCGTGCTGCATCGCGAGGCGCTGACCCCCGGGCGCGGCCGCGCCTTCCTGGGCGAACGGGTGTGCATCCTCGGCGTCCTCGTGCTGGTGATTTTGGTCGCCGGACATTTCGGCAAGGGCACGGGCAGCGGCCTCACCACCGGCTCCGGCTTCGGCTATTTTTCGATGAACCTGGCGAGCCCTTTCTGGCCGCAGCGCAGCGGGTTGTTCCCCGGCCTGCAGCCCATCGTCGACGCCACCACCGGCCAATACGAAGGCTTCAATTATTTCGGATTCGGTGCACTTCTGCTCATCGGCGCCGCCGTGCTGCTGAAATCTCGGCCGGCTGCGCGGACATATCATCGCGCATCGGCATCTCTGCCTGGTACTGGCCTGTCTTGCCGCGTTCGCCGTATCCCATCGCGTGTTTCTGGGCGAGATCAAGCTGCTCGATCTCGATGTCAGCGAACGCCTCGACGCCGCCGCCGGCATGTTTCGCTCATCCGGCCGCATGTTCTGGCCGGCCTTGTATGCAACGATGCTGCTCAGCCTGGTCCTGGTGCTCCGGCGTCTGCCGGCCGTAGCCAAGACGGGCTTCGTCCTGGGCTGCTGCCTGCTGCAACTGGCCGACACCGAACCGTTGCGCGACCGCCTGGCCCTGCTGACCCGCCGCGCCGTGCCGCACCTGCTCGACCAGGCCAGCTGGCAGACGCGCATGCAGCGCGCCGCCGGCGTGCTTGTCGACCCGCCGGCCTTGTGCAGCGGATCGTTGGCATTCGCTATCGCCAACATGGAACTGCAATCCTTCGCCATGGCAGCGGAACGGCCGATCAACAGCGTCTACAATCCACGGCTGCGGGTCGACTGCGCGGCCGAGGCGACCAGCGCCCGAACCGGCCCCTGGCGGAGCGACACACTTTACGTGTTCCTCGCCGGCGGGCCGACCGGTGTTGCCGTCGGCTGGACGCCGCCCTCCCTGTCCTGCCAGCCCTTCAGCCTGGGCATCTGGTGCCTGGGGCCGAAGCCGGCGACCTGAGCAGCCGCGCGTGGACACGGTTGCGATGCGCCAGAACAATGAAGCCGTTATCATGCAAACGGTGTGCACGTGTCCGCGCCATCGCCAGTCTTTGTCTTGCAGCGAAATCCCGTCGTTGCTGAGAGGCAGTTGCCCGGATGACCGATGAACACCGCGTTGCCGGCGTCGGGCCGTCACCGGGCGAGAACCTTCGATGCCAGCCCGACCAAGCCGCCTCAGGCACCCTGGCGGCCGCACCGCGGCAGGCGGCGGAGGCGTCGATCGGCGTCACCGTCATCATGCCGGTGCTGAACGACTGGGAAAGCTGCGCCAGCGTGCTGCAGCGCATCGATGCCCTGCCCCTCGGGTTCGCCGGCGGGTTTCGCATCCTGATCGTCGATGACGGATCGACGCTGCCGATGCCGGTCGCGCTCTGCGCCAACCTGGGCCACGGATGCATCCACGACGTTACGGTTTTACAACTAGCTTGCAACGTCGGTCACCAGCGTGCCATTGCCCTCGGGCTGGCCTGGGTCGCAAAGGCGTTTGCCGGCAACGATGTGGTGGTGATGGACAGCGACGGCGAGGACGACCCCGCCGACATCCCGCGACTGCTCGGCGCGCTGCGCGGGCGGCAAGGCGCCATCGTGGTGGCAGGACGCTCCCAGCGCTCGGAAGGCGTGCGGTTCCGCCTCGGCTACGCCGCCTATCAGTTGCTGTTTCGCATGCTGGTCGGCGAGCCGATCGACTTCGGCAACTTCTCCGCCTTCGGTCCGGCGGTGGTGCAGCGGCTGGCCCGGATGGCCAATACCTGGAACCATCTGGCCGCGACTCTGCTGGGGTCGCGGGTGCCGCTGATCCGCGTGCCGACCCGGCGGGCGACGCGCTATGCCGGGCAGTCGACGATGAACACGCCGGCGCTGATCGCGCATGGGCTGAGCGCACTGGCGGTCTTCTCCGACCGTGTCTTTGCCCGTCTGCTGCTGTTCGCCTCGGCGCTCGGCGTCATGGTGCTGATCGGCGGCCTGGTGGTGCTGGCAATCCGGCTGTTCACCACGCTGGCGACGCCCGGTTGGGCATCGACGGTGATCGGCGCGCTCGCCATTCTGTTCGTCCAGGCGATCCTGATTTGTCTGGTGGCCGCGGTGCAGATGCTGGCGACGCGCAACCAGCCGGGTGCGCAGCCCGCTGCCATGCTTGGCCTGTTCGTGTTGCGCCTGCACGAGGTGGCGTTGCCGGCGCAGCGGTCCCGCCAATAAGTTCTTCACCAGGGACTCAAGGGGTCCACTGACCCGTCGCGCGAAATCGCGCTGCGCGCTGGGGCAGGTCCAGGGCAGCGCCCTGGCCTTTCTTGTTTCCGCCCCTCAGTCCCGCAGAAACCGCGCCAGCCGCACGGCGGTATGGCCCCGCCCGGAGCGCAGGCTCGGCATCACCAGCAGGCAGTCGTCATGCGGCGTGCGGATCTCGATGGAACCGTCCACGGCGATCAGCGAGTTGCGCCGCGCCACCACCTCGCCGCCGCGCCAAGGCTGCACGAAGGCGAAGCCGGCGGTGTTGGCGGTCACCGTCATCGTCACTTCCGCGATGCGCACCGTCTGGGGAGACGGTGGTGGCGGCGGCAAGGCCGGGTGGCCGGGCACGGTGCCGGCATGGCGGAGCAGCCCGGCGGTGCAGCCCAGCATGATGTCCACCGTCTCTCGCGCCCAGTGCTGGCCGGCTTCCGCAAGGATCGCGGTGGGCGGCGTGGCCGGATCGGTGAAGCGTGAATGATCGATGATGCGCCGCCCGGCCGCATGGCCCATGTCGGCCACCACCAGTTCCGGCACCCCGATGGCACTCGCCAGCGCCCGCCCCTTCACGGTTGGACCGCTGAGAATCAGCGGGTCCGACGGCCACAGCATGGAATGCAGGTCGAGCAACAGGTCGGCGCTTTCCACCACCGGCCGGATCTCCCGCGCCCGCTCCAGTTCGAGCGAGCGCCGCGGCCCGTCCAGGTCGGCGCTGTCCCATACCCGGTTCAAATCCTCGTCGACGAACCGGCTCGTGGTCGGCTGGGCGGGATCGAACCGGGCGAAGGCGGCCAGGTTGACGAAGCCGAAGGTCAGGCGCCCGCGTTGCGGGCGGACCCCGGCCGCGAGCAGCCGATCGAGCGCGATCGCGCCGGCGATCTCGTTGCCATGGGTCAGCGCCAGCAGCAGCACGTGCGGACCCGGGGCCGGCGCGGCGAAGCTCATGAACCCGGGAATGCCGGTGTTGCCGGCCTGCCAGCGGGCGAGGTCCGGGGCGCGGAGTTGCACATCGAACAGCGGCTGCGCAGGGGGCGCATCCGTGTGGCCGCTCATGAAGTGCCCCGTCCGGTGCGCCGACCGGCGGGCGGGTGGCCGTTCTGGTCATCCATGCGTGCAGTCTATACCCGCCGCAACAACCGGCCAACCGGAGCGGCACGGCGCCGCACGAGTCCCCCTTGCCCCGGGCCGTTGCTGCCGGCACGGTCGCGCCGCATGCCGAACCCGAGCCCCGTGTCGTCCCTGCGCCCGTTGCACCGACTCTGGCGCCTGCTGCCCGCATCCCGGCGGCGGGCGTTGCTGGCGCGCGGCACCGCCCTGCTCGCACCCCGCCCCGACCGCCCGCCGCCGCCGCCGCGCGCCGGCATGGTGGTGGCCGGGGAGCTGTCGCGCGCCTCCGGGCTTGGCGAGGCGGCGCGGCTGATGGAACGGGCCATCGCCGGGCTCGGGGTTGCGACCTGGCAAGCGGATACCGGCGTGCCGCTTCCCGGCGAGGCCGGGAAACGACTGCCGCCCGGGCCTGTGCCCGCGGGCGCACCGCTGCTGCTGCATGTCAATCCGCCGATGCTGCCCTGGGCGCTGCTGCGCCTGCCGCGCCGCCTGGTGCACGGCCGCCGGGTGATCGGCAACTGGGCCTGGGAATTGCCGGTGGTGCCGGAGTCCTGGCGGGTTGGGCTGGGCTTCGTGCATGAGATCTGGGCACCATCACATTTCACCGCCGAAGCTTTCCGCGCCTGGCTGCCCGAGGACGCGGGCATACCGGTCCGCGTGGTGCCGAACCCGGTGGCGGTGGCGCCGCCGCGCCCCTCGGCGCTGGACCGCGCCGCTTTCGGCCTGCCGCCGCACGCGGTGGTGGTGCTGGTTTCGTTCAGCCTGGCGTCCAGCAACGTGCGGAAGAACCCGCTCGGGGCGGTGCAGGCCTTCCGCGCCGCCTTCGGCGACCGCCCCGACCGGCTTCTGCTGTTGAAAATCGGCAATCCGGGCCATTTTCCCGCCGAGTTCGCCGCCCTGAGCGCGGCCGTGGCAGGCTGTTCCAACATCCGCCTGGAGACCCGGACCCTGCCGCGCGCCGACAGCCACGCCCTAACCGCGTGCGCCGACATCCTGCTGTCCCTGCACCGCAGCGAAGGTTTCGGCCTGGTGCCGGCCGAGGCCATGCTGCTCGGCCGCCCCGTGGTGGCGACCGGCTGGTCAGGCAATATGGATTTCATGGACGCCGACAGCGCCGCCCTGGTCGGCTACCGCCTGGTGCCGGCGCGCGACCCGCGCGGCGTGTTCGAGGCACCGGGCGCGGTCTGGGCCGAGCCGGATGTGGACCAGGCGGCAGCGGCTTTGCGGCGCCTGGCCGACGATCCCGCCGCGCGGACGGCGCTGGGCGCGCGCGGGCAGGCGATGGCACGGGCGCGGCTGGGGGCCGTGCCGGTCGCGGCGGCGCTGCGCGATCTCGGCCTCTGTGCCTCTGACATGAGCGTGGGGGCATGAAAATGCTGGTCTGGCACTGGGGTCGCCGCGGCGCCGGACCGCGTTTCGCGGCGGAGCTTGCCGCCACGCTGCGTGGCCTGCCCGGCCAGGACGGCCTGCTGTCGCTCTCCGCCCAGGCCGAACTGGCGCGCGGGCCGGCGCCGCCGCGCTGCGAATTGCCGTTTTCCACCTATACGGGCCTCGCCGGCTTCCTGCTGCGGCTGGCCGGCGCGCCGTTCCAGGTCGGGAAGCTGGCAACCCGTATCCGCGCCCTCGCGCCCGGCGTGGCCGTCTGCGCCATGCCGGCGCCGCTCGACCTGGTCATGGCCGCAGCACTGCGGCGCGCCGGCGTGCCGTTCCTGGTCGTCGTGCACGACGCCGACGCCCATCCCGGGGACGGCTTCCCGCTGCAGATGCTGCTGCAGCGGCTTCTGCTGCGCCGCGCCGACGGGCTGATCGCCCTGACCGAACACGTGGCGTCACGATTGCGGGCGCAAGGGCTGGCCGAGGGCAAGCCGCTGATCGTCGAAGCCCTGCCGCCCTTCGCCTTCGGGCCCCTGCCGCCGCCGCCCCGCGCGCATGGCGGCAAGCTCCGTCTGCTCTCGTTCGGCCGGCTGCTGCCTTACAAAGGCCTGGACCTGCTGGCCGCGGCACTGGCCCAGCTCGGGTCGCATCCCGACCTGGAAGTCCGGGTGGTCGGCAGCGGCCCGCCCTCCGAGGCGCTGGAGGCGCTGCGGCGCCTGCCCGGCGTGCAGGTGGAAAACCGGTGGGTGCCGGAGCAGGAGGTCGGTCCCCTGCTGGCCTGGGCCGACGCGCTGGTGCTGTCACACACCGAGGCCAGCCAGAGCGGCGTCGCGGCGGCGGCGATCGCGGCGCGCCGCTGGGTGGTGGCGACGCGGGTGGGCGGTATCAGCGAGCAACTGCGCCACGAGCCGCTGGCGCGGCTTTGCGATCCGGCGCCAGGCAGCCTGGCGGCGGCTTTGCTCGGGTTGTTGGAATCTCCGCCGGCGGAGGCGGGACGGGCCGGTGATCCTCGGGAGGGGTGGCGGTTGATGGCAACGCGTGTCGCTGAAATGGCCGGAGCATTGCCCCGGACTCCGCCAGGGCTTCGCCCTGGACCTACCAAGGGCCGGAGGCCCTTGGAACCCATGCTTAAGTAACGCGATAGCGGAGGCCGGCTTCCAGGTCCTCCTCCTCGACCAGTTCGCCCTGCGCCACCATGTGGTTCACATGCGCCAGTACCTCGCCGAACGCGAAACCGGTCTGGTGCTCGTCCAACACCCGGGGAAACAACACCGGCACGATATCGGCGGCCGACAGCGGCAGCTCGCGGCTGGCCTCGGCAATCTGCGCGCAGCGCGCCGCATGGTGGGCGATCAGCTCGTCGATGCGCACATGCAGCCCCTCGAAGGGCAGGCCGTGGCAGGACAGCACGAGCACATCGGCGGGAATCGTCCGGCGCAGACAGGCGAGCGAGCGCAGATAGCTGCCCAGCGCATTCGCCTTCGGCTCCATGGCGGTGACGCTGACATTTGGAGAAATCTTGGCAATCACCTGGTCGGCCGCGAAGTAGAGTTTATCCTCCGGACAGTACAGCATCGCCTGCTCCAGCGCATGCCCGCCGCCGGTGTGCACCTCGAAGCGACGCCCGCCGATGTCGAGGAAGTCCCCCTGGCGGATGCGGTGGAAGGTGCTGGGCACCCCGGTGGTGATGCGCAGATACACATGGCCGCGCTCCAGCACCCGCTCGGTCGCCAGCTCGTCCAGTCCGTGGCGGCGGTAGAACGCCCGCCAGTTCTCCGAGCCCAGATCAGCCGGGGCGTATTGCAGCGCCAGGCTGAACAGATACTCCGCCCGCGGCATCCACAGCTCCAGCTCGTACCGCTGCGCCAGCCAGCCGGCCAGGCCGACATGGTCGGGATGGAAATGCGTCACGATCATGCGGGTCAGCCGCCGGCCGCGCAGCGGTCCCGCCAGCACCGCCTCCCAGATGTCCTGGGTGCGCGCATCGCCGATGCCGGTGTCCAGCACCGCCCAGCCATCGCCGTCCTCGATCAGATGAACATTGATGTGGTCCAGCCGGAACGGCAGCGGCAGGCGCAGCCACAGAATGCCGGGCGCCACCTCCAGCGGCACGCCGAACGGCGGCGGCTCGGTGAGGGGAAAACGCAGCGTCGGCTCGGTCAGTGCGGTGTGCATACGGTCTCGTCTCCTGCCCGGCTCAGCAAAGCAGTCCGGCCGGTGCGGATTCAACCCGTCAGGCCACACACAGCTTCCGGCGCGCCCCTGCCATGCGCAAGGCCGCCGGCCATCTAATCGGCCCGTGCTTCCAGCAGGTAGTTGACCCCCATGTCGCGCCCGGCCTTCCAGCGCAGGGACAACGGGTCGAATTCCAGCCCGGTGATGTCGGCCACCCGCAGCCCGGCGCGTCGCAGCAACCCGCCCATTTCGGTCGGCGTGATGAACTTCCGCCAGTCATGCGTGCCCACCGGCAGCCAGCGCAGCACGTATTCGGCCCCCAGCTTGGCGATCAGGAAACTGCGCCGCGTGCGGTTGAGGGTGGACAGAAACAGCACCCCGCCCGGTTCCAGCAATCCGGCCAGGGTGCGCAGGAACGCCGCCGGATCGGGCACGTGTTCGATCACCTCCAGGGCGGAAATCACCGGGAATCTTGCCCCCTCGGCCAGCAGCTCGCCGGCCACCACCTCGCGATAGGCGAGTCGCAGACCCAGACCCTCGGCATGGGCGCGCGCGGCGGCGATCGCCTCGCCGGCGGCATCGATGCCCAGCACCTCATGACCCAGCCGCGCCAGGGCCTCGGCGGCCAACCCGGCGCCGCAGCCGACATCCAGCACCCGGCTCGCCGGCGGAATCCGCTGGTCGATCCAGCCGATGCGCAGCGGGTTCATCCGGTGCAGCGGCTTCATCGGCCCGTCCGGGTCCCACCATTGCTGCGCCAGCGCATCGAAGCGCGCGATTTCCGCGGGAGAAACCCCCCTGTCCGCCACCGAATGTCCACTCGAATGATGCATGTTGCCCGCTCCCGACCACGTCAGTATGTGTCCCGCTCTCGGCCGCCGCGCAACCGGGCGCACGCGGCCGCACAGCCCGGAACCTTTCGCATGGCCCGCATCGTCATGAAGTTCGGCGGCACCTCGGTCGCCGACCTGGACCGCATCCGCCACGTCGCGGCGCGGGTTAAACGCGAGGTGGACGCGGGAAACGAGGTAGCCGTCGTTGTCTCCGCCATGGCGGGCACCACCAACCGGCTGGTCGGCTGGTGCACCCAGCTCTCAGCCCTGCACGATGCGCGCGAATACGACGCCGTGGTCGCCACCGGCGAGCAGATCACCTCCGGCCTGCTGGCGATCGCGCTGCAAACCTTGGGGGTCGACGCGCGGTCCTGGCAGGGTTGGCAGATCCCGCTGGCGACCGACGGCGCGCACGGCAAGGCGCGCATCGAGTTGATTGCCGGCGACGAGCTGATCCGCCGCATGCAGTCCGGCCAGGTGCCGGTGGTGGCGGGGTTTCAGGGCATCGCCCCGGACCACCGTATCACCACCCTGGGCCGCGGCGGCTCGGACACTTCGGCGGTGGCGCTGGCCGCCGCCCTGCACGCCGAGCGCTGCGACATCTACACCGACGTGGACGGCGTCTACACCACAGACCCGCGCATCGTTGCACGCGCCCGCAAGCTGGCTAAGATCGCCTATGAAGAAATGCTGGAGCTCGCCTCGGTCGGCGCCAAGGTGCTGCAGACCCGCAGCGTGGAACTCGCCATGAAGGAGCGGGTGCGCGTGCAGGTGCTGTCGAGCTTCGACGACGGATCGTCGCTGGGCGGCGACCTGCCCGGAACGCTGGTGGTGGACGAGGACGAGATCGTGGAACAGGAAATCGTGTCCGGGATCGCCTATTCCCGCGATGAGGCGAAGGTCACGGTGCGCGGCGTGCCGGACCGGCCGGGCGTGGCCGCGTCCATCTTCGGGCCGCTGTCGGCGGCGTCCATCAACGTCGACATGATCGTACAGAACGTCTCCGCCGACGGCACCACCGACCTGACGTTCACCCTCGGCCGCGCCGATCTGCCGCGCGCCGAGCAGACGCTGGCCGACCATCGCGCCGCTATCGGCTATGCGGGCCTGCTGGCCGACAAGGAAGTGGCGAAAATCAGTGTGGTGGGCGTCGGCATGCGCAGCCACTCCGGGGTCGCCGCCACCATGTTTCGTACCCTGGCCGACAAGGGAATCAATATCCAAGTGATCTCCACCAGCGAAATCAAAGTCTCCGTTCTCATCGGCGCCGAATACACCGAACTCGCGGTGCGGGCGCTGCATTCGGCGTATGGCCTCGATGCCTGACGTGATCCCCCCCGCCGACGCCAGCGGCCTTCTGGCCGCGCGCGCGGAGCTCGACCGCCTGTGGGCCGCCGGGCGCGATTTCCTGGGCTGCGATGCCGCCATCCTGGGCGGGGCGATGTCGTGGGTAAGCGAACGCAACCTCACCGCCGCCATCAGCAATGCCGGCGGCTTCGGCGTGCTGGCCTGCGGCTCCATGGGCCCCGAGCTGCTCGAACGCGAAATCGCCGCGACCCAGGCGCTGACGCAGCGGCCGTTCGGCGTCAACCTGATCACCATGCACCCGCAGCTCGACGAGCTGATCCGGGTCACCCTCGCGGCCGGAGTCGGCCATGTGGTGCTGGCCGGCGGCATCCCCTCCGGCAACGCGGTGCGGGCGGTCAAGGATGGCGGGGCGAAGCTGGTCTGCTTCTCGCCCGCTCTGGTGCTGGCCAAGCGGCTGGTCCGCTCGGGCGCGGATGCGCTGGTGATCGAGGGCAGCGAAGCCGGCGGCCATACCGGCCCGGTGTCGCTGACCGTGCTGGCGCAGGAAATCCTGCCGCATATCCGCGATGTGCCGGTGTTCGTCGCCGGCGGGCTCGGCCGCGGCGAGGCGGTGCTCGCCTATCTGGACATGGGCGCGGCCGGTGCCCAGCTCGGCACGAAATTCGCCGCCGCCAGCGAGAGCATCGCCCACCCGCGCTTCAAGCAGGCGTTCGTGCGCGCCTCCGCCCGCGATGCCGTGCTGTCGGTGCAGCTCGACCCGCGTTTTCCGGTGATCCCGGTGCGCGGCCTGGCCAATGAGGGCACGAAGAAATTCCTGGAGCATCAGGCCGAAACGCTGCGACGCTTCCAGGCCGGCGAACTGACCAAGGAATTGGCCCAGCTCGCCATCGAGCATTTCTGGGCCGGCGCCTTGCGCCGCGCGGTAATCGACGGGGATATCGAGGAGGGCAGCGTGATGGCGGGGCAGTCGGTCGGGCTGGTGACCGCGGTGCAGCCGGTGGCTGACATCATCGCCGAAATTATCGAACAGGCGGTCGCCGCGCTGGCGGCCCGCCACATCATCGCCACGCAGCGCTGATAGTTCCGCGGCGATGTCAACGCCGCGCCACTTGCTTGCCCGCCTGCGCAGCCTGATGGCGCGCGGGCCGGCGCCGTTGGGCGAAATCGCCCGCCTGGTCGCCGCAGAACTGGTGGCCGAGGTGTGCTCGATCTATACCATGAAGCCTGGCGACACGCTGGAACTGGCTGCCACCGAGGGGCTGCGCGCCGAATTGGTGGGCCGCACCCGGCTGCGCATGGGCGAAGGTATCGTCGGCATGGTGGCGGCGACCGGGCACCCGCTGAACCTGGCGGACGCGCAGAACCATCCCGACTTCGCCTACCGGCCGGAGACCGGCGAGGAGCCGTATGCCTCCATGGTGGCGGTGCCGGTCCGCCGGGCCGGGCGCACGCTGGGCGTGCTGGCGGTGCAGAATTGCGCGCCCCGCCAGGTACCAGTCCGACGAGGTCGAGGCGCTGGAAACGGTGGCGATGCTGTTGGTCGAGCCGCTGGCGGCCGCCGGCGCCGCCGACGGCCCCGAGGATGGCCTGGGCGCCACGCTGCCGCGCCGTTTCACCGGTTCGGTGCTGGTGGCGGGGCTGGCCATCGGCCCCGCGGTGCTGCCCGGCGCGCACGCGCCGCGCCGCCTGCTGGCCGACGACCCGGCAACCGAACTGGCTCGGCTGGCGGAAGCGGTGGAGAACATGCGCCGCGGCCTGGATGAGCTGATCACCGATCGCCTGCCCGGCGGCAACAAAGCGACGCCGGAAGCGCGCGAGGTGCTGGAGGCCTACCGTCTGGTCGCCGCCGACCCGGGCTGGCTGCGCCGGGTCGGCGAGGCGATCCGCGGCGGCCTGTCGGCCGAAGCGGCTGTGCACCGGATCGCCGGCGAACTGCGTGACCGCATGCGCCGCATCGCCGATCCCTATCTGCGCGAACGGCTGGCCGACCTGGAAGACATGGCCGGGCGTCTGCTCGCGGCGCTCGATGGTGGCGGCGAGCCCGACGCGGTGCCGGAAGGGGCGATCCTGCTGGCGCGGCGGCTGGGCCCGGCCGAGCTGCTCGACTGGCACGGCCGCGGCATCGCCGGCCTGGTGGTGGAGGAAGCCAGCCCGGCCGGTCACGCAGCCATCCTGGCCCGCGCCCTCGGCATCCCGGCGATCGGCGGCGCCCGCGGCATCATCGAGGTCACCGAGACCGGCGACGAGGTGATCCTCGACGCCGAGGAAGCCCAGCGCAGCGGCCTGGCGGCGCAGGTGATCCTGCGCCCCGAACAGGATGTGAAGCTGGTCTATCAGCGCGCCCAGCAGGCCAGCCTCGAACGCCGGGCCGGATGGGCGGCGCTGCGCGGCCGGCCGTCGGTGACCCGCGACGGCACCAGGGTGCGACTGATGCTGAATGTCGGCCTGGCGCTGGAACTGGCGCAGCTCGACATCACCGGCGCCGAGGGCATCGGCCTGTTCCGCACCGAAATCGCCATGCTGGCGCGCGGCGCTATTTCGGAGGTGCAGGATCAGGCGGCCGTATACGGACGTGTGCTGGACGAAGCCGCCGGGCGGCCGGTGCTGTTCCGCACGCTGGACCTCGGCGGCGACAAGTTGCTGCCAGGCAGCCCGGTGCCGGAAGAGGAAAACCCGGCCATGGGCTGGCGCAGCCTGCGCATCGGGCTCGACCGCCCTGCCCTGCTGCGCCGCCAGTTGCGTGCCTTGCTGCTGGCCGCCGCCGGACGGCCCTTGTCGGTGATGTTTCCGATGGTGGCGACGGTGGCCGAGTTCTGTACCGCCCGCGCTTTGCTGCTGGCCGAGGCCGAGCGGGTGCGCCCGGCCCCGGAATCGCTGCAGATCGGCACCATGCTGGAGGTGCCGGCGCTGATGTGGCAACTCCCGGAGCTCCTGCGCGAGGCCGACTTCATATCGGTCGGCACCAACGACCTTTTGCAGTTCCTGTTCGCCGCCGATCGCGGCAGCCCGGTGCTCGCCGGGCGTTACGACGTGCTGTCGCCTTCCATGCTGGGGCTGCTCGCCGACCTGGCGGCGCAGGCGCAGGCGGCAGGCGTGCCGCTATCGGTGTGCGGCGAAGCGGCCGCGCGCCCGCTGGAGGCGATCACCATGGCGGGACTCGGGGTGCCGACGTTGTCCATGCCGGCCTCGGGCATCCTGCCGGTGAAGGCGGCCCTCGCGGCGGTGGACATGCCCGCGTTCCGCGAATTGCTGACGGCCGTGCGGCGTACCGGCGCCGCCGAGGCATCATTGCGCGAGCCGATCGCAGCCTGGGCGCGCGAGCACGACGTGCCGGTGTGACGCAGGCACGGCGCGCGGCCCAGTTGTCCTCACAGCGGATCGCCAGTCTCGTGCCCTGGGACGGCCCACCGCCGACATACAAAATTGACCCGTGCGGTAACGCTGACGTGGTCAGGTCAATCAAAACCGGCCCTTGAGATCAAACCGACACAGTCCAGGAAAATCGTGAAACGACCGGTAGTTTCCGGCAATTCATGAGAGTTGGCATGGAACGTTCACGTTCTCCGTCATGATTCTCTCGCGCTCCGCGGTTGGCAAAAACGCCGCGCCGGTCTAGAAACCAAAAGGGATAAGCGACGGGTGCCTCGCGCCGGTTTCCTGTTCCATCGACAACATCTGAGCTTGGGATCGAGCCGACGTGCTGCAGGATCGCTGGTCCGAATTTGTGCAGGGGAAAGCCCTGGCCTCGCCGACCGTTTGTCAATCCGGGCAAGGCACGGCGGGCCGGTCTTGTGCCGCGCGGCCATCATTGGTGGGCAACGACCTGCGCGGGGCGCGCGAGCGTCTCGGCTGGGACCTCGATGCGATCGCCGCGCATCTGCGCATCCGCCCCGCCGTGCTGCACGCTATCGAGGAAAGCCGAGTCGCCGACCTTCCGGCCGGCGCCTACACGGTTGGTTTCCTGCGCACCTATGCCGCCCTTCTCGGCCTTGATGCCGACGAGGTGGCCCGGCGTTTCCGCGCCGAGGCAGCCGAACTGGCCCGCAAGCCGGACCTGACCTTCCCCTCCCCGGTGCCCGAGCGTGGCGTGCCGGCCGGGGCGGTGGTGCTGCTGGGCGCCGTGCTGGCGGTCGGGGCCTATGCCGGCTGGTACCGCATGTCGGACACAAGGCCCAGCGAGGAGCCGGTGCGTCAGGTGCCGCAACGCCTGGCCGATCTGGTGCGCCAGCCTCCGGCGCCGGTCCAGGCGCCGGCCGCGCCACCGCGGCAATTTGCCGAGTTGCCGCCACCGCCAGCGCCGCCGCCCATGCCGCTGCCCTCATCGGTGCCGCCGACCTCGGCGGCTGCCGCCATTCCCGCCGCGAGCGTGTTCGGACCGCCGCTGGCGGCCACCCCGGTTTCGCCCGGCGCCGGACTGCCGCCCCTGCCCGAAGGCACCCGCATCGTCCTGCGCGCGAAGGCGGATGCCTGGCTGGAGGTGCGCGATCGCCAGGGACCGGTGCTGCTGAACCGCGTGCTGCGCTCCGGCGAGACCTGGCCGGTGCCGCCAGGCAAGCCGCCCGCCCAGCTGCTGCTCAGCACCGGCAACGCTGGCGGCACTGAGGTGCTGGTCGACGGGCAACTGACCGCGGCACTGGGCAACAACGGGGTGGTGCGCCACGATTTGCCGCTCGACCCGGATGCGATTCGCGAGGGACGGTTGGCGCCGCCGGTGGTTGCGGCGGCGAAGCCGGGAGCGTCCAGGCGTTAGAAGCGGGGCGCTCCCCCCGACCCCGGAAGCGGCTTTGCCCCATAGGCATTGAGCTCGGCTTTCCGTCATCTGTTTCTAGAACATACCGGTTCGGCGGAGTGCCGTGGAACCGACAACTGCGGCCGTCAGGCGGCGCAGCAAACGCTCTCGACGAGACCCTGCAGGAGAGTCGCGGGAAATTCGATCGCGTCGTTGCCTGAGCGGGACATCGGAAAATGCGGGGGACACCAAAGTGTCCGGTGGAGGGCGGCGATGGCGTCGCTGAGAGGCCGTCTCGAAACGGCTCCGGGAGGACTTGGAAGTCGAAGAGCGTAGGGAATCTAATGGTTTATTCCCTTCCTGCAGCCGCCGATGTGGACACCACAAACCCGGGCAGAGCATGACCGAGATGACCTGCGCTACCCCTGCGATCTGACCGATGACGAATGGCAGTTGCTTGCGCCGCTGCTGCCGCCGCCCACGAAGACCGGCCGCCATCGGTTCTGACTGATGCGCAAGGTGATGAACGCCATCTTCTATGTGCTGCGTGGCGGCATTCCATGGCGCATGCTGCCGAAGCACTTCCCGCCGTAGCAGACGCCCTATTGCTGGTTCATGCGCTTTCGCGACGACCGGTACAGGGTTCCTCATCCCTCGCCAATCCGGCTCCGATCGACCTGGCCGCCGGGAGAAGCCGGTACCGCAGTCCGCTCAGCCGAAATGCATGTACGATCAGAGGCGCCGGCAGGCTCGGAATCCACTCAGCACGGTTGACGCGGACACCGCGGGTGACGCGCCATTCCGTCGCGGCTGGCGCAATCTTCAAGGTGCGGGACTCTAGGTGTTTTCCGATCCTGCCGGTCACAGCAGCGCTTGCATAGCGTGCGGTCTCGAAATCACCGGATGTCCCGTCAGGCCGGGCGGCGGTCCACACCTGTCAGAAAAAGGCCGCAACACATGCCCCTCCACGATCGCGATAGCATCAGGAATCTCCTGGAGACGGATATTTACGGCACGCATGCTGCCGCCACCGCAGCGCCGAAATTCAAACTGGGTAAGAACGAGCTGCCCCCCGACGTGGCGCAAGCGACGGTGCGCGACGAACTCTTCCTGGACGGCAATTCACGTCAGAACCTGTCCACGTTCTGCTCGACGTGGCTCGATCCGCAGGTCCACGAACTCATGGATCTGTCGATCGATAAGAACATGATCGATAAGGACGAGTATCCCGCGACTGCCGAGATAGAGAATCGGTGCGTCAACATCCTTGCCGATCTCTGGCACTCTCCGGCGGCCGCCAACACGATCGGATGTTCGACGACAGGATCCAGTGAAGCCTGCATGCTTGGCGGCCTGGCGCTGAAGTGGAAGTGGCGGCTTCGGATGGAGGCAGAGGGCAAGCCCACGGGCAAGCCCAATCTGGTCACCGGCCCGGTGCAGGTGTGCTGGCAGAAGTTCGCCCGCTACTTCGACGTTGAACTCCGCGAGATTCCGCTGGAGAAGGGCCAATGGGGCATGACGCCCGAGCAGATGCTGAAGCATGTGGACCAGAACACGATCGGCGTGATGCCGACCCTCGGCGTGACCTTCACCTGCCAGTACGAGCCGGTGGCGGAAATCGCAGCCGCGTTGGATAAACTGCAAGCGGAAACTGGTCTGGACATTCAGATCCACGTTGACGCGGCGTCGGGAGGTTTCATTACGCCCTTCGTCGAGCCGGGCATCGTCTGGGACTTTCGGCTGCCGCGCGTGAAGTCGATCAACGCGTCCGGGCATAAGTTCGGCCTCGCCCCTCTGGGCGTCGGCTGGGTGGTGTGGCGCGACAGGTCGGACCTGCCGGAGGAGCTGGTCTTCAACGTCAACTATCTCGGCGGCAACATGCCGACCTTCGCGCTGAACTTTTCGCGCCCGGCCGGGCAGATCATCGCCCAGTATTACCTGTTCCTGCGGCTAGGCCGTGACGGCTACACGCGCATCCTGCGCAACGGCTACGAGACGGCGCAGCATTTGGGCCGGGAACTCTGCAAGCTCGGCCCGTTCGACATGGCCTTCGATGGCAACAGCAAGAACGGGATCCCCGCGGTTTCCTGGGTGATCAGAGCCGGCTCCGATCCGGGGTACTCCCTGTTCGACCTGTCGGACCGGCTACGCGTGCGCGGCTGGCAGGTGGCCGCCTACACGATGCCGGCGAACATCCAGGACGTCATCGTGATGCGCGTCCTGGTCCGGCACGGATTCAGCCGCGACATGGCCGACATGCTGCTGGAAGACGCCAAGCGCGGGATCGAGTTCCTGTTGAAACACAAGCCTGTGTCGCGGGTAACCGCCGCGGAGGGGGTCGGCTTCACTCACAGCGCCGTGGCCGCCAAGCAGCTCGGCGCTGCGCCGACACACCGCAAGCCGGCCACACGCCAGGCAGCCGCTATCCCCGAGAAGCAGCACGCCTGACCGGAAGGGGCTGCGGGACCGTCGGCGCACCGCCCGGAAGCCGCAGCCTCAGCTGGGCCCGCCAACATGATATCACAGGAGGCCGCGATGGCCGTGCCAAACAAATCCCCAACCAAAGCGGTCGTCTCAACGCTCAGCATGGCGATGATGACGGCGGCGGCCGTGGTCAGTCTGCGCGGATTGCCAATGATGGCCAAGGAGCAGCTGACGCTGTTCGTCTACATCGCGTTCGCGACGTTTGTCTTCCTGATCCCTGCCGCGCTGGTCTCCGCCGAGCTGGGCGGCGCTTACGGAAACAAAGGCGGCGGCGTATACACATGGGTGAAGGAGGCGTTCGGCGCCCGCTGGGGCTTCGTGGCGATCTGGCTGCAGTGGATACAAAACGTGGTCTGGTACCCGACGGTCCTTGCGTTCTCCGCCGCCGCCCTCGCCTACGTCGTCGGTAAGCCACAGCTTGCTAATAACGGGCCGGCCGTCGGCGCCTTCTGCATCATCGCCTACTGGATTGCAACCCTGCTCACACTGCGCGGCGTGGACGTGATCGCGAAGGTGACCAGTTGGGCGTTCCTGCTAGGCACGGTGCTCCCCGGTGTCATCATCATGGTCCTCGCGGTGATCTGGATCGCCCAAGGCAACCCGGCGGCGATGATGCATCCCTCGGTAACCGACTCCAACAGCGTCATGTCGCTGGCCGGCGGGCATGCGCACCCGCGGTACTTCCCTGCCATCTCAGGGCTGGGTGACATCGCCTTCCTGGCGGGCATCATCCTGCTGTTCGCCGGTGTGGAGGTCCACGCCGTCCACGCGAACGAGATGACAGACCCTAAGCGCCAGTTCCCGTTGGCGGTGCTGATCGCGTCAATTGCCGTCATCCTGCTGTTCACGTTGGGCTCGTTTGCCGTGGCGACGGTCCTGCCCGACCAGGACATCAACCTGCAGGAAGGTCTGATGAAGGCATTTCAGCAGATCTTCGACAAGCTCGGCATCTCCTGGGCCACGCCTGTCGTCTGCCTGCTTCTCGCCTTCGGCGGCCTCGGCGGGGTGATGTCCTGGATCAGCGGCCCCAGCCGCGGCCTGCTGTGGACCGCGCAGGAAGGCGAAATCCCGCCCTTCCTGGCAAAGACCAACAAGAAGGGAGTGCAGATCAGCATTCTGATGGTACAGGGCGCGATCGTCACGCTGCTGGCGCTGACCTACTTCGTGATGGCCGACGTGAGCGTCGCGTTCTTCCTGCTGAGCGCGATGACGATCACGCTCTACCTGGTGATGTATATGCTGATGTATGCGGCGGCGATCCGGTTGCGCTACTCCCAGCCGGATCTGCAGCGGAGCTACCGCGTGCCTGGCGGGATGACCGGCATGTGGATCATCGCGGGCGCGGGTTTCCTGGGCGTGGTGTTCTCCTTCGTCGTCGGTTTCTTTCCGCCCACGCTACTGCCTGTGGGCAGCCCGACGCTGTACGTCGGCCTCGTCGCCGGCGGAACCGTCCTGTTCACGGGGCTGCCGCTGCTGATCGCCTCGTTCAAGCGGGCGTCATGGAAGCCCACGCTCGCGCCCGTGGCGCTCCCCGTCATCGCTGCGAGTGCGGCCGACTGATACCAGCCGCCTCTTGACCCGCACGTATTTGGCGGGGCTCGAGGCGGTCTGATTTGCTCTCTGGTTCTTTTGCGACGTTTGCGGGGGGCTAGGCCGGCCCCTTCAGATGCCCGAGCTCAGGTGACGAGGGCGAACAACACAGGCATGAAGCCGGCTCGCGCATTCGTGTCCCGATCACCGACCCTGCGAATTTGTTCGTTTCTCATCATAGGTATCGCCGGTTCCCAGCCAGGGTTCGTCGCGCCGTCCGAAGATTACCGAACCCAAGCCCAGGTCCGGTGGGGCGTTTGATGCGGCGGTCGTCCGGCTCCGTGATGTTGGTCAGATATTTGCGTCAGAAAAATCTGTGGGCGACGTTCGGTTCCGGCAGCTTGCCAAGTGCGTGATATAACGCGGTTTCCATGACGTGGAAGGTGCGGAATCCGTAGGAGTTTCGCATGGTCACTTTGGCCTTGTTGTTGAGGCCCTCGACGATGCCGCTGGAGAACGCCTTTCTGGCGCGGAAGTAGTTTAGGATCAGCTCACGGTGCCGGCGTAGCGTCTTGGCAACCTTCTTCATCGGTTCGAGGCGCGAGCGCATCACCTGACGGCACCAGTCATCGAGAAACTTGCCGGCCCAGGTCGGCGACTGGTACTCCCAGAACTGCTGGAAATCCTCCTTCAGCAGATAGGCCCGCACCGTCTGCAGATTGTAGCGCAGCAAATCACGCAGGCGGAACCGCTGGCCATCGGTGAGGTTGGCGCGGCGCTTGAGCACGCACCAACGGGTTTTCTTGAGGACTGGCTCATAGCCGTCACGAGCCAGCCGACGCGCCTCGCCAGCACGTATCTCGTCGACGGCGTCGTTCATCTTGGCGACGATGTGGAAGCGGTCGAGGATGTGTATGGCTTGGCTGCACCGTTCGCGGATCACCTTCAGGTACGGCTGCCACATGTCCGAGCACACGAACTCGATCTGCCCGGCCACTTCTTTGCCGATCATGGCGAAGAACTGCTCAAAGCTCTCGATCGTCCGCTCCCGGCCGATCCACAGCAGGCGGACGCAGCCCTGCTCGATCTGATAGACCAGCGTCAGGTACTTGTGGCCTTTGGCGTACTGGATCTCATCGACGCCGATGGCCGCGATCCGACCGAGCTGGCGATTTTCAAGCCCCCACTTCACGACATACTCGACCGATTGGCAGACCTTGTCCCAGGACGTTCGAAACGACACAGCCGTCTCCTGCCACGACAACTTCCTGGCCCAATGTGCCAGGAACAGCATGTAGGCCTTCGTCAGCTGGTGCTTGCCGATCCCCCACGGAACCTCCTCGACCCGCACACCGCAGTCCCCGCAATTGACCCGCCGCATACGGTAGAGCAACACGACCATGAAGCCCCACAAAGGGACGAACTCGAATTGCCGCTGGCCCAGGTGATCGTAGCCGGTCGCCGGCCGGTGGCAGCCAGAGCACACCGGCTTCGAGCCACGGCGGGGCCGCACGGGAATCTCGATGGTCTGGCTGGACGTGCAATACCGCGCTCCCTCGTAGACGAAGCCGGGAAAGTGCTGATATTGGTTTAGCAGGGAGATCAGCCTCATGGCAGGACGACCCCATAGAGTTGCCGGGACGCCTGTCAGTGTAGCGGAGCAGCCGCCTGCCGCCGATCCATTGCGGACCTACTGTCCGGATCTGGATCAGTGGCCACGAAGTTGGGCGTACGAGCCGCGCGATATTCCGCTCGGCGTGCGGCTGGTCGAATACTTCACGCCGTTCCTGCGCGACCTGCTGATGCAGCAGCTGTCGCGCAAGACCCTGCGTCGCCATCGCGACAACATCTGGGTCCTCGGCGGCGAAGTGATCCGTCGGCTGCAGATGGACAGTGCCCTGCGGCGAATGCCCATCGAGCAGATCGTGCTCGGCCTCATCGAAGAGGAAGGCGGCCCGCTGCTCTCCCGCCGCCAGTCCGACGACGAGCAGCGCAGCTTCGACGCGACATGCCGTAGGCTATTCCGCTTCCTGACCACCGAACCCACGATCGGCGGCCATCGCGGTCCTCGCCGCGATCCGCAGTGAACCGCCGGCGCCATTGCAGACTGCGTGGCGACGCCGCTCGCGCGCCCGACACACAACCGGCCGTGCCGTCCGCCTCGCCATCATCGGCCGCGCTACGCCGTCACGCCTGCTACCCTAACGCGCTCGATACGATATGCCCGAAAGCACCCACTGATTCTCCCGAGGAGCCTATTTGCCTCGCCGCGGCAACATCCGCCGCCACGGCTCGCCAGCCTGCTTCATCCGGAAATTTGCAACAGAACCCCGTCAGCGGTCTTTCCCCAGCACGGCCACCACCGCCTGTGTCAGCGTGGCCAGGTCCTCGGGATCGATGGTAATGGCCGGCGTAAGATAGACGATGTTGCGGAACGGCCGGACCCACACGCCCGCCGCGACGAAACGGGCCTTGAGGTCATTGATAGCATCAATGCGATCCAGTTCGACAACCCCGATGGCGCCCATGATCCGCACATCCCGGACCCGCGGCAAGTCCCGGCAAGGCTGCAGCCCTTTTGCCAGCGCCGCCGAAATCGCGGCTACCTGGACCAGACGCGGCTCCTGTTGGAACAGGTCGAGCGAGGCATTGGCTGCCGCGCAGGCCAGGGCGTTGGCCATGTAGGTCGGTCCGTGCATCAGCGCCTGCTGCGGATCATCCGACCAGAACGCCTCGAACACGGCGCGCCGAGCAACCGTGGCGGCCAGCGCCATCGTGCCACTGGTCAAGGCTTTCGACAGCGTGATGATATCCGGCGTCACGCCCGCCTGCTCGCAGGCGAACATCGTACCGGTGCGGCCGAAACCGGTGAAGATTTCATCGAAGATGAGCAGCAAGCCATACCGATCGGCCGCCTGCCGCAGGTGGCGCAGCACCGCCGCGTCATGGAACAACATGCCGCCGGCTCCCTGCACCAGCGGCTCCACCAGGATCGCGGCCAGCGTGCCGGCGTGCTGTTCCAGGAATCGGTCAAAGGCCGCAACACTGTCGCCGGGGCGTGGCAAGGCGATCACCGGCTGCGGCGGCAGCACGCCGGCGAACAGGCTGTGCATGCCTTCATCCGGGTCGCAGACTGCCATCGTGGCGAAGGTGTCGCCGTGATAGCCACCGGCGAAGGCGAGCACCTTCGTCCGGCCGCGCTCGCCGTGATTGAGCCAGTACTGCACGGCCATCTTCATCGCCACCTCGACGGCGACCGAGCCGGAATCGGTGAAGAAAACCCGGTCAAGTCCGACCGGCAGCAGCGCGGTCAGCCGGCGGGCCAGCGTCAGGGCCGATTCATGCACCAGCCCGCCAAACATGACATGCGGCATGGCATCGAGCTGCGCCCGCACGGCATCGCGGATCGCCGGGTGATTGTAGCCATGGCAGGCGGTCCACCACGATGCGATGCCATCGACCAGTTCGCGCCCGTCCGCCAGCACGATGCGCGAGCCGTGGGTGCGCACCACCGGCAGCGGCGGCGCCGCCGTTTTCATCTGCGTATACGGAAGCCAGACATGGTGCAGGCCCGAACTTGTACCATCCGGGCGGGGGAACCGCCATGGCGGGCGATCAGAACCGCATCGCCGCCATGCCGAGACGGCTCAGCAGCGAAACGTCGCGGCTGACCGCCGCATTCGCCGCGGTCAGCAGCCGCTCACCGTAAAAGATCGAGTTTACGCCGGCCAGAAAGCACAGCGCGTGCATCTCGTCGGTCATATCCTCCCGCCCGGCGGCCAGACGCACGAACGAGCGCGGCATAATGATGCGCGCGGCGGCGATGATCCGCACGAAGGTAATCGGGTCCACGCCATCGCCTTCGGCCAGCTTCGTTCCGGCGACGCGCACCAGCAGGTTGATCGGCACGCTCTCGGGATGCTGCGGCAGCGTGGCCAGGGCGACCAGCAGGCCGGCGCGGTCGTCCGCATCCTCGCCCAGGCCGATGATGCCGCCGCAGCACACATGCAGGCCGGCCTCGCGCACATGCTCCAGCGTGTCCAGCCGGTCCTGGTAGGTGCGCGTGGTGATGATATTGCCGTAATGCTCAGGCGACGTATCGAGATTATGGTTGTAGTAGTCCAGGCCGGCGTTCTTCAACCGCACCGCCTGCGCCCGGGTGAGCATGCCGAGGGTGGCGCAGGTTTCCAGCCCAAGCGCCTTCACGCCGTCCACGATGGCGCAGATCTCATCCAGATCGCGGTCCTTGGGCGAGCGCCAGGCCGCGCCCATGCAGAACCGGGTTGCCCCGCCGGCGCGGGCGGCACGCGCCTCCTCCAGCACCGTTTCCACCCGCATCAGCCGGGTGGCGGCCACCGAACAATCCTGGTGCACGCTTTGCGGACAATAGGCGCAGTCTTCCGGACAGCCGCCGGTCTTGATGGAAATCAATGCCGACATCTGCACCGCACACGGGTCGAAATTCTGCCGGTGCACCGTCTGCGCGCGAAACAGCAGGTCGGGAAAGGGCAGGTCGATCAACGCGCGCACGTCCGCCCGCGTCCAGTCGTGGCGCAGGCCGTCATCCGGACGCGCCGCGTTGCGGGGGAGTGCGCTCGTAGACATGCAATCATCCTTCCTGGCAAACGCCCGGCAACGTGGTTCCGCGCCGGGTGAATTTGGCTGGCCAGTGTATTCTGGCGCATTTTCACCCACAACCTCGCCGTCTCCGGAGTTTGCCGTATGGATTCGCTGGATGCCTTCGCCCGCGCCAAGCTGGCCAGTTTGGAGCGCAAGGGCCTGCGCCGGACCCTGGCCGCAACGACGCGTCTGGATGGGCCCTGGGTGCAGCGCGACGGCCGCCGTATGCTCTCGTTCTGCTGCAACGACTACCTCAACCTGAGCATGCATCCGGCGGTGGTGGCCGCCGCGATCGAAGCAACGCGGCAGTTCGGCGTGGGGGCCGGCGGCTCGCGTTTGGTGACCGGCAATCACCCGCTGTATGTGGCGCTGGAAGAACGCCTGGCCCGGCTGAAAGGCACCGAGGCGGCCTGCGTGTTCGGCTCCGGATACCTGGCCAATACCGGCATCATTCCCGCTCTCGCGGGCAAGGAAGACCTGCTGCTGGTGGATGAACTGGCGCATGCTTGCATCTGGAGCGGTGCCCGGCTCGCTGGCGCCACTGTCCGGCCTTTCCGGCACAACGACGTGGCGCACGCGGAGCAACTTCTGGCCGGCGCCCGGGCGGCGCACCGGCACGCACTGATTCTGACCGACAGCGTGTTCTCGATGGATGGCGATCTGGCCCCGCTGCACGATCTGGCGGCGCTGGCCGGGCGGCACGATTCCTGGCTGATGACCGACGATGCGCATGGCATCGGCGTGCTCGGCGATGGCCGGGGCGCCGTGCATGCTGGTGAGCGTCCCGCCCTGGTACCGTTGCAGATGGGCACGCTGTCCAAGGCGATCGGCGGCTATGGCGGCTATCTTTGTGCGTCGCGGCCGGTGATCGAGCTGATCCGGACGCGCGCGAGGACCTTCATTTATGCGACCGGCCTGCCGCCCGGGACGGTCGCCGCCGCCATCGCGGCGCTGGACCTGATCGCCGCGGAACCCAGCTACGCCGCATTGCCGGTGCAAAAGGCGCGCCTGTTCACGACCCTGGTCGGGCTGCCCGAGGCCGTCAGCCCAATCGTGCCGCTGATCCTAGGCGAGGTGGAGGCGGCGCTGCGGGCCTCCGCCTTGCTGGCCGATGCCGGTTTTCTGGTGTCCGCCATCCGCCCGCCGACGGTGCCGGACGGCACGTCGCGGCTACGCTTCACCTTCACCGCCCAACACGCGGACGCGGCGATCACCCGGCTCGCCGGGCTGGTGCGCGCGCACTTCATGGGGCGCCCGGCATGAGCGGCGTGTTCATCACCGCCACCGGGACCGGTGTGGGAAAAACCTTCGTGGCGGCTGGGTTGGTGCGGGCGCTGCGCCGGGCGGGGCGCAAGGTCGCCGCACTGAAGCCGGTGGTCAGCGGTTTCGATCCCGCGCAGGCGGCCGGCAGCGATCCCGGCCTCCTGCTGGCGGCCCTCGGCCGCACGGTGACCCCGGCGGCGATCGCGGAGATCGCGCCCTGCCGCTTGCGGGCGCCGCTGTCGCCGGACATGGCCGCGCGGCTGGAACACCGCCGTGTGGACGTTGACTCGCTGATCGGATTCTGCCGGGAGCGGTTGGCCGCGCCGGACGAAGTGGTGCTGATCGAGGGTGTCGGCGGCGTAATGGTGCCGCTGGACGACCGGCACACGGTGCTGGCGTGGATGGGCGCGCTGAACCTGCCGGCGATACTGGTTTGCGGCAGTTATCTTGGCGCCATCAGTCACACACTGACGGCGCTGGATGTGCTGGTCCGAAAGGGTGTCGTGGTGGTGGCGCTGGTGGTCAGCGAGACACCGGGCAGCAGTGTCACGCTGTCCGACACCGTCGCGACGGTCGCCCGGTTCGCCCCGGTGCCGGCGGTGCTGGCATTGCCGCGGCACAACGCTGCTGCGGAAGCGGAGGCGGTGTTCGACGGGTTGGCCGGGATGCTGTGACACCCGGCACGGTCTCGACGCCGAGATGGCGGCGGACTTCCTGAAACGTATTCCCGACGTGTCAGCGCGCGACGAAGCAGCCCAGGATCTCCGCCACGGCGCTGAGCTTCGGCAGAGGCTTGCCTTTCAGAGTTCGCCGGCCGCGCTCGCCGGGGCGGCGGGACGGGGCCGGCGCGAACAGGTTGGCACCAAGCCGCAGGCGGGTGATCAGACGTACGTGGCGGCGGACCGCGGCGATCAGTTCGAGGGAGATGGAGACCGGGTCGCTGGTCATCCGCAAGCCTGTCGCGGTGTCGCGCGGCTTGGGGCCGGCTGGGGCCGGCGTTTCTGCCCGGTTTTTCATCCATCCGCAGATCGCCATCGCCAGCGAGACATTGGCGGATCGAGAAAGTCTGCAGGGCATTGAAAAGTGACGCCATGCGCCAGAATGAACCCCAGAATTGAGGATGCCGGGCGAATGTCCAAGACGGCCATGGTCGGCCTGCCGCGGCGGATGGAGCTGCACCTACAAGCCACCCGGACCCAAGACCATGCGCGGATGGGACCAATTCGCCGCCATGGTCGCAGGCTTCATCGTCGCGGCTGCACAGTGATCTGCTGCACAGTGAAATGTGCGCCCGCAGCCACGTTGAGCACGGGGTCTGCGGCACCAAAAAAGATCGACCTCTTTACCGACGGCCACGCCAGCCTACCCAGGTCCGCGCCGGCCCAACGGCTTCATTCAGGGCGGGTGGCCGGCGAGATACTTTAAGGATTGGGGTCCAGTGGGCCACTGCCCGCCGGCGGGTCCAGGGCAGAGCCCTGGCCTTGCTTCAACCGCCGCCGCCTCGCGCTGGCCACCTGGTTCAGCGACTCGACGAAGGCCGAGAATGCGATCGCGGCATAGACGTAGCCACGCGGCAAATGCGCTCCGAACCCGTCAGCCACCAGCATCACGCCGATGAGCAGCAGAAAGCTCAGCGCCAGCATCTTCACCGTCGGGTGGCGATTGATGAACCCGGCCACCGGCCCGGATGCCACCATCATGACCCCCACGGAAATCGTCACCGCCGCCATCATCACGCCAAGCTGACTGGCCATGCCGACCGCGGTGATCACGCTGTCCAGCGAGAACACGATGTCGATCAGCACGATCTGCGCCACCGTCGCGGTGAAACTCACCGGCCGGGCGCTGTGCGCACGATGGTCCGGGTCGCCCTCGATACGTTCGTGGATCTCGCCGGTGCCCTTGTAAACCAGGAAAATCCCGCCGCAGATGAGGATGATGTCGCGCCAGGAAAACCCCTGGCCGAAGGCCACCAGCACCGGGACGGTCATCCGCATAATCAGCGTGATCACCGACAGCAGCGCCAGCCGCAGGCCAAGCGCCAGCAGCAGTCCAAGCCGGCGGGCGGTATTGGCACGCTCCCGCGGCAGCCTGCCGGCGATGAGAGCGATGAAAATCAGGTTGTCGATGCCGAGCACGATTTCCATCGCGGTCAGCGTGACCAGGCTGGCCCAGATCTGCGGGTCGGTCAGCCAGTGCATGTCACGCCGCTCCGCGGGCGCGCGGCAAATCGGGGCGGGCGAGGGTCATGCGGCGCTCTCCGTCACGGGTCGGTCAGGGGCGCGGACCGCACCGGGCCGGCACAAGGCCGGCAACGCCGCATCCGCGCCATGATCCGACATACCATCCGGATCGCGACCGCTGATCTGGCATCGCGGAACGACAGGGTCAAGCGGCGAGGACGTGCGCCGGGTCAGCCGCCGGTGACGCTCATGTGACGCCCCAGCGACGGCGCATCACGGCGGCGGTCGATGATGAAGTCGTGCCCCTTCGGCTTGTGCGCGATCGCCGCCAGGATCGCCGCGTCCAGCGCCGCCTCGTCGGCCCCGGCGCGCAGCAGGCTGCGGAAATCGGCGGCGTCGTCCTGGCCCAGGCACATGAACAGCGACCCGGTGCAGGTCAGCCGCACCCGGTTGCAGCTTTCGCAGAAGTTATGCGTCATCGGCGTGATGAAACCGATCCGGGTGCCGGTTTCGCTCACGTCGAAATAACGTGCCGGACCGCCGCTGGAATAAAGGCTCTCCGCCAGCGTCCAGCGCCGCCGCAGCCGCGAACGAACCAGCGACAGCGGCAGGTACTGGTCGGCGCGGCTTGCATTGATCTCGCCCAACGGCATGGTTTCGATCAAACAAAGATCAAACCCTTGCCGGCCGCACCAGGCAAGCATCGCATCGAATTCGTCCTCGTTCACGTCGCGCAGCGCCACCGTATTGATCTTCACCGCAAGCCCGGCGGTGCGGGCGGCAAAGATGCCCTCGAGCACACGGTCCAGCCGGCCCCAGCGGGTGATGGCGGCGAATTTCGCCGCGTCCAGCGTATCGAGGCTGACATTCACCCGCCGCACCCCGGCGGCGTACAGCGCCTCGGCATGGCGGGCGAGACGGGTGCCGTTGGTGGTGACGGTGAGTTCGCGCAGCCCTTGGCCCAGGCGGGCGCCGAGCGAGGCAAACAGCGCGGTCACGTCGCGGCGCACCAGCGGCTCGCCACCGGTGATGCGGATTTTTGTCACCCCCTGGCGGATGAACGCGCCGCACAGAAGATCGAGTTCCTCCAGGCTGAGAATCTCCGCCTTGGGCAGAAAGGTCATGTCGTCGGCCATGCAGTAGACGCAGCGCAGGTCACAGCGGTCGGTCACCGAGACACGCAGATAGGTGATGGCCCTGCCGAACGGATCGATCATGGCGAGCGTCGTCCCCCCTTGCTGGCCCATTATGTCGTCGGTCGCCCTTCCGGCCGCAAGGCCGGGACATATGTCCGCCGGCCCGCACCCTTGGCGCGGACCGGCCGCGCGGCTCCACCGCAGCTGTCGATCCCCGATCGGCGCGCCCATGCCAGTGCCGCAGTTCGCCTGCGCCAATCCCGCGACCCGACACCGGCCAGTTTTTTTCGTCACGGAAACATCGCGACTCCTTGCGTCATGGTATCGTCCTGCGCGATGGGCAGAGACGCACGAAAGGATAACCGGCCGTGGTCAGCTCGAGTCGGAATGGGGTGTCCGTGCAACCGACGGCCGTGACTGAGGCGTCCCGCAGCAGTCGGACGCATGACGAAACGGGACAGCGCCCGCCCGAAGCGCTCCCGTCCGGACCGCTCTCGTCCACCGACCGCGACGGGCTGCGGCTGGCGGAGTTGCTGGCCGCCCGCCTCTGCCACGAAGTCAGCGGCCCCGCAGGCACGCTGGCCGGCGCGGTGGAGATCGCCCGCACCGAGCCCGAATTCGGCGGCCGAGGCGCTGGACATCGCCGCCAAGGCCGCCGCCGGGCTTGCCTCCCGGCTGCGCCTGCTGCGCGCGGCCTGGACGGGTGGCGCCGAGGCGCTGGACATCACCGCGCTGCGCGCCCTGTGCGCCGGGCTGCCGCGCCAGGTCTGGGCCGATTTCGCCGGGCTGCCGGCCGAACAGCGCTTCCCCGCCGGACCGGCCCGGGTGTTGCTGAACGTGCTGCTCCTGGCCGCCGAGAGCCTGCCGAAAGGCGGGGTGGTGACCCTGGGCGAGGCAGGGCCCGACACCGTCCTGGTGGTGCCGCGCGGCCAGGCGGCCGCCTGGCCGCCGGGGCTCGCGGCCTGGATGGCTGATCCGGCACCGGCCTGGCGCGCCGCCACGAGCGCCGCGCCCCGCCTGCTGCAAGGTCCGCTCACCGCCTTGCTGGCGCACGGCGCCGGTGTCCGGCTGTCGTTCGCTTTGGCCGCCGACGCCGAAACCGCACCGCCACTGTTGCTGCGCTTCGACGAGGCGGCGCGCCATGGCCGCGCCAATGCGGCCGAACCGGCCGGCAAGCCGGATCTGGCCGGTCCCTCCCCGGTGCCCGGGCGCCGCCTGCCGGCGGGGGCGACGGCGGTGGCGCTGCTGTGCGCCGTGCTGGCGGTCGGCGCCACCGCCGGCTGGTACCGGATGTCCGACACAACGCCCGGCGCCAAGCCGGCCCGGCCGGTGCAGCTGCGCCTGACAGATCTGGTGCAGCCGCGGCCGGCCCCGAACCCGACCCTGAACCCAGCACCGGCCGCTGCCGCCGCGTTGCCCCCTCTGGCAGCCGAACCGCCGCCACCGCCGGCGCTGTCCCCACCGCCGCCGGTGCCAGCCGCGCCGCCCGCGCTGGTGGCCGAGCTGGCACCGCCGCCACCCGCGGCATTGCCCTCGGTGGCGTTGCCCGCATCATTGCCGCCGGCCTCCGCCGCCATTCCCGCCTCTGGCGTGGCCGGACCGCCGCTCACGGGCACCCCGGCATCGCCCGCCTCCGGCGTGTCGCCCTTGCCCGAGGGCACCCGCATCGTGCTGCGTGCAACCGCCAATGCCTGGCTGGAAGTGCGTGAGCGCCAGGGCCCGGTGCTGCTGCGCCGTGTGCTGCGCCCCGGCGAGACCTGGCCGGTGCCACCGTACAAGCAGCCTGCCCGGTTGCTGCTCAGCACCGGCAATGCCGGGGGCACCGAAGTGTTGGTTGACGGGCAGCTTACCGCGCCACTCGGCAATAACTGGGTGGTGCGACATGACCTGCCGCTCGACCCGGATGCGATCCTCGAGGGACGGCTTGCGCCAGCGGTTGTTGCCTCTGCCAGGTCGGGGGCGCCTAAACGCTAGCCCATCTTATTCACGGCATGGCAGGGATTCGCTGGCGGGTGTCGCGTAAGATGCTGAAAGCGTTCAAGGATTGGGTGTCGAAGCCATCCTGTTCACGCGCACGCACCGAGCCACACCCGCCATGCCCGACGATACGATCTTGCCGTTCAGCTTTCCAGCCGTCGGCCGCAAGAAGCTGACCGCCGCCTTCGATGGTGGACGCATCACCTCTGATGGCGGCGTGCTGCTGCTCGGCGTGGTGGAGCAGCAACTGGGAGTCGCGGAGAAGCTGGCACGGCTGATCGCAGACCCGCGCAATCCGCTGTTGGTGACGCACTGCGTCGATGACATCCTGCGCGCCCGCATCCTCGCCATCGCCTGCGGCTACGAGGATGCCGACGACCTCGACCACCTGCGCACCGATCCGGCCTTCAAGCTGGCCTGCGGCCGTCTGCCCGACAGCGGCTATGATCTGTGCTCGCAGCCGACCGTCTCGCGCTGGGAAAATGCGCCGACCCTGCGCGAGGTGGTGCGCATGACCTACGCCATGGTGGACCTCTACTGCGCCAGCTATGCGCAGCCACCCGCCGCGGTCACGCTCGACATCGACGACACCTGCGATGTCGTGCACGGCCACCAGCAGCTTGCGCTGTTCAATGCCCATTACGACGAGCGCTGCTTCCTGCCGATCCACGTCTACGACACCGCGACCGCGCGCCCGGTGGCGATCCTGCTGCGGCCGGGCAAGACGCCGACCGGCGCGGAAATCCGCGGCCATCTCCGCCGTCTGGTGCGCCGCATCCGGCAGCACTGGCCCGACACGCGGCTGACCATCCGCGGCGACAGCCATTACGGCCGCCATGAGGTGATGACGTGGTGCGAGGCCAATGGCCTGGACTACATCTTCGGCCTGTCCGGCAACGATGTGCTCGACCGACTGGTCGACCCGATCGCCGACGACGTGCGGGTGCGGCGCGCCGAGACACAGGCACAAGTGGTTCGCCGCTATACCGAGACCCGCTATGGCGCGAAATCCTGGCGATGCGAGCGCCGCGTCGCCGCTCGCATCGAGGCCACGCCGAAAGGACTGGACATCCGCTACGTGGTGACCAACCTGACCGGCGGTTCCGCCGAATGGCTTTACAACACCATGTACTGTGCCCGCGGCCAGGCCGAGAACCTGATCAAGCTCCACAAGACGCAGCTTGCCTCCGACCGCACCAGTTGCCGCGAGCCGCTCGCCAACCAGGTGCGGCTGATCCTGCACACCGCCGCCTACTGGCTGCTGTTGACCGTGCGTGATGCCATCCCCAGCCCGCAGCCTCTCGCCATCGCTGAGTTCACCACTCTGCAGTCGCGCCTGATCAAGATCGGCGCGCGCATCACCGAAACCACCAGGCGGGTGCGCATCGCCTTCGCCGCAGCCTGCCCCGAGGCTGAGATGTTCAGTGGATTGGTGCGCAGTTTCCTGCCGGCCGGGCCATGACCGCCGGGGCATCTGCCCCCGAACCCGCCACGTCCCACCAACCCCCAACGCCCGCCATGTCCGTTCTCAAATCGCGATGAAAGATCGCCTCGCATCATCGCGCCCAGCGCTCAACAGCCATCAGCCCTGCCAAGCCGGTGAATAGGACGGGCTAGAGCGCTTTCACCCTGACCGTAAACGGTCGGAGCGCTCTAGCTCTTTGTTTTATGGAGCAACTTTGCCGGCCGGCCAGCGCCAGTCTGGCCGATGTTGCTCTAGGGCGCTTTCACTCTGACCCTGAACGGTCAGGGCGCTCTGGCTGTTTGTTGTACCGGGCACCTTTACCGGCAGGCTGTTACCGGCAGGCTGTCGCCCGTCAGGCCGATGTTGCTCCAGCGTTCCGCTATGCAACAGACGCAACGCAGGTCACAGCGATCTCCGTCCTGGCTGGCTCTGTCCTGGCTGGCTCTGTCCTGGCTGGCTCTGTCCTGGCTGGCTCTATCCTGGCTGGCTCTGTCCTGGTCTCCCTCGGCCGGCCGGCTGCAAGCGCGGATCCCATCGGCGCGCCGGCGTATAACCCAGGGCGGGGGGCCGGACGCACGGCGCTACCGGCCTGTCAATCTCCGATTGGATCCAGTGTCACGTCGCCGGTAATCAGGCATAGTTTCCCCTGTCTTCTAAACCGGCGGCAACCCGACGATCCGCCTTCGGCTTCATCGGGCCAACGCAGCGGACAAGTGTTTTTTTCGTCACGCAGACGCCTGCACTCCTTGCGTCAGGGCATCGAACTGGGCGATGGACAGGCACGCACAAAAGGATAACCGGCCGTGGTCAGCTCGAGTCGGAAGACGGAGTCCGTGCACACGACGCCCGGGAATGGGGCCTCCGGCAACGGACCGTTGCCAGATCAAACGGGACAGCCCCCCCCCGAAGCGCTCCTGTCCGGACCGCTCTCGTCCACCGACCGCGACGGGCTGCGGCTGGCGGAGTTGCTGGCCGCCCGCCTCTGCCACGAAGTCAGCGGCCCCGCAGGCACGCTGGCCGGCGCGGTGGAGATCGCCCGCACCGAGCCCGATTCGGCAACCGAGGCGCTGGACATCGCCGCCAAAGCCGCCACCGGGCTCGCCGCCCGGCTGCGCCTGCTGCGCGCGGCCTGGGCGGGTGGCGCCGAGGCGCTGAACATCGCCGCGCTGCGTGCCCTGTGCGCCGGGCTGCCGCGCCAGGTCTGGGCCGATTTCGCCGGGCTGCCGGCCGAACAGCGTTTCCCGGCCGGACCGGCCCGGGTGTTGCTGAACGTGCTGCTGCTGGCCGCCGAGAGCCTGCCGAAGGGCGGGGTGGTGACCCTGGGCGAGGCGGGGCCGGACACCGTCCTGGTGGTGCCGCATGGGCAGGCGGCCGCCTGGCCGCCGGGGCTCGCGGCCTGGATGGCTGATCCGGCACCGGCCTGGCGCGCCGCCACGAGCGCCGCGCCCCGCATGCTGCAAGGTCCGCTCACCGCCTTGCTGGCGCACGGCGCCGGTGTCCGGCTGTCGTTCGCCTTGGCCGCCGACACCGAAGCCGCACCGCCACTGCTGCTGCGCTTCGCCTGAGCCCCGGTGAGCGAATGCCGAGGCGGGGCGAGACGCTGCCGAGCGCCCCGATGATGGCGATGAGCCCGGTTTCGCCAGTTTCAACCTTTCATACGCGCTGACATTTCACGTCGCCCGCGGCCCGCCGGTTTTACGCTTTCTTCGTTCCCGCGACGCACTCTGCTCCGACAGCCTCGATCCCACGGGGCGCACGGAGAGCGCGATGGACGATCTGTTGGCCGATTTCCTGACGGAAACCAACGAAAGCCTGGCCGAGCTGGACCTGGCCCTGGTGCGGCTCGAACGCACGCCGGACGATGCGCCCACCCTGTCTCTGATCTTCCGCCTGGTGCACACGATCAAGGGCACATGCGGATTCCTGGGGCTGCCCCGCCTGGAGCACGTGGCACATGCCGCGGAAAACGTCCTGGTGAAGGTGCGGGACGGCGCCCTGACGGTAACGCCGGACACGATCAGCATTGTGCTGTTCGGCATCGACCGGATCAAGGAGATCGTCGCCGGCCTGGCCACCAGTGGCAACGAACCCGCCGGCGACGACACCCCGCTGGTGGCGGCGCTGAACGCGGCCGCGGAGGGGCGTGGCGCTCCAGCCGCCGCCCCGCCAAAAGCCCCGGCCCCGGCTGCATCCGCACCCGCCGCACCTGCACCCGCAGCAGGCGCACCCGCCGAATCCACCCCGGCCGCGCCATCTTCGCAGGCCCGGGACCCGGCACCGGCGCCCCCGCAGCAGGCGCCGCCGTCACCGGTGCCCATCGCCGCCGCGCCCGAGCCGGCGCCCGAACCGGCCGACGCCGCGCAGACCGAGGCGCCGGTCGCCGGCCAGACCATCCGGGTCGGCGTCGACGTGCTGGAAGGGCTGATGACCCTGGTCAGCGAACTGGTGCTGACCCGCAATCAGTTACTACAACTGGCGCGCACGCAGGAAGATTTCAGCGTTCAGCGTGCCGCTGCAACGCCTGTCGCACATCACCTCCGACCTGCAGGAAGGGGTGATGAAAACGCGCATGCAGCCAATCGGCAATGCCTGGAACAAGCTGCCGCGGCTGGTGCGCGACCTCGCCCGCGAACTCGACAAGCGCATCGAACTGGTCCAGCACGGCGCCGATACCGAGCTCGACCGCCAAGTGCTAGAGCTCATCAAGGACCCGCTGACGCACATGGTGCGCAATTCCGCCGACCACGGGCTGGAAACGCCCGCTGAGCGGCGGGCCGCGGGCAAGCCGGAAAGCGGACGCATCGCGCTGAACGCCTTCCACGAAGGCGGCCATATCATCATCGAGGTTGCCGATGACGGGCGTGGCCTGCCGGTCGACCGTATCCGCGCCAAGGCGCTGTCGCGCGGCCTGGCGACCGAGGCCGAGCTGGCCGGCATGACCGACGCGCAAATCCACCGCTTCATCTTCCGCGCCGGCTTCTCCACCGCCGCCGTGGTCACCGCGGTCTCCGGCCGTGGCGTCGGCATGGACGTGGTGAAGACCAATATCGAGCGCATCGGCGGTACCATCGACCTGAAAAGCACGCCCGGCCAGGGCACCAGCTTCCTGGTGAAAATCCCGCTCACCCTGGCCATCGTCTCCGCGCTGATCGTCCAGGCCGGGCGCGAGCGCTTCGCCATTCCGCAAATCAGCGTGGTCGAACTGGTGCGGGCCGCCGGCAACGACGGCGCGGCGGCGGCCGACCGCACGGAAAGCCGCATCGAGCGCATCAACGGCACCCCGGTGCTGCGCCTGCGCGACCGGCTGCTGCCGCTGGTCAGCCTGGCCGGGCTGCTGCGCCTGGAACGCGACACCGGCGCCGAGGACGCCGGCCAGTGCATCGTCGTCACCCAGGTCGGCGCCAGCATGCTGGGCATTATCGTCGACCGGGTGTTCGACACCGAGGAGATCGTGGTCAAGCCGGTGGCGCCGATCCTGCGCCACATCACCATGTTCAGCGGCAACACCATCCTCGGCGACGGGTCGGTGATCATGATCCTTGACCCCAACGGCATCGCCCGCGCCAACGGCATTGCCGGCAGCGAATCGCGGCTGACCGAAACCGCCGCCGAAAACGCGCTGCCGCAGTCCGAGCAGCGTACCGCCATGCTGCTGTTCCGCGCCGGCGGCGCCTCGCCCAAGGCGGTGCCGCTGGGCTTGGTGGCGAGGCTGGAAGACATCGAACGCGACCGCATCGAAATCTCCGCCGGCCAGCCGGTGGTGCAGTATCGCGGCCGGCTCATGCCGCTGGTGCCGCTCTCCGGCACGCTCGACATGGAAAAGGAACGCCAGGCCGTACTGGTGTTCAACGACGTGGACCGCGGCCTCGGGCGCGACCGTTGCATGGGGCTGGTGGTCGACGAAATCCTCGACGTGGTGGAGGACCGGCTGCGGGTGGAGCTGTCCGGCGACCGGCCGGGCCTGCTCGGCACCGCGGTGGTGGCCGGCCGCGCCACCGATGTGATCGACACCGCCTATTGGCTCACCCAAGCGGCGCAGGACTGGTTCCGCACCGGACAGAAAGCCGGCGGCGCAATATCGCCAAGATTGCTGGTGGTCGAGGACAGCGATTTCTTCCGCAACCTGCTGGTGCCGGCGCTGGCGGCCGAGGGCTTCGACGTCACCGCCTGCGAAACCGCCACCAAGGCGCTGCGTCTGCGCGATGCCGGGGTCATGTTCGATGTCGTGGTATCCGACATCGAAATGCCGGAAATGGACGGTCTGCAATTCGTCCGCACGCTGCGGGCCGGCGGTGCCTGGGCGGAGCTGCCGGTGCTGGCGCTGAGCGGGCGGGTGAACCACGCCGAAATGGCGGCCGGGCGCAGCGCCGGTTTCACCGACTATGTGGGCAAGTTCGACCGCGCGGCGCTGCTGGCGAGCCTTCGCCAGTGCCTGGGCGAAGCCGCAACCGCGGCGTAAAGGGCAGAGGACAGCATGGCAACGACAGTGCTCGAACGGCCGGCCGAAACCTCGGCCGGCGGCGATGACCGGGTGTTCGTGACGCTCACCGTCGCGGACCAGTTGTGCGGCGTGCCGGTGCAGGCCGTGCGTGACGTGCTGGGCGAACAGGTGATCACCCGCATTCCGCTGGCGCCGGGCGAAATCGCCGGCAGCCTGAATCTGCGCGGGCGGATCGTCACCGCGATCGACCTGCGCCGCCGGCTAGGCCTGGAGGACGCGCCGCCCGGCACGCCGCGCATGTCGGTGGTCGCCGAGCAGGGCAGCGAACTGTATGCGCTGCTGGTCGACCAGGTCAGCGAAGTGCTCAGCCTGCCGGCTGACACGTTCGAGCGCAACCCGCCCACCCTGCCGCCCTCATGGGCGGCGCACAGCGTGGGCATTCACCGGCTGCAGGACCGGCTGATGGTGGTGCTGGACGTGGCCCGCGTGCTGGCGCTCGCGCAGGAGGGCTGAGCCGATGGCGCCCGCCCGAACCTGCCTGGTGGTGGACGACAGCCGCGTGGTGCGCAAGGTCGCGCGCCGCATCCTGGAAGGCCACGGCTTCGCCATCCGCGAAGCCGCGGACGGCAGCGAGGCGCTGGCGTGCTGCCGCGCCGAACTGCCAGATTGCGTGCTGCTCGACTGGAACATGCCGGTGATGAACGGCATCGAGTTCCTCAAGGCGCTCCGCCGCGAGTTCGGTCCCAGCCCGCCGGTGGTGTTCTGTACCACCGAGACTGAAATGAGTTTCGTCGAACAGGCGATTGAGCACGGGGCGCAGGAATTCATCATGAAGCCATTCGATGACGAAATCCTGATGGGCAAGTTCGGCCAGGTCGGCCTGCTGTGATGGCGCTGCTCGCCCCTGCCCCGCCCGCCATGACCACGAAAGACCCGTCAGCCCCGCCCGACGAGGCGGCGCGCGTGCTGCTGTGCGACGATTCCGCCGTCATCCGCGCCGCCATCGGCCGCATGCTGGACGGCGACCCCGCGGTGCGGGTGGTGGCGCGGGTGGCCAACGGCCAACAGGCGCTGGAGGCGGTGCTGCGCGAGCGCTTCGACGTGGCCGTGCTCGACATCGAAATGCCGGTGATGGACGGCATGACGGCGCTGCCGCTGTTGCTGCGCGCCGATCCGGGCCTGCGGGTGGTGATGGCCAGCACGCTGACCACGCGCGGCGCCGACATCGCCTTGCAGGCGCTGCGCCTGGGAGCGGCCGACTACGTGCCCAAGCCCTCGGTCGCCGCCATCGCCGACGACAGTTTCCGGCGCGAGCTGCTGGCCAAGATAAAGGGCCTGACCCGGCTGCGCCGGCGCGAGTCCGCGCCCGCCACGCCTGCGCGTCCGCCGGCGACCGGTTTCCGTCCGGCCGGGCGCGAGGCGCCGCTGCTGCTCGCCGTGGGCAGCTCGACCGGCGGCCCGCAGGCGCTGTTCACCCTGGTGCAGGGCCTGGGCAGCGCGGTATCGGTGCCAGTGGTGATCACCCAGCACATGCCCGCCACCTTCACCCCAATTCTGGCCGAGCATTTGACAAGGCTGGGCGGCCTGCCCTGCGCCGAGGCGCGCGACACCGACGAATTGCTGCCCGGCCGGATCCTGCTGGCCCGCGGCGACCGGCATCTGCTGGTGGACGGCAAGCCCGGCGCGCTGCGGGCACGCCTGTCGGACGGGCCGGCGGAGAATTTCTGCCGCCCGTCGGTCGATCCCATGCTGCGCAGCGCCGCCGCTTCCTGCGGCGGGCGGGTGCTGGTGGTGATGCTGACCGGCATGGGCCATGACGGCCGCGAGGGCACCCGCGCGGTGGTCGAGGCCGGCGGGGCGGCGCTGGCACAGGACGAGGCGACCAGCGTGGTGTGGGGCATGCCCGGTGCCATCGCGGTGGCCGGGCTGTGTCATCGCGTGCTGCCGCTGCCCGCGCTCGCACCTTGCGTGCTGGAACTGCTCGGCCGCGCCACCCTGCGCGCCGGTCCGGGGGCGCGCGCATGACGCCGCAGAGCTTCGATGTCTTCGCCGCCGTGCTGCGCGCCGGCTCGGGTCTGGCGATCAGTCAGGACAAGGTCTACCTGCTGGAAACCAGGTTGGCACCGCTGGTCAAGCGCGACGGGCTGGCCGGCCTTGATGCTCTGGCGGACCGGCTGCGCAGCCCGGCGCAGACAGTGCTGGCGCGCGAGGTGGTCGAGGCAATGACCACCAACGAAACATTTTTCTTCCGCGACGACCGGCCGTTCACGCATATGCGCACCCAGGCACTGCCGCGGCTGCACGCGGCGCGCCCTTCCGGGGCGAAGCTGCGCATCTGGTCGGCGGCGGCCAGCATGGGACAGGAAGCATATTCGCTCGCCATCCTGGTCGCCGAAAGCCGCACTTCCCTGGCCGGGCGTGACGTGGAAATCATCGGCACCGACATCGCCCGCGAGCCGCTGGCGCGGGCGCGCGAGGGTATTTACACCCAGTTCGAAATCCAGCGCGGCCTGCCGATGCAAATGTTGGCCAAGTATTTCCGCAAGGAAGGCGCCCACTGGCGGCTGGCCGACGCCATCCGCGGCATGGCGAGTTTTCGCGAATGGAATTTGCTGGGCGATTTGCGTCCGCTGGGGCAGTTCGATGTGGTGTTCTGCCGCAACGTACTGATCTATTTCGACCAGCCAACCAAGGCCCGGGTGCTGGAATCGATCGCGCGGCAGCTTGCGCCGGATGGGTTGCTGTATCTGGGCGGGGCGGAAACGGTGCTGGGCATTACCGACCGGTTCGTGCCGTCGGGATCGGATCATGGGGTGTATGAATTGGCGGGGGCCAGGACGGGTGCGGCTCGGGAGCGGGTGGTTGCGTAAAGGAAGCACGAAAGGTCAGGGCTCTGCCCTGGACCCGCCCCAACGCGCAGCGCGCCTTCGCGCGACGGGACGAATAGCCCCTTGACCCCATTGCTTCGGTATCGGCTTCACCATGCACGGATTGCCGGCTAGCCTGCCGCGCATTCAAAATGGACGGAAGCTGACAGCAATGGATCAGTACGACATGAATGCCCTGGGCGAGGCACGCCGCACCGCCCGATGGGTGGCGCTGTCCTGTGTCGTGCTGGTGCCGCTCACTGTGCTGCTGCTGGATCGGCCGGTCTCGTCCTGGGCGGCCGCGTCCACCCGTGGAATAGCGATAATCGTCGCGCTGACCAGGATTTCGGAAGTGCTGCTGACCTTGTCGGCGGTCGTTCTCGCCGCCGCGGGCGTCGCCTGGCTGCTCGGCTGGCGGCCCGGACGGGTCGGCCGCGCCGTGGTGGTGGCGTGCCTCGCCGCCTTCGTCTCCTGGGCCCTGAAGGAGCAGTTGAAATATGCCTTCGGCCGCACCTGGCCGGAAACCTGGACCAACAACAATCCGTCCTGGATCAAGGATGGCGTGTTCGGCTTCTTTCCGTTTCATGGCGGCACCGGCTGGTCGTCGTTCCCTTCGGGTCACACCACCATCATCGCCGCCGCGATGATGGTGCTGGCCTGCGCCTACCCGCGCCTGCGGCCGCTATGGGCGCTGCCGGTGTTCCTGGTGGCGATCGGCCTGATCGGCGCCAATTACCATTTCCTCGGCGACATTGTGGCCGGCGCCTATCTGGGGGCCGCCTGCGGCGCCACCATGGCGGCGCTGGCACTGAAACAGGCCTGACCCCGCCACGACCGACGCAAACGCTCTGCCGCAGGGATCAGGCTAGGGCTTGCGGTCGCGCCGGCGCTCCGACGGTGCCATCAGCAGCGTGCTCAGGTCGGTTCCGTTCACCGCAGCCTGGCCATCCGCATAAACGATCTTCCAGGTCGTGGCATCGCCCTTCTGCTCGCCGATGCCCTTGAGCAGCAGCAGCACCGGGGCCACGCCGCGCAAATCCGGCACCGTGTCGGCGCGGCGGATCAACCCGTCCAGGCCGGTGGCGACAATACGGGCCGTGCCGGCAATGTCGTCCGACGCGCCGATGGTTACGGTCCCGCTTGCCTTCACCACCGCGGCGCCGAGATCCAGCACCATGTCGTCGAATCCGGCCTTCAAGGGCGACTTGCCGAGCACGTTGAATGCCTCGGCCTGCAGCAGTTGCGGGTCGTCGCCGTCAAGCGCGCGCAGCAGCAGCGAGGCCAGTTCGTCGGCCGGAATGCCGGACACGCGCGGCGCCAGCGTGAGATGGCGCGGCAGGTAGTCGCGCAACGGGCCCTGCCGGACCGCCGGCACATCGACCCCGTCGACCGACAGCCGCATCGACACCTCCGCAATCCCGTTGGTCGCCGCCGCCGCGCCGCCGAAGCTGACGCTGGCCACCGTGCCGCCTTGGCCGCCGATCTCGAAGCGCAGATGATCCAGCGTCGTCTCCTGCCGGGCGCCGCCCAGCAGGTCGCGCACCGCCAGCACCAGGTCGCGCAAGCGGGCGCGATCCTGCGGCGAAAAGGACTCCGCCGCTCCGGCGGCGTCGGGACCCGGCGCGGCGCCGGGCAGCAGCGCCATCATGCCGCGCACCGCGGCACCGAGACGCTCGAATGAAAGCCGGTCCACCCGCATGCTGTTGCGCAGCGCGGCGGCGGTGACGCTCACCCGCTCGAACAGGCCGGGGCCATCGGTGAGGATGCTCAGGTTCTCCCCTTTGCCCTCGCCGGTGACGGTCACCCGCCCCTCGCTGCCCGGCTTCCAGCCGCCGATCCAGGTGTACCGGTCGAACCGGGTGGTCTGCGTGCCGTCGTCCCCGGTTGGCGAGGCCAGGGCAAATCCGCGCAACGTGGCCGCGAGGCTGGAGCCGGTCGTGAGGCCGGGATCGAACTGGCCGCTGATGGTCTGCTCGGCCAGCGTCAGCCGCCAGTCGCGCGGCCTGCCGCCGGGCGGCCGGTCCTGCTCGGCGCGCAGAGGTGTGGGCAGGCGCAGCGATTTGATCGCCCAGAGTCCGCCGTCCAACGGCTTGGCCATGGCGATCACCGGATCGCCGCTCAGCCGCCAGCCGGTGCTTCCGACCGGGCCCGCCACCGGCAGTTCGAACCGAAGATCATCGCCGGCCGCCGTCACCTGCACTTCATGGCTTGACGGAGCGGCGCCCGGACCCATCAGCCCGGCCACCCAGTCGCGAAGCTGCGCCTGCAGCGCCGCCGCGTCCAGGGTCTCGTCGGCGCGGGCAGCCAGGGGAACCAGGACAAGCAGGGACATGGCAAGCCGGCGTGCGAGCGACATGACCGATGTGTCCCGTTCCGGTATGGGCGCAGCCTAACGCCTGGAGCCGGGCTGGCACACCAGGAAAATTCGCTGCCCCCCGGTACGATATCGGCACGCATGGATGCTCCACCCCGCAGCGCCGGTCCTGACTGCCGCAGGCACCGGCCTGCCGCGCTTTGCCGGTTCGCGATGCGCGCCGCCTCTGCTATGCGCGGTTGCATGTCGCCTCGGCGCCCTGCCCGCATGTGCCGTCTGCGCGCCGCTCTGCTGGCGGCGTTCACGCTGCTCCTGCTGCAGACCGCCCCGCCGCCGGCCTGGACTGCGCCGCCCGACGACCCGTTTGCGATGCCGGCCGGGCTGTGCGGCCCCGGCCGCGGCGACCCGGGAATCCCGCCGCCCCGGCACAACCACATGACGTGCCCGGCCTGCCAGCCCGGACCGGTGCCGCTGCTGCTGCCGCCGGAGCCGCCTTCTCTGCCGCCGCCCGTGCATGCCGTCGTCGCCCGGTGCGCGGCTGAACCGGCCGACCGCGCGCCCCGCCCGCCCCCTCCCTACGCCTCCCGCGCGCCACCTCAGGACATCGGCTGACCCCTCCGTTGTCGTCCGATCCCGCTGCGATCCGCAGCCTGTCCTGCCAGGAGCCTCCTATGCGTTTATCGATCCTCGTCGCTGCCATTCTGCTCGCCGCCCCGTCCGCCCGGGCACAGACCGTCACGGTCGAACAGCCCTGGGCGCGCGCCACCGCCGAGCACGCCGAAAACGGCGCCGCCTACGCCACCCTCACCGCCGGCACGGCCGACCGGCTCACCGGCGCCAGCACGCCGGTCGCCGCCAAGGTCGAGGTGCATGAAATCGTGCACGATAACGGCGTCATGCGCATGCGCGAGTTGGAAAGCGGCCTGCCACTGGAGCCGGGCAAGAAAGTGACGCTCGCCCCCGGCGGCTACCACCTGATGCTGACCGGACTGAAGCAACAGTTGAAGCCGGGCGAGAGCTTTCCGCTGACCCTCAACTTTGCCACCGAGCCGGCGGTGACGGTAACGGTGACGGTGGCGGCGGCGGGCGCTTCCGCCGCGCCCACTTCCATGGATCATATGCACATGCACTGATGGAAAAAAAGGCCAGGGCTCTGCCCTGGTCTTCATTCCGTTACTTTGCCATCTCCAACAACGTCCGTAACAACGTCGGCACGAACAGCAGCGTCGCCAGCAGCGTGCACCCCAGGCTGAGCAGCAGCAGATCCCCCATGCTCGCCATGCCCGGATGTCCCGACAGCGCCAGCGAGCCGAACGCCGTGCCGGTGGTCAGCGCGGAAAACACGATCGCCCGCGCCGTCGCCGTTCCCAGAAAACGGTCGGCACCGGCGCGCCAGTTCATGACGAAATAGATGTTGAACGACACTCCCACGCCCAGCAGCAGCGGCAGGGCGATGACATTGGCGAAGTTCAGCGGCAATGGCAGCAGCACCGCCGCCAGCGCCGTCAGCAAGGCCGACAGCAGCAAGGGCGCTATCACCAGCATGACATCGATCACCCGGCGCAGCACCAGCGCCAGAATGAGCGCGATTGCCAGCAGCGCCAGCAGGGCGGCGGAGCGAAAAGCCCCGACGATGGTGTCCGCACTGGCAACGATCGTGACGGCCGAGCCCCCGGCCTCCGGGGCCAGTGTGCGAACCTCGGTGACGAAGGCGCGCAGGCCGCGGGAATCGAAGGATTGCGGCTTGGCCGTCACCTGCACCCGCACCCGCCCGTCCGGCAGCCGCCAGTCGCGGCTGATCTCCGGCGGGATGTCGGCCAACGTCACCGGATGCGCGGCCAGCGCTGTGCGCAGCCGGGCAAGCTGCATCGGCAGGAAACGCGTGAGCGCCGAATCCGCCGCGATCAGCGTCGCATCCGGCGCAGCCAGCAGCCGCCGCATCGCCTCGGCGACGCCGGCCATGACCGAGCCTTGCGGCAGTTTCGCCGCCGCCCGTTCCATGCCAGACAGCGCGGTCCTGGTGGCCAGGCGCAGGTCGGCGGCGGTCACCGGGGCCGCCGGCGCACGCGGCGCCAGGGTCGCCGAGAGGATGCTGGCCGCGTCTGCGACCAGCGCGAGCTTGGCGGGCTGGCCGGCGGGGACGAAACTCGACAGAGTGATGGCGTCGTCCACCAGGGACAGGGTGCGCAGCCGCGCCGCCAGGGCGTCGGCCTGGGGCTCGTCGGGCGCCAGGATGTCGACGCTGTAAGGGTTGGTCAGCGGCGAGCTCATCAGGTCGGCGAGCGTGCGGACCGCCTCGGTGGTGGGGTCCTTGGTGTGCAGGGGATCGGCGTCGAAGATCAGGCGTGGCAGCAACGCCGCGGCAAGGACCGCCAGGCCGAGAAACCCGGCCAGCACCGGGCGGCGGGCGCGGACCAGCAAGGCTTCCGCGCGGTCGCCCCAGGCGAAGCCCACGCCGCGCGCCTCGTCGCGCGGCCCGAACAGTGTCAGCGCCGCCGGCAGAAAGCCCAGCGTGCAGACGAAGGCGATCAGCATGCCGATGCCGGCGATCAGGCCGAGCTCGGCAACGCCGTTGAAACTCGTCGGCACGAAGGCCAGGAACCCGCACGCGATGGCGGCGGCAGCCACCAGGATTTGCGGGCCGACCTGCGCCCCGGTGGCCACCAGGGCTGCCCCGGCGGAGCGCGCATGCAGCCGAATTTCGCGAAAACGCACGCAGAACTGAATGGCAAAATCCACCGCGGTGCCGACGAACAGGATGGCGAAAGCGACCGACACGAGGTTCAGGGTGCCGACCGCCAGCGCGGCAAATCCGGTGGTGAGGGTAAGGCCGAGCCCCAGGGTGAGCAGGATCGGCACGATCAGCCGCCAGGACCGAACCGCGAGGATCAGCCATAGCGTCACCAGCAGCAGGCTGCCGATGATGCCGGCCACGGCACCCTGGGCGACGCTCGCGAATTCCTCATCGGCGAGGGCGACCGACCCGGTGATGCGCACCCGCGCCTGCCCGGCCTGCACCCAGGGCAGTGAAGCGGCGGCCTCGCGGATGGCCTGAGTCGCGGCGCCGCCCGGTTGCAGCGCCCCGTAGTCCAGCTTCGGCTGGGCCAGAACAAAACGATATTTCCCCGCCTGATCGGCAAGCCCGCCGGCCAGCAGGGTTTCCCACGACAGCGGCCTGGCACGGCCGTCGGCGGCATCGGCGAGGGTGCGGCGGAATGCCTCCAGCGCCGGGGTGATCGGACCCAGCGCCGCCTCGCCACGCTCCACCCCCACGCCAAGCAACGTAAGAGCGGCGAACAGACCCCGCGCGCTGGGATCGGCGGCAAGCTGGCCGAGGAAGGGCTGGGCATCGATGGTGCGGTCCATCAGCCCGCCCAGGGTTTTCTCGTCCAGGAACAGCAACCCGGTGGTGTCCAGATACGCGGAGGCGTCGGGCCGGCGCACGCTGCGCAGATGCGTGGTGTCGCGCGCCAGGGCCTGGGCCAGGGCGGCGGCGGTCTGGTCGGCCTGCTCGGGGATGTCGGCGTCCACCACCGCCACCAATAGATCGGTGAACTGCGGGAAGGCGCGGGCGAAGGCCAGATCCCGCTGGCGCCAGGGAAGCGAAGCGGCGAACAGCTCGTCGGTGTCGGTACTGACGCCAAGGCGGGCGGCGGCGAGCCAGAAGGACAAAGCGGCGATCAGCGCGGCACCAAGCAGTACAAGGGCGGCATGGCGCCGGCTGCCCTCAACGAGGGCAGCGAGCAGGCGGGAAAGCGGCATGCGGAAGCGAATCCGGTGGTGTGGGCGCGCCGGGATAGCCCCTCGGGGTCAGGCAAGGCAAATCGGGCCCACGACAGGCGTAGCGGCTGACGTTCCTGGGCAAGGTTGCAAAGCTGCAGTGCCGCCGTCTGCCCGCCAAACCGCAGGCCGGGACAGCCGGGGTGTGTCCTCCGGGTCCAGGCGTATCCAGCTCCTGCAAGCCACCAAGCCCGCCGCGCCTTCGCGCGCCGGGCTAGCGGAGCCTGGAGCAGGTCGGTTCGGGCGGCGGCCGTCATCCGGGCCGCCGCGGCGATCGCGACGACTACTTAATCGTCGGTGGCAACAGTTGGACGGGGTTCGAATGTACCGTGCCGTCGAGCCAGTTGAAGCGGGTGCTGTTCAGCAGAGTGAAGTGGATCAGCAGGGCCAGCGCGAACAGCCCCCCACCCGTGGCGATCAGCGCCGCGCGCGGACTGACCTGGGTCCAAATCCGCCAGACCCCGTTCAGCGTGCTTGTGTCACTCATGCGGTCCTCCTAGACCAAAAAGCCGATGCACTGCTGAACCGTGTCCAGCGCCGAAGTGACGTAGCCATTCGGGCCCGGCACCCATGGACGCCAGGACCACGCCAGGAAATGGGCGATCACAGCGACCACAACGAAGGCGGTAATACTGCCAACGTAAATCTTGTGGAACTCTTGCGCTTCTTCGTCGGTGAGCCCCGACGGGTTGGTCGGTTCGGTCATGCAAACACTCTCCGGATTGCGGCCCTTCGGCCCGTTCCGCGCACGTCCCGCGCGGCTGGGATTGCTGAGGCGCATCGCGCCCGGTCAACCAGTGGCAAGACCTTCACCGCCCCCGCCGGCAGGCCCGGCGCCGGTCACCGGCGCGGCGCTCGCCGGGCATGGCGTGCCAGATACGCGGCACCGAACATCCAGCGCGGACCTCACCATCATACCCGAACGAACCGCCGGCTGGGCACTTGCCCGCGGAGTGCATGCGTTAGCTCCTGGAAACTCGGGTCTGACAACAGGCGCTTTGTGGAGGCAGGATGACACCCCAAACCGTCAACCTAAGCTTACAGTATTTCCCGCGTCGCGCAACGACAACATGGACAAAATGAATATTACGTTTTCGTTTAGAAAAATCTTTTACTTTCTTAAAGTTACCGGCCGGCCGCGCCCAGCACCAGGTCGGGCAGCCACAAGGTTAGCGCCGGCACATAGGTAATCACCATCAGCACGCCCAACAGCAGGATCACGAACGGCAGCACGCCGCGGATCACCTCGCCGATCGGGGCGGCCGAGATGGTGGACAGCACGAACAGGTTCAGCCCCACCGGCGGGTGGATCAGTCCGATTTCCATGTTGTGGGTGAAGATGATGGCGAAATGCACCGGGTCGACGCCGAGCGGCTGCAGCGCCGGGGCGAGGATGGGCATCACCACCAGCAGCGTCGCGATTACCTCCAGGAAGCAACCCATCACCAGCAGCAGGAGGTTCATCGCCAGCAGGAACTGCCAGGTGGAAAACCCGTGTTCGAGGGTGAACTGCACCAGCCGGGCCGGGATACCGGAGAAGGTCATCCAGTGGCCGAACGCCAGGGCGGTGGCGACGATGAGCATGATGGCGCCGGCGGTGCGGATGGCGTCGGCAACGACGCCGAGCGTATCCGGCAGGCGGAAGCCGCGATAGTAGAACAGGCTGATCAGCAGCGCCGACACCGCCGACAGGGAAGCGGCCTCCACCACCGTCACCAGCCCGCCATAGATACCGACCAGCACCACCACCGGCACCACCATGGCCGGCAGCGCGTGCAGCGAGACGGCAACGCGCCGGCGCCAGGGCACCGCGGGCTCGACCGGGAATTTGCGCCGCCTTGCGTCCCACCACACGAAGGCGAAGAAGACCGCGGCCTGCAGCAGGCCAGGCAGAATTCCGGCCAGGAACAGCCGCGGCACCGACTGCTCGGTAACGATACCGTACAGAATCAGCGCCAGGGAGGGCGGAACGACGATGCCGATGGTGCCGGAAGCGCCGATGACACCCAGGGCGAAGCTGCGCGGATAGGACCGTTCCAGCATCGCCGGCAGCAAAATGGTGCCCATGGCCAGCGCTGTGGCCACCGACGACCCGCAGATCGCCGCGAACAGCGTGCACGCCACCACGGTCACCAGGCCGAGCGAGCCGCGGATGCCGCCGAGCCAGACGGTGGCGAAGTCCACCAGCGCGCGGGCGATGCCGCCCTGGCGCATGAAGGCCGCCGCCATGACGAACAGCGGCAGCGACATCAGCGTCGGCGCGTTCAGGTGGTCGATGATGACCTGCGCCAACCCGATCAGCGGCTCGCCGGAAATGACATAAAGTGCCGCGGTGAGGCTGCCGAGCACCAGGAAGATCGGCATGCCACAGGCCAGCAGCCCGAAGAAGGCAATCAGGAAAAGCACGACCTCCATCGGTCAGGGCTTCGCCCGGGCCACGATGCCGGCCGGCGCTTCGGGGATCGCATGTCCCGCCCGCATCGTCGCCAGGTCGAAATGCCACAGGTAGCGCTGCAGCCTGATGGCGTAGCGAACCCCCATCAGCGCGCCGCCGGCGGGCAGCGACAGATCGTAGACCCACATCGGAAAGCCGAGTCCGGTGGGGCTGCGCTCGTCGAGCAGTTGGGCGGTCTCGACGATCGACCATCCGTACCACACCAGCCCGGCACAGAAGACCAGCGCCACCAGGCAGTTGAACGCTTCCAGCCAGCGCTGCACGGCGGGCGGCAGCAGGCGCAGCACGAGGTCGGGCCGCACATGGGCGTCGCGCCGCACGAGCTGGCTGGAAACGATCATCAGCGCCCAGATGATGAGGTAGACGATGATCTCGTCGCCCCAGCCGGAGCCTATCGACGGATCGATATAGCGGCCGAAGATTTGCCACATGCCGATGCCGAGGGCGGTGCAGCCCAGCAGGCCGACGGCCAGGCGCTCGAGCGTATCCCAGGCGCGCATGAAGCGCCCGGCGGGCATGTGCGGCATGGACGGGCCTCCCGACGTTACGGCCGTTCGTTCATTCCGTCATGCGACCCGACCCGCGCGCCGTCAAGCACCGGGCAGGCAGCAGGGGCCAAGTCATGGGGTCGAGGGGCCTTCCGGCCCGTCGCGCGAAGCCGCGCTGCGCGCAGGGGCGGGTCCAGGGCCGAGCCTTGGCCTCGCCTTATCCCGCTCACGGCATCGAAGGCCGCCAACCCTCCTGCCCGCGCACGCGTCGCGGCGCCAGCATATCCCAGGGGCTCGGCATTTCGCCTACCCTCACATGCACCAGCGCCGGCGCCCGTGCCGCCAGTGCCTCGCGCAGCGCCGTGGCCAGGCTCGCCTCGTCGGAGGCCCGGAAGGCATTGACCCCGAAGCTGCGGGCAAACGCAACGAAGTCCGGGTTCGCGAGGTCGCAGGCGATCAGCCGATTGCCGAAATGCTCGGCCTGGATGCGGCGCACGTTGCCGAAGGCGCCGTCGTCGAACACCACCGCCACCACCGGCAGGCCATGGCGGACGGCGGTGGCCAGTTCCGCCGCCTGGTACATAAACCCGCCGTCGCCGCAGATCGCCACCACCGCGCGGCCGGGCATGGCCGCCTGCACGCCCAACGCGGCGCCGTAGCCCCAGCCCAGATTGTCCTGATAGCCCGGCGAGATGTAACGCCGCGGTGCCGCCACCGGAAACGCCAGCCGGCCGCAGAACCCGACCTGAGTCACGTCTTCCACCACCACCCCGTCCTCCGGCATTGCAGCGCGCAGGGCGCGCAGGAACCCCATCTGCGGCTCCTGGCGGGACATGCGCTCGGCGAACCAGGCCTGCGCGGCGGCCACGTCTTCGCGCGGCGCCCGCACCCGGTTATGCGCCGGCAGAGCGGCCAGCAGGGCACGCAGGCCGGCCGCGGCGTCGGCCAGCACCGCGGCGTCGGGGCGGCGGAAGCGGCAGATTTCTTCCGCGTCGATATCCAGACGGACGATTTTCAGATCGGGATCGGTGCCCCAGACCGACTGGGCAAAATGCAGGCGCGTGCCCACGCCCAGCACAACGTCGGCTTCCGGCCACAGGCGCTGGCCCACCGGCAGCGACACCGCCAGCGGATGCGAGGTGGGCACCGCGCCGCGGCCACGGCGATAGGTCACCACCGGCGCCTGCAGCAGCTCGGCCACCGCCAGCAGCTCCGGCCCCGCGTCCAGCGCGCCGCCGCCGGCGACAATGATCGGCCGCTCGGCGGCGCCCAGCAATCTGGCGGCCTGCGCGATGGCGTCGGGATCGACCTCCGGACGGAACGGCGGCAACGGATCCACCCCTTCAGCCTGGCCCGGCCGGCCCCAGACATCGATGGCGCATTCCAGAGCCACCGGCCGCTTGCGTCCGCTCAGCGCCGCCCGCACCGCCGCGGCCACCAGACCCGGCGCCTCGGCGGCGGAGGGAATGCGCGCGCCCCATTTTACCATATGCCGCAGCAGGCCGAGCTGGTCGGGCAGTTCGTGCAAATGGCCGCAACCGCGGTCGATGGCGTCGGACGGCACCTGGCCGGCGATGGCCAGCACCGGCGCGCCGGTGCCATAGGCGGTCAGCAGCGCCGCGGCGGTGTTCAGGATGCCGGGCCCCGGCACCGCCGCATAGGCCTGCGGCCGGCCGGTCGCCAGCGCGGCGCCGAGCGCCATGTAGGCAGAGGTCTGCTCGTGCCGCGGATGCAGCAGCCGCATGCGGCCGGCAGTGGCATGCACGGCGTCGAACAAATGGTCGTTGTGCACGCCGGGCAGAGCGAACAACGTGTCGATCCCGTGCCGGAGCAGGGCGCCGACGGTGGCCTCGGCGGTGGTCATGCGGGACATGGCGGGTCCTGAAATAGTGGCACTGGCGCCGTGTTGACACGTCTTCGCGCCGCGCGGCACATCCCGCGCGCGTCGGGTGTTGCTGCATCACAAGGAGGCCGAGATGGCCAGATTTCGCGCGACCGCGGCGCTCGCGGCAATCGGAGCGTCGATGCTGTCGGCGTCGGTTGCGGCCGCGGACACCATCCGCATTGGCGTCAGCGTATCGGCGACCGGCCCGGCCGCCTCCCTCGGCATTCCGCAGCGCAACACGGTGGCCCTCCTGCCCCGTCAGATCGCCGGCCAGACCATGGAATATTTCATCCTTGACGACGGCACCGACGCCAGCCGCGGGGTCGCCAACATGCGCAAGCTGATCGACGAGGACAAGGTGGATGCCGTCATCGGCTCCTCCGCAACGCCGGCCTCGGCGGCGATGAGCACGGTGGCGGCGGAAAAACGGGTGCCGCAGGTCGTCCTGGCGGCCTCGGCCTCGCTCATCCTGCCAATGACGCCGGAGAAACGCTGGGTGTTCAAGGCGCCGCAGAACGACAGCCTGATGGCCGATGCCATCGCCGCCGACATGGCCAGCCGCGGCGTGACGACGCTGGCGTTCATCGGTTTCAACGACGGCTACGGCGACGGCTGGCTGGCGGAGGCCGAGCGCGCCACCAAGGCGCAGAACATCCGCCTGGTGGACGTGGAGCGCTACGCACGGCCGGACACCAGCGTCACCGGTCAGGCGCTCAAGATCATCGCCGCCAAACCCGACGCGGTGCTGATCGGCGCCGCCGGCACCCCGGCGGCGCTGCCGCAGAAAACCCTGCACGAACGCGGCTTCAAGGGGCTGTATTACCAGACTCACGGCGCCGCCAACGCCGACTTCCTGCGCGTCGGCGGCAAGGACGTCGAAGGCACGTTCCTGCCCGTCGGCCCGGTCGTGGTGGCGGCGCAACTGCCCGATGCCAACCCCATAAAGAAAGTCGCGCTGGACTACATCACCAGCTACGAAGCGGCGAACGGCCCGGGATCGGCGACCGCCTTCGGTGCGCATGCCTACGACGCCTTCCTGATGCTGCAGGCCGCCATCCCCGCAGCACTGCAACAGGCCAGACCGGGCACCGCAGAATTCCGCGCCGCCTTGCGCGACGCCCTGGAGAACCAGCACGGCCTGGTGCTGACCCACGGCATATCCAACACCAACGCGCAAGACCACAACGGCTTCGATTCCCGGGCGCGCGTGATGGTGACCATCAAGGACGGCACCTGGAAGCTGCTGCCCTAGAGCAACATTGGCCATCGGTGAAACCGGCCGATAAAGTTGCCCGCTAAAACAAAAATATGGAGCGCTCTGACCGTTTACGGTCAGGCGGAACGTGCTCGGACGCTTTGCTATTGCCGGCGCAACAAGTTGACAGGTTTCCTGACCGCCCCCTACACAGCCGCCCACCATGAAAAAAGCCTGATCCGTCGCCCGGCGGCGGAGAGATGTCCAGAAACGGAGAGGACACCGTCCATGCTGAGACCCGCCGCCGTGCTGGCCGTGCTGGCCGGTTTTCTGCTTGCTCCCCCCGCCGGTGCCGACACCATCCACGTTGGCGTGACCGTTTCCGCCACCGGGCCGGCCGCGTCCTTGGGGCTGCCGGAGCAAAAAACCGTGGCGTTGCTGCCGACCGAGATCGCCGGCCAGACGATCGAGTATGCGGTGCTGGACGACGCCGGCGACAGCTCCCGCGGGGTCGCCAACATGCGCAAACTGATCGACGACGCGCAGGCCGACGTCATCGTCGGTTCGTCCGTGACCCCGGTTTCGCTCGCCCTGATCGATGTTGCCGCCGAAAAGAAAGTGCCGCTGCTGACCATGTCGGCCTCGGCGCGGCTGGTATCGCCGATGGACGCGCAGCGCCATTGGGTATTCAAACTGCCGCAGAACGACAGCCTGATGGCCGATGCCATTCTGGAACACATGGCCAAGCACGGGGTCAAAACATTCGCGTTCATCGGCTTCAACGACGCCTACGGCGACAGCTGGCTGGCCGAAACGCAACGCGCCGCCGCCGCCCGGGGCGTGAAACTCGGCAGCGTGGAGCGCTACGCCCGCACCGACACCAGCGTGACCGGCCAGGTGCTGAAAATCATCGCCGACAAGCCCGATGCGGTGCTGATCGCCGGCTCCGGCACGCCCGCTGCACTGCCGCAGAAAACGTTGAAGGAGCGCGGCTACGCGGGGGTCGTGTACCAGACGCACGGCAGCGCCAACAACGATTTCCTGCGTGTCGGCGGCAAGGATGTCGAGGGCACAATCCTGCCGGTCGGGCCGATCGTGGTGGCCGCGCAACTGCCGGACAGCAACCCGATCAAAAAGGTCGCGCTGGACTACATGCGCCGCTACGAGGCGGCGAACGGCGCCGGCACGGTGTCTTCCTTCGGCGCGCACGCGTGGGACGCGGGGCTGATGCTGCAGGCCGCCATTCCGGCGGCACTCAAGGTCGCCAAACCCGGCACGCCGGCGTTTCGCGCGGCGCTGCGGGATTCATTTGAGTTGTTGAGCAACCTCACGCTCTGCCACGGCATCACCACCATGACGCCGGACGACCACAACGGCTTCGACCAGCGCGCACGGGTGCTGATCACGATCCACGATGGCGCTTGGAAGTTGCTGCCCTGACACATAAAGCAAGGCCAGGGCTCTGCCCTGGACCCCGCACCTTTACACGCTGATGGACGCCTCGATCGCCCTGATCCTGGTGCAGGATGGCATCGTCAATGGCGCCATCTATGCGCTGCTGGCGTTGTCGCTGGTGCTGGTGTTTGCGGTGACGCGCGTGGTGTTCATTCCGCAAGGCGAGTTCGTCGCCTATGGCGCGCTCACCTATGCGGCCCTGGACGCCGGGCAGATGCCGGGCAGCGTCTGGTTGCTTTGCGGGCTCGGCGCCGGAGCGTGCGTCTCCTCGCTGTGGGCGGAACGACGCATATTGACGCCACGCGGCGCGGCGCGGCTGCTGGCCGCCACGCTCGGACTTCCCGCCGCGGTGCTGCTGGTCACGCGCGAACTTGCCCCGCTGCACCCGGGCGTGCTGGTGCAGGCACTGCTGGCACTGGTGATCGTGACGCCGATGGCACCCTTCCTGTACCGCGTGGCCTTCCGCCCGCTTGCCCAGGCCTCGGTGCTGGTGCTGCTGATCGCCGCGGTGGGCGTACATCTCGCCATGGGCGGGCTGGGGCTGGTGTTCTTCGGCCCGGAAGGATCGCGCGCCGCCGGTTTCTCCGACGCCAGCCTGGATCTCGGCCCGCTGACCGTGCCTGGACAATCGCTGTGGATCGTCGGCATCACCCTGGCGTTGATGGCGGGCCTGTATGGGTTTTTCGAGTTCACCCTGTACGGCAAGGCCCTGCGCGCGACGGCGGTGAACCGGCTGGGCGCGCGGCTGGTGGGCATCGGCACCGCGCAATCCGGCGAAATCGCGTTTGCCCTCGCCGGCACCATCGGCGCGCTGTCGGGCATCCTCATCGTGCCGCTCACCACCATCTATTACGACACCGGCTTCATCATCGGGCTCAAGGGCTTCACCGCCGCCATCATCGGCGGCATGGCCAGCTATCCGGGCGCAGCGCTGGCGGCGCTCGGTGTCGGCGTGCTGGAGAGTTTCTCCTCGTTCTGGGCCAGCGCGTTCAAGGAAGTGATTGTGTTCACCGCCATCATTCCGGTGCTGCTGTGGCGCAGCCTGCGCGGCGGCGTCGTGGAGGACGCGGAATGAAGGGACGCGCGCTCTGGCCGCTGCCGGCGCTGCTGCTGTGCCTTGTCCTTCCGTGGTTGCCCTTCCTGCCGCCGTTCTGGGTGACGCTCGGCAACGACATCGGCATTGCCGGCATCGTTGCCATCGGCCTGGTGGTGCTCACCGGGGTTGCCGGCATCACCTCGTTCGGCCAGGCAAGCTTTCTCGGCTTCGGCGCCTACACCACGGCCATTCTGACCGTGCACGCGCATGTCTCGCCATGGCTGACGCTGCCCCTGGCGCTCGCGGTCAGTGCCGCGGCGGCGCTGGCAATCGGCGCAGTCACACTGCGCCTGTCCGGCCACTATCTGGCCGTCGGCACCATCGCCTGGTCGGTGAGCCTTTACTACACTTTCGCCAATCTCGACCTGTTCGGCCGCAACGACGGCATTTCCGGCATCCCGCCGTTGTCGCTCGGCGGGATGCCACTGATCGACGGGCGGCTGTATTTCAGCGTCATCTGGACCGGTGTGGTGCTGGCCGCCCTCGCCACCGGCAACCTGCTCGATAGCCGCGCCGGGCGCGCCGTCCGCGCTCTGCGCGGCGGCGCGCTGGCGGCGGCGAGTTTCGGCGTGAACACCCCGCGGGCGCGCACGCTCGCCTTCGTCTATGCCGCCATACTGGCCGCCTTCGCCGGCTGGCTGTATGCGCATATGCAGCGCTCGGTGAACCCCACCCCGTTCGGCCTGAACGCCGGCATCGAATACCTGCTGATGGCGGTACTGGGCGGGGCCGCGCATATCCCGGGCGCGCTGCTCGGCGCCGGGTTGGTCACCGTGGTGAACAACGCGCTGCAGGACGTGCTGCCGAAGCTGATCGGCACCCAGGGCAATTTCGAGACCATCGTCTTCGGCGCCCTCCTGGTGCTGGCGCTGCAGGCCGCGCCGGAGGGTATCTGGCCGCATATCGCCCGGGTGCGCCCGCTTCCCCACCGCGTCCGCGCCGATGCCGCCCCCTTGACCGCGCGCCCGATGCCGCAGCGCGGCACGCCGGTGCTGGAGGTGCGCGGCCTGCAACGAAGGTTCGGCGGGCTGGTGGCGGTGAACGAGCTGTATTTCACCCTCTCCGCCGGCGAGATCGTCGGGCTGATCGGGCCGAACGGCGCCGGCAAGAGCACCACCTTCGATCTTCTGACCGGCATTGACCGGCCGAGCGCCGGCGCGATCGAATTTCTTGGCCGCCCGCTGGTCGGCATGACCGCCCCGACGATCGCCCGGCTGGGCATCGCGCGCACCTTCCAGCACGTGAAACTGGTGCCCAGCATGTCGGTTATCGAGAACGTGGTGATCGGCGCCCACCTGCGCGGCCAGGCCGGCCCGCTGCAAGGCGTGCTGCGCCTCGACCGCGCCGAGGAGGCGCAGTTATATGCCGAGGCCGCCCGTCAGCTCGCGCGGGTAGGGCTGGCGCAAGATGCCGACCGGCCCGCGACCAGCCTTTCGCTTGGCCGGCAGCGGCTGGCGGAAATCGCCCGCGCGCTGTGCCTCGACCCGGTGCTGTTCCTTCTCGACGAACCCGCGGCGGGGTTGCGCCACACCGAAAAGGCGGAGCTTTCCGCCTTGCTGCGCCGGCTGCGCGGCGAGGGAGTCACGATCCTGCTGGTCGAGCACGACATGGAGTTCGTGATGAACCTGACGGACCGGCTGGTGGTGATGGATTTCGGCACCAAGCTGGCCGAGGGCCCGCCGGGTGTGGTGCGCCGCGACCCGGCGGTGATCGAGGCCTATCTGGGCAGCGTGGCGTGACCGCCTTGCTTGAACTCGACGGTGTGTCGGTCGCTTATCGCGGCATTCCCGCCGTCACCGGTGTTTCCCTCCGTGTGGCGGCGGGCAGCATCGTCACCGTCATTGGGCCGAACGGGGCGGGAAAATCGACCCTGCTGAACGCCGTGATGGGTGTGCTGCCAGCGCAGGGCCGCATCAGGTTCGATGGCTGCGACCTTTGCGGCACCGGGGTGGAGGCGCGCGTGCAGGCGGGCATGTCGCTGGTGCCCGAGAAGCGGGAACTATTCGCCAGCATGACCGTCGAGGACAATCTGCGCCTTGGCGCCTTCCGCCACCGCGCCGAGGGGCGCGCCGCCGCGACGCGCGGCCTGGACGAGATCTTCGCGCTGTTTCCGCGCTTGCAGGAGCGGCGGCGCCAGCACGCCGGGACGCTCTCGGGAGGCGAGCGGCAGATGCTGGCCATGGGGCGGGCGCTGATGGCGCGCCCGGCGCTGCTGATGCTGGACGAGCCCAGCCTGGGACTGGCGCCGCTGATCGTGCGCGACATTTTCCACACCATCATCGCCTTGCGCCGCACCGGCGTCGCCGTCCTGCTGGTCGAACAGAACGCCCGCGCGGCGCTGCAGGTCTCCGATCACGGCTATGTTCTCGAAACCGGACGGGTGACCCTGCAAGGGGCCAGTGCTTCGCTGGCGGCCGACCCGCGCATCGTGGAACTCTATCTCGGCCACGGCCGGGAATGAGAAGGAACGGAGAGACGTCATGACACCCAGCCGAATCATACTTGCCCTGCTGACCGCCGGCATCATGGCCGTCATGGCACCCGCCACCGCCCTGCACGCGCAGGCCCCGAAACAGGTGGTTCTGTCCGGGCGGGCGCAGACCGGGGCGGACCTGCGCGACGTGCGCTTTGTGTTCATGTGCACCGAGAATGAGGGCGCCACCGTGGCGGGCGCGCTGACGCTCCAACTCGCCGTCCCCGGATACGAGCAACTCAGCCCCGGTTTTTCCTTCGATGATTTCGAGGGACCGGGGGCCGATGCGGGCAAGCTGACCCGTCTGGAAGCAACGGGAGCCGGCGGCAAGGTGATGGAGAGTTTCGCTGTCGGCGGATGGGTCGGCGTTGAGGCCGATCAGCCCTTCTATCTCGGCGTGAGTGGCGCCCTGCGCAACGACGCCCCCAGGCTCGCTGCCGTCGCGAAAGTTGTACGCCGGCTCACCGCGGGCCCGGCCCAGCTCGTCTGGCGGCAGGGAAATGCGCAGAAAAATGGGGATCCGCTGGTGGCAACGCTGACCGTTTCGGCCACGGATGCCGCGCGGCTGCAAGCCTTGCTGGGCCCCTGCCTGGCGGCGGCGGGCCGCGGCGGGTGATCATATGGCTCTGCCACCGGCGTGCGTCTCGGAGTCAAGAGTGATAAAGTAACTTCATGAACGCACACCCGCCTGACACCTATGAGCTGGTCCAGAAGCTCAAGGGCGCCGGCTTCTCTGAGGAGCAGGCCGAAGCGGACACGGACGCGCTGCGGGAGACGCGGGAAAATTCGACCTGTCGCACGTCGCGACAAAGTCCGATATCGTGGCGCTCAAGGCCGATATGCAGGCCCTGGCTGCCGACATCCGGGCGCTGGAAGGCGCGTCCAAGGCGGATAACCGAACCCTGGAAGCCAACATGACCGCCAGGATCGCCGAGTCCCAGCGGACCATGGTGCAGTGGGCGGTTGGGCTGTTCCTGGCCCAGATTGCCTGCGTCGCCGGTCTGCTCAAGTTCCTCCACTAGCGGCGGGCGGATCGTAATCCGCCCGGAGGCTGCCATGCCCACGCTCGGACACGCCCTGCTCAATGCCCTGCGCGCCCATGGCGCCCGCGAGATCTTCGGCATTCCCGGCGACTTCGTCCTGCCCTTCTTCAAGGTCATCGAGGACACCGGCACGCTGCCCTCCTACACGCTCAGCCACGAGCCGGCGGTGGGATTCGCCGCTGATGCGGCGGCGCGGTTCCACGGCGCCATCGCCGTCGCGGTGGTCACCTGGGGGGCGGGCGCCTTCAACCTGGTGAACGCCATCGCCGGCGCCTTCGCCGAGCGCTCGCCGGTGGTGGTGATCTCGGGCGCTCCCGGCAAGGCCGAGCGCGCCGCCGGCTGGCAACTGCACCACATGGCCCGTGCGCTGGACACCCAGGCGCGGGTGTTCCGCGAAATTACGTGCGACCAGGCCATCCTGGACGACCCGGCCCGTGCCGCCGGCGACATCGCCCGCGTGCTGCGCAGCGCCCGGGAATTCTCGCTCCCGGTCTATATCGAGCTGCCGCGCGACCTGGTGGGCGCCGAGGCCGGCACGGTGCCGGTGCTGCCGCACCGCCCCGCCGACCCCGAGGCCCTGGCCGAATGCGCCGATGAGATTTTGGCCCGGCTGCGTGCCGCGAGCCGCCCGGTGGTCATGGTGGACGTGGAAACCCGCCGCTACGGCGTCGAGGAAAAAGCCGCCGCGCTCGCCCGCGCCCTGGGACTCCCGGTGGTCACCACCTTCATGGGTCGCGGCCTGCTGTCGGCGCATCCCGACGTGGTGCGCGGCACCTGCCTGGGCGCCGCGGGCGACCAGGCCATCACCGAACTGGTCGAAGCATCGGACGGGCTGCTGCTGCTCGGCGTTATCCTGTGCGACACCAACTTCGGCGTGTCGGTGCGCAAGATCGACATGCGCCGCGCCATGCTGGCGATCAACCGCGAGGTGCGGGTCGGCCACCACACCTACGCCGCCATTCCGCTCGACGACCTGCTCGACGCTTTGCTGGCCCGCGCGCCCGTGCCCGGCAAAGCGGGGCCGGCGCCGCCGCCACGCCCCGTCAGCACCCTGCTGGCCGATGATGCGCCGCTGCAACCCTCGGATGTCGCCGCCGCGGTGAACGACCTGTTCGCCCGCCACGGCCCGATGCCGATGGCCGCCGACATGGGTGACTGCCTGTTCACCGCCATGGAAATCGCCAACGCGCCGCTGGTCGCACCCGGCTATTACGCCGGCATGGGGTTCGGCGTGCCGGCCGGGCTCGGCGCCGGGGTGGCGACCGGCGAGCGGGTGCTCGTTCTGGTCGGCGACGGCGCGTTCCAGATGACCGGGTTCGAACTGGGCAATTGCCGGCGCTACGGCTGGGACCCGATCGTGCTGGTGTTTAACAACGCAAGCTGGGAGATGCTGCGGGTGTTCCAGCCCGAGAGCCGCTTCAACGATCTCGATGACTGGCGCTTCGCCGAGCTGGCCGGGCCGCTGGGCGGCGAAGGGGTGCGGGTGCGCACGCGGCGGGAACTGGCCGAGGCCCTGACCCGGGCCCACGCGACACGGGGAAAATTCCAGCTGATCGACGTGATGCTGCCGCGCGGCGCGACCTCCGCCACGCTCGCCCGCTTTGTCGCCGGATTTAAGGCGGCGCGGGGTTGAGCCCGGGGCAGCCGGGCGAAAGAAGCAGAGGCCTGGCCTTGCTGCCTTCCTCCAATTTCCCCGGCCGTTGACACAGGCTCGCAGCCGCGCCCACCCTCCCCTTCCCCCACGCCGGTCCTTCGAGTGGCCGGCGGGTCCTGCGGCGAGGAAACCGAAGCATGGCCCCCAACAACGACCAAAAACGCCTGCGCAGCCGCCGCTGGTTCGACGATCCGCGCGACCCCGGCATGACCGCGCTGTATATCGAGCGCTACCTGAATTTCGGCCTCACCCGCGAGGAGCTGCAGGGCGGCAAGCCGATCATCGGCATCGCCCAGAGCGGCTCCGACCTCTCGCCCTGCAACCGCCACCATCTGGATCTGGCCCGGCGTGTCCGCGACGGCATTCGCGACAGCGGCGGCATTCCGCTGGAATTCCCCCTCCACCCGATCCAGGAAACCGGCAAGCGGCCGACCGCCGCGCTCGACCGCAATCTGGCCTATCTGAGCCTGGTCGAGGTGCTGCACGGCTACCCGCTCGACGGCGTGGTGCTGACCACCGGCTGCGACAAGACCACCCCGGCCTGCCTGATGGGCGCGGCGACGGTCAACATCCCCGCCATCGTTCTCTCCGGCGGGCCGATGCTGGACGGATGGTGGCAAGGACGGCTGGCCGGCTCTGGCACGATCCTGTGGGAAGGCCGCCGGCTGTATGCGGAAGGGAAAATCACCTACCAGCAGTTCATGGACATGGTGGCCTCCTCCGCCCCCTCGGCCGGACACTGCAACACCATGGGCACCGCCACCTCGATGAACAGCCTGGCCGAGGCGCTGGGGATGTCGCTGCCCGGCTGTGCCGCCATCCCGGCACCCTATCGCGAGCGCGGTCAAATGGCCTATGCGACTGGCAAGCGCATCGTTGACATGGTGCACGAAAACCTGCGCCCTTCCGATATCATGACCAAACCGGCGTTCGAGAACGCGGTGGTCGCCGCGGCGGCACTGGGCGCCAGCAGCAACTGCCCGATCCACATGATCGCCATTGCCCGCCACATGGGCGTGGACCACACGCTGGAGGACTGGCAGCGCCTGGGTCCGGACATCCCGCTGCTGGTCGATGTGCAGCCCGCCGGCCGCTTCCTCGGCGAGGCGTTTCACCGCGCCGGCGGCGTGCCTGCGGTGCTGAAGGAACTGTTGCGCGCCGGACGGCTGAACGCCGGCGCTCTGACCGTCACCGGCAAGACCGTCGGCGACAACCTTGCCGGCATTCCGGACGGCGACCGCGAGGTGATCCGCGCCACCAGCGATCCTCTGAAGGAGGCTGCGGGCTATGTGGTGCTCGCCGGCAATCTGTTCGACAGCGCGGTGATGAAAACCAGCGTCATCGACCAGGAATTCCGCGACCGTTTCCTGTCCGATCCCGCCCACCCCAATGTCTTCGAAGGCAAGGCCATCGTCTTCGAGGGCCCGGAAGACTACCATGCCCGCATCGAAGACCCCGATCTCGGCGTCGAGGAGCAATCGGTGCTGATAATCCGCAACTGCGGTCCGGTCGGCTATCCCGGCAGTGCCGAGGTGGTGAACATGCAGCCGCCGGCCGCGCTGCTGAAACGCGGCATCACCGCCCTGCCCACCATGGGTGACGGACGGCAGAGCGGCACTTCCGGCTCCCCCTCCATCCTCAACGTCTCGCCCGAGGCGGCGGTGGGCGGCGGTCTGGCGCTGTTGCGCACCGGCGACCGCATCCGCATCGACCTGAACACGCGGCGGGTGGACGTGCTGCTGCCCGACGCCGAACTGATGGCACGCCGGGCCGCCTGGGTGGCGCCCAAACCCGTGAACCAAACCCCCTGGGAAGAAATCTACCGCGGCACCGTGGGCCAGCTCGCCACCGGCGGCTGCCTTGAACCCGCAACGCTCTACCTGAACGTCCTGCAAACCCGCGGAGAGAGCCGCAACAATCATTGACCGAGGCCTTCCTTACGTCCCTCCCCTTGAGGACAAGAAAGTGCCTGATTTTGTGTGAGGGTATCGTCTGATGTCAGGCAAACTCACCGGCAAGCGCGCCTTCGTCACCGCAGCCGCGCAGGGCATCGGCCGGGCCACCGCGCTGGCCTTCGCGGCCGAGGGCGCCGAGGTCATCGCCACCGACATCAACGCCGAACAACTCGCCCACCTCGCCGCCCCCCGCCTGCGCACCGCCTCCCTGAACGTGCTGGATGCCGCCGCCATCACCCAAGCCGCCATCGCCGCTGGTCCGGTCGACATCCTGTTCAACTGTGCCGGCTTCGTCCACCAGGGCACCGTGCTGGACGCCACCGACGAAGACTTCACCTTCGCCTTCGACCTCAACGTCCGCTCGATGCTGCGCACCATCCAAGCCTTCCTGCCCGGCATGATCGCGCGCGGCCAGGGTGTCGTGCTGAACATGGCCTCCGTCGTCAGCAGCGTGAAAGCCCTGCCCAACCGCGCCATCTATGGTGCCAGCAAGGCGGCGGTGATCGGATTGACCAAATCTGTGGCGACAGACTTCATCAAACACGGCATCCGCTGCAACGCCATCTGCCCCGGCACGGTGGAAAGCCCGAGCCTGCAAGACCGCATCGCCGCCAATGCCGCTGCCGCCGGCGGGCTGGAAGCGGCGCGCACCGCTTTCGTCAACCGCCAGCCCATGGGCCGCCTCGGCCAGCCTGACGAGATCGCGGCCCTGGCGGTGTATCTCGCCTCCGACGCGGCCATGTTCATCACCGGCCAGGCCGTCGTCATCGACGGCGGCGTTTCCCTCTGAGAAGGACCCGACCACCATGAAGCTGTTGCGCTGGGGCGCCCCGGGCGCCGAGAAGCCCGGGCTGATGGACGATCTCGGCCATATCCGTGACCTGTCGGACATCGTTGACGACATCGACGGCCACGCGATCTCGCCTGGCGAGCTGGCCAAGCTCGTCGAAATCGATCCGCACACGCTGCCCATCCTGCACGGCGAGCACCGCATCGGCCCCTGCGTCGCCCGGCCGCTGAACTTCATCTGCATCGGCCTGAATTACGCCGACCACGCCGCCGAAACCGGCGCCCGTCTGCCGAAGGAGCCGATCGTGTTCCTCAAGTCGCTCGGCGCCTATTCCGGCCCCTACGACGACGTGAAAATCCCGCGCGGCTCGAAAAAGACCGACAGCGAGGTCGAACTGGGCGTCGTGATCGGCGCCCGCGCCAGCTACGTGCCCGAAAACGAGGCGATGGACCACGTTGCCGGCTACTGCATCGTCAATGACGTGAGCGAGCGCGAATTCCAGACCGAGCGCGGCGGCACCTGGGACAAGGGCAAGGGCTGCGACACCTTCGGCCCCACCGGCCCCTGGCTGGTCACCAAAGATGAAGTGCCCGACCCGCAGAACCTGGCCATCTGGCTCGAAGTGGACGGGCAGCGCACGCAGGATGGCAACACCAAGACCATGGTCTTCGGCGTTCGCACCCTGGTGTCCTATGTCAGCCACTTCATCACCCTGCATCCGGGCGATATCATCGCCACCGGCACGCCGGCGGGCGTCGGTCTGGGCCGTAAGCCCGAGCCGGTGTTCCTGCGGGCGGGCCAGGAGATGCGCCTCGGCATCCAGGGCCTCGGCGAGCAGCGGCAGAAACTGGTCGCCGCCTGACGGGAGCGCGGCGGAAACCGCGTTGACGCCTTTGTGAGGGCCGGGCACTGACGGGCGGGATGCCGCCCGCCCGCGCCCTTGCCCTGCTGATCGTCACCACCGCGCTGCTGCGCCTGCTGGCCGGCTGGACGCTTGGCCTGGGCATCGACGAGACCTACATGGTCGCCTCCGGCCGGGCATTGCATCTCGGCTATTTCGACCATCCGCCGCTGTCCTGGTGGCTCTCGCGCGCGGCGGCGCTGCTGCTGGGCAGCGAGCAGCCGCTCGCGGTGCGGCTCCCCTTTGTGGCGCTGTTTTCCCTCTCCACGTTTCTTGTCTACCGGCTGGGCGCCATGGCCCACTCCCCGCAGGCCGGGCTGTGGGCGGCGGTGGCGCTGAACCTCGCGCCGGTGTTCGGCATCACCACCGGCGGATGGGTGCTGCCGGACGGCCCGTTGATGTGCGCCCTGCTCGGCGCCGCCTGCTGCCTGATGCGCGCCCTGCCGTCCGCGCGCGGCTGGGGCTGGTGGCTCGGGGCCGGGACCTGCGCCGGTCTCGCCTTGCTGTCGAAATACTCGGCCGTGCTCAGCCTTGGAGGGGTGGCGCTGTATCTGCTGACCAGCCCGGTCCACCGCCGCTGGCTCGCCCGCCCGCAGCCCTGGGCGGCGCTGGCGCTGGCGGTCGCCTTGTTCAGCCCCGTCCTGGCCTGGAACGCCGCCCATGGCTGGGTCAGCTTCGCCTTCCAGGGCGGACGGGCAATGGCCCACAAGCTGACCCTCGCCGGGCCGCTGCTGGTGCTGGCGGGGGCGGCGCTGTTCCTGCTGCCCTGGATCTGGGCCGGGCTGATCACCGCGCTGCTGCGCGGCCTGCGCGCCGGAACGCTTGCCTGGAGAAGCTGGCTGCTGTGTTGCCTGGCGCTGCCGCCCATCGCGCTGTTCTCGGTGGTGGCCCTGTGGTCGCGCCAGGTGCTGTTCCACTGGGCGATGCCCGGCTACCTGTTCCTCTTCCCCCTGCTCGGCGCCGAACTGGCCCGGCTCGCCGACGCCAGGCCCGGGCTGCTGCGCCGCGCGACCATCGGCACCGTCGCCCTGCTGTGCGTCCTGGTGCTCACCGTCGCGACCGAACTGCGCTGGCACTGGTTGCTTGCAGTAACGCCCCGTTTTGACCCCGGCCTGCAGGCGCTGGACTGGACTCCCCTGGGCGACGAACTTGACCGGCGCGGGCTGCTGCACCGGCCCGACACAGTCATCGCCGGCACGTCCTGGTGGGTCACCGGCAAGCTCGACTATGCGCTCGGCGGCGACCCGCCGGTCATCTGTCTCAACCCCGACGCGCGCGAATACGGTTTGACCCCTGGCCCGCAGGCCCATCTCGGCCAGGATGCGCTCCTGCTCGCCCCCACGCTCGACCGCGCGCGGGCGCAGGAAGGCTACGGCCGCCTGTTCGACTCGCTCGACGAACTGCCCCCCGCCCTGCTCCGCTTCCCCAACCGGCCGCCGGCATCGATTCCGCTGTTTCTCGGCCACCGCCTGCACGCCTGGCCTTGAATTTCCTTCGTCCCGCGCTGCACAACAGGGCAAGTTAGTCACAGGACGCAACCATGCCCGGTCTGTTCGATCCGCTCGCCCTCGGCGAGCTTCGCCTGCCCAACCGTATCGTCATGGCTCCGCTGACGCGCTGCCGCGCCGAGGGCGAAGGCCGCGTGCCGAACCCGCTGATGGCGGAATACTATACCCAGCGCGCCTCCGCCGGCCTGATCATCACCGAGGCCACCTCGGTCACGCCGATGGGCGTCGGCTACCCGGACACGCCCGGCATCTGGTCCGACGCCCAGGTCGACGGCTGGCGCGGTGTGACCACCGCGGTGCACGCAGCCGGCGGACGCATCGTGCTACAGCTCTGGCATGTCGGGCGCATCTCCGACCCGTTCTATCTGGGCGGCGCCCAGCCGGTGGCCCCCAGCGCCATCACCGCCGAGGGCCACGTGAGCCTCCTGCGTCCCAAGAAGCCGTTCGTCGTACCGCGTGCGCTGGAAACCGACGAGCTCCCCGGCATCGTCGCCGCCTTCCGCCGCGGCGCCGAGAACGCGCAGAAGGCCGGCTTCGACGGCGTCGAGATCCACGGCGCCAACGGCTACCTGCTGGACCAGTTCCTGCAGGACGGCAGCAACCACCGCACCGATGCCTACGGCGGTCCGATCGAGAATCGGGCGCGGCTGATGCTGGAAGTGGCGGATGCCTGCATCGCCGTGTGGGGCGCCGGCCGGGTCGGCATGCACCTGGCGCCGCGCGGCGACAGTCACAGCATGGGCGATTCCGACCCCGCCGCCACCTTCGGCTATGTCGCCGCCGAACTCGGCCGCCGCGGCCTCGCCTTCCTGTGCACACGCGAACGGCTGGAAGCGCCGCGGCTGGAACCACAGATCAAGACGATCTTCGGCGGCCCGGTGATCGCCAACGAAGGATTCTCCCAGGCGACGGCCGAGCAGGTGCTCGCCGAGGGCGACGCCGACGCGGTGGCATGGGGCAAACTGTTCATCGCCAACCCCGATCTGCCGCGGCGCTTTGCCGAGGGAGCGCCGCTCAATGAGCCTAACCCGATGACGTTCTATGGGGGCGGGGCGCAGGGCTACACCGACTATCCAGCGCTTGAAGCGGCGGTGGCGTAGCAAGACATTCCAGGGCTCTGCCCTGGACCCGCCAGGGGGCAGCGGCCCCCTGGACCCCGCTCCGTAAGTTAGTCGATCCCGGTCACCGTCGAGCGGCCCACCATCGCCAGCAACTCCCGCCTTGTGCTGGGATCGTCCCGGAACGCCCCCAACATGCGGCTGGTCACCATCGACACCCCGATCTTGTGCACGCCGCGCGTGGTCATGCACTGATGCTGCGCCTCGACAATCACCGCGACGCCGCGCGGCTGGAGCACATCGTTGATGGTATTCGCGATCTGCGCCGTCAGCTTCTCCTGGATCTGCAGCCGCTTGGCATAGGCATCCACCACCCGGGCAAGCTTGCTGATCCCCACCACGCGCCGGTGCGGCAGGTAGGCCACATGCGCCCGACCGATGATCGGCACCATGTGATGCTCGCAATAACTCTCCAGCCTGATGTCGCGCAGCAGCACAATCTCGTCGTAGCCGTCGGTTTCCTCGAAAGTGCGTTCCAGCAACCCGATCGGATCGACACGGTAGCCAGCAAAGAATTCCTCGTAGGAGCGCACCACCCGGTCGGGCGTCCCCGCCAGCCCCTCGCGGTGCGGATCGTCACCGGCCCACAGCAACAGCGTTCGCACCGCCGCCTCGGCCTCCTCGCGCGTCGGGCGGGCGGAAATCGACTCCGTCGCCGGGGCAAGACGGTCGGAAGGCAATGCGATGTTCACAGTAAATTTCCCCTCGACTAGTGCGGTTGTCAGCAACCATTGCGCGAAGCAAAGAACTTCGCACCCCTCCGCACGTGCATCCAAAATGGATATGGGCGGGTGTCGCAAGCCCGCAAGGCGACCGGCCGGCGAATCCGAATTCCCCGGAACGTCAGCCGCCGGCCGGCACGCGGCGGCGCCGGATCAGTGCAACCTTCCGTCCTGGTGCGGACTGTCCAGGCTGAACGCCGGAATGGCCACGTCGAACGCCTCGCCGGAGTCGACGGCCACCATGTGGTACTTGCCCACCATGAACCCCGACGCCGTCTCCAGCGGCGTGCCGGAGGTGTATTCGAAGCTCTCGCCCGCCTCCAGCACCGGCTGCTGGCCAATCACGCCGGCGCCCTTGACGATCTGGGTACGGCCGTGCGCGTCGGTGATGTTCCAGGTGCGGCGCAGCAACTGCACCGTTTCGCGGCCGAGATTCTCGATACGGATGCGGTAGGCCCACATGAACCTGCCCTCGGCCGGTCGCGACTGATCGGCCAGGAAGAAGGCGCGGACACTGACGCGGATGCCGCGCGTGGTCAGGCTGTAGTCGTCGGTCATGGCTCGTCCGCGGGCTACCGGCCCGGCACCGATGATGACACACCGCGCGCCGGGCACTTGTCCAGGGCCTATGCCGACGCGCGGCCGGCCGCCGCCAGCGCCTGGGCCAGGTCCTCCTGCAAATCTTCGACATCCTCCAGCCCGACCGACAGCCGCACCACGCCGTCGGCAATACCCAGCCGCGCCCGCTCCTCGACGCCGATCTTCATATGCGTGGTCGTGGCCGGGTGGGTGATCAGCGACTTGGAATCGCCGAGGTTGTTGGAAACCCGCACCAACCGCAGCGCATTCAGCACAGCGAACGCCGCCGCCTTGCCGCCTTCGATCTCGAAGGCCACCATCGTGCCGCCGCCGCTTGCCTGCGCCATCGCCAACGCGCGCTGCGGATGATCGGCACGCGTGGGGTACCACACCCGGGCAACGCCGGGATGGCCGGCAAGAAAATCGGCGATCGCGGCGGCGCTGCGACAGGACGCCTCGACCCGCAGCGCCAGCGTCTCCAACCCCTTCAGCAGCAGCCAGGCATTGAACGGCGACAGCACCGGCCCGGTGTTGCGCACGAAGGGCTGCAGCGTTTCCTCGATCCACGTCTTCGTGCCCAGCACTGCGCCGCCCAGCACCCGTCCCTGGCCGTCGATGTGCTTGGTACACCAGTACACCACCACGTCGGCGCCGAGCTGCAACGGCTTCTGCAGAAGCGGGGTGGCGAACACGTTGTCCACCACCACGATCGCGCCGGCTGCGTGCGCCAGTTCGGCCACCGCCCGCAAATCGACGATTTCCAGCATCGGGTTTGACGGCAACTCCAGAAGCACCAGCGCCGCCGGCCTCGCCAGCGCCGCGCGCCACTGGTCCAGATCGGCACCATCGACAAACTCGCTGGCAATGCCCAGCCTCGGCAACAAAGTGGACACGATCCAATGGCAGGCCCCGAACAGCGCCCGCGAGGCGACCACCCGGTCGCCGGCCTTGAGGTGCGCCAGCAGCGCCGCGTTCACCGCCGCCATGCCGGATGCGGTGGCGCAACAGCTCTCCGCCCCTTCGAGCAGTGCGAGGCGGCGTTCCAGCATCGCCACGGTGGGATTGCCGAATCGCGAATACTGGTAGTGGTCGATACTGGCCTTGAACGTGGCCTCCGCCTGCTCGGCGCTGTCGTAGACAAAGCCGGAGGTGAGGAACAGCGCCTCGGCGGTCTCGCCGAACTGGCTGCGTTCAATGCCGCCCTGCACCAGCAGGGTGGCCGGACGATAGGCGGGAGTGGGTGTCATGCGGAAATGGCCCTTGCGACAGATGGGCCGACCGTCGGAGCCATGGCGGGATGCGCCTTCAGATACGCATCGCCGCAGGGCCTCTTTAGCGCGCTTGTTTCACCTCGCCGCAATCCGGCCGGACAAATCACGAGGACCGGGCGAGCCCGATTCAGAACGTATGGACCCGGTGGCCGCGCAGCGTCAATGCCGCCGTTGCGCGCCGGCGATGGCTTGCCTATAACGCGCCCCGCGCCGCCGGCGCAGGGCGCGGGTGTAGTTCAATGGTAGAACGGCAGCTTCCCAAGCTGCATACGAGGGTTCGATTCCCTTCACCCGCTCCAGCCGTCCCGCCGCGCCGGTCCTGGGTCACGGCGTAGCGGGTCATCGCGGTGCCGCTTCGAACAGCGCAAACAGGCGCTGGCTCTGCGGCCAGGCCCGCATGAGGTCGGCCCGGTATGCCACCACCGCCACCACCAGGCCCACGAGCAGCAACACGCTCGCCGTCCAGGCGGCCATCGCCGTCCGGTCGAGCGCTGGCTTGCCCGTGTCGGTGGGCCCGGGCGCCCCATCGTCCTCATCATCCTCGATGAACCGCGTCGCCGCCCGCCGCCGCGCCTCGGCCACCGGCGGCGGCGCGCCGGACCACAGCGGCGGCGCATCGGCGGTCAACGGCGGCGGGCCGGGGCGCGGCGGCGGATCGGCGGGCGGCGACGCGGCGGGCGGCGGCATCTGCTGCGTGTCCACCGTCCATTCGTGCGCGCACCGCGCGCAGCGCAGGCGCCGCGGTCCGCTGCCGAGAAGTTCGTCGGGCACGTCATAGGTGGCTGCGCAGGACGGACAGACCAGTCGCATCCGAATCCCCTTTCATGTCCGTGTGATACTGGGATCGACGCTGCACTATTGCAACGTCCGCTCGAGGCAAGCCAAGCCACCACCTCTGCTGTCTTATTCCCCGCCCTTTGCAGCAGGGGGAGAAGGCAGCAACATCCCCGGCCTTGATTCGCCTCCGTCACCTGGCGCCGCGGCTCTTCCGGCGCGGGGTAAATCGGTGGCAGAACACCATCATGGTGCGACTGGAAGGCGTCGGTCTGCAGTACCGCCCGGCCGGAGCCAACCGGACCGGCGCCGAAGTATTGCGGGGCCTCAGCTTCAGCATTCCCGAAGGCGGTTTCCGCTGGCTGCTCGGCCCGTCCGGTGCCGGCAAGACCAGCGTGCTGCGCCTGCTGCATCTCGCCATCCGCCCCACCAGCGGACGGCTGATGGTCATGGGTACCGAAGTGGGCCAGGCCGAGCGCCGTGCCCTGCCCGCGCTGCGCCGGCGCATCGGCATGGTGTTCCAGGATTTCCGCCTGCTGCCGCACCTGTCCGCCTACGACAACGTCGCCCTGCCGCTGCGCATCGCCGGCCGCCCGGAAGGCCAGATCCGCGCCGATGTCATCGAAACCCTGCGCTGGGTCGCCCTGGACAAGAAAACCAACTCCCGCCCCGCCGAACTGTCCGGCGGCGAGCAGCAGCGGGTGTCCATCGCCCGCGCCGTGGTCGGCCGCCCCGCCCTGCTGCTGGCCGACGAGCCGACCGGCAACCTCGACAACGTCCAGGCCGAGCGGCTGATGGTCATGCTGATCGAACTCAACCGGCTCGGCACCACCGTCGTCATCGCCACCCACAACGAGGGGCTGGTGGCCCGCCATCCCAACATCGCCCTGCAACTCGACAACGGCCGCCTGCTCAACCGTGGCTAGGAACCCGCTCCGCCCGCCGCGCTTCGACGATCTCGGCCTGCGCCGGGCGATCAGCGACCGCATGCTGCCGCTGCTGGTGGCGGCGATGGCCTTCCTCGCGGCGCTGGCGCTGGCCGGGGTGGTGGGGGCGCGGACGCTGGCGCTGCATTGGCAGCAAGGCGCCGGTTCCGCCCTGACCATCCAGGTGCCGCGCCCCGCGACCCTGGAAGCTGGACAAACCAGGCTCGACCGCGCCCTCGCCGTCCTGCGCGACACACAAGGCGTGGCCAGCGCCCGCAAGCTGTCGGACGGCGAACTGGCCGACCTGCTGCGCCCCTGGCTCGGCACCGGCGCCGACCGGCTGTCGATCCCGCTGCCGGCGGTGATCGCGGTCCGGCTTGCTCCCGGCGCGCCCGAGCCGGACCAGCTCGCCGCCCGGCTGGCCGCCGCGGTTCCCGGCACGTTGACCGAAACCCACGCGGTGTGGTTGCAGCACCTCAGCCGGCTCGCCGGCAGCCTGCAAGCCTGCGCCTGGCTGGCTCTGGCCGTGGTGGCGGCGGTGGCCGTCGCGGTGGTGGGGATCGCCATCCGCACGGGGCTGGCGGCACGGCGGGAGACGATCGAGATCGTGCACGGGCTGGGCGCCACCGACACCTACATCGCCGGCCGCTTTGCCGGCCGCACCACCGGCCTCGCCGCCACCGGCGGCCTGCTTGGGGCGCTGGCGGCGCTGCCCGTACTGCTGCTGCTCGCCCGGCTCGCCGCCCCATTCGCGGTGTCCCGGCCCGAGTCGATCGGCGATCCGTCCGCGCTCGCCCTGCTGGCCGCCCTGCCGGCGCCGCTCTGGGCGGCGCTGCCCTCGCTGCCCCTGGCCGCGGCGGCGATCGGGTTCATCACCGCGCAGGGCACGGTGCGGCGCTGGTTGCGGCGCCTGCCGTGACCTGGCGGCAACTCGTTGTGGTGCTGACGATCCTGCCGGCGCTGGCGGTGCTCGCCTGGGCGGGCGGCTTCGCCTGGTTCCTGCACGCCGCCCGCATCAGTGTCGAGCCGCCGGCGCATGCCGACGGCATCGTCGCCCTGACCGGCGGCGCCGAACGGGTCGAAACCGCCCTGAAACTGCTCGCCGAGGGACGCGCCAGGATGCTGCTGATTTCCGGCGTCGGCGGCGCCACGGATTTCGCCGCGCTGGCGCACCGCGCCGGCGTGGACCCGGCGCTGCAGGCGCGGGTCACGCTCGGCCGCGCCGCCGCCTCGACCCACGGCAACGCCGCCGAAACCTCCGACTGGGCCCGTGCCAACGGACTGCGCTCGCTCATCGTGGTCACCGCCTTCTACCACATGCCGCGCGCCCTCGCCGAACTGTCGCGGGCACTGCCCGAGGCAGTGCTGCACCCGGTGGCGGTGCTGCCGCCGGCGATGCGCGAGCCCGACCCGGTAGCGCTTGGCCTGCTGGCGAGCGAATACACCAAATGGTTGCTGGCCGAGGCCGGGCTCTCCGCCCTCGCCTCGCGCGGCGGCGTCCGCTCGCCCTCCCGCAGCGACCAGCCCGCAGCAAACCAAAGGAATGGCGGATGACCCTGCTCCGCGCCCTGGCGTTCTATGCCTGGTTCTATGGCGTCACCTTCGTCCTATGCCTGTGGCATGGCGCGCTCAGCCGCGAGCGGGACGCCGTGCGGCACGGCGCACAGCGCTGGGCGACCCTGGTGCTGGCCGGGCTGCGCCGCATATGCGGCATCGATTGGGTGGTGACCGGACGCGAGCACCTGCCCGCCTCCGGCGCGGCGCTGATCGCGCCGATGCACCAATCCGCCTTCGACACGCTGATCTGGCTGCTGCTGGTGCCGGACTGCGTCTATGTCCTCAAGCTTGAGCTGACGCGCATCCCGCTTTTCGGCCCGCTGCTGCTGCGCAGTGGCATGATCGCGGTGGACCGGGCCGGCGGTGCCACCGCCATGCGCGACCTCATCCGCCGCGCCGCCGCCGCCGCCGCCGAGGGGCGGCAGATCCTGATTTTCCCAGAAGGCACCCGCGTTGCCCCCGGCGCGGGTGTGAAACTGCAACCCGGCGTCGCCGCGCTGGCCGCCCGGACCGGGCTGCCCATCATCCCGGTTGCCACCGATTCAGGCCACTACTGGGGGCGGCGCGCCCTCCGCAAGCGTCCCGGCACCATCCAGGTCGCCATCCGGCCGCCGCTGCCCACCGACCTGCCGCGCGATGCGCTAATGGCGCAGCTGGAGCAAATCTATGCGGAATCTTACGCTGCACTGCGGCGTGAACATCCTGTGGATAAACCTGTGCACGGCCTGTCCCGGATACTCCCCCACCAGCCGAGCGGACTTTATTAACTAACTGGAAACCAACCCGATCATGGCCATTTCACACCCTGCTCCAGGGGATGAAACGGATTGGGGATGATGTATACCGCAGCGTTCACGCGATCGTGAGCCCGGTATGCCGCCACCGTCACATCCGCCTATAACAAGTCCATGACCTTCCTTCCAAGCCGTCCCGCCGTGCGCCGGCTGCTGACCGGTGCCCTGGCCAGTCTGGCCGTGCTGGCCGCCGCCGATACCGGCCTGTGGGTGTTCGCCACCACACGGCTGGAAAGCGAGCTGGCCGCCTGGCAGGCAAGCCGCCGCGCCGCCGGTTGGACCGCCTCCTCAGGGCGGCCGAACCGAAGCGGCTGGCCGCTGGCCGCCGCCATCACGGTACCCGATACCGTGCTCTCAGGCGGCGACGCGGACCTGCCGGGCGGTCTGTCCTGGCAGGCAGCGCAAGCCGTGCTGTCGGTCACCGTGCTGCACCCATGGCGGCTGACCATCCGTTTCCCCGGCCAGCAGCACTTGCGTCTGGCCACATTCCCCGACATCGGCTTCACCGCCGAGCAGTTCGATCTGGTCCTGCCGCTCAGCACCTCGGGGAACGACCCAGCCGCTCCCCTGCCAATGGGCGACCTCTCCGCCGCCGGCCTCCGCGCCACCCTGCCCACCGGGGCGCTCGGCATCGCCGCCCTGGCCCTGCATGCCGCCACCCGACCCGCCGCCACGCGCGGCGAAGCAGCGTTGAACGTCACCGGCAGTGCCCAGGGCATCACCCTGCCGCCCCTGCCGGGCGGGCGCCCCTGGCCGCCCGGCCCCGACATCGCGGCAGCCTCGTTCGACGCCGCCCTCACCGGTCCGCTGCCCGGCCCCGGCCCGGTCGCCGCCCGCGCCGCTTCCTGGCGCGACGGCGGCGGCACGCTGGTGGTGCGGCATCTTCTGCTCCGCTGGGGACCGCTCGACCTGTCGGGCAGCGCCACCATGACGCTGGACAACCACCTGCAGCCCGCCGGCGCCGCCACCGCCACGCTGGCCGGCTATGACGCCACGCTGGACGCCATCGCCTCATCCGGCGCGCTGGCGCCGCGGGCGGTGCAAGCAATCAAGGCGGTGCTGGCGATCCTCGCCCGCCCGGCGCAAGGCGGCCCGCGTCAGGTCGAGCTGCCGGTGACGCTGCGCGACCGCACCCTGGCGGCCGGCGCTTTTCCGCTGCTGCGGCTGCCGGAATTTTTGTGGCCATAGGCCAGCGGGACGGGTAAATAGGCTTCCATGAGTCTCCGGTCGATGATGGCGCGAATTACCCTCCCGGCTGCCTGAGCAGCCGGGTCGGCCTGCGTCTGCGATCCTCCCGTTCCGTCCGGAGTCTTTTCCCCATGTCGTTCGAGCCTTGGGCCCTGGTGGGCCAACACGCCGCCGTGCATTTCACCCTCGTCGCCGACGCCGCCCCCGGCCTGCTGCCGCGGCTGCTGCAGCCCTTCGCCAAACGCGACCTGATCCCGGACACCCTGGAGTCGGTGCGCCAGGGCAGCGATCTGCGGGTGGAAATCGGCATGCACGCCATGCCGGCGGAGATGGTGCATCTGGTGGAAGGCAATCTGCGCCAGGTGATCGGCGTTCGCTCGATCGTCCGTCGCCAGGAGATCACCGGGTCGGTGCGCCGCCGGGCGGCCTGAGGGAAGGCCGGCCAGGGCAGAGCTCTGGCCGGCCTTCCCCCGATTGCCCTCCGCCCGCCCGCCAGATAGACGATACCCCCTGAACCGCCGATGGAGGCTGAAATGGGGCGCGTGCTCAATGTCGCGGTCCAGATGGACCCGATCGAGACGATCAACATCGACGGCGATTCCAGTTTCGCCCTCATGCTCGCCGCGCAGAACCGCGGCCACAAGCTGTGGCACTACGAGGTCAAATACCTCACCCTGCGCGAGGGCGTGCTGAAGCAGGGCGCGCACCGCGAGCAGCGTCTGTTCGCCCGCGCCCGGCCGGTCACTGTCCAGCGCGTGCGCAACGACCACTACCGCTTCGGCACCCCCGAACTGCTCGACCTCGGCCTGATGGACGTGGTGCTGATGCGCCAGGACCCGCCCTTCGACATGGCCTACATCACCGCCACCCACATGCTGGAGCACATCCACTGCAGCGACGGCTCCGGCACGCTGGTGGTGAACAACCCGGTCGCCGTGCGCAACGCGCCGGAAAAGCTGCTGGTGACCCATTTCCCCGAGCTGATGCCGCCCACCATGGTCACCTGGGACCCCGACGCCATCCGCGGCTTCCGCGCCACCCACAAAGACATCGTGGTCAAGCCGCTGTTCGGCAACGGCGGCTCGGGCGTGTTCCTGATCCGCCACGACGACCCCAACCTGAACGCGCTGATCGAAATGCATTTCGCCCGCTCGCGCGAGCCGCTGATGGTGCAGCGCTACGAGCCGGCCGTGCGCCAGGGCGACAAGCGCATCATCCTGATCGACGGCGAACCAGCCGGCGCCATCAACCGGGTGCCCGCGCCCGGGGAGGCGCGCAGCAACATGCATGTCGGCGGCCGGGCCGAGAAAGTGGACCTGACCCCGCGCGACCGCGACATCTGTGCCCGCATCGGTCCCACCCTGAAGCAGCAGGGCCTGCTGTTCGTCGGCATCGACGTGATCGGCGACTTCCTGACCGAAATCAACGTCACCTCGCCCACCGGCATCCAGGAGGTCGACCGCTTCGACGGCACCGACCTCGCCGGCCAGGTGTGGGACGCGATCGAGCGGAAACTGGGGGCAAGGTGACGCCGGGGCCGGACCAGGCTTGACGTATCTCCGGCCGGCCCGCACATGCGACGCATGAGCAGCGATCCTTTCCTCCTCCCCGAGGACCCCACCGCCGCCGAGGCCATTGCCGCCATCAGCGACGACCTGTCCTGTTTCGACGACTGGGAGGACCGCTACCGCTACATCATCGAACTCGGCCGCAAACTGCCGCCCTTCCCGGATGCCTGGGCCGACGACGCCCACCGCGTCCCGGGCTGCCAGAGCCGGGTGTGGATGGAGGCGGTGCTGCGCGACGGGCGTTTGTATTATGCCGGGTTGTCGGACGCGGCGATCGTCTCCGGCCTCATCGCCATGCTGCTGCGGGTGTATTCCGGCCGCACGCCGGCCGAAATCGCCGCCACCGACCCGGTGTTCCTGAAAGACCTCGGCCTGCTGGAAGCGCTGTCCACCAACCGCGGCAACGGCATCGCCTCGATGGCGCGCAAGGTGCGGGAGGTGGCGGCGCTGCACACGACGCCGGCTTGAAAGACGGGGGGCAAGGGATAAACGGGGGGCAAGGGATAGACGGGGGGCAAGGGATATTCGTCAATCCTTTCTCGCCTTCGGCTGTCACGCTGCGTTAGATTGCGACGATGACAATTGCCTCGTCCGGACGCCGCCTTGTACTCGGCGGCCTGATAGCTGGCTGTACCCTCGCGCCGCCGGCGGCCCATTCCGCGCACCTGCGGGCGCGCCCGTCCGCCGGTGCGAACGGGAACGCGAACACGGCCGAGTTGCCGTTGATCGTGGTGGACCCCGGCCATGGCGGACGCGATCCCGGCGCCATCGGCGTGACCGGCACGCTGGAGAAGACCGTCACCCTGGCGACGGCTTTCGAACTCAAGCGCCAGCTCGAAGCAACCCGCCGCTACCGGGTGCTCCTGACCCGCACCCATGACCAGACGCTCGACCTGCCCGATCGCGTCGCATACGTGCGCGAGCATGGCGCCACGGTGCTGATTTCGCTCCATGCCGACGCCGCCCCCAACCGGCGGGCGCACGGGGCGAGCGTCTATATCCAGTCCGCCCTTTCGCCGGCACGCCGCGTGCCGGCGCACCCCGGCGACATCGCCCGCGCCCTGGCCGACGAACCGGACCCAACCCCCTCGGCCGCAGGCTGGCTACGACGGGGCATTATCCGCGCCCTCAGCGACGATATCGACCTGACCCCTGCACCGTCGCGGGAGGCCCGCCTGTATGTGCTCGGCTCGGGCGTGCCGAGTGTGCTGGTCGAAATGGGCTTCCTGTCCAACCGGGAGGACGAGGCCGCTCTGAAGCGGCCGGCGCACAGGCGCGTCATCGCCGCTGCCGTGCGCGAGGCGGTGGACGCCTATTTTGCGCGGGTGCGGCATACGCCGGTCAAGCAGACCTGAGAGCATGGCGGCGCCGGGGCCACCCGGGGCGGGCGGTCGAGTCCGTCGCGTCAGCCGTACGCGCGCGTGAAAAACACCAGCGTCATCCCCACGGTCACCAGCGTCACCACCGCGCGCACGACCACCAGCGGCAGGCGCTGGCCGATGCGCGCCCCCGCATAGCCCCCGGTCGCCGCGCCCACCAGCACCGACAGCGCCTGCGGCCACCACACCTGGCCCGCCGCCACGAAGCACAGCACGGCGACGATGTTCATCGCTGAGGTCAGCAGCGTGCGCACCGGGTTCATAGACTTGAGGTCGGTGGCATCCAGCAGCATCCAGGCCGCCATCATCATCAGCCCCACCGCGCCGCCGAAATACCCACCGTAAACGCCCAGCACGAACTGTACCACCAGCGCCGTCCTCCGACCCAGCCGGACCCGCGCGCGCAACGCCGCCCCCAAGCGATGCCCGAAAGCGAACACGATGGTCGCGATCAGCAGCAGCCAGGGAATCACCGCGTCGAACGTGGTCGCCGGGGTAGACAGCAGCAGCACCGCCCCGGCCAGGCCGCCGGCGACGCTCGCCACCAGCAGGGCGCGAAACCGCAGGCCGCCGAATCCCACCAGTCCCATCCGGTGCGGCCCGGTGGTGTAGGCCCAGGCGCTGGCGAGCGTGCCGGGCACCAACGCCACCGTAGACGAGGCGTTGGCCGCCACCGCCGGCACCCCGGCCGCCACCAGGGCCGGGAAACTGACGAACGACCCGCCGCCGGCGACGGCATTCATCATGCCGGCCAACAGGCCAGCCATGAACAAAAACAAGGCGGTGATCATGACTGCGCTCCGCGGGCAGGCGAGGGAAGCAAGACCAGGGACACATCCCCCGGCCTTGCTTCCCTCGCCTGTCCGCGGAGTGTCGCCTTGTCACCCCTTCCTTGCAATGTCATCACTCCCGCAAGGGTCGAACAAAAGGGATCGTGCCCATGGAGGAAGCCATCCGGCTCAACGCGCGCGACATCGAACGCCGCCTGCAGCGCCAGGCCGGCGGTCGCCGCGCATGAAAAAAGTCGTCGACCCGCTGGCGCTGGCCCGCGCCTGCGCCAACTCCATGTGGCCCGACGATCGCGCCGCCCATGCGCTCGGCATCACGCTGGAAGCTGTCGGCCCCGGCCACGCCATCGCATCGCTGCGCGTACGCGACGACATGGTGAACGGCCACGGCACCTGTCATGGCGGTGTCATTTTCGCGCTGGCCGACACCGCCTTCGCCTATGCCTGCAACAGCGCCAACGACCGGGCGGTCGCCCAGCACTGCGCCATCACCTTCCTGCGCCCGGCCAAGCTCGGCCACAAGCTGGTGGCGACCGCGCACGAACGCTCGCACGCCGGAAGATCGGGCATCTACGACATTACGGTATGCACCGCCGACGGCACCCCGGTTGCTGAATTCCGCGGCAATTCCCGCATGGTGGGGGAGAAGTTCTTCGCCGAACCTCCCAGGGAGGATTAGCGATGGACGGACTGCCCGACCTCACGCCCCGGCCGGAAGAGCTGGAACCGGTCGAAAGCGCCTCGCGCGACGCAATCGCCGACCTGCAGATGCGGCGGCTGACATGGTCGCTGCGGCATGCCTACGACAACGTGGCGCACACACGCGCCGCCTTCGCCGCCGCCGGAGTGCACCCGGATGACCTGCGAAGCCTCGACGATTTGCGCAAATTCCCGTTCACCACCAAGGCGGATCTGCGCGCCAACTACCCGTACGGGCTGTTCGCCGTGCCGCGCGACCAGATTGCCCGCATCCACGCCTCCTCCGGCACCACCGGCAAGCCGACGGTGGTCGGTTACACCAAGAACGATCTCGACACCTGGGCACTGGTGGTGGCGCGCTCCATCCGCGCCGCCGGCGGGCGGGCCGGCATGCGGCTGCACAACGCTTACGGCTACGGGTTGTTCACCGGCGGGCTCGGCCTGCACGACGGCGCCACCCGCATGGGGGTAGCGGTCATCCCGGTCTCCGGCGGCATGACCGAACGCCAGGTGCAGCTTATCCAGGATTTCGCCCCCGACCTCATTTCCGTCACCCCCAGCTACATGCTGGCGATTCTGGACGGTTTCCGCGCCGCCGGCGCCGATCCGCGCGCGACCAGCCTGAAGGTGGGGATCTTCGGCGCCGAGCCCTGGAGCAATGCCATGCGCTGCGAAATCGAGCGCGCCTTCGGCATGCACGCCATCGACATCTACGGACTGTCGGAAGTCATGGGCCCCGGCATCGCCTGCGAGTGCGTCGAGACCAAGGACGGGCTGCACATTTGGGAAGATCATTTTTATCCCGAGATTATCAACCCGCAGACCGGCGCGGTGCTGCCGGATGGGGAATTCGGCGAGTTGGTGCTCACCTCGCTGACCAAGGAGGCGATGCCGGTCATCCGCTACCGCACCCGCGATCTCACCCGTCTGCTGCCGGGCACGGCGCGCAGCCTGCGGCGGATGGAAAAGATCGCCGGCCGCGACGACGACATGCTGATCGTGCGCGGGGTGAACGTGTTCCCAAGCCAAATAGAGGAGCAAATCCTGCGCTGCCCGGCCCTCGCCGGGCATTATCAGCTGGTCCTGAGCCGCGAGGGGCGGCTGGACGAGCTGACCGTGGCGGTGGAAGCGCGGGCCGAAGCCTGGCCTGACGGCAGCGCCGGCGGAGCGAAGGAACTCGCCCACCACATCAAGTCGCGCATCGGCGTGACCGCGCGGGTCAAGGTGCTGGCACCGGGCGGGATCGAGCGCTCGCTGGGCAAGGCCAGGCGGCTGATCGACCAGCGGCCGAAGTAGAATTTCCTGTGAGCTCCTCTCCCCCCGCAAGGTGGGGGGAAAGGGCTGTAGGATAGGGGCGTGTACCCCCGAGATGGGCCTACGCGGTGGCGGCCGGCGCTTCCTCGCTCGCCTGCGCCCGCCGCTGCTGCCACAACGAGACGAAATCGATGGGCTGCAGCAGCACCGGCGGGAAGCCGCCGTCGCGCGTCACGTCGGCCAGAATGTTGCGGGCGAAGGGGAACAGGATGCGCGGGCATTCAACCAGCAGCACCGGCTCAACTGTGTTGTCCGGCAGGCCGGTCAGGGTGAACACGCCGCTATAGGCGAGCTCCGCCAGGAACACCCTTGCTCCCGACGCGGGCGTGCCGCCGCCGTTGCTGGCCGCAGCCGGCACCTCGAACGCCTCGGCGCGGATGGACAGCGTGACCTCGAAGGCGTTCTGACCATCGGCCACGCGACGGGCCTGGACGTCAAGGTTGATGTCGACGCGCGGCGCGGCCCGCAACTGGGTGAAAATCGCCGGCGCACCCGGCACCTCGAACGAGAGGTCTTTGACGTACTGGATGTTGACCACCAGCGGGGGCACCTGCTGTGCGGCCCCCTGGGGCGGAATCGGGGTTGTTTCGGACATGGCCATCTCCGTGTTCATGGGGGACCGCAGGGGCGGCGGGTAGCACAGGCTTGCCGGGAACGAAAGCACGCGTCCGCGCGGCCGGGGTGATTGGGTAAGGGAATGCCTGGGTTCTACCCTCGCATTCCTTTACCCAATCGCCCCCACCCCAATCACGCCGGCCGTGTGGGATCGCAGCGTCGCCATTCGCCGTTGCCGATGCGTTCGCCGGTCATGGCCAGGATGAATCCCCAATGGCTGACCACCAGGGTGTCGGACCAGCCGGGGCGCGCCGCCATGTCGGCGCGGAACCGGGCGGCGCGGTCGAGGACGGAGCGGACCGGCTCCTCCTCCTGCGGCCACCACACCTCGTCCACCGACGCGAAATCCAGGTCCGGCCAGGCGCGCTCCAGTTCGCTCCGCGGCGAGCCGACATCGCAAGAAAAGGCGCAGCGCTCGCGCACCGCCGGGTTGACCTGCACCGCCGCCTCCAGGGCCCGCGCCAGCGTGGCCGCGGTTTGCAGCGCCCGTGTATAGGGCGAAACGATAATGCGTTTCACGCCCGCACCGGCCAGCGCCGCGGCGGCCTGCGCGGCCTGGCTGTGGCCGAGCGGCGTGAGCTGCGGGTCGGCGATGCCCGGGTCGGGTCGACCGGCGCCGACGTGCAGATTGAACGCGCTCTGGCCATGCCGCAGCAGAATCATGGAACCGACGTGCCGCAACCGCGCCGGCGGCGCAACCTTGCCGGCTTGATTTGCGCCCCATCTCCCGCTGTGCACCTGGTCCCGCGGTGTGTTACTGGTCTGTTGCGTCCCGGCTCGGTTGTGTCCGGGGCCGCGGACCCTTATGTCAGTGTGGGCGCCCAATCCGGGGCGCGATGGAGAGCTCTCATGGGTTCCAGCGGCAGTTTCCCGCTCGACCTCGTCCTGTTCGGCATGATTGCGGCTTTCCTGGTGCTGCGCCTGCGCAGCATCCTCGGCCGCCGCACCGGCTTCGAGCGGCCGCCCGAGCAGCCCGTGCCGCTGCAGCCCGGCGCGGCCGGGCGGGTGGTGCCAGACGGGCAGGTACCGGGCGGACACATCATCGATGGCGTCGCCGAACCGGTGGCCCCCGCGACGCCGGGCCGCCCGCTGCCGGAACCGGCCTCGCCGGCCGGCCAGGCCCTGGCGCGCATGTGCCGGATCGGACCCGGTTTCGACCCGTCGCATTTCCTGTCCGGCGCCGAGGCGGCGTTCCGCATCATCGTCATCGGCTTCGCCAATGGCGACCGCACCACTTTGCGCCAGCTTCTCTCGGACGACACGTATCGCGCCTTCGAGGCGGCCATCACCGCCCGCGAATTGGCCGGCGAAACCCAGCGCACCGAAATCCGTGCCATCCACCCCGCCACCATCGAGGCGGCCGACCTGCGCGGTACCCAGGCCGACATCACCGTTCGCTTCGTGTCCGACCAGGTGAACGTGACGCTCGGCCGCAACGGCGAGCCGGTGGCGGGCGCCGATGCGGTCACCGAAATTACCGATCTTTGGACCTTCGAGCGCGACCTGACATCGTCGGATCCGACCTGGCGGCTGGTGGCCGCGCGCAGCGCCTGATGCGGCGACAGGATTGGCGGGCAAGCGCCCGCCTGTTGGCGCCGTTCGCGTCCCTGGCGATGGCGGCCTGCGTGGCGCAGCCGCCGCCAGTGACCGAAGGCGCTGTCACCATGGGTCTCGCCCCGGTCGGCTTCGACCACCTGCCGGGATGGGCGGCGGAGCATCCGGCCCAGGCCATTCCCTCGTTCCTGGCCGGTTGCGCAGCGATCGCGCACAGCGCCGACCCGTCGCTGGGCGGCGCCGGCGAGGCCGCCGCCCGCGGCGGCACCGCGCCGCAATGGGCCGATGCCTGCGCCGCCGCCCGCGCCCTGCCGCCCGGTGACGACGCCGCCCGGGGCTTTTTTGAGACCTATTTCCAACCCTGGGCGATCACCGGCAACGGCAATCCGAACGGGCTGTTCACCGGCTATTACGAGCCCGAGGTGCCCGGCGCCCGCAGCCCTGGCGGCCTCTACCGCATCGCGCTGCTCGGCCGGCCTATCGACATGCTGCAGGTCGATCTCGGCGAGTTCGCCCCCGACCTGAAGGGACGGCGGATCACCGGGCGGCTGGAGCAAGGAAGGCTGGTGCCGTACTGGGATCGTGCCGCCATCGAAGCGGGTGCGCTCGATCGCCAGCGACTGGGCATTCTGTGGCTCGCCGACCCGGTTGATGCCTTCATTCTGCAAATCCAGGGCTCCGGCCGGGTGCGGCTGGACGACGGGCGGGTGGTGCGGGTGAGCTATGCCGGGCAGAATGGCCGGCCCTATGTGCCGATCGGCCGGGTGCTGGCCGACCGCGGCCAGATCCCGCTGGACCAGGTCTCGCTGCAAACCATCCGCGCCTGGCTGAGTGCCCATCCGGGCGAGGCGGCGGAGGTGATGAACCAGAACCCGTCCTATGTTTTCTTCCGCGAAATCATCGGCGTGCGGCCGGAAGACGGCCCGCCCGGCACGCTCGGCGCGCCGCTCACGCCGGGCCGCTCGGTGGCCGTCGATCGCGCCTATATTCCGCTCGGCGCCCCGCTCTGGCTGGATACCACCGACCCGGTCACCGGCAGCCGGCTGCAGCGGCTGGTGATGGCGCAGGATACCGGCGGGGCGATCAAGGGGCCGGTGCGCGCCGATTTCTTCTGGGGCTGGGGCCCGGAGGCCGAGGAGAGGGCGGGGAAAATGCGCCAGCCCGGCAGCGATTTCATTCTGCTTCCGCGGGCCGCGCGGACGGCGTCGAACTGACGCGATGGACGGGCTGCCCGCCGCGGCGCCACCGCATGCCCTGCACTGCGGCGATTGCCTCGATGTGTTGGCCCGTCTGAACGCGGCCTCGGTCGACGTGGTGGTCACCTCGCCGCCGTACAACCTCGATCTGCGCTATACCGCCTACCAGGACCGCCGCGCGGAGAACGACTATCTGGACTGGATGGTGTCGGTGGCCGAGGCGCTGCGGCGGGTGATGAAACCGGATGCCTCGTTCTTCCTCAACATCTCCGGCTCGCCCAACCGGCCCTGGCTGCCGTTCGAGCTGATCGTGCGGCTGCGGCCGATCTTCGCGTTGCAGAACCACATCACCTGGATCAAGTCGATCGCCACCGGCGATGACTTGGTGGGCCATTTCAAACCGGTTTCCGGCAACCGGTTTCTGCACCACGCGCACGAGCATATTTTTCATCTTACCCGTGACGGCCATGTGTCGCTCGACCGGATGGCGATCGGCGTGCCGTACAAGGACAAGTCGAACATCGCCCGGCGCGGCCACCCCCGCGACCTGCGCTGCCGCGGCAACACCTGGTTCATCCCCTACGAGACAGTCCAGAGCAAGGCGGCCAAATTCCACCACCCGGGCACCTTCCCGGTCGATCTGCCGCGCTGGTGCATCCGCCTGCACGGCCGCCGCCCCGCGGTGGTGCTGGACCCGTTCATGGGTACCGGCACCACGCTGGTCGCCGCCGAGCGCGAGGGCGTGTGTGGCATCGGCATCGACATCGACCCGGCCTATGTGGCCATCGCCCGCGATCGGCTGGAGGCGGAAACTCCGCCGCTGCTCCGCATGTCGGCCACGCACGTCTAGGACATAACAATCATGCCGCAGACAACACCCGCGCACCCGCGCGTCGCCCTGTTCGTCACCTGTCTGGTGGACCTGCACCGGCCCACCGTCGGCTTCGCCGCCATCCACCTGCTGCGCCAGGCCGGCTGCACGGTGGAGGTGCCGCGGGCACAAACCTGCTGCGGCCAGCCCGCCTACAACACTGGCGACCGCGCCACCACGCGCGACATCTGCCGCGGCATCCTCGAGGCCTTCGAGGGCTACGACTACGTCGTCGTGCCCTCCGGCTCCTGCGCCGGGATGATCCGCCACCATCTGCCCGGCCTGTTCGACGACGACCCCAACACAAGCGCCCGCGCCCGCGCGCTCGGCGACCGCACCTATGAACTCGTCGGTTTCCTGGTCGATGTGATGGGCATGGACCGGGTCACGGCCGCCTATTCAGGCACGGTCACCTATCACGATTCCTGCGCCGGCCTGCGCGAACTGGGGGTGAAGGCGCAGCCGCGGGGATTGCTCGGCAGCGTGGCGGGACTGACGTTGACCGAAATGAAAGAACCGGAAACCTGCTGCGGTTTCGGCGGCACGTTCTGCGTGAAATATCCGGACATTTCCGTGCGCATGGTGGCGGACAAGTGCAAGGACATCATCGCCACCGGCGCCGACACGCTGCTGGCAGGGGATGTGGGGTGCCTGATGAACATGGCCGGGCGGCTGCAGCGGGAGGGCAGCAGCATCAGGGTGCGCCATGTCGCGGAAGTGCTTGCAAATGCAACCAATGATCTGCCGCCCATCGGGGAGCCAGCCAAGGCGCCGCCCCGAACCCCTTAACGAACGGGGTCAAGGGGTCCACCGACCCCTTGCGGGTCCAGGGCAGAGCCCTGGCCTTGCTGAACCCGGGTCAAAGCCGCGACAATGCGAAGCCCAACCGGAAACACCCCGGCCGCCGCCACGATCCCCGCCTGCCCCAATCCAAGGCGGCCAAGCCGATACAGCGCCGTGGCCCGCCGCACCGGCCCCGCCACATCTTCCCGCAGCCGCCGGTGATACGCTGGCGCCCCCTGCCCGGCCAGGAACAGGCGCGCGGCCAGCCCGGCGCTGTGCAGCGCGATCGCCATGCCATCGCCGGTAAATGACGGAATCACCGCCGCCTGATCGCCGAGGCGCCAGAGCGCTGGCGGATCGTCGGCGGAGGGCGCGTGCAGGAACCCATAGGGCACCCGGCTGATGGTCAGCGGGCGATCGAACATCGGCACCGCGCCGTCGATGCGCATGGCGAGATGCGGGCTGGTGCGGCGCAGGTCGTGCTGCAACGCCTCCCAGGTGCCGCCGACCCGCTCCAGCCGGGCGCGCCGCACCAGCAGGCACAGATTGGCCCGGCCGGCGCCGACCAGTTGCAGCCCGGCATAGCCGTCCGGAAACAGCACCACCTCGACGCAGCGCCGCAGGGCGCGAAGCTGCGCCGGCGCGAGCGCGACATGTAGCTTGAATCCCACAAGATCGTCCGGCCGTTCCGGCACCGGGCGCCGCACGCCGCGCAGATCGTGCTTGCCGGTGGCCAGGAACAGCGCTTCGGCGCGGCACAGGGCGCCGTGCGCCAGGGTCAGCGCGATCCTGCCGCTTGGTTCCGGCACCGCCTGCACCAGCACCTGGCCCCGCCGCAGCGTCACCCCGGCGGCGGCGGCCTGCGCCAGCAGCGCCTCATCAAGCACCCGGCGCGACAAACCGCACGCCAGGAACGGCAACGCGGTCTCGATCACCCGCCGGCCACGCACCAGCCGCACCGCCCGGATCGGCTCGGCGCCCAGGGCGGCAAGGTCCAGGCCCAGAGCGGCGAGATCGCGGCAGGCCCCGCCGCTCAGGAACTCGCCGCAGATCTTGTCGGCGGCGGCGGCGTTGCGTTCAAACAGCACCACCGGACGCCCGGCGCGGGCCAGCAGCGTGGCGGTGGCGGCACCGGCCGGCCCGCCGCCGGCGACGACGATCGGCAACGTCACCGCAGCCGGGCGACGCAAATGCGGAACGGCAGGTGCCAGCGCACCGAGGCCCGCGTCACCCCCGCCTCGGCGAGCAACGCCCGCCACTCCGACATCCGGAACGCCCTGGCGACGGAGATCGTGCCGTCCACCCGGATGATGCGGTGCCAGCGCATGATCCAGGCCAGCACGCGGAAGCCGTAATAGGGAATGACATGGCGGTGCACGTCGGCAATGAACCAGCCATGCCGCGCGGTGCGTTCCATCCAGCGGATGAACGCCACCACCTGCGCATCGGTCAGGTGGTGGGTGAACTGGGAACTCACGATGAAGTCGGGCTGCGGGTCCGGCGCATGGTCGAACACGTCGCCGGTGCGCCAGTCGATATGCATGTCGGGCGGGCTCGCGGCGGCGGCGATGCCGGCGCTGCGCGGGTCGAGATCGACGCCGGCCAGAACAGGATCGAGCCCTTTGCGCGTCGCCCAGCGATGGATCGCGCGCAGCAGGTCGCCGTCGCCATAGGCCACATCCAGCACCGAGACGGGCATGCCGCGCGGCCATTCGCTGGTGGCGGAGGTCAGGAATTTCAGCGTCGGCCGATGGGTGAGCGTCAGCCGGTTCACCGCCGCCAGTTCGGACAGGCAGCGGGCGAACACCTCGGGCGGGGTGCTGTCGTCGTTCATCACCTCCGGCACGTCGCTGCGGCGCGACAGGTCCATGAAGGTCAGCCCGCGCGCCGGAAGCGGAAGGTTTCCGCCACCATGCCGGGACCGAACGCCATGGCGAAACCGCGCCCGCCCGCCTCGGCGGGGCCGGCGAGCAGACGACGCAGCACGAACATGACGGTGGCGGAGGACATGTTGCCATGCTCGCGCAGAACCTCGCGCGACGCCAGCAGCGCGTCGGGGCTGAGGCGCAGGCCGATCTCGACCGCGTCCAGCACGGTACGCCCGCCGGCGTGCACGGCCCAGAGATCGACGGCGCCGGTGCCCTCGCCGCGCAGGATGCCGGCGGGCTCGGCGCGGGACAGGTCGTCGCGCAGCGCGCCGGCGATGCGGCCGGGAACCTGTCCCGACAAATGCATCAGGAAACCGGAATCACCGATGTGCCAGGTGATCAACCCGGCGCTGTCGGGCAGCAGCACGCTGCGGAAATCACCGAGCAAAAACCCGGTCGGATCGGCGGAGACCAGCGCCGCCGAGGCGCCGTCGGCGAACAACAGGAACGACAGCACCGTCTCGATATCGGAGGTTTCCTGGAAATGCAGCGAGCAGAGTTCCAGGTTGACCACCAGCACCCGCGCCGCCGGATCGGCGAGCACCGCGTCGCGGGCCGCCCGCAGCGCCGGCACCGCGGCGGAGCAGCCCATGAAGCCGATGACGCTGCGCGCCACATCGGCGCGCAGGCCAAGCCGCGCGGTGATTTGCAGGTCGAGCCCCGGCGCGGAAAACCCGGTGCAGGAGGCGACGATCAGATGGGTGATGCGCTCCCGCTCGGCATTCATGCCGAGATCGGCAATGGCCTGCAGCGCCAGGTCCAGCGCCCCGCGCTCGTACAGCGCCATCCGCGCGGCGGTGCCCGGAAAGGCGCCGCGCACGTAGAACCCATCCGCGTCCACCTCCCCGGCCGCCAGATTGCCGGGGCGGAGCAGCGACCAGCGGCGCTCGATGCCGGAGCGCTCGGCCATGCGGTCGAACACCTGTCGGGTGCGGTCGTCGGGCAGCAGGGTGCGGGCGAAGGCGATGAAGGGGGCGTGGATGTCGTGCGGCGGCACGGCGGTGCCGATGCGGTTGAGATACGCCGCCCTCACGCGCGCCCCGCAATCAGCACGGCGTTCAGCCCGCCGAATGCGAACGAGTTCGACATCGCCACCCGCACCCGGGCCTCGCGCGCCTGGTTCGGCACGCAATCGAGATCGCACTCCGCGTCGGGTTCGCGGAAATTGATCGTCGGCGGCAGGATGCCGGTGCGCAAGGCGCCGATGGTGGCCAGCAACTCCAGCGCCCCGCCGGCGCACAGGCAATGCCCGAGCATGGATTTCACCGCCGACACCGGCGGCGGGTGCCCACCGAACACGCGGCGGATGGCGGCGGCCTCGGTGCGATCGTTCAGCCTTGTGCCGGTGCCATGGGCATTGATGGTGCCGACCGCATCGGCCGGCAGCGCCGCATCCTCCAGCGCCGCTTGCATGGCGGCAACGGCGCCGTCCACGCTTGGGGCGATCAGGTCGCCGGCATCCGCGCTCATGCCGAAGCCGAGGATTTCCGCCTCAATCGCCGCCCCGCGCTCGCGCGCCCGCTGATACTCCTCCAGCAGGAACACCGCCGCCCCCTCTCCCAGCACCAGCCCGCTGCGGTCGCGCGAGAACGGCCGGCACAGATCGGGGCTGAGCACGCGCAGCGCCTCCCAGGTCTTGACGAAACCGGGGGTGATCGAGGCATCGCTGCCGCCGGCCAGGGCCACGTCCAGCAGGCCGGCGCGGATCATGTGGAACGCCAGCCCGATGGCGTGCGCCGACGAAGCGCACGCCGACGCGGTGGCGAAGCACGGGCCGCGCAGGCCGAATTCCATGGAAACCAGGCTCGCCGCCCCGCTCGGCATGCCGCGCGGCAGGGTCAGCGGGGGCAGGCGGTTGACGCCCTCGCCGTAAAAACTGCGGTAGGAGGATTCGAACGTGCCCTGGCCGATCGCCGCCCCCAGCACCACGCCGCCGCGGGCCGGCGCGAGGCCGGCGAGGTCCGCGCCCTGCATGGCCTGCCGCGCGGCCACCAGGGCGAACTGGGCGCTGCGATCGAGTTGAGCGAGGCGGCGCGGCTCGAAATGGGCGTCCGGCGCGAAGCCGGCGACCTCGGCGGCGGTGCGGGTGGACAGCCGGTCGGTCGGGATGTTGGCGATCGGGCGGATGCCGCAGACGCCGGCGGCGAGTGCCGCCCACACGGCGGCGGCATCCTGGCCGGTCGCCGCGATGGCGCCGGCCCCGGTGACGACGACCCGGCGCTTCTTGTGGCTCAAGCGGCGCCGGTCCCGGCGGGCCGGGCGCGGTCGATGGTGGCGATGACGTGGCTGATCAGGTCGCCGATGGTGGCGAACTCGCCCCCGGCGCGTTCGGCGATGACGGGGATCTCGATGTCGAAATGCGATTCCAGGGCAAACACCGTCTGCACCATGTCGATCGAGGGAATGCCGAGGTCCTGGATGGTCGCCTCCGGCCGCAGCGCTTCCGGGTCCACGCCGGTTTCCTTGGCAACGATGGCGAGAATATCGCCGACCCTCGGGTCGGCTGCCGGCGGCATCACGTCGTCCATGCTGGGCGCCCCTGCCTGTGCGGTGGAAAGATAGGGTGGGGGGCGGGAAAGGGAAACCTCCGGGGCAGGAATTGATGTTTTAAGTTGGATGTGGCGTTCTGACACAATAACATACGAAAAATTAAAATAACGAATTACTAACAACAAATCAAAATGATCCGTTTAACATATTTGCGTCAATTAAAAATGATGTCATTATTAGAAATTTTAGAGCGTTAACTGCTATTTATGCAATGGCCGCTTCATTTATGCATTGGCAAAATCGCGAGCAAGCTCAAATTTATCGCCAGAGCGCTTTGGGACTCGCCGCAATTAAAGGCCATTCTTACTCCAGGGAGCAATTTGAAAATTTTGGTCAAAATAATTCAGACTATTCGAAATATTCAGTGCAAACTTGTAATTATTTTTTACATCAACTTGCTATTGACTACCAAGAATTCGCTCCATATAAAAGCTCCGCTCAGCCATCCATCGAGGAGAGGAGGTTGCCTTGCGTCCGATTCCAGCGAGCCCATCTCTGGCGCTTCAATTGCCCACACAACCTCTGGCCCTTCACCTGATAGCACAGGCTAAGGCTCGCGGAACGGTCCTGCACTACGCCAAGGCTGAAGCAGCCGCGAGGGGATATTTTTTACTCAAGAAAAATGGCTTCCTCAATTTGACGATCAATGATCTACAAAATATACCGCCAATGATCCGCCGCGCTATGCGCTGGATATGCGACGTAATTCTTGAGTGTCACGAACTCGATCCGTCGCCGTGGATCAAGGAACTCGAACGGCTAGACAAATGTGATGCTTTGGAGATCGTCGCACGTTGGAGGGTCGCGGGTGCTACCATAGCTTCCGGTAACCGTTCGCCAGAGCATTCCGAACGTGCCTGGATCGAAGCGAACGGTTATTAACCTCTCATCGCGACTAACACGGAAGGCAGAAAGGGCGGAAAAGCAAGCGTACGGTGGGTAAGCGAAGCGCAACCCACCAACGCAAGCCGGTGGTTGCGCAAGCATTTCGGCATCACGCACCACCCGGCAGAGGGTACCCGATGACGCGCGGCGATTGCAACTCGTTGCTGCGAGACAACGCATAATAATTTCATATTCGTGCATTCAGGCGGCGAATGACACGACCATAAAGTGGTTCATTAGCTTTCTCCGCAAATGTTGTTACCGCCTCGCTGGCTGAAAGGATAGACTCCAAACGCGGATGAGCAAATTTTATAGACACAGAGCTGCTTAAACCATGGACAATTTTATTACGCAAATCGTAAGATTCTTCTTTAAAAAATTGCCAATCTGGCACTACATTTGTCAGATCAATTCTAAAGCGAGGTTTGACCTCCAGCTTCCACGCCTCCTTATAGCGTTCCAACCCGTAGCACCCTTTTAAGACGCCCCCTCGAATAACTTTGGTTGGGCTGCGGCCAAGCGCCAAAATCGCGCGGCGGATGGTCCACTCGAAATGAGCCGCGGCCAAGATGACGGCAACCGCAGGGTCGGCTTGAAGGAATGACCGAACCTTCACCTCACGCGAGGACCGAGTATCGCTAACCAAGAACAATTCGCACCTCTCGTTTGCCTTTACGCGGATATCTGCAAAATCGTGCAGCACCAGACATTATAGCAAGCGTAGAGTGGGTAAGGGAACCGCAACCGACCAACACAAGCCGGTGGTTGCGCAAGCATCTCGGCATCACGTACGGCCCGGCAGAAGCTACCCGATGATGCGCGGTGATTGCACCTCGTTGCGTCGGTGGGTTGCAATTCGCTTACCCACCCTACAACCTCGGGCGAAATATCCCCGTCCTACCCACACCACACATTCAGCCCGATTTCCGCTAACAACTGTCTAGAAGTAGCGGGTTCCAAGGGCCTCTCGGCCCTTGGCGGGTCCAGGGCAGAGCCCTGGCCTTGCTATCCCTTCCCCCGCCTGTCCTGGCCGCACCGCCTTGCCGGCTCCGGCGCCCCCGCTACACTGATCCCCCGCCGCGGAGACAAAGCATGCGCATCAACAGCCCCGCCTTCAAGGAACGCGCCGCAAAGGCGCTGGCCGATGTGCGCCTGCAAAAGGCGCTGGTGTTCACCCGCCCCGCCTTTCCCTCCCGCCGCGCCGCCGCCGTCGCCCAGCTGCCCGAGTTCGAGGCGCTGCGGAACATCGGCCGCGACATCAAAACCCACACGCTGGCCAACCTCAACGTCTACCTGGAAACCTGGGCCAGCAACGCCGAACGCGCGGGCGCCCAGGTGCACTGGTGCAGCACCTCCGACGAAGCCCGCGCCGCGGTGCTGGACATCTGCCGGCGCGCCGGCGCGCGCACCGTGACCAAGGGAAAAAGCATGATCTCCGAGGAGCTCGCCATCAACGAGCACCTGGAGGAGAACGGCATCACCCCGGTGGAGACCGATCTCGGCGAATACATCCTGCAACTCCGCCACGAGCCGCCCAGCCACATCATCGCCCCGGCCTTCCACCTCAACCGCGAGGATTGGGAGGAAAGCTTCCGCGCCTCGCACACCAACCTGCCCGCCGACCGCGTGTTCGGCGACCGGCGGGACATTCTCGCCGAGGCGCGGGCGCAACTGCGGGCGCGCTTTCTGGCCGCCGACGTGGGCATCACCGGCGCCAATTTCCTCATTGCCGAAACCGGCAGCAGCGTGATTGTCACCAACGAGGGCAACGGCGACCTCACGCAGACGCTGCCGCGGGTGCACATCGTGCTGGCCAGCATCGAGAAAGTGGTGCCGACCCTGGAAGATGCCTGCACCCTGCTGCGCCTGCTGGCGCGCTCGGCCACCGGGCAGGACATGTCGGTCTACACCACCTTCTCCACCGGCACCCGAAGGCCCGGCGAACTGGACGGGCCGGAGGAATACCACGTCGTGCTGATCGACAACGGACGATCGAACATGCTGGGCAGCCCGTTCCAGCCCATGCTGCGCTGCATCCGCTGTGCCGCGTGCCTGAACCACTGCCCGGTCTATTTCACCGTCGGCGGGCATTCCTACGGCTGGGTCTATCCGGGGCCGATGGGCAGCGTGCTGACGCCGTCGCTGATCGGCGTGGACAAGGCCGGGCATTTGCCGAATGCCAGCACCCTGTGCGGCAAATGCGAGAGCGTCTGTCCGATGAAAATCCCGCTGCCCGACATGATGCGGCACTGGCGCGAGCGGGAATTCGAACGCCACCTGACGCCGCCGGTCGCCCGCGCCGGCTTGCGCCTGTGGGGCTGGTTCGCGCTTCGGCCCTGGGCGTACCGGTTGGTGACGCGGGTGGGCGTGTGGGGGTTGGGAAGAATGGGCCGCAAGCGGGGTCGTTTTTCGTATTTGCCGCTGGCCGGCGGCTGGACCGGCGGGCGCGACCTGCCGGCGCCGGAAGGTGAAACCTTCTTCGCCCGCTATGCGCGCGAGCGGCGCGCGGGGCGGGTCTGATGTCGAAAGACGCGGTGCTCGGGGCGATCCGGCGCGGGCTGCGCCGTGGGCCTCTGCCGGACGACCAGGCGCTGGGCCTGCGGGCACGGCTGGCGGCGCATCCGCGCCACCTGATCCCGGCCCGCAGCCTGTTGCCGCGGCCGGCGCAGCTGGCGCTGTTCATCCGCAACGTGGAGAAGGAATTCGGCACCGTCGCCCGCGTGCCCGACGCCGCCAGCGTGCCGGCCTCGATCGCCGACTACCTGGCCGCCCAGAACCTGCCCTCGGCCTTCGTGATGGCCCCGCATCCCGAGCTGCGGGCCATCCCGTGGGCAACCCGCCCGCTGCTGCGCCCGCGCGAAGGCCGCGCCGAGGCGACCGATCTGGTCAGCGTGCAGCACGGCTACGCCGGCGTCGCCGAAACCGGCACGCTGCTGCTGCCGGGCACGGCGCAGCGTCCGACCACGCTGAACCTGTTATCCGACACCGCCATCGTGGTGCTGCGCGCCAGCCGGGTCGTCGGCCCGTTCGAGGACGCCTGGGACCTCCTGCGCGCCGAGTGGCACGATGACATGACCGGCGGGTTCATGCCGCGCAACGTGATGCTGGTGACCGGCCCGTCGCGCTCGGCCGATATCGAATCCACGCTGGAACTCGGCGCCCACGGCCCGCGCCGGCTGCATGTGGTGCTGGTGGACGACGACCCCGCTTGCGCGGGGTAGACGCGCCGGCGGGCTGAAAACGCGCGGGCAATGGTCCTATATTGTCAACCATTGCCATATTCCACCGAGGAGCCCCCGCCTTGAGGTCGCGCGACACCCCGCCTGCCGCCGCCGGATAGGACGTGTCCGGCCCCCGCCGCCACGACCTGACCGAACAGGAGCGCAACGACTGGGCCGCCTATGTGCGCGCGGTGCGGCCGCTGCCCGGCCGCTCGGCACCGGCGCTGCCGGACATCCCACCCGCGCCCGCGTCGCCGGACCAGGGCTCCCCCATCCTGGCGCCGCGGGCCGCCAAGCCACGGGCCGCCGCCGTCTCGGTGGGCGGGCAACCGGGCGGGCTCGACGGCGCCACCTGGACCCGTTTCCGCTCCGGCAAGCTGGCGCCCTCGCGCACCCTCGACCTGCACGGCCGCACGGCGAACCGCGCCTACCACGCGGTGGAATCCTTCCTGCACGCCGCCTATGCGGACGGGGTGCGCTGCGTCGAGGTGATCACCGGCCGCGGCGCCGGCGAGACCGGTGGCGTGCTGCGCCGGGAGTTGCCGCTGTGGCTGAACCTGCCGAGCCTGCGGCCGATCGTGCTGGCGGCGACGCATCCGCATGCGGCCAATCCGGGCGCGGTGCGGGTGCTGCTGCGGCGGGCAAGGTGAAGCAAGGCCAGGGCTCTGCCCTGGCCTTGCTTCAACCCCACCCGCGAGTGATGCGGCCCGCCGCCAAGGCGTCTATAAGCCCCCGCCATGACCGACGCCCCCCTCTCCGACATGCTGACGGAAATCTCCCGCCGGCGCACCTTCGCCATCATCTCCCACCCGGATGCCGGCAAAACCACGCTGACTGAGCGGCTGCTGCGCCTGGGCGGGGCGATCCAGCTCGCCGGCAACGTCCGCGCCAAGCGCGAGCAGCGCAAGACCCGCTCGGACTGGATGAGCATCGAGCGCGAGCGCGGCATTTCCGTCGTCACCTCGGTGATGACGTTCGAGCACGCGGGCTGCGTGTTCAACCTGCTCGACACGCCGGGCCACGAGGATTTCTCCGAAGACACCTACCGCACGCTGACCGCGGTGGATTCGGCGGTGATGGTGATCGACGCCGCCAAGGGCATCGAGGCGCGCACGAAGAAACTGTTCGAAATATGCCGCCTGCGCGACATTCCCATCATCACGTTCGTCAACAAGATGGATCGCGAAAGCCAGGATGTTTTTTCCCTCCTGGACGAGGTTTCCTCCACCCTGGCGCTGGATACCGCGCCGGTCACCTGGCCGGTCGGGCGGGCGGCGGATTTCGTCGGCACCTATGATCTGCGCAAGCGGGACTACCGGCTCACGCGGGAGCTGGCGCAGTCCGACCCGAGGTTCGCCGCCCTGGACGAGGAAATGGAGCTGGTGCGCGCCGCCCTGCCGGAATTCGAGGTGCCCGCCTTCATGGAAGGCCACCTGACGCCGGTGTTCTTCGGCAGCGCCATGAAGGAGATCGGGGTGGCCGATCTGCTGGCCGGGCTGGCGGAGTTCGGCCCGCGCCCGCGCGCCCAGCCGGGCGACACCCGCGTGGTGCAGGCGACGGAAGAAAACCTGACCGCGCTGGTGTTCAAGATCCAGGCGAACATGGACCCGAACCACCGCGACCGCATCGCCTTCGCCCGCGTGTGCTCGGGGCGGCTGGCGCGCGGCATGCGGCTGAAGCAGGTGCGCACCGGCAAGCTGATCCCGCTGCACGCGCCGCAGTTCTTCTTTGCCCGCGACCGTGCGCTGGCCGAGGAAGCCTTCGCCGGCGACGTGGTCGGCATTCCCAACCACGGGACCCTGCGCATCGGCGACACGCTGAGCGAGAACGAGGATTTGAACTTCGTCGGCGTGCCGTATTTCGCCCCCGAAATTCTCCGCCGCGTCCGCCTGGACGACGCCATGAAGGCGAAAAAACTGCGTCAGGCGCTGCAGGAACTGGCCGAGGAAGGGGTGGTGCAGTTGTTCCGCCCGCAGGATGGAAGTCCCCCGATGGTGGGCGTGGTCGGCACGTTGCAGTTGGATGTGCTGCAGGCGCGGCTGGCGGCGGAATACGGGGTGAAGATCGGCTTCGAGACGCCGCCGTTCCAGCTCGCCCGCTGGGTGTCAGGCGAGCGCACGGTGGTGGAACGGTTCGCCGCCGACCAGCGCAGCGGCATGGCCGACGACGTGGACGGGGATCCGGTGTTCCTGGCGAGCTCGGCCTTCATGATGCGCCGCACGGCGGAGCTGAATCCGGGGCTGACCTTCCGTGACATCAAGGACCATCGGGCGGAGAACCGGCTGGCGACGTAGAATGGCCAGGGCTCTGCCCTGGCCATGTCTCCTCTACTGACCCCGGCCGGTGAACATCACGGTGAGCGTCTGGATCATGATGCTGATGTCGGTGGCGATCCAGCTCCGCAGTGCGGTCAGCCGCATCGCGTAGGCGGAGTCAAATCCCACCTTGCGCCGCACGTCGTCGATGCTGGCGTCATAGCCCTGCCTGACCTGGGAAAGCCCGGTCACGCCGGGGCGCAGCCCCACCGTGCGCTCGGCGAAAAACGGCACGGCGCGGTTCAGCTTGCCGTAAAGCCCCGGCCGCTCCGGCCGCGGGCCGACGACCGACATGTCCCCGCGCAGCACGTTGATCAACTGCGGCAACTCGTCCAGCCAGGTCTTGCGCAGGAACATTCCGACGCGGGTGATGCGTGGATCGCGCTTGGTTGCCCACACCGCACCGGTCGCCTGTTCGGCGTCGGCGCGCATGGAGCGGAACTTCAGCATCTGAAACAGCGTCGTGCGGTCCGGTTGCATCCGCCCGACGCGCAGCTGGCGAAAGATCACCGGGCCGGGGCTGTCGAGTTTGATGACCAGCGCCAGCAGCGGCCAAAGCGGCGCGGTCAGCACCAGGCCGATCAGCGCCACGAAAATGTCCAGCGCGCGCTTGCCGCGGACGACGAAGTCGGGAATGAACCAGAGGTTGAGCAGCTCTTCGGTGGTGACGGCATTCTGGCCGGGCTGACGGTTCGACATGGGCGAAACTCCTGATGCTGAACGGCTGAGGTGACCTGACCGCCAGTCCGCAAGCTTCGTGCCAGGCGCTGCGGACGCCGGCATCCGGCGGGCTGGCGGTTGGCAATGGCAGTTCGCGACCGGGATTCCCATTCCGCGACCGTCCCGGACCGCCAGCTTCCCGAAATGCAAGACCGGATGGCGTTTCTCGCCTCGCGGAATGCGCCGGAGCCCCGCGATTACTGGCACAACGCTCGCAATGACTGCCCGCGACAGCAAGCGGAGGCAGTCATGGCATATTATGTCGTCACCGGCGGGGCCGGGTTCATCGGATCGCATCTCACCGACATGCTGCTGGCACGCGGCCACCGCGTCCGGGTGGTCGACGACCTGTCCACCGGCCACCGCCATAACCTCGACCCGCGCGCCGAGCTCGTGGTCGGCGATGTCGCCGATGCGGCGCTGATGCAGGCGGTGATGAAAGGGGCCGACGGCTGCTTCCACCTCGCTGCCATCGCCTCGGTCGCCCGCGCCAACGAGGACTGGACCGGCACAAATCGTTGCAATCTCGGCGGCACCGTTTCCGTGCTCGATGCCGCCCGCGCGGCGGGACGCATTCCGGTGGTGTATGCGTCGTCGGCCGCGGTGTATGGCGATCAGGAGGCCGAGGTCATGCACGAAGGTCTCGCGCCGCGTCCGCTGTCGGCCTATGGCGCCGACAAACTGGGCTCGGAGCTGCACGCCAGGGTGGCGTTTCTGGTGCATGGGGTTCCGACCCTCGGATTCCGGTTTTTCAACGTCTACGGGCCGCGGCAGGACCCGCGCTCACCCTATAGCGGCGTGATCTCGATCTTCGCCGAGCGGGTGGCCGCCGGGCAGACCATCCGAGTGGACGGCGACGGCGAACAGACCCGCGATTTCATCTATGTCGCCGACATCGTCCGCCATCTGGTGGCCGGTATGCAGCGGCTGCACGCCACCCCCGAAGCGCGGGTGCTGAACGCCTGCACCGGGCGGGCGACCTCAATCCTCGCGCTGGCGTCCACGCTCGGCGCCATCGCCGGGCACCGGCCGGTGATCGTCCATGCCGCGCCGCGTCCCGGCGACATCCGCGCCTCGCTCGGCGATCCCACGGCGGCCCGCGCCGCCCTGGATGTCACCGCCGACACGCACCTGGCCAAGGGGCTGGCCGCCACGCTGCGCAGCCTCGCCCCGGTGCCGGAGAAGCTCGCGGCCTGAGCCGCATCCCGTCGCCGACCCGCCGCGGGGGAGCCCTGGCTCCCCCGTGGTTTTTTTGTTGTTCAAACGGCGCGCTCGGTCCTGATGTCCTGCGCGATGAGGCCAATGGCGACCGTCAGGGTGTGGCCCGACCAACTGCCGACAACGGCGCACACGATCATGCGCATGCAGACGCACAAGCCTGTCGTCCCGTCCCCCAGGCACCAAGAAGCAGGCGCAGTATCCCCAACAATCCGTCGCGACCTGTCCCATCCAGGCTCGCCATGACAAATGCCGGCGCGGCAAGGCGCCGCGCCGGTCAGACTGCCAAGTGCGAGGTCGTTATTTGCGCCGACAGACTTGATGTCCTGCCGGCAGACCGGGTCAGGCGGGTCGCAACGCGGGAGCACTCCACCGCAGTCCGGGCAGCGGCAGCAGCCCGCCGGTTGCCCCAGCGGCCACTCCCAGGCCGAGCGCCGCGACTCCCGCCAGCAGCCCGGCGGCACCGGTGCCGAGCACTTGCGGGGCGGCCGCCGCCACCGTCGCGCACAGCGCCACCACCAGCAGCCGCCCCACCCGCCACGGCACCGCCACCCGCCGTTGCGACAGGACCGCAAACAGCCCCAGCCGCACCGCCTGCGCGGCCAGCGTCGCGGCGATCGCGCCGGCTACACCCCAGCCGGGAATGAGCGCCAGATACAGGCCCAGCGCCACGCACGCCGCCGCCACATTCACCGCCATCGGCAGCCCCGCCACGCGCCCGGTGTAGCTGCCGACATTGACCAGGCTGGAAAGCATCTGCAGCACCAGGGATAGCACCAGCCAGGGAAGGAACGCCTTGGCCGGGGCATAGGCCACGCTGGTCAACAGGTCGATCAGCACCGGCCCGGCCAGGGCGGTGGCGCCGCCTGCCAGCAGCAGCAGGACCGCCCCGAACCCGACCACGCGCCCGGAACGCTCAAGACCGCCCGGCATCGTCAGCAGCTTCAGCCGTTGCGGGTACCACCACAAATCGAACGGCTGCATCAGCAGCGCCACAATCAGCGACAATTTGCAGGCCAGCGCATAATGTCCCAGCGACGCCGCCTCGACATGACCCACCAGCACCCAGCGGTCGGCGGTGCCCAGCACGAAGCTGGCCAGACCGCTGCCGATCAGCGGCAGCCCGTAGGCCAGCAGGCGCAGACTGCCACGCGGCGCGATCGAGACGCCGGTGTCACGCGCCTGCATGCCGGCCAGCAGCACCACGGCGGCAACCGAGGCGATCGCGCCGGCCATCAGCACCCCGGTAACGCCGTGGCCGGTCAGCACCAGCACCACCACAAGCCCGGCCTGCAGACTGCCGCGCGCCACTGTCAGCACGGTGAACGCGCCGGCACGCCCCTGCATGCGCAGCCAGCCCAGCGGCACCCCGATCGCCGCCTCGACCGCAACGGCCACGCCCAGCAGCACGATGTCCAGCGACGGCGTGGGCAGACGGATGCCACCGGCGATCGCCGGCGCGAAGGCCACGATCACGACCACCGCCAACGCCGTTCCCAACAGCGCCAGGCCGGTGATCCTTGCGGCGGATCGCCGTCCGGCCTCGCCCGGCTCGGCGGCAAAACGATACAGCGTGTCCACCAGCCCCATGCCGGCGATCAGCCCGCCGATCTCGGCCGCCGAGGACAGCAACTCCAGCCGGCCAAACTCCGCCGGCGCCAGGGTCGCGGTCAGCACCGGCAGGGTCAGGAACGCGAGCCCCTTGGTCCAGGCCAGCGCCAGCGCATACAGCGCGGTGGCGCGCAGCCCCACCGGGATACGGGCGATCAGGCCGCTCATGCGCCGACACTCCGGATGGCGGCCACCAGCCCTTCGGCCTGTCCCCGCAAGGAATGGTATTGGACCGCCCGCGCCCGGCCGGCCGCGCCCAGCGCGCACCGCTGCGCCTCGTCCAGCCCGGCCAGCCACACCAGCGCCTCGGCCAGCGCCGCCACGTCGCCGGGCGGCACCGAGCGCCCGTTCTGCGCGTCCACCGTCTCCTTCAGCCCCATCAGGGCGGAGGCGACCACCGGCAGGCCCATGCACATCGCTTCCTTGACCACCATCGGCCCGGTATCGCGGTCGCCGTTACGGGTGATCACGTACGGCGCGACGAAGCCGAGATAGGCGGGACCATGCGCCGCGATCCAGCCGCCCGGACGGGGGCCGAGGAAGCGGATGGCATCCGCCACCCCAAGGGCGGCGGCGCGGGCGGGCAGGTACTCCGCCAGTTCGCCGCCGCCGACCACATCGATGCCCGGGCGGACGTTCTCCGGCAGGGCGGCCAGGGCATCCAACAGAACATCGTAGCCCTTCTGCTCGACCAGCCGCCCGACGGCAAGCAAGCGGCCGTTGCGGACCACGCCGGGCACCGGCACGAAACGCTCCGGGTCGGTGCCGCAATGCATGACCTGGACGTTGGCACCCGGCGCGAGACGGCGAAAATCCGCCGCCATGTCGCCGCAGGTGGCGAGCGCCACATCGACCGTGCGCAGCTTCACCGGCAGGTCGGACGGGGTGCCGTAGATGTCGTAGCCATGGCCGATAAAGGAACACGTCAGACCGGCCAGTTTCGCCGCCATGATGGCGGTGGCGGCGGCGGAATGAGCGAAATGCGCATGCAGATGGGTGCAACCGGCGCGGCGGGCGGCCAGCGCCACCCGCGCGCCGGCACGCAGCAGCGAGCGCGTCGGAATGCCCTGCTGCGCGCGGGCGAAGCGCAACGCCTCAAACAGCCGGTCGGGATGCGCAGCGGCGGCGGCGATGGCTTGGGTGGTCGGGATGTTCGCCAGGTGCAGCACCTCGTCGCGGAACCCCTCGTCCTCCGGCTGACACGGCCCGTCATGCGGGGCCAGCGTCACTGGCACCACCCTGTGCCCGAGCGCGCGCATCGCCCTCACCTCGTTGCTGACGAATGTCTCGGACAGCACCGGGAAGCCGGCCAGGACGTAGCAGACCGACAGGGCGCCGCCGTCGGTGAACGGGATGTTCGAGCGCGGGACAGGGCGGGCGGCAATTTGCATGGCACATCTCCCCGGACCGGGGCTCCCTTGCTGGCGGCCGCATCGGGCGATGCAGCGACGGAAGGGACCAAAGCATCCGCCGTGCCGGGCCGAATCGCCGCGATCGGGGCCCGGCGTCGCATTCCGCAACGGAGCGGCTTCGCATTCCGCTATGGCCGGCCGCTATGGCCGGCCAGGCGCCGGCCTGGGCCGGTGCATTTTGCGGCGGTGTCGGGCCAGAGGAGAAAGTAAGTAAAGCAAGCAAGGCCAGGGCTCTGCCCTGGACCCGGCAGGGGGCAGTGGCCCCCTGCACCCCGTTACGTACGGACCAAACGCAGCCCGCTGCAGACCGCGCCAACCGCGCTGCAGCCAATCCCCAGCACCAGCGCCGCCATCGCACCCTGGGCCACGCCTCCCGCCTCGGTCAGGCTGAACAGCACCGCCACCAACGCCGCGCCGGTGGTCTGGCCCAGCAGCCGCGAGGTGGACAACATGCCGCTGCCGGCGCCGCTGCGCTCGCGCGGCACGCTCATGATCATCTGCCGGTTGTTGGGCGCCTGGAACAGCCCGAACCCGGCCCCGCACAACCCCATCCGCCACGCCACCTGCCACCCGGGCGGATCGCCCGACAGCAGCAACAGCAACACCATGCCGATGCTCAGGACCGCAAGCCCGATGCCGCCGAGGATACCGGCCGGGAAACGGTCCGACAGCCGGCCGGCCAGCGGCGCGACCAGCGCCCCCATCAGCGGCCAGGGCGTCATCAACAGCCCGGTCGCCACCTGGCTGCGGGCGAGCGCCATCTCGAACAGGAACGGCAACGCCACATAGGCGCAGGTCTGGGCCATGAACGAACAGACCGAGGTGAGCACGGTGAGCGTGAACGCCGGGCGGCGGAACAGGTCCACCGGCAACATCGGCGCCGCCAGCAGCATCTGCCGGCGGACGAACACGACACAGACCGCACCGGCGCCGGCGAATTGCAGCGCCACCAACCCCGCTCCCTCGCCCTGCGTCACGCCGTCGATGGCGGCGATGAACAGCATGAACATGGCCGCGTTCAGCAGCGCGCTGGCGATATCGAACCGATGCCCGGATGGCTCGGTGGCCGGCAGGGCGCCGAGCAGTGCCAGCGCCAGCACGCCGAGCGGCACATTCACCGCGAACAGCCAGGGCCAGTGCGCGACCGAAAGAATGCCCGCCGCCACGCTCGGCCCGATCGTCAGCGACGTTGCCACGATCAGCGAATTGATGCCCATGCCGCGGCCCAGTTGCGCGCGTGGGAAGATGAAACGGATCAGCGCCGTATTGACGCTGACGATGCCGGCGCTGCCCAGTCCCTGCACCGCGCGCGCCACCGCCAGCGCCGGCAGCGACGGCGCCAGGGCGCAGGCCAATGAGGCGAGGGTGAACACACTCAGCCCCCAGGCATACACGCGCCGGTAGCCATGGATATCGCCGAGCGAGGCGCAGGGCAGCAGAGCCACGATCACCGCCATCTGGTAGGCGTTCACCACCCAGATCGAAGCCGATGGCGTCACCTGCAGGTCGGCGGCGATGCTGGGCAGCGCGATATTGGCAATGGCGCTGTCGAGCACCGAGGCGCCAACCGCGATGCCGAGCGTGACAAGTGCGCGCCACCGCTGGGCGGGCGGAAGGCCATCCACATGTTCCATTCCCGCCAGTGTCGCGGCCCCCTGAGCGAGGCGCAAGAACTTGCAATCTGGCTTCCAAGCTGCGCCTTCCAGGGCAGAGCATGGCCTGCCTCGCTTGATGTGCCGTCCCCCCCCGCTTGACACGCGGCGCCGGCCAAGAAACGCTCCGTTACTTTCCCTTTGTCCCCGGTGCCCCATGAAGCCGAACTTTGATCTCACCGGCCGCCTCGCCCTCGTCACCGGCTCCTCGCGGGGGTTGGGCTGGGCGATGGCGCAGGCGCTCGCCGCCAGCGGCGCGCGCATCCTGCTGCACGGGCGCGACGCCACCGCGCTCGCCGCCCACGCCGCCACGCTGGCCGAGCGCGGCACGCCGGCGGCGGAAATCCTGCGCTTCGATGTCACCGACGGCGCCGCGGTGCAGGACGCCTTCGCCGAGATCGCCGATGCGCACGGGCGGCTGGACATCCTGGTCAACAACGCCGGCAGCACGGTGCGCAAGCCGATCCTGGAGTTCACCGACGCCGACTGGCACCAGGTGATCGATGCCGACCTGACCGCCAGCTTCCGCTGCGCGCGCGAGGCGCTGCGGCTGATGATCCCGCAAGGCAAGGGACGGATCATCATGACCTCGTCCATCCTGGGCCATCTGGCCCGCCCCACCATCCCCGCCTATGTGGCCGCCAAGACCGGGCTGCATGGGTTGGTGCGGGCGTTGGCGGTGGAGGTGGGCAAGCACGGCGTGACGGTGAACGCCATCGCGCCGGGCTATTTCCCGACCGCGGTGACCTTGCCGCTGCAGAACGATGCGGTGGTCGGCAAGTGGATCGTCGAGTCCACCCCAATGGGCCGCTGGGGCGACCCGGCGGAACTCGGCGGCGCGGCGGTGTTTCTCGCCTCCGACGCCGCGTCCTTCGTGACCGGCAGCGTCCTGACGGTGGACGGCGGCTTCACCGCATCCCTTTAGGCCGGAGTCATACATTCCCGCGAGCCGGCTGCGCTTTCAGCGTTGGTTCATTTTTCTGGCTTACGTTCAAGATTCCCAATGGAGCATTCCTACGGGTCGCGCATGACACAACGCCCGGACAGCCGCATCGAGGAGATGCTTCAGCGGTGGCGGGACAGCCGCGGTCGGTCGGATGCCGTCGATTTGTGGAAGGCCGCAAAGGGCGTGCGGATCGGCGAGTATGCTTTCACCGCAGTGGCCAGCGACCACGCCGTGCTGCGCCGGTTGCCAGCCGACCTGTCGGCAAAACTTGTCCGCGACGCCGAGGATTATGTCCGCACGCTGCGGAGCATGGTCGGCCAGCGCAACCCGACTGAAAGTCCGGCCTCGGCGGCGATCTTCGTGGTCTCGCGCGCCGTGTCGGACTGGCGCACCCGACAGGCGGGCGCGCGCGCCAGGCCGGACGACGGCAGCCTGCCAGGCACGGCCCAGACCGTTCATGCGGCGGCGGAGCAGGCAGAAGCGGATGACTGGAAGAAAGCGCTCCAGAAATATCCGCAGTTCGACGAGACCACCGGGGCGATGACCCTGGCGGCGGTCGTCGCCCTCGGTCCGAGCGGCCTGAGCAAAATGAAGGAACCATGGGACGCGGTGATGTCCCTCGGCGCCGCCCGCTATGTCGCGCGGGCGACGCGGGGCGACCTCCTGCGCCCGCCCCCGAGCCTCGCCGAGTTCGCAAGCCGCGATCGCTGCCATCCAGGAATATGCCGGCACCACCGGACGCTCGCCATGGGATGTCGGCTACACCGGACGCGTCGGCACCCCCGCCACCCAGGCGCTGCGTCTCGCGCGCGATGCCGGTCTTTGCCACGACATCGCCGCCAGCCTGCCGCACGCCGCGACCATGCCGGGTTTTCAGGTCTGGGCCGCCGCCGAACAGCGTCACGCTTTCGCATCGATGGCGCTCGACCGTGGCCTGGTGATGGGAATGCCCGTCGAGGAAGCGCGGCGCTTCGCCGCCGCAGCCATCAGGCATGCCACTGCGCTCAAGGAATTGCCCGACGGACTCGCCTCGATCGAGGCCATGGGCATGCCCGCCGACTCGCTGGAGTCCGTTCTTCTTGCCGCCCGGGCCATTGTCCGCGATGGGCCGGCATCCGCTCCCAAGGAAAGCAAGTCCATCGAAACGTTGGATAAAAAGGGGGTTCGCTATTCCGTCTGGTAGACCGCCGGGGCGGCCGGAACGCTGTTACGGCCGGCGCAGCGCCGCCTGCACTTCGGTGTCCAGCGCGCTGAGGAAGCGTGAGCGGTCCGTGCGGGTCAGCGGCGAGGGCCCTGCGGTTGCCAGGCCGATTTCCCGCATGTGCCGCGACACCTCCCGCCCGGCCAGCGCGCCGCCAATATTGTCCGCCGTCCAGACCCGGCCGGTGGATGCCAGCGCCCGCGCCCCGCGGGCGAGGCAGCGTGACGCCAGCGGAATATCGGCGGTGACGCACACGTCGCCCGGGCCGATCCGTTCGGCGATCCAGTCATCGGCGACATCCGCCCCCTGGCCAACCACCACCATGCGCACATTGGGCAGTCCGGGCGGACGGATCGGGCGTGAACCGTTCGACACCACGTGCACCACCAGGCCCAGGCGGCCCGCCACCCGATACACTTCCTCGCGCACCGGACATGCGTCGCCGTCGATATAGATCTCGGTCATCGCCGCACCCTCGCAGAACCCGCCGTGCTTGCAACGGGGCGAGCGGGTTTCGTGGATGGATGGTTCCGCTATACTGTCCCGGTCATGTCCGAACCCGAGGACCCGCAGACCACCATGGACGAACCCGACTGGGAGATTCCGGCAAACCTCCAGCCGGACCCCGACGAGTACGGCTTCGATCTGGAACGCACTTTGCGGTCCGTCGTCGGGCTGCGCACCAGCGTGCCCGCTGACGCCTTCACCGCCGGCTCCCTCGGCACTGAACGCCTGGGCAGCGGCGCGGTGATCCGCGAGGACGGGCTGGTGCTCACCATGGGCTACCTGATCACCGAGGCCGAAACCGTCTGGCTGATCACCGCCGACGGGCGCGCGGTGCCCGGCCATGCGCTGGCGTTCGACCAGACAACGGGATTCGGCTTGGTGCAGGCGCTGGGCCGGCTGAACCTGCCGGTGCTCGAGCTCGGCGATTCCGACAGCGTGAGCCTGGGCACGCCGATCATCGTCGCCGCCGGCGGCGGACGGGAACACGCGGTCGAAGCCAAGATCGTCGCCAAACAGGAATTTGCCGGCTACTGGGAATATTTGCTGGACGAGGCGTTCTTCACCGCCCCGGCGCACCCGTTCTGGTGCGGCGCCGCGGTGATCGGCAAGGACGGGAAGCTGTTGGGAACCGGCTCGCTCATTTTGCAGCAGGGCGACGGCAAGCGGCCGATGGACATGAACATGATCGTGCCGATCGGGCTGCTGCGCCCGATTCTGGACGAATTGCTGACCATGGGCCGCACCAAGGCGGCCCCCCGCCCCTGGCTCGGCCTGTATGCCATGGAAAGCGACGGCGGATTGGTGGTGGGTGGCACGGCCACAAGCGGCCCGGCCGAGCGCGCCGGATTGCGCCAGGGCGACCGCATCCTGGCGGTCGGCGACGAGGACGTGAACGACCTGGCGAGCCTGTGGCGCCGCGTCTGGTCGGTGGGCACCGCCGGTGCCCCGGTGGTACTGCGGGTCGGGCGTGACGGCAGCGCCCAGACCGTGCGCGTCACCTCAGCCGATCGAACGACGTTTCTCCGAGGTCCGCGCCTGCACTAAACCCCGTGCCTGAACCAAACATTCGGTTCCATGGGCCGCGCCCCGGTCACGTCCCATCTCAGGGCACCGCATCGACATCCGCATCCTGATTCCGCGGCACCAGCCCCTCCCCGGCGATCGCCATCGCCTCCCGCAACACAGTCGTATCGCCGATATGATTGGCCAGCAGCAGGATGAGCCTGGCGTCGAACGCGCGGGCCTGCGCGTCGTCGAGGTGGCGGTAGGAGCGGGCCAGGGCGGTGAAAATCCCGTCCGGATCGGCCAGCCGCGGCGTGGTGTCGAGCTTCATGGGGCCTCCGCGGCACCGGTCGCGCGCGCCAGCGCCGCGGCGATGGCCGCCGGGTCGAACCGGCGCCAGCGCGCCGCCACGTGCTGGTCGGGACGGATCAGGTAGGTGGTGCCGGGCCGTGCGTCGTAGCGGTCATGTGCCAGCCCCGCCGTGTCAGACAGTCCCGTTGCATCCGCCTCCGTCGCCGCGTGCCGGCACAGCACCAGAGTGCGGACCGGCACCGCCAGCGCGGCCAGGCCCTCGATCTGCTCGGACGACGGCGCCGCATCGAACACAAGGGCGGTAAAACAGAACCCCAGATGATGCAGCAGCCACTCCGCCCTTCCCTGCCGCTCCAGCGGCGCGTCGCTGCAGGGTGCGCCCAACGGCACGCCGCCGGCGAAGCTGTCGGACGGGGCGTCCGGCATGCTCAGCGGCGAGTTGACGTAGACCGTCGGCTCGGACAGCCTGCCGCTGTTGATAAGATCGTGGGCGAAGCTGAACCTTCCGGCCAGGTGCAGGACGGCGTCGCGCAGGGCGCGTGCCATGGGTGAGCGCGGGGCGATGAACTCCGCCGCCTGGGCCGCGTCGCGCAGGTTCTCGTCGGCCGCCACCACCCGTTCGCGGTCGTAGCTGTCGAGCAGCCCCGCCGGTGCCAGTCCGGCCAGCACCAGGCGCAGCTTCCAGGCCAGATTGTCGGCGTCCTGCACGCCGGAATTGGCGCCGCGCGCACCGAAGGGCGAAACCTGGTGGGCCGCGTCGCCGGCGAACAGCACCCGCCCGTGCACGAAGTGCTCCAGCCGCCGGCACTCGAACGTGTAGACCTCGGCCGATTCCACCCGGAACGTGGCGTCCTCGCCCAGAATGCGGCGCAGCCGCATCGCCACCCGCTCCGGCGATTGTTCGGCCGCCGGGTCGGCATACCAGCCCAGTTGCAGGTCGATGCGCCACAGCTTGCCCGGCTGGCGGTGCAGCAGCACCGAGCGCTCGCGGTGGAACGGCGGGTCGAACCAGAAATGCCGCATGTTCGGGAAATCGGTGTCGGTCTCGACATCGCAGACCAGGAACCGGTCGCGGACGGTCTGGCCGATGAACTCCAGGCCGAGCAGGCGGCGCACCAGCGAGCGTGCCCCGTCGGCCGCCAGGAGCCACTCGCATTCCAAATCGTAGGGCCCGTCCGGCGTGTCCACCCGCAGGGCCACATGGTCGGACGCCGCGGTCATGCCCATCAGCCGGTTGCGCCAGCGCAACTTGAGCCCCGGAAGCTCGTGCGCGCGGGCGATCAGGGTTTCCTCCAGCAGGTATTGCTGGAGGTTGATGAAGGCCGGCATCTTGTGACCGGCCTCGCTCAGCAGGTCGAACTCGTCAACCAGCCGGTTGCCGTGGTGCACCCAGCCATGCCGCCAGCCGACACCCTGGGCCACCACCCCCTCGCCGAGGCCCAGCCGGTCCCAGATTTCCAGGGTCCGCTTGGCATAGCAGACGGCCCGCGAGCCCGCGCTGATGGTGTCGTCATCGTCGAGCAGCACCACCGGCACGCGCTGCAGCGCGAGGTCGATGGCCAGGCTCAATCCGGTCGGGCCGCCGCCCACCACGACGACCGGGCGGCGCACGGGCATGGAAACGTCCTGGTCGGCGGAGCGCCGGTAGCCGAAGGTCGGACGAATGTGCGGGCTCGCCATACGCTGTCCTGGCCGTTGGGACGATGTGCAGGCAATGACGATGTGCAGGCAGCGACGATATGCAGGCAATGCTGACGGCCCGACTATCGCCGGTCAACCCATACGATCCCGTTAAGGCCGCGCACGCGGCATTGCGGTGCGCCGGGAGCCCGGTATCATTCTGCTTTCAAGGCGCGCGGCAGCAAGCAGCGCGCGCGTGTGCGGGGTAGCAAGATGGCGACTTCAACCCGACCCAAGGCCGCGGCACGGGCGCTGCCGGCGGACAACGTGCTGGTCCTGGAAGAGTTCTTGCCGTACCGGCTGAATGTGCTGGCCACCATCGTCAGCCAGGGGTTCGCCCGGCTGTATTCCGAGCGATTCGGCATCAGCATTCCGGAATGGCGGGTGATCGCCATGCTGGGACAGCACCGCACGCTGACCTCGAAAGGCATCGGCGAGCGGACGCATATGCACAAGACCATGGTGTCGCGCGCGGTGACCGACCTGGAACGCCATGGCCTGGTGTCGCGCCTGCCGAACCGGGACGACAAGCGTGAGGCGTTCCTGTCGCTCACCGAGTTGGGGAAGCGCATCTATACCGAAATCGTGCCGCTGGCGCGCGAGTATGCGGCGCGGCTCACGTCCGACTTGTCCGCCGCGGACCGGGCGGCGTTCGACCGCATCGTGGCCGTGCTGCGGGAGCGGTCGGGGATCGTTTTCGCCCTCGATTCCAAGAACGGTGGCGCCGGTTGAGCCGGGGTCACGCCAAGCGTGAAATGAAACGGACCGGCTTTGCAGACAATCAGACACCGATGAGGTGCAGAACGATCTCGCGGCGATGCGCCGCCTTGCGGTGTTCCCACACATAGATGCCCTGCCAGGTGCCCAGCACCGGCTGCCCCTGAGCGACCGGGATGCAAAGCTGGGTCTGGGTGAGGGCGGCGCGGAGATGGGCGGGCATATCGTCCGCCCCCTCGGCTTCGTGCCCATAGCGCCCGGGCGCCTCGGGGGCGAGAAGGGCGAAAAAGGCTTCGAGGTCGCGGCGGACGTTGGGGTCGGCGTTCTCCTGCACCAGCAAGGAGGCCGAGGTGTGCCGGCACCATAGCGTCAGCAGGCCGGTAGCGACGCCGGCAGAGGCTGCGAAGCGGCGCACCTGGGCGGTGATCTCGACCAGGCCGCGGCCGGCGGTGCCGACAACGAGAGTCTCAAGCGACTGTTTCAGGGCATTCTCCTTCACGGGCACGAGCCTTGCTTAAACCTGCCATCCGCACTTGCAGTTCGCGCTTGCCCAGGCCGGCGCGCCAGAGGAGAATGCATGATCATGTCAACCATACAGACCCTCGTGCTGACCGGTGCCAGCCGTGGCATCGGCCATGCGACCGCCCGCGCTTTCTCCGAGGATGGCTGGCGCGTGATCACCATCTCCCGACAGGCGTTCTCGCCGCGCTGTCCCTGGGCGGGGGGGCCGCAGGACCATGTTCAGTGCGACATCGGCGACCCGGCCTCGCTGGAGGCGGGCATTGCCGAAATCCGCGCCCGCCTGCCGGACGGGCGGCTGGATGCGCTGATCAACAACGCCGGCATCTCCCCCAAGGGCCCGGAGGGGGCGCGCCTCGGCGTGCTCAACTCCGACCGCGACATCTGGAATGCGGTGTTTTCCGTCAATATCTTCGCCGTTGCCCTGCTGGCGCGCGGCCTGATCGACGTGCTGGCGGATGCGCAGGGCACCATCGTCAACGTCACCTCCATCGCCGGCTCGCGTGTGCACCCCTATGCCGGCGCCGCCTATGCCTGCTCCAAGGCCGCGCTGCTGACGCTGACGCGGGAAATGGCGGCCGAGTTCGCGCCGCGCGGTGTGCGGGTGAACGCCATCAGCCCCGGCGAAATCGACACCGCCATCCTCTCCCCCGGCACCGCCGCCTTCGCCGAGCGCGAAGTGCCGATGCGCCGGCTCGGCCGGCCGGAGGAAGTGGCGGACGCCATCCGATTCCTGTGCGGCCCGCATGCCAGTTACGTCACCGGCACCGAACTGCATATCAACGGCGGCCAGCACGTCTGACCCGGCCAGACGACCAGCGCATCACCGGCCAGCGCATCACCGGCCAGCGCGTCACCGGCCAGCGCGTCACCGGCCAGCGGGGGGCGGCTACTGTTTGCCGTCCGGCTTCGGCTGCTGCAGCGCCATGATCGCCTCCCAGACCTCGTGGTAGATCTGCTCCCGGGCGTAGCCCATGCGCTGGGCGACCTCGCTTTTGAAATTGGCGTAGTCGATGTCGCGCGCGATGCCGCCCATCGCCTCGGCCAGATCGGCCTTGGCGACGCGGGCGCGCCAAGCGTAGTCGTGTTCCGGGGTGGACACGATCTCGCCGAGGGCGGGCAGGTATTTCGTGCGCAGCGACGCGAGATCGCTGCGCACGCGGGCGCGCACGGTCAGGGTGCCGGCGGCGCGGTCCTCGGGCTTCTCGACGATGCTGAAGAAGCCGAAAGTGGTCAGCAGCCACATGGTCGCACCTCGCGCGAATCGGCGCCGGCCGGGACAGTCCCGGCCGGGACGCAGATATAGCACTGAATACCGCCACCGCCGCCGGCTCAGCCCCTCGTCTTGTCCGGTTGTCCCTTCCACTGGACGCATGGCATCGCTACCTGTCGCGCATGCGCTTCTCCCTCCGCCTCTCCCGCCGACTCTTGCTTCGCCTGCTCGGCGTGGCGTTGGCCGTGCCGCTGCTGGCCGCCGCCACGGCGGCGGTGCTGCTATGGATGACCCTGCCCGGCGGCGACCTGCGGGCCACGCTGCCCGGGCTGGCGGCGCCGGCGAGCGTGGACATCGACCCCGACGGCATTCCGCATATCCGCGCCGCCAACGCCCTGGACGCCGCCGAGGCGCTGGGCTTTGTTCACGCGCGCGCGCGGCTGCTGCAAATGGACCTGATGCGGCGCTCTGCCGGCGGCGAGTTGTCGGAAATCGCCGGACCGGCCACCCTGCCGCTCGACCGGATGATGCGCACGCTCGGGCTGCGCGCGCGCGCGGCCTCCGACTATCCCACCCTGCCGGCCGACACCCGGGCCATGCTGGAAGCCTATGCGCGCGGGGTGAACGCCTGGATCGCCGCCCGCGGGCGTTTCGCCGCCGCCGAGTTTCTCGTGCTTGGCCCGCCGCGGCCCTGGACGCCGGTGGACAGCCTGCTATGGGGCCGCACCATGGGGGTGTGGCTGTCAGGCAACTGGCGCACCGAGCTGGCGCGGCTGTCGCTGGCCGGTCACCTGCCGGATCCGGTGATCGAGGCCCTGTGGCCGCGCGGCGCCGGCGGCGCGGGGCAGCCCCAGGCAGCACTGGACCCTGGCCTGGCCGGCGTGGCCACCCGCCTCGCCGCCGTTCTGCCGGGCTTCCCCGACCCCTTCACTCTGCCGCCCACCGCCAGCAACGAATGGGCGGTGGACGGGCAGCACAGCGCCAGCTTCGCGCCGCTGCTGGCCGGCGACCCGCATCTGGGTTTCGGCCTGCCCGGCATTTGGTTTCTCGCCCGCATCGACACCCCGGAGGGCACCCTGGCCGGCGCCACCGCGCCGGGCGTGCCCTTCATCGTGCTGGGCCATAACGGCCACATCGCCTGGACCTTCACCACCACCGGCGCCGACACCCAGGACCTGTTCATCGAGACGCCCTCCGGCGACACTGCCTATCTGACCCCGGACGGGCCCCGCCCCTACACCGTGCGGCCCGAGCCCATCGTGGTGCGCGGCGCGCCGAACGAGATGCTGCTGGTGCGCGAAACCCGGCACGGCCCGGTGGTCAGCGACCTGGTTGGTCCCTCCGACAAGGTACTGGCGCTGGCGGCGGCCAATCTCGAACCGGGCGATGCGGCGCCGGGGCTCCTGGCGCTGAACCGCGCCGCCAGCGTGGCCGAGGCCGGGCGCGCGGCGGCGCTGATCACCGCGCCGGTGCAGAACCTGCTGGTGGCCGATCGCCAGGGCATCGGCCTGTTCGTCACCGGGCGGGTGCCACTGCGCCGCGCCGGCGACGGCAGCCGCCCGGTGCCAGGAGCCGACGGCAGCCATGACTGGACCGGCTACGCCAGCGGCGAGGCGCTGCCGCATGTGGTGGCGCCGGCGAGCGGGCGGTTGGTGAACGCCAACGAGCGCGTCGCTCCGCCGGACTTCACCCCCGATCTTGGCCGCGACTGGTTCGACGACGCCAGGGCCAGGCGGATTCGTGACCTGCTGGACCGGGGCGGCCGGTTCAGCGCGGCGGATTTCGCCGCCATGCAGGTCGATACGGTCGATCTGGTGGCCCGCGACCTGCTGCCCCGGCTACGCGCCGTGCGGGCACCGTCGCAACTCGCCGGCCGCGCGATCGCGCTGCTGGCCGACTGGGACGGAAACACCGCCGACACACTGCCGCAGCCGCTGATTTTCAACGCCTGGATGCAGCGCCTGTATTTCGACATCCTGGTGCGCGCCGGCGTGCCGGCCGGATCGGCCGCCGCCGCCGCACCCTGGACGGCGCTGATCCCGAGCGCGCTTGGCCCCGGGGGCGGCGTGCTGTGCGGCGGCGATTGCGCGACCCTGCTGCCGGTCGCGCTGGAGCAGTCCATTTACGATCTGGCGGCGCGCTTCGGGCCTGACCCTGCCGCCTGGCGCTGGGGGGCGGCGCACGAGGTGGTGTTCGCCCACCCGATCCTGGGCGCGATTCCGCTGCTGCGGCGGTTTGCCGTGGTCCGCATCCCCGCCCCCGGCGACGATTCCACCTTGTTGCGGTCCGGCATGCGACCGGGTTCGCTGGAAGCGACGCACGGCGCCTCGTTCCGTGGCGTTTACGACCTGGCCGACCTGGACCGCAGCCTGTTCCTGGTCGAGCCCGGCCAGTCCGGCCACGTGCTCAGCCCGCTCGCGCGCAATTTCGTGCCGCGCTGGCGCGACGGCGGAACGGTGATGATCCCGGCCCGCCCCGACACGGTCGCCGCCCGCCTGACCCTGACGCCCGAACCCATGCCCGGAGGCACGCGATGAGCGAGCGGTCCTTGCAGCAAGGCGCGGCGCCTTCCGGCCCGCGGATCGAGGCCGCCCGGCTGGATGACTGGCTGACCCGCGGCGTGCTGATCCGCCGGGTGCTGGGCTTTTTCATCGATGTGCTGCTGATCGCCGCGATCGTGCTGGGACTGTGGGCGGGGCTGGTGCTGCTCGGCGTGCTGACGTTCGGCCTTGCCCTGCCGCTGCTGGCGCTGCTGCCGGCGGTGGCGCCGCTGTATCATTTTCTGTTCCTGGCGAGCCCTCGCTCCGCCACCCCCGGGCAGGCACTGATGGGTCTGGTGGTGCGGCGCGACATCGACCTCGGACGCCCGGACATGCTGGAAGCGCTGGTGAGCGTGATCGGATTCTACGTCACCCTGGCGCTCGGCGCGGTGTTGCTGGTGGTGGCATTGCTGACCACCCGCCATCGCACCCTGCACGACCTGGTGTCCGGGCTGGTGGTGGTGCGCGCCGACGCACTCGCAGAAGCCCGCGCAAACGTGATGCCGCCATTGACGCCGCCCGGGGCGGGCTGGAACATGCATTCGGGAGGGTTTCCGCACGCATGACGTACAAGCCGCCACGGCGCCCGCAGTTTTTCTATACCACCGCGCCCCTGCCCTGCCCCTACGTGACCGGGCGCACCGAGCGCAAGGTGGTGACCGAAATCACCGGCCCGGAATTGGACGTGCTGCACGACCGTCTGTCGCGCGCCGGGTTCCGGCGCAGCCACAACATCGCCTATGCGCCGGTGTGCCCGGGCTGCAACGCCTGTATTCCGATCCGGGTGCGGGTCGCCGATTTCCAGCCCGACCGCACCTTGCGGCGCATCATGAAAGCCAATGCCGGGCTGTCAGGTTTCGAGGTGCCGGCGCGCGCCAGCGCCGAGCAGTACCAGTTGTTCCAGCGCTACCAGCAGGCCCGGCACCATGACGGCGACATGGCCACCATGAGTTTCTACGACTACCGCGCCATGGTGGAGGACACGCCGATCGAGACCTTCATCGCCGAGTTTCGCGATGAAAACGACCGGCTGGTGGGCGCCTGTCTGACCGACCGGCTCGGCGACGGGCTGTCGGCGGTGTACTCGTATTTCGCCCCCGAGCAGGAGCGGCGGTCACTTGGCAGCTACACCATCCTGTGGCTGATCGAGCGCGCGCGCCGTTGCGGGTTGCCTTATGTGTATCTGGGGTATTGGGTGCCGGAGAGCCGCAAGATGGCCTACAAGGCGCGGTTCCGGCCCTGCGAGATTCTGGCCGGCGGCGCCTGGCGGATGCTGACCGAGGCTGAGGTCGCGGCACGGCCCGGGGCGGAGGTTTTGGTGCCGCAGACCGCGGGGTAGGCAGACCGTGGGGCAGGCAGACAGTGGGGCAGGCAGACAGTGGGGCAGGCAGGGCGCTGCCGCAAACGCCTCACGTCATGGGGTCAAGCGGGCCATGCGCCGGCCGCGCTGTGGCGGGTTCAGCAGAGCCCTCTCCTTGATTTCTTTGTCGCCGAAGAACAAAGAAGAATGGCCGCGCCATATCCCGCATATCCATCAGGCCAAGCACCGTATCGGCATCCAGCAGCCGGAACATGTCGATGATCGGGTGGCTGTCGTAGATCATCGCCGCCGTCATGACGCCGCGGAACTCCATCATCCGCAGCCGTGCCGCCGGCTTTCGCGTTCTCGCCAAACGGCCGAGCGAGGCGAAGAAAGTCCTGGATAATCCGGTATGAAACCAGCCGATGTGACGCCTGACCAGCCGCATCGGCACGAAAGCCGGGTTGACCGCGAAAATCCCACCCTGGCTGCCTGCAAACAGCAGCGGGTGCACATCGTCCGGCCCGTTGAATTCCTTGCCGTACCAGCCGAAGCGTTCCAGCAACCCGTCCATTTCGTGCCCCGTGGGAACACCGGCGCCGCGCCAACGGCCTTGCAGGTTCGCCAAGGCGACGGGGGGCAGGCTGTCGAACAGGGCAAGGGCGGCGGCGGTCGTCGCACCGCCGGTGGCGAACGCCTCCAGGCGTGGAAGAAAAGAGTTGGTGTCTCTGGGCACCGTCATGGTTTCTGGGCACCGTCATGCGGCCTCCCCCTGGTGGCGGCAAGACATGTCGGGCGCGCATAGGGGCGGTTGATCCATATCAAGGATTTGAACTCGGAACAATGACATCCGTGCCGGTCACATATGCGGGTCACATACCGGTGATCTGCCCGCCTCACGTGACGTTCCGCCTCGCACCGAAGGGAGGAGGCGCCCGATGCCACAAAATCAGACCGACGCCGGATTCGAAATCGTCCGGCGGGAAGACTTCTCCGATGTCACCTATCTGCTCGCCGTGCGCCATCCCATGATGGCGCGGGCGGCGCGGCCCGGACAGTTCGTCATTGTGATGTCACATCCCGAGGGCGAGCGCATTCCGCTCACCATCGCCGATTTCGACGCGCGCGACGGCACCGTCACCCTGGTCATCCAGGCGGTCGGCAAGACCACGAAGGAAATGCAGCAGACCTGCCACGTCGGCACCCGCCTGCATGCGCTGGTCGGGCCGATGGGCGTGCCGACGCATCTCAGCGACGCCAAAACAGTGGTTTGCGTCGGCGGCGGCCTAGGTGTCGCGCCGATCTATCCGCAGGCGCGCGGCTTCAAGCAGAACGGAGCGACGGTCATCGGCATCCTCGGCTTCCGCACCGAGAGCCTGGTGTTCTGGGAAGACCGGTTCCGCGCCGTCTGCGACGAGGTCATCCTGTGCACCGATGACGGCTCTGCGGGCATAAAGGGCTTCGTCAGCGACGGCATCCGCCAGGCCATCGCCGCCCATCCCGACATCGACGAGGTGGTGGCCATCGGCCCGCCGGTAATGATGAAAGCCTGCGCCGAAACCACGCGGCCGCACGGCATCCGCACCATGGTCAGCCTCAACCCGATCATGGTGGACGGCACCGGCATGTGCGGCGGCTGCCGGGTGAAGCTCGGCGATGTGGTGAAGTTCGCCTGCGTGGACGGACCGGATTTCGACGGCCACCTGGTGGATTTCGACGATCTGATGACGCGCCTGCGCCGCTACGCCGAGGAAGAAAAGGCCGCCGTGGCGCGCTGGTCGGAAACCTGCCGCATGCGCGCCCTGCTGGCCGCGACCTGATCGAAGCGAACAGGCAGAAAAATGGCCCCGAAACGAACCATCCGCAGCATCCCGCAGCAGCGTACGCCGGTGCGCGAACAGGACCCGCTGGTCCGGCGGGGCAATTTCGAGGAAGTGAACCTCGGCTACGACGAGGCCGAGGCGAAACTGGAATCGCAACGCTGCCTGGTCTGCCCGGAGCCTGCCTGCACCGGCGGCTGCCCGGTGGGCATCGACATCCCTGGCTTCATCTCCCGCATCTCCGACGGCGACATAAGCGGCGCCTATGACGTGCTGGCGCGCACCAATTTGCTGCCGGCTGTGTGCGGCCGCGTCTGCCCGCAGGAAAGCCAGTGCGAGGGCGTGTGCATCGTCGGCGACGTGCTGGAGCCGGTGGCCATCGGCAGGCTGGAACGCTTCGTCGGCGACCGCGCCATTGCCGAGGGCTGGGCGCGCAGGCCGCATATCGAGCCCAACCGGTTCCGCGTCGGCGTGGTCGGCTCCGGCCCCGCCGGCATGGCCTGTGCGGCCGACATGGCGAAAGCCGGCTGCGACGTCACGGTCTACGAGGCATTCCATCTGCCCGGCGGCGTGCTGCGCTACGGCATTCCCGATTTCCGCCTGCCCAACAGCGTGGTGGATGCCGAAATCGAGGCGATGCGGCGCCTCGGCGTAAGCTTCGAATGCAACACCCTGGTCGGGCGCCTGTTCACCATCGAGCAGATGATCGACGAGCTTGGCTACCACGCCGTGTTCATCGGCACCGGCGCCGGCTATCCGGCCATGCTCGGCATTCCCGGCGATTCGCTGAACGGCGTACTGTCGGCCAATGAATTGCTGACCCGCTGCAACCTGATGCGCGCCCGCGACTTCCCCGCCGTCGACACGCCGCTGCCGCTCGGCCGGCATGTGGCGGTGGTGGGCGCGGGCAACACGGCCATGGATGCGATGCGCGTCTGCCTGCGGCTCGGCGCCGAGAAGGTAAGTTGCATCTACCGCCGCAGCCGCGCCGAATGCCCCGCGCGCGCCGAGGAGGTGCATCACGCCGAACAGGAAGGCATCGCATTCCATTGGCTGACCGCGCCGGTGGAGGTGCTCGGCGACGGGCGCGGCAACGTCCGCGCGCTGCGCTGCCAGAGCATGGTTCTGGGCGAACCCGATCGCTCCGGCCGCGCCCGCCCGGTGCCGGTGCCGGGCAGCGAGCACGACATCGAGGTCGATCAGATCGTCTTCGCCATCGGCACCAACGCCAACCCGATCATCGGCCAGACCTCGGGTCTGGCATTGGACAAGCGCGGCTACATCGCGGTGGACGAAAACCTCGCCACCTCGCTGGCGGGTGTCTACGCCGGCGGCGACATCGTCACCGGGGCGGCGACCGTCATCGAGGCGATGGGGGCCGGGCGGCGCGCCGCGCGCAGCATGAAGGCGTATCTGGGCCTGTCCGACCTGCGGCCTCTCCCCACCGACCTGACCGACGCCGTGTTCGGTATCCCGCGCCAGGAACGCTGTTTTGTTCGCTTGCGTATCGCCTGACCTGCCCGAGGCACATATGAACGACGCGGTTACGATCGAACATGACGTCCGGGCTGCCGCCGGCGCGCCGGTGGTGCTGTCCGAGCACATCGTCGAAATCATCAGTGATTCCGGCGAAGGCGCGCAACGCTGCGGCCAGGCGCTCGGCGCCATCGCCGCGCGCACCGGCAACGGCGTGTGGACCGTGGAGATCATCCCCGCCGAAATCCGCCCACCGGCACGCAGCACCGCGGGCGCCAGCGGCAACCGCATCCGCCTCGGCGCCGGCCCGGTCACCAACGGCGGCGGCGAGACCGACCTGGTGGTCGCGTTTAACGAGCAGGTGCTGCTTGGCCGGGTGCGGGCCGGCGAACTGAAGCCGGGCTGCATCATCCTGCTGGAAAACATGTGGCGCAGCGACCGCGACCCCGGCATCGCCGCCGCCTATGTGCAGGTGCACGGCCAGTTGCGCGCCGCCGGCTACGATGTGCGCGAAATTCCGATGGAGCTTGAGTGCCGCAAGCTCGTCTCCGACGCGCGGCGCGGCAAGAACATGTTCGCCCTCGGCATGCTGTGCCGCATTTACAGCCTGGACCTGGCGCTGGCGCGTGAACAGATCGCGCTGGCCTTCGGCAAGAAAGACAAAGGCGTCGTCGCGCAGAACGTAAAACTGCTGGAAGCCGGGTTCGACTGGACACAGGAAAACCTCGATCTCCGCTTCGCCATTCCCGCCTCCCCGGTGACCGCGCCGCAGATCGTGGTCAACGGCAACACCGCGCTCGCGCTCGGCATCCTGGCCTCCGGCATGGAGGTTTGTGCCATGTATCCGATCACCCCGGCGACCTCGGCCTCGCATTACCTCAGCGACGTGTTCGAGAAAGTCGGCGGACTGGTGCACCAGGCCGAGGACGAAATCGCCGCCTGCGCTTTCGCTCTCGGCGCCTCCTATGCCGGCAAATGCGCCGTCACCATCACCTCCGGCCCCGGCTATTCGCTCAAGCAGGAGGGCATCGGCCTTGCGGTGATGGGCGAAATCCCGCTGGTGGTGGTGAACGTGCAACGCGGCGGGCCGAGCACCGGCCAGCCCACCAAGGTCGAACAGGGCGACCTGCTCACCACCATGTTCGGCAGCCATGGCGACGCGCCGAAAGTGGTGATCGCGCCGTCGACCATCGAGGAATGCTTCTATTCCGTCATCACCGCCCGCAAGCTGGCGGAGACCTTCGGCATGGTGGTGGTGGTGCTGTCGGACGCCTCGCTCGCCACCTCGCAGCAGCCGATCCCGCGCCCGGGTTTCGACGAGGCCTGGCTTGCCGCCCCCGCCGACCAGAGCCGGGTGGCCCCGGGCGCACGGCCCTACGATTGGGATGCGGTCACCGGCCTGTCGCGCCGGTTCATCCCCGGCCAGCCGGGCGGCATGCATACGCTCACCGGGCTGGCGCATGACCGCGCCAGCCGCGTCGCCTACGATCCCGAGAGCAACCAGGAAAGCATCCGCGCCCGCAGCCTGAAGCTTGCCACGCTGCAGAAAACCCTGCGCCCGCCGGTGGTGCATGGCGATGCCGATGGCGATTTGCTGGTGGTCGGCTGGGGGAGCACCCGCGGCGCCATCGAGGAAGCGGTGGACGGGTTGCGCGCCGAAGGCCATCGCGTGTCGTCGCTGCACCTGACGTTTCTGCAACCGATGCAACCCGGCCTGAAAGCGATCATGCAGCGCTTCGGCCAGGTGCTGTCCATCGAGGCGAACTGGAGCGACCGGCCGGACGACGCGATGATCGACGCCGACAACCGCCGCTATTCCGCGCTCGCCATGCTGCTGCGGGCGCGCACGCTGATCGACATTGACTGCTGGAGCGAGGTGAAGGGGCAGCCGATCAAGCCGGGCTCCATCCGCCGCGTCGTTCTCGAAAAACTCGCCGCCGGACCGGGGGAAGATTCATGACCGACGCCACCGAATGCCTGCTGCGCCTGCACGACGAACACCATGCGCTGGAGGATTACCAGAGCGGGGTGCCGCGCTGGTGCTCGGGCTGCGGCGACAACGCCATCCTGACCGCGGTGCAGCGCCTGTGCCGCGACGAGGATTTGCGGCCGGAAAAAACCGTGTTCGTCTCCGGCATCGGCTGCTCCAGCCGGTTCCCGCACTACATGCGCACCTACGGGCTGCACGGCATCCACGGCCGCGCCCTGCCGATCGCCGAGGGTGTGCGCATGGCGCGACCGGACCTGACGGTGTTCGTCAACACCGGCGACGGCGATTGCTGCAGCATCGGCGCGGCGCACTGGATTCACGCCATCCGCTACAACATGAACCTCACGGTCATGCTGCACGACAACCAGATCTACGGCCTGACCAAAAAGCAGGCCTCGCCGACCTCGCCGATTGGCACCCGCAGCAACACCACCCCGCGCGGCAGTTATCTTGAAGCTTTGCAGCCCTTGCAGGTGACCCTCGGCGTCGAGAACGTTTCGTTCGTGGCGCAGGCGGTCGATTGGATTCCGGAGGTGCTCTACGACATCCTGCGCGCCGCCTACCACCACCGCGGCTTCTCGTTCGTGCGCATCCTGCAGCGCTGCCCGGAATGGCTGCCGAAGATGTTTGAGCCCTACATCCAGGATCCGCAACGGGTGCGCCTGCTGCACCACGCGCGCGGGCTTTCCATCAGCCCGGGCCTGGCAAAAATTTACCGCAACCAGCTTGAGCACGATCCCAGCGACCTGGCAGCCGCACGCGCGGTGGCGTCCACGCACGACCCGATCCCGGTCGGCATCCTGTATCACAACCCCGACGTGCCCTGTTACGAAGACCTGCGCAGCGGCGCGCAGGAGCGCTCGCCCGAGCGCATCCGCGCCGGGCTGGAGGCCGAGTTCGACAAGTTCACCATCTGGCCGCAGGCCGCGCATGCCGCGCCGGCGCCGCACGCCGGCTGAGTCACGCGGACAAAGCAGAAGCACATGCACGTCGCACACCAGGACCAACTCGCGTTCTACTTGACCGGGCGCCTTTCCTCCGGCGCGCTGGAACCGGTCGAGGGGCGCGGCCTGCTGCCGGCGCCGCTCGCGCCCTATCGCGACCTCGCAACCCTGCGGCATGATTTTCCGCTGCTGCTGACGCCCGGCGCGCCGGCACGCAGCCTGTCGGCGCTGTTCTATGTGGCGGTTGCCGGCGAGGGCGAGGCGGCGGAGCGCTTGCGCGGCCACGCCAGGCGCATGGAACATGCCTTGCGCCACCTCGTTGCCGAGGGCACGGTGGTCAGTCTGGCGGCGGCGTGGGACACGGCGTCGGCGGCCCTGCTCGCCGCCGATCCGGCGGTGCGCGAAAGCCTCGACCGGCTGTTCCTCGCGCTGCCGCGTGACGCTGCGCTGGCGGGTTGCGACCGGATGCTGCCCGCGCGCCTGGTCGCGCACGCGTGGAGCGAGCGCCAGCGGGAAAAGACCGAGCAGGTGCGCGAGACGGTCGGCACCCTGGTGACTGGGCTGGACGATATCCTGAAAGCCGATTTCGCCGCCTCGGCGGAGGCGCGCAGCCCGGAACGGTTGCGGGCGGCGATGGGGTCGGGGTTCGCGTCCAGCTTCGACTTCGACGCCATGGCCCGTCTGCTCGCCCGCGCCACCCCGGAAGGCGGGCTGGACGAGGCAAGGCGCCGGCGTATCGAATGGCTGCTGTCGGTGTTGCGGACGCAGCGTTTCGTTGCCCTCCCAGGCAGCCGCGTCGCGCCGTACGGGTTCGCCTTCGACAGTTGCGAGGCGGCGCTGCAGGCCTGGCGTGAGCGCCAGCCCGATATGGCCGAACTGGCGCGGGCCATCGCCATGGCGCGGCTGGAACTGGCGGGCGAATACAACGAGGCCACCCACGATGCTCTGTTCGCCGGGCTTGGCGACAGCCTGCCGGGCCAGACGCCGGGCGCCCTGGTCCCCGACTATCTGGTCTGCGTTGCCGACACCGACCTGACGCCCGAGCGGGCGGCGCTGATCATTGGCGCGCTCGGCGCCGGGCTGCCCTTCAAGATCCTGGTGCAAACCGACGACCTGCTGGGCGGCGGCGGCTCGATGGCTGCCCTCGGCCTGCGGGCGCGGCCGATCGTCGCCACCGCGCTCGGCCTGGGCGATGTGTATGTGCTGCAGGCGGGCGCATCGCAACTGCTCGGCCAGTTGGCGCGCGTGCAGGCCGGGGTCGCGCATGGCGGGCCGGCGCTGTTCAGCGTCTACAGCGGCGCCGGGCCGGCGACCGCACCGCTGCCGCCATATCTGGTGTCGGCAGCCGCGGTCGAATTGCGTGCCTTCCCCTCCTTCGCCTATGATCCCGGCGCCGGGCCGGATTGGGCATCGCGGTTTTCCATCGCTGCCAACCCGCAGGCCGACCACGACTGGCCGCTGCACGTGCTCGGCTGGGAAGACGCGGCGCATCAACGCCAGGGCGAGACGGTCGCCTTCACCCTGATCGACTTCCTTGCCTGCGACCGCCGCGCGGCGCCGCATCTGGCCCGGATTGTGCCGTCATGCTGGAACGGCAACCTGTTGCCGGTGGCCGAGGCCGTCGCCAGGCCGCTTCCCGTTACGGACGGGCTTGTGCCGTTCCTGTTCATGGCCGATGACGAAGGCGGGTTGCATAAGGTGCTGGCCAACGACGTGCTGCTGCGCGAGGCGCGGCGCTGCCTGGACCGCTGGCGCGGCCTGCAGGAACTGGGCGGCATCAACAACTCGCACGCGGCCCGACAGGTCGCGGCCGCCCAGCTTGCATGGAGCGCTCAGGTCGCCCCCGCGGCACCGGCGGAAGCCGAGGCCCCCGTCGCGGCGCCGCCCGAGCTCGCCGCCGAGCCGGAGCCGGTGCCCGGCGCGCCCTATATCGAGACCGCCCGCTGCAGCAGTTGCAACGAGTGCATCCGCGTCAACGACCGCATGTTCGGCTACGATGCCAACCGGCAGGCCACCATCATCAACCCGGCCGCCGGCAGCTACCGCCAGCTCGTCGAGGCGGCCGAGAGCTGCCAGGTCTCGGTGATCCATCCGGGCAAACCGCTGGATGCGAACGAGCCGGGGCTGGAAGAACTGCTGCAGCGGGCAGCGCCTTTCTTGTAAGAAAGGCCAGGGCTCTGCCCTGGACCCCGCTACTTAAAGATTTGCTATGAGAGGGGGGTGAGGCGGTGAACCGGTTCACCGCCTCGCCCCCCTCTCATAGCAAATCCCTAAAACTACTGGGTTCCAAGGGCCTCTCGGCCCTTGGCGGGTCCAGGGCAGAGCCCTGGCCTTCCTCCTTTCCTCCGTCACCACAGCACCCGCATGGAGCCGCAAGAATACGCCCTGATGGACGCGGCCGAAGCCCGGATGTGGTGGTACCGCGCCCTCCACGTCCGGCTGGCCGACGCGTTGGCGGGCGTTCGCGGCCGTGTGCTCGATGCCGGCTGCGGCACCGGCGGCTTGCTGGCCAGCCTGCGCGCGTCCCATCCCGGGCTGGGGCTGACCGGTGTGGAATGGTCCGCCGAAGCCGCGCGCCGGGCGGCAGCGAAAAGCGGCGCCGCCATCGCCTGCGGCAGCGTCAATACCCTGCCCTTCGCCGATGCCAGTTTCGACGCCGCGTTGGCGGCCGACGTGCTGTGCCACGCCGCCGTCGATCCCCCGTCCGCCCTGGCCGAGTTGCGCCGCGTGCTGCGGCCCGGCGGCATGCTCGTGGTCAACATGCCCGCCTATGCGTGGTTGCTCTCCGCGCATGACCGGCAGGTGCACAATGTTCGCCGCTGGACTGTCGCCGGCACAAGCGGAGCGCTGCAACAGGCAGGCTTCGCCGGCGTGCGCGCGCGCTATTGGAACGGTCTGCTGCTGCCGCTGATGGTGCTGCAGCGCAAGCTGCTCGCCCGCGGCGACGCTGCCGCCTCCGACGTCGCCCCGTTTTCGCCATGGCTGAATGCGACGCTGCATGCCATCACCCGGGTCGAGCGTCGCCTGCCCGTGCCTCTGCCTGCTGGCGGATCGGTGCTGGCCATTGCGATCCGGCCCCCAACAGCGCGACCGCACCCATGACCAAGGAGTTGGCCAGCATGCCCCTTGCCCCCCTCGCGGCCCTGCCGGACGCCGCCGCCCCCGGGCTTTCGATCGTCGTGCCCGTCTATCGCGGCGCCGCCACCATCGGCCTGCTGGTCGAGGCCTTGTCCAGGCTGCGCCCGGAAGGCGGCATGGAAGTGGTGCTGGTGAACGACGGCAGCCCCGACAATTCCGCCGAGGTCTGCCGCGCCTTGGTGCGCACCGCCGCAGTGCCGGTGGTGTATGTCGAGCACGCCCGCAATTACGGCGAGCACAACGCGGTCATGACCGGGCTGCGCCACGCCAGCGGCGCCTACGTCATCACCATGGATGACGACCTGCAAAACCCACCCGAGGAAGTGCTGAAACTCTACGACCACGCCCGCCTGGGCGGCTGGGACGTGGTTTACACCCGCTACCCGGTGAAGGCGCATGCCGCCTGGCGCAACCTCGGCAGCCGTTTCGCCAACACGGTGGCGGACTGGCTGCTGGACAAGCCGCGCGGCCTTTACCTGTCGTCGTTCCGCTGCATGTCGGCGCTGGTGGTACGATCGGTCACCCGTTACCGCGGCCCGTATCCCTATGTGGACGGGTTGATCATGCAGGTGACCCAGCGCATCGACAGCATCGAGGTGCGCCACCTGCCGCGCGCCGAGGGCCGTTCCAATTACACCCTGAAGCGGCTGATCCTGCTGTGGCTCAACCTCGCCACCAGTTTTTCCCTGGCACCCCTGCGCCTGGCCATCCTGGCCGGCGTCGGCATGGCGGCCCTGGGCGGCTTCGGCGCCGCGGCCACCATTTTCGAGGCCCTCACCACGCGCGCCACGCCGAGCGGCTGGGCCTCCACCATGACCGTCATCCTGCTGGTCTCCGGCGTGCAGTTCATGGTGCTTGGCGTCATGGGCGAGTATATCGGCCGCACCTTCCTCTCCGCCAACGGCAAGCCGCAGGGCACGGTCCGCCTGGTCGAACGCAGCGACAGCGCCAGCATCCGGCAGGACGCGGCGTGATCTATTGGTGGGTGCTGCTGGGCGCGATCGCCACCAGCATGGTCGGACAAACCCTGCTGAAGGCCGGCGCCGGCGCGCCGGACTTCCTGGGTCAGATGCTGGACTGGCGGACCATCGTGGGACTGGCGCTGTATGGTGGGGCGGCGATGCTCTACATCGTCGCGTTGCGGCGCATTCCTATGTCGGTGGCGCTGCCCTGCACCGCCGTCTCCTACATCGCCGCGGCGCTGATCGGACACTACGCGTTCAGCGAGCCGCTGACGGCGTTGCACCTGCTGGCAATCGGACTGATCGGGGCGGGTGTGGTGACCTTGGCTCTGGCGTAAATAAAGTAAGGCCAGGGCTCTGCCCTGGACCCGCAAGGGGCCGGGAGGCCGCTTGACCTCGTTACAAAGAACGCAGCGCGTCGCAGACCAAAGCGACCTGCTGCTCGGTCAGTTCGGGGTACATCGGCAGGCTCATGACCTCCGCGGCGGCGCGCTCGGTTTCGCGGCACCCGGCGGGACCCAGCGCCACCCGGCCGCGATAGGCGGGCTGCAAATGCACCGGCACCGGATAGTGCACCCCCGTGCCGACACCGCGCGCCCGCAACGCCGCCTGCACCGCGGCACGCTCCGGCGCCCGCACCACATACTGGTGAAACACATGCAAGGCGCCGGCACGACGCACCGGACCAGCCATGCGCCCGCCCGCCAGGGCCGCGTCGTAGCACCCGGCGATCGCCCCTCGGCGCCTGTTCTGCGCATCCAGATGCGGCAACTTCACCCGCAGGATCGCCGCCTGCAGCTCATCCAACCGGCTGTTCACCCCGACCTCGTCGGACACGTAATGCTGCCGCCACCCATACTGCCGCAGCGCCGCCAGGCGCTCGGCCAGCGCCGCATCGCCGGTCGCGATCACGCCGCCATCGCCCAGTGCACCGAGATTCTTGGTCGGGTAGCAGGAAAAACAAGCCACCTTGCCCAGCGTGCCGAGCCGTTGCCCGCCCAGCGTCGCGCCGTGCGCCTGGCTGCAATCCTCCACCAGCGCCACGCCATGGCGCGCGCACAGTGGCCCGATCCTATCGAAATCGGCCGCCTGCCCGTACAGATGCACCGCAATCACCGCCCGCACCGGCGGCATCCCGGCCGGCGGGCACGCCAGCACCGACTCCAGCTCGGCCGGGTCCATGGTGTAGTGCGCCCGGTCGATGTCGATCAGCAGCGGCACCGCGCCGGCCATCTCGATAGCGGCAACCGTCGCCACCGCGGTGTGCGACACCGTTGCCACCGTGCTGCCCGGCCCGATCCCGAGGCCGCGCAACGCCAGCGCCAGCGCGTCGGTGCCATTGCCACAGCCGACCGCATGCGCCACCCCCAGCCAGGACGCGAATTCGGCCTCGAACCCGCGCCCCTCGGCGCCGAGCACATACCACCCCGAGCCAAGCACGCGGGCCACCGCCGCGTCGATCTCCGCCTGCAGCGCGCGGTACCCGGCGCCGGGATTGGCCTGCGGGACGCTGACCGGAACGCCGCTCATCACAGGAACCGTCACAAATATGCCGCCAGCCGCGGCCGGAACCATTCCAGCGACCGGCTGATGCCGTCCTCCAGGCCCACCTTCGGCACCCAGCCGGTGGCGGCGCGGAAGGCGCGGTCGTCGGCGTAATAGCTGCCGATGTCGATGCTGGCCCGGTCAGCGGGGAATTCGCGGACGGTGTAGCCGGCATCCGGGCCGCCCAGGCTGACCACCAGGTCCGCCAGCTGCTTCAGGCTGGCCGGCGGCGAGCCGCCGATGTTGAAAATACCTCCGTGGCACGCCGGCGTCTCGGCAGCACGCAGGAACGCGTCGGTCACGTCATCCACATAGGTCAGGTCGCGCAACTGCTCGCCGCCCCAGACTTCGAACGTGCGCCCCTCCAGCACCGCCCGAATCCAGATGCCGAGGAAGGTCTGCCGTGCGTCGCGAATGCGCAGCCGCGGTCCGTAGCAGTTGGTCAGGCGCAGGCTGACCACCGGCCGCTTGCTGGTGCGGTGCTCGATCATCCAATACTGCTCGCCGGCGAATTTCGACACCCCGTTGGCGTCCGGCGGGTTGACCGGATGCGCCTCGTCCACCGGCAGATGCAGCGGCCGGCCATAGAACTGGCGGGTGGACGCGTGCACGACCACCGCCTCCGGCGCGGCCTCGCGCACCGCCTGGATCAGCCGCACCTGTGCGACCGCGTTCACCGCGATGTCGGCCAGCGGGTCGCGCTGGCCGCCCATGTGACTGGTTTGGGCGGCGAGGTTGAAGATGACCTCGGCATTTTCGCAAATCGGGCGGAGGTCGACCTCGCGGATGTCGGCGCGCACCAGTTCCACCGCGGCGCCATCGAGATTGGCCGGGTTGGCGCCGCCGCCGAACAGGAACCCGTCCAGCGCCACAACCCGCGCACCGCGCGCCGCCAGCGCATGACACAGGTTCGACCCCAGGAACCCCGCCCCGCCCGTCACCAGGACCTTGCGACCGCGCCACGCCATCGGATTCTCCTTCACCTGTGCCGCACTCTCGGCATGCTTCGTGGCGGAATTCGGTCCGCGCCGCCAGAACCGCGGCCGGCCGAACCGCCGCCGGCCGAACCGCCGCCGGGCGCGCGCTCCGGCGCCGCCGCGTGACGAGCCCGCCGGCAGGAATTCGGGTGGCGTGGACGGTGTACAGCCTGTACAATAGAATGAATGTTTCAAACTGAAGACAACCCAGGAAAGACAAATGGCAACCTTTATCATCGTTCCCGCCGAAGGTTCGACTGCAACTCCGATCAGGGTGAACATAGAGACCATTGCATACTATGAAGAGATCGGTCCCGAGAGCACCTCGGTGACGTTCGTGGGCGATGAGATCCAGCGCAACCTGGGCATTGGCATCAAGCAACTCGATGCCCTGATCAGCGAGGCGACAACCGCGGCACTGCGCGGGCGCAAGCTGGACTTTACCAGCCTCTGACCGAATCCGGCTGTGGCACACCCTGCCACGGCCGGTTTAGCTGCCCGGCGACCTATTCCTGATCATCGACGCCGCGGCGCAGGTGGCGGCGGTGCTCGGTGTCAGGCCCGCCGCTGCGCATGATTTCGCTGAAGCCGAACAGCAGCAGCAGCAGACCCGAAACCACCTGTACCGTGGCCAGCGCCCGCACCGAGGGCCCCACCGGCGTAATATCGCCATAGCCGACCGTCGCCAGCGTGGTCACCGAGAAATACAGCGCCTCGCTGAAGCTGAGCTCTTGCGCGTGGTCGTGCACCAGGAACATCGGGCCGCCCACCGTCATTTCGGCGATCCGGTAGAAACAGGCGAACACCACCACCAGCAGCGAATAGAAGGTCAGGAACGCCACGATCGGCATCACCAGCCGGTCCACCCGCGCCGCCACCGTCTCGAACACCAGGGCGATGTCCATCAGCAGCAGCACCACGTCGCGCGCCGCCCACCCCACCACGCCGGCGATCATCAGCGAGGCCCCCAGCAGCGCCGCGCCCTGCCCCACGGCGCCCATGTCCAGCCGCGGCACCAGGAACGCCAGCACGCCGATCACCAGCAACGCCGGCAGCCAGCGCGACATGCGCGGCAGATGCGTCAGTTCGTGGTGGCGCCGCGCCCGGATCAGCCCGGCCACCTGCCGCCGCCGCAAAAAGCAGCCGACCAGGAAACCGGCCACCGGCACGCCCAGCGACGCCGCCGCGACGCTGTCCGGCGCATCGGGGAAATTGGCCTCGTGGAAATAAACGAAGATGCAGGCATAGACGGCCAGCATGTTGGCCACGGTCACGCCGAAATGCGACCCGCCCGGGAACACGAGGTAAAAGAACCCGAACCCGAGCACGCAGGCCCCGGCCGAGGCGGCTGAGAAATGCCAATCCTCCCCCATCGCCGCCGCCACCAGCCCCACCAGCACAAGGGTGAAAGCGGTGGCGCGCAGCCAGTGCAGGTCCATGCGGCGGGCGGCGTGGCGCGGCGAGATCGGCATGCCGCGAAACTAACGCCGGACGCGCAGCGAAGGCAGTGGGGAATCGCGCCCGATCAACGCCTCTGCCGCTCGCAGCCTGCGGCGAGCGCCGCCTCAGCGCTTGGGCAGCTCGGCGTCCTGTTGATGGCGCAGGGAGCGCATGTGCAACCAGGCAGCCCCCCAGCCCAGCACAAGCAGAACCACCGGAGCGCCTAAATAGACCGCATTGAACAGGTCCTGTTTGCTCATTCCCGCAATGCCTTCAAAAGCCACCTCGCCGCCGACTGCAAGCCGATCCAGGTGACGATCCAGGCGATCGACCCCAGCAGCACCGTCCGTCCGGATATGGTCACCTGAGCGGAGGAAGCGTAGAGCAAAGTCGCCAGCGGCGCCAATATTCCGACCGTGAAGCCCGAATTGGCGATCGTCGCCAGCGATCCGGCCAACAGCTTGGTTCGCTCGTTCTGCACGAGATAGCCCATCGACCCTTTCCCCAAATCCGACGGCGCGGTCCCGGTTTGGCCGATGTCATCCCCGGTAATGCGGCCGCCAAACCCGCGCCCGCAAACTCTCGCGCGGCCCCGCCAGCAGCCCCGCCGCCCACAAGCCGCCGGCCGACAGCACGATCGCCGGCCCCGCCGGCACATCGGCATGAAACGACAGCAGCAGCCCCGCCACCGATGCCAGCAACGCCATCGCCACCGCCGCGCGCACCTGCCCCGGCAAATCCGCGGCGAAATGCCGCGCCGCCACCGCCGGCAACATCATCAGCCCCACCGACATCAGCGTGCCCAGGGCGGCGAACCCGCCGACCACGCACAGCACCACCAGCGCCATGAAACCAAGATGCCATAGGCCGCCATGCCCGCCCACCGCCCGCATGAAGCCGGGATCGAAACTCTCCAGCACCAACGGCCGCCAGATCACCGCCAGCCCGAGCAGCGACGCCGACGCCGCCCCCGCCATCAGCACCAGCGCCGAATCATTCACCGCCATCACGCTGCCGAACAACAAATGCGCCAGATCGACCCCACGGGTGGCCGAAATGATCGCCACCCCCAGCGCCAGCGCCACCAAATAGACGCCAGCCAACTGGCTGTCCTCCCGCCCGCCGGAGGCGCGCGCCAGCCAGCCCGCCAGCAGCGCCACCGCCAGCCCCGCCAGCACCCCGCCCAGCCCCATGGCAAAAAGCGAAAACCCGCCGACCAGCGCCCCCAGCGCCACCCCAGGCAGAATGCCATGCTGCAGCACGTCGCTGGTCAGGCTCATGCGCCGCAGCACCAGCACCACCCCCAGCGGCGGCCCCGCCAACGACAGCGCCACGCATCCCGCCAGGGCACGACGCATGAAACCCAGCGCGAACGGCTCCAGCAGCCAGTGGAAATTCACGTCACGCCGCGTCCCGGCAGGGAACCGACTCCTCCGACCACGCCTCGGCGGCCAGCCGGGCGCGCATCCGGTTCTCCGCCGACAACGCGCGCGCGGTCGATCCCCAGGCGATGGGCGCGCGCGCCAGCAGCAGCGTCTCGGGAAATGCGCGGGCAACCAGCTCCAGGTCGTGCAGCACCGCGATGATGGTGCGGCCCTGGTGGTGCCAGCGTCGCACCAGCGCCATCAGCTCACCGGCAGTAGCGTGAATCCACCGCGTTGAACGGCTCATCCAGCAGCAGCACCGGGGCATCCTGCACCGCCAGGCGGGCGAACAGCACCCGCTGGAACTGCCCGGCCGACAAGCTGCCGACCAGCCGCCGCTCAAATCCCGCCAGCCCGACCTCATGCAGGGCGGCACCGGCGCGCGCCGCGGCGTCCTCCGGCAAGCGGCGGAACGGACCCATGCGCGCCCAGGCGCCCAGCGCCACCACATCCCGGCACGACACCGGAAAGCTGCGGTCGAGCGTGCCGGCCTGCGGCAGCAGGGCGATGTCACTTTGGGTCAGTCCGCCGCGCTCGATCGTCCCTTCATGCGCCTTGTGCAGCCCGGCCAGCGTCCGCAGCAGCGTGGTCTTGCCGGCACCGTTCGGCCCGACCACCGCCGTCAGGCTGCCGGGCGCGAACCGGCCGCTCAGATGATGCACCGCCGGATGCCGGTCATGCACACAGGTCAGGTCGTCCAGCACGATCGGCGGCGGGGTCATGCGGCCAGCGCCCAGACAACGCCCAGCCAGATCACCGCCACCAGCAAAATCGCCAGCGCCAGGCGAGGCCCCAGGCCAGCAAGAGGCGAGAGCGGGTCCATCATGGTTATATTATAACATCCCCTGCCGTTTTCGGCAAAACAACCTGGCGTGGTAGCGTCGCGACCGCATGACCGCTCCCCTCGCGCCTTCGGCGCTCGATCCCGACCTGGATGCCCGGCGCTCGCTGCAGGACCACCGGCGCTTCGCCACCGCCCTGCTGGTCGGCATGGCGGCGCTGACCGTGGCCACCTACGCGCTGCCGCCAGGCATGCCGACCGACCTGCTGCAGGCCGCCGCCAAGGCCGGCTTCGTCGGCGGCGTGGCCGACTGGTTCGCGGTGACCGCGCTGTTCCGCCACCCGCTCGGCCTGCCGATTCCGCACACCGCCATCATCCCGCGCCAGAAGGAGCGGCTGGGCCGCGCCCTCGGCCGCTTCGTCGCCGGGCACCTGTTCACCCGCGCGGAAGTCGCGCAATTCCTCGGGCAAATGGACCTGCCCGGCATCCTGCACCGGTTCTTGTCCGATCCGGTCGCCACCCGCCCCGCCGCCGAGGCGCTGACCGCCCTGCTGCCCAGGCTGTTGGCCACGATCGAGGACGGCCGCGCCCGCCGCGCCCTGGGCCGCATCCTGCCCCGCATCCTCGGCGGGCCGGACGCCGGCCGCGTGCTCGGCCGGGCGCTGCGCCAGATGGTCAAGGGCGGGCGGCATCAGGACGTGTTCAGTTTCCTCCTCGGCAGCCTGAAATCGGCGCTCGCCAGCCGCGAATGGGCCCTGCGGCGCGCCATCGAGGCCCGCGTCACCGAGCAGGGCGGCCGCCTGGTCGGCTGGACGGTGGGCGCCGCCGTGGCCCACCGCGTCATCGTCCAAATGAACGCCGAACTCGCCCGCATGGAACCGAACAGCTCCGAAATGCGCGCCGCCTTCGACGAATGGGTCCGCCGCGAAATCGTCCGCATCGAACAGGACCCGGCGCGCGCGGCCGAGATCGGGGCGGCGATCAACCGGGTGATGGCGCACGAGGCCATGCGAAGCTGGTTCGCGGACGTCTGGACCCGCCTGCGCACGGCGGTGGAAGAAGACGCCGCCCGGCCCGATGGCCAAACCATCGGCTTCATCGAGGGCGCACTGGCCAATCTGGGCACCATGCTGGAACGCGACCCTGCCGCGCGCGCGCGGCTGCAACAGGCCACCGAAAGCATCGCCGGCACGCTGCTGCCGGCGGCACAGGTGCAGCTATCGGAATTCATCGCCGGCGTGGTGGCGCGCTGGGACGCCGATACCCTGACCGACAAACTGGAACTGCGCGTCGGCCGCGACCTGCAATACGTGCGGATCAATGGCACGATCGTCGGATTTCTGGTGGGCGGGTTTCTGTTCGGGGTGCTGCACGCCATATTCGGGAGAGTGAGTTTTTGAGGGACAATGATGGCGCATCATCGGGGCTTGGCCGGGGCGCTGCCCCGAACCCCGCCAGGGGGCTCTGCCCCCTGGACCCCTGCCAGGGGCGAAGCCCCTGGACCCATTAGTTATGCCTCCTCCGCATGAAACTTTCGGTCCTGGATCAGTCCGCAGTCGTAACAGACCGGCCGGCCGACGCCTCCATCCGCGAAAGTCTTTCGCTCGCGCTTCACGCCGAGGCGCTCGGCTACCATCGGTACTGGCTGGCGGAGCACCACAACTCGGCCGCCATCGCCGGCTCGGCGCCGGAAATCCTGATCGCGGCCATCGCCGCCACCACCCGGCGCATCCGTGTGGGCAGCGCGGGCGTGATGCTGCCGCACTACGCCAGCCTGAAAGTGGCCGAGCAGTTCCGCGTGCTCGAAGCGATCGCGCCGGGACGCATCGATCTGGGCCTCGGCCGCGCGCCCGGTAGCGACGGGCTGACCGCGCATGCGCTCAACCCGAACGCGGCAGCCGCGGCCGCGCATTTCCCCGCTCAGGTGCGCGACCTGCTGGCCTGGCTCGCCGGCGAGAAATTGGCAGACAACCACCCGTTCCGCGACGTGCTGGCCATGCCCACCGGCGCGGGCGTGCCGGAAGTGTGGATGCTGGGCAGTTCCGACTACGGCGCGCAGGTGGCGGCACATTTCGGCCTGCCGTACTGCTTCGCCCATTTCATCACCGACGGCCACGGCGCCGCCGAGGCGCTGGCGCTTTACCGCGCCCAGTACCGGCCGAGCGCCCGCCACCCGCTGCCCCACGGCGCGGTCTGCGTCTGGGCGCTGGCGGCAGACACGCAGGAGGAGGCTGAGCTTCAGTTCTCCAGCCGCGCGCTATGGCGCCTCGGCCGCGACCGGGGCGCCTACGCCCCCCTCCCCTCACCGAATGAAGCGGCGGCCTATGCGTATTCCGAAGCCGAGAAGGTTCTGCTGAAACGGATCACCCGCAACGCTATTTTCGGCACCGCGCCGGACGTGGCGGCGAGGTTGCGAACACTGGCCGACTTGCTCGGCGTGCAGGAACTGGCCATCCTGACCGCCACCCACGAACCCGCACCGCGCCGTCGCAGCTACGAACTGCTGGCGGGCGAATTCGGCCTGTCAGGCATAGGGCCGGCGGAAGGGCGGGTGGATCTCCCGGCCGCCTGACCGGCCGAGCCGCCACATGCGCCAGCGAAAGGCGCCGTAGGCAAGCAAGCCACCCACGATAGCCACCGGAATCAGCGCCAGCGCCAACCACAGCGCGAGTGCCGCCATCGCCGCCATGCCGGCAACCACCGCCACCGCCACGCCATACCGGAAAAGCTTTTCCGAAGCGGTTTCCGGCGGCGGTTCAACGAACTTTCCGTCGGGCGTCATGTCGAGCTGCGGGCCGGACCGGACGCTGCTGATATGAATTTTCATGACCGGCACGTGGCGAGGATGCAAGCGTGGTTCAAGCCCGGTGTGGCTAATGCTTCGGTCATGTCCCACGCGGCAGAATGGACGTGCCCGTCACCCACGTGACTGCTCCTGGCGGGAGGGCAATCGAGGGCTTACGGAGTGGCTTTGACGTGCTTGCCCTCATAGTACAGGTGCCACAGCCGTATGAGGGCGGGTGTTCCCAACGCACCGACGGCGCAGACGCTGGCAAACACAGTACCGGTGATCGCCACCGCGACCCCGACCGCATTTGTTGGCGCGAGTGTGCCGCCCGCGACCACCATGATCATTTGATTGGTGCCCGCAATCCAGGTCAGCGCGGTCGCGAAGGCGCCCGAAATAAGGCAGCCGTAGCCCTGTATTTCCCCATCCGACATCGGCCCCAGTTCATCATCCGCCAAAGCGTCCGCGCTGGTGCCAGCCGCGCCGTTGGTTCGATCGCTGGCAACCGCATTCGTGGCCGTGATCGCGGACTGCATGGGTCCGGCGGCGCTCGCAGGGGCGGCGTTCAACAACGCCACGGCGACCGCCAAAATCACGATCCGCGTGCGCGCGGACATGCGGCTGTCGCGCGCCCGAGGTGTCGCCCCTGCTACCATCACCTGACACAATCCCAAATTGCAGCTGATCCCGCCGCGCTGCTCGGGCGCAGACCAGCGGGTGACCTTCGACGCAAGTGTTGCAAAGTTTTGCTCCCGCTGACAACGGGTAACCTGGCGGCCATGGCCGCCCTATGTGTCTTGCGTCTTCCCGGCGCCAGGCGGACTGGTTTGCATCGCCATCGGCTGCACCACCAGCACCACCCCGCTCACCGCCACCACCCGCAGCCGCGCGTCCCGCTCCGGCGGAGCGGCGCCGTGGACCAGCCGCGCCGGCCAGTCGCTGTCGCCCAGGCGCACCCGCCCCTCGCGATCCTCGAAGGCGAGCGCATGCACGGTTCGGCCGACCAGACCGGATTCGGGCAGGTTGATGCGCCGCTCGGGCGGGCGGCGCAGCCGCAGGGCGATCGCGATGCTGGCGGCGGACAGCACCGCGAAACAGGCGACCTCCAGGCCGAAGCCATCAAGTCCCAGCGCCACCGCCCCGCCGGTGCCGATCGCCGCCAGCCCGATCCACATCAGGAACACGCCCGGCACCGCCAGTTCCGCCACCAGCAAGGCCAGCCCAACGCTGATCCAGGTCAGCGACGTGGGGGTGTGCGCCAACAGGTCCTCCATCAGGCGGGGCGCGTCGGCGCCGTGCCCGGAGGAGAAACCTGCAGCAGCGACAAGGCCTGGGCAATCCCGCCGGCCAGCGCCGAGGCCTCCATCGGCACGATCACCAGGCGGCTGTTGGGCGAGGCCGCGATCGCCTGGAAGGCCGCCACATAACGGTCCGAAATGAAGTAGCGCAGCGCCGTCTCGCCGCCCTCCGCCACCGCCTGGGCAACCACGCGGGTGGCGGTCGCCTCGGCCTGGGCGAGGCGCTCGCGCGCCGCGGCGTCGCGCTGCGCCGCCTCCTGCCGTCCCTCCGCCGAAAGCACCAGGCTTGCCTTGTTGCCTTCCGCCACCTTCACCGCGGCTTCCCGTTCGCCCTCGGCTTTCATCACCGTGGCGCGGCGCTCGCGCTCGGCGGTCATCTGCAGGTTCATGGCGCGGATCAGGTTCTCGGGCGGTTCGATGCGGCGCAGTTCCACCCGGCTGACCTTGACGCCCCACGCAGTCGTGGCGCCGTCCAGGATGACCAGCAGCGAGGTGTTGATCCGCTCGCGCGAGGACAGCGCCGAGTCGAGTTCCAGTTCGCCGATCACCGCGCGGATGTTGGTCATGGCCAGCGTGGACAGCGCCACCGCCAGGTTAGCAACCTGGTAGGCCGCCTTGTCGGCCTCCAGCACGCGGAAATAGATCACACCGTCCACCGTGACCGTGGCGTTGTCGGCGGTGATGACGCTCTGCTCCGGAATATCGAGCACCTGCTCCTGCACGTTCAGCCGGCGGCCGACCTGATCGACGAAGGGGATCAGGAAGTTCAGGCCCGGATCGAGCAGGCGGGTGAAGGCGCCAAACCGCTCGACGGTCCACACCTCGCCTTGTGGCACCGTCTTCATGCCGGCGAAGACGACGCCGATGACAAGTACGAGAACGAGGATCCATACGAGGAAGAAACCGATTTGCATGCATACTCTCCGCAGGGACGGGTGCGGGCGCACCTGGTCCGCGCCCGGACTCGATCCTAGCATGAACCCCGCGATCTGAGGTGAGGATGATCCGGGCCATGAGGACAAAGCGCCCGGCCTGCGCGTCGCCGGCGCAACGGACGCTCGCGGCCGGAAACACCGGGCTAGCCTTCGGGCGCCGGCAAAGCCTGGCCGGAACCGGGCAGACCGTTGATAAATCAAATGCTTGCACCAGGCCGGATCGAGGCGGTAGTTGTATCGCCTGAAACTTCCGCGAAGGCTCGGTACCCCGTGATTGCTGTCGTCGAACGCGATACCTCCGGCGCCGCGGACGCGCGGGACTCCGACCTGGTGCTGGCCGGGCACGCGCACCTTGTCGCTCTGGGCGTGCCCCACTCGACTGACGGGCCGGCGGAATTCGTCAGGCTCGAAGATGGCCCGCCGGCGATCTTCACGGTCACGGAAACATGGATGGGCGACCGGCTGGCGCCGTATTGGCAGCAGGTGGCCCTGCACTGCGCCGGCCGCACAGTCGCTTTGTCATGGAACGGTAATCAGCATAACGCATCGTTCCTGATCGCGCCGGAGCCGTTATTTGATTTCGTCTGCCCCGGCACCGACCCGGCTGACATTCATCCGGGGGCGATCGTCGTGCCGGCTGCCGTCGTGCGCGCGTATTTCGCGCACACGCTGAGCGCCCTGCCCGGTCTGATCCGCGCCTTGAAACTGAGCGGGGCCCGGCGGGTGCTCATCCTCGGCTCCCCGGCGCCGAAACGTGATGCGGACTTCATCCACGCCCATATCCGTACCGAGGAGTATTTCCAGCTCGCGGCCGCCGCCGCCGGGATCGACCTGAATACCTGCCGCATCACCCCGGCGGCGATCCGCCAGAAACTGTGGAGGCTGATCCAGCAGATGATGGAGGCGGTCGCCGGGCAGGAAGGCGTGACCTTCGTGCCGGTCCCGCCGGAGACGCTGGAAGCCGATGGCACGCTCAGACGCGAATACTGGCAGGATGACAGCACCCACGCGAACCGCGCCTTCGGCGCCCGGGTGCGCGCGGTGCTGGACCGGATCGTCCTCGGACCGGCGTCCTGACATGCGCCATCCCTATAAAACAGCGCCCGATCATGCGTTCTGGGAGCGCGCGGTTGCCACCGGCTGGGCGCCCGACGCGGTCGCCCGGATTTCCCGCCCGCTGCTCGCGCGCGGCGAGAAGCTGGCCTCGGCAGGGAGTTGCTTCGCGGCCCATATCGTTCCCTATCTCGAAGCCGTGGGCATTGAGTACGTGCGCACCGAGGTTCCGCCGCCGGCTTTTCGCGCGGTGCATGGTGAATTGTTCGGCTACCATCATTTCTCCGCGGCCTACGGCAACATCTACACGGCGCGTCACCTGGCACAGCTGCTGCAGCGGGCGCTCGGCACATTCAGGCCGGCCGAGGATCGCTGGTACGGCGACGGGCGGGTGATCGACCCGTTCCGCCCCGGCCTGGCGTTCCCGGCCGCCAGCGATGCCGAATTCGACGTGCTGACCGCGCAGCACCTCGAGCGTGTCATCGCCGCCTTCCGCCAGGCGGATGTGTTTGTCTTCACCCTGGGGCTGACCGAAGCCTGGGTGTCCGCCATCGACGGCGCGGTGTTTCCCGCCTGCCCCGGCACCATCGCCGGCGAGTACGATCCGAACCGGCACGGGTTCAAGAACTTCACCGCCGCCGAGACGAAAACCGACCTGCTGGCGGCCTTCGCGCTGCTGCGATCGATCAGACCGAACATCCGCATCGTGCTCACCGTCTCGCCGGTGCCGCTGGTGGCGACGGCAACCAATGAACATGTGCTGGCGGCGAGCATGTACAGCAAATCGGCGCTGCGCGTGGCGGCACAGGAAGTGACCTGGGCGATGCCCTGCGTCCGCTATTTTCCCGCCTACGAAATCGTCTGCGGGCCGCAGGCACCCGGCGATTTCTTCGTGGCGAACCGCCGTGTTGTCAGTCGCGCGGCGATCGATGCGGTCATGGCGGCCTTTCTCGCGCTCTGCGGTCTTGGCACGCCGGCCGACGCGGAGATCGCGCTCTCGGCCGCGATCGCCCGCATCGCGTGCGAGGAAGAGGCAACCGGCCTATGATCCAGAGGACCGGCAAAACAGGGGAAAGGCGATGATCCAGGGCGCAATGACCAACCTGCCGGTCGATCTGACCGGACTGCGGGTGGCGATCACGGCGGGGGCGGGCGGGATCGGACGGGTGATGGCGGACAGCTTCGCCGCCTGCGGCGCGCGCGTGTTCGTCTCCGACATCGACGCCGCGGCGCTGGCCTCCTGCGGCCACCCCGGCCTGCGGGCGGATGCCGGCAGGCTGGACGAGATCGAGACCTTCATGGACGCGGCGCTCGCCCATCATGGCGGGCTCGATGTGCTGGTGAACAATGCCGGCATCGCCGGCCCCACCAAGCCGGTCGAGCAGATCCTGCCGGACGAGCTGGATGCGGTGCTGCGGGTCGATCTCGCCGCCATGTTCCACTGTGCCCGGCGGGCGGTGCCGGCGCTGCGGGCGGCGGGGGGCGGGTCGATCGTCAATCTGTCGTCGGCGGCCGGGCGGTTCGGGTTCCGGCTGCGCAGCCCTTATGCCGCCGCCAAATGGGGGGTTGTGGGATTCACCAAGACGCTGGCGATCGAGCTGGGCGGCGACGGCATTCGGGTGAATACGATTTTGCCCGGGCTGGTGGACGGGCCGCGCATCCGCGCCGTGATCCGGGCCAAGGCGCAGGCGGCCGGCATGTCGGAAAACGAGATGACGGAAAAGGCTGTCTCCACCACCAGCCTGCGCTGTTTTGTCAGCCAGCACGACATTGCCAACATGGCCCTGTATTTGTGCAGCCCTTTCGGCGCCACCATCAGCGGCCAGGCCCTGGCGGTCGATGGCGACATGCAAGTGCTGATGTGACGGCGTGGCCAGCCTGCGAACCCGCCCCGGCGCCGGCCTGACCACGTCTGTGTTGCGCGTCGCGTTCAAACGTCCGCTAAATGCGCGGGTTTCACGTCGTCGCTGCAGAACCCGCTCCGGTATGTGCGCAGCGTGACGGGACGGCAAAAGGCGGACAGGGAGGCATGACATGCGATATGTTCTGATCGCATTGGCGGTTTTGTTGCTCGGCTCCTGCAGCGTTTTCGATACCGAGGTGCAGCATGCCTATTCGCTGGGCCCCGGCTGGACCACCGGGGCGGCCTTCACCACGGCCGACGTGCGCATCATCACCGAACGCACCCACCCGGTCTTGAGAAATACCGTCCTTTGCACCGAGCCGAGCCCGGATGTCGCCAAAGCGTTGGCGGCCACGGCGGCCTTGACCGCACAAGGCGGCAACGGAACCGCCAGCGGCAGTCTCGGCGCATCCGGTGCGTCGGCCGAAGCGCTGGTGGAACTGGCCGGACGCTCGAGCGCGTTGCTGGCGCTGCGGGACGGGTTGTTCCGGGCCTGCGAGGCCTATGCCAACGGCGTCATCGGCCAGGACGATTATGCGCTGGTGATCAGCCGCTATAGCCAGGTCATGACAACCTTGTTCCTCGGCCAGGACATCACCGGTGCTGCCGGTGCGGAAGGCAAGGCGGCCGCCACCAGCGCGGCGCTGCAGGCGCTCGGCAGCCAGCAAGCATCCGGCACCGCCAAGGACAGCACGACGACCACGACCACACCAACGCCACCGGCCGCCAAAAAGCCTGCCAGCACCTCCGATACCAGCGCGCCGGGCCCAGCGGTGCTGGCGTCCCCGGACATCGATCCGAGGTCACTGCTGGTTCTGGTGGCGGACAGTGAAACTGCCGCCAAACCGACCGCCGGCGGCGCGCCGAAACCGGCACCCGCTCCGGCCGCGCCCAGCGATGCGAGCAAGCCGGCCGCGGACACGACCGCCCAGTCCGGAAGCCAGCCGCAGCCCGCCGCTGCCGCCGCGGTGTCCACGGCCGCCGCGCTGACCTTGGGACGAATGAACGAGGATTATTTTGATCTCGATGCGAACCTGTTGCACCTGCTGGTGATTGCCTGCATCAGCCAAAATGATCCGACACGGCTGCGGCGGCCGCTGAATTTCGCCAGCGAGTCGCCAGCACCTGTCACCGCCCCGGATGCCGCCGAGGACGCGAAATACCGGAACAAATGGCTTGATGGCATCTGCGGACAACTGGATCTGAACAAGATTATTGAATTGCAGGCGCAGGCTGCCGCCACGCGGGGAAAGCCGATCAATCCGGAAGTCGCGGCAGTCCCGCCTCCAGCCAAGCCCGCTGCCGGGAAGGCCACCCCCAACAACTGACCCAGCTTACTGGTATAAACCCGCCCGGGTAGGCGGCAGACCGCTCGCCCCCCTCGCCCGCCGCGTCGCCACCGTCTGGAAAATCCCCACCGTCCCGCGTTCGAAGGCCAGCGACACCCCGGCAAGATACAGCAGCCACAGCCGCAGCCTGCCCGCGCCCACCTCAGCCGCGGCGGCGCCGCGCTGCGCATGCAGGCGCTCGCACCACAGGCGGGTGGTGCGGGCGTAATGTTCGCGCCAGCCCTCAACATCGTGCACCTCGAAGCCAAAGCGCTCGAGTTTGGCGAGGGTGCTGCCGATATGGTCGAGTTCCCCGCCGGGGAAGATGTAGCGGATGATGGCGGCGTATTCGGGCTTGTGGCGGCGGAAGGCGCGATCGTTCCGCTTGGCCGGGCGGGTGATGGCGTGGTGCAGCATCAGGCCACGCGGCTTCAGCAGCGCGTGCACGCCGCGGAAATACGCCGCGTGGTTGGCGGCGCCGACATGCTCGAACATGCCGATCGAGGCGATGGCGTCGTATTCGCCGGCAAGCGCCCGCCAGTCCTTCAGATCGACGGTGACATGGTCCTGCAGCCCGAGCCGGACGATCTTCGCCTGGGCGAAATCATGCTGCGCCTGCGACAGGGTCACGCCATGCGCATGCACCCCGTGGTGCCGGGCCGCGTGACAGACCAGCCCGCCCCAGCCGCAGCCGATGTCGAGGAAGCGCTGGCCCGGACGCAGCCGCAGCTTGCGGCAGATCATGTCCATCTTGGCCTGCTGCGCCGCCTCCAGCTCCGCCGTCCAGTCCGGGAAATAGGCGCAGGAATACTGCATCTCGGCGTCGAGGAAGCGTGCGTAGAAGTCGTTCGACAGGTCGTAATGGAACTGCACCAGAGCCTTGTCGTCGCGTCCTGCCTCCGGCCGTGCCGCCGCGTCTCCTTGCCAGGCATAGCCGGGCCAGGCATAGCCGGGCCAGGCACGGCCAGGCCCGGCGCGCCCGGTGCGCAGGAACAGGAAGGGCAGCAGCGTGCGCGCCAGCAGCCTCTTGTCCAGCCGCCGCGCCATCCCGCGTGAGGCCGCCCCGCGCCTTGCCGCGATGTCGAGCAGCGTGCCGCCTTCGATGTCGATATCGCCCGCCGCCATCAGGTCAAGCAGGGTGAACAGGCGCGGCCGTCGCAGCAGGCGGCTGATGGCGGCCGGCGTGCGAATGGCCAGCGCCAGTTCGCCCGTGGGAGCCGGCCCGAGGGGCAACAACTCCCCGTTCCACAGGCGCAGGCTCAGATCGGCCTGCAGAACGCCGGCCAAATGCGCGGCCAGGCGGCGAATCGCGGCCAGATGCCTGTCATCAGCAGTGCGGACCGTCATGGACCTCGTTCCGTCCGGACCCCTCGGCTGAGAGCGCTTTATCCCTGACCGCAAACGGTCAGAGCGCTCCAGCTCTTTGCTTTATCGAGCAACTTTATCGGCCGGCTATCGCCAGTCTGGCCGATGTTGCTCTGACATGCCGACGGCGCGGGCGATCGCGCACCCGCGCCGTCGGTTCAGTTCCGCACAGCCAGGGTCAGGCGCTCTTCGCCATGATCTCGTCGGCGATGTTCCGCGGCACCGGTTCGTAGTGGTGGAACTGCATGGTGAAGGAGGCACGCCCCTTGGTCATGCTACGCAGATCGGAAATATAGCCGAACATTTCCTTCAGCGGTACATGCGCCCGCACGATCACCGTCGAGCCGGCGCTCTCCTGGTTCTGGATCATGCCGCGGCGGCGGTTGATGTCGCCCACCACGTCGCCGACATGGTCCTGCGGGGTGGTGACCTCCACGTCCATGATCGGCTCCAGGATGATCGGGCCGGCCTTCTTCATGCCCTCGCGGAAGCACGCCTTGGCGGCGATTTCGAAGGCGAGCGCCGAGGAGTTCGACATCATGGTACTTGCCGTCGATCAGCGTGTATTTGAAGTCCACGGTCTGGAACCCGGCCAGCACGCCGGTGTCGGCCTGCATGCGGATGCCCTTCTCCACCGCCGGGATGTATTCCTTCGGCACCGTGCCGCCGACCACCTTGTTCTCGAACAGCACGCCGGCATTGCGCTCCTGCGGGGCGAAGACGATCTTCACCTCGGCGAACTGGCCGGAGCCGCCGGTCTGCTTCTTGTGAGTGTAGGTTTCGGTGTGCGTCTTGCTGATGGTCTCGCGATAAGCCACCTGCGGGGCGCCGATATTGGCCTCGACGCCGTATTCGCGGCGCAGCCGGTCGATGATGATTTCCAGGTGCAGCTCGCCCATGCCGGACAAAATGGTCTGGCCGGTTTCCTGGTCGGTCTTCAGGCGCAGGCTGGGGTCCTCGCCGGCAAGCTTCTGCAGGCCGATGGTCATTTTCTCGACCGAATCCTTGGTCCTCGGCTCGACCGAGATGTCGATCACCGGCACCGGGAAGGCCATGCGCTCCAGCACCACCGGATCGTCCGGGCTCGCCAGCGTGTCGCCGGTCCCGGTGTCCTTCAGGCCGACGAAGGCGGCGATGTCGCCAGCCTCGACTTCCTTGATTTCGGCGCGCTTGTCGGCATGCATCTGGAACATGCGGCCGACGCGTTCCTTGTGGTCCTTGGTGGTGTTCAGCAGCGTGTCGCCGCTTTTCAGCGTGCCGGAATAGACCCGCACGAAGGTCAGGGTACCGTATTTGTCGTTGATGATCTTGAACGCGAGCCCGGCGAACGGCGCCTTGGGGTCGGCCTTGATCCGGCGGCGGTCGCTGAACTCGCCGTCCTCCTCGCCTTCCTCGGCGGCGATGGAAATGCCCGGCACGTCCAGCGGGCTCGGCAGATAGTCGAGCACCGCATCGAGCAGCGGCTGCACGCCCTTGTTCTTGAACGCGGTGCCGCACAGCACCGGGCGGAAGGCGCCGCTGATGGTGCCGGCCTTGATGCAGCGCTTCAAGGTGGCGACCGCCACGTCGCCGTGCTCGAAATACTCTTCCATCGCCTCGTTATCGACCGACAGCGCGGTGTCGAGCAGGAGCTGGCGATATTCCTTCGCCTTCTCCTCCAGCTCGGCGGGAATCGGCTCGTCGTGATACTTCGCGCCGAGCTCGCCGCCTTCCCAGATCACCGCCTTCATCTCGACCAGGTCGATCACGCCGACGAACGTGTCTTCGATGCCGATCGGCAGCTGCAACGGCAGCGCCACGATGTCGAGCTTTTCCTTCAGCGTGTCGAAGGCGCGATAGAAATCGGCGCCGGTGCGGTCGAGCTTGTTGATGAAGATGATGCGCGGCACGTTGTAGCGGTCGGCCAGGCGCCAGTTGGTCTCCGACTGCGGCTGCACGCCGGCCACGCCCTCGATGATGAACACCGCGCCGTCCAGCACCCGCAGGCTGCGGTTCACCTCGATGTTGAAATCGATGTGGCCCGGCGTGTCGATGATGTTGATGCGGTGGTCCTTCCACTCGCACGTGACCGCGGCGGAGGTGATGGTGATGCCCCGCTCACGCTCCTGCTCCATGTAATCGGTCGTGGTGTTGCCGTCGTGCACCTCGCCGATCTTGTGCGACACGCCCGTGTAATAGAGAATGCGCTCCGTCGTCGTGGTCTTCCCCGCGTCAATATGCGCGGTGATCCCGATGTTACGGATCCACTCCAGTGGCGTTTTCGGCACGGCAGACCTCCATTAGCCCTCAGGGCATGACCATAACGGGCGCTGCGTGGCCGGTTGCCTCGCGCGCCCGTTCATGTTCCGGCCCATGAGCCGGTGCGATACGCAGCAGCACATGCCCTTCCGGCCGGCGATTTGCAAGTCCGTCTTCGGGAGGCAAGTGCGTGTTGGGTTGCAAGTGCGTCTTGGGGAGGCAAGTGCGTCGTGGGGTGACCGGTGCATCCTGAAATGACGGAGCGGCGCCATGGACAGATGCCGCCGGCACGCAAGGCGGCAAGGCCAGGGGGTCTGCCCCTTGGCCTAAGCCCGCCAACGCGCTAACCGGAAGCTGACGCATCACCCGGGAGAGCAACGTCGTCATGACCCGATCCGACATGGAGCGCGTGCAGACCTACCTGCGCCGCCTGCTGGGCTGCGACCGAATCCGGGTGGTGGCGCCCGCCAAGCCCGGCCTGACCGTGGAGGTCGCGGTCGACGACGAGGTCGTCGGCACCTTGTACGAGGACCGTGAGGACGGGGAACTCTCCTATGCGGTGCACCTGACGATTCTTGAGGAGGATCTCCCCCCCGTCCCCAAGGCGGCGCCGGCCGCCCCGGCGGCGAAACCCCGCCGCACCCGCTGACGCCGTACCGCTGAACCGGGCGGCCGCCAGAAGCGAGGCGCTCCCGAAAGCTTGATCGGGCGAAACCTTCCTGCCGCGGTCTGGGCGCAGTAGGGGGTTTAGGCGGACCGATACCGGCGACCCAGGGAGGCGGGATGCAATCGACGCGGCGTGCGTCCTTGCGCGTTCTCGGCCTTGCCATGGTCGGGTGCGTTCTGTTGCCGTTGGTGTTGCTCGGCTCCGGCGCGGTCACCATCCGCCGGGACGCGCAGCGTGAGGCCGACGAACAGCTCGCCCGCACCGCCGACATCCTGCACGAGCAGGCGCTGAAGGTGTTCGAGAGCACCGATGTGCTGCTGCAAAACCTGCTGGAAATGACGCGCGGCCTGTCCGATGCGGCGATCCGCGCCGATTTTCCGCGCTGGCACGACCGGCTGAAGGCGATTTCCAGCCGCTTGCCGAATTTGCAGTCGATCTGGATCATCGGCCCCGACGGTCGCATTTGCGCCACCGACTACACCGCCACCCTGCCCGCCCTGGACGCCAGCAGCCGCGACTATTTCGCCGCCCAAACCGGCAGCGATGCCGGGCTGTTCGTCGGCGAGACACTGCAGCCGCTGCTCGACAGCGGCTTGCCGTTCTTCGGCGTGTCCCGCCGCCGCGACGGGCCGGGCGGCGGCTTCGCCGGCGTCGTCACCGCCTCGTTGCTGCCCAGCGATTTCGAGAATTTCTTCCGCGATATCGGCCAGGCCAAAGGTTTACTCCTCACTCTGATGCGCACCGACGGCACGCTGCTGGCGCGCTATCCGCCGATCCCCAAGGGCCTCCATCCGGCGGCACAGCCACCCATCCTGAAAGCCGTGGCCGGCCCGCTCGATCGCGGGGTGTTGACCGAGGTCTCACCCGTCGATGGCTTTGAGCGGCGCCTGGCCTGGCGGCGGGTCGGCCCCTACCCGGTGTTCGTCATGGCCGGGCTGCAAACCGCCGCCATCCGCAGCGAATGGCTCGGTACCCTGGCCACCCACCTGGTGTTCGGCCTGCCCGCCACCCTGCTGCTGCTGGCCGCGCTATGGGTCGCCATGAAGCGCACCCGCGCCTTGTTCGACGAGGCCGAGCGCCGCGCCGCCGCCGAGGAGGCACTGCAGCGAGGGCAGCGGCTGGAGGCGCTGGGCGAGCTCACCGGCGGGGTGGCGCATGATTTCAACAACCTGCTGATGATCGTGCTGGGCAATGTGGACCGCATGCGCCGCCGCCCGCGCGAGGCCAGCGACATCAAGGCGCTGGACACGATCGTCACCGCGGTGCGCCGGGGCGAGGCGCTGACCCGGCAATTGCTGACCTTCGCCCGCCGTCGCGCGCTCTATCCCGAGCCGCTGGACCTGGCCCGCCAGCTTGCCGACATGCGTGGCCTGCTGTCGCATTCCCTGCGCGGCGATATCGCCATGTCGATCGAAGCCGACCCGGCCGGCCCCTTCATCGTCAAGGTCGATCCCTCGGAACTCGAGCTGGCGGTGGTGAACCTGGCGGTCAACGCCCGAGATGCCATGCCGAACGGTGGCCGGCTGACGCTGCGCCTGCACCGGGTGACGCTGACCGCCGAGCACGACATCGATAACCTGCTGGGCGAGTTCATCGCCTTATCGGTATCCGACACCGGCCTCGGCATTGCGCCCTCGGTGCTACCGCGGGTGTTCGACCCGTTCTTCACCACCAAGGAGATCGGCAAGGGCACCGGGCTCGGCCTGTCGCAGGTTTATGGCTTCGCCCGCCAGTCGTCTGGCACCGCCAGCATCGACAGCACGCCCGGCATCGGCACCACGGTGACGCTGTACCTGCCGGCCTGCAACGAAACGCCGGCGCCGCGCCAGGCACCGGCCGCTTCCGCCACGGTACCCGGCACCGGCTTGCACGCGCTGCTGGTGGAGGACAATGCCGAGGTTGCCGCCGTAACCCGCGGCCGGCTGGAGATGCTGGGCTTCGACGTGGCGGTGGCGGCATCGGGCCTGGCGGCGCTGACGCTGTTGCAGATGCAAAGTTACGCGGTGCTGGTAACCGACATCCTGATGCCCGGCGGCATGAGCGGGATCGACCTGGTGCGCGAGTTGCGCGCCCGCAACCTGCAGATGCCGGCGATCCTGGTCAGCGGCGGCAGCGGCGCGGCCGAACAGGCGCGGCGGCAGGGATTCACCGTGCTGCAGAAACCCTACGACGAGCAGTGCCTGCGCGAGGTGGTCACCGCCGCCTTGTTCGGCAAGACGGCGCAGATCGCCGACGTCTGAGGAAGGGCGAAAGCATGGCCGCAAAGCCCCGGGCGGCGGGCATGGCGCGACCACCGGTGGGAACGGACCCGCACATTCCCGCGTCGGGATGGACCCGCGGACAGGTCAGCGCCACCGCAGCGCGGTCGCGCCCATGAACCTGACCCGCTTCGCCGACTACGGCTTGCGCACCCTCATCCACCTGGCGGTGCGCGAGGGCTGCGTCGTGCCGATCAGCGAAATCGCCGCCGCCTACCGGATTTCCGAGCATCATCTGCACAAGGTGGCCAACGCGCTGGGGCAACTCGGCTATGTGCGCTCGGTGCGCGGTCGGCATGGCGGGCTGCTGCTGGCGCAACCGCCCGAACGTATCGTGATCGGCGAGGTGGTGCGGCGCACCGAGGCGACGCTGGCGGTGGTGGAGTGCATGGACGGCGGGTTCTGCCCGATTCGCGGCCCGTGCCGGCTGGAAGGGATGATGGAGGAGGCGATGGCGGCGTTCCTGGCGGTGCTTGACCGCCACACGCTGGCCGACGTGCTGCGCGACCAGCACGCCGCACTGGCGCACCGGCTGCGGCTGCCGCCCGGCGCCGCGTAACCGGATGTTCGCGCCGGCGACCCGGCCCGCCTTCCCTTGCATGTCGCTTCCGAGAAACCGACCCTATGTGCCGCATCTCCATCCGATGGCTGCTTCCGACCCTTCTCAGACCTTCGATGCTATCGGCCGAAGGTCCGGTCCTGGCCGACAGCGGAATGGCAGGTGACGGATGGGGGCCGAACTGAAGCGGACATTGAGGGGGGGCCTGACAGCCGCAATCGACCCTAGTCGGTCGCTAGCTCCAGAAGCATACGCTTCCGGGAAGCGGTCATTCATCCGCGGATTCCAACGTTCGTTTGGCTCATAACGTGGCATTCGACTAAAGTTTGGCTAGGGGTCAGAAGCTGCACATGGACTGCGCTGCGCATCTGTTTACTTGGGTGGTTTCCGGTCGGTCTGGTTCGAGTTAAGAATGATTCATTGGCTTGCCTTTCGTGCCGGAAAGCCATTGGCCGGTTTTCTAAGCGTGAGAATTCGTCGGTCCCCGTTTTTCGCGCGACGGTACGACCGCACCATGAGGAATGACGATCCGGATCTCAGCGCGCCGATCGTCTTGTGCGTCAATTTTGCGGACTAGAACGCTCTTGGCCTTGGCAGGAAACTGTCCAGGTTTTGGGATATATGCCATGACGACGATGACCAAACGGCCGCCGAGCGCGATAGCATAGCGTCGCCCTTGGGTGCCGGCCGCAGATTTTGCGTCGAACGGATCCCGCACCTCTTCGGCCAATTTGTTCTCGATGAGCACGCGGTCTTCGGCGACGAGGTCGAACTCGCCGCCGCTTAGCTTGCCTGCTTCAGAACGTCCTAACACCTTGATAGTCAAGCGCCTCGCGGACTTTCGCCTGCAGCCCCGCCTCGTTCGGCAACGTCGCGGTAACATTGCCGCTGTTATGCCATGTGTCGACAAACCTAAAGAGGCCACTCAATGTCTTGGTCAGCGCCTCCTTTTCAGCGAGAATCAGCCCTGCAGGCAGAAGGGCATCGAGGCCGTTGGCCAGTTCGACACCGAGGTCGGGGTCGTCTGCGAGCCACTCGGCAGGAACTGGAACGTCATCGAGGGTTATGCGCAACAGCGAAAAGCGCTGTTCCTGGAGATGCTGCACAGCCTCGTGGTCGATATGGCCGGCTTCCTCGAGATGTTCCAGCCAGCCACGCCGAATCTCTGGTGCTTTAATGTAGCCATCGGCCTCTTTGGCCATGACGAGTCCGAACCGTTCTAGGAACACGAGCTTGGCCGCTAGCCCGATGACGGCCACGGTTTCGCGCGGGCAGAAGACATAGCCTGTGCGTTTCTGGAGGTCGTAGGCATCGGCCCATTTGACCGGGTTAAACGAGAATTCCGGGACGGCCAGGCGGTCATTCGGATAGCGGGCGAGGATGCGGATAGCGTCGGCCTTGCTCTCGGCCAGATCGACGATGATTTGTTCTCGGCCCGCAGCCGCTAGGTGGTCCAAGGCATCTTTAAGCGCCTCGTCTTCCGGGAACTTATCGCGCAAGGACGTGCCGATCTGCTGGGCGAACTCGAAGATCGCTTGCTCGAGCGCCATGCGGCTTTCCAGCGACTCGAGCGCCTTGACAAGGCTGCCCCACTTGTTTTGACGCAAATCTTCCTTGTCACGTTCCGTCAGCGCCGGGCAGGCGATGAAGCGGCCACGGAAGGCGAACGCGCGATGATATAGGTTTCGGTCGAGGATCGCGCGAGCGAGCCCGCGCGCCCGGCGACCCCCGCTGCCGATTGCCGGATGCGTTACCTCGCCTCCAAGCACGCGGATCATCGTATCGTCGCTGATGCGCGAGAAGACCTCTTCGAGATTCATCCGCGAGCCGCGTTCCTCCTGGGCGGTAATCGCCAGGCGCTGCGCCATCGCGTCGGCCGCCCGGACCTTGTGATGGTGATAGAGCCGGTCGTATAGAAACGTGCGGCCGATCAGCATCTGCTCGAACGATCCGAAGCCGGACGCGGCGATGCCGAGATCGTAATAGACTTGGTTGGGTGCATTTCTCGCGCGCTGTCTCAAATCCTCTGCGGCATCGCCCAGACGTTCTGCACGGACGGCAAGCACTTCGAGCTTCGCCAGTAACCGGTTGGTCTCGAACCCGATATTGAGGCCGGCGTGATGCGCGTCGCGGGCGAGATAGTCGAGCTTGTCGGCATCGATTTGGCTGCTGACTACCCTGCTCAGATGGTCGGCCCCGGGTCCGTCGACGGCTCCGATGATGGCCGCGATGATGACATCCTGCAGATCCACCGCCCGCCGTGGGAAGATCACAAAGTTTTGGTGACCTAGTACGCGTCTCATCGCCGGCGCAGCCACCATCATGACGGCGAGCGTTTCAGAGACGGAGGGGCGCTTGTTTTGAACGTACTGGTTTCGGAGGACCCCTTGCGCATTCGCGATATCCGGCCGCCAGTCGCTCACGGGGTCAGGCGCGTCTGCCACTCCTGTGAACGGGTACTGCAGCACCGGCTCGATCGCGTGGCTGAAGGGGCCGTGGCCAATATCGTGCAGAAGGCCTGAAAGGCGCAGCTCGAAGCGGCGTGCTTCGTCGATAATCGGCAGGGTGTCGCCGCCGGGCACAAGATCTACACGCTCGCGCTGGCGCCGCAAGGATTGGACCATCGCCTCGACAGCACCGATGACGCCGCAGACATGCTCGAGTTCGATCATGGCCCGCGCCTGGGAACACGTATTGTGCAAGGCCTAGCTGGCGGATGCCTCGCAGCCTCTGCATCAGCGGGGTGTCGAGGAGCGCCACCTCCCACGGATAGAGCTCAATCGTGCTCCAAACCGGGTCGTTGAGATGCTTGGAGCGGACGTCACTGAGCGGACCGCGATCAAGCCGCGCCACTAGCGTTGCGAGCCAGTCGGCGACCAGGGCATTGATGCAATTAGCAAGTGCCGGGGCTGCTTGATTGAGTTTGTGCGCGACGCCTGTCGGTTGTGGCATTCGGTCTGTTCACGCCCGCCGAACCGTTGATCTCAAGCCGCGACCGGCTGGCCGCCTTCGATCGACCAGCGTTGGCGGAGGTCGTCCACGCTGGCCTTGAGGAGCTTGCCGATTTCGCGCGCCTTTGCGGTTGACAAACCGTTGCGGACAACGATCTGACGCGCTGAGCCTTCGCTGAGCGTGACCTCGGTAGCGAGATAGGTGGGGTTGGGCTCGGAGGTCAGTAGGGCATCCTGAGCGGCCAGCAGGATGTCTGGCAGCTCAAAGCATCGCAAGCCAACGCTGGTCATGCCGAAGGTCAGTCCCTCGCGGTACGCCTGTGGCAGGCTTGGCTGGACACCTTCCAACGCTCGGTCGAGGATACCGTGGGACGTGGGCATGCGTTCGCCGTCGGCGCCGAGCTTCCACAGGGCGGCGATGAGTTCAGCGTAATCGTAGCGGCTCGGTCCCGTCACCTTTCCCTCCTTGGTATGCGCCCGAGTTCCACCATATATGGTGTTCACCCCATTTCCAATAGGGCTCACGCCCCATTCAGAATGCAGACGCTGAGGGCAGAACGGCAGCACGATGCGGTATCGCCATAGTCAAGTCCTTGACCTTGCAGAGATTTCCAAAGACACGCTCCGCTATTGGAAGGCGCATATGGCTCCGTTAAGGCAGAAGGACGGTCGCTCGCAGAGCTACACCTTCGCCGAGATCGTGGCCATCGGCGCGGTCGCGCAGGCAGTAGGCCTGTTCGGCCTCGGCGTCGAACGACTTGGCCCCATGGCAGACCAGCTGTTTGCTCTCGTCTCGAAGGCCATCGCACCCGGGCGGGACCCGGGCATGCTTTTTATTGGAGCCGAATCCATCACGTGGGGAACGGAGATTCCCGAAATTGCAGGCTGCACGCTGATTTTGCCGCTGAATCCAGTTGTCGCTCGCATCAGGGAACGAATTGCGACCTTTGACGTGCCCGAAGCGCCTCCCATCCAGTATGAACTCCCTATGATGAACCAACGGATTATCGGCCTAACACGGCGGTAACTTAGCAGGCATAGCCGCGCACCGTGTGTCCGGTTTACGCGCGGTGTGGCGCGCGCTGACCGGCAGCAATCCACCCACGCCCGCCATCCGACGGCCGCCGGGAGGAGTTCTGCTTCGGAGGCGATGACGGAGACGGCGGAATGGCGGAGATGGGCGCAAAGCGGACATCGGAGCCACAAGCCATCTACGGCCGCTCCCCACCCGAAGCGGCCCTCAAGCCAAACCGTCGCCCCGGTTAGCAACGGTTTCATGAAAACGATCGACTACACGGCCGCCGCCACCGCGCGCCTGGCCATCACCCCGATCAGATGCGCACGGTATTCGGCGCTGCCGTGCATGTCGCTGTTCAACCCGTCCGCCGGCGTGACAATGCCGTCCAGCGCCGCCGGCGACCAGGAATGCGCCAGCGCCTGCTCGAACGCCGCGTGGCGGAACACGCCGTCCTGCCCCGCCCCGGTCACCGCCACCCGCACCGAATGCCCGAACCTGGCCACGAACACGCCCACCATGGCGTAGCGCGAGGCCGGATTGCGGAACTTCGTATAGGCCGCCCGGAGAGGGATGGGGAATGCCACCTCGGTGATGATCTCATCCGCTTCCAGCGGAGTTGTGAACAGTCCCTGGAAGTAATCATCGGCCGCGATCTCGCGCTTGCTGGTGCGAATGGTGGCGCCGGTGGCCAGCGCCGCGGCAGGATAGTCGGCGGTCGGGTCGTTGTTGGCCAGGCTGCCGCCGACGGTGCCGCGGTTGCGCACCTGGTTGTCGCCGATGCCCGCAGCCAGGCAGGCAAGCGCCGGAAACGCCGCCAGCACGTCGCGATGCGCCGCCACAGCGGCATGGGTGGTGGTGGCGCCGACCGTCACCGCATCCTTGCCCACCGTGATGTGCGACAGACCCAGCCCGGCGAGGTCGACCATGATGGAAGGCCGGTTCAGCCGCTGTTTCAGCACGGGGATAATGGTCTGTCCGCCCGCCAGCGCCTTGGCATCCTCGGCGCCCAGGGCACGCACGGCGTCTGCCAAAGTGGCGGGCTTGGTGTAGGCGAAATCATACATGCGTGCTTCTCCCCTACGCGGCGGCCTGTGCCTGCGGCCGGAGGTGCATCGCCGGCCAGGCCGCCGCGATCGCCTTCACGATGTTGTGGTAGCCGGTGCAACGGCAGAGATTGCCTTCCAGACCGTGGCGGATCTGCTCCTCGGTCAGCCCTTGCGGATGGCTTTGCACCAGGTCGATGGCGCTGAGCACCATGCCCGGGGTGCAGAAGCCGCATTGCAGCGCGTGATGCTCGCGGAAAGCCTCCTGCATCGGGTGCAGCGTGCCGTCGGCCGCCGCCAGGCCCTCGATGGTGACGACGCTGCCGCCCTCGGCCTGCAAGGCAAGCATCGTGCAGGATTTCACCGACTTGCCATCCAGCAGCACCACGCAGGCACCGCACTGGCTGGTGTCGCAACCCACATGGGTGCCGGTGAGGCCCAGCGTCTCGCGCAGCAATTCGACCAGCAGGGTGCGCCCTTCAACCTCGACCGTCTCGCGCTTGCCGTTCACCGTGAGACTGACCTGCGGCATTTTTTTCTCCTGCGGCGTTTCGCAGCGAGTGTTGTCATCGGGGCCGGGTGGGGTCAAGCAAAGGGAAGGAAGGCCAGGGCTCTGCCCTGGACCCGCCAAGGGGCGGTGGCCCCTTGGAACCCATTACTATTATGCAGTTGTTATACGGGGGGTGAGGCGGGGAACCGGTTCCCCGCCTCACCCCCCGTATAACAACTGTCTTAAGTGGCGGGGCCCGGGGCAGAGCCCTGGCCTTCCTCCAGATGGCACGCCGCCACATGCCCGCCCGCCCCCGGCACCGCCCGCAGCAACGGCTCCTCCACCCGGCACCGCTCTGTCACCACCGGGCAGCGGGTATGGAAACGGCAGCCGCAAGGCGGGTTGATCGGGCTGGGCACGTCGCCACGCAGGATCACCCGCTGGCGCCGCGCCGCCGGGTCCGGCACCGGCACCGCCGACAGCAGCGCGCGCGTATACGGATGCCGCGGCGCCGCAAACAGCGTCCGCCGGTCGGCAAGTTCCACGATCCTGCCGAGATACATCACCGCCACCCGATGCGTCAGGTGCTCGACGATGGCCAGGTCGTGGCTGATGAACAACAGCGCCAGGCCCAGCTCGTCCTGCAGGTCCGCCAGCAGGTTGACGATCTGCGCCTTGACCGAGACGTTCGAGCGCGGAAACCGCCTCGTCGCAGATGATCAGGTCGGCCCCCGGCGCGAGCGCGCGGGCGATGCAGATGCGCTGGCGCTGGCCGCCGGAAAATTCGTGCGGGAAGCGGCGCATCGCATCGCGCGGCAGCCGCACCTTGTCCATCAGCCCGGCAACAACGTCGTCAAGAGCACGGCCCCTGGCCAGGCCGAAATTGACGATCGGCTCGGCGATGATGTCGCGCACCCGCAGGCGCGGGTTGAGGCTGGAGAACGGGTCCTGGAACACGACCTGCATCCGCCGGCGCAGCGGCCGCAACCGGCGCGCGGAGAGGTTATCGATGCGCTGTCCGTCCAGCCGGACCTCGCCCGAGGTGATCGGATACAGACGCAGGATGGATTTTCCGACCGTCGACTTGCCACAGCCGCTCTCGCCCACCAGGGACAGGGTTTCGCCTTTGGCGATATCGAACGAAACCCCATCGACGGCATGGACCGTGCCGCCCGTCCGCCCGAACAGCCCGCCACGCAGCGGGAAATACTTCTTGAGGTCCCTGACCTCGAGCAGCTTCGGCGCGCTCATCCGGCCAGGTCCGCGTGGTGGCAGGCGACGAAATGGGCCGCGCGCTTTTCCGCCATCGCCGGCGCCACCTGACGGCAAATGCCGGTTGCCAAAGCGCAGCGCCCGGCGAAGGCACAGCCAACGATGCGCTCGCGCAGGCTGGGCACCTGGCCGCCGATTTCGGTGAGCCTTGCCCGCCCGCCCGGCGCCAGCGACGCGCCGAGCCTGGGCACCGCCCCGAGCAGGCCGCGCGTGTAGGGGTGCATCGGGCGGGCGAAAATCGCCTCCACCGCGGCTTCCTCCACGCCGCGCCCGGCATACATCACCACCACCCGCTGCGCCATGTCCGCCACCACGCCGAGATCATGGGTGATCAGCAGAATCGCCGAGCCCAGCCGCGTCTTGAGGTCGCGCATGAGATCGAGAATCTGCGCCTGGATGGTCACGTCCAGCGCCGTGGTGGGCTCGTCGGCGATCAGCAGCTTCGGGTTGCAGGCGAGGGCCATGGCGATCATGACGCGCTGGCGCATGCCGCCGGACAATTGGTGCGGATACTCGCGCACCCGCCGGGCCGGGGCGGGAATGCCGACCAGCGTCAGCATCTCGACGGCGCGCGTCTCGGCCTCGCGCGCCGACAAACCTTCATGCATGCGCAGCGTTTCGCCGATCTGCCGCCCAACCGTCAGCACCGGGTTCAGGCTGGTCATCGGTTCCTGGAAGATCATGCTGATCTGCTTGCCGCGAACCCTGCGCATCTCCGGCTCGGACAGGGTCAGCAGGTTGCGGCCCTGAAACAGGATGTTGCCCGCGATGCGGCCCGGCGGCTCGGCGATCAGCCGCAGGATGGACATCGAGGTGACCGATTTGCCGCAGCCGCTCTCGCCCACCAGCGCCACCGTTTCGCTGGCGTCGATCCGCAACGAAAGCCCGTCGACCGCGCGCACCACGCCATCCATTGTGCCGAAATGGGTTTGCAGGTTTTCCACCCGCAGCAGCGGCACCGCCATCGCGCTCAGAGCTTTTTGGCCAGACGCGGATCGAGCGCGTCGCGCAGCCCATCACCCAGCAGGTTCACCGCCAGCACCGTCACCGACAGGAAAAACGCCGGGAAGAACACGATGAACGGCTTCACCTGCCACAGCGCCCGCCCCTCCGCCATGATGTTGCCCCACGACGGAATGGTGGGCGGCGTGCCGGCGCCGATGAACGACAGGATCGCCTCGGTGATCATGGCGGCGGCGCAGATATAGGTCGCCTGCACCGTGATCGGCGCCAGCGTGTTGGGCAGGATGTGCCGGATGATGAGCTTCGGCGTGCGCGTTCCGCACGCCACCGCCGCCTCGACATAGGCAAGCTCGCGCAGGCTCAGCACCACCCCGCGCACCAGCCGCGACACCCGCGGCACCTCGGCGATGGTGATGGCGATGATGACGTTCTGCACGCTGCCGCGGGTCAGCGCCATCAACGCGATCGCCAGCAGGATCGACGGAATCGCCATCATGCCGTCCATCACCCGCATGACGATCGCATCCATCCAGCGGACGAACCCCGCGGCCAGGCCGATGACCAGCCCGGCCAGCGCCGACAGGAACGCCACCGAGAACCCGACGATCAGCGACACCCGCGCGCCATACAGCACCCGCGAATACACGTCGCGCCCCAGCATATCGGTGCCGAACCAGTATTGCGGCCCAGGCGGGCGCGTCCGCCGCGCCGGCGCCAGCGCGGTGGGATCGACGGTGCCGAGCCAGGGGGCGAGGATGGCGATGCCGACGATCAGCGCCAGCAGAAATCCGCCGGCGGCGATCGTCGGATGGCGGTAAATGAACATGGACACCATGCCGCGCGGCTTGCGTGGCGGCAGCACCTCCGGCAGCTCGGCGGCGGCTTCATGCGCGTGCTGACCGAGGGCACCGATGCTCAATAGCGGATCCTCGGATCGAACACGGTGTAGAGCAGGTCGACGCCCAGATTCACCAGCACATAGGCGAAGCTGAACATCAGCACGACACCCTGGATCACCGGGTAGTCGCGCCGCAAAATGGCGTCCACCACCAGCCGCCCGACGCCGGGAATGGCGAACACGCTCTCGGTCACCACCGCGCCGCCGATCAGGCCGGCGACGCCCAGCCCGATGACGGTGACGATCGGCACGGCCGCGTTCTTCAAGGCGTGCACGAACAGGATGGAGCGCTGATCGGCGCCTTTCGACTTCGCCGTGCGCACGTAGTCCTGGTTGAGAACCTCCAGCATGGTGGCCCGGGTGATGCGCGCGATCAGGGCGACGAAAGCGCTGCCCAGCGTGACCGCCGGCAGCAGCAAATGCGACAGCCAGGACCCCAGGCCGTCAGCGATCGGCGTGTAGCCCTGCACCGGCAACAGATCGAGCTGCAGCGCGAACACATAGGCCTGCCCATAGCCCACCACGAACACCGGCACCGAGAACCCGGCCACCGCCAGCACCATCACCAGCCGGTCGATCCAGCTGCCCTGCCGGGACGCCGCCAGCACGCCCATCGGCACCGCGACAACGACCGACAGCACCAATGTGAGCAGCATCAGCGACAAGGTCGGCTCGATGCGCTGGGCGATCATGTGGCTGACCGGCAGGCTGGTGAAGATCGAGGTGCCGAGGTCACCGTTCAGCACGTCCCAGATCCAGGCGCCGAACCGGATGAGGAACGGCCGGTCCAGCCCCAGCGAGGCACGGATGCGTTCGACGTCCTCCGGGCTCGCCTGGTCGCCGGCGATGATCGCCGCGGGATCGCCGGGGGCGATATAGAGCAGGCTGAACACGAACAGCGCCACCACCGCCATGACAGGGATGGTGGCCAGGACCCGCCGCGCGGCGTAGGCGAACATTGGTCACGTCCCTTGCGCTATGCTGCCCCTGGATGGCGCCGCGGCCGCACCGCCGGTTCAGGACTTCTGTACCCCCCAGAACACCGGGAACGGCGCCTTCACCACGCCGGAGACGCTGCGGCGCCAGGCCTGGTACATCTGGAAAAACCCGGTCGGGGCATACGTCACATTCTCGAACGACGCCCGGTTGATCGCCACCATCGCCGTCTTCTCCGCCAGCGGATCGGTGGCAGCATACCAGTCGGCGATGCGCGCCTCCACCTCGGGCGAATTCGGCCAGCCGAACCACGCCTTGTCGCCGCCCGCATCCAACGCGGTGTAGGGGGCCGGGTTCACGCAGTCGGCACCGGCGTGCCAGGTGTGAAAGATGTTCCAGCCGCCCTTGGCCGGCGGATCCTTCCTGGTCCGGCGCGCGGCCACCGTGCCCCAGTCCGTCGCCACGTAATCCACCTCGAAGCCAAGCTTGGTCAGCAGATCCTGCGTCACCTCGCCTTCCGCCTTGGTGATCGGCACATCGGTGGCGACAATCAGCGTCACCTTCGCCCCGAGCTGTCCGGCCTCGGCCAGCAGTTTCTTCGCCGCGGCATAGTCGCGCGGCCCTTTCAGGATATCGCCGCCCGCTTCGGTGTAGTCAGGTGTGCCGGGCGTGAAGAAACTCGGCAACGGGCGCCAGAGATCGGGATTCTCGCCCACCACCGCCTGCATGTAATCCTGCTGCGACAGCCCCATCAGCAGCGCCCGGCGCACCCGCACGTCGTTGAACGGCGGCTGCAGATGGTTCATGCGCAGGCTGCCGATGTTGCCAAGCGGGTCGGCGATATCCACCGAAATGGTGCGGTTGCGCTTGAGCAGCGGCACCAGATCGGGCAGCGGCGTCTCCCACCAGTCCACCTCGCCGTTCTGCAACGCCGAGCCGGCGGTCGCCGCGTCCATCACCGCCCACTCGATGCGGTCGAACATGATGCGCTTGCCGCCGGCCAGCCACTCGCCGGCTTCCGGCCGCACCGGATACTCGGTGAATTTTTCGAACACCGCTTTCGCGCCGGGCACCCATTCGGCGCGGTTGAACTTCATCGGGCCGGACCCGACGAACTCGCCGATGAGCTGGAACGGATCGGTTTTGGCGATGCGCTCGGGCATGATCAGCGCCACCGGCGCGTTGCTCTTGCCGAGCGCGAACAGCAGCTTGCCGAACGGCCGGTTCAGGCGGAAGCGGAAGTTCCGGTCATCCAGCGCTTCCAGCGCATCGAGCCGGGCGGCAATCTGCTGGCCCATGGTGTCACGCACCATCCAGCGTTTCAGGCTGGCGATCACGTCGCGGCTGAGCACCGGCACGCCATCATGAAACTTCAGGCCGGGACGCAGACGGAAGGTCCAGGTCTTGAACGCGGCGTCGGCCTCGTGGCCCTCGCACATCTGCGGCTGCGGCACCAGGTTGGCGTCGACGCCGTACAGCGTGTCCCACACCAGCAGGGCGGCGTTGCGCACCACGTATTGCGTGCCGGCCACCGCGTCCATGCTGGACAGGTTGGCTTGCGGCACGAAGCGCAGCACCTTGCCGCCCTGGGCGGCGGCGAGGTTGGGCGCGGCCAGCATCCCGGCGGCGGCCTGCAAGACCTGACGGCGCTTCATGGCGTCCGCATCCCTTCGTCACCCCGTTGCGCGATCACGGCGGCATGCCGCGGCCCCTGCCCTGCGGGGCATGGGACCGGAGGTTCCCCGGCACCTGGTGGTGTTCCGCCCCGGCGGCGGTGCCGGCCGCAAGGCGTATGTCCCATCTTGCAGCGCCGGAGCGGCCGCGCGCAAGGCAGCGGCGCATGGCCCAGCAACCGGTCAGGGGCTTTCGACAAGGCTGGAGTGAACCCATCCCTCGGGTCCATCGTCGCCGACCTGCAGCCAGCCCCCGGCGGCCTGGGCGAATACTTTCAGGACCGCCCCTTTCGGGGCGACACGAACGAGCTGGCTGCCACCGACCGGAGCGGCGCGGATGTTCCCGGCCTGCCGCATGGTGACGGTCTGGCCGGCAAGCGGCGAGGCGAGCGGCTCCGCTTTGCCGCCGGACGCGGGTATCGCAAGGGGAACGGGCGCGGGAGCCAGGACGGTCGCAGGCCGGTCCGTCCGTACCGGCCGGGCTGGCTGGATCTGGTCAGGCAGATCGGCCGGCAGCGGCGGCAGCGGCGGAATGATCTTGCGGTTTCCCAGCTGCCGTGGCCCGCCATTCTCGCCGCACCGCGATGTCATTTCGATGTACATGCGCGTTGCCTCGGAGGTCGAGCTGGCGACGAACTGCTCGATGTCGAACTCCGGCGGTCCGGCCTCCGGGCGCCGGCTGTAGGTCACAACCGACACAAATGGGATGAACGCCTGGTCCTCGCGGCCTTCCGGGTTGACCTGACCGCAAACGGCGAGGACGGCGGGATCGGCCTGCTGATAGACCTGCACGCCGCGAAACCGCGCCGCCGCCGGGTTGCGCAGGCCGGCGCTGAGCTTTTCGGCGGCGACCCTGCGGGCGTGCGCGGCCGCGTCCGTCGATGCCGCGGGCGGCGGCGCCGGCGGCTTTTCGTCACACCCGACCAGCAGACCGGCCCCGAGCAGTCCCGCCAGCGCCAAGCAGGCACATCGTCCGGCGCAGGGCGCCGAACCGCTGAAATTTCTCATCCGCGCAAGTCTCCGAACCCGCTTGAAGACATAACGGAGAAATACCCCGGGTGCCTGCCGCCCGAAAAGAAACCCTGATGACGGGGCAATCGGGGGAAGGAAGCAAGGCCAGGGGCTCTGCCCCTGGACCCCGCCAAGGGGCAGTGGCCCCTTGGAACCCATTACGATGAGACAGTTGTTTTGAGAGGGGGTTCGGCGGTACGCCGTCTCACCTCCGCCTCGTAGGACGACTGTCTAAGGAGAGGGGTCCAGGGGCATCTCGGCCCTTGGCGGGTCCGGGGCAGCGCCCTGGCCTTGCTTTCTTCCGCCGTTCCCCCGTCCATCCAGCAGCGCCGTGATCTTGCCGAGTAGCCGCGGCAAATCCAGCGGCTTGATGTCGTAATCATCGCACCCCGCCGCGAGCGCGCGTTCGCGGTCGCCCGCCATGGCATGCGCGGTCAGGGCGATGATCGGCAGGCCTGCCGTGGCGGCATCATCCCGCAGCCGGCGCGCCGCATCCCAGCCGTCGATCACCGGCAGTGACATGTCCATCAGCACGATATCGGGCGCCTCGTCACGGGCGCTGGCGATGCCCTCGGCGCCATCCGTCGCGATCAGCACGGTATGGCCGTGGCGCATGAGCCGCCGTGCCAGCATGTCGCGGTTCATCTCGTTGTCTTCGACCAGAAGAATACGTGCCATTCGCTCCACCCGCCTGCCTGCCCGCTCATCCCGCCCCATGCGCAGCCGGTGCCGGGGAGCCCAGCACCTCACGCACCGCGCGCGACAATTCGCGGTGGGCACTATGCCCCTTGGCGATGATCTGGCGTGTCATCGCTTCCAGAGCCTGCCGCTCGGCAGGTTCGATCTGCTTGGCAGTGACAATGATCACCGGCAGCTCGCGCCACAAAGGACGGCTGCGCAATTCGGTGAGGAAGTCGAACCCATCCATGTCCGGCATGAGCAGATCGAGCAGAACCAGCACCGGCGGCGGATTCGCCTCCAGCCAGGCCAGCGCCTCGCGCCCGTTGCCGGCCAGCGCGCAGCGATGGCCAAGCTATGTCACCGTGCGCTCGGTGAGTTCCCTGGTCGGCGGGTCGTCCTCCACCACCAGCACCACGCCGTCCCCGGGCGGCTGCAACTGTGCCTTCAGGGCGTTCACCAGATCGGTGCGGTCGACCGGCTTGCCCAGCGAGGCGGCGGCGCCGAGGCTGAATGCCAGCCCCTTGTCACCGGCGATGCTGACCAGCACGACCGGAATCTGGCGCAGCTGCGGATCGTTCTTCAACGCCGTCAGCACCGACCAGCCGTCGATCTGCGGCATCATGATGTCGAGGGTGATGGCATCAGGCAGCTCCTCGCGCGCCCGCTCCAGCCCCTCGCTGCCGGAACTGGCCACACCCACCCGATAGCCCTCGCGCACCAGGGTGGCGGCGATGATCTGCCGTGCCGCCAGGTCGTCGTCGATGACGAGAATCCGGGGTGCGGGTCTCTCGCCTCCGGCCGCATCCGCAGCCGCCGCGGCGGCGCCCTCGGTTGCATCGCCGGCGGCCGGCGCGTCTTCGGCATGGTCCGCCGGCAGCAGCAGGCGGAAAGTCGAGCCCTCGCCGGGACGGCTGCTGACGGCCACATCGCCACCCAGCAGCTTGACGAAGCTGCGTGTCAGCGCCAGTCCCAGGCCGGTGCCGCCGAAGCGGCGGGTGGTGGAACTGTCGGCCTGCACGAAGGCCTGGAACAGTTTCGCCATTTGCGCCTCGGTCATGCCGATGCCGGTGTCGGTCACCGTGAACCCGACCATTCCCGCGGGCTCGCGGCGCACGACCAGCGTGACCGTGCCCTTGTCGGTGAATTTGCAGGCATTGCTCAACAAGTTCAGCAGCGACTGCTTGAGCTTGGTGGCATCCGAGCGGATCGCGCCGATATCGGCGGGGCAGTCGAAGATCAGCGTATTGGCGTTGCGGGCGGCGAGCGGCTCGACCATCAGGCGGACGTCCTCGACCAGCGCCGGCACATCGACCGCCTCGATGAAACTATCCATCCGCCCGGCCTCGATCTTGGACAGATCAAGGATGTCGTTGATCAGGCCGAGCAAGTGCTGGCCGGCATTCTCGATCTTGCGCAGATCGGCGACCGACGCATCCTGGCCGGCATCCGCCGCATCCTCCTGCAGCAACTGGCTGTAGCCGATGATGGCATTCAGCGGCGTGCGCAGTTCGTGGCTCATATTGGCCAGGAACTCCGACTTCACCCGCGACGCGGTCACCGCCTCCTCGCGGGCCGCCTCCAGCGCCTCCTGCCGCCGCTTGAGCTCGGTGATATCGCTGTAGATCGCCACCGTGCCGCCGTCGGAGGTGCGCCGCTCGCCGATCTGCACCCAGCGGTCGAGGAACCGGTATTCCGTGACACCCTGCGGATGGCGGTGCCGGCGCAACCGCTCCTCGATCCAGGCCTCGGCATCGCCGCCCTGCAGATCGGGCAGGCCGCGCGCCACCGCCGCCTCCAGCACGCTGCGAAAGCTCCGGCCGGGTTGCATCATGTCGGCCAGGCCGGGCTCGGCGTTGACGAAATTGGTATTGCACAGCACCAGCCGGTCCTGCGCGTCATAGAGCACGAAGCCCTCGTTGATGCATTCGATCGCATCGGTCAGCAGCCGGCGCTGCGCCTCCGCCTCCCGCTCCAGCCGTGCCCGCTCGGTCAGCGCCTCGCGGAACAGCACCACCGCCCGCGTCATCGCCCCCAGCTCGTCGCGCGAAGGCGGCGGCAGGGGGGCGGCGAAATCGCCGCGGCCGATCGCCTCGATCGCCGCCGCCAGCTGGCGCAACGGCAGCAGGATCGAGCGCAGCACCAGCACGGTGAGCAGGATGGCCACCAGAATGGCGAGCAGGACGATGATCAGCGTGATCCGCGTGGTGCTGGCGCTGGCGGCGACCACCTCGTCGCGCACCGCCTCCTCGCGACGGGCCAGCTCGCGTTCGAAATTCTCCAGCAGCATGTCGATCTGCTGGCCGTGATCGCGCGCTTCGGCGAATTTGGTGTTGCCGATCACGCGCTGGTCGTCGGTGTAGGCGTTCACCGCCTCCATCGCGAGCTGATCGAACGCCGTGACCTCGCGCCGCATGGCGGCGGCAATGTCCGGCTCGTGCGCCGCCAGCATGTCCAGCCGCCGCTGCAACTGCTCGCGCGCGACGTCTGCGTTGCGCTCCGACAACATCAGCTGACTGACCGCGAGATCGGTGAGCCAGTAGCGCAGATCGGCGAATGCATCGCTGACCGCGTGGCTGGCGTTGATCAGCCCGATCAGTCCTTCCGACGCTTGGGCGGCGGCGGCCGAGCGGTCCAGCGCCCGGATGAGGGTGATGTTGGTCTCCAGCAGGATTCCGACCAGAATGACCGAGAGCCAGATCAGCCGCGCGGCGATCGAGACCCTGCTGAGCAGCATCGCCCTCGGCTTGCGCGCGGCCCCGGGCGGGTTCAATGCCGCAGCGTGATGCTGATCACGCCGCCGAGGTCGCCTTCGTGCGCGCCCTCACGCGGGTAGCCGGTGATGTCGCGGCTGCCCCTCGGCTCGCCATGGCAGGCGAGGCACGAGGCGGTGTAGTATTCCGGCACCATGACGCGAAACTCGCTCCCGCCCCCGCGCGCCACGCTGGCCGCATAAGGGGCGCCGCGCGGCCAGCCCGGGGCGAGAAACCTATCGGAGATGACCTGCAGCTCGAACGCATCGGGACGCGACATGCGGTTGCGCACCAGCGCGGGCGGCGCGGTCACCTTCAACTCGGCCTTGCCGTCGTCGCAGCGGATGAACTCCTCATCGACCAGGCGCGCGAACACGGCGGGAATGAAGCCTTTGAACCCGACCCCCGGCGTGTTCAGGCGCGGCTGCTCGCGGTCCATGACGATGACAATGGAGTCCATCAGCGCGTGCAGCAGAACGCCGTGCCGCGACGCCGGGTCGATGGCAAGCGGGTCGGTCCCGGTGGCGCTGCGATAGGCGGCGACCGCGGCGGCCAGCACGGTCTTGCCGTCCAGCCCTTTCGGGCCCAGGGCGGGGTCGTTGATCCGCGCCTGATTGGCCGAGATCACGGACCGCGCCGCCCGCAGCATGGCAGCGAGGCTGTCGGCGATGGCGCTGTCCTCGGCGAAGCCGGGCGCTGGTGTCGCGGCCGGCGCGCGAAGCGCCGGTGTCGCAGCGGATGCGACGGCGGCACACAGAGCGAGGAGAAGGCAAACCAACCTGGCCAATGGCGTCTCCGGCAATTCGGGCGGGCCGGATCGAAAAATAGACGCACCGCCGCGCCGCGACATGAGACAAACTCGTCGTGTTGCAATCGTGTGTCAATAGCAGCGGCACCGCCGTTGCGCCCATGACAGGCAACCTCACGGCGTGCCGGGCAACGCCTCCTTGCCGGGCGGGATCGACAGCAGCGCTCCGGACAGGCGCGGCGGCAGCAGCCCGACCAACCGCGCCGCGACGCCCATCCACCACGGAAACACCACCCGCCGGCGCCGCGCCGCGATGCCGCGCAGCATGATCCGCGCCGCATGGTCGGCATCCATCAGCCCCGGCATCGGGAAGCGGTTGCCCAACGTCATCGCCGTGCGCACATAGCCAGGGCACAGGCTGGTCATCCCTATCCCGTCGCGCCGCGCCGTCACCGCCGCCGCCACCGTCCAGGCATCCACCGCGGCCTTGCTGGCGCAATACGACGGCGCACCCGGCGCCGGCACGAAGCCCGCAATCGAGGCCACCACGGCAATTCGCCCACGCGCGCCGTCCGCTCCCGGCGCCTGGGCCCGCATGACGGTCAGCGCCGGCAGGACCGTGTTCAGCACCCCATCCAGATTGGCCGCGAACACCGCCCGCGTCTGCGCCGCGCTCTCCGGCCGCCCACCCCCCGTGCCGGCCGAGATGCCGGCGTTCGCCACCACCAGGTCGAGCCGGCCCGCGCCCGCGATCCAGTCCGCCATCGCCGCGGCGTCGCACACGTCCAGCACCCGCGCGCACACCGTCGCCCCGCGCGTCCGGCACGCCTGCGCCGCCGCTTCCAGCCGCACGGCGTCGCGCCCGGACAGGTGCAACGTGACCCCGGGCGCCGCCAATTCCACCGCCAGGGCGCGCCCGAGCCCGCTGGAGGCGCCGGTAATGAGGATGCAACGAGTCGTGATCATGTTCCGAGACTACTCTGGCGCTGCTAGAACGTCGCGCGTCTTGAAGGACCTGCATCCATGACCGCCCCGCCCGCCGCAAGTGCCGCCGCCGACCGGGCGTCACCTGACTTAGCTTCAATGACCGGGTTCGCCCGCACCGAGGGAGTCGCCGAGGGAATCGCCTGGGCCTGGGAACTGCGCAGCGTCAACGGCCGCGGCCTGGAACTGCGCTTCCGTCTGCCGCCCGGGCTCGACGCCCTGGAACCCGCCCTGCGCGAGGCCGCCGCCGCCCAGCTCAAGCGCGGCAATGTCAGCGCCAATCTCACGCTCAAGCGCGACGACCAGCCCCGCCTCGCCCCCGATCCGGCGGCGCTGGAGCAGGTGCTGACGCTGGCGACCGACCTTGCCGCCCGCATCCCGGGCGCGCCCCCGCCCCGGGCGGAAGCCCTGCTCGCCCTGCCGGGCGTGCTGCGTGCCACCGCCGCCACCGAGGACGACTCAACCGCCGGTGTCCGCGAGGCCGCCTTCCGCCAGGGCTTCACCACCGCACTCGCGGCCCTGGTGGCCGCCCGCCGCGCCGAGGGCGCCCGGCTGGCGCTGACGCTGCGCCGCCTGTTGGATGAAATTGCCGCCCTGCGCGCCACCGCCGGCCTGCAGGCCGCCGACCAGCCGGCCGCGCAACGCGCCCGCATGCTGGAATCGGTGCAGGCCCTGCTCGCCGAGGCGCCCGGCCTGCCAGAGGAACGCATCGCCCAGGAAGTCGCCCTGCTGGCGTCCCGCTCGGACGTGCGCGAGGAACTCGATCGGCTGGATGCCCATCTGCACGCCGCCGACGCGCTGCTCGCGGAACGCGCCGCCATCGGCCGGCGGTTTGATTTTCTTGTTCAGGAGTTCAACCGCGAGGCCAACACGCTGTGCAGCAAATCGGCTTCGGTGGCGCTGACCGCAACCGGACTGAAACTGAAGGCGGCGATCGAGCAGTTGCGGGAACAGGTGCAGAATATCGAATGAAACACCAACCGCTTGGCCGGGACGCTGCCCCGGACACCGCCCCGCGCGCTGCGCGCCTTCGGCACGACGGGCCTTGCCCCCAGGACCCCCACCAGGGGCCTCGGGCCCCTGGACCCCTATGACCTGCCTCCCGCGCCGCGGCCTCTGTCTGGTCATCGCCGCCCCTTCGGGCGCCGGCAAAAGCTCGCTCACCCGCGCCCTGCTCGCGACCGAACCGAACCTCGCCCCGTCCATCAGCGTCACCACCCGCGCGCCCCGCGCCGATGAGGAAGAGGGGAAACACTATTTCTTCCGCACCGAGGCCCAGTTCGAAACGATGGTCGCGTCGGGCGAGTTGCTGGAATGGGCGCGCGTGTTCGGCCGCGGCTACGGCACGCCGCGCGCCCCGGTGGAGGCGGCGCTGGCCGCCGGACGCGACGTGGTGTTCGACATCGACTGGCAGGGCCATCGCCAGTTGCGCGCCGCCCTGCCCGGCGACGTGGTCGGGCTGTTCGTCCTGCCGCCCTCGCTGCCCCTGCTCGAATCCCGCCTGCGCGGCCGTGGCACCGACAACGACGCGGACATCACCCGCCGCATGCGCGCCGCCCGCGGCGAAATCGCCCACGCCCCCGAGTTCGACCACGTGCTGGTGAACGCCGCCTTCGACACCGCCCTGGCCGGCTGCCGCGCCGTCCTGCACGCTGCCCGCCTGGCCACGCCCCGGCTCAGCGGACTGCCCGGCTTCATTGCGGAGCTAGAAGCATGACCGACCTCGCGGCGCGGCGCCGCGACTACGCAGCCCGGATGCTGCGCATGGCCGGCGTCGAGGATGCCGCCGAGCAGCACGCCTTTGCCACCGTCCGGCGGGAGGATTTCCTCGGACCCGGGCCATGGACCGTTCTCGACGCCGATGTCGGCGCGATCGAACTGGCCGGCGACGACCCGCGCCTGCTGTATGAGGACGTGCTGGTCGTGCTCGACGCGGCACGCGGCCTCAACAATGGCAGCCCCTCGCTGCACGCCCTCATGCTGCACCATCTCGGCGTGCGCCCCGGCGACCGGGTGCTGCATCTGGGGGCCGGGGCCGGCTACTACACCGCCATCCTGGCTGAACTGGCCGGGCCCCAGGGCAGCGTCACCGCCATCGAATACGACCCGCACCTGGCGGCAGCCGCCCACGCCAATCTGCTCCCCTGGCCGACCGTCACCACCATCCGCGGCGATGCCGCGGAGTGGCCGCAGGGACCGGTGGACCGGATCTACGTCAATTTTGCCGTCGCCGATCCCGCCAGGCGCTGGATCGACCATCTGTCCGACGGTGGCACCCTGGTCTTCCCGCTCGGCATCCCGCCGGCCCGCGCGCGCGGCGAGGAGCGGCGCCTGTCCGGTCGCGGCGCCGTGCTCGTGTTCACCCGCACCGGCGCCGGCATCGCGGTGCGCCATCTCACGCCCTGCGCCTTCGTCTGTGCCGAAGGCAGCCTGGCCGGCACCGCGGCACTGCGGGAGTCGCTCGACCGCGCCTTCATCCGGGGCGGCATCGACTTCGTCCGCAGCTACCGTCGCCCGCCGCCGCCCTCGCCGCAGCGCTGCTGGTTCTGGTCACCGGCCTGGGCGCTGTCCTATGACGAACCGGGCGCCGCCTGAATTTCCGGTCCGGACCGCTCCGCCGCGCCAAAGTTTCGCCATCGTGCCAGAACACAGTCCATCATAATCTGCCGTTCGCGGCCGGCGCCGCCGACCGGGCAGTCCACTTGCCCCGTTGGCACGTGCTATACAGAAACAAATCCCCGCTCTCGCGCTCAGGTCGCTGCCCATGTCGCCTCCGGCATCCACGCTCCCGATCGGTTCCGCCATCGCGGCCCGCGCGCCGGACGCATCTCGGTGAGCCTCGCTCGCGCCGCCGCGCTGCTGCTGGCATCGGTCTGTGCCGGCTGCGCCGGCGGCGGCCAGTACGCGAGCCACTGGGACGGGCGGCGCGGCTACGACGGCAATGGCGACTATGGCTACAACGTCGCGGCCTCGCGGTCCGAAGCGGGCGGCTACCGGGCGCGGGCATCGCGGTCCTATCCCGTTCCGGGACCGCCGGACGATCCCTGGGGTCCGTATATCCGCGCCGCCGCCGCCCGCTTCCAGGTGCCGGACCGCTGGATCCGCGCGGTGATGCAGCAGGAAAGCAGCGGCCGCCTGTACGAAAGCGATGGCTCGCTGATCACCTCCTCGGCCGGGGCGATGGGGCTCATGCAGGTGATGCCCGGCACGTACAACATGCTGCGCCGGCGCTACGGGCTGGGGACTGATCCCTATGAACCGCGCGACAACATCCTCGCCGGCGCCGCCTACATCCGCGAAATGTATGACCGCTTCGGATCGCCCGCCTTCCTCGCCGCCTACAACGCCGGCCCGGACCGGCTGGACTCCTATCTGTCGGGCGGCAATCCGCTGCCGGACGAGACGGTCAACTATCTCGCCCGCATCACCCCCCATCTGGGAACCGAGGTGGCGATGAGCGGCCCGCTCGCCACCTACGCCGGCGGCGGCGCCTATCAGGGCGGCGGCCCGGCTTATGGCACCGGGCAGGCAACGTCCTCCGACGCCGACCGCGCCTATGCCGGCGGCGGGATGACCGGGCAGGAATACCAGGCATCGACGCAAATGGCAGCCGGCACCGACGATCCATCCGCGCGGGCCTTCGATGGCGGCGGACTGGTCACCGAAGACGCACCGACCGGCATCCTCACCGGCCAACCCAGGCCGGACGCAACGGCAACGGGCCAAACCGCGCCGGGCTGGGTGGCCGAGGACCGGTCCGTCAGCATCACCAGGGTCGCGACCTTCGCCCCGGCCACCGCCGGAGCCCTCCCGTCCCGCCCCGCAGCGGCGCCGTCGCCGATGCTGCTGCCGGTCGCCACCGCGGCGACGCGCGGGGGCAATTGGGCGATCCAGGTCGGCGCCTACCCGGATCCGGCGCATTCGGAAGCCGCGATCAGCACCGCCCGTGCCCGCGCCCGTGACCTTCTGGCCGGCACCTACCCGGCCGTCACGCCCGTGCAGCGCGGGAACATCCTGTATCGCGCCCGGCTGGTCGGCCTGTCGGCGGAAAGCGCGTCCGCGGCCTGTGCAAGGCTGTCGGGTCAGGGCATGGATTGCTTCACCGTGCCCCCGGGGTCCTGATCCGGCCGCACAAAGGCGAAAGCGGCCGCATCGGCGGAAAGGGCAGCATCCGGACGCCCTAAACCTCCAGTTCCACGCTCACCGGCACATGGTCACTGCCGCGCGCCCAGTCGCGGGCGTCCTGCAGGATCCTATGCCCGCGCAGCCCGTCCTTCAGGTCGCGGCTCACCCATACATGATCCAGCCGCCGGCCGCGGTCGGAGACGCGCCAGTCGCGGTTGCGGTACGACCACCATGTATACAGTTTCCGGTCCGCCGGCACGAAATGGCGCACCGCATCGTAAAACCCTTGCTGCAGCCAGGCCGTCAGACCCTCGGTCTCGGGCGGCGTGTGGCTCACCACATCCAGCAGTTGCTTGTGGTTCCACACGTCGTGTTCCAGCGGCGCGATGTTGAGGTCGCCCACCAGCACCGCGCGCGCCATGTCCGCCCGCCCGGCAAACCAGGCCGTCGTCTCGGCGACGAAATCGAGCTTATGCGCGTATTTCGGGTTGGTCGCCCGGTCCGGCACGTCGCCCCCGGCCGGCACATAGAAATTATGCAGCTCCACCGGACCGGAGCGCGTGTCCAGCGCCACCGCCAGGTGCCGGCAGTCGCCGCGGGCACACCAGTCCGGTGCCGAATCAAGCACCTGCAACGGGATGCGCGAAAAAATCGCCACCCCGTTGTAGCCCTTCATCCCCCGCCAGGCCGCGAACGGATAGCCGAGCTCGGCCCCCGCACCGGCGGGGAACAGCTCGTCCGGAACCTTGGTCTCCTGCAGGCAGATCACGTCCGGCCGCAGCGCCTCGATCAGCGGCGGCAGCAGCGGCAGGCGCAGCCGCAGCGAGTTGATGTTCCAGGTGGCGATCCGCAGGCGCTCGGTCATGCTCAGACGATCCGCGTGCGCACCGAGCCGACGCCTTCCACCACGCCTTCCAGCAGGTCGCCGCGCTGCACCGCCGCCACCCCGTCCGGCGTGCCGGTGAAGATCAGGTCGCCCGGCGCCAGCCGCACCAGCCCGGACAGGAAGGCAATGGTCTCGGCGACGCTCCAGATCAGCTTGGACAGGTCCAACTCCTGGCGAAGGACGCCGTTCACCGTCAGCGCGATGCGCCCGTGCGTCGGATCGGCAAAACGGGCTGCCGGGAGCAAATCGCCGATCGGCGCGGAATGGTCGAACCCCTTGCCCATATCCCAGGGCTTTCCCTCTTTCTTGGCGGCGTTCTGCAGGTCGCGCCTGGTCATGTCGAGCCCGGCGGCATAGCCCCACACATGACCCAGCGCGTCCGCCGCGGCAATGTCCGCACCGCCGCCCCCCAGCGCCACCACCAACTCCATTTCATGGTGCAGCAGGCCGGTGGCGGGCGGATAGGGCATGTCGGCACCGCCGGTCAGCACGGCATCGGCCGGTTTGGTGAAGAAGAACGGCTTCTCGCGGTCGGGATCGCCGCCCATCTCGCGCGTATGCTCGGCATAGTTGCGCCCGACACAAAAAATTCGCCGCACAGGAAATACCCCGCCACCAGTTACGGGCACGGAAGCAACCGGCGGCGGAGCGATAACGAACGCTGGCATAGGGCGGCCATCCTATTTGCGGCTGTTCTGTCGTGTAGGCCGCGAAAAAACCCTGTCGTCAAGCCGCCGCCCCGGGTTTAATGACCTTAACCCGCGCCGGCCCGAGCGGGACCATGTCCAAGGGAGCGTCGCGTGATCCAGGCCAGTCAATCCAAGTCGCTGTATATCCAGGTACTCATCGCCATCCTCATCGGCGTGGCGCTCGGTCATTTCTATCCGGCGATCGGCGAGCAAATGAACCCGCTTGCCATCGGCTTTGTCAAACTGGTGAAGATGGTGATCGCGCCGATCATCTTCGTCACCGTGGTGGTCGGCATCGGCAAGCTGAACGACACGACCGAGGTCGGCCGCATCGGCCTGAAGTCGATCGTCTATTTCGAGATCATGACCACCATCGCCATGCTGATCGGGCTGATCGTGGGGCATGTGGTCCAGCCCGGGGTCGGCCTGAACGCCGACCCGGCCACCCTCGATGCCAAGGCGGTGGCCCAGTACACCTCCAATGCCGCGCACCAGTCGGTGACCGACTTCCTGCTCAACATCATTCCCGACTCGGTGATCGGCGCTTTCGCCAAAGGCGACATTCTGCCGGTGCTGTTCTTCGCCGTCCTGTTCGGCATCGCGGTGGCCAAACTCGGCGACCGCGGCCGCGACGTCCTGCATGTGCTCGACGAAGCCGGCGCGGCGCTGTTCGGCGTGATCAATCTCATCATGCGGGTGGCGCCGCTGGGCGCCTTCGGAGCGATGGCCTTCACCATCGCCAAATACGGCGCCGGCTCGCTGCTGCAGCTCGCCTATCTGATGGTGTGTTTCTACCTGACCTGCACGCTGTTCATCGTCATCGCCATGTCGCTCGTGGTGCGCGCCACCGGCCTGCGCCTGTGGCCGCTGCTGCGCTACATCAAGGAGGAGTTCTTCATCGTTCTGGGAACGAGCAGTTCCGAGGCCGCCCTGCCGAGCCTGATGGCGAAACTGGAGAACCTGGGCTGCAACCGGCCGCTGGTCGGGCTGGTGGTGCCGTTGGGCTATGCGTTCAACCTCGACGGCACCTCGATCTATTTCACCATGGCGATCACCTTCATTGCCCAGGCGTTGAATATTCCCCTGTCCTGGGGCGATTATCTGCTCATTCTCGGGGTGCTGCTGCTCACCTCGAAGGGCGCGGCGGCGGTGACCGGCGGCGGCTTCATCACCCTGGCGGCCACGCTGGCGACGCTGAACGGCAAGGTGCCGGTGACCGGCATCGTGCTGGTGCTGGCGATCGACCGCTTCATGAGCGAGGCCCGCGCCATCACCAACCTGTTCGGCAACACGGTGGCCACCGTGTTCGTGGCTTGGTGGGAGGGTCAGATTGACATGGACCGAGCGCGGCTGGTTCTCGCCGGGGAGGCTGCGCCCGCGCCGGTTGAACTGCAGCGGGCGGCCTGACCGCAACGGGGCTTCCCCGACCCCCTCCCCGCGCGCAGCGCGCCGGGCCGGGGTTGGCGGGAGCCCAGACCTTCCGAGCCCTGACCTTCCGGTCGATCCGGCTTACGTCAGCCTGGTCCAGGTCAGCGCCATGTTGTGCACTTGCAGCCGCACGCCCTCGTTGCTTTCGATCAACAGGCCATGCTGTACCGCCAGCGCCTCGGCCAACGACGTCAGTCCGGCAATGGCTTTCATCGCCGGATCCCCCGGAACTGTGTGCCGCAGTTCGCCGCCCTGGTAGTCGATCGGGTCCTCGACCAGACCCATCGGCGGCGCGCCGGGGGCGAGGAAGAACGGGCTGCGCAGCAATGATGCCGGATCGTCGCGGATGGTCTCGAAAATCGGCACGTAATGCACGTTGGCGTTGCCGGCCACCGCGGCCTGCCCGGCGGCGATCACCTTGAGGCGGCCGGCCACGTTCTTCGCCAGCAGCTGCCATGGCGAGCGGCGCGGGAAATGGGCGAGCACGATGTCGGCGGCCACCGGCGCCACCAGGTTCCGCCCGTCCAGGATCGCCGCGTGGCTGCCGGGTGCGATCCCGACGTTGCGCGGCGAAAGCCCCCCGCGCAGGATGATCTTGGCCTCCTCCCGCACCGCCGGCTCGCGCCTGCGGATGCGCCGTGGCACCACCAGGTCGGTCGCGTCGTCATCCGGCATCGGGTGGTAGGCGGTGGTATTCAGGCTCACCGCGCCCTGCCCGGTCGGCAGCCCGGCCAGGTATGCCCGCAGCCCGCCCTGCACCCGCCGCGCGTCGATGAACTCGTCGCAGTCCAGCATCAGCACCCAGTCCGCACCCATCCCCGCCGCCATGCGGAACAGGCCGGTGAGCACCGGCGTCTCGCAGAAATGCGCCGTCCGGGTTCGCAGCACCGTGAGCGGCACGCCCTCCGCCCGCAGCGCCTGCAGGATGGCCAGCGAGCGGTCGATGCTGCCGTTGTCGAGGAAGATGAAGTGATCGACCAGGCCGGCATGGTGGCGCACGAATGCCTCGAGGATGTCATCCTCGTTCAGCACCCGCGTCGCCGCCACCAGCCGCATCGCAGCGGCAGCGCCGCTCAGGCCGTCACCTTCACGCGGTGCGGTCGCCGCCGCCGTGCAGCGCCGCCTGCGCCGCCGCCAGCCGCGCCACCGGCACGCGGTAGGGACTGCAGGAGACGTAGTCGAGCCCGACCTCCTCGCAGAAGGCGATCGAGGCCGGATCGCCGCCATGCTCGCCGCAAATGCCGAGCTTGATGTGGGGCTTTGTGGCCCGGCCGCGCTCGACGGCGATGCGCACCAGCGCGCCGACGCCCTCGACATCGAGCGACACGAAGGGGTCCTTCGGCAGGATGCCCTGCTCCACATAGGCAGGCAGGAACTTGCCGGCGTCGTCGCGCGACAGGCCGAAGGTGGTCTGGGTCAGGTCGTTGGTGCCGAAGCTGAAGAAATCGGCGATCTCGGCGATCTGGTCGGCGATCAGGGCGGCGCGCGGCAACTCGATCATGGTGCCGACGGTGTACTCCACTGTGGTGCCGGTTTCGGCGAACACCGCGCGCGCCACCCGCTCCACCTGGGCACGGGTGATGTCGAGTTCCTTCCTGGTGCCCACCAGCGGGATCATGATTTCCGGCACCGGCGCGGTGCCGCTTTCGCGCGCCACCGCGATCGCGCCCTCGAAGATGGCGCGCGCCTGCGTTTCGTAGATTTCCGGATAGGTCACCCCGAGCCGGCAGCCGCGATGGCCGAGCATCGGGTTGGCCTCGGCCAGTTCGCCGGCACGCCTGCGCATCGCCTCCACATCCGTGCCCAGCGCCGCGGCCACTTCCGCCAGTTCGGCCTCGGCATGCGGCAGGAACTCGTGCAGCGGCGGGTCGAGCAGGCGGATGGTGACCGGCAGCGGCGCCATGATGCGGAACAGGTCGATGAAGTCCTGCCGCTGGAACGGCAGCAGCTTGGCCAGCGCCGCGCGGCGGCCGTGCTCGTCGGAGGCCATGATCATCTGCCGAACGGCGCCGATGCGCGCCGGGTCGAAGAACATATGCTCGGTGCGGCACAGGCCGATGCCCTCGGCGCCGAACTTGCGCGCGGTCTCGGCGTCGAGCGGGGTTTCGGCGTTGGTCCGCACCTTCAGGCGGCGGAACCCGTCGGCCCATTCCATCAGGGTGGCGAAATCATCCGACATCGCCGGCTCGATCATCGGCACCAGGCCCACGAACACCTCGCCGGTGGCGCCGTCCAGGGTAATGGTTTCGCCGGCCCGCACCACCCGCGCGCCGGCCGAGAGCGTCTGCGCGCCGTAATCGACCGAAATGCCGCCGGCGCCGGCCACGCAAGGCCGGCCCATGCCGCGGGCCACCACCGCGGCATGGCTGGTCATGCCGCCGCGGGTGGTCAGGATGCCCTTCGCGGCATGCATGCCGTGAATATCCTCGGGGCTGGTTTCGATGCGCACCAGGATCACCGCCTCGCCCTTGCCGGCGCGGCTTTCCGCCTCGTCGGCACTGAACACGACGGCACCGGCTGCGGCGCCGGGGCTGGCCGGCAGGCCGCGCGAAATCAGGGTGCGCGATGCCTTGGGGTCGAGGGTGGGGTGCAGCAACTGATCGAGCGAGGCCGGATTGACCCGCATCACCGCCTCGCGGCGGTCGATCAGCCCTTCCTGCGCCATGTCCACCGCCACGCGCAGGCTGGCGGCGGCGGTGCGCTTGCCGTTTCTTGTCTGCAACATATACAGCTTGCCGCGCTGCACGGTGAACTCGATGTCCTGCATATCCTTGTAGTGACGCTCGAGCGTGTCGCGCACCGCCAGCAGTTCCTGATAGGCGCGCGGCATGGCGGTTTCCATCGGCAACTCGTCCGGCTTGGCGCGGGCGGCGGCCATGGGCTGCGGCGTGCGGATGCCGGCCACCACGTCCTCGCCCTGCGCGTTCACCAGGTACTCGCCGTAGAAGATGTTCTCGCCGGTCGAGGGGTCGCGGGTGAAGCAGACGCCGGTGGCGCAATCGTCGCCCATGTTGCCGAACACCATGGCCTGCACGTTCACCGCCGTGCCCCAGTTGGCCGGGATATCGTGCAGCCGCCGGTAGGTGTTGGCGCGCGGGTTCATCCAGCTGCCGAACACCGCCCCGATGGCGCCCCACAACTGTTCCTCGGGGTCCATGGGAAACGGCTTGCCGGTTTCGCCGGCGACCATCTCCTTGTAGCCGTCCACCACCCGGTGCCAGTCCTGGGCGTTCAACCCGGTGTCCTCGACGACGCCGCGATCGTGCTTGACGCTCTCAATGATCTCCTCGAAGCGGTGGTGCTCGACGCCGAGCACCACGCTGCCGTACATCTGAATGAAGCGGCGATAGGAATCCCAGGCGAAACGGGCGTCGCCGGACAGCGCGCCCAGGCCCTCGACGGTGGCGTCGTTCAGGCCGAGGTTCAGCACCGTGTCCATCATGCCCGGCATGGAAACGCGCGCGCCGGAGCGCACCGAGACCAGCAACGGCTTGTGGCGGTCGCCGAAGTTCAGCCCGACCGCCTGTTCGATATGGACCAGCCCGGCGCGCACCTGTTTGGCAAGGTCCGCCGGGTAGGTGCGGTCGTTGTCGTAGTAGGCCGTACAAACGTCGGTGGTGATGGTGAAGCCGGGCGGCACCGGCAGGCCGATGCTGGCCATCTCGGCGAGGTTGGCCCCCTTGCCGCCCAGCAGGTTGCGCATGTCCGCGCGGCCTTCGTTACGGCCGGCGCCGAAGCTGTAGACCCACTGGGCCATGGCGGTTCAGGCTCCTATTCTATCCGTCGATACGTGAGAAATCGGCCGCCAGGTTCATCGCGGCGCGGACGCGCGCGAGAAGCCGCAGCCGGTTGCGGCGTAATTCCGGGGCAGGATCGTTTACCGTGACCTGATCGAAGAATCCATCCAGCGGTGCACGCAGGGCAGCCAGACCGGACATGGCGTCGGTGAATTTTTCGTCCCCGATCGCCGCGGCAATGGCGGGTTCGACGCGGTCGAGCACGCCGGCGAGGTTTTTTTCTTCCGGCTGGCGCAGCAGGGCGGGGTCGATGGGGGCGTCGTGCGGGCCGTCCTTCTTTTCCTCGATGCGGAGGATATTGGCGGCGCGGCGGTAGGCAGTGAGCAGGTTGGCGCCGTCGTCAGTCGCAAGAAAAGCGGCGACGGCATCGGTGCGGGCGAGCAGGCGGACAAGATCATAGTCCGTCTCGCCCGGAAGGACGGCGTTCAGTACGTCATGACGCGCACCATCGGCACGAAGTTGGACACGAAGGCGCTCTGCGATGAACGCAAGCACATCCGACACACTGCCGATGTCTGTGTTCCGGGACAGGAATTCCCCGAGTGGCAGATGAATTCCGTTGTCGCGAATGATCCTGATGACACCCAAAGCAGCACGGCGGAGTGCGAAAGGATCGCCCGAGCCCGTGGGCTTTTCACCGACACGGAAGAATTCCGCGATCTGGTCGAGCTTGTCCGCCAGCGCAACAGCGACACCCACGGGATGTCCGGGAACGTCGTCGCCCGGTCCCTTGGGGGCGTAATGGTCGCGGATCGCCTCGGCCACCGCGGCGGCCTCGCCATCGTGCAGCGCGTAATACCGGCCCATGACGCCTTGCAATTCCGGGAACTCGCCGACCATGCCGGTGGTGAGGTCGGCCTTGCACAGCACCGCCGCACGCCGTGCCTGTTCGTAATCGGCACCGACAACCGGTGCCAGCGCCGCGGACAGGCGCTCCAGCCGTTGCACCCGCTCGCCCTGGCTGCCCAGCTTCGCATGGAACGTCACCGCATCCAGCGCTGGCAACCTGCTGTCGAGCCGCACCGTGCGGTCGAGGTCCCAGAAATGCCGCGCATCGGCAAACCGCGCCCGCAGCACCCGCTCGTTGCCGGCGACGATCGTCCGCCCGCCATCCGTCGCCACAACATTGGCCACGAACGCAAAAAACGGCGCCGCCCTGCCCTCCGCGTCGCGCAGCGCAAAATACCGCTGGTTGACCCGCATCGACACCTGCATGACCTCGGGCGGCAGGTCCATGTAGGCCACGTCGATGGCGCCCAGCAGCGGCACCGGAAACTCCACCAGCCCCGCCACCTCGTCCAGCAGCCCGGCGTCTTCCACCACCGTCAGCCCGCGCTCGGCCGCCAGCCGTGTCACCCCGTCCCAGATCAGCCGGCGCCGCTCGGCCGCGTCCACGATGACGTGCCGCTCCTGCAACGCCTCCCGCCACTCAGCACAGGACGCCACCGAGAACGCGCCGGGCGCGAGAAACCGGTGCCCCTCGGTGAGGTTGCCGCTGGCCAGGCCATGGCCATCGTCCTCGCCGTCGCCCAGGTCGAACGTCACCGTCTCGCCGTCGAGGATGCACAGGATGCGGCGCAGCGGGCGTACCCAGGTGAAACCGCTGGTGCCACCCCAGCGCATCGATTTCGGCCAGGGAAAACGCCGCAGCAGCACCGGCAGCTCGCGCGCGATCAGCGCGGCGGCGGTGATGCCGGGCACCACGCGGTCGAGCACAAAAAAATCGCCTTCCTCGCGCAATTGCGCGCGGTCGGCGCCATGCTTGCGCAGGAAACCGGCAAGCGCCTGCTCGGGGGCGTTGCGGCGCGGCCCGCGCTCGAAGCTGCGGCTCTCCGCCATGCCGCGCGCCACGCTCGCCGCCAGGGCGATCCGCCGCGGGCCGGAAAATGTGCGGATTTCCGAAGGCGCCAGCGGCGCCAGCGCCTCGCCGACCAGCCGCGCAAGATCATCGGCCGCCCGCGCCTGCATGCGCGCCGGAATTTCTTCGCTGAACAACTCAAGAAAAAGTTCCGGCATGGCTCAGTCCCGCTCGCCCGCGAGCCACGCCTCGCAGCACCCCTTCGCCAGCGCCCGCACCCGCGCGATATAGGCGGCGCGCTCGGTCACGCTGATCACGCCGCGCGCGTCCAGAAGATTGAACAGATGGCTGGCCTTGATGCACTGGTCATAGGCCGGCAGCGCGAGCCCGTGCCCCAGCAGGGCGCCGCATTCGCGTTCGGCATCCTCGAAATGCCGGGCCAGCATCGCCGTGTCGGCATGCTCGAAATTATGCGCGCTGTATTCCCGTTCTGCGCGCAGGAAAACATCGCCATAGGTCACGCCGCGGCCGTTGAAATCGAGGTCGTAGACGCGCTCGACATCCTGCACATACATCGCCAGCCGTTCCAGCCCATAGGTCATCTCGAAACTGGGCAGATCGACCGGAATGCCGCCGACCTGCTGGAAATAGGTGAACTGCCCCACCTCCATGCCGTCGCACCACACTTCCCAGCCCAGGCCCCAGGCGCCCAGGGTGGGGCTTTCCCAATCGTCCTCGACGAAACGGAAATCATGAAGCAACGGATCGAGGCCGAGCGCCCGGTAGCTGTCCAGCAACAACCCCTGGGCGTCGGCCGGGCTCGGCTTCATGATCACCTGGTACTGGTAATAATGCTGCAGCCGGTTGGGATTCTCGCCGTAGCGCCCGTCGGTCGGCCGGCGGCTGGGCTGCACATAGGCGGCGGCCCAGGGGCGGCGCCCCAGCGCGCGCAAGGTCGTCGCCGGGTGGAACGTGCCGGCGCCCATCTCCACATCATAGGGCTGCAGAATCAGGCAGCCCTGCGCCGACCAATAGGCGTGCAGGCGCAGGATAAGGTCCTGAAAGCTCGGCGGGGCGGCCGAGCCGGGGGTGGGGGATAAAACGGCGTTCATGGGTTCCCGGCCGGGCGATCGTCTGGCGGCGCACCATAAGAGGGGGGGCGAGGTGTCACAAGCATGGCGGCGGCGGCAGCCCCAGGCCCGCCGGCCGCCACTCCTTTCTTCTGTCGCGAGTGTAACTTGAAGCCCTCAGGGCGGCAGACCACATGCGCCTCGTGCCGGCCGGAAAGCCCGGCGCAGTCAGACAACACGGTTCGCCCACAGGAGTCTCGGAGAGGCCCATATGACCAACGAGGAACGCGACCTCATCACCCGCTTCATCGAGCGGGTCGGTGGCGCCCAGGCCGGCGGTTTCGCGCCGGCAACCGGGCAAGGCGGCACCCCGCTGCCACCGGTCGACCGGGAGGCGGACGCACTGATCGCTGACCTGTTCGCCCGCTATCCGGAAGCCCGCTACCGCATCACCCAGACGGCGTTCGTGCAGGAGCACGCGCTGGTGGCGGCACAGAACCGCATCCAGCGGCTGGAATGGGAGTTGCAGCAGGCCCGCCAGCAGGCGCAGGCCGCGCCGCAGCCGCAAGCTGCCTCGCCCTGGGGCCAGCCCGCGCAGCCGCAGGAGTCGCGCGGCTTTTTCGGCGGCCTGTTCGGCGGCGGATCGCGCCAGGCGCCCCCGCCCCCGCCGCAATACGCGCAACCCCAGTATGCGCCGCCGCCGCCGCAATACGCGCCGGGTTACAGCCCGGGCATGTTCCAGCAGCGCGGCCCGGGCTTCCTGGGCAGCGCCCTGACCACCGCGGCCGGCGTCGCCGGCGGCATGGTGGCCGGCAACGCGCTGATGAACCTGTTCTCCGGCAGCCACGAGGCAGCGGCCAGCACGGCCTCCTCCGCCACCGATTTCCTGCCGGTACCGCCGTCCAGCCCCTGGGCGGCGCCGTCCAGCGCCACCCCGGTGTCCGACCCGTATGACGCGGGCGGGGCCGACAAGGGCGCGGTCGACAATTCCGGCTGGACCGACGCCAGCCAGAGCGGCGTCGACCAGGGCGGCTGGACCGACGCGTCGAACGTCGATACCGGCGGCTGGTCGGACTCCGGCTCGGACGGCGGCAGCAGCGACGACTGGACCTGATCGCGCTGAGCTCTTCCTGTTGCGCAACTCCCGCACCGCGTGGTCCCGCGCGGTGCGGGAGGGTCATGGCCGCCATGGTGTTCCTGGTGATGGCGCTGGTCTTTCTCGCCGCCACCGTCGCAACCGCATGGGCCCAGCCTGCCCTCGGTAACCAGCGGCTTTCCCTTCCCGGCGGCGGCGCCGTGCCGGTATTCGCCACCGCGGAGTGGGATGGTGGCGCGGTGCGCCGGGCCGTGGTGGTGGTGCATGGCCACGGCCGTGATGCCGTCGGCTATTTCGCCGCCCTGCAACGCGCCCGCGCCGCTGCCGGCGCCGAGGCGCTGCTGATCGCGCCGCATTTCCTCGCCGCGTCCGATCCCGGCGGCACCGACTTGCTGCGCTGGGGCACAGGAAGCTGGATGGGGGGTCTGCCGGCGCGCGGTCCAACCGGCGCCAGCGCCTTCGATGTGCTGGATGCCCTGCTGGCACGCCTCTCCGACCGGGCGCGGTTTCCGGCGCTGACCGATATCGTGCTGGCCGGGCATTCCGCCGGCGCGCAACTCGTCCAGCGCTATGCGGCGGTCGGCCATGGCGCCGGGGCGCCGCTGCATGTCCGCTACGTGGTCGCCAACCCCTCCAGCTACCTCTGGTTCGGCCCCGACCGTCCGGACGCCGACGGACGCCCGTCCCCCTTCGCCGGCGCCGCCGCGTGCCCGGGCTGGAATGATTGGAAATACGGTCTCGCCGGCGGGCTGCCACCCTATGTGAAGGACAGTCCGGCCACCCTGGAGGCCCGCTACGTCAGCCGTGAACTGGTCTATCTGCTCGGCGATGAGGATACAGACCCGCACCAGCGCGACCTCGATCGCAGCTGCGCGGGGCTCGCCGAGGGGCCGAACCGGCTCGCCCGCGGGCACGCCTTCATGGCGCAGTTGCAGGCCCGCCATGGCGCGCTGCCAACCCAGACCCTGCACGAGGTGCCGGGTGTCGCGCATGCCGGTGCCCGCATGCTCAACTCGCCCTGCGGCCTCGCCGCGCTGTTCGACACCAAGGGCTGCGAATGAGCTTCCCGGCGCCGTTCGCCGCGTTCGAAGGCGAGGTCCGCCCGGAGTGGATCGACAGCAACGACCACATGAACCTCGCCTATCACGTGGTGCTGTTCGACCAGGGCACCGATGCGATCTATGAAGCGATGGGCCTTGGCCAAGAGTATCGCCCGACCCAGCACGGCACCTTCGCCGCCGAAACCCACACGATCTACGCCGCCGAACTCCTGCTCGGCGACCGCGTCCGGGTGACCAGCCAGATCATCGGTCTGGACGAGAAACGGCTGCACCTCGCGCACGAAATGCACCGGGCTTCGGACGGGGCGCTGGCGGCGGCGCAGGAACTGCTACTCCTGCATGTTGATCTGCGGATGCGGAAAGTCGTGCCCTGGTTGCCCCAGGTGTTCCCGCGCATGCAGGCGGCGGCCTTGGCGCATGCGGGGCTGGCCCGCCCTGATTGGGTGGGGCGGCGGGTGGAGATGCGCCGGGGCCCTGCCCCGGACCCCGGCCCGCGCGCAGCGCCCCTTCGGCGCGACGGCCTTGCCCCGGCCCCCCACCTTGGGCCTTAGGCCCCTGGACCCACTGTTATTTTCATCCATGACGGCACGGTTGGCGTGATCTGCGCCTCGCCGCACAGCAAGGCACCGCTTTCCAGCGCGTCCAGGCGCAGCATCGCCAGCGCCGACCGGCCGCGCCCGCCGCGCAGCGTGCCGACCTCCTGCCCGTCGCGAAAGACCGGCGTGTCGGGCGTGGGCAGTGGACCCGCCACGGCAACCGGTACCAGGCGGCGCTTGACCAGCCCGCGATACCGCGTGCGCGCGGTCAGCTCCTGCCCCATGTAGCAGCCCTTGCTCCAGGATACGCCGTGCAGCTCGTCAAACCCCGCCTCCAGCAGCAAGGTCTTGTCCGCCTCCAGATCGCCGGCATCCGGCAGGCCAAGCGCAATCCGGTGCGCGTCCCAGTCCGCCAAATCGGCGTCGGCCGGCAACGGCGATGGCGCGAGAATGCGCCACCCGGCCTCCGGCAGCCGCGGATCGGCGGCGCCGATGCCGCCGGGCGGAAGCGCGGGGGTGCCGTCCCAGGCGGCATAGACCGCGAACTCGCCGGACGCGTCGCGCAGGCTCGCCCGCGAGCGCAGACGGAAGCGCGACAGTTTCGTCACCAGCATGCCCACATGCGCGAGTGGACAATCCAGCAACAGCCGGCCGTCCGCGGCGAGGATGAAGAAATCGCTCAGCCACTTGCCCTGCGGCGACAGCAGCGCCGTCCACACGGCGCGGCCGGGAGCCGCCAGCGTCACGTCGTTCGACACCAGGCCCTGCAGAAAGGTCACGCGGTCGTCGCCCGCGACCTCGACAACGCCGCGGGAAGGAAGATGCGCCAGATGGGTCATAACCGCCCAGGTGGGGGTCATTCCTTCCGCCGGCAAGACGGGTCATGCCCGCCGCCCCGCCGCTTGAACCGCGGCCTCGGCGTTCCCAGGTTTTCTTTGTCCGGACCCGGAACACACGACCGTGGTGTCCGCCGCCCGTCTGCATTCCATCGCACCTTCCGAGCCGCGCCCGGCGCATCCACCAGGACAAATCAATGGCTGCACGCGACCCGTACGAGGTTCTGGGGCTGAAGCCCGGCGCGAGCGACAAGGACATCCGTGCCGCCTACCGCAAGCTGGCGAAAAAGCACCACCCCGACCTCAATCCCGGCAACGCGCAGGCCGAGGAGCGCTTCAAGGAGATCTCCGCCGCCAACGAGCTGCTGGCCGACGCCGACAAACGCGCCCGCTACGACCGCGGCGAAATCGACGCCTCCGGCCAGGAACGGCCGGAGCGGCCCTCCTACCGCCGCCATGCCGAAGGGCAGCAGGGCCCGCGCTACCGGCCCGGCGCCGATGGCGGCTTCGAGTCCCCCATCGACGAGGCGGACATCGGCGACATTTTCGCCGACCTGTTCCGCCGTGGCGGCGGCGAAGGCAGGGCGGGGCCGAACATACGCATGCGCGGGCACGACGAGAATTATATGCTCGCGGTCGACTTCCTCGACGCGGTGAACGGGGCGACGCGACGCCTGGCCTTGCCGGACGGCAAGCACCTCGACGTGCGGGTTCCGGTGGGCATCGAGGATGGCCAGGTCCTGCGCCTGAAGGGTCAGGGCGCGCCCGGCCTGAACGGCGGCCCCGCTGGCGACGCGCTGATCGAAATCCGCGTCATCCCGCACCCGTTTTTCCGCCGCGACGGCAACGACATCCGCCTGGAGGTGCCGGTCACGCTGGCCGAAGCGGTGCTGGGCGGCAAAATCACCGTGCCCACGCCCAGCGGCAACGTCAGCGTCACCGTGCCCCGGCATTCCGACACCGGCGCCCAGCTCCGCCTGCGCGGCAAGGGCGTTCCCGCGCATGGCGGCACGGCGGCGGGCGACGCCTACGTCACCCTGAAGCTTGTGCTCGGCGAGATCGACCCGCAATTGGAACGCTTCCTGCAAGACCACCCGCCGCCGCACGCCGCCAACCCGCGCCGCGCGATGACGGACGACCGATAAGGGGGGAGGCATGATCACCATCGACATCCTGTGCCGAACCGTCGCCGGCCTGACGCCGGAGGAGGTCGAGCACTGGATCGGCAATGCCTGGCTGCGCGCCGAGGGGGCCCCCGGCCAATATCGCTTCCGCGACATCGACGTGGCCCGCGTCCGCCTGATCGCCGAACTGCGGCACGACCTCGGCATCGACGAGGACGCCTTGCCGATCGTGCTGTCCCTGGTCGACCAGCTCTACGCCACCCGCCGGCAGATGTACCGGCTGCGACGGGCGGTCGAGGAAGCGGCGCCAGAGGATGTCCGCCAGGCGATCCTGAGCGCGCTGGCCGCAAGGTGATCCGCCGGCCCGGCCGGGGGCGACGATAACGCGGAACCTTCAGTTCTGTCGCGGCCAGGGGCGTGGCATGCTGACGCCACACCCCGGCGGAGACATGCATGTTCGACCCGTTCCCCGGCAGCGGCCGGTTCTTCAAGGGCAATCTGCACACCCATTCCACAAGCTCGGACGCGGTGCTGGACCCGGCCGCCGTGTGTGCGCTGTACCGTGACGCCGGATACGATTTCCTCGCCCTGACCGACCATTTCCTGCCGAAATACGGGTTTCCCATCGTCGATACCCGGCCCTACCGCACCAACCGGTTCACCACCCTCCTCGGCGCCGAGGTGCACGCGCCCGCCACCGAGCTCGGCGAAATCTGGCACATCCTCGCCGTCGGCCTGCCCGCCGATTTCGCCCCCACCCCGCCGGAGGAAGGCGGACCGGCGCTGGCCGCCCGCGCCGCCGCCGCCGGCGCCTTCGTGGCGATCGCCCATCCGGCCTGGTACGGCCTGACCGTCGCCGACGCCGAAACCATGCCGGCGGCGCATGCGGTGGAAGTCTACAACCACACCGGCGCGGTGAAGACCGACCGCGGCGACGGCTGGGGCCTGCTGGACGCGCTGCTGGCGCGGGGCCACCGCCTGCTGGCCTGCGCCACCGACGACGCGCATTTCCGCTTCACCGACTGGTTCGGCGGCTGGGTGATGGTGAAGGCGGAGACGCTGGCGCCGGACGCGCTGCTGGAAGCCCTGAAATCCGGCCGCTACTATTCCAGCCAGGGCCCGGAAATCCACGCCATCGGCATCGGCCGCGACGAAGTGGCGATCGAGTGCAGCCCGGCCAGTGCCATCATGCTGCTCGGCCGCGGCTCGCGAGCCGCCACCGTGTTCGGTGACGGGATTCGCCACGCGCGCCTGTCCCTCGACGCCTTGACACCCGGGGGGTATGTCCGTGTCGTGGTGGTGGACACGCAGGGCAAGCGCGCCTGGAGCAACCCGGTCTGGCTCGACACGGTTGCGGCCTGACGCCGCCATGCCGGCCAGGAAACGTCGCCACGATTCTGCCATTCCGGGCGCCAAAGAACGGCGGATCATGCACGAGGGCGGACAGATGGTTTGCGTAACGCGCCGATCTTCCATTGCGTGGCGTTGGCTCATGCTTGCCTTGTGTCTGATCGCCCCCTGTCTTGCCGGCACGACCGGCCCGGCCGTTGCCCAGAAACTGCCCGCCTACAATGCCGACATCGCGCAGACCTCCATCTCCGGCATTTCCTCCGGCGCTTATATGGCGGTGCAGTTCGGCATGGCCTGGTCCTCGATCATCAAAGGGGTCGGCGCGATCGCCGGCGGGCCGTATGGCTGCTCCGAGGGATCGCTGGCGACGGCGCTGAGTTCCTGCGTTCTCGGCACGCCCAGCCGGGACGTAGCCAACCTGATCGCGCGCGCCAACGACTGGAGCCGCCACGGCGATATCGACGACACCGGCAATGTTGCCGCCCAGAAAATCTACCTGTTCCACGGCTACAACGACCAGGTGGTGGCCCGGCCGGTGAGCGACTGGCTGCACGAATTCTACGCCCATTTCCTCGGCGCCAACGCGGGAAACCTGTTCTACCAGACCGCCATCGGGGCGGGGCACGCCCAGGTGACCCTCGCGTACGGCAACAAATGTGCCGACAATGGCGGAGAATACATCAACAGGTGCCGTTACGATCAGGCAGGGATCATCCTGCAGCACATTTATGGCGCGCTGAACCCGCGCAATGACGGCGCCTTGACCGGGCGCCTGCTGCGCTTCAGCCAGGCCGACTTCACGGCACCCGACGAACCGATCGACGAAAGTCTGAACGCCATCGGCTTCGTCTACGTGCCGGACTTCATGCCAGAAGAACAATCCTTGCCGGGTCCATATCGTTCTGCATGGCTGCCTGCAATCGCTCGGCTATGTTGGCAATAATTTCGTCAAACATGCCGGCTACAACGAATGGGCGGATACCAACGACATCATCGTCCTCTACCCGGAAACCGATACGTTGCCGGTGACCATACTGGGTATCACCAACCCGGAATCGTGCTGGGACTGGTGGGGGTTTCTGGACGCCGATCCGACGGTCTCACCCACCTATCTGCTGAAATCCGGCAAGCAGATCCACGCCATCAAGGCCATGCTCGACCATCTCACCAGCGGCGCCCCGGTCGCGCCCGCCGCGCCATCGCTTCCCGCCGCGCCACCGCAACCAGGGCCACCGGCGGTGGTGCTGGCGCCGGATCGCAGCGACACCGCCATCGATCTCGTATGGTCCGCGATTCCCGGCATTGACCGCTACGATGTGTTCCGCGCCGGCCCCGGGGATGCCGATTTCCATCAGCTCGGCACCGTATCCGGTCTGAGCTACGCGGATGCGGGACTGCTGCCGGCAACGTCCTACCGATACGAAGTGCGGGCCTCGACCCCATCCGGGACATCGCCGTTTTCGTCCATCGCCTCGCAAGCCACCTTGCCGGCGCCGCCGCCCTGCAACGATCCCGGAAACTGCCCGGTGCGCTGCACTCCACACCTCTCCGCCGCCTCACCCCGCCGGCTGCAACCGGCGCGCCTTGCCGTGCACCAGCAGCGTCATCGCCTCGCCCGCCTCCAGCACCGCCGCCACCTCTTGCCCGCCCTGGGCGATGCGGATGCGCACACGCCGCCCGCGCCAGGACAGGCGAAACGCCATACTGCGCCAGTGCGGCGGCAGGCCCGGCCGCAGCGACGGCGCCTCGCCCGCCAGCGACAGCCCGGCGAACCCCAGCATCACCGCCTGCCACATCCCCCCGAGTGCCGCGATATGCACCCCGCCCGCGCTGTCGGCCGCGCTGTGCGACAGATCGATCGCCGCCGTGTCGCGCAAATAGCGCAGCGCCACCTCCATTTCGCCGAGCCGCGCCGCCACCAACGCATGCATCGACCGGCTGAGCGAACTGCCATGCGCGGTGCGCGGTTCATAGGCGCGAAAATTTGCCAGCCTCGCCGCCGGGTCGAACTCGTCCGGCAGCAGCGCCAGCAGCGCCACAACATCGGCCTGCTTCACCACCTGCGCGCGCTGCGTCCGCGCGTGCCCCAGCACCACGTCGACCGGCAGGTGCCGCCCCGCATAACGGGCGAGATCCACCGGTTCCAGGCCGAAGAACCCGGCGAACTGCTCGATCAGTCCGGTCGCCTCGTCGAGCCCGGTCACCAGCGTGCTTGCCACCTCGGCCCACTGCCCGAGTTCAGCCGCATCCAGCCCGAGTTGCCCCGCCAGCGCCTCCCACCGACCCGGCCAGCGCGCGCGCAGCAGGTCGGCAAGCTCCAGCGCGCGGAGAATATTCCAGCGCGCCATCTGGTTGGTATAGGCGTTGTCGTCGATGCCCTCGTGGTATTCGTCGGGGCCGATCACGCCGCGGATATGCCGGCGCCCGTCGGCTTCGGGCGTTGCCCGGCTGGCCCAGAACCGCGCCGTCTCCAGCACGATCTCCGCCCCCGCCTCCAGCAGGAATGCATCGTCGGCGGTGGCGCGCCAATAATGCCACACCGCATAGGTCACGTCGGCGGCGATATGCTGCTCCTGCTTGCCGGACAGCACCTCCACCGGCGTGCCGGCCGGACCGATCACGTGCTCGGGCGTGGTCTCCTCGCCGGTATCGGCGGATTCCCATGCAAAAAGCGCCCCGCGCCAGCCGCCGCGCGCGGCCTTGGCGCGCGCCCCGGCCAGGGTGCGGAACCGGTACATCAGCAGCGACCGCGCCGCCTCCGGCCAGGTGGCGATGTAGAACGGCAGCAGGTAGATTTCGGTGTCCCAGAACACATGCCCGAGATACGAATCGCCGGTCAGCCCGCGCGCGCCCACCGACACGCGCGGATCGTCCGGATTGACGGCGCTGTTCAGGTGGTAGACGGCGAACCGCAGCGCCCGTTCCATCTCCGGATCGCCCTCGATCGCCACGTCGCTCGCCTGCCAGCGCCGCTCCCAGGCGGCGTCATGGGCGGCGCGCACCGCCTCGCCGCCCGCCGCCCGTGCGCGCGCCAGCGACTCTGTCGCCGCCGGGCCGGGATCATCCTCCGGCGTTTCGGCCCGCGCCACCGACACCAGCCGCTCCAGCCGCGCCGCCTGCCCGGCCACCGACCGCCACCGCCAGCGCCAGCGCAGGGCGCCGGTCGCGTCCGGCGCCGCCGCCTGCCCGCCGAGAACAAGCCGCGCCGCCCCGGCCATGGCCAGGGATTTCCCCGAGCCGGCAGTGCGCCAGACGCCAAGCTCCGCCTCGCCGCGCACCGGCTCCATCCCCAGCCCCGCCGCCTCGAACGAGGCCCCCAGCGTCACCTCGATCCCATCGCGGTCGAGCTCCAGCTGACAAACTTGCAATCCCAGCGCGCGATCATCCTGCGACACCAGCCGCAGCGTCCGCACCAGCGCGACCACGCCCGACGGCGCCCGCTGCCGCCACGTGGCCAGCAGCGTGGCGCGCCGCATGTCCAGCGAGCGCCGGTGCTCCAGCAGCGTGCCCCGCCGCAGCAGCAGCACCTCGCCGTCCAGCAGGATGCGCACCCGCAGCCAGTCGGCCACCGGCACCAGCGCCGGCACCGGCGGATCGGTGTTCGGCGTGTCGAACAACCCGGCCACATAGGTGCGCGGCCAGGATGCCCAGCTCGGCGAGGGCAGCCAGCTCATCCAGCTCGCCCCCCGGCTGACCGCGCGGGACGCGCGCACGCCCAGGAATCCGTTGCCGATGGCAAAGCGCAATTCGATGCTGCTCTCGCGCAGCCCGTCGATGCCGTGCTCGTGCAGCACCCAGCCCGAATCGTCGGTCGGCTCCAGCATGTCAGGCATTGCCGGTCGGCTCCTTCAGGTCTCGCGCCGCCGCAGCACGCCCGCCGCCAGCGCGTCGATATCCACCTGGTCCAGGTCGGTCACCACCAGATCGGCGCCGGCTTGTCGCAGCAGCGCCGCATCGTCCAGCCGCGCGATCCCCAAAGCCGCCATGCCGCCCGCCCGCGCCGCCTCGATGCCCGCCGGCGCATCTTCCACCACGACGCAGCGCCCCGGCTCGACCCCCAGCGCCGCGGCGGCAAGCAAAAAAAGATCCGGGGCCGGCTTGCCGTGCGCCACCTCGCGGCCGGACAGATCGGTGTCCATCAACTCCTCCAGGCACCGCCCGTCGCCCAGCCGGACCTGCCGCAGCATCGCCATGGCATTCTTCGACGACGAGGCCGCCGCCAGCCGCACGCCGCGCGCGTGCAGCCCCTGCGCCAGCCGCACCGCATCGGCGAAGGCGGTGAAGGCGCCGGCCGCGATCAGCCCTTCCAACACATGCTGCTTGCGCTCCGCATAGGCCTCCGCCTGTCCGGCCGCGTCGGCGACCCCCAGCACCTGCAACGCCGCCAGCGCCCCGTCGGCTCGCGACTTGCCGGCCAGCTGCGCCTGATAGAACGCGGTGGTGAACCGCGTCGGATCGGCAAACCCCGCCAGCGCCTCGCGCCAGGCGCGCTCGTGCGGCGAGGCCAGCAGCACCCCGTCCACGTCGAAAATCGCCGCCTGCAGCTTGGTCTCGCCGGCGATGATCACAGCGTCAGGCTGCCCACCGAGGCGCCGCCGCACACGAACAGCGTCTGCCCGGTGATGAAGCCGCTCTCGGCGGCGGCGAAGAACATCACCGCCCGCGCCACATCCTCCGGCCGGCCGAGCCGGCCGACGGGAATGCTGGCGGCGAGCTTCGCCTCGCGCTCGCTCCCGGCCGGCACCACCTCCTGCAACATCGCCGTCTCGGCGATCGGCCCCGGCGCCACCACGTTCACCGTAATGCCATGCGGCGCCAGTTCCAGCGCCCAGGTGCGCGCCATGCCCACCAGCCCCGCCTTGGTGGCGGAATACGACGACCGCGCCGCCAGCCCCAGGGCGGCGCGCGACGACAGCAGCACGATCCGCCCGAACCCCGCCGCCTTCATGCCCGGAAGCGCCGCCTGCACCAGCAACAGCGGCGAGGCCAGGTGCAACTGCACCAGCGCGTTCAGATCCTGCAGCTTCACGTCCTCCAGCACATCCGGGCGGATGACGCCGGCGTTGTGAATGACATGGCTGATGCGGAACCGCGCGGCGAGCCCGGCCGCGGCCTGGCGCGTCGCCTCGGGGTCCATCAGATCCACCGTGACCGCATGCAGGTTGGGATGGCGGCAGGCCGGCTCGGTGCGCGCCAGCGACACCACCGTGGTGCCGGCCGCCAGCAAGTCGCGGCAGATCGCCGCCCCGATGCCGCCGGACCCGCCGGTGACCAGGGCGACGAACTCGCTGCTCATGATCCCCGGTGCCTTTGCATGTCAGCGCGATTACACCTGTCGAACCCCACGATCTCCAGTATTTTCGTGCGCTCGCGCCGGCCCGCCAGCCCGGCGTGGCACAACATCGCGTGGTACGATGACCGTGGTTCGCGCCGCCCCTCAGTCGCGGTCGATGCGCGAGGTGCGTTTGGTATCGGCCATGAAGGCATAGACCAGCAGCGAGCCGAAGATCAGCGCGGTGACATACCAGTAAAACGCCGCCTCGATCCCCTGCTCCTTGAACCACAGCGCCACATAGGGCGCCGTGCCGCCGAAGATCGATACCGCCACCGCATAGGGCAGCCCCACCCCGAGGGCGCGCACCGCGGCCGGAAACAGCTCGGCCTTCACCACCGCATTGATCGCGGTGTAGCCGCTGACAATGACCAGCGCGGCGAGAATCAACAACAGCGCGGTCATGTAGTCATGCGCGCGCGACAGCGCGGTCAGGATCGGCACCGTGCACAGCGTGCCCAGCACACCGAACCACAGCAGCACCGGCCGCCGCCCGATCCGGTCCGAAATCGCCCCCACCACCGGCTGGAACACCGCATAGAGCACCAGGGTGATGAACGATATCTGCGTCGCCTGGTCACGGGTGAGGTGGACCGTGTTGCTCAGATACGCCGGCATGTAGATGGTGTAGGTATAGAATGCCGTGGTGCCGCCCATGGTCAGGCCGAACACCAGCAGCACCTCCTTGGGATGGTGCAGCAACTCCGTCAGCGCGCCGCGATGCTCGTCGGTCCTGACCCGCACGAACTGCTCGGTTTCCTGCAAATTCGCCCGCAGATACACGCCGAACAGCGCGCAGGCGGCCCCGATCAGGAACGGCACCCGCCAGGCCCAGGCATCCAGCTCGGCGGGGAGGAACAGCTGCTGCATGACCAACAGCGTCAGACTGCCCAGCACCTGGCCGCCGATGAGCGTGACATACTGGAAACTGCTGTAGAAGCCGCGATGGCGGGAGACGGCGATCTCGCTCAGATAGGTGGCCGAGGTCCCGTACTCGCCGCCGAGGGAAAGCCCCTGGATCAGCCGCGCCATCAGCAGCAGCACAGGCGCCCAGATCCCCACGCTGGCATAGACCGGGGCGACGCCGATCAGCAGCGAGCCCAGGCACATCATCAGCACCGACAGTGTCAGCGCCGCCTTGCGCCCGGCGCGGTCGGCATAGGCGCCGAGCACCCACCCACCGATCGGCCGGACGATGAAACCCAGCGCATAGATGCCGAAGGTGTTGAGCAACTGCACCGTCGGGGTGGCGTTGGGGAAGAACGATTTGGCGAAATACAGCGCGAAGAAGTTGTAGACGTAAAAATCATACCACTCGATCAGATTGCCGATCGAGCCGCCGAAGATCGACACGATCCGGCGCCGCACCACGGCGAAATCCTCGCCCTTCATCGCCTCTTGGCTCATCGCGCTCCCCAAACCACATCGGCCGCCACGCTAGGCGGGCTGGGGCGTCCGGGCAAGCAAGGCCAGGGCTCTGCCCTGCGGCATCGGCCTCTATGTGGCGACGTCACCTGCTGGCACGCAGTTGCTCGCTTGCCGATCCTCCGCTTGCGGCGGCGGCAACGGCACCCGGCTGAAAAGCGTGGTCCCGCCGCCCGGGCTGGTCTCCACCTCCAGCGTGCCACCCACCAGGGTCAGCCGCTCGCGCATGCCAATCAGGCCGAGCCGGCCCGACGTGACGCCGCTGACATTGCTGCCGTCCCAGGTGAAACCGCGCCCGTCATCCTCGACGATCAGCCGCGCTTCCTGCTCGCTGGCCTCCAGAATGATGCCGACCCGGCGAGCCTCGGCGTGCCGCGCCACATTGGTCACCGCCTCCTGCAGCACGCGATACAGCGTGGTCTCCACCGGCGCCGGCAGGCGGCGCCCTGCCAGTGTCAGGTGCACGTCGAACTGCAAAGGCGACCGTTCACCCCAGGTATCGAGCAAATGGCGGATCGCGGTCGGCAGCCCAAGATCGTCCAGCGCCGTCGGGCGGATCTCCCAGGCGAGGCGGTTGATCTCCCGCCCCAGCTCATCGGCGATCCGCTTCAGCGCGGCGACCTGACCCGAAACGGCGGGGGCGGCGCGGTCCAGCCCCTCCAGCCCGAGCCGCAGCAGGGTCAGCGACTGGCCCAGGCTGTCGTGCAACTCGCGGGCGATGCGCTGGCGTTCGCGCTCCTGCTCCGCCACCGTGTGCCGCAGCACTTGCGACAACTCGGTCTCCGCCTGCGCGCGCCGCTCGGTTTCCACCTTCAGGTCGGCCGCCATCGCCTGCCACTGCGTCAGCCGGTGATCGAGCTCGGCCAGCGCGCGCGCATTGCGCTCGGCATAGCGCATGGTGCGGCCGAGCAGCACATGGTCGAATTCGCCCTTCACCAGGTAGTCGTTGGCGCCGGCCTCGGTGGCCGCCAGGTCCACCGCTTCGCTGCCGTGGCCGGTGAGCATGATGATCGGCTTGAGGATGCCGCGCCGGCGGGCCGCCCGGATCAGCTCGAGCCCGCTGTCCGGCCCCAGCCGGAAGTCGATGAAATACAGGTCGTGGCGGTGGGCGGCGATTTCCTGCTCGGCCTCGGCGAAGCGGGACACGAAGTCCAGCACCCGCGGCGGCCCCGGCACCCGGCTCAGCATCTGCTCCAGCCAGATGAAGTCCACCCGCGCGTCATCGACGAGCAGCAGGCGGGTCAGCGTGATCAAGGCCGCGCCCCATCCAGGGCCGGCAATGACGCCGTCTCCATCCAGAATTTCCACAGCGACGACATTTTCGCCACGTAGTCGGGAATGCTGGCCGGCTTGACCAGATAGGCGTTGATGCCGATCGAATAGGCTTCGGTGATGTGCTTGGGGCTTTCCGACGTGGACAGCGCAATCACCGGAAGGTGGCGCAGGCTGTCGTCGGCACGCAGCATGCGCAGCACCTTGCGCCCGTCCAGCCGCGGCATGTTGAGATCAAGCAGCACCAGCCGCGGCGGCGGCGCCCGCCCCGGCGCATCGAACGGACCGCGGCGGTAGAGGTAGTCGAGCATCTGCTCGCCGTCGCTGACGAAGCGCAGATCGGCGGCAATTCCGGCGCGTGAGAACACCTCGGTCAGAATGAACTTGTCATGGTTGTGATCCTCGGCGACCAGGATGCAGGGGGGCGGGGTTTCGCGTTCCATGGATTAGGTCTGGATCAGCTCTCTGGGCCGCGCAGCGGCAGGGTGAATACGAAGGTCGCGCCCTCACCGGCCCGGCCGGCGGCGTGGATCGTGCCGCCGTGGCGCTGCACGATCTTGCGGCAGATCGCCAGGCCGATGCCGGTGCCCTCGTATTCGTCTGGCCCGTGCAGGCGCTGGAACGGCTCGAAAATCTGCTCGCGGAACTTGTCTTCAAAGCCGATGCCGTTGTCGGCGATCTCGATGCGCACGTAGCTTCGGTGCTCGGCGCCGGTGCGCTCGAATTCGCCCGGCACCGCCGCCTCGGCCCAGCCCTGTACGCCGCCGCCCGGCACCGAGACGGCGCGCAGCGCGATCTCCGGCGCCCGCCCCGGATGGCGGTATTTTAGCGCGTTCGACACCAGGTTTTGCAGAACCTGGCCAATCTGGCTGCGGTCGCACAGCACCTGGGGCAGCTTTTGCGAGGCCACCTGCGCGCCGGCCTCATGGATGACCGGCTTGAGGTCGGCCAGCACCTCCGCCAGAACATCATCAAGGTCGACCGGGGCAAGCGGGCGCGCCTGGCGGCCGACGCGGGAATATTCCGCGAGGTCGTTGATCAGCGCCCGCAGCCGCCGCGACGAGGCCTCGATGCCTTCGACCATGGTGCCGAGCCGCCCTCCGGCATCCGCCGGCAGCAGCTCTTTCAGCAGCCCGGCGAAGGCCTCGATGTGGCGCAGCGGCTCCTTCAGATCGTGCGAGGCGACATAGGCGAAGGATTCCAGCTCGTCGTTGCTGCGCGCGAGCTGGCGGTTCACCCGCTCCAGCTCGTCGGCCTTGCCGAGGATCACATCGACCACCAGGTCGCGGATCTCGATCGCCGCCACCACCTCGTGGTTCTGCCAGGGGCGTGCGTGGCCACGCACCTCCTCGCGCCAGGCCTCGAACGAGGCGCGGGTCTGCAACCGCACACCATGCGGGCCGATGCGCACCGGCTTGTGCGGGTCGCCGCCCCAGGTGACGGTCTGCGCCACCTCCGGGCGGAACCACAGCATGTGGTTGTCCGAGGAACGGCCGAGCGGCACAGCCAGCAGGCCGCTGGCGGTATCGGCATATCGGGCCGCGGGCGGGTGCTCGTCCGGCAGCCGGTCGGTCTCGTACAGGGCGCGCGAAGGCAATTGCCCCAGCCATTTCAATATTTCAACAATCTGTGCCTGCGCAGGCGTACGGCCGAAGGCGGTGATGCCGTCGGGGCCGCACAAGGCCAGGCCGGAGGCATCCATCAGCGCCAGCATCTCGCCGCCGCTACGCGCCAGCCCGGCCTGCAGATCGGCCGCCCCGCCGAGCTCGGTACAGCAGCCGGTTCTGCACCGCGCGCACCCGCATGCTGTGACGGATCACCTCGGCTTCCTCGAGCACGCCGATCTGCCATGTCAGCACCTGGGCGATCAGCTCGCAGGCCTGGCGGATTTCGAAGGAGACGAAACGCGGCAGGGTGTTGTGGCAGGAGATCAGGCCCCACAGCCGCCCGTCGCGGACGATGGAAACCGACATGGCGCCGTGCACCGCCATGTTCACCATGTACTCGATATGCACCGGCGACACGCTGCGCAGCACCGCGCCGGACAGGTCGATCGGGCCGCCGGTCAGCGGGTTGCGGTCCGGCTGGAGAGGCGCCGGCGTGTAGCCGATGTCGGGAATGATGCGCACCAGGTTGGACGTGTACAGCGCGCGCGACTGCGCCGGAATGTCGGAGGCGGGAAAGTGGAAATCGTACAGCGAGGGGATGGTCTCGGCGCGGTCCTCGGCGATGACGCGGCCGCTCCAGTCGGCGGCGAAACGATAGATTTTCACCCGGTCGAATCCGGTGATGCGCCGCACTTCGCGGGCGGCCACCTCGCAGGCCACCGCCAGAGTCCCGGCCCCCTGCAGCCGCTTGATGGCACCGCGCACGCTGCGGAAAAACGCGCTGGAGGGGCTGTCGTCCTGCCCGCGCGGCTCCAGCTCCAGGAAGGTCAGCCCGTCGTGCCGGTGCAGGATGCCGTCGCAGGCGCGCCCGCCGGCCGGGCCGGCGAGGTCGATGCGGACCGGGTTGAGCAGGGCGAGATCCGCGCTCTCCAGCGCCGCTTCCAACCGGTGCAGGCTGTCCGGCGTCAGCCAGTCGCGCGGCGGCCTGAGCAACATGGCCCCGGGTGCCAGGCCGGTGAAATCGGCGATATTGGCGCTGACCGACACCGGGCGCAGAACCGGCTGGCACAGCGCCAGCAGCGCGCCGTGCGGCTGGATGCTGCCGGGGATGTGAATCGGCTCGCGGTCGCAGGTGGTCAGATCGATCGGCGCCGCCGTGCCGGGCCCCGACGTGTGCGTCATGCGCCTGCCTCCGCTTCGCCGTCCCTGCCCTCCGGGCGCGGCCCTTCTGCCGGCGGCAGCGAGACCGAGTTCGGCTGCCGCCGGCAGCGAAAAGGAAAACGTCGAGCCGGCGCCGGGCGCGGTGGTGACAGAAACCGTGCCGCCGTGGCGCTGGACGATCTTGCGGCAGATCGCCAGCCCGATGCCGCTGCCCTCGTATTCGTCCGGCCCGTGCAGGCGCTGGAACGGCTCGAACACCTGCTCGCTGTATTTCGGGTCGAAGCCGATCCCGTTGTCGCGCACGTTCACCCGCACCAGGGCCGCCGCGCCCACCTCACCGCGCCTTCCCTCCGGCTCCCCGGCTTCGGCGAAAATGCGAATGCGGCAGGGGCGGTCGGGGTGGCGGTATTTCAGCGCGTTCAACAGCAGGTTCTGCAGCACCTGGCGCATCTGGTTGCGGTCGCACTGCACCGCAGGCAACGTCTCGCAGACCAGCTCCGCCGCCGCTTCCTCGATACGCTGGCGCAGGTCGAGAATGACCTCCCGCACGATCTCATCCAGGCGCGCCGGCGCCAGCGGCTGGGCCTGTCGGCCGAGGCGGGAGAATTCGGCGAGGTCGTTAATCAGGTTGCGCAGCCGGCGCGAGGAGCCTTCGATGCCGCTGATCATCGATTCCAGCCGCTCGTCGCCCAGGCCGCGGGTCGAGTCCGCCAGCAGGCCGGCGAAGGCTTCGATGTGGCGCAGCGGTTCCTTGAGATCGTGCGAGGCGACGTAGGCGAAGGATTCCAGTTCCTCGTTGCTGCGGGCGAGCTGGGTGTTCACCCGCTCCAGCTCCTCCGCGCGCCGCAGAATGACATCGATGACGAGGTCGCGGATTTCCATCGCCGCGGCGATTTCGTGGCTTTCCCACGGCCGGGCGCGCCCGCGCGTCTCCTCGGTCCAGGCGGCGAAGGAGGAGCGCGGTTGCAGCCGCGCGCCATGCGGACCGAGGACGACCGGTTTGTTCGGATTGCCGCCCCAGCGCACGGTCTGCGCCACTTCCGGGCGGAACCACAGCATGATGCGGCGCGGCGACGAGCGCGACAGCGGCACCGCCAGCACGCCGCTGGCGATCGCCGCATATTGCGCCGTCTCGGGAAACCGCGTGCCCAGCCGGTCGCTCTCGAACAGCTCGGTGCCGCCTTCGCGGTCGATCCGGTCGACCAGCGACTCGATCGCCTCCGCCGGCGGGGTGCGGCCGATGGTCGTGGCGGCATCGCGGCCGTACAGGCACAGGCCGGAGGCTCCCATCAGCTCCAGCAGCGCCTCGCTGTTGCGGATCAGCCCGGCGCGGTGGTCGCGCAACTGCTCGATGTCGCCCAGCAGGCGGCGCTGGATGGCCTTGCCCTTCAGCCCGTGGCGACTGACCGCCGCCTCTTCCATGACGCCGATCTGCCAGGCCAGCACCTGGGCGACCATTTCGCAGGCCTGGCGGGCATCGTGGCCGACATGGCGCGGCGCGCGGTTGTGACACGCGATCAGCCCCCACAACCGCTCGCCGCGCAGGATGGAGACCGACATGGTGCCGTGCACGCCCATATTGGCCATGTATTCCAGATGAATCGGCGACACGCTGCGCAGCACGGCATAGCTGAGGTCGATCGGCCCGCCGGTGACCGGGTTGCGGTCCGGCACCAAAGGTGCGGGGCGATAGTTTATGTCGGGGATGACGCGAATCGGATTCAGCGCGTACAGCGCGCGCGACTGCGCCGGGATGTCGGAGGGCGGAAAATGCAGGCCGAAAAAGGAGTCGATCGTTTCGACCCGGCTTTCCGCCACCACCTCGCCGCTGGCATCGGCGGCGAAGCGGTACACCATCACCCGGTCGAAGCCGGTGATCAGGCGCACTTCGCTGGCGGCGGCGCCGCAGGCTTCCGCCAGGGTGCCAGCCGCCTGCAGGCGCCTGATGGCACCGCGGGTGCGGCGGAAGAAGGCGTGCGAATCGTCCGCCCCGTCGCCACGCGGCTCCAATTCGAGAAAGCCGAGACCGTCATGACGGTGCAGGATGCCGTCGTAAGCAATGGCGGCATAAGCCATGCCCGCGCCGGCGGGAAATTGCAGCAGCACCGGTGGCCCGGCGGCGAGTTCGGCCTGGCTGCGGGCGGCCAGCAGCCTGGCCCGGCTGGCATCGTCGAATGCGCTCTCCACCGGATGGCCAGTCAGCTCGGCCGGTTGCCGTCCGGCAAGGTCGGCCACATTGGCGCTGACGCTGACCAGGTCGCCGTCGCCCTCCGTGAAGGCAAACAACAGGCCATGCGGCTGGATGGCGCCGGGGATGTGGATAGGCTCGCGATCGCAGCTGGAGAGGTCGGCCGCCGCGGCAGTGCCGCCGAGCGCCCCGTCGCCGGGTTCAGACGGCACGGATCCAGACTGCATGATGGTCTCCTGGGAAGGGCGGCAACTATGCGCCTTCCGTCGGCGGAGCGACCGGATACAATTGTCTCCGTTTGCAATCAAGTCGCCGGTGGCAATCAATATGCCGTGAACCAGGGCGATCGTAATCCCCAGGAATCGTCCCGGCCGGCTTTCGCCTTGCGTCGCTACGTCTCGGGCAGCCAGCCCTTGCCGAGCGCATAGCGGACCACTTCCACCCGGCTGTGGAAGCCGAGCTTGGCCATGCCGCGGGCCTTATAGGTGTCGACGGTCTTGAGGCCGATGCGCAGCATGCTGGCGATCATCTTGTTGCTGTGGCCGGCGGCGGTCAGACGCAGCACCTCGATTTCGCGCTCGCTCAGCTCGGGCGCGCCAGAGGGCGCGCTCTCGGCCGGCTTGTGCGGACCCGGCCCCACCACCCGCGCGGCGATCGCGGGATCGAGGTAGATGCCGCCGGCGGCCACCGCGTGGATCGCCCGGATCAGTTCCTCCGCCGCCGAGCGTTTGAGCACGTAGCCGACCGCGCCGATTTCCAGCAACTGGCGCAGATAGGCGCCGTCCTCGTGCACGGTCAGCGCCAGCACGCGGCATTGCGGGCAGTCGGTGCGCAACTGGCGGGCCACGTCCACGCCGCTCAGGCCCGGCATCGACAGATCGAGCACCGCCACATCCGGCCGCAGCTCCAGCGCCAGGCGCAGCGCGGTCCGCCCGTCGCGGGCCTCGCCCACCACCTCCAGCGCCGGGTCGCCGGCGACCAGCGCGCGCATGCCGGCGAGCACCACCGGGTGATCGTCGGCAAGGAACACGCGCAGCCTCTGCGCCTGGGTCGTGGTGGCGCTCATGTCCGTCCCTCGCGTCACTGCGGCACTCGCGCCGGCGGCAAGGCGCCGCTTCGCTTGGGCCGACTTAACCCCGGCGCGACCGGCGCCGCAAGCGCGCACCGCCCGTGGCTGGGACCGCCCATGCCCGCCAAGATTAAGAAGCTTGCGCGGCGAAGTCGATATCGCCACCGGGCTGACCCCGACGGGGTATGCCGGGCAATTCGTAAGGTATTTGCGCCGCCCTTAGGGCCATTTGACCGTGTTTCCATGGACGGATACGAGCACTGTCCAGGAATTACCGCACAACAAAACCGCCGGCGTTCAAACATCCCCGCCGATATCCAAAGCGTAAGTGATTTCACGGTCAATTTCATGTGAGGAAATGGCAATCACGGACATCTTCAGATATTTCACTGACAAAAACGATTATTTGTCCGTCAATCTCTCCGCAAGAATGTCGAACTGTCCGGCAAGAGCACGACAACTGGACTGTCAATTTCTGTGGACACCATCGAAGCTCAATGGCACATTACAAACTGTCAATGCGACCTGAGAGCGCATTGAAATACTTCAATAAATGAGGCCGTCGTCGGTCTCTACAACAGGAACTACCGGGCGTGCCGCCGCAACCGAAGACACCGCATGGGGCTTCGGCACCATCCAGAGCCCGGCCAGACCGGGTGATGTGTTGGTTGCGGCAGGCACACCACGACAATCCCCGCCGCGCGGGACGTGCGCGGCAACGACCGAATAACCCCGATGGAGGGTAAGTAAGATGGCATCTCTCTCTGGTCTGACTGAAGAAGAGGCAAAGGAATTCCACGAACAGTGGAAGACCACCTTCACCGCGTTCGTCGGCGTTGCCGCCGTCGCGCACCTGCTGGTTTGGGTTTGGAAGCCCTGGTTCTGATCTAAGGAGTATGTAGAAATGGCAAATCCGCAAGACGACTGGAAGATCTGGCTCGTTATCAACCCGGCCACCTGGCTGGTGCCGATCTTCATTACTTTGCTGGCGCTCGTCGTGGTCATCCACGTCGCGGTGATCGGCGGCGGCAAATACAACTTCCTCGCGGCTCCGGCCAAGGTCGCGGCAGCGAGCTAGTCGGCAGTTCGGCAAGCCTTCCGGCGGCGCGCCAGGTCAAGTCGGGACGTTGTCCCGGCGCGCCGCCCGGGGCCGGCCGAGCTTCGGTGTGGCGCCCTGCCACACAATGCCCCGCTGCGGGGGGTTCTGCGCAGCAAACAGCCCTGTATCCCTGAGGAGGTTCGTTAAATGGCAACTTTGTCCGGTTTGACCGAAGAGCAGGCCAAGGAATTCCACGAGCAGTTCAAGACCACGTTCAGCGCCTTCGTGGCCGTGGCCGCGGTCGCCCATCTGCTGGTGCTGGCTTGGAAGCCTTGGTTCTGATCTAGGAGCACGCAGACATGGCAAATCCGCAGGACGACTGGAAGATCTGGCTCGTCGTCAACCCGTCCACCTGGCTGGTGCCGATCTTCATCGCCGTGCTGGCCACGGCCGTGGTCATCCACGTCGCGGTGATCGGCGGCTCGAAATACAACTTCCTGGCGGCTCCCGCCAAGGTCGCAGCGAAGTAATCACGGCTCCGGCGCCGACGGCTCCGCCGTCGTACCGGGCCGCGCCCTAAAAGCCCATAGGAAAATACGAAAATGGCAACTCTCTCCGGCCTGACTGAAGCCGAAGCGAAGGAATTCCACGAACAGTTCAAGACCACCTTCAGTGCGTTCATCGCCGTTGCGGCGGTCGCGCACCTGCTGGTCCTGGCCTGGAAGCCTTGGTTCTGAAATAGGAGTATGTGACATGGCAAATCCGCAAGACGACTGGAAGATCTGGCTCGTTATCAACCCGGCCACCTGGCTGATTCCGATCTTCATTACCCTGCTGGCGCTCGTCGTGGTCATCCACGTCGCGGTGATCGGCGGCGGCAAATACAACTTCCTCGCGGCGCCGGCCAAGGTCGCGGCGGCGAGCTAGTCGGCAGTTCGGCAAGCCTTCCGGCGGCGCGTCGGGTCAAGTCGGGACGTTGTCCCGCCACGCCGCCGGGGGCCCGGCCGAGCTTCGGTGTTGGCGTCCTGCCACACAATGCCCGCTGCGGGGATCAGCCGCAGCAAACAGTTTCATCTCCCTGAGGAGGGTCGTTAAATGGCAACTCTGTCCGGTTTGACCGAAGAACAAGCCAAGGAATTCCACGAGCAGTTCAAGACCACGTTCAGCGCCTTCGTGGCCGTGGCCGCGGTCGCCCATCTGCTGGTGCTGGCTTGGAAGCCTTGGTTCTGATCTAGGAGCACGCAGACATGGCAAATCCGCAGGACGACTGGAAGATCTGGCTCGTCATCAACCCGTCCACCTGGCTGGTGCCGATCTTCATCGCCGTGCTGGCCACGGCCGTGGTCATCCACGTCGCGGTGATCGGTGGCTCGAAATACAACTTCCTCGCGGCTCCCGCGAAGGTCGCAGCGAAGTAATCAGCGGCGCGTTGCCGACTTCGGCCGGTGGTGGATGGGACCCGACAAGCTCGTCGGTCTCCTCCGCTGCCGGACGCCGTTCGCAGTCTTTGTCTGAACCTTGGCGTCAAGGGGTGACGTCACTGTCGAACCCGTCTCGCGCCTGCGGCTGTGCCCTTCCAGGGGACACCAGGATCCGACCAGGGCAGGACGCAAATGCGCCGCCCCGCGTCGCTCCGCCGCGATGCGTCTGCCGGGTCGCTCCACACGGAGTGGTCTATGTCGCGCACATATAAGCAAGGCCGGAAACCGGCGCCGTCGCTCTGGGATATCATCCGCCTGCGCGCGTTCGGCGAGTCTCTGGCCGCCATTGCCGATACCTATGGCTGCCACCGGCAGACCATCTGGGGCGCCCTGAACCGCGCCGCCGACAACGGCGAGTTGCCGCCGAGCCTTGTCTCTGTCCTGTATCCCGACGACCATCAGGCCGCCGCCCGCCTGCTGCAGCGCATCGAGGCCGGCCGTTCGAGCGCCGCCTCGCCCACCCGGCACCCCGCCTTCGGCTCGGAGCAGGCCTGGGCCTGACAGGCGAGAAAGCAAGGCCAGGGCTCTGCCCTGGACCCGCCAGGGGCCGAGAGGCCCCTGGACCCCGCTACTTAAGCAGTCGTTATGAGAGGGGGGCGAGACGGTGAACCGGTTCACCGTCTCACCCCCCCTCTCATAACGACTGCCTAAAAATAATGGGTTCCAAGGGCCTCTCGGCCCTTGGCGGGGTCCAGGGGCAGAGCCCCTGGCCTTGCCTCACCTACCCGCCCCCCGCGCCCGCACCGTCTGGTGTGCCGCCAGCGTGGCGATATCCACGATCTGGCTCACGGTGGCGTCCATCGGCAGCAGTTGCGCCGCGTGCGACAGGCCAAGAATCAGCGGCCCGATCGTGCCGCCCCCGCCCAGCCGCGGTGCCAGGCGCGAGGTGATCAAGGCGGAGTGCAGCCCCGGCATGATCAGCACGTTCGCCGGCCCGGTCAGCCGGCAGAACGGGTAAAGCGCCCGGTACGACTCGTCGAGCGCCACATCCGGGCTCATCTCGCCGTCGAACTCGAAATCCACGTCGCGCTGGTCAAGAATGTCCACCGCCTCTCGGATCGCGTTGCCGGCGGCCGAACTCTGGCTGCCGAACGTCGAATACGACAGCAGCGCCACCCGCGGCTCGTGCCCCAGCCGCCGCGCCGCCGCCGCCGCCCCAATGGCGATGCTGGCGAACTGTTCGGGGGTGGGGCGGAAATGCACCAGCGTGTCGGCGATGAAAATCGTCGCACCGCGAATGCCCAACATCAGCGTCAGCCCGAAGGAAATGCCGCGCGGGGCCGGGTCGATGGCGCGGCCGATATCCTCCAGGCAGACGGACGCCGAGCGCGTCAGCCCCGTCACCATGGCGTCGGCGTCGCCGGTGGCCACCATGCAGGCGGCGAAGGCGTTGCGGTTCTGGTTGACCAGGCGCTGGCAGTCGCGATGCAGCAGGCCACGGCGCCGCAGCCGCTGATACAGGAACTCCGTGTAGCGGGCATTCGACTGCGACAGCCGGGCGTTGTGGATTTCGATGCCTTTCGCCTCCCCGAGGCCAAGCGAGGCCATCGTCGCGCGCACCCGCTCCTCCTGCCCGATCAGCACCGGCGTGCCGTAGCCGGCATTGCGGAACGCCACCGCCGCGCGGACGATTTTTTCCTCCTCGCCCTCGGCGAACACCACCCGCTTCGGCTCGGCGCGCACGCTCTCCATGATGGCATCGAGCGCGTTCGCGGTGGGATCGAGCCGGCCGGACAGTTCGCGCGCGTATTTATGCACGTCGGCGATCGGCCGGCGGGCGACGCCCGAGTCCATGGCCGCCCGCGCCACCGCCGGCGGCAGGCGGCTGATCAGCCGCGGATCAAAGGCGTTGGGAATGATGTACTCGGGACCAAAGCGCAGCCGCTTGCCGGCGGCGGCGAGGTTCACCTCGTCCGGCACGTCCTCGCGCGCCAGTTGCGCCAGCGTCTCGGCGGCGGCGATCTTCATCGCCTCGTTGATGGTGCTCGCCCGCACATCCAGCGCACCGCGAAAGATATAGGGGAATCCAAGCACGTTGTTCACCTGATTGGGGTAGTCGCTGCGCCCGGTGGCGATGATCGCGTCGGGGCAGACCGCCCGCGCCTCCTCCGGGGTGATTTCCGGATCGGGATTGGCCATGGCGAAAATAATCGGCCGCGCCGCCATCGAGCGCACCATGTCCTGCGTCAGCGCCCCTTTCGCCGACAGGCCGAACACCACGTCCGAGCCCTCGATGGCCTCGGCGAGCGTGCGTGCGTTCGTCGGCGCCGCATGCGCGCTTTTCCACTGGTTCATGCCCTCGGTGCGGCCCTGAAACACCACCCCCTTGGTATCGCACAGCAGCACGTTCTCCTGCCGCAACCCCATGGCCTTCAGCAGTTCCACGCAGGCGATCGCCGCCGCCCCGGCGCCGTTCACCACCAGCCTTGTGGCCCGCAGGTCGCGCCCGGTCAGATGGCAGGCATTGATCAACCCGGCGGCGGCGACGATGGCGGTGCCGTGCTGGTCGTCATGGAACACCGGAATGTCCATCAGCTCGCGCAGCCGCTGCTCGATCACGAAGCATTCCGGCGCCTTGATGTCTTCCAGGTTGATGCCGCCGAAGCTGGGGGCGAGGTAGCGCACGCAGTTGACGAACTGGTCGACGTCCTCTGTGGACACGCACAAATCGATGCCGTCCACATCGGCGAAGCGCTTGAACAGCGCCACCTTCCCTTCCATCACCGGCTTGCCGGCGAGCGCGCCGAGATTGCCCAGGCCGAGCACGGCGGTGCCGTTGGAGACCACCGCCACCATGTTGCCCTTGGAGGTGTAGTCATAGGCGAGGCTCGGATCGTCGTGGATGCGCAAGCAGGGCTCAGCCACGCCCGGCGAATAGGCGAGCGAGAGGTCGCGCGCCGTGGTCAGCGGCTTGGTAATCCGGGTTTCCAGCTTGCCCGGCCGCCCGGAGGCGTGCAGCGCCAGCGCTTCCTCGGCCGAAACGCGTGCCGTGCGCGGGTCGGTGCTGCCTTCGGCCATGGCGATGAATCCTTTTTCCGGTGACGTGAGCGTGGGTCGGCCATCATGGCCGCATGCCCGGCCGGGGGGAAGCCACCGAGGCAAAGGAAGCGAGGCCAGGGCTCCGCCCTGGACCCGCCAAGGGCCGCGAGGCCCTTGGAACCCATGACTTTTCGACAGTTGTTACGGGAGGGGGTGAGGTGGTGAACCGGTTCACCACCTCACCCCCTCGTAGAGCAACTTCCGTAAGTATCGGGGTCCAGGGCAGAGCACTGGCCGTGCTTCCTTTCCCCCGATTGCCCGCACCGATCGATTGTGCCTCAACTGGACTGTCGGGATTCAACTTAGGAAAATGCAGGTGGCACGTAACCGTAAAGCCAGTCTTCAAATTCATTTTGATCCGCGTTGGCCCGCTCTAATACGCTGCGTGAAAATATTTCATTGTCGGCTTCATAGTATTTGCTTCCCTGGAAAGCACTGCGCGCATGAATAATTTGCGACCGAGGGATGCGGCTGGTCTCGTAATAAGCAAGTGCCGCCTCAACGCTCGGCTGAACGGCAAGAGACCGTGAGAGTTCCCAAGCATCTTCAAAAGCGGTATTGGCTCCTTGTCCCAGAGATGGCACCATTGCATGCGCTGCATCGCCTAAAAGCGTGACGCCACCTCTGCTCCAGCGAGTTAATGGCATTCTGTCTTCGATCGGACGTTCCACGATTTCTTCAGGGGATGTAGCTTCCAGAATTCCCCCGACAGGCGACGCCCAACCGGCAAACATATCCAGAACGCGATGTTTTGTCGCAACATCGCTATCTGACATGGCTCCATCGGATGAAAGCGCGCCAGCACTCCAGAATATATATTCTTGGCCAACGTCAAAAATGGCAAAATTTTTCCCGTCTGACCCGGCAATGAAAGTGACCTCATTAGGAAGCAGTAATTCATTTTTATATCGTATCACTCCCCGCCAAGATAAGCGTCCGGCATAGCGGGGAGGACCATCATTTATCAAAACCTCCCTGACTTTTGAATGAATTCCGTCGGCTCCGATCAGGAGGTCGGCCGTTACCGCTCCGCCATTTTCGAAATAAACTTCAACCTTACCGGCTTTTTGCTCGAATCCGACCAGCCGATTGCTCAGGTTGATGGAGTCAGGCGCAAGGAAGCCTTCCAATGTTTGCTGCAGGCACGACCATCTAATATTCAGCATCGGCCATTTATATTTTTTAACGAAATCAGAGGTAATTTTAGCAATCAACTCACCAGTGGATTTCCTCAGATTCACACAATGGGTCGGACAACCCATTTTCATGAGAGTTCTGACAATATCAGGATTGATCGCTCCGAGAGCTTTTAGGCCATTGGGGGCCAGAGTCAGACCCGCACCCACAGGTCTCAACGCGCGCGCTTTTTCATAAATTTGCACGTCGACGCCTTGCCTGCGTAGCGCAATTGCGACTGCCAATCCACCTAACCCGGCACCGACGACAAGAACTTTCTTCGTCAAGTGGCACCCCCGTGTTGCAAATTGTCAATTGAACCACGCCCTAAAACACATCGGATACCACGCCAGGACCTCTCGTTGCGCATTTCACCCGCCATCAACAAACTGTGAGCGGGCGCAGGTCGAACCGAGGTGGCCATGAGCGGCACGCCGTAGGCTCATCTTCTCCGGCACCGAATCTTGCCGACCCGCACCCGAAGAAGGCGGCGCAACCGCGGCGGATGCCCCCGGTTCGAGGCATCTTTCCTAAGTGCCGCATAGGCAAGCTTTGTCAACCCGGCACACCCGTGAAGATGCGCCCCGGTATTGCGTGGAATATATCGGGCACCTGACGCCCGAATGCGCCGGCGACGGGCACAAGCTGAATGCTGGATTTATGTTTCGCTCTCGCGCAGCGCGGGTTTCCGTGTGACCGGGCACAGGTCAACGCCGGTCCGAGAACCGCCGCATCGCTCGCCAGGCTGGAAGGCTCGAGCCGTATCCGGCCCTCATGGTTCAGAATCTGATCGCCACCAACACGGTCGGCACGCCTGCGGCCAGAGCGCTTTCACCCTGGCGGAAACGGCCATCGCGCTCCAGTTCCTTGTTTTATGCAGCAACTTTGTCGGCGAGATGACGCCAGTCCGGTCGGTGTCTGTCTAAACCGCCAGGATGAACATGATTTCCCCGCGCGGATTGCCGTTGTGAGATATGGCGGATTCCAGCAACGGGGGCTAATCGAAGCGGCGGCTCCAACGCACGCCCCTGTTTGGACAGGCATTTTGGGATCGCGCACGATGCCCTCGAGACGAACCACAAAAAGCGGCGACGCCACCTCGTTGCGTCGGTGGGTTACACTCCGCTTACCCACCAACCGCCCCAACCGCAGTCCAAGCCGGGGCGTGGATGTCCAGTAACGGGGCGCCGCACTCGCCAGGGTTCGGCCTCGCAGCAAATGCGCCCGATCCTGCTTGGCACAAGGCGTCGTGCTGGCCCGGCGGGAGCACAACCTATGTGATCTGGGATGCAGTGGATGAGAACGAAACCGTACCTCCGACGGTTCGTGCCGCGATCGCGACGGCGCTTTGGACTCTCGGACCCGCTGTCTTCCTGGGAGGGGTTGGCGCCGCAGGATCAAACGAATGGAAGGAATCAGACGGGAGCTGGACTGGCGTATCCCAGCGGCTCCGGGATCGAATCTTACGAAAACCCGGTCTCCGCTTCATTGCCACCAGAAACACGAAAATTATCGAAACCTTATTCGATCAGCAGGGATTTGATTGGAATCTTCGTGGGCAGATGGTATTCGTGCTGGAAGGCGCTCACGTCATAAAATCGCCCAATGGATCTCCGGACAATTTCGCCGCGTGTCTGAAATCCGATCCGCCGCAACACGCGCCGCGGGGCTGCATTGCTATCCTTCGGCCGGGCACTGATGGCGGTTTCGCTGAATTTCATGCCATTTCCCGACACGTCGTTGACGATTTCATGGGCCACTTTCGGCCCCGGCGCGGCGACGGGCTCACGCAGCAAGCGATGGGACAGTAAGCGAAGCGCCACGCACCAACGGCAGCCACCGGTTGCACAGGCATTTCGGCATCGCGCACGATCCCGCCAGCCTCTGGAGCAACAGCGGCCAGACTGGTGCTGGCCGGCCGACAAAGTTGCTCTGTAAAACACAGAGTTAGAGCGCTCTGACCGTCTACGGTCAGGGTGAAAGCGCTCTAACGCCCCATCCCGTCCGGCCCCTCGCATCGAGGCACGCCCGCTTCCTGAATTTCCCTTGCGATCCACCCCCGTTAGTGCTAGGAATTTAATCCATGCACGCTCACCCGTTCCCCGCCACCCCCAACCTCGCCCCGTCCCTTGGCACGGCCGGTTTCGGCGTCATCCTCCGCAATCTCGCCGCTCTCATCGCCCGCCGCTTCCTCCACGATCCGCTTCTCGCCGCCCTCATCATCCCGCTGTGGCGGCACCTCACCCGCGCGGCAGCCCGCCTCGACCGCCTGCGCGCCCGCCTCGCCGCCGGCCCCATCCCGCCGCCGAGGCCCCGCGCCGGCAACCACAGCGGCCCTCGCCGCAAGTCGCCTTTTCCCACTACCGCCGCCTGGCTGATCCGCGCCCTCGGCCCCGAGGCCGCCGCCTGCGCCGCCCAACTCGAGGCGCTGCTGGCCGATCCCGCCGCCGCCGACCTGCTCGCCTGCACCGCCGCGCGGCGCACCCTTGCCCCCATCCGCCGCATGCTCGGCCTGCCACCCGCAAACCCACCCCGCCCCATCACCCCCGCATCCGAAGCCCCCGCATCCGCCACGCCGGAACACCGGCCGCCGCCCCGGCCAGCCCCGATCCCGCGCCATCCCACGATCGACCCGCGTCCCACCGCGAGCCGCCCTCCCTGGTGGCTGCCACCGCCCCGCCTGCGCTCCGGCTGACCCGGCCTCCTGCCAAGGCACTCCCGCTCCCGCCCCCCATCAGCCTGCAACGGCCTGCGCCCCGCTCCGGGCGCCGAACCTCCTGGCCCGTCGTCGCACCCCACCCCCTCACGCCAGCGAGCGTTGGATGGGAAAGCGAAGCACCACCCACCAACGCAAGCCGTTGTTCGCGCCGGCATTTCGCAATGACATAGGAAGCCGCCGAGGCTGACCAAAATGAGCGGCGATGGCACCGCCTTGCTCACGGCGGCGGCGAAACAGGCTTTCGTGCAACCATTTGTGCGCCAGGCATTGGTAACAGTTCGAGGCCAATACGATCACCGTCAGGAGGTGGAATCGGGGCCATATTGCCGAATGTGGCATATTGTAATCCTGCGCGGTGTGTGCTCTAACTGACACGGTGACCCTGGGGAAGATTCTCAGGGGAACACGGGATGGCCGCTCGAAAATAAAAATTTCGTTGGCATACGGTGGATGTTGCCGCTGCCCAGGAAGGACCAAGAAAAATGACGATGGCCGCAATCCTCAAATACAAGGGCAACGAGGTCTATTCCGTTCGCCCAACCAGCACGATCGCCGAGGTTGCGCAGATTCTCGCCTCGCGGCGCATCGGCGCTGTCGTGGTGACGGATTCAGCCGGCCAATTGCTTGGTATCGTCAGCGAACGTGACATCGCATATAGTCTGGCTGTCGATGGCGGACAGACGCATTGGAAAACCGCCGAACAATTGATGACCCATACGGTCAAGACCGCCACGCTTCAAACCACCACCGACGAAGCCATGGCGATTATGACATCCGGGCGTTTCCGCCACCTGCCAGTGCTCGACCGCGGCAGGCTGGTCGGCATGGTGAGCATCGGCGATGTGGTGAAAAGCAAAATCATGCAGCATGAGATCGCGGTGCAGACGCTGTCGTCCTACATCTCCGGTACTGGCTATTCGGCAAGTTCCGACCGCGCAGCTTGATCAGCAAGTGTCCGGTGGATAATCGAAACGCCATCTGCCAACGCAAGCCTCAACGCCGTTAACCTCGATGAATGTCTCGGTCGCCACCGGCCAGCGGAACAATGAGTTCCCGTCCGGCCACCGTCGTTGCGTGAGGCTGCGGGCGACCATGGTCCGAACAGCCGCCCCTGCCGAAGTCCGACCTTCGAACTGACGCCCTCCCGATAGGCCAGGGGACGCGAGACCCGGGCAGGCAGACTCCGGCCCTGGCCCTCCCGCACAGCCTCGCGCCCACCGCGGCGAGCGGCTACATCAGCGTCATGCCCGCCCCCGCCGCATCGCCCGACGCCGAGGGCGCCACCCCCGCCATGGCCCAGTGGTTCGCCGCCAAGGCGGAGCACCCGGATGCGTTGCTGTTCTTCCGCATGGGCGATTTCTACGAAATGTTCTTCGCCGACGCCGAGGCCGCCGCCGCCGCGCTGGACATCGCGCTGACCAAACGCGGCGAGCACGCCGGCCAGCCGATCGCCATGTGCGGCGTGCCGGTGCACGCGGCCGAATCCTATCTCTCGCGCCTGATCCGCCGCGGCTTTCGCGTCGCCATCGCCGAGCAGATGGAAGACCCGAAATCGCGCACCGGCAAAGCGCCGATCCGCCGCGAAGTGGTGCGCCTGATCACCCCCGGCACGCTGACCGAAAACTCGCTGCTGGAACCGGGCCGCCCCAACATCCTGTTCGCGCACGCCGCCGTCGCCGGCGCCGCAGGTGCCGCGTGGCTCGATGTCTCCACCGGGCTGTTCGAAACCCAGGCCATCGGCCGCGAGGCCCTGCCCGCCCTGCTCGGCCGGCTCGACCCGGCCGAAATCCTCGCCCCTGCCGCCCTGGCGCTGGGCGACTGGGAGCACCGCCGCGGCCCCGAGCGCCCCGCCCCGCCGCCGCTTCTGGCGCGCCGCCGCCTCGCCGAGGCGTTCGGCGCCGCCAGCCTGGAGGCGTTCGGCAGCTTCTCCGATGCCGAGGCGGTCGCCGCCATGCTGGCGCTCGACTACGTGCGCTCAACCGGCGCCGGCAAGCTGCCGCGCCTGTCGCGCCCGGCGCCGCTGGGCCAGGCCGGGCGCCTGGAACTGGACGCCGCCACCCGCGCCAGCCTGGAGGTGTCCCGCGCCCGCGACGGCGGCACCGCCCACACCCTGCTCGCCGCCGTGCAGCGCACGCTCACCGCGGCCGGCGCCCGCCTGCTGGCCGAAACCCTCGCCGCTCCGCTGACCGACCCCGCCCCGATCGCCGACCGCCAGGACGCCTGGTCGTGGCTGCTCGCCAACCCGCAGGCCGCCACAAGCCTGCGCTCGGCCCTGCGCCGCGCCCCCGACATGGTGCGCGCCCTTGGGCGGCTCTCGCTCGGCCGCGGCGCCCCGCGCGACCTGGGCGCGCTACGCGACGGCCTCACCGCCGCTGACGCCGCGCAACTGGCGTTGGAGGGACCGCTGCCGCGCCTGCTGGCCGGGGCGCGCGCAACGCTGGCACCTTCCCCCGCGCTGCGGACGCAATTGCAGACGGCACTGGCGGAGACGGTGCCGGCGCGGCTCGACGATGGCGCCATCGCCGCCGGGTTCGATCCGGAACTGGACGCCCACCGCGCCCTGCGCGACGACAGCCGCCGCGTCATCGCCACCCTGCAGCTCGACTACGCGCAGAAATTCGGCGTCGCCAGCCTGAAAATCCGCCACCACGCCCAGCTCGGCTACGTCATCGAGGCGCCCTCGGCGGCGGTGGAAAAACTGCGCGCCCATGCCGACCTCACGCTGCGTCAGGCGATGGCGAACGGCGCCCGCTTCACGTCCGTCGAACTGTCCGAGCTGGACCGCCGCATCGCCGAAGCGGCCGATCGGGCGGCGGCGCGCGAGAAACAGGTCTTCGCGCATCTGGTTGCCGCCGCCCTGCGCGAAGGCGAGGCGCTCGCCGCCTGCGCCGCCGCCCTCGCCCTGCTCGACCTGGCGCAATCCGCCGCCACCCTGGCCGCCCCCGGCACCTGGTGCCGGCCGGAGGTCACCGACGAAACGGGTTTCTGCGTCGAGGCCGGACGACATCCGGTGGTCGAGGCAGCGCTGGCCGGGCAGGACAGCTTCGTGCCGAACGATTGCGATCTCTCGCCCGACCGGCGGGTGCTGCTGCTCACCGGGCCGAACATGGCCGGCAAATCCACCTATCTGCGGCAGAACGCCTTGATCGTGGTTCTCGCCCAGGCGGGGCTGCCGGTGCCCGCCGCGCGGGCGCGCATCGGCATCGTCGACCGGCTGTTCTCGCGCGTCGGCGCCGCCGACGATCTCGCCCGCGGGCGCAGCACCTTCATGGTGGAAATGACCGAGACCGCCGCGATCCTGCACCAGGCCGGGCCGCGCAGCCTGGTGGTGGTGGACGAAATCGGCCGCGGTACCGCCACGCTCGATGGGCTGGCGATCGCCTGGGCGGTGCTGGAGGCGCTGCACAACGCCGTCCGTTGCCGGGTGATCTTCGCCACCCATTTCCACGAATTGGCGCGATTGACCGCAGAATTGCCACGACTCGCCCCCCATACCATGCGGGTGAAGGAGTGGAAGGGGGAGGTGGTGTTCCTGCACGAAGTGGCCGAAGGCGCGGCCGGGCGAAGCTGGGGGGTGCACGTGGCCAAGCTGGCCGGGGTGCCGGCGCCGGTGGTGCGCCGTGCTGGCGGGCTGCTCGCGGCGCTGGAAGCCCGCGCCGGCGACCTCACCGATGCCGGCGCGCTGCCCCTGTTCGCCGCCGCCCCCACCCAAACCCAAGCCCAAGCCCAGGCCCAGGCCCAGGCCCCGGCCGCCGCACCGCCCGGCCCGGACGCGCTGCGTGAAGCGCTCGCGTCCATCGACCCGGATCGCCTGACCCCGCGCGACGCGCTGGAGGCGGTTTATCGGCTGAAGGCGATGCTGATACCCGAACCTCACCCTGTCGCGCCGCCAGCCGACACGATAGCATAATTCATGTCCTCGTTCCTGTCCCTGCCCCCCGACCCGGCCGCCGCCGCCGCCGCATTGCATGAGGCGCTGTGCGCGATCGCAGCCGAGAACGCCCCGTTCGACGAGACAGGCGCGATCCCACCCGGCGCAATTCCGCGCGATGCCGCCCTCGCCGCCTTCCGCCGCCATCTCGCGCGCATTCAGAACGATGTGCGCGAAAGCTTCGAGCGCAACGAGATCTCCGGCATGCTCGCCGCCCGGCGGCTGGCGGCGCTGACCGACGGGCTGATCACCAGTTTATATGGCTACGCGCTGTCGCTGCTGGTGCCAGAGGGCGCGCCGGTCGGGCCGGCGCTGGCCGGCGTCGCGCCGGAGGCGGCCGGGCTCGGACGGCTCGGCGTGGCGGCCACCGGCGGCTATGGCCGCGGCGTGCTGGCGCCGTTCAGCGACATCGACCTGCTGTTCCTGACCGCCGACGAACCGAGCCCGGCGGCGCTGCGAACGGTCGAGTTCATGTTGTATTTCCTTTGGGATCTCGGCCTGAAGGTCGGCCACGCCACCCGCTCGGTCGCCGATTGTCTGACCGAGGCGAACGGCGACGCCACCATCCGCACCTCATTGCTCGACGCCCGCCCGATCGCCGGCGACGCGGTACTGTTCCGGGACTTCGCCAAACGCTTCCGCGCCGCCTGCACCGAGGCGGGGGCGGCCGGCTACATCGCCGCCAAGCAGGCCGAGCGCACCACCCGCCACCGCCGCTTCGGCGATTCGCCGTATGTGGTCGAGCCCAATATCAAGGAAGGCCGCGGCGGCCTGCGCGACCTGCAAACGCTGTACTGGATCGCCCGCTACGTGTTCGGCATCCGCACCATGGCCGAACTCGCCGACCCGACCGGTCCGGCCGGCGAATTGCTGGTGGACACCGAGGTCCGGCTGGCGAACCGCTCCTGGGACTTTCTGTGGACGCTGCGCTTCCATTTGCATTACGTCGCCGGCCGCGCCGAGGAGCGCCTGACCTTCGACCTGCAGCCCGTGGTCGGCGCGCGCATGGGCTACACGCGGCACGGCCGCCAGGACGGGGTGGAGCGATTCATGCGCCACTACTTCCTGACCGCCCGCGAGGTCACCCGGCTGACCCATGTGCTGGAGCCGGCGATGCTGCGCGCCGCCCTCGGCCCGCCAGCCCACGCCAAGGAAACCGACGCCGCCCTGGCCGCCGCCGGCTTCGTGCTGGCCGACGGCATGCTGATGAGCGCCCGCGGCCGCGAGTTTTTCGCCGAGCCGGTGCAGATGCTCCGCATCCTGCAGGTGGCGCGCGACCGCGAGCTGGAATTGCATCCGCTCGCCGTCCGCGCCCTGATCCGCCACGAGCGCCGGGCGGTGGAACTGCGCGGCGACCCGGAAGCCTCCGCCCTGTTCCTGGACCTTCTGTGCGGGCGCGACGCCGAGCACAACCACGCCGACGGCGCCACCTGGCTGAAGGTGATGAACGAGGTCGGCATCCTCGGCCGGCTGCTGCCGGACTGGGCGCGCATCGTCGGCCAGATGCAGTTCGATACGTACCACGTGTTCACCGTCGACGAGCATACGATCGAGGCGGTGCGGGTGCTCAATTCGCTGGAACGCGGCGAGCTGGCGCAGATCGCCCCGGTGGCCTCGGGCCTGGTCAACAGCCTGCAGTCGCGCCGAGCCTTGTACATGGCGATGATCATGCACGACATCGCCAAGGGCCGCGGCGGCGACCATTCCGAACTCGGCGCCGAACTGGCGCTGGACGTTCTGCCCGGCGCTCGGCCTGTCGGCCGAGGAGACCGAAATGGTCTCCTGGCTGGTGCTGCACCATCTGCTGCTCAGCCAGACCGCGTTCAAGCGCGACATCGACGATGCCAAGACCATCCTCGACCTCGCCGAGGTGATCCAGTCGCCCGAACGGCTGCGCCTGCTGCTGGTGCTCACGGTGGCCGATATGCGCGCCGTGTCCAGCAAGGTCTGGAACGGCTGGAAAGCCACCCTGCTGCGCGAGCTGTATGCGCGGGTGGGCGAAGTGCTCGCCGGCGGCCTGTCCACCACCGAGCGTGACGTGCGGGTGGACCGCGCCCGGGAAGCGGCGGCGGCGCAGCTGCAGGACTGGCCGGCCGAGGCGCGGGAGAAATACCTCTCCCTCGGCTATGCCGGCTACTGGCTGGGCTTCGACCCCGACACCCACGCCCGCCACGCCCGGCTGATCCGCGACGCCGAAGCCCGCCACGCGCCGCTGACGGTGGAGACGCAGCCCCTGCCGGCCCGCGCGGTGACGGAAGTGACCGTCTATGCCGCCGACCACGCCGGGCTGTTCAGCCAGATCGCCGGGGCGCTGGCCGTCGCCGGCGCCTCGATCGTCGATGCGCGCATCCACACCCTCACCAACGGCATGGCGCTGGACACGTTCTGGATTCAGGACGCCGCCGGCGGCGCGCTCGACGCGCCGCACCGGCTGGCGCGGCTGTATGTGATGGTCGAGCAGGCGCTGACCGGGCGGATCAAGCTGGGCACCGAAATCCGCAAACTGTCCAAGGCACTGCTCGGCCGCAGGATGCGCGCCATTCACGTCCCGCCGCGGGTGGTGATCGACAACCATGCCTCCAACACCTACACCGTGCTGGAGGTCAACGGCCGCGACCGGCCCGGCCTGCTGTACGACGTGACGGCGGCGATCAGCGAACAGGGGCTGCAGATCGCCTCCGCGCATGTCAGCACCTACGGGGTGCGGGCGGTGGACGTGTTCTACGTGAAGGACGTGTTCGGCCTGAAGGTCGAGAACGAACGCAAGCTGCACGTGTTGCGCGAGGCGCTGCTCGCCGCGCTGGGCAGCCCCGACGACGAACCCATGCCTGCGCCGGCACCGAAACGGCGGCGGGCGGAGGATGCGGCCTGAGCGGAGCGCCTGCCGCGCACGGATCGCGTTCGTTGCTGATGGATTCCACCCTGAAGGGAGTTTGGTTGTGCTCACGTCAAGGCGCTTGCTCATCGCCGCGGCTTTGGCCGCGATGCCTCTCGCCATCGCCCAGGCCCAGTACCCGGGCGCGCATCCACGCTACCTGCACGCCTTGAGCGATCTGCGGGCGGCGCGGTGGTTGATCGAAAACCGTCCCGGCGATGCCGCCGTCAGCTTCCATGAGAGTGTCGCGATCGACCAGATCGAGCACGCGGTCCATGCCCTGAAAGAGGCCGCGATCGACGACGGCAGGGACATCCATGATCACCCGCCGGTCGATGTTCCGGTCGGCCCGGGCCGCCTGCACCGAGCAGCCGAACTGCTGCGCGGCGCCCGGGCGGACCTGTCCATCGAGGAGGACAATCCGGAGGCAAGGCGGCTGCGCCACCGCGCCTTCGAACATATCGACCGCGCGATCCACGAAACCGACGCCGCGATCTGGGATGTTGAGCATCACCGCTAACGGATTGCGGCGAGGCAAAAGCAACCAAAAGGCCTCGGCCCCAGGACCCGCCCCGGCGCGCAGCGCGCCGTTCGGCGCGACGGGGCGGAGGCCCCTTGACCCCATGAGTTAAGGGGTGCCGGGCTAACGGAGCAACGTCTTGTGAGCACTTTGCAAACTCTGCCGGCTTCGGCGCGGCTCGCCGCCCGCTTCGCCAGGATCGCGACGATCGAGGAAGCCATCGGCGTGCTGTCGTGGGACGCCGCGGCGATGATGCCGCAAGGCGGCGCGGCGGCGCGCGGCGACCAGCTCGCGGTGCTGGCGGGCCTGGCGCACGGGCTGCTGGTGGCGCCCGAAGTGGCCGATGATCTTGCCGACGCGGAGGCAGGCGGCGTGGACCCGGACCCGTGGCAGGCCGCCAATCTGCGCCTGATGCGCCAGGCGCATACGCGCGCCAGCGCCCTGCCGTCCGACCTCGTGGAGGCGCAGGCGCGCGCCAACTCCGCCTGCGAGAAAATCTGGAGGGAGGCGCGCCGCACCGCCGATTTCCCCCTGGTCGCGCCGGCCTTGGGCGAGGTGCTGGGGTTGGTGCGCGAGCAGGCCGAGGCGCTGGCCTTACGCCTCGGCCTGTCGCCCTACGACGCGCTGATGGACGGGTTTCAGCACGGCATCGGGGTCGCCGATGTCGAGCCGGTCTTCACCGCCTTCGAACGGTTCCTGCGCAACTCGCTGCCCCGGGCCGAGGCGCTGCAGGCCGCCCGCCCTTCCCCCGCGCGCCCGCAGGGACCGTTCCCCGTGCCGGTGCAGGAGGCACTGTGCCGGGGCCTGTCGGTCAGGGCCGGGCTGGAGGCCGAGCATTCGCGGCTCGACCGCTCCACCCACCCGTTCTGCGGCGGCACGCCCACCGATGTGCGCATCACCACCCGCTACGACGAACAGGATTTCGCCCAGGCATTGCTGGGCGTGCTGCACGAAACCGGCCATGCGCTGTACGAGCGCGGCCTGCCCGCGGCCTGGGCGCGCCAGCCGGTCGGCGCCGCCGCCGGCATGGCGGCGCACGAAAGCCAGAGCCTGATCATCGAAATGCAGGCCTGCCGCTCGGATGCCTTCCTCGGCTGGCTCGGCAGCGAGCTGCACCTGCTGTTCGGCGGCGACCAAGCCCCCTATGCGGGCGACAATCTGGCGCGCCTGTGGCGCCGGGTGCAGCGCGGGTTCATCCGGGTCGACGCCGACGAAATGACCTATCCGGCGCATGTCATCCTGCGCTTCCGGCTGGAGCGCGCGATGGTGGCCGGCGATCTGGCGGTGGCCGACCTGCCCGGTGCCTGGAACGACGGCATGCGCGCCTTACTCGGCATCACCCCGCCTGATGACGCCCGCGGCTGCCTGCAGGACATTCATTGGTACGACGGTGCGTTCGGCTATTTCCCCAGCTACACGCTGGGCGCGATGGCGGCGGCGCAGCTCATGGCGGCGGCCCGTCGCGACGTGCCGGGGCTGGACGCGGCGCTCGGCCAGGGCGATCTGGCGCCGCTGGTCGGCTGGCTGCGCAGGAAAGTGCACGCCATGGGCAGTCTGCTGGGCTTCAACGACCTGCTGCGCCACGCCACCGGCAAGCCGCTGGACCCGCTCGACTTCGAGGCGCATCTGACAGCGCGGTATCTGACGTAAGGAAGGCCAGGGGTCTGCCCTGGCCTTCCTTCCTTAAATCGGCGCCCGAGCCTCAACCTCCTCCGGCGACAGTCGCACCAACCCCTCATAGTCGCGCAGCAGCGCCTCGGTGATCGGTCCCGGCGTGAACGTCAGGTCCCCGATCTGCCGCACCGGCGTCACCTCCGCCGCGGTGCCGGCCAGGAACACCTCGCTCGCACCCTGCATTTCCTCGGGCAAGATCGGCCGTTCAACCACCTTGATCTGGTGGCGGCGGGCGATGGAGATCACCGTGCGGCGGGTGATGCCGTTCAGGAAGCAGTCCGGAGTCGGTGTATGCAGCTCCCCGTCGATGGCGAAGAAGATGTTGGCGCCCGTGCCCTCGGCCACCTGGCCGCGCCAGTCCAGCATCAGCGCGTCGTCGAACCCCTCGGCCTCCGCTTTGTGCTTGGCCAGGGTGCCGATCATGTACAGCCCGGCGGCCTTCGAGGCGGTGGGGGCCGTCTCGGGATGCGGGCGCTTCCAGTCGGCCAGGCCCAGGCGCACGCCCTTCATGCGGTTGTCGCCGAACAAATTGGGCCAGGGCCAGGTGGCGATCGCCAGGTGGATGGTCGTCGCCTGGGCCGAGACCGAAAGCTGCTCGGTGCCGCGCCAGGCGATCGGGCGCACATAGGCCTCGACCTGGTTGTTGGCGGCCAGCACCTGCCGGCAGGCGGCGTCGATCTCGTCGGCGGAATAGGGAATCTCGAATCCCAGGATGCGGCCGGAGGCGATCAGCCGTTCGGTATGGGCGCGCAGCTTGAAAATATGTCCGCCATAGGCCCTCTCGCCTTCGAACACGCCGCTGGCATAGTGCAACCCATGCGACAGGACATGCAGCTTCGCGTCCCGCCAGGGCACCAAGGCGCCATCGTACCAGATCAGGCCGTCGCGGTCGTCGAAAGGAACCAGCGCCATTGGAGGCTATCCTCGCAATAATGTTGCTCTATCCACCCGGACGGTATAATGCACCACCGGATACGTCAACCAGACTGCCGTAACTGCGAGGCAACCCAGCCATGCCAAGCCCGCGCTGCCGCATCCAGGCGAGGTCGGCCTGAGAATGGCTGACGCGAAACCCCAAGCCCCAGCGGCCAGCCTCCTGACGGGTGTGCAGGATGAAGACATCCGCGCCGCCCAGGATCTGCTGTTCTTCGCCTATCGCGACTTCACCAACGCCGCCGATGTGATCCTCGACGAACTCGGCATGGGGCGCGCGCATCATCGCGCCCTGCACTTCATCGGCCGCCATCCGGGCATTCCGATCACCGAACTGCTCGCCATTCTGCGTATTACGAAACAGAGCCTGGCGCGGGTGCTGGGGGCGCTGGTCGCACAAGGCTACGTGGCGCAGAGCCAGGGCCGCGCCGACCGGCGGCAGCGGCTGCTGGCGCTCACGCCCGCCGGCGAGGCATTGGAACGGCGCCTGTTCGAGCGGCAGCGCGAGCGGCTGCTGGCGGCCTACCGCGAAGCCGGCCCGCCGTCGGTGGACGGGTTCCGGCGGGTGATGCGGGGCATCATGGACGAGGCCGCGCGCGCCTATGTGGACCGGGCGGGACGGCCGGCCTGAACGGGGGGAAGCCAATGGCGGACGAAGCGACGATCCTGGTGGTGGACGACGACGCCCGTTTGCGCACGCTGCTATCGCGCTACCTGGCCGAGAACGGGTTCCGCGTGACCACCGCCGCCAGTGCCGCCGAAGCCCGCGAGCAGCTTCGTTTCCTGCAGCCGGAGCTGATGGTGCTGGACATCATGATGGCCGGCGAGAGCGGGTTGGAACTGACGGAACTCGCTCCGCCGCGGCAATGCCCGCGTGCCGGTGCTGCTGCTGACCGCGCGCGGCGCGCCGGAGGACCGTATCGCCGGCTTCGAGGCCGGCGCCGACGACTACCTGCCGAAGCCGTTCGATCCGAAGGAACTGCTGCTGCGCATCCGCGCGCGCCTGCGCCGCATCGAAGTCCCGCCGGTGCCGGAAGCGCCGGCCCGTCCGTTGCCGCTGGGACCGCTGGCGTTCGATCCGGCGCGCGGCGAGCTGACCGGACCGGAGGGGGTGGTCCGCCTGACCGGCGGCGAGTTGGCGCTGCTCACCGTGCTGGCGCGCAAGCCGAACGAGGTGTTCTCGCGCGAGGACATCGTCGCCGCCCTCAGCATGGACGAAACCGGCGAGCGGGCGATCGATGTCATGGTCACCCGTCTGCGCCGCAAGCTGGAGGCCGATCCGCGCGAGCCACGCTTCCTGCACACTGTCCGTGGCCGGGGCTATGTGCTGAAGCCGGGGCGCTGACGGGGCGCGATGCGGATTCACATCCCCAAGGCGCATCTGCTGAAGCGTATTTTTCCGCGCTCGCTGCTGTGGCGCAGCCTGCTGCTGATCCTGGTGCCGCTGATCATCGTGCAGGCGGTGGCATTGCAGATTTTCTACGGCAGCCATCTCGACATCATTTCCCGCCGCTTCGCGCTGGCGATCGCCGGCGAGGTCGCGACCACGGTGGAGTTGCTGAACAGATTCCCCCGCGAGGGCGACCGGCTCTGGGTGCTGGACAACGCCTGGCGGCAATGGGAAATGGCGATGCACCTGGAGCCGCGGGCGGTGCTGCCGGATGCGCGTCACACGGCCTTGATCGGCCCGGTGGACGAGGACCTCGCCGCCGCGCTGCAGGCACGGGTCGGTCTGCCGTTCACCGTGGACTGGGCGTCCGATCCGCTGTCGGTGCTGATCCGGGTACAACTGCCCGATGCCGTGCTCGACGTGCAGGCACCGCGCAAGCGCCTGTATACCGGCACGATCTATCTGTTCGTCATCTGGGTGGTCGGCTCGGCGCTGCTGCTGTTCGGCATCTCCGCATTGTTCATGCGCAACCAGGTGCGCGCCATCCGCCGGCTGGCCGCCGCCGCCGAGGCGTTCGGCATGGGGCGTGACACCGGGCCGATCAAGCCGGAGGGCGCCACCGAGGTGCGCCAGGCCGGCGCCGCATTCAACCGCATGCAAGAACGCATCCGCCGCTTCCTGCAGCAGCGTACCGAAATGCTGGCCGGCGTGTCGCACGACCTGCGCACCCCGCTGACGCGGCTGCGCCTGGCGCTGGCCATGCTGCCGGCGCAGGACGAGTTGCGCCAGGACGTGGCCGACATGACCGCCGATGTCGAGGAGATGGAGCGGATGATCCGCGGCTATCTCTCCTTCGCCCGCGGCGAGGGCACCGAGCAGGCGCGGGTGGTAGACCTTGTGCAACTGCTGGAGGATGTGGCGGCGGGCGCGCGCCGGACCGGGGCGACGATCGCGCTGGAGGCGCCGGCGGCTTTGTATGTGCCGCTCCGTCCCGACGCCCTGCGCCGGGCGATCACCAACCTGGTGGACAATGCCTGCCGCCATGCCCGGCGGATGGTGGTCGGGGTCGCCGCGGTTGGGCCGCGGAGCATTCAGGTGACGGTGGACGACGACGGGCCCGGCATACCGCCCGAGCGGCGCGAAGGCGTCTTCCGTGCCTTCGAGAGCGGGGCGGCCGGCGGCACCGGGCTGGGGCTCACCATCGCGCGCGACATCGTGCGGGCACATGGAGGGGAAATCATGCTCGAGGACAGTCCGCTGGGCGGGTTGCGGGCTCGGGTGCAGTTGCCGCTGTAAGCAAGAACCGCCCGTGCTCCCACCCGGACCCGCCGCAGCCCGCAGCACGGCTTGGCGCGACAGTCCCCTTCAGCCCGCTACTTAACGGCAGCGCCCTGGCCTTCCTTCGGCAGCGCCAGAACCCGGTAATCCTCCGACCGTTCCCCCCGCAACGCCCGCACCAGATCATCCACGATCCGCTCGGCAATTCCCACCCGGTAATGATGCGGGTCCCAGTAGTTGTCGTCCGTCAACGTAATCTGGCTCGGAATCATGAAATCGATCGCCGCCGTGTTCGGCGTGGCGGCCGCGAGTTCGCCCACCCGGCGCTTGCATTCACTCTGCGCCGCCAGCGCCGGTCCCGGCACCGTGGCGATGAAGCGATGGTTGTACGGCACGAAGAACAGCAGTTTCAGCGTCGCCGGCGGAATTTCCGCCAACGCCGCGCGCAGCCGATCGATCGGCGGCATGTTCCAGGTCTCGGGCGGGCGGGCCATGTCCTTCGGCACGTCCCAGGGTTCGACACCCTGTAAATGGGTCAAGGCACGCGCATGGTCGTATTGTTCGTCGGGCGGCACGAAGCGGGTGTAGCCGTCGCGCCCATAGACGCGCGGCTTCAGCCCGGTCCATTGCCCGAACGCCTGGCCGGCCTTCTCCAGGCTGTACATGTCGAACATGTGCAGGTAGTCACGCCACCTGCCGGGCCAGGACTTGTCGTACAGCCACGCCGGGAAGCTACGAAACGTGAACTTCGCATCGAGCGGCGCGGTCAGGCACCATTGCACATCCAGCCCGATGGCAATGACGCGCGGCGCCGGATGATGGCGCAGGAACAGCTCCAGCAGCCGGGTTTGCTCGTAGGATGTGGCGCTGTTCATCGCCAGGTTGGCGAAACGGGCCCCGAAGGCCGGGTTCAGCGCCGCCGGCCGGATCAGCCGGCTGCTGGACGTGCCGAACACCGCGCTGTCGAATGCCCCGCTGCGCGCCAGCGCCGGAAAAGCGTAGCGGGCATTGCCGTCGACCGGGCCGCGGTCGAAGAACGGCCAGGACACCGGCAGGTTGGCGTACGGGTCCACCCCCATGATGAACAGCCACACCGCGCCCCCGGCCACCGCGACGGTTGTCAGCAGCGTGCGCAGGAAGCGCCGCCACGCCCCCGGTTTGGGGCGCGGGTCAGAACTGGAAGTAGATGAAGGCATTCTGCAGCCGTCCGCCGGAAAGCAGCAGCAGCACCACTGCCGCCAGACCCACCGGCACCGCGAGCCAGGGCGCCGGCCGCAGCCAGCGTCCGAACGCCACCGCCTGGCTGGTCGGCCCAAGCAAGGCGAAGCCGGCGCCCACCCAGATCATCCAGAAGTCGGGAAAGCTCACCGCACCCAGCCCGCCCACGCCCAGCAGCCCCGCCAGCATGTGCCCGGCGGTGGTCCAATCGGGCGATCGGAACGGCACCCAGGAAACCAGAACGAACACCAGAGTCAGCGCCCAGCCAACCGGCCCCGGCAGCCGCCAGCCCGCCCGATGCCACAGCCCGTTGACACCCAGCGCCAGCCCGTGCAGCCCGCCCCAGACCACGAAGGTCCAGTTGGCGCCGTGCCAGAGGCCGCCCAGCAGCATGGTGACCACCACGTTCAGCACCTGCCTTGCCGGTCCGTGCCTGTTGCCGCCGAGCGGGATATACAAATAGTCGCGCAGGAAACGGGACAGCGTCATGTGCCAGCGCCGCCAGAAATCGCGGATCGAGGCGGCGCGGTACGGCGCGTCGAAGTTCATCGGCAGGCGCAGGCCGAACATGCGCGCCAGCCCGATCGCCATGTCGGAGTAGCCGGAGAAGTCGAAATAGATCTGCAGCGCGTAGCCGCCGGCCGCCGCCCAGGCGGAAGCGGTGCTCGGCACGCCGCCGGCGGCGGCGGCGAACAGCGCATCGACCCCCGGCGCCAGCGTGTCGGCGATCCACAGCTTCTTGCCCATGCCGATGAGGAACAGCACCAGGCCGCGCGAGAGATTCTCCCACATCTCCGGGCCGCGCGGATCGGCGCTGAACTGGTGAATGATCTCGTTGTGCCGCACCAGCGGCCCGGCGATGAGCTGGGGGAAAAAACTGACGAACAGGCAGAAATCCAGCAGCCCGTACTCGTGCCGGTCGCCGCGCTTCACGTCGATGAGGTACGAGACCTTCTGGAACACGAAAAAACTGATCCCCAGCGGCAACACGATATGCAGCGGGGTCCAGGCGGTGCCGGTCAGCCAGGCCAGGTTGGCGCCGAGGAAATCGGCATATTTGAACCAGGCCAGCGCGCCCAGGTTCAGCACGAGTCCAAGTACCGGCAGCAGCGCGCTCGGATGGCGCGCGTGCAGCCGGCCGATCGCCCAGGTGGCAACCGCGAGCCCGGCCAGCAGGGGCACGTAGCGCGGGTCCCACCAGGCGTAGAACAGCATCGAGGCGGTGATCAGCACGGTCTCGCGCCATCGCTGCGCGGCGGCAACGACGTAGTAGGCCGTCAGCACCACCGGCAGGAAGCCGAGGACGAAGATCTGCGAATGAAACAGCACCGCCGGCGCTTATGGAGGGATTCGGCGCGGCGGGGAACCGGCGAAAGCCCGGGCGGGCCGGAGGCCCGCCCGGAATGCCGGTCTGGTCCGGGTTAGGACTTGTTCTGGGCGGCCGACTTTTCGACCAGTTGCTTCACCTCATCCAGCGCCTCGGTGAAGCGGCTGTTGAGCAGTTCCACCGCCTCGCTGTTGGACCGCTGGATCAGGTCGCTGAGCTCGCGGCTGTTGGCCACGGCCCGCTCATAGGCGCGCTTCAGCAGCTCGGTCTGCTTGGCGGCCTTGGCCTGCGGCGGCTCGCTGGGCGCGGCCAGCGAACGCAGGGTCTCGCTCAGCTCGCCGAAAGTCTGCTGGGCGATTTCGAAGTTCCGCTTGGCAACCGCCTGGGCACCTTCCAGGGCAATGCGGTTGGCGGCCGACAAAGTCTCCAGGTTGCGCCGATGCGCCGACAGGAGGGTCTCCACGTCGGGGACGGCCGGGAGCTTCAGGTCGGCAAACAGCCGGCTGAAATCTTCCGCAGCGCTCTTGGCCTGGTTGATAGCCTGGGAGAAGGGGGTATCGCCTCCCGTCTTGCTCGTTTCGGTTGCCATGTTTGGCTCCTGCTGCTGTTGGTTCGTGCGTGCGGGTCGCGCCGCCCCCCCGGCCGGTATGTCCCCGCCCCGCGCCTTGGCTGCGCGGGATTGCACCGTTTAAGCGACTGCACCGGCAAACTCAATGCACCCGAAGCCGATGACATAAATCAGCCATGCGTCACGCCGGCGCCAGGCCGGAAGGGTCCGGCGGCAGCCCGTCCGGCGGGGCATCGAAGGGCGGCTCGTCACCGGGTTCAGGCGATGCCGGCGTCGCGGCGGCGGCGCTGCGCCCGCCCAGCCAGTTCTCCGCCCGCTCGGCGCGCGACAGGGCCTGGTCGAGTGCGGCCATCGTCCCCGCCAAATCCTCGCTGTCGTCGCGCTGCCAGGCGCGCAGGGTCCACAACCAGACCGCGAGCAGCGCCTTCCGGCGCACCATGCCGCGCGGCCCGCGGGCGGAAATACCGGCGCCTTCCAGCATCCAGCCCATGCTGCACTGGCTGGCCGCCGCCAGGGCGAACGCCAGCGGCGGATCGCACGGCAGATGGCGTAAAAGCGCCAGCACTCCGGCGCGATGGCGCTGCAGGAAATCGATCCGCCGCATCAGGATGTCGAACAGCCTGTCGCGGTGCGATCCCTCATTGGTCGCCAGCGCCAGCGCCGCCTGGTCGGCCAGGCTGCCGAACCGCAGCAGCACGGCGCAGCGGCCGGGAAAGTGGCGGCGGGCGCGGTCGAGCGGCAGGTCGGCGTCGCGCGCCGCCTGCGCCACGCTCACGCGCGACCAGCCGCGCTCGGCGGCAAGGGAGAAGACGCTGGCAACCAGTGCCGCGTCGAAATCAGCGTTGTCCATGGCGGTCACCCTACTCGATGGCGCTCAAATGGCGTCATCGTTGTGATTTTCACCTGCCAAACTTATCCCGCCGAACTCATCCCGCGAGTTCGCGCGAGCGGGCGGTGGCCGCGGCGATGGCGCGCGAGATCAGCCCCGGCCAGGCCTGGTCCTGCATGAGAACGGCCAGCGCGCGCTCGGTGGTGCCCCGCGGGCTGGTCACGGCTCGCCGCAGGGCGGCGGCGTCTTCGGTGCTGGCCGCCAGCAAGGCCCCGGAACCGGCAACGGTGTGACGGGCCAGCAGCCGGGCCAGATCTTCGGGAATGCCCTGCTCGATCGCCGCGCGCTCCAGCAGCTCCGCCAGCAGGAACACATAGGCCGGGCCGCCGCCGGAGACGGCGGTGACCGGGTCGATCAGCGCCTCGTCGTCGACCCAGGCCACGGCGCCGATGGCGGCAAGCAGCCGGTCGCTCAGCTCCAGCTGCGACCGGGTCACGCCGGGGCCGGCGCAGGCCACGGTGATGCCCTGGCGCACGGCGGCCGGCGTGTTGGGCATGGCGCGCACCACCGCCGCCCGCGCACCCAGCAGCCCCTGCAGCCCGGCAATGGTGCGCCCGGCCATGATGGACAGAAACACCGCGTCGGGGGCGAACCGGGCGAACCGAGGCAGCACATCCTCGGCATTCTGCGGCTTGACCGCCAGCACCACCGCCTGCGGCACGAAACCGGCGGGAATGCCGGAGGCATCGGCCACCACCGTTACCTCAGGGCCGGGCGCAGCCGGGCAGGCGGGATCGACCGCCACCGCACCGGCAAGCCCGCGTTCCCGCCAGCCGGCCAACATAGACCCGCCCATCTTGCCGAAACCCACCAGCAAGACGGGCGGGATAGACGCCGATGGGGTACTCACGGCGTCAAGCTTCACCCACGCACTCCAGCATCGCGGCGGCGAGCGCGTCAGCCGGCGTCTTGCCGCCCCACAGAACGAACTGGAACGCCGGGAAGAAACGCTCGCACTCGGTAATGGCAATGTCCACCATATCCTCGAGGCTCTCGCTCGACGCCCCGCGCGCGCCGCGCAGCAGCACGGAGTGGCGGAACACCGGCATGCCGTCGTCGCAGTCCATGCCGAAATGGCCGATCCACAGCCGCTCGTTGGCCAGCGCCAGCAACTCGTAAAGGGCGCTGCGACGCTTCTCCGGCACCTTGAGGTCGAAGGCGCAGGTGAAATGCATGGCGCTGATCTCGGTGGACCAACTGAAATACAGCCCGTAGTCGCACCATTTCCCCGGCGCCTCGGCCGCCATTTCGAAATCGCTGCGGCGGTCGAAGGCCCAGTCGTTGGCACTGGCGATCTGCTCCACCACGTCCAGCGGATTGGCGGATCGTTCGAAACTCGTGCTTGTCATAGCTGACATGCGAGGTCTCCCGCAGTGAGGAAGGCCGGGTGGGCACGCGGCCGGAACCAGCGGCCAAGGTCAGCGAGGCACCGTCCGATCCGGCTTCTGGTCACGACCAAGTCCGCGGCGCTCGGGATCATAGCCTAGAGGGCCGCAAATTCGCACCGCAAGAGGGTCAACGCCTCATGCAGAAAAGTTCACGCCTCACTTCATGTTGCAACGCGCAACAAAATCCCGGATCAGGCGATCATCCCCGGACCGCCGCCGCCGGACGCGCCGCCGGCAGGCGCCTCCAGCGCGGCCACCCGCGCCTCCAGCGCCGCCAGCCTGGCCAGCGCCTCGTCCAGTTTCGCCTCGGCGATTTCCTGGCCGGCACGCGCGTTGGCGGCCAGGTCCAGGGCGGCGTCGAGCTCGTCGCGCTTGACCAGGTCGAGCTTGCGGATCGCATCCTCGATGCGGGCGCGCGCCACCAATTCGGCCTCGTCACGCAGGCCGGTGAGCGCCGAAATGGCTCCGCCGGCAACGCCGGCGAGGTCGTCGAAGAAACGGGGTCGTTCGGCCATTGCCATCTCCTGTCGGTCTGCGGCGCCGGGGCGCTTCCGCCCGCCGCCATGGACCCGTATATCGTGTCCGCATGATATTGGTCACTGGCGGTGCCGGTTTTATCGGCTCCAATCTGCAGGCAGCCCTGGTGCGCCGCGGCCACGAAACGGTGGTCGTGGACCGGTTGGGCGAGGGCGAGAAATGGCGCAACCTGGCCGCCCACCCCCCTGCCCGGCTGCTGCCGCCGGAGGACCTCGAACGGTTTCCTCGACCTGCATCCGCCGGTGGAGATGGTCTTCCACCTCGGCGCGATCAGCGAAACGACGGCGACCGACGGCGACCTGGTGTGGGCCACCAACGTTGAGCTGCCGTTGCTGCTGTGGCACTGGTGCGCGCAGCATCGGGTGCGGCTGGTCTACGCCTCGTCAGCCGCGACCTACGGCGACGGCTCGGCCGGTTTCGAGGATGACATCACCGCCCTGTCCGGGCTGCGGCCGTTGAACCTGTACGGCTGGTCCAAGCACGCCTTCGACCTGCAAGTGGCGCGCCTGCTGGCGTCCGGGCGGCTGCGTCCGCCGCAATGGGCGGGTCTCAAGTTCTTCAACGTTTACGGACCCAACGAGTACCACAAGGGCAAGATGGTCTCGGTGGTGAAGGTGAAGTTCGATGAGGTCGCCGCCGGCCGGGCGCCGCGCCTGTTCCGTTCCGACCGGGCGGATGTGGCCGATGGCGAGCAGCGGCGGGACTTCATCTGGGTCGGCGACGTGGTCGATGTGATGCTGTGGCTGCTGGATACGCCGGACGCGAACGGGCTGTTCAATCTCGGCACCGGACGGGCACGCAGCTATCGCGACCTCGCCCGCGCCGTCTGTGCCGCCGCCGCTGCCCCCGATCAGGTGGAGTTCATCGACATGCCGGCCTCGCTGCGCGGCCAGTACCAATCCTTCACCGAGGCGCCGATGCACCGGCTGCGCGCCGCCGGTTATGCGGCGCCGTTCACGCCGCTGGAGGAAGGGGTGCGGCGCTACGTGCAGGACATCCTCGCCACCCCTAGCCCCTACCGGTGACCCGGACGTGATTCCTGTCCTGCTGTTTCCGCAGTTCGACCCGGTGCTGATCCAGGTCGGGCCGCTCTCCATCCGCTGGTATGCGCTGGCCTATATCACCAGCCTGGTGATCGCCTGGCGGCTGGTGCGCGGGCTGGTGCTCCGCACGCCGGTGGTGGCGACGCCCGAGCAGGTGGACGATTTCCTCAGCTGGGCGACCCTGGGCGTGGTGCTCGGCGGGCGGCTCGGCTACGTGCTGTTCTACCAGCCCAGCCGGTTCCTGGCCGCGCCCTGGCAGATCCTGGAGGTCTGGCAGGGCGGCATGAGTTTCCACGGCGGTTTCCTCGGCGTGGCGGTCGCCACGATCTGGTTCTGCCGCCGCCAGGGGATTCCGGTGCTCGGCTTTGCCGACCGGCTTGCCGTCGTGGCGCCGCTCGGGCTCGCTCTCGGGCGCATCGCCAACTTCATCAATGGTGAGCTGTGGGGGCGGGCGGCGCCCGACTGGCTGCCATGGGCGATGGTCTTCCCCACCGGCGGCCCGATCCCGCGCCACCCGAGCCAGCTTTACCAGGCGCTGCTGGAAGGGGTGGTGCTGCTGACGGTGATGGCGCTGCTGGGCCGGCGGGAGTCCCTGCGGGCGCGGTTCGGCCTGCTGACCGGGGTGTTCCTGCTCGGCTATGGCATCGCCCGCATCACCGGCGAGTTCTTCCGCCAGCCCGATCCGTTCCTCGGGTTCCTGTTCGCGGGTGCCACCATGGGCCAGTTGCTCTGCGTGCCCATGGTCATGGCCGGCCTCTGGCTGATCCTGCGCGCCCGCCCCGTCGCTCGTCCGGGATGAGGGAACGCCTGGACGCCTTCATGGCGCGCGCAAACGCCGCCTATTACGCCAGGCGCGACCCTTATGCCGACTTCACCACCGCGCCTGAGATCGCCCAGGCCTTCGGCGAGGTGCTGGGGCTGTGGGCGGCGGTGGTGTGGCGGATGATGGGCGCGCCCGACAAGGTGATCCTGGCCGAGGCGGGTCCGGGGCGCGGCACGCTGATGGAAGATGCCCTGCGCGCCATCGGCCGCGCCGCCCCCGGCTTCCGCGCCGCCTTGCGGCTGCACCTGATCGAAACCTCGCCGCGGCTGCGCGCCCTGCAGGCCGAGCGCCTGCCAAATGCGGTCTGGCACGACCGCATCGAGGATGTGCCCTGCGGCCCGCTGCTGCTGCTGGCCAACGAGTTCCTCGATGCGCTGCCGGTCCGCCAGTTCGTTCGCCGCGGTGCCGGCTGGACCGAGCGGCATGTGGAGGGCGGCCGCTTCGTCGAGCTGCCCGCCGCCGCGCCCGACCTCGATGCGGCCGAGGGCCAGGTGGTGGAACTGGGCGAGTCGGCGCGAGCGGTGGCGGAAGCACTCGGCTTCCGCCTGGCCTGCTCCGGCGGGGCGGCGCTGTTCATCGACTACGGCCCGGAGCGGCGCTCCTGCGGTGACAGTCTGCAGGCGCTGCGGGGCCGGGCGCCGGCCGACCCGCTGGCCGAAGCGGGCGCAGCCGACCTGACCGCGCATGTGGATTTCGCCGCCATCGCGGCGGCGGCGCGCGCGGCCGGGGCGATGGCGGAGGGTCCGGTGCCGCAGGGTGTTTTCCTCGCCCGGCTGGGCCTGCCGCAGCGCATGCAGGCCCTGGCGCGCGGCCAACCGCCGGCGCATGCGGCGGCGCTGATGCAAGCCACGCGCCGACTGACGGAGCCCCATGCCATGGGACGCCTGTTCAAGGTGCTGGCGGTTTGCCACCCTGGACTGGCTGGGCTCCCCGGATTCGCCGCTTAAGACGCGGGGTCCAGGGGAAACCGCCCGTCGCGCCGGAGGCGCGCTCCGCGCGACGGCGGGTCCACGGCAGAGCGTTGGCCTTATCTTCCATTAAGGAGGCCCATGACCGAACAAGCGGAAGCCCCTGAAGCCCTCACCGTCGACTGGCTCGGCGTGCGGCATGGCTTCTTCACCCGCCAGGGCGGCGTCTCCGAGGGTCCCTTCGCCAGCCTGAACTGCAGCCTGTCCGGCCGCGACAACCGCGACTCGGTGATGGAAAACCGTGCCAGGGTGGCGGCTGCCCTCGGTGCCGGCTTGCCCTCGCTGGTCGGGCTGTTCCAGGTGCACGGGATCAAGACGGTAGCGGTCGAGACCCCCTGGGACGCGGGCGCCGGCCCGCATGCGGACGCCATGGTGACCGACCGGCCCGGCATTGTGCTCGGCATCATCACCGCCGATTGCGCGCCGGTGCTGTTCGCCGATCGCGAGGCGGGGGTGATCGGCGCCGCCCATGCCGGCTGGCGCGGTGCGGCCGCCGGCATCCTGGAAGCCACGCTGGCCGCTATGGCGCGGCTGGGCGCCGACCCCGCCCGTGTGGTCGCGGCGGTCGGGCCGTGCATCGCCCAGGCCTCGTACGAGGTCGGCGCCGAGCTGCGCGGCGCGGTGCTGGCGCACGACCCGGCGGACGCGGCATTTTTCGCCCCCAGCGCGCGGCACGACCATTGGCAGTTCGACCTGCCCGGCTATTGCCTCTCCCGCCTGCGGGCCGCCGGGGTGGCGCAGGCGGCATGGCTCGGGCTCGACACGCTGACCGACCCGGCGCGGTTCTTCAGCCATCGCCGCCGCACCCTGAGCGACGGCGGGCCGATCGGGCACCAGATCTCGGCGATTGTTCTGTGACCGCCCCGCCTGCTGTAAGCGCGCCGGCGACGCATATTTTTGCGTCGTGCCCGAAATGATATTGCGGTAAACCCGCCGGGTGTTGTCGTGTGGTGTAGGCAGGTCCGCCGCAACCGTGCTTTAGGCCCTTCGCCATGCCCTATATCTGGATGCTGATCGTGCTGACCCTGCTGACCGCCCTGGCTTGCTGTGCCCTCACTCTTTAGGGCGCTGCTCCTGCTGCTGCCGCTGCTGGCCGGCTGCGGCGACCTGCCGCACCCGTTCCAGGGCAATCCCGGCGCCACCGCCCGCCGGCTGGCGCAGCCGCCGCCGGCACGGCTGGCGGTGCCAGCCCCCACTGCGGCGCTGCTGCCGGACGCCGCCAGTTCCAGCCTGGCCGAGGCGCTGGCGGCCGCCTTGCAGGCGCAGGAGGTGCCGGCGGTGGCCGAACCGCCGCGCGAAGGCGACTGGCGCCTGGTAACCAGCGCAGAGACGCACGGCACCGAGGTGGTGCCGGTGTTCACCGTGCAGAACCCGTCCGGCGAGGACCAGGGCGCCTCGCAAGGAACCGCGGTGCCCAGCGCCGCCTGGGCCGAGGGCGCGCCGCCGACGCTGCAGCGCGTGGCCCAGGCCGCCGCCCCCAATATCGCCTCGCTGCTCAGCCGCATCGAGGCGGCGCGGCGGCAAAGCGATCCCTCCAGCCTGGCGAACCGGCCGGCGCGGGTGTTCTTCAAGGGCGTGCACGGCGCCCCGGGCGATGGCGATGCCGCGCTGACACGGCAGATCAACAGCCAGCTTCCGGCGCTCGGGCCGGTGCTGCAGGACAGCGCCGCCGGGGCCGATTTCGTGCTGGTCGGCCAGGTGGCCACGGAGCGCACCGCCGGCAACATGATGCGGGTGGAAATCCAGTGGCGCCTGGACGACGCGCAGGGCGAGGAACGCGGCAAGGTGGTGCAACTCAATGAGGTGCAGGCCGGGTCGCTGGACCGCTACTGGGGCGACGTGGCGGTCGTGGTGGTGCAGGAGGCGGCGGCCGGCATCCGCGATGTCATCCTGAGCCAGTCCGGCGTCCGGCACTCCGCGTCCCACCCCCAGGGCGGCGCCCCGACGGCGCCGGCGGCAACGACGCCCGCCGCGGCGGGCGTCGCGGAACCGTCATGCGCTTCATGGACTCCGCCGCAAGGCGTTGCTAGAAGCCGCGCGCCACCGTCGCGCGGCGGGTGCGACAACGGCGGCACCAAAGCTTCTGACAACGCGTCCGACAAATCGTCTGACAAAGCGTCTGACCAGCAACCGCTGGGGCCGCCTGCCGGGAACGGAGCCGATGAAGATCGTCGCCTGCAACAGCAATCGGCCGCTGGCCGAAGCAGTGGCCGCCTCGCTCAATCTGCCGCTGACACGGGCGTCAGTCCGACGCTTCGCGGACATGGAAGTGTTCGTGGAGATTCACGAGAACATCCGCGGCGAGGACGTGTTCGTCATCCAGTCAACGTCGTATCCGGCGAACGACAACCTGATGGAACTGCTGATCACCCACGACGCGCTGCGGCGCGCCTCCGCCCGCCGGGTCACGGCGGTGATCCCGTATTTCGGCTATGCGCGGCAGGACCGCAAATCGGGGCCGCGGACACCGATCAGCGCCAAGCTGGTGGCCAACCTGATCACCCAGGCGGGGGCGCAGCGGGTGCTGACCATGGATCTGCATGCCGGCCAGATCCAGGGCTTCTTCGACATCCCGGTGGACAATCTGCACGCAGCACCGCTGTTCAGCCGCGACATCCAGGAGCGCTACCAGGGCCGCGACCTGATGATCGTGTCGCCCGACGTAGGCGGCGTGGTGCGGGCGCGCCTCATCGCGACGCGTCTGAACTGCGACCTGGCGATCATCGACAAGCGCCGCGAGCGCGCCGGCGTGTCGGAGGTGATGAACGTGATCGGCGACGTGGCCGGGCGCGACTGCATTATCATCGACGACATCGTCGATTCCGGTGGCACGCTGTGCAACGCGGCGGCGGCGCTGATCAAGGAGGGCGCCCGCTCGGCCAGCGTCTATGTGACGCACGGGGTGCTGTCCGGCGGAGCGGTGGCGCGCATCGCCTCCTCGCCGATCGAAATGATGACCATTACCGACAGCATCCTGGCGACCGAGGCGGTGCGCCTGGCCAGCAACATCCGCCAGATCACCATCGCGCCGCTGCTGGCCGAGGCGATGCGGCGCATCAACGACGAGAGCTCGGTCAGCTCGCTGTTCGATTGAGGGCATAGTCTCCCCCCTGGTCGAAACCCCGCCGGCGCGACATGCTGGGCGCAGCCGTCACGGAGGGACCATGAACACGCTCTATTACAGCCCGGGTGCCTGCTCGATCGGCATCCATGTGCTGCTGGAGGAGATCGATTACTGCGTGGCGACGCTGCACGGCCAGGGGTTCGCCCGCATCATCCGTCCCGGCAATTTCGCCCCCAGCGAGGCCGACCATGAGTTCGTCAAAGCCCGGGGGCTGGACGTCTTCACCAAGGGGTTGGAGGTGCTCGATCGCGCCCTGGCCGGACGCGAGTACCTGACCGGGCGGTTCTCGATCGCCGATGCGGCGCTGTTCTATATCGAATTCTGGGCCGCCGACCGACTCCATCTACCCTTGCCCGCCAACGCCGCCGCCCATCTCGCCCGCCTGAAGGCACGCAAGGCGGTGGCGACCGTGCTGCAGAAGGAAGGTTTCGCCTGAGCGCCGCGGCGCCCGGGCTCGCTGCCCGTTCCTTCTGGTTCCTCCGGCACGGCGAGACCGACTGGAACGCGCAAGGCCTGTCGCAGGGCAATGTGGATGTGCCGCTGAACCCGACCGGCTTCGCCCAGGCGCGCGCGGCCGCCGATCTGCTGCGCCATCGCGGCATCGCCTCGCTGGTCGCCTCGCCGCTGTCGCGCACCCGGGTGACGGCGGAAATCGTGGCCGCGGCGCTGGGCCTGACCATCGAATTCGACGATGGGCTGCGCGAGGCGGCGTTCGGCGTGCAGGAGGGCCAGACACTGGGGGCGTGGTTCGCCGACTGGGCCGCCGGCCACCTCACGCCGGAGGGGGGCGAGAGCTTCGCCGCGTTGCGCACCCGCGCGGTCGCGGCGGTCAACCGGGCGCTGGGGCAGCCGGCGCCGGTGCTGGTGGTGGCGCATGGCGGGGTGTTCCGCGCGCTGCGGGCGGAGATGGGGCTGGCCTCGACCCAGCGCACCCAGAATGGCGTGCCGATTTTCTGCGCCCCCGGCTCTCCCTGGAGCCTCACGCCGCTGGTGGCGGCGGCGGGGTGATGACGAAGCGGCGATAGACCGCGCCCAGAGCAATCAGGGCAAGCCCCAGGCCGAGGAAGGACAACACCCGCCACAGCCCGGCAAGGTCGGCCATGTCGATCAGGAAGACCTTGCCGGTGACCAGCCCGATGATGGCCAGCGCGGCCAGCCGCAGCACCCGGTCGGTGCGGCCGATGCCCACCGCCATCAAGGCGGCGCCATAGAGCATCCAGGCGCCGGAATAAGCCCACAACTCGCCATCCTCAACCGGCGCCTGGTCGAGCGCCATCGCCTGGGGATGAAACGCCAGCCTGATGCCGAGGCCAAGCAGAGCAAACCCGGCCAGCACCGCGTAACCGCCGAGTTTCTGCCGGTCGGCCGGCGTGGCCTGGGTCGGCAGGGCGAGCACCGCCAGGACGGCCGGCACGGCATAGCCGGCGGCCAGCGACGTCCAGCCGGCCTCGACGTCCACGAAGGCGGGGTTGAACAGCAGCAAAGCCGCGCCGCCGGACAGCGCCGCGCCGCCGAGCAGGCGGGACGCCGCGGCCAGTACCGGGCGGTGCCGGGCACGCTGCAGCAGGCTCGCCTGCACCGCCAGCGCCGCCACCTGCAAGGCGACCTCGCGGAAACCGAGCGGGGCATCGAGCTCGCCACCGGCGAGACCATGGCGGATTTCCAGCCCCACCAGCACGGCGGCGAACGCGACCGCGCCCGCTTCCAGCACCGCCACGGTGCGGTCGTCGGCGCGCCGGCGGAACAGATGCGCGGAGAGAAAGAACGCCGCGGCGGGCGCGCCATAGGCCAGCAGCAACCCGTTGGCAACCGGCGTGCTGCCGAAGGCGTAGTCAAGCACCCATACATTCAGCAGCAGGCGCACCAGCACCACGGCGGCCACGACCAGCGCCACCACGCGCAGCGGCTGCAGATCGGCGCGCGCCTCGATCACCGCCAGCGGCGGCAGGAACAACGCCACCGCCAGGGTGAGCCACTGGTCGTGCAGCACCATTGCGCAGCCGAGCGCCAGCGCCGCCGCGGCCCCGGCGGCATGGGCGCCGGCGCAGGCCAGGTTCTCCGCCCGCCGGCCCCTCCACGCGGCGAGAGTCAGTCCCGCACCCAGCGCGGCTGCCACCAGCGCCCAGGCGGCGTCGCGCTGGAAGCGGTCCACCTGCACATAGGTGACCAGCAACGTCAGCACCGGCACCGCGGCGGTCAGCGCCGACCAGGGCAGCGGCCGCGCCATCCTCGTCTCCAGCAGCAGGCCGGCGGCGGCGTAGAAGCCCGCCACGCTGGCGGCGGTGAGCAGCAGCGGCACGATGGCATCCGGCGCCCAGGCGCCCGGCAGCATGGCCTGGACCACGCCGTCGATGGTCACCGCCTCGCCGGTCGGCTGCCATTCCGGCAGTGCCCAGAGCAGCAGCGCGGCCAGGAACAAGCCCGCGGCGAGCCAGGGCAGCCGGTCCAGCCGCGGCTCGGACCAGCCCTTCCACACGGCGAGCGGCGAGAGCAGCAGCACACCGGCCGGGGCGGCGCCGGTGTCGGCGGAGGCTTCCAGCACCAGCCCGGCAAGGCCGAGAGCGGCGAAGGGGATCCAGCTCAGCCGCCGCCCGACCGCATGGTCGAGCGCCTGCGGCGGCAGCAGTGCCAGGTTCAGCGCGGCGGCGGCCGGCACGAAAAGCGCCGCCGCCCAGGCGTCGGGCACCGGCATGTCGGTGGCGACCAGCACCACCCAGGCGGCACCGGCCCCGGCGGCAGCCCAGCCAAGCCAGGTCCATGCCGCGTAGCGCATCACCCCCAGCGAGGCGGCGGTGACCGCCAGCAGATAGGCAAAGAACGCCGGCATCGAGGGGTCGGCGGTGGCGATCAGCAGCGGGGTGGCGAAGGCGCCGGTCACCCCCACCGCGGCCGCCAATTGGCCATAGCGCAATGACGCCAGCAGGCCGGCGCCCGCGGCGGCCGCCAGCAGGGCGAAGCCGATCGCCGGTGGCACCAGCACATACAGCACCCCGGCGCCATAGGCGGCGCCGAACAGCACCGCGATGCCCCCGGCGGCAAGGGCGCCCGGCGCCCCGCCCGCCGGCGGCCGGCGCCGCAGCCACTCGGCGCCGGCGAGCAGGGCGATCCCCAGCAGGCAGGCGGCGACGCAACGGGCGGCCGGCCCGAGCAGCGCGTTCTCGACCGCGTAGCGGATCAGGAACACGCCGGACATCAGCAGCGCCGCCGCGCCCAGCCACAGGCCCCAGCGCTGCGTCAGCGTCGCCTCCAGGTCGCGCGGCGGGCCTGGCGGCACCTCCGGCGGGGCGAGCACGGGCTCCGGCTCCGGCGGCGGCGCAGCCTCCGGCGGTTCGGCGGTCGTTTGTGCGGCCTCCCCTGGCGCGGGAGGGGCGGGCACCTCCCAGGGCATCGCCGCCGGGCTCTCCGTCTCGGTGTCGGCGTCACCGGCAAGGGCGGCGACGCGGCGTCGGAGCGCGGCGATCTCGGTCCTGGCCGCGTCGACGCGGAAGAACGCCACGATGCCCAGCACCCAGCCTGCGAAGCCGACCAGCGCCGCCAGACCCAGAAGCCCGAGAATATCATCCATGGAACGGATCGGTCCCGCATTCCCGTGGCAGGGTCAAGAAATTTGCGCCCCCGCGGCGTTATTGCTAAACCCCCCGCCGCGCCGGCACCCCTGGAGGCCGGCGCTTGCATTTTCAGGAGCGAACCATGGCCAGTTTCACGACGCTGGAGGCCGAGGCGCGCGAGCGTGCAGGTAAGGGGGCAGCACGCGCGACCCGGAGGCAGGGCCGCGTGCCCGCCGTCATCTACGGTGCCCACCAGGCGCCGACCCTCATCGCCCTCGAGCCGCGCAGCGTCACTGCGCGAGATCAGCCGCCCCGGCTGGCGCTCGCGCCTCTATGATGTCAGGATCGGCGCCGACTCAACGCGCGCTCTGATCCGCGACGTGCAGTTTCACCCGCTGACCGATGCGGTGGAACACGTCGACTTCCAGCGCCTCGCGCCGGGCGAGAAGGTGCGCGTGGCGGTGACGGTGCACTTCCTCAACGAGGCGACCAGCCCCGGCCTGAAGCGCGGCGGCGTGCTGAACGTCGTGCGCCATGCGGTGGAATGCTATTGCGATCCGGACGACGCGCCGACGCATTTCGATGCCGACCTGGCCGGGCTGGACATCAACGACAACATCCGCTGGTCCGACCTGAAGGGCACCGAGGGCATCCGCCCGACCATCACCGACCGCGACTTCGTCGTCGCCACCGTGGCATCGCCCACCAAGATCACCGAAGTGGCGACCGCCGAGGGTACCGCGGCAGCGCCTGCCGCCGCGCCGGCCAAGGGCGCGGCGGCGGCCAAGGCGGCAACTCCGGCCAAGGCCGCTGCCCCGGCGAAGGGCGCGGCACCGGCAAAGGGCGCGGCACCGGCAAAGGGCGCGGCACCGGCAAAGGCCCCGGCCAAGGCACCCACCAAGAAGTAGGCGGGGCGTGCCGTGCTGCTCTGGGTCGGCCTCGGCAATCCGGAGCCGGGCATGGCCCGGCAGCGCCACAACATCGGCTTCATGGCGCTGGACGTCATCGCCAGCCGCCACGGGTTCTCCCCGTGGCGGCAGCGCTTCAAGGGGCTGCTGGCCGAGGGGAACGTCGGCGGCGTGCGGGTGCTCGGCCTGAAGCCGCTGACTTACATGAACGCCTCGGGCGAAAGCGTGCAGGCGGCAGCAGCGTTTTTCAAGCTGGCGGCGCCGGACATCACCGCATTTCACGACGAGCTTGACCTGGTGCCGGGCAAGGTACGGGTGAAACGCGGCGGCGGGGCGGCCGGGCATAACGGGCTGCGCAGCATGGACCGTATGCTGGGCAGCAACGATTATTGGCGGGTACGGCTGGGCATCGGCCATCCCGGCATCAAGGAGCGCGTGACCGGGCACGTGCTGGGCGATTTTGCCAAGGTCGAAGTGCCGCTGCTGGTCGCGACGCTGGATGCGGTGGCCGACGCCGCGCCGCTGCTGACGGCGGGAAAACCGGAGGAATTCATGACGCGCGTGGCATTGCTCACTCAGGACGTGCCGTAGATGGGCTTCAACTGCGGCATCGTCGGCCTGCCCAACGTGGGCAAGAGCACGCTGTTCAACGCCCTGACCGCGACCGCCGCGGCGCAGGCGGCCAACTACCCGTTCTGCACCATCGAGCCGAACGTGGGCCGGGTCGCGGTACCCGATCCGCGCCTCGACACCCTCGCGCGCATCGGCAGGTCGGCCAAGACCGTGCCGACCAGCCTGGAGTTCGTCGACATCGCCGGCCTGGTGCGCGGCGCCAGCAAGGGCGAGGGTCTGGGCAACCAGTTCCTCGCCAATATCCGCGAGGTGGACGCCATCGTCCATGTGCTGCGCTGCTTCGAGGATGGCGACGTGACGCATGTCGAAGGCAGCGTCGATCCGATCCGCGATGCCGAGACGGTCGAGACCGAGCTGATGCTGGCCGACCTCGACAGCCTGGAGAAGCGGCTGCTCGCGGCGCAGAAAAAGTCCCGCGGCGGCGACAAGGAGAGCCTGGCGCAGGTGGCGCTGATGGAGCCGATCGTCGCCGCCCTGCAGGAAGGCCGCCCCGCCCGCACCGCGATCGCGCCCTCCGACGCGGAAGCCGCCCGGCGGCTGCAGTTGCTGACCTCCAAGCCGGTGCTGTACGTGTGCAACGTCGAGGAGGCCTCGGCCGCCACCGGCAATGCGCATGCGGCCCGGGTGGCCGAGCGGGCCGCCGCCGAGGGCGCGCGGGTGGTGATCGTCTCCGCCGCCATCGAGGCCGAAGTGGCGCAATTGGCCGAGGCCGAGCGCGGCGAGTTCCTGGAAGGACTCGGCCTGCACGATTCCGGGCTCGATCGCGTCATCCGCGCCGGCTACGATCTGCTTGGTCTGGTCACCTATTTCACCGTCGGGCCGAAGGAAGCCCGCGCCTGGACCATCGTGCGCGGCACCCGTGCCCCGCAGGCGGCGGCGGTGATTCACAATGATTTCGAACGCGGCTTCATCGCTTGCGAAACCATTGGCTTCGATGACTATGTCGCCGGCAACGGCGAGCAGGGCGCCAAGGAAGCCGGACGGATGCGGATCGAGGGCAAGGACTACGTGGTGCGGGACGGCGATGTCCTGCTGTTTCGCTTCAACGTCTGACAGCGCGGGAGACCGGCCATGCATATCGCGATGATCGGCGGCGGCTATGTGGGGCTCGTCTCCGGCGCCTGCCTGGCCGAGTTCGGCAACGACGTGGCGGTGGTGGAGGCCGATCCGGCCAAACTGGCGGCCCTGCGCGACGGCCGGATGCCGATTTTCGAGCCCGGGCTGGACCGGCTGGTGGCCGAGAACGTCGCCGCCGGGCGGCTGTCGTTCGGCCGCGACATCGCCGCCGCGGTGGCCGGCGCCGAGGCGGTGTTCATCGCCGTCGGCACCCCCTCGCGGCGCGGCGACGGTCATGCCGACCTGACCTATGTCTATGCCGCCGCCGAACAGGTAGCGCGCGCGCTGCAGGACTATACGGTGATCGTGACCAAATCGACCGTGCCGGTCGGCACCGGACGGCGGATCGCCGAAATCGTGCGCGAGGCGCGGCCCGACCTGGAATTCGATGTCGCCTCCAACCCCGAATTCCTGCGTGAAGGCAGCGCCATCGGCGATTTCATGCGGCCGGACCGGGTGGTCATCGGCGCCGAATCCGAGCGCGCGCGCGAGGTGATGCAGCGGCTCTACCGGCCGCTGTATCTGATCGAGGCGCCGATCCTGTTCACCGCCATCGAAACCGCCGAACTGACCAAATACGCCGCCAATGCCTTCCTGGCGCTGAAGGTTACCTTCATCAACGAAATGGCCGATCTGTGCGAACATGTCGGCGCCGACGTGCACGACGTGGCGCGCGGCATCGGGCTGGACGGGCGGATCGGGCGTAAGTTCCTGCATCCCGGCCCGGGGTTCGGCGGCTCGTGCTTCCCCAAGGACACGCTGGCGCTGGTGCGCATCGCCCAGGATGCCGGCGCGCCCTCGCGCCTGGTCGAAGCCGTGGTAGCGGTGAACGACGCCCGCAAGGCCGGCATGGCGATGCGCGTTATCGCCGCCGCCGGCGGCTCGGTGCGCGGGCGCACCGTCGGCGTGCTGGGCCTGACCTTCAAGCCCGAGACCGACGACATGCGCGACTCGCCGTCGCTGCCCATTGTTTCGCGCCTGGTCGAGGACGGCGCGGTGGTGCAGGCCTTCGACCCCGAGGGCATGGCCCAGGCGAGGCCGCTGCTGCCGGACAGCGTGCGCTATTGCCGCGACGCCATGGATGCGGCGTCCGGCGCCGATGTGCTGGTGGTGGTGACCGAGTGGAACGAATTCCGTGCCCTGTCGCCCGAGCGGCTGAAAGCGGCGATGCGCGGCGCCGTGGTGGTGGATTTGCGCAATGTGTATGACCCGGCTGCGATGATTGCGGCGGGGTTTGCTTATCACTGCATCGGCCGCGCCGGGGCGCCGCCTCCGCTTAGGTAGCGGGGGTCAAGGGGCCTCTCGGCCCCTTGCGGGTCCAGGGCAGAGCCCTGGCCTTGCTTACTTCGCCGTCCCGCGCCCGGCGCGATGGTAGTCCGGATTCGGCATCATATCCGTCGCCGCCGCCATCCGGTTCGACAGGTTAAACAACGCCGCCGTCTCGCCGATGTCGAAAATATCCTCGGTGGAAAACCCCTCCGCGCGCAACGCCGCGCGGTCGGCGTCATTGACCTCGTGCAGCGCCACCGTGAGCTTATGGGCGAAATCCAGCATGGCGCGCTGGCGGGAAGGAAGTTTGGCCACGCGGTAGTTGAACGCGAGCATTTCGCCGAGTTCGGGGTCGCCCGACAGCGTGCGCACCGCCGCCCCGTGCGCGACCAGGCAGTAATAGCAACGGTTGGCGCTGGACACGACCACCGCGATCATCTCGCGTTCCAGCTTGGAAAGCCCGGACGGCGCCAGCATGATCTCGTTATAGGTCTGCATGAAGTTGCGCAGGCGCTGCGGCTTCAGGCTGAGGGCACTGTAGACATTCGGCACGAAGCCCAGTTTTTCCACGCATTTAGCCCAGATCAGGCGCAGATCTTCATCCAGTGTCGCCGGATCGGGCACGCCGAGGGCGGAGATATGATCGGGCTGCGGCATCGGGGGTCCTCCTGGTCGCGGGCGTGTTACCCCGCCACCTCAATATCCTCCAGGCTGAACTGCTGCGCTTCCTCGTCGAAACTGTACAACTCCGCATACCGGCCCCAGGCGATGATGGCGCGGAGCGTCTCCTCGGCGTAATCGGGCGACATATGGTCTTCCAGCTCGTCGCGGAAACGCAGCGCCGAGGCGCGGTGATTCCAGCGCTCGTCCAGGGTGCGGCGAATGGCGGCCGCGAGCTTCACATGCGCCAGCAGCGCGGCGGCGAACAGTTTCTTGCGGTCCTCGGTATCGGACTGGACGAACTGCCGCCCGGTCTCGGTCAGCTTGATGTCGCCTTCCTCCAACTCGGCGAAGTGCAGCAACTGCAGGGTTTCGCCGATCGGCAGCAGTTCGTCGGCTTCCAGCTGCAAAGAGGCCGCCAGCGCCGGCAAGTCGGCCCGGCCGTCGTAGGGCGGGCCGGCCAGCGCTTCCATCAGGCCGGCCAGCAGGTTGGTCGAAACATGGTGCAGCTCGGCCGCGAACGGGGCGTCGGCGGGAGCCACCGGGACCGGCGCCGGTGCCCGCACCCGGCGAGTCATCACCGCGTAGATTTCATCCACCAGTTCCCGGAAGGCGGGGTCGAGCCGGTTGCGGGGATGCGCGAACGGCACCCGGATTTCTTGCGCCACCCGCCCGGGATTGGACGAAAACACCAGCACGCGGTCACACAGCAGCACCGCCTCCTCGATGTTGTGGGTCACGATCAGGATGGACTTCACCGGCAGCCGGCCCTCCATCCACAGATCGATCAGGTCGGTGCGCAGGGTTTCGGCGGTCAGCACGTCCAGCGCGCTGAACGGCTCGTCCATCAACAGCAGGTCGGGGTGCACCACCAGCGCGCGCGCCAGGCCGACGCGCTGGCGCATGCCGCCGGAAAGCTCCTTGGGATAGGCGCTCTCGTAGCCGCCAAGGCCGATCAGGTCGATCGCCTCCTCGGCCCGCTGCTCGCGCTCGGCCCGGGGCACGCCCTGTGCTTCCAGCCCGAGTTCCACGTTCTCCTGCACCGTCAGCCAGGGGAACAGCGCGAAACTCTGAAACACCATGGCGATGCCCGGCGCCGGCCCGCGCACCGCCTCGCCGCGCCAGATCACCTCGCCGGCGGTGGGCGCCAGCAGGCCGGAGACGATGCGCAGCAAGGTGGACTTGCCCGAGCCGGAGCGGCCGAGCAGGCCGACGATCTCGCCGCTTTGCAGCGTCAGGTTCACGTCGTCCAGCACCACCAGGTCGGCGCTGCTGTCCTTGTGATAGGCCTGCCGGCAGGCGCGCACCTGCAGCAGTGCCTCGGCGGCGATCGCGTCCATCTTCTCGTCCTCCCTCAGCCCAGCGTCGTGCGGCGGCTCGCATAGGCGTACAGCGGCCGCCACAGCAGCCGGTTGAACAGAACGACGTAGAGCGACATCACCACCACACCCAGCACGATGCGTTGAAAATCGCCGGCATCGGTCGCCTGGGCGATGTAGGCGCCCAGCCCGTGCGCGGCCAGTTTGGTGTCGCCCCAGGACGCCACCTCGGCAACGATCGCGGCATTCCATGATCCGCCGGAGGCGGTGATCGCGCCGGTGACGTAGTACGGGAGAACGCCGGGAATGATCACCCGGCGCCACCACAACAGGCCGCCGACACGGAAATTGGCGGCCACTTCCTTCAGGTCGCCGGGAAAGGCGGCGGCGCCGGCAATCACGTTAAACAGGATGTACCACTGCGTGCCGAGCACCATCAGCGGGGTCAGAAACACGTCCTGGTTCAGGCCGAACCGCACGATCAGCACCACAAACGGCGGAAACAGCAGATTGGCCGGGAAGGCGGCGAGGAACTGCGCCAGCGGCTGCACCCGCCGCGCCCAGGCCGGACGCAGCCCCAGCCACACCCCCACCGGCACCCACACCAGCGAGGCCAGCACCATCAGAACCACCACCCGCAGCAGCGTGATCGACCCAAGCAGCGCCGCCTCCTCCAGATCCGACCATGCGAGCGTGGCGGCGACATAATCAACCACCTGCCGCAGCGCCGCGGCGACCACGATCGCCACCGCCACGGCAAAGACCGCGTCGCCGAGGCGGGACGACACCACGTGCCGCCGCACCACGCCAGCCGGCCGACCGAGGCGCAGGCTGGTCAGCAGGCCGAAGGCACGTTCCACCATATCGCCGATGACCCGCAGCACATGCGTGCGCCGCAGCAGCGCCAGCACCCAGGGGTCCGCGGCGGTGGCCGAGGCGGTGGTCTCGAAGCGGAACCGCGCCGACCAGGCGACCAGCGGGCGGAACAGCAACTGGTCGTAGGCCAGGATCACCAGCAACATGGCGCCGATCGCCCAGAACACCGCGGTGATGTCCTTCGCCTCCAGCGCCGCGGCCACATAGGATCCGATGCCGGGCAGCTTCCAGGTATTGTCGCCCAGCGTGATCGCCTCGGACGCCACCACGAAAAACCAGCCCGCCGACATCGACAGCATGGTGTTCCAGACCAGCCCCGGCATGGCGAACGGCACTTCCAGCCGCCAGAAGCGCTGCCAGGTGGTCAGGCGGAACAGCTTGGTGGCCTCGTCCAAGTCCGACGGGATGGTGGTCAGCGACTGGTAGAAGCTGAACGCCATGTTCCAGGCCTGGCTGGTGAAGATGGCGAAAATCGCCGCCAGCTCCAGCCCCAGCACGCGGCCGGGGAACAGGCTCATGAAAAAAGCAACGGTGAAGGACAGGAAGCCCAGGATCGGCACCGACTGCAGGATGTCGAGCACCGGGATCATCAGCAACCCGGCCCGCCGGTTCTTCGCCGCCAGCGGGGCGTAGGTGAAGGTGAACAGAATCGAACAGAACAGGGCGGCGAACATGCGCAGCGTGGTGCGCAGCGCGTATTCCGGCAGCCGTGCGGGGTCGAGGTCGATCGGCGTCGCTTCCAGCGCGTCCAGCGGCACCAGCGTGCCGCGCACGGCGGCGGCCATGGCAACCAGCACTCCCACCACGCAGCACAGCGCGGCGATGTCCCAGACATTCGGCAGGCGCCGGCCGGAGAGCGCGGCCGGGGTGGCAGAGCTTGACATCGGCGCGTCCACGGGCTGGGAGGAAAAGCGAAACCTGTCCTGGGTGTTAGCCGAAGCGGCGGGCGTCAGCCAGCCGGGCAGTTGTGTCAGTTCGATGACTCACGCGGGACCCTGCTCCCCGGTCCCGGTCGAGCCGAACCCTCCCGCCCCGCGATCGGTGTCGCGGGAAAATGCGCTGACCAGCTCGAACTGCGGCCGCACCACCGGCACGAACAGCATTTGTGCAATGCGGTCGCCCGGCCGGATGACGATCGGGTCGCAGCCCGGCGCGCTGCGGTTCCAGACACTGATCATCACGGGTCCGGTATAGTCGGCATCGATCACGCCGACCAAATTGCCGATCACCAGGCCGCTGCGGTGCCCGAGCCCGGAGCGGGGCACGATCAAGGCAGCGATCAGCGGGTCGCCGATGAACACCGACATGCCGGAGGAAACCAGCTCCGCCGGCGACTGCGGCGCGAGCACCAGCGGCGCATCGACGCAGGCGAACAGGTCGATGGCGGCGGCCATCGCACTCTGATAGCGCGGCAGTCCCCAGGCACGGATGCGGTCGTCGAGGATCTTGACCTCGACCACCGGCGTCGCGGTCACCTCACGATCCCGGACAAGCGGCGACCCATGCCCGGGCGCCGGTCCCGCGCCGCGCTCACGCCGCCAGCGGCAGCCCGTTGCGCCAGGCCACAGTCGCCGACAGCGGCCAGAGGGCAAACCCCTTGCCGTGCAGGGTCGGCAGCCACGCCTCCAGCGCATCCAGCGTGTGCGGTCGCGGATGACCGATGGCGATGCAGTGGCCGGTGCGCAGCGCATGCGCCTCGATCGCCGCCAAAGCCTTGGCGATGTCGGCGGGGTTGGAGGTGTTGTCGATGAACTCATCGCGCGCCGCCGTCGGCACGCCGGCCGCGTCGCAGCGCCGGACACCCTGGCTGTGCGGAATGACCACGCTGTCGAGGAACAGCATCCCCTGCGATTTGGTTTCCTGCGCCACCAGTTCCATCAGCGCCGCATCGCGGGTGGCCACCGTGCCCATGTGGTTGTTGAGGCCGACGATGCCCGGCACCGCCGCCATGGCTGCTTTCAGGCGCGCGAGATTGACCGCGGCCGGCAGATCGACGCGCAGCGGATCGGGACCGACCGAGGACTCGGTGTGCGGCCCCGCCTGCATCGGCATGTGCAACGTCGTTTCATGGCCCCGCCCCACGCCCTCGGCCACCTGATCGGCCAAATGCGGGGCGAACGGGAACCACGACAAGGTCAGCGGTCCGGGCAGGACGAGCACGCGGGCGGTACCGCTGCGCAGCACGCCGAGGTCGTCGATGACGATGGTGATTGCCGGCCGGCCATCGACCACGGGCGGGCGGATCGCATTGCGGCGCCAGGGCGGCAGGCCGGAAACCGAGGCCGGAACAGTCGCTGCCGGTGCCGGAACGGCCGGCACGACCGCCACCGCCGCGGCGGGGCTGGTGGATGGCACCGCCGCGGCACCCACCACCGGAGCCGGCGTCGCCGGCCCGGCGACGGGGCCGGACTGGCCGAAGCCGAGTTTCCAGCCGATGGCCCCGACGGACATCGTTGCCAAACCACCCAGCACAAGCCGCCGACCACGGATCACCACATCGCCCTCCTTCGTTGTCAGGGCAGTCCCCCGCCTGTGGCTGCGCAACAACCGCATCCACGACCTCACCCGGTCCACCGAATGAATTTGCCGTCTGGCCAGGATTATAAGGGGGATGCTGACCGCTTTCCAAGCCTGCCGCAAGGGCTTGGCCGGGTCTGCCGAGACGGCGCGTCAAGATTTCCTCACCATGTGGCGGATGGATCAGCATGCGGCAGGGAGGCTGCGCGGCGCGCAGCGCCTCAGACCTCGACGATCCGCCCGATCTCGAACACGCCGTCACGCGGCAAGTGAAAGAATCCGGCCACGGTCGCCGAATTGCGGGCCATGAAGGCGTAAATCACCGCTTGCCACGACGGCAGCGCCGGGCCCTCGGTACGGCGCACCACCGTCTCGTGGCCAACGACATAGGTGACATCGTCGAGCGGCAGCGTGCAGCCGCGCAGCTTTCCCTCGGCCAGCAGGGCGGGAATATCGGGCCGCTCCATGAAGCCGTAGCGGGCGATCATCCGCCAGAAATCCGGCGCCACCTGCGTCAGCTCGACGCGGCGCTGCGCATCGACATAGGGGATCGACTCGGTCAGGCAGGTCACCGCAATCAGATTCCGGTGCAAGGCGCGGCTGTTCTTCACGTACCACAGCATCACCGGGGGTACGTCCCGGATCGTCCGGGTGAGGAACACGGCCGTGCCGGGCACCCGCGGAATACCCTTGGCGGCGATGCCGGCCATGAACTGCGCCATCGGGATCGCCCGATCCTGCAGGCTGGCGACCACCGCGACGGTGCCGCGATGCCAGATTGCCATGGCCCCCCAGACGAGCACCGCGAGCAGCAGCGGCACCCAGCCGCCCTCGGCGATCTTCATCCCGTTCGACGCCACGAACGCGGCGTCGATCACGCCGAACAGGCCGGCCACACCGGCCGCGAGCGGCAAACTCCAGCGCCAGATTTCGCGCATGGCGATGAACAGCAGCACCGTCGTCATCAGCATCGTCAGCGACACCGCGATGCCGTAGGCGGCGGCGAGGTTGTCGGACTTGCCGAACCCGACCGCGAGTCCCACGGTCACGATCATCAGCAGCCAGTTGACGGCACCGACATAAATCTGCCCATAGCCCTCGCGTGACGTTTGGGTGACGCGCAGCGGCGGGCACCAGCCGAGCAGGATCGCCTGCCGGGTCATCGAAAAGGCCCCGCTGATGATCGCCTGGCTGGCGATGATCGTGGCCAGCGTCGCCAGGATAATCAGCGGCAGCAGCAGCGGCGCCGGGCACAGGCTATAGAAGATGTTCTCGCCCGCCGGCGACCCGTCGAGCAGCAGCCCGGTCTGGCCGGCATAGTTCAGCACCAGCGTCGGCAGCACCAGCCCGAACCAGGCCAGGCGGATCGGCCTGGCGCCGACATGGCCCATATCGGCGTACAGCGCCTCAGCCCCGGTCACGCACAGGAACACCCCGCCGAGCACCAGAAACCCGCCCGCGCCGCCGTGCGTCAACGCCCAGACGGCATGGCGCGGATCAAGCCCCGCCAGGACCGCCGGGTGCCGCACGACGCCCCACAGCCCGAGCAGCCCGATCACCAAGAACCACATGCTCATCACCGGACCGAACAGCCGGCCGATCCACGCCGTGCCACGCGGCTGGATGGCGAACAGGCCCAGCAGCACCGCCACCGCCAGCGGCAGCACATAGGGGGTGATCGACGGCGCCGCGATCTCCAGGCCCTCCAGCGCGGACAGCACCGAAATCGCCGGCGTGATGGCGCCGTCGCCATAGATCAGCGCCGCCCCGAACAGGCCGACCGCGACAATCAGCGGCCGCTTCGCCCGCTTGACGCCGAGCAGCGACATCAGGGCGAGAATGCCCCCCTCCCCGTCATTGTCCACCCGCATCACGAACACGACGTATTTGATGCAGGTGACGATGATCAGCGTCCACACCAGCAGCGACAGCAACCCCAGCGCCATCTCCGGGCTGGGCGTGCCGCCGGCGAGTTCGACAACCGTCTTGAGCGTGTAAAGCGGGCTGGTGCCGATGTCGCCGAACACCACCCCGATGGCGGTCAGCGCAAGGGCGGCCACCCCAGCCGGATGCTGGCCTGGCGCGGGAGGAACGGGTGCCGCCGCGGCGGGCACGTCGCCCGTGCCGGCGTCAGCTACGGTGGTGTTGCCTGGCATCGGTCCTCGCAAAATCGTCCGGCGGCACCCTGCCCGGCCCCTGGCGCGGCATGCAAGCGCGCCTGCGCAACATCCCGCCGGTTTGGTTGCTTTTCCGCCAATGCCGGCGGCAGGTTGGCCGCCCTATTCGCCAATGATCTTCACCAGCACCCGTTTCGGACGCCTTCCGTCGAACTCGCCATAGAACACCTGTTCCCATGGGCCGAAATCCAGCCGCCCGGCGGTAATGGCAATCACCACCTCGCGGCCCATCACCTGCCGTTTCATATGCGCATCGGCGTTGTCCTCGCCGGTGCGGTTGTGCCGGTAGGTCTGCGGCGAGGCGTCGAACGGCGCCAGCTTTTCCAGCCAGCGCCGGTAATCCTCGTGCAGACCCGGCTCGTCGTCGTTGATGAACACCGAGGCGGTGATGTGCATGGCATTGCACAGCAGCAACCCTTCCCGGACCAGGCTGCGGCTGACCAGTTGCGAAAGCGTTGCGGTGATGTTCACGAACCCCACCCGCTCGGGAATGGTGAACGTCAGATACTCGGTCAGCGTCTTCATGCCGTTGCCCCCGCCACCGCAACATTGTCGATCAGCCGCGTCCCGCCCAGCCGCACGGCCGCCATGATGCGCGCCGGCCCCTCCACCCGCGCCAGCGGCGCCAGCGTCTGGGCGTCGCAGACCTGCACGTAGTCGATGCCGGTGAACCCGGCGGCGCGCAGCCGCGCCGTCCCGTCCGCCAGCGCCGGCGCCACCGCGCCGCCGTCCGCCGCCAGCATGCGCGCCATGTCGTCCAGCGTGGCGGCAAGCGCCGGCGCGATGCGCCGCTGCTCGGCCGACAGATACGCGTTGCGCGACGACATCGCCAGCCCGTCCGGCTCGCGCAGCGTCGGCATCCCCTCGATGCGCACCGGGATGTCCAGGTCCAGCGCCAGCCGGCGAATGACCAGCAACTGCTGATAATCCTTCTCGCCGAAGAACGCCGCATCCGGCAGGGCCTGCAGCAGCAGCTTAGCGACCACCGTTGCCACCCCGTCGAAATGCCCGGGCCGATGCGGGCCGCACAAGCCCTCGGTCAGGCCGGCGACGTGCACGGTGGTTGCGTGGCCCGGCGCGTACATCGCCGCAACCGCCGGCGCGAACACCAGGTGCGCCCCCGCCTGCGCCGCCGCCGCCACATCCGCCGCCTCCCGCCGCGGGTAGGCGGCGAGGTCTTCTGTCGGGCCGAACTGCAGCGGGTTGACAAAGATCGACACGATCACCCGTTCGCAGGACCGCGCCGCCAGGCGGATCAGCGCCAAGTGCCCGGCGTGCAGCGCGCCCATGGTGGGCACCAGCGCGCAGCTCAGGCCCGAGCGCCGCCAGGCTTGCACCGACGCGCGCAGGTCGGGGACGGTGCGGACGATCATCGCGCTGACTCCGTGACAGCTGTGTGGTCCAGGGGGCCACTGCCCCGTCGCGCGAAAGCGCGCCGCGCGCTGGGGCGGGTCCAGGGCAGAGCCCTGGCCTTCCTTGGCTTATCCTTCCAACCCGATCAACACCCCCAGCTTGGCGCGACAGCAAGGCCAGGGCTCTGCCCTGGACCCGCAAGGGGTCAGTGGACCCCTTGACCCCATTACTTAAGGAATCACCGTCACAGCCTTAGCCGCAAAACCGCGCCGAGTTCGCCGATCACGCCACGCCGGAACGCCACGACGCACAGCACGAAAATCACCCCCTGCGTCACCGTCACCCAGGCCCCGAACTGCGCCAGGTAGTTTTCCATCGCCGTCAGAACAAGCGCCCCCGCCACCGGACCGAACATCGTGCCCAACCCGCCCACCAAACTCATCAGCACCACCTCGCCATGCATCGTCCAGTGCACATCGGTCAGCGTGGCAATGCCGAACACCAGCGCCTTCGCCCCGCCGGCAACGCCGGCCAGGAACGTGGACAGCACGAACGCCAGCCATTTGTAATCATCGGTGCGATAGCCCAGCGAGGTCGCGCGCGGCTCGTTCTCGCGGATCGCCTTCAACACCTGGCCGAACGGCGAGTGCACGATGCGGTGGATCAACAGAAAGCCGAGCAGGAACACACCGGCCACCAGCCAGTACATCGCCATGTCGCTCTGCATCGACACCACGCCGAACAACGGCACCCGCGGCACCTGCTGGATGCCGTCCTCGCCGCCGGTGAAGGGCGCCTGCAGGCAAAAGAAATACACCATCTGCGCCAGCGCCAGGGTGATCATGGCGAAGTAAATGCCCGAGCGGCGGATGGCCAGCCAGCCGAACACCATGCCCAGCCCGGCCCCGGTCAGGCCACCCAGCAAAATCGAAACCTCCGCCGACAGCCCCCAGGTCTTCGCCGTCCAGGCGGCCACATAACTGCCCATGCCGAAATACGCCGCATGGCCAAAACTGAGCAGCCCGACATAGCCGATCAGCAAATTGAAGGCGCAGGCGAACAACGCGAAACACAGCACCTTCATCAGGAACACCGGATACAGCACGGCCGGCGCGATGATGATCAGCGCCACCATCAGTACAAAGCCGACGGCCTGCGCGCGCGAAAAGCCGTGCATCTCAGGCCTTGCCGAACAAGCCGGCAGGCCGCGCCAGCAACACAACGACCATCACCACGAAAATCACCGTCGCCGAGGCCTGCGGATAATACACCTTGGTGAGTCCCTCCAGAATGCCCAGGCCGAAGCCGGTGATGATCGATCCCAGAATCGACCCCATGCCACCGATCACCACCACGGCGAACACGGTGATGATGAAATTCGAGCCCATGTTCGGATTCACCGAATAGATCGGTGCCGCCAGCACGCCCGCGAACGCCGCCAGCGCCACCCCCGCGCCATAAGTCAAGGTGATCAGCCGCGGCACATTCACCCCGAACGCCTGCACCAGGGCCGCGTTCTCGGTCGCCGCCCGCAGCGTCGATCCGATCGAGGTCTTTTCGATCATCAGCCAGGTCAGCAGGCACATGCCGGCCGCCGCCACCACCACCCAGGCCCGGTAGGCCGGCAGCATCATGAAGCCGAGATCGACCGGCCCGCGCAACGCATCGGGAATCGCATAGGGCATGCCCGACGAGCCGAATTCATTGCGCGCCAGCCCCTCGATGATCAGCGCGCAACCGAAGGTCAGCAGCAAGCCATACAAATGGTCGAGCTTGTACAGCCGGTTGATCAGCGTCTTCTCCAGCACCACCCCGAAGATGCCGACGATCAGCGGCGCCAGGACCAACGCCGGCCAGTAGCCGATATCCAAATACTCCAGCAGCGCCCACGCCACGTAGGCGCCGAGCATGAACAGCGCCCCGTGGGCGAAGTTGATGATGTTCAGCATGCCGAAAATCACCGCCAGCCCGAGCGACAACAGCGCATAGAAGGCGCCGTTGATCAGCCCCAGGGTCAGCTGCCCATACAGCAGCAGCAGCGGTTTTCCAAAAATCGTGATCATGGCTGCCGATTCATCCGGGACACCGTTCTCATCCGCAGCCCGTCAGCTCTTGACGTAGAAGCAATGCCCGTCCGCCAGCGGGCGCCAGGCCTCGGCCGGCGGCGTCGTCTGCAGCAGTTTGAAGTAATCCCACGGCCCGTGGCTTTCGGCCGGTGTCTTCACCTGGAACAGATAGGCGTTGAACATCCCCCGCCCGTCCTCGCGGATCGATCCCTGATACGCATCATCGTCGACGCGGGTCGCCTTCATGCGCGCGGCGATCGCCGTGCCGCTGGCCTTCGCCGCCGGCACGCCGATGGCGCTCACCGCCTTCAGGAAATGCAGCGTTCCCGAATAGCAGCCGGCATGGATCATGTTCGGCCAGTTCTTCGGCGAGCGTTTCACGAATCGCCTGGTGAAGGCACGGCTGCGGTCGTTCAGGTCCCAGTAGAAGCTCTCGGTCAGATGCAGCCCCTTCGCCACCTCCAGCCCGAGCGCGTTCACATCGGTGATGAACATCAGCATCGCCGCGATCTGCATCGTGCCCATCAGACCGAACTCGTTGGCCTGCTTGATGCTGTTCACCGTATCGGCGCCGGCATTGCACAGCCCCAGCACCTTGGCGCCGGAGGCCTGCGCCTGCACCAGGAACGAGGAAAAATCCGACGTGCCCGGAAACGGATAGGCCGCGCTGCCGAGCACCTTGCCGCCGGCGGCGAGCACGAAGCTGGTCGTGTCCTTCTGCAACTGCTTGCCGAAGGCGTAATCGGCGGTGATGAAATACCAGCTCGTGCCGCCGGCCTTCACCGTGGCGCCGCCGGTCGACTTCGCCAGCATGTAGGTGTCGTAGGTGTAGTGGATCACGCTCGGCGCGCAGGCATCGCCGGTCAGCGCCACCGTCGCCGCGCCGACATTCACGAACAGCTTGTTCTTCGCCTTCGCCACCCCGGCCACCGCCAGCGCCACCGACGAGGTTGGCACGTCGATGATCATGTCCACCCCGTCGCGGTCGTACCATTGCGCCGCGATGCCGGCGCCGATGTCGGGCTTGTTCTGATGATCGGCGGCGATGACCTCGACCGCGAACCCTTTGGCGCCGAACTCCTCCACCGCCATGTTCACGGCGGCGACCGAGGTCAGCCCGCCGGTGTCGCGGTACGGTCCGGACTGGTCGTTCAGAACGCCGATCTTGATGCTATTGGCCTGCGCGCGGGCGCGGCCTCCGGCGGCGGGCAGGGCAGCCGAAGCGGCGGCCGTTCCCAGCAGGGTGCGGCGGTCGAGGGGCATAGGTTCCTCCGTTTATTTTTACGGGCGGCGCTCAGAGCTTGCCGAGCCATCGAACTTGCGAATGAAAGCCCGCTGATATCAGTGAGCGTTTCGGGCAGGATCGGAGCGCTGCGGGCATTCATTCACAAACTCTCAGGCCTTCACCAGCGGGCAGGCGCCGGCCGAGAGCGGCCGGAACGCCTCGTCGGCGGGCGTCGTGGCCAGCAGCTTGTAGTAGTCCCACGGCCCCTTGCTCTCGCTCGGCTTCTTCACCTCGAACAGATAAGCCGGGCACAGCTTGCGGCCGTCGGCGCGGATGCTGCCGGGGCCGAAACAATCGTCATTGGTGGGCGTTGCCTTCATCCGCGCCACTGTGGCCGCCCCATCGGCCTTCGCCTTCGCCGCCCCCATCTCGGCCGCCACCTTCAGATAGTGCAGCCCGCTCGAATACACGCCCGCATGCACCATGGTCGGCCGCTTGCCGGGCAGACGCTTGGTATATTTGTCGGCAAACCGCCGCGAGCCGGGGTTGAGGTCCCAATAGAAGCTCGTGGTCAGCGTCAGCCCCTGCGCCACCTCCAGCCCCAGCGAGTGCACGTCGGTGAGGAACACCAGCAGCCCGGCCAGCCGCATCGGGATGCCGAATTCATGTGCCTGCTTGATCAGGTTGATACCGTCCGCCCCGGTGCTGGCCACCCCGAGCACCTTGGCGCCCGAGGACTGCGCCTGCAGCAGGAACGCCGAGAAATCGGTGGTGCTGGGAAACGGATAGAGCACCGAGCCGAGCACCTTGCCGCCGGCCTGCTGCACGAAATCGGTGGTGTCGCGCTGCAGCGCGTGGCCGAACGCATAGTCGGCGACAATGAAGAACCAGGTATCGCCGCCCGACTTCACGATGGCCCCGCCGGTGGAATGCGCCAGCATGTAGGTGTCGTAGACCCAGTGGATGGTGTTGGCATTGCACTGCGCCCCGGTCAGGTCCGAGGTCGCCGCGCCGGAATTGAGGAAGATTTTGTTCTTCTCGCGCGCGACATTCGCCACCGCCAGCGCCTCGCCGGAGTTGGTTCCTTCCAGGATCACGTCCACGCCATCGCGATCGAACCACTGACGCGCCACCGAAGCGCCGACATCGGCCTTGTTCTGGTGGTCGGCCGACAGGATCTCGACCTCGATCCCCTTCGCCTTCAGGCCCGAATCCTCGACCGCCAGCCGTGCCGCCTCGACCGCGCCGGGCCCGGCCACGTCCTTGTAAGGGCCGGAGAGATCGGTCAGCACGCCGATCTTCAGTACCGGCTTTTGCGCCCGCGCCGGCAGCACCGGCAAGGCGGCGGCGGAGGCGGCGGCGGCGGTTCTAAGCAATACGCGCCGTGAGAGTGGCCCGTGGGCAACTGGCATCTGTCGTTCTCCCTGTTCCCGGCCTTGTGGCCGGTGTCGGCTGAATAACGTCTTGGGGTCAGACCCCCAGGTAGTCGTGCAGCTTGCCCATGCTGGCGGCCAGCTGCGCGTTCGGAATCATGTCGATCACCCGGCCGTGCTCCATCACGTAGTGGCGGTCGGCCACGGTCTGCGCGAAGCGGAAATTCTGTTCCACCAGCAGCACGGTAAAGCCGCGCGCCTTGATCTCGCGGATGGTGCGGCCGATCTGCTGCACGATCACCGGCGCCAGCCCCTCGGTCGGCTCGTCCAGCAGCAGCAGCCGCGCCCCGGTGCGCAGGATGCGCGCGATCGCCAGCATCTGCTGCTCGCCGCCGGACAATTTCGTCCCCTGGCTGCCGGCGCGTTCCTGCAGGTTCGGGAACAGGGCGTAGATGGTGGCAAGGTCGAGCCCCCCCGGCGCCACCACTTTCGGCAGCATCAGGTTCTCGGTGACGTTCAGGCTGGCGAAAATCCCCCGCTCCTCGGGGCAGAAGGCAATGCCGGCACGCGCGATCAGGTCGGGCCGCAGCCCGATCGTCTCGCGGTCGTCATAGCGGATGCTGCCTTCGCGCCGCGGCACCAGGCCCATGATGCTTTTCATCGTCGTGGTCTTGCCGGCCCCGTTGCGCCCCAGCAATGTCACCACCTCGCCCGCCGGCACGTCGAAATCCACCCCATGCAGCACATGGCTCTCGCCGTACCAGGCGTTCAGACCCCTGACCTCAAGCATGAGACACGTCAAGCATGGGACACCTCATGCATCGGCGGTTCCCAGATAGGCGGCCACCACCTCGGGATTGGCCGCCACCGCGGCGTAATCGCCCTCCGCCAGCACCCGCCCGCGGGTCAGCACCGTGATGGTGTCGCAAAGCCCCTCCACCACCGACAGATTGTGCTCTACCATCAGAATGGTGCGGCCCTGGCGCACCCGCCGGATCAGCGCCACCACCCGGTCCACGTCCTCGTGGGTCATGCCCGCGGTCGGCTCGTCCAGCAGCATCATCTCCGGCTCCAGCGCCAGCGTGGTGGCGATTTCCAGCGCCCGCTTGCGGCCATAGGAAAGACTGGCCGCCGGTGTATCGGCGTGCTCGCCCAGCCCGACATCCTCCAGCAGCGCCCGCGCCCGCCCGTCGAAGCCGTGCAGCACGGTCTCGCTGCGCCAGAAATCGAAGCTGCCGCCGCGCACCCGCTGCAGCGCCAGACGCACGTTCTCCAGCGCCGTCAGGTTGGCGAACACCGCCGAGATCTGAAAGCTCCGCACCAGGCCGAGCCGCGCCACGTCCGCCGGCGCGCGCGCCGTGATATCGCGCCCCTTGAAGCGGATGCTGCCGTGGGTCGGTTGCAGGAATTTTGTCAGCAGGTTGAAACAGGTCGTCTTGCCGGCGCCGTTCGGGCCGATCAGCGCGTGGATGGTGCCCTTGCGCACCCGCAACGCCACATTGTTCACGGCGACGAAGCCGCCGAACTCGCGGGTCAACCCCTCCGTTTCCAGGATGGTGTCGTTCACCCCCAGCCGCCTCCCTCGTTGCCGGCAACCCTGATTTGCATATGGTGCGGCCCGACGCAAGAATGTTTCCCCACGAATGGATCGCAGGAACGGTTACCAATGGCAGGGTTGTGGTTCGAGGAGCTTCCGGTCGGCCGCGTCATCGACGCCGAATGGACACGCACCGTCACCGAGGCCGACAATGTGCTGTTCTGCAGCATGACCATGAACGTGCAGAAGCTGCATCTCGACGCCGAATTCGCCGCCACCACCGAGTTCGGCCGCCCGCTGGTCAACTCGCTGTTTACCCTGGGGCTGATGATCGGCATGAGCGTGCACAACCTCACTCAGGGCACCACCGTGGCCAATCTCGGCATGACCGACACCGTCTTTCCCGCCCCCGTGTTCGCCGGCGACACCATCCGCGTGCGTACCACCGTGGTCGCGGCGCGCGACAGCCGCTCGCGTCCCGACGCCGGCATCGTGACCTTCCGCCACGAGGCGTTCAATCAGGCCGGAGCCGTCGTCGCCCGCTGCGAGCGCCAGGCGCTGATGCGCCGCCGGCCCGCGGTGCCGGCATGATCCGGCTGCGCAGCCCGCTGTTCGCGCCGGGCGAACTCGGGAAAGAAATCCGCCAGGGCGCTTGCCTCGCCAGCCGACATCGTCATCCTGGACCTGGAAGAACTCGGTCGCCCCCGAGGCGAAGGAAGCCGCCCGCGCCACCGTCGCCGCCCTGCTGCCCGGCCTCGCCCGCCCCGGCGTGGTGGTGCGGGTGAACCCGCGCGGCACCCCATGGTATCTCGCCGACCTCTCCGCCGTGGTGCCCGGAGGGCCGGCGGCCGTCATGCTGCCCAAATGCCGGGGTGCTGCCGACCTGCAGGCGCTCGACCACCATCTGGAAGTGCTGGAGACCGCCGCCGGGCTGCCGCTGGGTGCCATCGGCGTGCTGCCGATCGTCACCGAAACCGCCGCCTCGGTGCTCGCGCTGGCCAGTTGCCCGGAGGCCGCGAGCCGGGTGCGGGCCTTCTGCTTCGGCGCCGAGGATTTGTCCGCCGATCTGGGCATCGACCCGCGCCGCCCGGATGGCAGCTATCCGCCGCCGGTCGCCCAGGCGCGGGCGTCGGTGCTGCTCATCGCCGCCGCCGCCGGCCTGCCGGCGCTCGACACGCCCTGGCCCGACCCGCGCGACCCGGCCGGCCTGGAACGCGAGGCGGCCGAGGCCGCCGCCGACGGTTTCGCCGGCAAGCTTTGCATCCACCCCGACCAGATCGCCCCGGTGAATGCCGTCTTCACCCCTTCGCCCGAACGCGTCGCCTGGGCCCGCCGGGTGCGCGCCGGCTTCGCCGCCAACCCCGGCGCCGGCGTCTTCGCCCTCGATGGCAAGATGATCGACCGACCCCATCTCAAGTTGGCGCTGCGGATCCTGGCCGACAGTGAGGCCTGATCGGCGGCCGCAGCCCCGCCATCTGGTTGCCGCAGCAATGCCGCCGCCCGCCACGAGGAACCACCCTGCCGCCCGCCGTCCCGCCGCGGCGTCACGCCAACCCGGATGATCCACCTGCCCCGCTCACTCCTCGCAGCGCTGCTCGCTCTGCCGGCCCTCGCCGGCTGCAGCGCCGGCCCCGCCGGCACGCGCGCCGACACCGAAGGCGTCGTCGCCGCCGCTTGGCGTGCCGAGACGCCCGCCTCCGCCGCGGTCTGGCCGTCAGGCGACTGGTGGACCGGCTTTCGCTCGCCCGAGCTGAATGCCCTCATCGCCCGTGCCCGCAGCGCGAACTTCGACATCCTCGCCGCCGTCGCCCGCATTCGCCAGGCCGACGCCGCCCTGGTCAGCGCCGGTGCCCCGCTGCTGCCCAACCTCAGCGCCACCGGCCAGGACCAATGGAACCGCAACTCGATCGGCCACTCCTCCCCGGCCACCGGGGCCAGCGGCGCCGCCGTGTCCAACCGGTACCTACCAGTACCGCACCTACAGCCTGATCCCCACCGTCTCCTATGAAATCGACCTGTGGGGACGCCTGCGCGCCACCAAAGAGGCCGCCCTGGCCACCGCCCTGGCCGACCGCTTCGACCAGCAGACGGTCGCGCTCACCGCCGTCACCAGCGTCGCCACCACCTGGTTCCAGGCGCTCGCCCTGCAGGACCGGCTGGACGTGGCCCAGCGCAACCTGCACGACGCCGAGGAAATCCTGCATGCCATCCAGGCCCGCCTGGAAGCCGGCACCGCCTCGCAGCTCGACGTCGAGCAGCAGGCCGCGCTGGCGGCCGGCATCCGCGCCACCATCCCCGACCTGCGCAGCCAGATGGAGCAGCAGATCAACGGCCTCGGCATCCTCACCGGCCAGCCACCGGAGGCGATCACGGCACGCCCGGGCACGCTGAACACGCTGTCGCTGCCGGACGTGGCCCCTGGCCTGCCATCGGATTTGCTGGCCCGCCGGCCGGACGTGGCCTACGCCGAAGCCAGCCTTGCCTCCGCGCGGGCCAACATCGCCGCCGCCCGTGCGGCGATGTTTCCCAAGGTCGAACTTACCGCCACCGGCGGCTGGCAGGCCTTCACCCTCGGCACCCTGTTCGGCCCCGGCTCGCTGTTCGCCCAGGCGGCCATCGGCGCCACCCAGACTATCTTCGACAACGGCGCCCTGCAGGCCGCTGTGGACCAGTCACGCGGCCGCGCCGACGAGCTGCTCGCCGACTACCGCAAATCCATCGTCCAGGCCTTCACCGACGTCGAGAACGCCCTGACCGCCTACCGCTACGCCACCGAACAGGAAACCCTGCAGCGCGACGCCGTCGCCACCGCCCAGCGCGCCGCCGATATCGCCCGCGCCCAGCTGCTCGCCGGCGTCAGCGACATCGTCACCGCGCTGCAGGCGCAAACCACCCTGTTCACCGACCTGGACACGCTGGCCCAGGTGCGCCTCGCCCGCTTCACCGCTCTGGTCAATCTCTACAAGGCGCTGGGGGGTGGTTGAACTCGCGACGAAACCGCCCCACCTGAGAGCCGTCTGTTCCAGGGGGTGTTGTGATCGGCGACGAATGCGGCAGCCGGGACGCTGCCCCGGACCCCGGCAGGGGCTTCGCCCCGGCACCCCACCAGGGGGCGGAGCGCCCTGGACCCTGGGAGGGTGCGTGCGGCGCTCGGTAATCATCCTCGTCTGTGTCCTGGTGGCTGGCGGAGGTGGCGCCTATGCTTGGCTGCACCCGCGCACGCCCGCCGATGCGGCCGCACGCGCCGTCGCGAGCACGCCGGAAACCATCCCGGTGCTGGTGGCCCAGGCCGAAACCCGCGACGTGCCCATTTACCTCGAAGGCCTCGGCACCGTGCAGGCCTCCGCCACCGTCACCGTCAAACCCATGGTCGACGGCCCGCTCATCGAAGTCCGCTTCAAGGAAGGCCAGGACGTGCACGCCGGCGACGTGCTGGTGCGCATCGACCCGCGCACCTATCAGGCCGCCCTCGACCAGGCGGTGGCGAAGAAAAAACAGGACGAGGCAACCCTCGCCAACGCCCGGCTCGACGTGGGCCGCTATGCCAAGCTCGCCGCCACCGCCTACGCCTCCGCCCAGCAATACGACACCGCCCGCGCCACGGTCGCGCAGTTGGAGGCGCAGGTGCAGTCCGACCAGGCGCAGATCGACAGCGCCCGCACCCAGCTCTCCTACACCACCATCACCTCGCCGATCGACGGCCGCGTCGGCTTCCGCCAGGTCGATGCCGGCAACATCGTGCACGCCGCCGATGCCACCGGGCTGGCCGTACCTCACCACCCTGCGGCCGATCCTGGTCCAGTTCACCCTGCCGCAACAAACCCTCCCCGCCGTCGCCGCCGCCATGGCCGAAGGCGCGCCGGAGGTGCTGGCCCTGCCGCAGGACGCCGGCGCCGCCCCGCAGGCACCGGTGCTCGACCGCGGCACCCTCACGGTTCTGGACAACCAGGTGGACAGCACCACCGGAACCATCCGCCTGCGCGCCCGCTTCCCCAACGACCGCCTGACATTGTGGCCCGGCGCCTTCGTCACCGTGCAGCTCAAGGTGGACACCAGCCGCGACGCCACCGTGGTGCCGCCGGTCGCGGTGCAGCGCGGCCCGCTGGGGCCCTATGTCTATGTGGTGAACGCCGACCAGACCGTCACCCGCCGGCTGGTAAAACTCGGCCACGAGGACCTGCTCGCCGCCATCGTCACCGCCGGCCTGCAGCCGGGCGAGCGCGTCGTCATCGACGGCGCCTCCCGCCTGACCGACGGGGCTAGGATAATGATCGCACAACCAAGCCCTCCCCTGCCCGCCTCTCCTCCCCCCGTACCTCGCAGCATTCCGCCCGCGAGTGCAAGCAGACGAACCCCGGGGGCGACATGATATTACGTCGTCAACTGCCGAAAACTGCAAACCATAAACTGATTACTCAACAAGAATCCAATGTTCTGAAAACGGATGCCGATTGCTTCTTTTCAACATAAACGGAGTGATAAATAATGCAGCCGGCAACACCACAAATCACCACGATGAAAGACTGGACATTTTTTGCAACAATACGACCGGAACGCTGCCCATTGCGATTTGATTTTGAGATGATCAGTGAATTTGCGGATTTAGGATTACGTATGCACAATAAAATTTTTACTTGGGAGAATAACTCCCTCGTGGACGTTACTGTAATTAACGGGACAATAGATGTTTTCACTCTCAAAAATATAATCGAAACTACCTTAAGGAGAATTGTCGATATCGTTGGATATTCAAACGGACTTCGATTTGACGTAGACGTCATATCTGCAATCTCCCATCGCACTGATGAACGGCACGTATTTGGCTATAATATACCAGCGTTAAGTAAATCGAGACCTGTCCTTGATAAGAAGTGGCCAGTACTTATCGATTTTGATATATCTATTATTTCGGTTTTACTTAAAGAGCCTTCATTGGGAATGATATTGGCCGATTTCAGAGAAGCTATTCGTATGCCGCACGCAACAGGTTTTTTTTGCTACAGAGCTATTGAGGCAATAATGCAGAGCTTTAGATGCGGGAATGATAACCAAACATGGGCGAGAATGAGGTCCGCTCTCCGAATCGAAAAAGACACACTCCTCCGCTTCAAGGAACAACATGCCGATCCCCTAAGGCACGGCAAAATCGGGGGCGTATCAGACAGCGACAGAAAGGTAATTTTTTTGATAACGGATCACGTAATTTCTCGATATATTAGATTCATTGAAAGCGGAAAAACAGATCTTGATCGTAATAAATATCCCATGCTCGGCTCAGATTTTCTCGGTGATGTGGAAAATTTCGGCTGAAATGGTTGCTTTTCTATTCCTTCCGTCAATATGCTAACGCGCCCTCACAATGAGCATCTCCGCCCCGTTCATCGCCCGGCCGATCGCCACCTCGCTGCTGGCCATCGCCGTGCTGCTGGCCGGCGTGCTGGGCTACCGCGCCCTGCCCGTCTCCGCCCTGCCGCAGGTCGATTTCCCCACCATCCTGGTCACCACCCAGTTGCCCGGCGCCAATCCGGACACCGTCGCCTCCCTGATCACCGCCTCGCTCGAACGGCAGTTCGGACAGATCCAGGGCCTGACCAGCATGACCTCGACCAGTTCCGAGGGCACCAGCCAGATCACCCTGCAATTCTCGCTCTCGCGCAGCATCGACAGCGCCTCGGAAGACGTGCAGGCGGCCATCAACGCCGCCGCCGGCACGCTGCCGGTGACGCTCCCCTACCCGCCCGTCTACGCCAAGGTGAACCCGGCCGACGCGCCTATCCTCACCCTGGCGCTGCTGTCGGACGCGATCACCATCGACCGGGTCAGCGACGCCGCCGACACCCTGCTGCAGCCCAAGCTCAGCCAGATCGAGGGCGTCGGCCGCGTCACCGTGCAGGGCAATATGCGCCCGGCGGTGCGCGTGCGCGTCGACCCCGCCCGGCTGGCCGCCTACGGGCTGGCGATGGAAGACGTGCGCAATGCCGTCGCCGCCGCCAATGTCAACGGCGCCAAGGGCGGCTTCGACGGCCCGCGCCAAGCTTTTGCGCTCGGCGCCAACGACCAGATCGTCTCCCCGGACGCCTACAGCACGCTGGTCATCGCCTGGCGCAACGGCGCGCCGGTGCGCATGTCGGACGTGGGGCAAGTGGTCGGCGGGGTGGAGAACAACCGCGTCGCCGCCTGGTATTACCCGCCGGACGGCGCCCCCGGCCATGCCGCCGTGATTCTCGACATCCGCCGCCAGCCCGGCGCCAACATCGTGCAGACGGTGGACCGGCTGAAGCAGGAACTGCCCGCCCTGCAACGCGCCATGCCCGCCGCCATCGCCACCGTGGTGGTCACCGACCGCACCGAGACCATCCGCGCCAGCGTCGCCGACGTGCAGGGCACGCTGATGCTGTCCATCGTGCTGGTGGTGCTGGTGATCTACCTGTTTCTGCGCTCCTGGCGCGCCACCCTGATCCCGGCAATCGCGTTGCCGCTGTCGCTGATCGGCACTTTCGGCGTCATGGCGCTGTGCGGCTACGGGCTCGACAATCTCTCGCTCATGGCACTCGTCGTCGCCACCGGCTTCGTGGTGGACGACGCCATCGTCATGATCGAGAACGTCGTCCGCTACCTGGAACAAGGCGAGGCGCCGCTCGCCGCCGCCTACAAGGGGGCGGCGCAGATCGGCTTCACCATCGTTTCGCTGACGGTATCGCTGATCGCCGTGTTCATCCCGCTGCTGTTCATGACCGGCGTGGTCGGCCGGCTGTTCAGCGAGTTCGCCATCACCCTGTCGGTGTCCGTGGTGGTATCGGCCCTGGTGTCGCTCACGCTCACGCCGATGATGTGCGGCCGGCTGCTGCGGCCGGCGTCGGAGCAAAAACCGTGGCTGGTGGCGCGGTGGGCCGATGCCGGGTTCCGCGCCCTGCTGGCCGGCTACGCGCACACCCTGCGCTGGTCGCTGCGCCACCAGACGCTCATGCTGGGGGTGGCCGCCTTCACCCTCGCCGGCACCATTTTTCTCTACGTGGTCATTCCGAAAGGCTTCCTGCCGCTGCAGGACACCGGCGTGATCGTCGCGGTCACCGAAGCCGCACAGAGCATTTCCGTCGCCCGCATGACCGCCCTGCAGGCGCAGGCGGTGGACATCGTGCGCGCCGACCCGGCGGTGACGGCGGTTGCCAGTTTTGTCGGCGCCGGCGACATCAACCCCACCCCCAACACCGGCCGTCTGACCATCGCCCTCAAACCCCGCCGCGCCCGCGACGCCGAGGCCCGCGCCATCGCCGCCCGCCTGCAGGCCCGGCTTGCCGCCATCCCCGGCCTGTCGGTGTTCATGCAGCCGGTGCAGGACATCCAGATCGGCACCCGCGTGAGCCGCACCCAGTTCCAATACACCCTGATCGACACCGATCAGGCCGAGCTGACCAGATGGGCGCCGCGTCTGCTCGATCGTCTGCGCCGCGTGCCGGAACTGCGCGACGTCGCCACCGACCAGCAGAACGAGGGCTTCCGCACCTTCGTCCGCGTCGACCGCGACGCCGCCACGCGCCTGGGCGTGTCCATGCAGGCGGTGCAGGACACGCTGTACGACGCCTTCGGCCAGCGCCAGGTCTCCACCATTTTCGCTCAGGCCAACCAGTACCGCGTGGTGCTGGAGGCCGACCCCTCCTGGCAGGCCGATCCGTTTTCTCTCACGCGCCTGCGCATTCCCGGCGCCGGCGGCGCCCAGGTGCCGCTGACCGCGATTGCCAGTATCGAGCGCATCACCGCCCCGCTCGCCGTCACCCGCCAGGCGCAGTTCCCCGCCGTCACCCTGTCGTTCAATCTCGCTCCCGGAGCCTCGCTCGGCCAGGCGGTGGACGCGGTCGCCGCAGCCGAACGCGACATCGCCCTGCCCGCCACCATTTCCGGAAATTATTCCGGCGATGCCGCCGAGTTCCAGAAATCCCTCGCCAGCGAGCCCTGGCTGATCCTGGCCGCCGTGGTGGTGATCTACATCGTGCTCGGCGTGCTGTACGAGAGCGTCATCCATCCGGTGACGATCCTGTCCACCCTGCCGTCGGCCGGCATCGGCGCCTTGCTGGCGCTGATGGCGGTCGGGTCCGATCTGTCGCTGGTGGCGCTGGTTGGCCTGGTTTTGCTCATGGGCATCGTCAAGAAGAACGCCATCATGATGGTGGACTTCGCCATCGAGGCCGAGCGCGAACGCGGCATCCCCCCGCGCGCCGCCATCGAGGAGGCGGGTCTGCTGCGCTTCCGCCCGATCATGATGACCACCATGGCGGCGTTGCTCGGCGCGCTGCCGCTGGTGCTCGGCCACGGCACCGGCAGCGAGCTGCGGTTTCCCCTGGGCGTGACCATCGTCGGCGGGCTGCTGCTGAGCCAGCTACTCACGCTCTACACGACGCCGGCCATCTATCTGGCGTTCGAGCGTCTGCGGCTGCGCGTGGCCGGGCCGCGCACCGCGGCGGCGGCGGAGTAGAGCGGAGTAGAATCGCACTGGCGCCGGCGGGCCGGGGTGCGGCCGGCTGTAACGGCACCGCCGGCGCCCGAACGGATGACTGCTTGCGACCCTTCTCGGACATTCAGTCAGCGGAGCCGAGTGTCAGGTCTTGGCCGAGAGCTGACTTTCCGCTCTTGGGCACTCTAGCCGCAACAGAGGACATTCGGTATGCTGGGACAAGTGTCGGTTTTCGACATCCCTCAGCCATCAGCGGTCCGTTTGGAAGATCTCAGAAGCAGAATTTTGGGGACAAGATGGCAGACTGGTGGCGGCGATCCCCATCGGCAGAAATCAGAAAGAAGAATCTAAATCTAGATCCTATCTCGAAATCAGAGGCGAAAAAGTTCGAGGCCGTCATAGACATAACCGTGCTCTAACGTCTCATGGGAGTAGGTCGATGAAGGTAATCGTCTTTGTTCCCGGCATCATGGGAAGTGAACTGCTTCGGGCCGACGGAACCGACAAAGTGTGGCCCCCCACCGTGCTGGAAGCGACCGTCTCGGGTTATCAGCGCACGGCGGATCTCATTCGCGCCGACCTGCGCGTCGGCGACGTCATCGGCAGCGTCTGCATCGACGTCTACGGATCGATCCTCGAGTCCCTCGCGGCGGCGGCGGCGAAGATAGGTGGCGTCTTCGTGCCGCATCCTTACGATTGGCGCCGCGATCTGGACGCGCTCGGGATCGAGCTTGGCGCGCGTCTCGATGCGCTCGTGGCCCAGTACGGGGCGGACACCGAAATTATGCTGGTCTGTCATTCCATGGGTGGCCTCGTAACGCGCGGATGGCTGGAGCGGCCCGCGGCCGCCGGAACACCTGGCGTCACGGCCACCAGGCTCGCAGCCTTCCTCGCGGTGCCACACGAGGGCGCGCCCCTGGCCTTCGCGCGCGCAATCGGCGTTGGCGGAGGCAGCGTGGGCATGAGCGCGGACGATCAGCGGCGGTTGAGCGGCGCCCCGGGCTTTCCGGCAGCTTATCAACTGTTTCCGCCGGCCGCATTGCGGCCGATCTGGCGGATTGACGGCGCGGTCCCGTTCGACGGGGTGTCGCTGTTCGACCCGTCTCTGGTGGACTCGCAGGGGCTGAAAACGGACCACTTGGAGGCGGCCGCGGCGTTCGCCCGGTATCTTGACCCAGGCTGCAAACCGGCCGCGTGCCGCTATTTCGCGGTCGTGAGCGCAACCCACAAGACCATGACCCGCTTCGACATGACGCGCGGGACGATCTCGCCGGTCACTGTCACCGGCGCCGGAGACGGCACGGTACCGGTTCGCAGCGCCACGTCGCTGCCGGTGGCGACAGCCTATGTCGACGCCGATCACGTCGGCGTGACGCAACATGCGAATACCCACACACTGCTGGCGATGCTGGTCGGCGCGGAGGAGCCTGGGGCGGTCGCGGCATCCGCGACGGACGCTCCCGCGATTTCGGTGAGCCCGAAATTCGCGACCGTAGGCGAGGATTATGAGATCGTCGTGCTTCCCGGCGCCGCCGCGCCGTTCACCGGGACCGTGGCGATCGAGCAGGTGAAGACGGACGGCACGTTCCAGACCGGCGAGACGGTGCCTGTGGCCGCCGCATCGGCCGGCGTGCGGACGATCGCGATCACGGGCCCGGCGCTGCCCCCCGGCCGTTACCGCGCAAAATTGCTGCGCGATGGCGCCGAACTGGCGACAACCGACCTGGTGATGATGCAACGCTTGCCGGGATGAGGCGGTCCTATACGCCGCCACGCACGCGCTGATTGGGTTCGGACGCCCAGCCCGGCAGGCTCTTGGTGAGAGTCTCCACCGACTTGGGCTCGCCCTCGATCAACAGGGCGGAGCGGTTGCGGCGGACGAGGTTCACGCCCGCCGCGGCCTCGACCGTCGCCGCGGCCGAGGTAAGGTCGGGGCCGGTCTCGGCAGTCCGGAACAGGATGAACTCTTGCGTCGCGGCTTTAGACATCGAGCATCCCCATTCCCTGAACGCTGGCGCTGAAACCTAGGTCGAACCCGCGCGAAAGCAAGGCCTGCATGACGGCAGCCGACCGCGTCGGCCCCTTGGGCATCGCCAGAAGCTCGGCGTGGTCGCGCGCCAAAATCGCCGCCGCTGCCCCGGTAACGGCGGGAGCGGCGAACGAGGTACCGCTCGCGACTGCATAGCCAGATGTCGCGTGACAGGACAAAACCCCGACGCCCGGCGCCATGAAATCCAGGTCCGGGCCGTAATTCGAGAAACGCGCCAGGGACAGGTTCGGGTCGGCCGTGGACACGATGGGGCCAATATCGTTGCGCTCCGCCGCGTCAGCCGCCATCGCGGATTTGTCGGCATACGCGGAGACCGCCATCACCCACTTGTTCGCCGCGGGAAAGGCGATCCCAATTCGGCCCTGATTGCCCGCCGCCGCGATACAGATGGCACCGTTGTGGAACGCCTGGGCGGCCGCCTTGACAAGGAACGATGCCGGGTTGTCCGATGTCATGCTGACATTGATCAGATGGATGTCGCGCTCGGTCGCGGCGGCCTCGATGGCGGCGCCCAGATCGAAGGCCGTCGTCGACAGCGACCCCCATGGAGCCGCCCGCATGCTGAAGAGGGCTGCACCCGGCGCGAGGCCGTGGAAAGCCTGGCCGCGCGCGCCGATGATGCCGGCGACATGGGTGGCGTGCGGATGGGGAACGCCGGCCTCTCCCGCGTCCGGCAGGCCTTCCGTGGCGGCGGTTTCAACGTGAGCGAGGTCGGGATGGCGCGTATCGACGCCGGTATCGACGACCGCGATCCTCGCGCCTCGACCGGCATCCGCCGCCAGCCTCGCGGCCCAGCGGCGCACGGGATCGAGGGTCGACGCGACATCGACGGGACGGATCTCGACCTCGATGTCGTCGGCCGCGATAGCGACCTCGCCGCGCGTCACGCCATGCCACGCCCCGGGCGGCTCGACCCGCAACCGCGGCAGAACGGCGAGCCCGGCCGGCAAGCTAAACGGGGCGACGCCGTGCCGGTTCGTCGTGCGCGCCAGTCCCTCGTCGCGCTCGGCATCGAGCACCAGAACCCTCGCGCCGGGAACGGGTTGCCCGGCGGTGTCGCGCACGCGTACCCTGAGGCGCCGCGGGCCCAGATCGTCGCCGCGACGGGACCGCGCGGCCGACCCCCAAGCGGCGGCGCGAACCACGCGCATGGGCGGCCGGACGGCCGCGACGACGCGCCAGTTCGGTTCGACGATCAACCCCGGATCGAAAGCCTGCAGAAGCCGCGCGATGCTTGCCTCCATGCGAGCAAGCTTCGGACCATCCTCGCCGATCGAGCGCAGGATCGCGTAGGGCGCCGCGCGCGGCCCGTGCCCCGACTCATCCAGCGCCGCCTGCGCCGCCATCACGACGCCGCGGCCGCGCCTGACGATATCGAGCACGGGACGTTGCTCGAGAAAATCGGTCATCAGGGACGATCGCCATCCCCGCGAGGGCAACAGGATATACTCGCGCGCCATGACCCGATGCTAGCCAGCCAGACGGTCCGCCTCAACTGCGAACGTCATGATCCGATTGTTCTGATATCGAGGCGCATCGGCACGGGTGCGGACTGTCGCCATTCCATCCTTCCTGGCCAGGGAGGACCGGCGATGCTTGGTCCGTTTTCAGGATGCCAGAGATGACCTCTATCTGACCGCCATGGGCGCGAAGCAGACCTCTGGCGGCGGTCCCACCACAGCCGCTCCCCACCCAAAGCCGCCCTCAGCAAGCCGTAGGGCGGGAAAGCGCAGCGTATCCCGCCTCTTGCGGGCTGCCGTCGTTCCTCCGCCGACGCCCGGCCAACCGCCAGTCGCGACGGCGGGATACGCTGCGCTTTCCCGCCCGACGTGCGACGTGCTGACCGCCATGCAAGCAGCCCCGACATCGGCACCGCCGGCCTCCAACGCCCCCATCCCTTCCGGCCCCCCCCCCCGCATCAAGGCACGCCCGCTTCCTGAATCTCCCTTGCGATCCACCCAAGCTTGTGCTAGGAATTTATTCCATGCACGCCCAACCCCTCCCCGCCACCCCCAACCCCACCCCATCCTTCGGCGTGCCCGGCTTCGGCGTCATCCTCCGCACCCTCGCCGCCCTCATCGCCCGTCGCTTCCTCCACGATCCGCTCCACGCCGCCCTCATCATCCCGTTGTGGCGGCACCTCACCCGCGCCGCGCTTCGCCTCGACCGCCTGCGCGCCCGCCTCGCCGCCGGCCCCATCCCGCCGCCGAGGCCCCGCGCCAGCAACCACAGCGGCCCCCACCGCCGCTCACCCTTTCCCACCAAAAGCGCCTGGCTGATCCGTGCCCTCGGCGCCGAGGCCGCCGCCTGCGCCACCCAACTCGGGGCGCTCCTGGTCGATCCCGCCGCCGCCGACCTGCTCGCCTGCACCGCCGCGCGCCGCACCCTCGCCCCCATCCGCCGCATGCTCGGCCTGCCGCCCGCGCACCCGCCCCGCCCCATCACCCCCGCTTCCGCCGCCCCCGCATCCGCCGCGCCATCACGCCGGGCACCGCCCCGGCCGGCCCCCATCCCGCACCACCCCACGATCGACCCGCGTCCCGCCGCAAGCCGCCGTCCCTGGTGGCTGCCGCCGCCCCGCTTGCGCTCCGGTTGATCCGGCCCCCTGCGCATCGACCTGCACCGACCCGCCGCCCCACGCGGCGCGCGTGGTATAAGCGCACGGCATGACCTTCTCCGCCCCCTTCATCCGCCGCCCCGTCGCCACCATGCTGCTCGCCATCGGCGTGCTGCTCGCGGGCTGCGTCGCCTACCGCTTCCTGCCGGTCGCCGCCCTGCCCAGCATCGACATCCCCACCGTCGTCGTCTTCGCCAGCCGCCCGGGCGCCGACCCGGAGATCATGGCAACCTCCATCGCCGCCCCGCTGGAGCGCCGCCTCGGCGAAATCGCCGGCGTCACCGAACTCACCTCGATCTCCGCCACCGGCTCCACCTCCATCATCGTGCAGTTCGACATCGAGCGCGACATCGACGGCGCCGCCCACGACGTGCAGGCCGCCATCAACGCCGCCACCCCGGACCTGCCCTCCGACCTGCCCGTCCGCCCCTATTTCCGCAAGTTCAACCCGGCGGAAATGCCGGTCCTGACCATCGCGCTCACCTCCGACACGCTGTCGGCCGGGCAGGTCTACGACGCCGCCGACAGCATCCTCGCCCAGCGCCTGTCGCAGGTGGAAGGCGTGGCGCAGGTGCAGGTGAACGGCTCCGAGAAACCCGCCGTGCGCGTCCGCCTCGACCCCGCGGCCCTCGCCGCCGCCGGACTGTCGGGCGAGGACATCGCCGCCGCCATCCGTGCCGCGAACGTCGCCAGCCCCACCGGCGGCTTCGACGGCCCCGACCGCGCCGAGACCATCGGCACCAACGGCCAGTTGCTCAAGGCGGCCGAGTATCGCGGCCTGATCGTGAAAACCGCCAACGGCGCCGCCGTCCGCCTGGGCGACGTCGCCAGCGTCATCGACGGCGTCGCCAACACCCGCCTGGCCGCCTGGTTCGGCCAGCAGCCGGCCATCCTGCTGACGATCAGCAAAAAAGCCGGCGCCAACGTCATCGAAACGGTCGACCGGGTGAAAGCGGTGCTGCCGCTGCTGAAATCCTGGCTGCCGCCCGACATCCACTTGACCATCCTGGCCGACCGCACCCAGTCGATCCGCTCCAGTATCAACGAAGTGCAGATCAGCCTGCTGATTTCCATCGCCCTGGTGCTCATGGTGGTGGCGCTGTTCATGCGCCGCCTGGTGCCCACCATCGCCGCCGGCGTCACCGTGCCGCTGTCCATCGCCGGCACGCTCGCCGCCATGTGGCTGTGCGGCTTCGCGCTCGACAATTTCTCCCTCATCGCGCTCACCATTTCCGTGGGCTTCGTGGTCGACGACGCGATCGTCATGATCGAGAACATCGTCCGCCATAGGGAGCAGGGCCGCGCGCCGCTGCGCGCCGCCTTCGAGGGCGCCGCCCAGATCGGCTTCACCGTCATGTCCATCAGCGTTTCGCTGGTCGCGGTGTTCATACCGGTGCTGTTCATGGGCGGCATTCTCGGTCGCCTGTTCCGCGAATTCGCCGCCACGCTGACCCTCGCCATCGCCATTTCCGCCCTGGTGTCGCTGACGCTGACGCCCATGCTGTGCGGCCGCTTCATGCGCGCCGACCGCACCGCCCGGCCGGGCAGCGCGCTGGCGCGCCTGGACGGTTTGGTGGAGCGATGCTTTCGCGCCGGGCTCGGCCTCTACACCGCCACACTGGCCGTCGCCCTGCGCTTCCGCTGGCTGATGCTGTTCGTGACCTTCGCCACCATCGGCCTGACCATCTGGCTCTATACCGTGGTGCCGAAAGGTTTCTTCCCCACCCAGGACACCGGCCTGCTCGAGGGCGTCACCATCGCCGGGCCGGAAATTTCCTTTCCCGCCATGGCCGAGCGCCAGCGCGCCATCGTGGACGTGCTGCTGGCCGACCCGGCCGTCGCCGCCGTCGGCTCGACCATCGGCGTCTCCACCGGCTGGGGGGCGCTGAACCGCGGCCAGCTCACCATCGGCCTCAAGCCGCTCGCCGGGCGCGATCATTTGTCATCCGAGCAGGTGATCGCCCGGCTGCGCCCGAAGCTCGCCCAGGTCGGCGCCGTGCAGACCATCCTGTGGTCGGCGCAGGATTTGCGTGCCGGTGGCCGCCAGGGATCGGCCAACCAGTTCGTGCTGCTCGGCCCCGATCTGGCCGAGTTGCGTGTCTGGACCGAAAAACTCACCACCAGGCTGCGCGGCATCCCGATCCTGGCCGACGTTTCCTCCGACCAGGACCGCGCCGGCCCGCAGGCCGACATCGTGATCGACCGCGTCGCCGCCGCCCGGCTCGGCGTCGCCGTCTCGGCGATCGACGCCGCCCTGAACAACGCTTTCTCGCAGCGGCAGATTTCCATCATCTACACGCCGCGCAACCAGTACCGGGTGGTGCTGGAGGTCGATCCCCGCCTGCAGGCCGACCCGTCCAGCCTCAGCCGCATCTTCGTCGGCGCCAGCAATGGCCAGCAGGTGCCGCTGCTCAGCGTCGTGCGTCTGGAGCGCGACACCACGCCGCTGGCGGTGCGCCACCAGGGCCAGTTCCCCGCCGCCACCATCAGCTACGACACCGCTCCCGGCGTTTCCCAGGGCGCGGCGCTGAAAGCGGTGCAGGACGCCGCCCGCGACCTGCGCATGCCGGACACGCTGCGCACCGACTTCGCCGGCAACGCCCGCTGGCTGGCGCAGAGCCTGGCCTCGCAGCCCTTCCTGATCGGCGCCGCCTTCCTGACCATCTACATCGTGCTCGGTGTTCTGTATGAGAGCCTGACCCAGCCGATCACCATCATTTCCACCCTGCCCTCGGCGGGGCTGGGGGCGCTGCTGTCGCTGCTGATCACCGGCACCGACCTGTCCATCATGGGCATCATCGGCATTCTGCTGCTGATGGGCATCGTCAAGAAAAACGCCATCATGCTGGTGGACTTCGCGCTGGAGCAGGAACGCCAGCACGGCCGCACCCCGCTGGAGGCCATCCACGCCGCCTGCCTGGAACGCTTCCGCCCGATCATCATGACCACCATGGCGGCGCTGCTGGGGGCGGTGCCGCTGGCGGTGGGGTTCGGCGCGGGCTCGGAGGTGCGGCGGCCGCTGGGGATTGCGATTATTGGGGGGTTGATCGTGAGCCAGGCGCTGACGCTTTACACCACGCCGGTGGTTTATCTGGCGTTGCAACGACGGAAACGGCGGTATCCCCTGCAAAGCAAGCAAGGCCAGGGCTCTGCCCTGGACCCGCCAAGGGCCGGGAGGCCCTTGGAACCCATAACTTAAGACTGTAGGGCGGATGGCGCTGCGTTTATCCGCGGGCTTTGGGCCGAAAGCGGCCACACGGCTGGACCGCTCGTAACCCCAGCCGCCCCTACCCCTCCCGCCCTAACACCCCCATCATCTCCCCCCACTCCCGCTTCGACAGCCCGCTCCCCTCCTGCGCCACCACCTCCCCCGCCAGCATCCGCCGCACCACCGCCAGCATCGCCGCCGAGAAATTCACCGCCCCCAGCCGGTAATCGCGGAACGCCGCGAACGTCGCCGGTACCCAGGCTTCCACCGTCGCCATCATCGCCTCGGCATAGGCGCGGATTTCGTACTGCGCATGCGCATCCGCCCGCAGCGACAGGAAGTGCAGCAGATTGTGCAGATCGGTCTTCCAGTACCATTGCGTATAGGTGTTCAACGTCAAATTCATCCGCGCCAGCTCCCGCGCCAGCCCCTGCCGCCCGGGATCGGCGGGGGCGCCGTCCGCACCCTCGTTCAGCATGTCCGCGTAATGCTCATAACAGCGGGCAGCGTCGCCGCGCAGCAGGTCCAGCACCGCCTCCGCCTCCGCGCCCGCCAGCACCGCCCCCCGCCCCTGCCGGTTCACCGCCGACTGCGCCGCCAGATGCTCCGGCGCCGGGATGTAGAACTCGCGGTCAAGAATTGAGTAGCGGGCCGAATACTCGTTCACATTCGCCGTGCGGTGCCGGATCCACTGCCGGGCGACGAAAATCGGCAGCTTCACGTGGTATTTGATTTCGCACATCTCGAACGGCGTGGTGTGCCGGTGGCGCATCAGGTAGCGGATCAGCCCGGCATCCTCGCTCACCCGCCGCGTGCCACGGCCGTAAGAAACCCGCGCCGCCTGCACCACCGCCCCGTCGTCGCCCATATAATCCACCACCCGCACAAACCCGTGATCGAGCACCGGCATGGCGCGGTACAGCATCTCCTCCAGCGCCGGCACGGTGGCCCGCCGGGTGGGGGCGCTCTCCGCGCGCTGCGCCTCGATCTCGGCGCGCTGTTCCTCGGTCAGGCCCATCCGACGTCACCCCTTCTCTGCGGCGGTCAGGCACCCTATATTCGGCTTGCCGGCTTGCCGGCTATGGCGATAAACGGTGCGTGGAATAAGCGTTGTGGACCCGGGGGCAGTGCCCGGCGCCTCCACCAGCACCCCGGGCTACCGGGGCGTGGGTATGGGGGCGAAACAGTCTCGACACGCGTGGTAAAGACCCATCTTTTGCCCGGCATGGTTCCGCCGTCATCGGGCCATTTTACAAGTGCCAACGACAATATGGCGCTCGCTGTCGCTGCATAAGCGATAAGCGCGGTTCGGGGGGGCACCGGGCAACAGAAGCCCCCCTACTTCGCGCCCCATCTTCCCCAGCCCCGCCCCTTTCGCTAATGGGGTACCCTCACGCGCGAGGCAGCGATGGAAGACGATTCTACGGGACAAGGCGGACCCAACGGCCCGGGCGAGCAGCGCCCCGACAGCCTGCTCCCCTACGACGACTGGACCGAGGCGGCGCTGCGCCAGGTGCTGGTGCGCGCGCTGCAGCATGCGGCCGCGCATGGGCTGCCGGGCAACCATCATTTCTATCTCACCTTCCGCACCGATCATCCCGGCGTCTCCCTGCCGGCGCGGCTGAAAGCCCAGTACCCGCAGGAAATGACCATCGTCCTGCAGCACCAGTTCTGGGACCTCGCGGTCGACGAGGCGCAGGAGGCGATGACCGTCGGCCTGTCGTTCGGCGGCGTGCCCTGCACACTGCGCATCCCGATCGCCGCCTTCACCGCCTTCGCCGACCCGCATGTGCGCTACGGCCTGCATTTCCGCGTCGACGTGCCCGAGCCACAACCTGAGGCCGAGCCGGAGCCCGCCAGCGAAGCCCCCGCGGGCAGCGAGCCCGCCGAGGAGCCCGCCCCGCAGGTGGTCAGCCTGGACGCATTCCGCCGCCGCACGCCGCCCAAAGAAAGCTGACCGGCCAATGAACGCCCCGCCGCCCCGGCCCGCCGGCTTCCGCTACACGCCGTTGTTGCCGCTCGGACCCGACCCGACGCCCTGGCGCCGGCTCGATATCGCCGGCGTCACCGTCATCGATGTCGCGGGCCGCAAGGTGCTCGGCATCGCCCCGGAAGCGCTGAGCGAACTGGCGTTTCAGGCATTCCGGGATGTCTCGCAATTGCTGCGCCCGGCCCACCTGGCGCAGTTGCGCGCCATCCTGGACGACCCCGAGGCCTCCGCCAACGACCGCTTCGTCGCCCTCGACCTGTTGAAGAATGCCAGCATCTCCGCCGGCTTCGTGCTGCCGATGTGCCAGGACACCGGCACCGCCATCGTATTCGGCAAGAAAGGCCAGCGCGTCTGGGTGGACGGCGACGAGGAGGAGGCGCTGAGCTGGGGGGTGCACCGCACCTACACGGAAACCAATCTGCGCTATTCGCAGATGGCGCCGCTGTCGATGTTCGAGGAAGTGAACACCGGCAACAACCTGCCGGTGCAGTTCGACATCTACGCCAGCCCCGGCGAGCACCATGCCGAGGAGTTCCATTTTCTCTTTGTCGCCAAGGGCGGCGGCTCCGCGAACAAGACCTTTCTGTTCCAGGAGACGCGCGCGATCCTCAACCCCGAAAAACTGATCCGCTTCCTCGAGACCAAACTCCGCACCCTCGGCACCTCCGCCTGCCCGCCCTATCATCTCGCCATCGTGATCGGCGGCACGAGTGCCGAATCCACTCTCAAGACGGTGAAACTCGCCTCCACCAAATACCTGGATTCGCTGCCCACCGAGGGCAGCAAAGCGGGTCATGCCTTCCGCGACCGGGCGATGGAGCAGAAGGTCCTGGAACTGAGCCGCACGCTCGGCATCGGCGCGCAGTTCGGCGGCAAGTATTTCTGCCACGACGTGCGGGTGGTCCGCCTGCCCCGCCATGGCGCCAGCCTGCCGGTGGGCATCGGCGTCTCCTGCAGCGCCGACCGCCAGATCAAGGCGAAGATCACCCCCGAAGGCGTCTTCCTTGAGCAACTGGAAACCGATCCGGCGAAATACCTGCCCGAGACCACCGACGACATCCTCGGCGGCGAGGTGGTGCGCATCGACCTCAACCAGCCGATGGATGATATCCGCCGGCAGTTGTCGCGGTATCCGGTCCGCACAAGGCTGTCGCTCACCGGCACCATGGTGGTTGCGCGCGACATCGCGCATGCAAAGCTGAAAGAACGCCTGGATGCAGGGGGCGGGCTGCCCCAGTACCTGAAGGATCATCCGGTCTATTACGCGGGTCCGGCGAAAACCCCGCCCGGCATGCCCACCGGCAGCTTCGGCCCCACCACCGCCGGCCGCATGGACAGCTACGTCGCCGGGTTCCAGGCCGCCGGTGGCAGCTTCGTCATGCTGGCCAAGGGCAATCGCGGCCGCGCGGTGAAGGACGCCTGCAAAACCCATGGCGGATTTTACCTGGGCAGCGTCGGCGGCCCCGCCGCACGGCTGGCACAGGACTGCATCCGCCACGTCGAGGTGCTCGAATATCCCGAACTCGGCATGGAGGCGGTCTGGCGCATCGAGGTGGAGGATTTTCCCGCCTTCATCGTCATCGACGATAAGGGAAATGATTTCTACGACGGATTGGAGTAGACCGCATGCGCTTCGCCGTGGACCGGCTCGACCACCTGGTGCTGAACGTCAAGGACATCGAGATCGCCGCCTCCTGGTACCAGCGCGTGCTGGGCATGGAGGTCGAAACATTCGGCCGCGACAACCGCACCGCGCTGAAATTCGGCGGCCAGAAGATCAATCTTCGCCCGATGAATGCCGATGCGCTGGCCTGGCTGGCGGCGAAAATGCCGGTGCCCGGCTCCGGCGATCTCTGCTTCGTCAGCGCGGTCCCGGCCCCCGACGTGGTCGAGCATCTGCACGGGTGCGGCGTGATGATCGAACTCGGCCCGGTGGAGCGCCTGGGGGCGCTGGGCCCCATGACCTCCGTTTATTGCCGCGACCCCGACGGCAACCTGATCGAGATCGCCAGCTATATGCGCGCCTGACGTGAGCGGGCGCAGCATCGACCGCAGCCGCGCCGTCGGGCTCGCCTGCTTCGCCGTCTTCCTGGCCTGCATCCCCCTGGCCAACTGGATGATCTTTCATGTCGGCACGGTCTGCGTGCCGCAGGGCCCTTGTCTGCTGCCGGTCGCACCCGGGCTCATGGCCCCCTCCGGCGTCGCCGCCGTCGGCTTCGCGCTGGTGCTGCGCGACATCGTGCAGCGCTGCCTGGGCACCGGCTGGGGCCTGGCGGCGGTGTTCGCCGGCACCCTGGTCTCGGTCGCGCTGGCCGATCCGCGGGTGGTGGCCGCCTCGGCGATTGCCTTCCTGTTCAGCGAACTGGCCGACTTCGCCGTCTACACCCCGCTGCAGCGGCGCGGCCTGGTGCGCGCCGTCCTGGCCTCATCCTCGGTCGGGCTGGTGGTCGATTCCATGGTGTTCCTGTCGGTGGCCTTCGGCAGCCTGGAATTCCTGCCCGGCCAGATCGTCGGCAAGGCCTGGGCGGTGCTGGTCAGCATTCCGCTGGTGCGCCTGGCCCGCCGGCTGACGCCCGCAGCGGCCTGATGCAGGCCGCCGCCTTCGACTTCCACCTGCCGCCGGACCGCATTGCCCACCACCCTGCCCGGCCGCGTGACGCCGCGCGTCTGCTGCACGTCGCCGCCGACGCGCTGCACGACCGTGCAGTGCGCGACCTGCCCGTCCTGCTCCGCCCCGGCGACATGCTGGTGGCCAACGACACGCGCGTCATTCCCGCCCAGTTGGAAGGCAGGCGTGGGAACGCCCGCATCGGCGTCACCCTGGACCGCCCGCTCCCCGACGGCACCTGGCACGCGCTCGCCCGCAACGCCCGCCGCCTGCGCCCGGGCGATACCATCAACTTCCCCGGTGGCCTGACGGCGCTCCTGCACCGCCGCGACCCGGACGGCGGCGTCGTGCTCGCCTTCGACTGCGCCGGCGAGAGCTTCGCGGCCGCCCTGGACCGCGCCGGCGCACTGGCCTTGCCGCCCTACATCGCCCGCCCCGCCGGCCCGGAACCCGCCGACGCGCAGGACTACCAGACCGTCTTCGCCACCCACGCGGGCGCCGTCGCCGCCCCCACCGCGGGGCTGCATTTTACCCCCGACCTGCTCGACGCGCTCGCCCGCGCCGGCATCGGCCGGACGACGGTCACCCTGCATGTCGGCGCCGGCACCTTCCTGCCGCTGCGCGACGAAAACCTCGACGCCCATCGGCTGCACTGCGAACGCGGCGTGATCTCCGCCGCCGCCGCCGGCGCAATCAACACCGCCCGTGCCGCCGGCGGGCGCCTCGTCGCCGTTGGCACCACCAGCCTGCGCCTGCTGGAAACCGCGACCGACGCCGCCGGGCATGTCCACCCTTTCGCCGGCGACACCGATATTTTCATCCGCCCCGGCCACTGTTTCCGGTCCGCCGAACTGTTGCTCACTAATTTTCACCTGCCGCGATCCAGCCTCTTTGTACTGGCCTGCGCCTTCGCCGGCACTCAGCGCATGGACGACGCCTACAGCCACGCCATCGCCACCGGGTACCGCTTCTATTCCTACGGCGACGCCACGCTGCTGGACCGCGCATGACCCTGTCCTGGAGGTGCGCCGCCACCGACGGCGCCGCCCGCGCCGGCGCGCTGCACACCGCGCATGGGGAGGTGCCAACCCCGGTGTTCATGCCGGTCGGCACCGCCGGCACGGTTAAGGCCATGACCGCCGACTCCGTGCGCGCGACGGGGGCGCGGATGATTCTCGGCAATACCTACCATTTGATGCTCCGCCCCGGCGCCGACCGTGTTTTCGCCCTCGGCGGCCTGCACCGGATGATGGACTGGCCCGGGCCGATCCTGACCGATTCCGGCGGGTTTCAGGTCATGTCGCTGTCCGGCCTGCGAAAGCTCGACGAAGACGGCGTCACCTTCCGCTCGCACGTGGACGGCAGCGCCCACCGGCTCACGCCGGAAATCTCCATCGACATCCAAGACAAACTCGACGCCACCATCACCATGGCGCTCGACGAATGCACGCCGTTTCCCGCTACCGACGCGCAGGCGCGCGAGTTCATGGCGCTGTCCATGCGCTGGGCCGCCCGCTCGCGCGCTGCCTTCCGCCCCCGCCCGGGCTACGGGCTGTTCGGTATCGTCCAGGGCAGCACGCTTCGCGACCTGCGGCTGGCCTCGGTGCGGGCGCTGGTAGACATCGGCTTCGAAGGCTACGCCATCGGCGGCCTCGCCGTGGGCGAGGGCCAGGCGGCGATGTTCGGCGTGCTCGACTACACCGCCCCCGCCCTGCCCGCCGACCGCCCGCGCTACCTGATGGGCGTCGGCACGCCCGACGATCTGATCGGCGCGGTCACCCGCGGGGTGGACATGTTCGACTGCGTCATCCCCACCCGCGCCGGCCGCACCGGCCGCGCCTACACCTCGCGCGGCGTGTTCAACCTGCGCAACGCCCGTTTCGCCGCCGATCCGCGCCCGCTCGACCCGCTTTGCCCCTGCCCCCTCTGCACGCGGCATGCCCGTGCCTATCTGCATCACCTGTTCCGCTGCGAGGAAATGCTCGGCCCGATGCTGCTGACCTGGCACAACATCCAGTGACTACCAGGACCTGATGCGCGGCCTGCGCGCCGCCATCGTGGACAATCAACTGGAGGCGCACGCCGCCGCGCTGCGGGCGCGCTGGACCGAAGGGGATGACAAGGCATGACCCTGCCCCCCGAAGGCCTGACCCTTCTCGGCTATCCCGCCGCCATTCCCGCCAGCCCGGCCGAGGCTAAGCTGGAACGCGTGGCCAACCCGCACACCGCCGCCACCTACGTGGTGCGTTTTACCGTGCCCGAGTTCACCTCGCTCTGCCCGATCACCGGCCAGCCCGACTTCGCCCATCTGGTCATCGACTATATCCCCGCCGGCTGGATCGTCGAGAGCAAGTCGCTGAAACTGTATCTGTCGTCTTTCCGCAACCACGGCGCGTTCCACGAGGCCTGCACGCTCGATGTGGCGCTGCGCCTGGTGGCCTTGCTCGACCCGGTCTGGCTGCGCATCGGCGGCTACTGGTATCCGCGCGGCGGCATCCCGATCGACATTTTCTGGCAGACCGGCGCGCCGCCCGGGGACGCCTGGATTCCCGACCAGGGAGTCGCGCCGTATCGTGGCCGGGGGTAGGGCCGCGGCGCCCGGGGAAGCCGCCGAAGCCATCCGCGGCAAAGCCCTCGCCCTCGGCTTCGACGCCGTCGGCTTTGCCCCCGCCGCCCTCGCCCCCCTCGCCCGCACCCGGTTGCAGGACTTCCTGCAAGCCGGACATCACGGCGCCATGGCCTGGCTCGCCGACCGCGCCGAGCAGCGCAGCCATCCGCAATCCCTCTGGCCGGCGGCGCGCAGCGTTATCTGCCTCGGCCTGTCCTACGCCCCGGCCGAAGACCCGCTCGCCACCCTCGCCCACCCCGGACGCGGCAACATCTCCGTCTACGCCCGCCACCGCGACTACCACGCCCTAGTGAAAGGCCGGCTGAAACACCTCGCCCAGTTCATCGCCTCTCGCTTCGCCGCCGACGCAAAAGTCTACGTCGACACCGCCCCGGTGATGGAAAAACCACTCGCCCAGCAGGCCGGCCTGGGCTGGCAGGGCAAGCACACCAACCTGGTCTCCCGCCGCCACGGCTCCTGGCTGTTCCTGGGCGAAATCTATACCACGCTGGACATCCAGCCCGACCCGCCGCACGCCGACCGCTGCGGCCGTTGCACGCGCTGCTTGAACGCCTGCCCGACCAACGCCTTCCCGGCGCCCTACCGGCTCGACGCCACGCGCTGCCTTTCTTATCTCTCCATCGAACACCCCGGCCCGATCCCCGCCGCGTTCCGCCCGGCAATGGGCAACCGCATCTACGGCTGCGACGACTGCCTCGCCGTCTGCCCCTGGAACCGCTTCGCCGCGGCCACGCGCGAGACCAGGCTGCAGGCCCGGCCCGACCTCATCGACCCACCGCTCGCCGAGCTCGCCGCCCTTGACGACGCCGGATTTCGCGCCCGGTTCGCCGGCTCGCCGGTCAAACGCATCGGCCGCTCCCGCTTCGTTCGCAACGTTCTGATCGCCATCGGCAACGCCGGCGACCTTTCGCTGCTGCCCGCCGCCGCCCATCTTGTGCAGGAGGCCGACCCGGTGGTCGCCGAAGCCGCCGCCTGGGCCGTGGCGCGCTTGCGGGAGGGACGGGAACATGACCAAACGCACCGAGACCGACAGCCTGGGCAGCATCGACATCGATGACGCGCGCTGGTGGGGCCCGCAGACCGAACGCGCCCGCCGCCTGTTCCGCATCGGCGAGGAGCGTTTCCCGCGCCTGCTGATCCGCGCCGTCGGCCTGCAGAAACAGGCCGCCGCCGAAGCCAACCTCGCCCTTGGCGAATTGCCTGAAGCCATCGCCCGCCCGATCGCCGCCGCCGCCGCCGCGGTCGCCGCCGGCACGCTGGATAGCGAGTTCCCGCTGCCGGTCTGGCAAACCGGCTCGGGCACGCAGACCAACATGAATGCCAACGAAGTGATCGCCAACCGCGCCAACGCCGCCCTCGGCCAACCCAGGGGCGCACGAACCCCGGTGCACCCGAACGATCACGTCAACCGCGGCCAGTCGTCCAACGATGCGTTCCCGACCGTCATGCACATCGCCGCGGTGGAAGCGGCACAGGCGCTGATCGCCGCGCTGCAGACCCTGCAGCGCGCCCTGCAAGCCCGCGCCGCCGAATGGACGGACATCGTCAAGATCGGCCGCACCCACATGATGGACGCGGTGCCGGTCACCCTCGGCCAGGAATGCGCCGCCTGGGCCCGCCAGGCCGAACTCGGCATCGAGCGCCTGCAGGGTGCGCTGCCGCGCCTTCTGTCGGTGCCGCAGGGGGGAACCGCGGTGGGCACCGGGCTGAACACGCATCCCGATTTCGACCGCGTCTTCTGCGAGCGTCTCTCGGCACTCACCGGGCTTGCGTTCACGCCCAACCCGAACAAGTTCGAGGGCATGGGCGCGCACGACGCCTTGGTGGAACTGTCCGGCGTGCTGAACGTCATCGCCGTCTCGCTCAACAAGCTGGGCAACGACATCAGGCTGCTCGGCTCCGGCCCGCGCGCCGGGCTTGCCGAACTCGTCATCCCCGCCGACGGACTGTCCTCCTCCATCATGCCGGGCAAGACCAATCCGACCCAAAGCGAGGCGCTGACCATGGTATGCGCCCAGGTCATGGGCAACCACGTCGCCGTCACCATCGGCGCGGCGCAGAGTTTCCTCGAGCTCAACGTCTTCAAGCCGCTGATCATCCATAATGTGCTGCAGTCCGCCCGCCTGCTCGGCGATGCGGCGGTCAGCTTCGCCGCCAACATGGTGGACCAGGTGCAGCCGAACCGCGCCCGCATCGCCGACAACCTGGCCAGGTCGCTGATGCTGGCCACCGCGCTCAACCCGCATATCGGCTATGACAATTCGGTCCGTATCGCCAGGACCGCGCTGGCCGGGGACATCACACTGCGCGAGGCGGCCAGCCGGCTCGGCCTGGTCGCCCCGGACGATTTCGACCGCTGGGTCCGGCCCGCCGCCATGCTGCGTCCGGGCAGCGGACCCGGGACGAGCGGCTGAGGCTGCCATGAGCGTCCTGGTCAAGCGGAGCTTCACCCTTGCGGGGCACCGCACCAGCGTGGCGCTGGAGCCGGAGTTCTGGGATGCGCTGGCCGCACTGGCCGCCGCGCGCGGCCGCACCCTGTCCGGCCTGGTCGCCGAGGTCGATGCCGGCCGCAGCGCCGATCGCCCGCTGGCCTCGGCGTTACGGGTGCACGCGTTGCTGCAGCCCCGTTAAGACTTCCGCAAGCAAACCCTGATCAAAACGGTCTGGGCCAGAAACGCTGGCCCGGATTTCGAGTTGGACACCGTGCCGTTCAGGAAAAACCGAACACAGGGATCGTTCCGATGTTGCAGCTTCAAATGCCCGACAGCGCCAAAACCATGTCGAGTCCGCTGGTCCTCTGCGACCGGCTGCTGACCCTCGCGCAGGATGCGGACCGTGCCGGCTATGCCGTGACCGCTGAACACCTGCTCCATCTTGCGCACACCGTCTTTGAGGAGAAGCGGTACCCGGCGTGAGCCGGGGCGCTGCCCCGGACCCCGGCAGGGGCTTTGCCCCTGCACCCCACCAGGGGCAGCAGGCCCCTGGACCCGTTTCAGGGGTTCCTGGGGCCTTGGCCCTTGACGGGGTCCAGGGGCAACGCCGCGCCTGGACCGGCCCGCCAACGAGAAACCGCCCCCAACTCCGGCAGCAGCCGCAGCCCCTCCAACGGCCCGGTCAGCAGCAGCACGATCTCCGGCGGATCTGTCACCGGCGGCAGCACGCCCAATCTCAGTTCCGCCGCATTGCCCGCCAGATCGACGCTGCCACTCAGCGTCGCCGCCCCGGACGGCCCGGCCATCCGCCCCTCGGTCACCTGCAGCACCCCGTGCTGCGCCCGCAGCGCCAGACCCAGCTGGGCAAACGGGGTGGTCCCGCCAGCCAGCCCCGCGCGCACCGCCGCATCCGGCAACCCTTCCCCCATGCCGCCCAGTGAAATCCCGGCCAGCGTGCCATCCGTCGCCGCCAGCCGCACCTCTCCGGCCAGCGTCGACAGCAGCGCCGCCGGCGAATAGCCCGCGGCGGTGACCGATAACGACCCATCGAGCCGGCCCGACGCGACGTCCACCGGCAGCCCGAACAGCGGCTCGCTCAGCGCCGCGCCGGCAAGCTGCGCGTCCAGTGCCAGCGTCGGCGACAAGGCGGCCGGGTCGGATGCCGTAAAACCGGGCGGCACGAGCACATTGGCCGACCCGGTGAGCACGCCCCCGCCCAGACGGGCCGACAGCCCGTCGATCCGCAGCCTGCCATCCGCCAGTGCGAGCGTCGCCGCCGCCTGCTGCAGGTCCGGCGCATCGCCGGCCAGCACATGCGCCGCCTCCAGCTTCACCTGCGCCTGCCAGCCCACCAGCGCGCCGAACGGCAACGGCTCGGGGGAACGCAGATAAGGCAGCGGCAACGGCAGCGTCTCGGCGGCGACCCGCCCTGACAGCAGCGGCGCCGCCGCCGCATCGCCGATGTGCTCCAGCGCCAGCGCGCCGCTCGCCCTCAGGCTGCCGGCGCTCAGATCGAACGCCTCGGCGGCGATCCGCCCCGGCCGCTCGCCGGGTAGCTGGACGGCGATTTGCGCCACCAGTCCGAGCGAACCATCCCCCAGCCAGGACGGCGCGCCGCGCAGGCCGAGCGACTCAGCCAGCCGCGGTGCCCCCGGATGGCGCAGCGTCAGCGCCCCGGCGGCGCGCCGGGCGGGCAAATCGACCAGCGGCTGCGCCTCCAGCCGCAAATCGCCGAGGTCGGCCGCCACGCGCAACGCCAGCGCCTCCGGCGGCCCGGACGCCTGCACCGACACCGACGCCGGTCCGCGCCAGGTACCCGGGTGATGTCGCGCGGCGATCCAAGGCGCGCCGGCACCAGCTGCGCCGGGACCAGTTCGGCCAGCGCGGTGGCCGAGGGCGCCTGAATGTCGAGCCGCCCGTCGGCGATCCGTCCGCCCTCGCCGAGCGCGCCCGAGGCCACCGCCCGCACCGCGCCGGCCGCCACTTCCAGCCGACGCAGCTTCACCCGCCCGCCCTCGACCGCGCCATCCAGCGAGGCTGGCCCGAACACTGTCCCCTGCGCCACAAGCTGGCGCGCGCTCAGTTGCACGTCGGCGTCCAGCCGCGCCGGCGGCGACGGCAGCGCCAACGGCAGCCAGGGATCGAGGTCGAGCCGGTCGGCCTGCAACCCCGCCGTGAGCGTGGTCCGCTCGCCAGCGTGCAACGCCAGACTGCCGGACAGGCCGGTCGCATCGACCCTGCCGTCCAGCCCGGTCAGGGTCAGAGCGCCGGGTTCCAGCACCGCCCGAGCGGTCAGCTCGGCGCTGCGCAGCACCGCGTCGGGTAGCACCACGTCCGGCAGAACCCCGGCCGAGGCCAGCCAGGCCAGCGTCGTGCGCAGCGCCGGCGCCGATAGCGTTCCCTCGCCTTCAAAGCGCGGTGCGCCGCCGGCACCGCCCCGCAGCACCTGGCCGGTCGCCGCCAGCGAGGCTTCCCCCGGCAGCGTGGCACGCAGCTTGCGTACGGCCATGGTCCCGCCGCTGAGGTCGAATTCCCCGCGCAGCTGCCGCAGTGTGCCGCCATACAGATGCGCCGCCTCCGCCGACAGCACGATGCTGGTCGGAAACGCCGCCGGCCCGGCGCGCAACAGCGGCGGCAGCCAGGCGCCCAACTCCAGCTGGCTGGCGGCGATGCCGAGATCGAGCCGCAGCACCGGCGCAACCCGCAGTTCGACCGACCCCTTCACCGGCGACCCGCCGACATCGGCGGCAAACTCCTCCGCCGCCGCCACGCCGTCGGCCAGCTTCACCCGCCCGCCGGCGGTGAACGGCACCGCCGGAGCGGGCAGCAGCAGCGACAGATCGGACCCGCGCCCGATCACCCTGCCGCCGAAGGTGCCGTCGCCCTGGATCTGGCCGGACAGCATGGCCCCGATGCCCTGCATCGGCCCCCTGCCGTCCAGCGACACGTCCAGCCCCGCCGAGCCGTCGCGTCCGGCGCGGGTCAGACGGACGGTGAAATGCCAGGGCCGGGCGGAAAACTGCAGCATGCCGGCGGCGACATAGCTGCCGGTCCAGGCATCCGTGGCCAGCGTCGCCTCGATGCCCGTGAAGGCGAGGTTGCCGACGCTGAGTTCTGGCGTCCTCCATGCGCACCGAGGCGCCGGCAAACCACTCCGGCGCCGCGGCGGCGATCCGGATCGGCCGGAACGGCCAGGGCACGTGCATTTCGGCCCCGTGCAGCACCAGCTCCTCGGCATCGATCTTGCCCGCCACCAGCGCCGCCAGCGCCACCCGCAGCCGCAACTGGTCGGCGCGGATGGCAATGCCGTCACCGGCGTCGGTCAGGCTGACGCCGGCCGCGGTCAGCACCGGCTCGGGCAGCAGCGTCAACGATACCGGCCCGGCGATGCGCACCTCGCGCCCCAGCCGGTCGGAGGCCAGCGTGGCGATGGACTCGCGGTAACGGTCCCAGTCGAGCAGCGGCGGCAGCACCCATGCCGCCGCCAGGCCGGCGGCCAGCAGCAGCGCCAGGCCGCCGGCCAGCAGCAACGCGGCGCGCAGGCCGACCGCGCGGGCGGCCCTGGCACGCCGCAGGGCACGTCGGCGCGACCGTTTTGTCTCCTGGCCGGTCGCGGAAGGCGACGGGGCCGCTCCATTCCCTGTTCCGCCGCCGGCCGCGCCGGGACGGCCAGGAACGGAAAAGCCTGCGCTGTCCGGCGAGATTGGACCGTCGCGCGCCGCCATTCCCAGGCTCTCAGACATCTTGGCTGCCCGCAGCGGGCGGCCCGTAGCCGCCCCCGCCGGGCGTTTCGATGACGAACACGTCCCCCGGTCGCAATTCGGCGCTGTCTGTGCCGGCGAGCGGTTCGATGCCGCCGCAGGCGCGCTCCACCCATTGCCGCCCCGGCGCGCCGCCGGCACCGCCCGCCAGCCCGAACGGCGCGACGGTGCGGCGCGACGACACGATCACCGACGTCATCGCCTCGCGGAAGCGGATGCGCCGCCGCGCCCCGTCGCCGCCGCGAAATCTCCCCTCCCCGCCCGAGAAGCGGCGGATGGAAAACCCCTCCAGGATCACCGGAGTGCGCAGTTCCAGCACTTCCGGGTCGGTCATGCGGGTGTTGGTCATATGGGTGTGCACCGCGGCGGTGCCGGCAAACCCCGGACCTGCGCCGCTGCCGCCGCAGATCGTCTCGTAATACTGGCGCGTCGCGTCGCCGAACAGGAAGTTGTTCATCGTTGCCTGGCTGCAGGCGATGGCACCCAGCGCACCGAACAGCGCGTTGCAGGTGGCCTGGCTGACCTCGGTGTTGCCGGCCACCACCGCCGCCCCCGGCGCCGGCGACAGGAAGGTGCCGTCCGGAATACGAATGGTAATGGGCTTCAGGCAGCCGTCGTTCAGCGGGATGTCGTCGCCCACCAGGCAGCGGAACACATACAGCACGGCCGCCCGCGTGACTGCCGGCGGAGCGTTGAAATTGCCCTCGTTCTGCGGCCCGGTTCCGGTGAAATCGACCAGCGCGCTGCGGCGGGCCCGGTCCACCGACACGCGCACAGCCAGCCTGGCGCCGTTGTCCATTTCATAGTCGAAGGCGCCGTCGCCGATGCGGTCGATCACCCGCCGCACGCTTTCCTCGGCATTGTCCATCACGTGGCGCATGTAGGCGCGCACGGTGTCCCAGCCGTGCCGGGCCACCACGTCGTGCAGCTCCTGCACGCCTTTTTCATTGGCCGCCACCTGCGCCTTGATGTCCGCCACATTCACGTCCGGGCTGCGCGCCGGGTAACGGGCCGAACCGAGCAGGGCGCGGAAAGCGGCCTCGCGGAAATGCCCGCGCTCGACCAGCAGGAAATCGTCGATGACGACGCCTTCCTCCTCCAGCGTGCGCGATAGCGGAGGGGTCGAGCCCGGGGTGACGCCGCCGATATCGGCATGGTGCCCGCGGTTGCCGACGAAGAACCGGATATCCCTGCCCCCGGGGCCGAACACCGGCGTGATCACGGTGACATCGGGCAGGTGGGTGCCGCCGTTGTACGGGTTGTTCAGGGCCACCACGTCGCCGGGCCGCAGGGTAGCGCCGCGCCGCGCGATCACCGTGCGCACGCTCTCGCCCATGGCGCCCAGATGCACCGGCACATGCGGCGCGTTCGCCACCAGCGCGCCCTCGGCATCAAAGATGGCGCAGGAAAAATCGAGCCGTTCCTTGATGTTCACGCTCTGCGAGGTGTTTTGCAGCACCGCGCCGGTCTGCTCGGCGACGTTCATGAACAGGTTGTTGAACAGCTCCAGCAACACCGGGTCCACCCGGTCGGTCCCAGCCGCCGTCCTGGCCTCGCGCGGGCTGGTCCGTGACAACAGCAGATGGTCGCGTTCGGTGACCTGCGCGCTCCAGCCGGGCTCGACCACGGTGGTGGCATTCGCCTCGCGGATCAGCGCCGGACCAGCGATCACGTCGCCGGCCAGCAATGCGGTGCGCTCGAACACCGGGGTGGCGTGGTCACGCCCGCCGCTCCAGATCCGCACCGTGTCGACCGCCGCCGGCGCGCCGCCGCCGCGGGCGGCTATGCCCGCCTCGATCACCGCCTCGCCGGCCGAGGTCGCCTCCACCGCCACCGCCTCGACCACCAGGTCGCGGCCAGGGGAGGCGAAGCCAAAGCGGGCGCGATGCGCCGCGGTGAAGGCGGCGGTGACCGCCTCGACCGGACCGAGACCCACCGGCAGCGCCGCCTCGGTGCCGGCATACCGCACGTGCAGCCGCCTGACCACGGCCAAACGCGACAGATCGGCGCCCTGTCGGCGCAACGCCCCCACCGCCTCGGCGGCCAGACGGTCGGCCAGGGACTCCAGCCCGTGCAGCCCCTGCGCGGACAGATGCTGCTCCACCGCCTGCTCGCGCATCACCGTCTGGTCCGCCAGCCCCATGCCATAGGCGGAGAGCACGCCGGCATAGGGGTGGATGAACACGCTGGTCATGCCCAGCTCATCGGCCACCAGGCAGGCATGCTGGCCGGCGGCGCCGCCGAAGCACTGGAGCGCAAACCCGGTGGCGTCGTGGCCCTTCTGCACCGAGACCTGCTTGATCGCGTTCGCCATATTGGCGACGGCGATGCGCAGGAACCCTTCGGCCACCGCGCGCGGATCGGGGCTGCTGGCGGTCGCGGCACCGATCTCGCCGGCCAGCGCCCGGAACTTTTCCGCAACCGTCGCGGCATCGAGCGGCGCGTCGCCGCCGGGGCCGAAAATCGCCGGAAAATGCGCCGGCTGGATCTTGCCGACGCACACGTTGGCGTCGGTGACGGTCAGCGGTCCGCCGCGCCGGTAACAGGCCGGTCCCGGATCGGCGCCGGCGCTGTCCGGCCCCACCCGGAACCGTGCCCCGTCGAAGTGAAGGACGGAGCCGCCGCCGGCGGCCACCGTGTTGATGGCCATCATCGGCGCGCGCATGCGCACCCCGGCCACCTCGGTCTCGAAACTGCGCTCGAAACTGCCGGCATAGAGCGCCACATCGGTGGAGGTGCCGCCCATGTCGAAGCCGATGATGCGGTCGAGCCCGGCCATGGCGGCGGTGCGGACGGCGCCGACGATGCCCCCCGCCGGGCCGGACAGGATGGCGTCCTTGCCGTGGAACGACTGCGCCTCGGCCAGCCCGCCGTTCGACTGCATGAAATACAGCCGCACGCCTTGCAGTTCCGCGGCCACCTGATCGACATAGCGGCGCAGGATGGGCGAGAGATAGGCGTCCACCACCGTGGTGTCGCCGCGCGGCACCAGCCGCAGCAGCGGGCTCACCGCATGGCTGGCGGAGACCTGGGCGAACCCCGCCTGCCGCGCCAGCGACGCCAGACGCTGCTCATGGACGGGATATTTCCAGGCATGCATGAGCACGATCGCCACCGCGACGATGCCGCGCCCGCGGGCGGCGGCGAAGGCCGCGCGGGCATGCGGCTCGTCCAGCGGTTCCACCTCCGCGCCCTGCACATCGACCCGCCCGCCGATTTCCACCACCTCCTCGTACAGCATTGAGGGCAGGGTGATTTTCAGGTCGAACAGGCGCGGCCGTGCCTGGGTGCCGATGCGCAGCGCGTCGGCGAAGCCGCGGTTCACCACCAGCAGGGTGCGCTCGCCCTTGCGTTCCAGCAGGGCGTTGGTGGCGACCGTGGTGCCCATTTTCACCGCCTCGACCAGCCCGGGCGGGATCGGCGCGCCGGGCGCGAGGCCGAGCACGGCGCGAATGCCGGCAATTGCGGCATCCGGATAGCGGTCCGGGTTCTCAGACAGCAGTTTGTGGGTCGAAAGCCGGCCGTGCGGGTCGCGGGCCACGATGTCGGTGAAGGTGCCGCCGCGGTCGATCCAGAACTGCCAGGCTGCCATCGTGGTGTCCGTCAGGGCGAGCCCGTGCAGCGGGCTCGTGGGGGGCGGGGCGGGAGACGGGTTGGGCTGCGGGGAGCAAGCCTCTTTTGCTCCCGGTAATCCCCACATGATAGAGGCATTCCAATATACGGAGGGTTCGCAGGCGCGTGTGGGGAAAGATCATCGGAGCGATGGCCGGCTTCGCCATGGGCGGCCCCCTCGGGGCGGTCGTGGGGGCCGCGCTTGGCCATGCGGCGGAGAACGGCGGCGTGGGGCAGATGCGCTTCGATCTGCCGGGCGCGGACAATTTCAGCGCCGCCCGGCTGGCGGCGCTGCTCGGCCAGCGCGAACAGTATTTCGCCATCGCTTCGGTCGTGCTGTCGGCCAAGCTGGCCAAATGCGACGGTCCGGTGAACCGCGCCGAGATCGACGCCTTCAAGCGCAGTTTCCGCATCCCGCCGGAAGCGGTCGGCCATGTCGGAAGGCTGTTCGACCAGGCGCGCGAGAGCGCGGATGGGTATGAACCATACGCAAAACAGATGGGCGAGAGCTTCGCCGATAATCGCGGCATGCTGGAGGATGTGCTCGCCGCGTTGTTCCTGATTGCGCGCGCCGACAAGCCGCTGACCAACAGCGAGCAGGAGTTCCTGCGCCGCGTGCATCTGGCCTTTGGCCTGGACGAGGCATCGTGGGAGCGCGCCAGCGGCGGCCGCGCCCGCGCCCCCTCCGGCCAGACCGAGGAAGACCCTTACGCGGTGCTCGGCCTGACCCGCCGGGTCAGCGACGAGGAGGTGCGCGCCACCTGGAAAAAGCTGATGCGCGAGAACCATCCGGACAGCCTGGCCAGCCGCGGCGTGCCGCCCGAGTTCCTTGCCCGTGCCGGCGACAAGGTGGCCCGGATCAACGCCGCCTGGGACCGGATCAAGCGCGAGCGTGGCCTGTGAGCCTGCCGGTGCGCGAGCTGGCGAGCCCGAACCAGGACGACCGGCCGCAGGGTTGCTCGATCGACATGGTTATTCTGCATTACACGGGCATGCCGACCGCCCGCGCCGCCGTCGATCGTCTGCGTGACCCGGCGACGAAGCTCTCCAGCCACTATGTGGTGGACGAGGACGGCAGTGTGTTGCGCCTGGTGCCGGAGGCGCGGCGCGCCTGGCACGCCGGGGTGTCGGTACTGGCGCGGTCAGCGGCAGCTGAACGACCGCTCGATCGGCATCGAAATCGTCAATCCCGGCCACGAAAACGGCTACCGCGATTTTCCGGTGCTGCAACTGGCGTCGGTGTGCGACCTCTGCCTGGAAATCCTGTCACGCCACGACGTGCCTGCGCGCAACTTCGTCGGGCATAGCGACGTGGCCCCCGGCCGCCGGGATGATCCAGGGGAAAAATTCGACTGGGAAGGGCTGGCTCGCAACGGGGTAGGCTTGTGGCCGGAAGGCGTGCCCGATCTCGGCACCGGCGGCGCGGTGCGCGACGCGGAGTTGCTGCGCGACGTGCGGGCGGGCCTCGCGCGCGTTGGCTATGACGTTGTGCCGGAAGGCCCGCTGGATCCGGCGCTGGCCGCGGTGCTGCGCGCCTTCCAGCGGCACTGGCGGCCGGAAGCCGTGAATGGCAAGGCGGATGCCGGAACGCTGGCCCGCCTTTTGGCGGTTATCAATTCCACGTAGAATTTTCACGTAGAATTTACCGAATATTCAGAAGTGCATTGACTTGAAATTGTCAAGCGCGCATTTGACTCCGGCCAGACGGTCGGACGGCCGCTGTCGGGAGTCCGCGCGATCGGGCACCCGGTGGAGGAAAGTCCGGGCTCCACGGGAATACGGTGCCGGCCAACGTCCGGCGGGGGCGACCCTAGGGAAAGTGCCACAGAAAACAGACCGCCCGCGCAAGGAGACCCCTCCCCGCGGGCAAGGGTGAAACGGGGCGGCAAGAGCGCCCCGCGCCCCCGGCAACGGGGGCGGCAGGGCAAACCCCACCGGGAGCAAGACCGAATAGGGGCGGCCGGCGGACGGCGAACGTGACAGGTCATGCAAATGACCGGCCATGCGGTCCGTGCCGCGGGGGCATTCCCGCTCCGTCGCCCGGGTTGGTCGCGCGAGGCGCGCCGCGAGGCGCGTCCCAGAGGAATGGCCGTCCCAGCCGCAAGGCTGGACAGAACCCGGCTTATAGACCGTCTGGCGACTTGTCCATGTCACTCGGACGCCACAGTCAATATTCGAACGTCACCCGAAAAGGACCCGCCCTGGAAGCTAACGCTTTGTAGTTGCTCCCCATCCCCATCCGATCCCGCACCCGCCCAGTGGGTGACCCGTTTGACGCCCAAAAGGACCCATGGTATCCCATGATGTCCCAAGGGTCGTGCAACGCGTGCCCCTATGGACCCATGGCAAGGCCGGCGGCGCCTGCGCCCGGGATCGGACCAAAGCCGCTTCACGAAGCAGGCGGAACCACGCGGGAAGGGGCAGCACCGGCCGGATGACCCAATTCGTGGGCACTCATCAGAACAGGCTGGACGCCAAGGGCCGCGTCTCGATTCCCGCGTCCTTTCGGAATCTGCTCAAAAATGAAGACGGAATTGCGGCGCTGGTGCTACGGCCCTCGCACAAGCATCCCTGCATCGAAGGCTGGCCGCCCGCCATGTTCGAAGCGCTTTCCGCTCCGCTCCAGCAGCTCGACATGTTCAGCGAGGAGCAGGACGACCTTGCCGCCACCCTGTTTGCCGACGCCTACCCGGTGGAATTGGACAAAGAGGGGCGGATCATCGTTCCCGAAATTTTGAAGCAGCATGCCGGCCTGACAGAAGGCGTGTCCTTCATGGGACTCGGCCGCACCTTCCAGATTTGGGAACCGGCGGCCGCCGAGCGGCGCCGGGCGGAGGCCCGCGAACGCGTGCGCGCGCGCGGGCTGACGCTGCCGGGAGGCGGCAAAGCATGAACGCGGAACGGCGACAGGTCATGAGCGGACACATCCCGGTGATGCTGCAGGAGGTGCTGGCGACGCTGGCGCCACGCGACGGCGGCCGGTATCTGGACGGCACCTTCGGCGGCGGCTCCTATGCCGGCGCCATTCTCGATCGCGCTGCCTGCACGCTGTGGGCCATCGACCGCGACCCCGCCGCCATCGAGCGCGGCGCGGCGCTGGCGGCCAGCCATCCGGGCCGGTTGCACCTGCTGCAGGGCCGCTTCGGCGACATGCTGTCGTTGCTGCGGACGGCGGGGGTGACGCAGCTGGACGGGGTGGTGCTGGACCTCGGCGTGTCGTCATACCAGATCGACGATCCCGGCCGCGGCTTTTCCTTCCGCACCGACGGGCCGCTCGACATGCGCATGGAGCGCGACGGGCCGACCGCCGCCGACCTGGTCAATACGCTGCCCGAGCAGGAACTGGCGGACACGCTGTTCCGCTTCGGCGAGGAGCGGCTGTCGCGCCGCATCGCCCGCGCCATCGTCGCCGCCCGCGGCGCCGCCCCGATCCTCACCACCGCGCGGCTGGCCGCCATCATCCGCGGGGTGGTGCCGCCGGAGCGGTCCGGCCTCGACCCGGCGACCCGGAGCTTCCAGGCGCTGCGGTTGCGGGTGAACGACGAGCTTGGCGAAATCGCCCGCGCGCTGCGCGGCGCGGTGGACTTGCTGGACGAGGGTGGGCGGCTGGTGGTGGTGGCGTTCCACTCGCTGGAAGACCGGCTGGTGAAGCAGTTCATGACCGAAGCCTCCGGCCGCACGCCGGCGCCGTCCCGTCACGACCCCGGCGGCCTGGTGCCGCGCGGCGTTGCCGAATTCCGCCTGCTGACCCCGCGCGCGCTGCGCCCGCAGGACAATGAGACCGCCGCCAATCCGCGCGCCCGCAGCGCCCGGCTACGGGCGATGGCCCGCATCGCGCGTCAGCACGGCGCCGCGCCAGCCGAGACCGCCACCGGAGGGCTCCGCCCATGATCCGCCCGTTCACCTGCATTTGCATGCTGCTGGCCGGCGGCTCCGGCCTGTACCTGTACCAGGCCAAGCATACGGCGCAGTTGCTCGACCGCGAGATCGCCCGCACCGTCAAGCAGGCCGACGCGGCGCGCGAACGCGCCGGCGTTCTGAGCGCCGAATACGCGCTGCTCAACGACCCGGAACGGCTGGCGGATCTGGCCGACGAGCACCTGCCGTCACTGAAGAAGACGGCGCCGACGCAGTTCACCACCTGGGCGGAGTTGGCCAAGCGGCTGCCGCCGGTGGGCGCGCCGGCCTTCCAGGCGCCGCCGCTGGAGCCGGAAGCGCCAGCCGCCAAGCTGCCCGAACTGCCGCCGGAGGCAAAGCCGGTCGCCGCGCCGCCGCAACTGATCGCCACCGTGGCCCCGGCAGCGGCCGGCACCGCCGCCCCCGCGCCGCCGGTTGCCGTCGCGCCGCCGGTGGCCGCCACGGCAGCAGCGCGCGAACCCGTCCCCAGCCGGCCGGCCGCGCCGGCCCCCGCGGCGCGGCCGGTGCCCGTGCTGGCCCGGCCGGCCGCGCCCGCAGCGCACCCGGCTTCGCTGATCGCCTCCCTGCAAACGCCATCGCCGCCGGCCGCTTCGGTGCACGCGACGGCCGCGCCGGTTCGGCCGGCAGCGACAGCGACAGCCGCCTCAGCATCGACGGCGCCGGCCGCCGCGGCGCTGCGCCCGGTGTCGCTGACTGCCTCGCTGCAGCCCCAGCCCGCGGCGGCGCCGGTGCATACGGTGGTCGCGTCGGCGCAACCGGCGCCGCCGGTGCATGCCGCCGCGCGCAGCCTCGCCAGCACCGCCGCAACACCCGGCGCCGCCGCCGAGCCGGTGACCCGCGTCGCCCGCAGCGGATCGGGCGAGTTCACCAGTCCGGCGGTGGCTTCGTCGCTTGGTATGGCGCGCTCGATGGCCGCGCCGGCGGCGGTCACCCCGGTCAGCGCACCTGCCATCTGGCAGCCCGGCGGCGGCCAGCAATCGGTCACCCGATGAACGACCCGGCGGCCCCTCCCTCCCCCGGCAGCCCGGCTCCCCGGTTCGGCGCGCCGCGCAATGGCGCGGTGCCGCGAATGGAGAATGTTCGCGTGACCGCGCCCGACCTGAAGCGCCGCGCAGCCCTGGACCGGATGCGCGCCCGACTGCTGTTCTCGGCCGCCGGCTTCGCCGTGCTGTTTCTGGCGCTGGCGATCAAGCTGGCCGACGCCACCATCATCGAGCCGAAACTGCCGAAACTGAACCTCAAGATCGTGCGCGCGCCGGATCCGCCGCCACCGGGAAGTTCCCTGTCCCGCGAGCCGCTGCTGCATGCCCGCCGCGCCATGATCACCGACCGCAACGGCGAGATGCTGGCGATTTCGCTGCCGACCTTCTCGGTCTACGCCAATCCGCGCGAGATGGTCGATCCGGCGGAAACGGCGCGGCAAATCAAGACGGTGCTGCCGCAGCTGGACGAAGCGGCGGCGGTGCAGCGGCTGTCGAGCGAAACGAAGCAGTTCGTCTACCTGGCCCGCCACATCAGCCCGCAGGAGCGGCTGCGCATCAACGCGCTGGGCATCCCGGGCATCGATTTCGAAACCACCGAGCGCCGCCACTACCCGCTCGGCCGCGTCGCCGCCCAGGTGCTGGGCGGGGTGGATGTGGACGGGCACGGCGTGGCCGGGGTGGAGCGCTTCTTCGATCAACGCCTGGAGGAGGAGCCCGAGCAGCTGCGGCTATCGCTGGATGTGCGCGTGCTCGCGGTGGTGCGCGACGAGTTGTTGAAGGCGATGACCGAGTTCGGCGCCATCGGCGCCTGCGGCATCGTCATGGACGTGCGCACCGGCGAAGTTCTGGCCATGACCAGCCTGCCCGACTACGACGCCAACCTGTTCGGCCAGACTGTGCCGGACGACCGCTTCAACCGCTGCGTCACCGGCATTTACGAGCCGGGGAGCACCTTCAAGCTGCAGACCGCCTCGATGGCGCTCGACAACGGCGTGGTCAATCTCTGGAACGGCTTCGACGCCAGTGCCCCGATCCACATCGGCCGTTTCACCATCAACGATTTCGAGGGCAAGCACCGGTTCCTGTACGTGCCTGAAATCCTCGCCTATTCGTCCAATATCGGGGCGGCGAAGATGGCCCAGGCCTCCGGGGCGGCGATGCAGCGGGCCTGGATGGAAAAAATGGGCATGCTGAAGCGGCTGCCGGTGGAGCTGCCCGAGGCGGCCGCACCGCTGGCGCCGCTGGCCGCCAACTGGAAGGAAATCGCCACTCTTACCATCGGCTTCGGCCACGGTATCGCGGTGTCGCCACTGCATGTGGTGACCGGCACTGCGGCGATCGCCAACGGCGGCGTGTATCAGCGCCCGACCGTGCTGGCGGTGGACCCGGCCAGCCCGCGCGAGGGCACGCGGGTGATGCAGCAATCCACCTCGGACACGATGCGCCGGCTGATGCGTCTGGTGGTGACCGACGGGTTCGGCAAGGCCGCCGAGGTGCCCGGCTATTTCGTCGGCGGCAAGACCGGCACCGCGGAGAAGATCTCGCACCGGGGATACAACCGCAACTCCCGCGTCTCGGCCTTCATGGGGGTCTTCCCGATGAACGCGCCGCGCTACGCCGTCTACATGATGCTGGACGAGCCGCACGCCACCAAGGCGACCTATGGCTATGCCACGGCGGGCTGGGTGAGCGCGCCGGCGGCCGGGCGGGTGATCGGGCGGATCGGACCGATGCTCGGCCTGCTGCCCGAGACCGAGAACGTGGCGGCGATCAATGCCCAGCTCGCCCAACCGCTGGAACCCGGCCATCCCGCCGGCGCCCGGCTGCAGCCGCCACCGGCCGCGGCCCCGGCCAAGCCGGCGGCGCCGGTGGCAGGCGTGCCGCGTCCGTCGCTGCCGGCCGGCGCCCCGGCCGCCGCCCCGCCGCGCGACCTGCGGCGCGAGGCCAGCACCGCCCCCGCCCTCCGACACGAGGCACGCACGGTGCTGACCGGAGCTTCGGTTGCGGTGCGCTGATCTCATGCAGAAGATTCCGGATCTGGCGGCACAGACTGCGGCGGCGCGGGGCTGGCATGACGCCGCGGCGCTGGATTTCGCCGGCGCCAGCGCCGACAGCCGGCGCATGCAGTCCGGATTTCTGTTCGTTGCCGTGCCCGGCAGCCGGGCGGACGGGCGGGCGTTCATTGCCGATGCGGTGGCGCGCGGCGCCGCCGCCGTGCTGGCCCCCGAGGGGACCGTCTGGCCCGCGGACGTGCCGGCGCGACCGCTCATCCTGGACCCCGCGCCGCGCCGGCGCCTCGCCCAGATCGCCGCCGCCATGGCGGGCGCGCAGCCGGCCACCGTGGTGGCGGTGACCGGCACCAACGGCAAGACCAGCACGGTCGAGTTCCTGCGCCAGATCTGGGTGCTGGCCGGTCACCAGGCCGCCAGCCTGGGCACGCTGGGCCTGCGCGCGCCCGGCTTCCCGCCCGGACCGGGCCTGACCACCCCCGACCCCGAGGCGCTGGCGGCGACGATGGCGCTGCTGGCCCGCGCCGGCGTGCAGCACGCCGCGATTGAGGCGTCCTCGCACGGGCTCGACCAGTTCCGACTGGACGGTCTGCGTCTGGCGGCCGGGGCGTTCAGCAACCTCACGCGCGATCATCTGGACTATCACGGCAGCATGGAAAACTACCTTGCCGCCAAGCTGCGGCTGTTCGCGGCGCTGCTGCCGCGGGGCGCGCCGGCGGTGGCGAGCACCGCGCTCGACGCCGCCAGCATGGCGGCGCTGCACGAGGTGGCGGCGCGCCGGGGCCTCGATCTGCGCAGTGTCGGCGAGGACGGATCGGCGATCCGGCTGCTGCGGGCGACGCCGCTGCCGGAGGGGCAGGAGTTGGAGATCGAGGCCGGCGGGGTTCGCCGGCGCGTGTTTCTGCCCCTGCCCGGACGATTTCAGGCCGACAACGCGCTGCTGGCCGCCGCCCTGGCCGAGGCGACGGGAATCGCCGCGGCGCTGGACCATCTCGGCGGGCTCGCCGGCGTGCGCGGACGCATGGAGCTGGCGGCGATGCTGCCCAATGGCGCCGCGGTTTATGTGGATTACGCCCATACGCCGGACGCGCTGGAACGGCTGCTGGCGGCGCTGCGGCCACACACGCAGGGCCGGCTGCACGTGGTGTTCGGCGCCGGCGGCGACCGCGACCCGGGCAAGCGGCCGCTGATGGGTGCGGCGGCGGCCCGCCTGGCCGACGTGGTGGTGGTGACCGACGACAACCCGCGCAGCGAAGACCCCGCCGCCATCCGCGCCGCGGTGCTGGCGGGGTGCCGGTCGGAAAACCCCGGACGGGGACGGGACGGCGGCGGGCGCGCGGCGGCGATCGCATCCGCGCTGACCGATCTCGGGCCCGGCGATGTGCTGGCGGTGGCCGGAAAAGGGCACGAGCAAGGGCAGACCATCGGCACGGTGACGCTGCCCTTCGACGACGTGGAGACGGTGCGGCTGCTGGTCGGGACCGCCGCCCCTTCCCCAACCGGCACAGCGGGGACGATGTGAGTCTCTGGGAGTCCTCGGACCTGGTCGAGGCGACCGGCGGGGTGATGCGCACCGCGTTCGCGGCCTCCGGCGTGTCGATCGACACGCGCACGCTGCAGGCGGGCGATCTGTTCGTGGCCCTTGGCGGCGAGACGCGCAATGGGCATGATTTCGTGGCGGATGCCCTGGCGCGGGGCGCCGGCGGGGCGCTGGTGGCCTGGGTGCCCGAGGGCGTGGCCGCCGATGCACCGCTCCTGGTGGCGGACGACACGCTGGCCGGGCTGCACCGGCTGGGCGGATTTGCCCGCTCACGCTTCCGTGGGCGGTTGGTGGCGGTGACCGGCTCGGTCGGCAAGACCACCACCAAGGAAATGCTGCGCAGCATCCTCGCCGCCCAAGGTGAGACCCATGCCGCCGAAGCCTCCTACAACAACCACTGGGGGGTGCCGCTGACGCTGGCACGCCTGCCGGCCGGCGCGGCGTATGGCGTGATCGAGATCGGCATGAACCACGCCGGCGAAATCGCCCCGCTGGCGCGGCTGGCGCGGCCGCATGTCGCCGTGGTGACCACGGTGGAGAAGGCCCATATCGGCCATCTCGGCAGCCTCGAGGCGATCGCCGATGAGAAATCCTCCATTCGTGACGGGCTGGAGCCCGGCGGGGTGCTGGTGCTGCCCGCCGATTCGCCGCTGCTGGACCGGCTGCGCGCGCGCGCCGGCTCCGCCAGGGTGCTGACCTTCGGCCGCGCGCCGGATGCCGATGCCTGCCTGCTGGAAGCGGTGAGCGACGCCGAGGGAACGGAGGTGGCGGCGGCCATCCGCGGCCGCGAGGTGCGCTTCCGGCTGCCGGCCCCCGGGCGGCACATGGCGATGAATGCCACGGCGGCGCTGCTGGCAGCGGCGGCGCTGGGGGCGGATGCGGCAATCGGGGCGGCGGCGCTGGCGGGGTTCGCGCCGGTGGCCGGGCGCGGCGCCCGCCGTCTGGTGCGCCTGCCAGACGGCAAGGTCCTGCTGCTGGACGAAAGCTACAACGCCTCCGCCGCGTCGGTGCGCGCCGCCCTGGCGGTGCTGGCGCTGCAGCCGGCGGCGCGGCGCGTCGCGGTGCTGGGCGACATGCTGGAACTGGGCGCGGCGGGGCCGGAAGAACATGCCTCGCTGGCCGCCGATGTGGCGCGTGACGCCGACCTGCTGCTCACCTGCGGGAATTTGATGCGCGGGCTGCACGACGCGGTGCCGCCGGGCTTGCGCGGCGGGCACGCCGACGAGGCGGCGGCGCTGGCGAAACTGGTGACGGCGGCGCTGCGTCCGGGTGATGCGGTGCTGGTCAAGGGAAGTCTGGGGAGCCGCATGAAGCTGGTGGTGCAGGCGATCGACGCGCTGGCAACAGATGCGCCGGCGGCGGGAGCAGCCTGATGCTGTATAATTTGTTTTCGCCGCTGGCCGACCAGCTGATCGTGTTCAACCTGTTCCGCTACCTGACCTTCCGGTCGGGCGCGGCCTGCATCACCGCGCTGGTGCTCAGCCTGGCGCTGGGCTCTGCCTTCATCCGCGGCCTGAAACGGGTGCAGCGCAACGGCCAGCCGATCCGTCCGGACGGGCCGGAGCGGCATCTGCTGGAGAAAAAGGGCACGCCGACCATGGGCGGTGTGCTCATCCTGGCGACGCTGGCGGTCTCCACCCTGCTATGGGCCAATCTGCGCAACGGCTATGTGTGGGTGGCGCTGCTGCTGACCCTGGGCTACGGCGCGATCGGCTTTGTCGACGACTACATCAAGCTGTCGAAGGCGAATTTCCGGGGGTTGTCGGCGCGCGGCAAGCTGCTGCTGCAGGCCGGCATGGGCCTGCTGGCCGGCATCGCCTTCATGCTGCTGACCCGCGAACCGCTGGCCACCGGCTTCGCCGTGCCGGTGTTCAAGGAGGTGCTGATCCCGCTCGGCTTCGCCTTCCCGCTGATGGCGATGACGGTGATGCTGGGCTTCTCCAACGCGGTCAACCTGACCGACGGGCTGGACGGGCTGGCGATCGTGCCGACCATCATCACCGCCGGCGTGTTCGCGCTGATCGCCTACCTGGTGGGCAACCGCATCTTCGCCGACTACCTGCAACTTAATTTCGTCCCGGGCGTGGGCGAGCTGGCGGTGTTCTGCTCGGCGCTGATCGGAGCAGGGCTGGGGTTTCTGTGGTTCAACGCCCCGCCAGCGGCGGTGTTCATGGGCGATACCGGGGCGCTGGCACTGGGCGGCGCGCTCGGGGCGGTCGCGGTGGCCACCAAGCACGAGGTGGTGCTGGGCATCGTCGGCGGCCTGTTCGTGGTCGAGACGGTCAGCGTCATCGTGCAGGTGTTCTGGTTCAAGCGCACCGGAAGGCGGGTGTTCCTGATGGCGCCGCTGCACCATCATTTCGAGAAAAAGGGCTGGCAGGAAGCCACCATCGTCATCCGCTTCTGGATCGTCTCGGTCATTCTCGCCCTGATCGGGCTGGGGACCCTGAAAATCCGATGATGTTCCCCCCCGATATCTTCGCCGGGCAGCGGTTCGCCGTGGTCGGACTCGGCAGGAACGGGCTGCCGGCGGCGCAGGCGCTGCTGGCCATGGGTGCCGATGTCGTGGCCTGGGACGATAAGGCGGCGGCGCGCGAGGCGGCCACCGAAGCCGGCGTCACGGTGACCGAGCCGGAAATGTCCGGGCTGACGGCGCTGGTGCTCTCGCCCGGCATCCCGCATCTGCTGCCGGCACCGCACCCGCTGGCGGCGCGGGCACGCGCGGCCGCGGTACCAATCATTTCGGATGCCGAGCTGCTGTTCCGCGCGGTGCGCGGCTGCGGCTCGGGGGCGCGGTTCGCCGGCATCACCGGCACGAACGGCAAATCCACCACCACCGCTTTGCTGGCCCATATCCTGCAAGTTGCCGGCCGACCGGTCGCGGCGGGCGGAAACCTTGGCACGGCCGCCCTGGCGCTACCGCTGCTGCCCCAAGATGGGGTGTACGTCCTGGAGCTGTCCTCCTACATGTTGGAGCAACTCGCAACTATCCGCTTTGATGCCGCCGCCATGCTCAACCTCAGCGCCGACCATATCGACCGCCATGGCGACATGGCAGGGTATGCCCGGGCTAAGCGGGCGATCTTCGACCGCCAGACCGGCGCCGACACGGCGATGGTGGGCGTCGACGACGCGCGGTCGCGCGCGATGGCGGACAATCTGCGGGGCGGGCCGGCGCGGCTGGTGACGGTGTCGGGCCAGGCGGCTGCCGATATCTGGGCTGATGGCACGCTGCTGCGCGACGCCGCCGGTGTGATCGCGGATTTGTCCGCTGCCCGCGCCCTGCCAGGCGCGCACAACGCCCAGAACGCCGCCGCGGCGGCGGCGCTGGCGCTGGCGCTCGGGGTGGACCGGACCGGCATCGCGACAGGGATCGGATCCTATCCAGGGCTGCCGCATCGTCAGGAACTGGTCGCCGAAGCCGACGGCGTGCGGTTTGTCAACGACAGCAAAGCGACCAACGCCAACTCCGCCGCGCGCGCGCTCGGCTGCTACGAGCGGGTGATCTGGATCGCTGGCGGCATGGCCAAGGACGGCGGCATCGACAGCCTGGCGCCCTTCTTCCCGCGGGTTGCTCTGGCTTTGCTGATCGGACGGGATGCGCCGGCTCTGGCGGCCACCCTGGCCGCGCATGGGGTGGCGCATCGCGAGGTCGGCACGCTGGAGGCGGCGGTGGCCGAGGGATGGCAGGCGGCGCGGGCGGGTACGGCGAAGGTGCTGCTGCTGTCGCCGGCCTGCGCCTCGTGGGACCAGTTCACCGGCTTCGACCAGCGCGGCGAGCGCTTCCGGGCGCTGGCCCAGGACATCGCCGGCGCCGCTTCGCGCCACGCGATCGTGGAGGAAGCTTAGATGCTGCCGCCGCTGTCGCGTGCCGACACCTCTCTGCTGGGCCGCTGGTGGTGGACGGTGGACCGCTGGACGCTGCTGGCGGTCGGCTCGCTGATCGGCCTTGGTTACGTGATGATGCTGGCGGCGAGCCCGGCGGTCGCCGAGCGGATCAACCAGTCGCGCGACATTTTCATCCTCAAGCAGATTTTTTTCCTCGGCCTCGCGGGGGCGCTGGTGGTGGTGGTGTCGCTGCTGTCGCCGCGCGGGGTGCGGCGGGTGGCGCTGGCCGGCTGCGTGGTGGCTCTGGGGCTGACCGCGCTGACGCTGGTGGCGGGGGTGGAGATCAAGGGCGCCCGGCGCTGGGTGTCGCTGCCCGGCCTGTCGCTGCAGCCGAGCGAGTTCCTGAAGCCCTGCTTCGCCGTGGTGGCCGCATGGCTGCTGTCCGAGGGCAAGCGGAGCGCGCGGTTCCCCGGCATGCTGGCGGCCTTCGGGGTGTTCGCGGTGATCGCCCTGCTGCTGAAGTCGCAGCCCGACATCGGCATGCTGGCGGTGATTTCCGGCGTGTTCTTCGCCCAGCTGTTTGTCGGCGGGCTCAACATCGTGCTGGTTGGCATCGGGCTGGCCGGCATGGCCGGGGCGGGGCTGGCCGCCTTCACGTTCTTTCCGCATGTGCACGGGCGGGTGATGAACTTTCTCCACCCGCCGGCACAGGGCGGCGAGAACTACCAGGTGATGCGGTCGCTGGAAGCCTTCGGCAATGGCGGTATGTGGGGTCAGGGACCGGGCGAGGGAAAGGTGAAGGATCTGCTGCCGGACGCCCATGCCGACACCGTGTTCGCGGTGGCGGGCGAGGAGTTCGGCATGATCCTGTGCCTGGTCATTCTGGGGCTGTTCGCCTTCATCGTGCTGCGCGGGCTGCTGCGGCTGCTGGCCGAGGCGGACCCGTTCATCATCCTGGCCGCCGTCGGCCTGGTGACCAGCTTTGGCCTGCAGGCCTTCGTCAACATGGCCTCCACCCTGGCGCTGATCCCCACCAAGGGCATGACTCTGCCCTTCGTCAGTTATGGCGGATCCTCGGCGCTGGCGGTGGCGCTGAGCATGGGCATGCTGCTGGCGCTGACCCGCAAGCGGCACAACGGGGACCTGCTGTGAGGGGCCCCAGGGTGCGCCCGATCGTTATCGCGGCGGGCGGCACCGGCGGGCATTTCTTCCCGGCCGAGGCGCTGGCCGGCGAGTTGATCCGGCGCGGCCGGCGCATCGTTCTGATGACCGACGCGCGCTCGGCCGGGCTGGCAAGCCCGGTGTTCGAGGGACAGGAGCGCTTTGTGCTGCGCGGCGCGGGCATCGCCGGGCGCGGGGTGCTCCGGGGGGCGGCGGCGGCCCTGCAACTGGTCCTGGGCACCTGGCAGGCGCGGACGATCCTGCGGCAGTTGCAGGCGAGCGTGGTGGTGGGGTTCGGGGGCTATCCGGCGGTGGCCCCGGTGCTGGGCGCGCGGCTGTTGCGCGACCGCCCGCGCCTGGTGCTGCACGAACAGAACGCGGTGCTGGGACGGGCCAACCGGGTGTTGGCCCGGCTCGCCGACGTGCTGGCGCTGAGCCATGCCGGCACCGCCCGGCTGCCGGCCGGCACGCGCACCGAGCTGACCGGCAACCCCGTGCGCCCGGCGCTGGCGGCGCTGGCCGGCGGCGGCACCGCGCCGCTGGGCGAGGAATTCCGCCTGCTGGTGCTGGGCGGGTCGCTGGGCGCGCGGGTGTTCAGCGATGTGGTGCCGGCAGCCCTGGTGTCGCTGCCGGCGGCGCTGCGCGCCCGGCTGCAGGTGAGCCAGCAATGCCGCGCCGAGGACCTGGAGCGGGTGCGCGCCGCCTATGCGAACAGTGGCATCGCCATCGAACTGGCGCCGTTCTTCGCCGATGTCGCCGACCGGCTGGCGGGCGCGCATCTGGTGGTGGCGCGGGCCGGCGCCTCGACGGTGGCCGAGCTGGCGGTGGCCGGGCGGCCGTCGGTGCTGGTGCCACTGCCCGGCGCCATCGACGACCACCAGACCGAAAATGCCCGCGCCCTGACGCGGGCGGGCGGCGCCTTTCTTGTGCCGCAACCGCAGTGCACACCGGATGCGCTGGCCCGGCGCATCGCCAGCCTGGCGGCCTCGCCCGCGCAGCTGGAAGCGGCGGCCAAGGCCGCCGCGGGATGCGCCGTCGCCGACGCGGTCAGCCGGCTCGCCGACCTCGTGGAGCGGACCATTACCCAGGATTTCGTGGCATGAGGGCGCTTCCGCTTTCCATCGGCACCATCCATTTCGTCGGCATCGGCGGCATCGGCATGTCCGGCATCGCCGAGGTGCTGCACAATCTCGGCTACGCGGTGCAGGGCAGCGACATCGCCGAGAACGCCAATGTCCGCCGCCTGCGCGAGGCCGGCATCACCGTTCAGGTCGGCCACGAGGCGCGCAACCTGGGGGCGGCGCAGGTGGTGGTGGTGTCCACCGCCGTCAAAGCGGACAATCCCGAGGTCAAGGCCGCCCGCGCCCGGCTGATCCCGGTGGTGCGGCGGGCGGAAATGCTGGCCGAGTTGATGCGCCTACGCTGGGCGATCGCGGTCGGCGGCACGCACGGCAAAACCACCACCACCAGCCTGGTGGCGGCGGTGCTGGAAGCGGCGCATCTCGATCCCACCGTCATCAACGGCGGCATCATCAACGCCTATGGCAGCAACACCCGCCTGGGCACCGGCGACTGGATGGTGGTGGAGGCGGACGAGAGCGACGGCAGCTTCCTCCGCCTGCCGGCCACCATCGCCGTGGTGACCAACATGGACGCCGAGCACCTGGATCACTGGGGCACCGGCGAGGCCATGGTCGCCGGCTACGAGCATTTCGTGCAGAATATTCCGTTCTACGGCTTCGCGGTGCTGTGCATCGACCATCCGGCGGTGCAGCAGATGATCCCGCGCCTGTCAGACCGGCGGATCATCACTTACGGATTCTCGCCGCAGGCGGATGTGCGCGCCGACAAGCTGGTGTCGGACCGCATGGGGGCGACCTTCGAGGTGGCCGTCACCGACCGGGCGCGCAACCGCACCCGCCGCATGGGTCCGTTCCGCCTGCCTATGCTGGGCAGCCACAATGTGCAGAACGCGCTCGCCGCCGTCGCCATCGCCTCCGAAATGGAAATCGACGACGCCACACTGCGCAGCGCCTTCGCCGCTTTCCGCGGCGTCAAGCGGCGCTTCACCAAGACCGGCGAGTCCGGCGGCATCACCGTCATCGACGATTACGGCCACCATCCGGTGGAAATCGCGGCGGTGCTGAAGGCGGCGCGGCAGGCCGGCGCGCGCGACGTGGTGGCGGTGGTGCAGCCGCACCGGTTCACCCGGTTGCAGACGTTGTTCGAGGAATTCTGCACCTGCATGAACGACGCCGGCACGGTGATCGTCGCCGATGTCTATGCCGCCGGTGAACTTCCCGTGCCGGGCGTGGACCGCGACGCGCTGGTGGAGGGGCTGCGCGCGCGCGGCCATCGCAGCGTGGTGCCGCTGCCGGGTCCCGAACATCTGGCCGAAATGGTGCACGCCATCGCCAGGTCGGGCGATTTCGTGGTCTGCCTGGGGGCCGGCAACATCACCCAATGGGCCGGCGCCCTGCCGGGGCAGATGGCGGCGTTGCAGGCCGGCAGCAAGCGGCAGGCCTCGGCATGATGGCCGACGAGATCATCCGGTCCCTGGCCGACCAGCTGCCGCCGCTGCGCGGTCGGGTGCAGGCCGATGCGGTGCTGGCGTCGCAGACCTGGTTTCGCGTCGGCGGGCCGGCGGAGGCGCTGGTGCGGCCGGCGGATGCGGATGATCTGGGCGATTTCCTGCGCGCCCTGCCGTCGGATGTGCCGGTCACCGTGCTCGGGGCGGCGTCGAACCTGATCGTGCGCGACGGCGGCGTGCATGGGGTGGTGGTGAAGCTGGCGCGCGGTTTTTCCGACATTGCGGTCGAGACCGACGGCATCGTCGCCGGCGCGGCGGCGCTGGATATAACGGTGGCCGAACATGCCGCCGCCGCCGGGCTGGCCGGGCTGGAGTTTCTCTGCGGGATTCCCGGCAGCATCGGCGGGGCGGTGGCGATGAATGCGGGCGCCTATGGCGGCGATATCGCCGCCTGCCTGGACTGGGCGGACATCGTCACCCGCTCGGGCGAACTGGTGCGGCGGGAATCGCATGCGCTGGGCTTCGAGTACCGGCATTCGTCGCTGCCGCCGGGCGGCGTGGTGGTGCGCGCCCGGCTGCGCGCGCGGCATGGCGATGCCGCCAGCATCGCCGCCCGCATGGCCGACATCCGCGCCAGCCGCGAGGCCACCCAGCCGGTGCGGGCGCGCACCGGCGGCTCCACCTTTCGCAACCCGCCCGGCATGAAGGCATGGGAACTGATCGATGCCGCCGGCTGCCGCGGCCTCGTCCGCGGCGGCGCGCACGTGTCGGAGAAGCACTGCAACTTCCTCATCAACGCCGGCGGCGCGACGGCGGCCGACATCGAAGGGCTGGGCGAGGAGGTGCGTCGGCGCGTGCGCGAGGCATGCGGGGTGACGCTGGAGTGGGAAATCAGGCGGATCGGGGTGCCGGCGGCGGCCGGCGCGCCTCCCCTCCCCTTGCCGCGAGGGGAGACGGAGCAATGAGCAAGGTTGCCGTGCTGTACGGCGGCATTTCGGCCGAGCGCGAGGTGTCGCTGGCCTCGGGGACGCAGGTGATCGCGGCGTTGCGCGAAGCCGGGCACGAGGTGGTGCCGGTGCTGGTGGGCGACGATCTGCGGGCGGTGATCGCCGCCCTGGAGCCGCGGCCCGACGCCGTGTTCAACGCCCTGCACGGCCGCTTCGGCGAGGATGGCACCATCCAGGGGGTACTCGACTGGCTGGATATTCCGTACACGCATTCTGGCGTGCGCGCCTCGGCGCTCGCCATGGACAAGGCCGCCGCCAAGGCGGTGTTCGCCGCCGCCGGGCTGCCGGTGGCGCCCGGGCGTTTGGTCGACATCGCCGAACTGGAGCACCACGACCCGCTGCCCCTGCCCTATGTCGTCAAGCCGGTGAACGAAGGCTCGTCGGTCGGCGTCGAGATCATTCGCGAAGGCGACAACCGCCGTGCCGCCGTCGCCGCCGGCTGGCGCTACGGCCCGCAGGCGATGGTGGAGGCGTTCATCCCCGGCCGCGAGCTGACCGTGGCGGTGATGGGCGACCGTGCCCTGGCGGTCACCGAAATCCTCGCCCGGGCCGGGGTGTTTTACGATTACGAGTCGAAATACGCCGCCGGCGGCTCGCGCCATGTCATTCCGGCGATGATCCACCCCGACAGCGCGGCGCGGGCGCTGGACATGGCACTCGCGGCGCATCGCGCGCTTGGCTGCCGCGGCGCCTCGCGGGCGGATTTCCGCTACGACGACACGGAAGGCGAGCCGGGCCGCCTGGTGCTGCTGGAAGTGAACACCCAGCCCGGGCTGACCCCCACCTCGCTGTTGCCCGAGCAGGCGGCGCATCGCGGCATGAGCTTCCCGCAGCTCTGTGCCTGGATGGTGGAGAACGCAGCATGTCGCGCGTGAAGCCGCCCACCGACATGCTGTCGGCGTCGCGCATGTCCCCGCCCCGCATGCCCCCGCCACGTGTGCCGTCGCCGCGCATGCCGGGCCGGCCCGGTCTGCTGCGGCTGATCTGGAAAAGGCAGCGCCGGCTGGTGCTGCCTTGCGTGGTGCTGTTGCTGCTGATGGCGGTCGGCGCCGCCGGCTACAGCGAGGTGATGGCGATCGGCCGCGGCGCCAATTTTCGCGAGCGGCTGGGCGAGGCCACCGCCGAGCTTGGCCTGCGGGTACAGGACGTGGTGATCGAGAACCGGCAGAAAACGCCCGAGCCGATGATCCGGGCCGCCCTCGGCGTCAGCCGCGGCGATGCCATTCTGGGGTTTTCGCTCGCCGACGCACGGGCGCGCATCGAATCGATCAAATCGGTGCAGAGCGCCACCGTCGAGCGGCGTCTGCCCGGCACCATCGTGGTGCAACTGGTCGAACGCCGCCCCTTCGCCGTGTGGCAGCACCAGGGCCAGTTCGAGCTGATCGACCGCGGCGGCGCGACGGTGACCGATTCCGACGTGGCCTCGTTCGCCTCCCAGGTGCCGCTGGTGGTGGGTCCTGGCGCGCCGAAGGCGGCAGCGGCGCTGATCGATGCGCTGGCTTCCTATCCGGCGATCATGAGCCACCTGCAGGCCGCCGTGCGGGTGGGCGAGCGGCGCTGGAACCTGCGCATGAACAACGGCGCCGACGTGCTGCTGCCCGAAGCCGCCGAGGGGCCGGCGCTGGCCAAGCTGATGGAGCTGCAAACCACCTACGCGTTGCTCGACCGGCCGCTGCAGGTGGTCGATCTGCGGCTGCCGGACCGGCTGGTGGTGCGGACGCAGGCCGAGAAGACCGAAACGAAGGACCCCGGCGCGAAAGACGCCGGCGCCAAGGACACCGGCTCCAAGGATTCCGGCTCCAAGGATTCCGGCAAGCCGGGCGACGCCGGCAAGACAGCGCGCAAACCAACGTGAGGGGGCACACATGAACGACATGCCGCGTCGCGTGCTGCCGCCGAACATCGAGCCGATGGAGCCGCCGGCGCGCGCCCGCGCACGGCCCTCGGGCCCGTTCGGCGTGCTCGACATCGGCACCACCAAGATCGTCTGCATCATCGGCCGGATGGAATCCGATCTCACCATCCGGGTGCTGGGATTCGGCTGGCAGAAGGGCCGCGGCGTGCGCGGCGGCGGCATTACCGACATCGAGGACGCCGAGCGCGCCATCCGCGCCGCCGTCGGGCAGGCCGAGGACATGGCCGGCACGCGGCTGCGCGGGGTGACGCTGAACCTGTCCTGCGGGCAGCCAGAAAGCCGGCTGTTCAACGTGCAATGGCCGGTCGGCGGGCGCGCGGTGAACGAGCACGACATCCGCCGCGTGCTGCACGAAGGCCGCGCGAGGGCGGTGAGTGAGGGGCGCGAAATTCTCCACGCGCTGCCACTGGCCTTCGCCGCCGACGACATGCAGGGGGTGACCGATCCGCGCGGCCTGCACTGCGAGACGCTGACCGGGCGGCTGCACGTGGTCGATGCGCTGTCAACCGCGCTGCGCACCCTGGGCGCAACGGTGGCGCGCTGCGATCTCGACATCACCGAGCTGGTGTCCTCGCCGATGGCGGCGGGGCTGGCGACGCTGGTGGAGGACGAGAAGCAGCTCGGCGCCACCGTGCTGGACATGGGCGGCGGCACCACTGGCATGGCGGTGTTCGCCGAGGGGCAGCTGCTGCACACCTCGCAACTGCCGGTGGGCGGTGTGCACGTGACCAACGACATCGCCCGCATCCTGTCCACGCCGGTCGCGCATGCCGAACGCCTGAAGACGCTGTACGGCAGCGCCCAGTCCAGCCCGGACGACGAGCGGGAAATGCTGCCGGTGCCGCTGGTGGGCGAGGAAGAGCACCAGATCGCCAAGGTGCCGCGCAGCATGGTGGTGAACATCATCCGCCCGCGGCTGGAAGAAACCTTCGAGATGGTGAAGGAGCGGCTGGACGGTTCGGGGCTCGGGCGCATCGCCGGCACCCGGGTGGTGCTGACCGGCGGCGCCAGCCAGTTGTCAGGGGCGCGCGAGATGGCGGCGCGCATCCTTGGCCGCACGGTGCGGTCGGGTAAGCCGACGGCGCTGCGCGACCTGCCCGACTCGGCCTGCGGACCCGCCTTCGCAACCGCGGTGGGACTGCTGACCTGGGCCTCCGGCGAGGGCCGCTCGCTGCAAGATATCGACCCGGAGTCCGAACGCCCCAGCGGCTGGGTCCGCTGGGTCGTTAATTTCCTGCGTGACCGCGTATGAGGAAGACTCGAATCGGCCCCCTGTTCAACAAGCGGACCCCGTAGTAGGGAGAAAATGACATGACCCTGAACCTGACGATCCCGCAAAACATGCACACAGACTTCACTCCCCGGATCACTGTGATCGGCGTTGGCGGCGGCGGCACCAATGCCGTCGACAACATGATCATGATGAACCTGCAAGGCGTCGAGTTCGTGGTCGCCAACACCGATGCGCAGCAATTGCTGCACTCGAAGGCGAATCGCCGCATCCAGCTCGGGCCGCATATCACCCAGGGGCTCGGCGCCGGGGCGAAGCCCGAGATCGGCCGCGCAGCCGCCGAGGAGGCGGCCGACGAGCTGTATCGTCACCTCGAGGGCACCCACATGGTGTTCATCACCGCCGGGATGGGCGGTGGCACCGGCACCGGGGCGGCGCCGGTGATCGCGCGCATGGCGCGCGAGAAGAACATCCTGACCGTCGGCGTGGTGACCAAGCCGTTCACCTTTGAGGGCCAGCGCCGCTCCCGCGCCGCCGACGAGGGCATCAGCGAGCTGCAGCAATTCGTCGACACGCTGATCGTCATTCCGAACCAGAACCTCTTCCGGCTGGCCAACGAGCGCACTGGCTGGAAGGAAGCCTTCAAGATGGCCGACAACGTCCTGTACATGGGCGTGCGCGGGGTGACCGACCTGATGGTCGCACCCGGACTGGTGAATCTCGACTTCGCCGATATCCGCACCGTCATGGCGGAGATGGGCAAGGCGATGATGGGCACCGGCGAGGCCGAGGGCGAGAACCGCTCGATCAGGGCCGCCGAGGCGGCGATCAGCAATCCGCTGCTGGAAGACACCAGCATGGCCGGCGCGCGCGGCCTGCTGATCAACATCACCGGCGGCGAGGACATGACGCTGTTCGAGGTTGACCTGGCCGCCAACCGCATCCGCGAGGAAGTCGACGAGGAAGCCAACATCATCTTCGGCTCGGCGATCGACGAGACGCTGACCGGCAAGGTGCGGGTGTCGGTGGTGGCCACCGGCATCGACACGCCGGTGCAGCGCACGGCGGAACGCCCGAAGCTGGTGGCGGTGGGCGGTGGGGCGGCGCAGGCCGTGTCGTCGGCGACCGGCGCCAACGGCGCTTCGCTCGGCATCATGACCGCCCCGCCGGTGGGAACACGCCCGTCCGGCACCGGACAGGCGCCGCAAGCGTCAGCCGGCGTCGCGGTGCAGCCGCAGCCGCGGCTGCAGCCCTCGCGTCCGGCGCAAGGAGGGGCGCCGGTTGGGGCGCCGGTTGCCCGCATGGTGCCCTCCGCCCCGATTCACGCCGCCCCGCAGCCCGCGCCTGAGAGTGAGCACGCCAACGGCATCGCCTATGCTGATGATCAGGACGAAGCGCCCGCGGTGGCGCGCCCGGTGCTGCGGCCGGCACCGCAGACGCGCGCCAATGTGCAGTATGGCGAGGACCACGCCGCCGAGGCGGCACCGCATCCGGGCCGTAAGAGCCTGTTCGGCATCGTTACCGGCGCAATTCGCGGCAGCCTGCCGGCAACCCAGGCCGCTGGGCAGGGTTACGCCGGCCGCAACGAGCCGTCGCTGCATGACGTGCCCCGGGAAGTGCCGGTGCGGGCCAATGTGCGGCAGGCCGCTGGCGACGAGGTGGGGATCGACATTCCGGCCTTCCTGCGCCGCCAATCGTCCTGACGCTCCGCCGCCGCAACGGAGAATGTAACAAGTTGCGCCCCTGGCGGTGTTCAGACACCGCCAGGGGCGTTCGTTTTGCGGGCTGAAGCGATGGTGTTTCAGTCTCTTTCATTCGCCTCCTTGCGCCGCCACATTTGCCGCAATTTCAGCGCGTTGGACTGTAATATGCGGCAATAATCATTGACTGGCGCAGGCGCAGCTCCCCGCTTAGGGTCAATGTAACGGCGCACCGTACCGGCGCCGGCCCGAACCAAGGCCGTGGCCTGTGTGGCCCAAGGGGAAGACCGCGCGATGGATGGACTGCCGCAAAATTTCCGCCTGGAGACGACCGACCCGTCGCTGACCGGTCAGGTGATGGCCGGACACGGGTTCGGCCTGCAGCGCACGCTGCGCTCCGCCATTTCCTGCGTCGGCGTCGGCCTGCATGGCGGCCGCCGGGTGGCGTTGACGTTGCGGCCGGCACCGGCGGACAGCGGCATCGTCGTGCGGCGCACCGATCTGCGCACGCCCGGCGCGAACCCGGCCGGCGGCGTGGACATCCCGGCGCGATTCGACCATGTGCTCGACAGCCGTCTGTGCACCGTGCTCGGCCTGCCCGGCCACCCCGAGGCAAGGGTCGGCACAGTGGAACATGTCATGGCGGCCCTGGCCGGATGCGGCGTGCACAACGCCGTGCTCGAGGTCGACGGGCCGGAGATGCCCATCCTGGATGGTTCGGCCCGCGATTTCGTGTTCCTGATCGACTGCGCCGGCACCGTCGAGCAGGAGTCACCGGTCGAGGCCATCGAGATTATGCGTCCGGTGCGGGTGTCGGACGGCGAATCCTACGCCGAGTTGCGGCCGAATCCGCACGGCTTCGACATGGCGGTATCGATCGCCTTCGATGCCGCCGCCATCGGCCGGCAGGCGTTGACCCTGCGGCTGTGCCCGGCGGTGTTCCGTAACCGTCTGGCGCGGGCGCGCACGTTTACCCTCGCCTCCGAAGTGGCGCATTTGCGGGATGCTGGCCTGGCGCTCGGCGGCAGCCTGGACAATGCCGTGGTGGTGGACGGCGCCACCGTGCTGAACCCGGCGGGCTTGCGCATGCCGGACGAGTTCGTCCGCCATAAAATGCTGGACGCGGTGGGGGATCTGGCCCTGGCCGGGTCGGTGCTGCGCGGCCGCTACGTGGCGCACCGGCCGGGCCATGCGTTGAACAACCGCCTGCTGCGGGCGCTGTTCGCCGATACGGCCAACTGGCGCGCCGCCCCCCCCGCCGAGTCGATCGCCGGATGGCAGACCCGCCTGCCGGCCGCTGCCGCCGCGACGGCCTGACAACCCGGGTGAAAGGCCGCGCGCCGCGGCCTTTCCTTCCCCCGGTCCATGCTATAAGCCCGGGCACAAAGGGTGCTTGGTGGTGGCATTGACGAATCTCCCGATTTCCGTCCTTCGCGGCGCGGTGCTGGCCTGGCTGCTGGCGCTGTCGCTCGGTGCCTGCTCGGTGGTGGACGCGATCAACCCGTGGTCGGGCAAGTCCGACGAGTTGGTCGTGAAAGAAGACCCGTCCAAGGTGCCGGTGGAGGAGTTGTATAATCGCGGCGTGGATTCGCTGAACCGGCGGAACTACGATCAGGCGGTCAAGCAGTTCGACCTGGTCGAACAATATTACCCGTATTCGACCTGGGCGATCAACGCCCAGCTGATGCAGGGTTATTCCGAATACTTGCGCAACCACTACACCGATGCGATCGGTGTGCTGGACCGTTTCATCCAGTTGCATCCCTCGCATCGTGATATCGGCTATGCCTATTACCTGCGTGCGCTCTGCTATTATGAGCAGATCGCCGATATCCAGCGCGACCAGAAGGGCACGCAGGAGGCCATGGGCGCGTTGCAGGAAGTGGTGAATCGCTTCCCGGACAGCGCTTATGGGCGCGACGCGCGGCTGAAGATCGACCTCGCCCGCGACCATCTCGCCGGCAAGGAGATGGAAGTCGGACGTTTCTACCAACGGCAGCATCTGTATACGGCGGCAATCGGCCGCTTCCAGCGGGTGGTGGACGACTTCCAGACCACCAACCACGTGCCCGAGGCGCTGCACCGGCTGACCGAAATCTACCTGCAGCTCGGGCTGGTCGAGCAAGCGCGAAAGACCGCCGCGGTGCTGGGATACAACTACCCGGGCAGTTCCTGGTACGACGACAGCTATAAGGACCTGGTGAGCAGCGGCGGCACGGGCGCCGCCGGTGAGGCGCCACCGTCCAGGCCCGGGTTTTTCTCGCGCACCTTCGGCTCGATCTTCTGAGCCTGCGGCCCGGCGGTCCCGCTTGCTCACCGCGCTCTCGATCCGCGATGTGGTGCTGATCGAGCGGCTGGACCTGGGGTTCGGGCCCGGCCTGAGCGTTCTGACCGGAGAGACCGGGGCCGGCAAATCGATTCTGCTGGACAGCCTGGGGCTTGCCTTGGGCGCCCGCGCCGAGCAGGGGCTGGTCCGCCGCGGCGCCGAACAGGCCAGCGTGGCGGCGTCCTTCGCGCCCTCGCCGGGTCACCCGGCGCTGGCCCTGCTCGCCGCGCAGGGTATCGAAGCCGAAGAGGACGTGGTGCTGCGGCGCGTGCTCGGGCGCGACGGCCGCAGCCGCGCCTTCGTCAACGACCAGCCCGTAGGGGCAGCCCTGCTGCGCCGGATCGGCGCGCTGCTGGTCGAGGTGCAGGGCCAGCACGACCAGATGGGACTGGCCGATCCGTCCGGCCATGCCGGACTGCTGGACGCCTTCGCGGTGGCGCCGGCGCGGCGCGAGGCGGTGGGGGAGTGCTGGCGCGCCTGGCGTGCCGCCGCCGCCGAGCTTGCCGCCGCGCGGGAAATTGTGGCGGCGGCGCAGCGCGACGAGGACTGGCTACGCCACGCGGTGGAGGAACTCGCTGGGCTGCGGCCCGAACCCGGCGAGGAAGAGCGGCTGGCAGCCGAACGCCAGGCGCTGCAGCAGGGCGAGAAGCGCGCCGAGGCGATCGCGGCGACGCTCGCGGAGCTGGCGCCGCGCGATCGCCGCAGCCCCGGCCCGGCGGCCTCGCTGCGCTCGGCGGCGCGGGCGCTGCAGCGGCTGCTGCCGGCCGAGCCGGCGGCCTCGGACCCGGTGGCGGCGGCCCTCGGCGCGCTGGAGCGGGCCGAAGAGTTGCTGGCCGAAGCCGAGACGCTGCTGACCCGGCTCGCCGAGGCGGCGGAGGCCGATCCGCGGCGGTTGGAACAGGCCGAGGAGCGGCTGTTCGCCCTGCGCGCCGCCGCCCGAAAACACCAGGTAGCGGTGGCGGATCTTCCGGAGCTGTTCGACACGCTGGCGGCGCGGCTGGCGGCGCTGGAGACCGGTGCCGCACGCATCGGCGACCTGGAGACGGCGGCGGCCGCGGCGCGGGCGGCCTATGTGGCGGCGAGCGTTGCGCTGACCGAGGCGCGCCGGGCCGCGGCGGTTAAGCTGGACCGCGCGGTCGCGCGGGAATTGCCGCCGCTGCGGCTGGATCGCGCCCGCTTCGTCACCTCCGTCACCGCGTTGGACGAGGCCAGCTGGGGGCCGGGCGGGGCGGATGCGGTACGGTTCCTGATCGCCACCAACCCCGGCCAGGAGCCGGGACCACTGGCGCGGGTGGCCTCGGGGGGGGAGTTGTCGCGGCTGATGCTGGCGCTGAAAGTGGTGCTGGCGGGGGCCTCGCCGGTGCCGACTCTGGTGTTCGACGAGGTGGATTCGGGCGTGGGCGGCGCCACCGCGGCGGCGGTGGGCGAGCGGCTGGCGCGGGTGGCCGAGCGGGTACAGGTGCTGCTGGTGACGCACAGTCCGCAGGTGGCGGCGCGCGGGGCGGCGCATCTGCGTGTGGCCAAACTGACCGCAGGGGGACGGGCGGAGACGCGGGTGGACGTGCTGAACGGGGCGGCTCGCCGCGAGGAAATCGCCCGCATGCTGGCCGGGGAGACGGTGACCGAGGCCGCGCGGGCGGCGGCGGAGAGTTTGCTCGGGGCGCTGCCCCGAACCCCGCCAGCGGTGTTGCCCCAGGACCCCACCAAGGGGCATAGCCCCTTGGAGCCCATTTCTTAAGTATCGGGGTCAATGGGCCTCTCGGCCCGTCGTGCCGAAGGCGCGCTCCCCGCCGGTCGGGTCCAGGGCAGAGCCCTGGCCTTCCTTCGCACCCATGAGGCAAGCCGTGGCGCAAAAAGAGAAACCGGTCGAAGACCTCACCGAGACGGAAGCCCAAGCCGAACTGGCGCGCCTGGCCGCCGAGATCGCACGTCACGATCGCGCCTACCACGAGCGCGACGCCCCCGAGATCACCGACGCCGCCTACGACGCGCTGCGCCGGCGCAACGAGGCTATCGAAGCGCGTTTTCCGGCGCTGCTGCGCCCCGATTCGCCCTCGCGCCGGGTCGGCGCGGCACCTTCCGGCGGGTTCGCCAAGCTGCGCCACGGCGTGCCCATGCTGTCGCTCGACAACGCCTTCGATGCCGCCGATTTTTCCGAGTTCTGCGACCGGGCTCGACGCTTCCTGGGACTGAAAAACGAGCCCCTGGCCTTCGTCGGCGAGCCGAAGATCGATGGGCTTTCGATCTCGCTGACCTATGAGGGTGGCCACCTTGTGCGCGGGGCCACCCGCGGCGACGGGCTGGAGGGCGAGGACGTGACCGCCAATGTCCTGACCCTGGATGCGATCCCAAAGAAGCTGCACGGCCCCGCCCCGGCCCGCATCGAAATCCGCGGCGAGGTCTTCATGACCAAGGCCGACTTCCTGGCGCTGAACGCGGCCCAGGAATTGGCCGGCGACAAAATCTTCGCCAACCCGCGCAATGCCGCCGCCGGCAGCCTGCGCCAGCTCGATGCCAGCATCACCGCCGCACGGCCGCTGTCGATGTTCGCCTATGCTATGGGCGAGGCGAGCGAAATCCCCGCCGGCACCCACTGGCAATGGCTTGCGCGCCTGCGCGACTGGGGCTTCACCGTCAACCCGCTGTCGAAGCTGCTGGCGACCGAGGCGGACGCCGCCGCCTTTCAGACCGACATGGCCGAGCGGCGGGCCGCCCTGCCCTACGACATCGATGGCGTGGTCTACAAAATCGACGATCTGGCGCTGCAGCGCCGACTGGGTTTCGTCGGCCGCGCGCCGCGCTGGGCGATCGCATGGAAGTTCCCGGCCGAACAGGCAAGCACCGTGCTCGAGGACATCGACATCCAGGTTGGGCGCACCGGCGCGCTCACGCCGGTGGCACGGCTCACGCCGGTGAACGTGGGCGGCGTGCTGGTGCGCAACGCCACGCTGCACAACGAGGACGAGATCGCCCGCAAGGACGTGCGCATCGGCGACACCGTGGTGCTGCAGCGCGCCGGCGACGTGATTCCGCAGATTGTCGCGGTGGTGACCGACCGGCGCAAGCCAGGCGCCCTGCCCTACGTGTTTCCCGACCACTGCCCGGTGTGCGGCAGCCTCGCCATCCGCCCGCCCGGCGAGGTGGTGCGCCGCTGCACTGGCGGGCTGGTCTGTTCGGCCCAAGTCGAGGAACGGCTGATCCATTTCGTCTCCCGCGCCGCCTTCGACATCGAGGGGCTGGGCGAGAAAACCATCCGCGAGTTCCATGCCGACGGGCTGATCGCCTCGCCCGCCGATATTTTCCGGCTGCCCGAGCACGAAGCGGAGATCGCCAAACGCGAGGGCTGGGGCGACGTGTCCGCACGCAATCTCACGGCCGCCATCCGCGCGCGCCGGCGCATTCCGCTCGCCCGCTTCATCTATGCGCTCGGCATCCGCCGCATCGGCGAAACCAACGCCAAACTGCTGGCGCGCAACTACGCCAGCTTCGCCGCCTGGCGGGAGCAGATGCTGGCGGCGGTGCAGATCGGCTCGGAGGCGCGCAGCGACCTTGGCAACATCGTCGGCATCGGCCCGGCGATCGCCGAGGAACTGGCCGAGTTCTTTGCCGAGGCGCGCAATATCGCCACCGTCGATGAGCTGGCGGGGCTGCTGCACATCGAAGACGCCGAACCGGCCGCGGGCGGCAGCGAACTGGCGGGCAAGGTGGTGGTGTTCACCGGCACTCTGGCAACCCTGACCCGGCCCGAGGCGAAGGCAATGGCGGAAAAGCTCGGGGCGCGGGTGACCGACAGCGTCTCCAAGAAAACCGATCTGGTCGTGGTCGGCGCCGATGCCGGGACGAAAGCCCGCAAGGCGGCCGAACTGGGCGTTCGCACCATCACCGAAGCCGAGTGGCGGACCCTGGCCGGAGAGCCTCTGTAGTGGTTTTGTTCTTGATCCCGGATGACCGGACGGTTCTTCGCGTGCCAGAGTGGATGGTCATTCCTCGAGTTGGGGGAGGCTGTTCCGGACCACAGGGGGGCTGATGGGCACACCGGACTCCCGCACGCATGATGAGGCTTTCCCAGCCGCAGCGTTGCGGGTGCTGATCGTCGACGACAACAAGATGGTGGCCACCGTCTTCGCGGAGGCTCTGAACGATGCCGGGATGCTGACCCGCGTCGCCATGACGGGCGCGCAAGCCATCGCCGCCCAGGCGGAATTCCGGCCTGACATTGCGCTGGTCGACCTGGGTTTGCCGGACATCGATGGCATGCAACTGGTGGCGCGGTTCGTCCGCGAGGCCGTGTGTGGCGTGATCGTGATCACCGGCAACGCCACCGAGGCGACCCTGGTCGCCGGGCTGGACACCGGCGCCGACGACTACATCGTCAAGCCGGCCTCGATGGCCGAAATCATCGCCCGCATCCGCGCGGTGCAGCGCCGCCTCTCCCGCGCCGGGCCGGAACCGGCGGTTTTGGTCCCCACCCTGACCTTTGACCCGGCCCGGCGACGGCTCACCGGGCCTTCCGACTCGGCCGTCACGCTGAGCGAGGAAGAGACCGCGCTGCTCGACGCGCTGCTGGAGTCCGACGGGGCCAGCGTGTCGCGCGAGGCGCTCATCCGGACGGCGCTGGAACGCCGGCTGCACGACGATGACGGCAGCCTTGACCGGTTGGTCTCGGCGCTGCGCGGCAAGCTCGCGGCGCTGGGCGGGTCGGAGCGGAGCGTGCTTTCGGCTGGGCGGTATGGATACCTGATCGCCGAGCCGGGGCAGTTTGTTGTGCTGGCTGGGGGAGAGGAAAGCAAGACAGGCCAGGGCGCTGCCCTGGACCCGCCAGGGGGCGGTGGCCCCCTGGACCCCATTATTTAAGGTCCTGGGTCCGGGGCAGAGCGCTGGCCTTCCGTGCCCATGGGCGCGCAGGCGGCCGCAAGCCAAGCCCGCGCCGCAGGATCAAGCCGCGGCCCGATCTCGGCATTCACGCGGGCATGATAGGCGTCAAGCCAGGCGATTTCCTCCGCCGTCAGCAGGTCCGGCTCGATCAGCCGCCGGTCGAACGGCGCCAGGGTGAGGGTCTCGAACCGCAGGAACGGCTTCTTCGCCTCCGGCAGATCGGCTGGTTGCACGAGAAGAAGATTCTCCAGGCGGATGCCGTATTGGCCGGGAGCATAGTAGCCGGGCTCGTCGGAGAGAATAAATCCGGCGCCGATCGGCACCGGTTTGGCCGTGCGCGACAAGCTCACCGGCCCTTCGTGCACGGACAAATAGCTGCCGACCCCGTGGCCGGTGCCGTGGTCGTAGTCCAGGCCTGCGCGCCACAGGGAGGCGCGGGCAAAGGCATCGAGATGCGGGCCGGCGACGCCCTGCGGAAACACCAGCGTGGCGATGGCAATGTGCCCCTTCAGTACCCGCGTGACCTGGTCCCGCAGTTGGGCCGGTGCATCGCCCGGGCCGGTCCATATCGTGCGGGTGATGTCGGTGGTGCCGTCGGCATACTGGGCCCCGGAGTCGATCAGGTAGGCCTCGCTTGGACGGATCTCGCGGTTACTCTCCGGCGTAACCCGGTAGTGGATGATGGCCCCGTGCTCGCCGGCACCGGAGATCGCCGGGAAACTTTCGCCGCGGAACGCGGGCGATTGGGCGCGAAACGCGAGCAGGCGGTCAGCGGCCTCCAGTTCGGTGGTGCGGCCGGCGGCGCCGTCGAGCCAGTGCAGGAAGCGGCAGATGGCGACGGCGTCGCGCCCATGGGCGTCGCGCGCGCCCTGCTGTTCGACTTCGTTCTTGCAAGCCTTGGGCAGCAAGCAGGGGTCCATGCCGGCGACCACGGTGGCGCCCGCCTCGCGCAGGGTCTGGGCGAACCAGACCGGGGCGCCGGCGGCGTCCACCCGCACCCGGCGGCCGGCCAGGCGGGCCAGCGCGCCGGGCAACTCGCTGCGCGGCTGCACCGACACCGCGTCGCCGAGCCAGGCGCGGGTGGCGTCGGGCAGTTTTTCCGGCGCCATGAACACCTCGCAGCTTGCGTCCGCGTGCAGGATGGCGAACCCAAGGGCGAACGGCGTGTAGGGCACGTCGGCGCCGCGGATGTTCAACAGCCAGGCGATCGAGGCCGGGTCGGTCAGGATGGCCGCGTCCTGCCTGGCGCCGGACAAGGCGGCGGCGAGGTCGGCGCGCTTGTCGGCGCTGGCGCGCCCGGCCTGGGCGAGCGGGTGCGGCACGGCGGCGCCGAGCGGCGGCGCCGGCCGGTCGGTCCAGATCGCGTCGATCGGATTGGGCGCGACGGCGATCATGGCAAGGCCGGCGTCGAGATAGCGTTGCAGCCCTTCCTCGCTGATCAGCAGCGGGTCATAGCCGATGCGGGCGACGGCAGGGGCGTTTCCGGCGAGCCAGGTTTGCGGCGGTTCCTCGATGATGTGTCGGCGTTCCCACATAGCGGGATCGGTCTGCGCCTGCACTTGCAGCGTGTAGCGCCCGTCGGTGAAGACGGCGGCCCGGTCGGGCAGCACGGCCGCGAGCCCCGCGCTGCCGGAAAACCCGGTCAGCCAGGCCAGGCGCTCGGCGGCGGCGGGCACATATTCGCCGAGGTGCTCATCGGCACGCGGGACGATGAACCCGTGCACGCCCTGTCGGTCAAGCTCGGTCCGGAGGGCGGCAAGGCGCGCTTCATGCATGGACCGGCGCTTTCAATGTGGCGCTTTCAGGGCAGCACGGCGTTCTACTTTTGGCATCCGCGCGAGGTTCACAAAACAAGCATAGCTGATTGGGAGATCTGGCAATAATCCCGTTACAGGGAGCGCCCATATTTCACCCCGACATCAGCCGCGCGACGACGTGCATCCAGGCACAACGCCCGCCACGGCCGAAATCGAGGGGTCTTGAACACATGTTCGCCCGGGCCACCAAGGAGGAGTTGGCAATCCTTCTCCCGAACACCATGTCGGAACATTTGCAACAGGATGCCGAGCCCAGGCCGTCGCCGTCCGCCCAGCGCTCCTCGGTGGTGGCCGGCCTGACCGCGATGCTGCGCCGTGTCACTGAGTGGCTGATCCCATCGGCCGTGAATGGGTGACCCGGGCACGGAGCCTGGATGAGGCGATCCGGCTGCGGCGCATCAGAGCCGGCGCAGCAGTTCGGTTTTTTTGCTGCTGAATTCCTCATCCGACAGAATGCCGCGCTGGTGCAGTTCGGCGAGGCGTTCGATGAGCGCGAGCGGGTCGCCGGCCGACTTGGGTGACGGCGGCACCTGAGCGGAAACGATCGGCGCAGGGTCCTGAGGGGCCTGCGTGGCTGGCATGTCGGCGATGCGCGCCCGAGGCTCGTCGGGCGCCGGGCGCGGCGCCGGGCTCCGGACAAGCTGCCCGACGGTGTCAGCGCGTGGCAAATCGGCCAGTCGCACTGGGCCATGCTGGCTGGTGAAAACCAGCGCCTGCCCGCCGCCCTGCTGCTGCGAGACGCCGCCGATCTGGTGATCGCCGGTGTCGTATAAGTGCAGTTGCCCCCCCAGGTTGATCGCCAACCGACGGCTGGCAGGGAAATAGGCGTAGCGCATTTCGTTCTGCGCTCCGCTGGCGGCGGGGACGCCCAGTCCCTCCGGCCACCACGCACCGGCTGCGACGGTGCCATCGGACTGCGCCCGAGGCATGAAGATCCGCGGCTCGCGGAGCATGCAAGCCAGGTCCGAGCACAGCGTATCGACGCGCTGCTTCAGGCCATGGTTGAACATGTCGCCGACCATGACCATGCCGCCCGCGCTCCATTGGCCCATGCCGCCGAGCTCGGGGTGACTGAATTGCGCCATCGTGCCGCCGCCGGCGGCGACGGCGCGCAGCAAGGTCAGCGCGGCGTCAGCGCTCACGCCGTGGCGCTGGGCGATATCTTCGAGGGCGCGGCGGCCCTCCGGGGTCAATTCCTGCATAGCGGTATCTTACGGGCTTGCGCCGGGGCTGTCTCGCCGTGCGGACGCAGCGGGTTCAAGTCGCCTGCGCCCAGGGCAGGGACGTCACTTGTGGTTTCATCTGTGGTTTCGCGCATCTCGCCGCCGGCCGACCGGCCCACCAATGGCGGCGCGGCCGTCAGGCGATTTTCACATTTTTCCGCAGCCGGCCAGGGGGCGCGTTGTCATCCCCGGCATCTCCTGCCTGAACGGCCTTCAGGGAGGCGAGAGCGGTCCTCACCGGCTTCAGGAAGCCGAGCAGTGAGACGGCACTCAACAGGCAGATTGCCACGGCAAAATCAGTCGAATAGAGGACAGAAACATCGAGATGGGCATGCAGCCGGTTGGCCGCGAGCGTATAGACGGCAATGAGAGGCATGGTCCCGAAAAAGGTGGTCAACGCGAAGGTGACGATGCCGATGTCGAAGGCGCTGCAGAACAACGTGATCAGCGGATTTGGAATCCACGGGGAACTTCTTAACAAAAGCAACGTAATACAGACGTTCTTGAGAGCAACGCGCTGCAACGCATCGCTCTGGGGAATGGCAGTGCGAAAAAAAATGAAAGCCACGACCGAGCCGGTTGTGGCGGCGACATCCGCAATGACCGTACCCTCATAGGGACCATAGAAATACCCGAAGGCGACATAACCCAGAGGTCCTACAGGTAGCGAAAAGAAAATACTGACGGCAAATGCGATGAACAGGATCGCGGCCCCGAGCGCATACTGTTTCCAGCACGCCCAACCGTCGGCGCCATGCATTGCGAGCAGACTTGCCTGAATCTCGGCGCTAAAAATCCTACAAAGCAAAAAACCAATTAGAACCACTGCAATATACACAAACAGAACAATTCGCCGGACTCGTGGCCGCATTCAGGACAAGTCCATCAGACCTGGACCAGTCGCGTTTGAATATCGTCGGGAAAATCCTTCATCCAGGCGTCGTTTTCCGGAATCAGAGTCTCAAATGGAAAGCGCTGGTAGGTATTCCAGAACAGCACCCGTCGGTTTTTCAGCAAGCCGTTTCGCGCATACAGAGTCATTGTATGGAACGCCTTGGCCGAAAATGTCCCATCCAGGGTGATCCCGTGCTCCCTCGCCATCCGCGCACCGTCCGCGACACTGGCGGACATTTTGCCGTACCCGGGGCGCCAGGTCTCATTGTCGAAGAAAAACCTGTCCTTCAGGATATCCGCAGGGGTGACGTTGTCGGCAATCAGGCCGAGCTTGCGTACCCACGGCATCGATTCCGCCAGCAGGTGCTTGGCATGCGCAATGTCGAACGGCTCGACGATATCGCCGTTGACCACCAGCTTGGCCAGCAGGCTTTTGTCCTGCGAACAGGTGGCGACGACGCGGGTCGGCCATCCCAGCAGATAAAACCCGAGGACCAGCCCCATGGCGGTACCGCCGGTGCCGATCGGCAGGAACACGTAATCGGGATGGGTGTCCAACCCGCAGGAGCGGCTGGCGATTTGCCGGGCAAGTTCCATCGCCGCCTCGACATGCCCGAGCACAGCCAAGGGGGATGAACCGCCCGGATCGATGAAACCTTCGGCGCTGCGCGCCGTGGTTTTGTTCATCTGGCTGAGCAGGCCGATGGACAGGCCGACCGCGGTGTCACCTTCCAGGAACTTCAGGCTCACGCCGCTGGCTGCCAGCAGGCGCAGCTTGGTGATCACGTTTTCGGTGATCGCCTGGGGGTATAAATTGAGCACAACCTCCATACCCTGGGTTCGCGGCGCCGCATGGAATTCCGCGAACCGGGCGGTCAGTGCCAAATGGGCACAGTGATTGCTGCCGTACGCCCCGTGCGAATAAATTTTCCGCACGCCACCATAATAGAGATTCGGGATGAGAAATTCGTACTTGCGTACCTTGTTGCCATAGATCGCAATCTCGTCGCTGCCCTCGTCTTTTATGAACAGGCGGTCGACGCCGACCTGGGCCCGCAGGTCGGCATTCGCCGTGACCACGGACGTTGGTCGCTCGAACATCGGCGCCCACGGCACCACGGCCCGGCCGGCACCGAGATGAAACTGACGCTCCCCCAGATACCCCTCGCTGGGGCGGGAATGCAACGCGAGCGACGGGTCGAACGCGTTGGCGATCTGCAGCGGGGCCGACGGTTTTTCGCCATAGTGGATCCAGGGGAACCGCTCTGCCAGCGCCATCACCGCGCCGGCATCGGCCCTGAACTGGGGCAGCAAAGGTCCGCCGAACAGGCTTTCGGGACGATCCGCAGCTTGCTCCGGCCAGCGCGGCGAGACGCCGTTCAGCCCATAGGCCCCCGCCACGACCGCGGTGCCAGCTAGCAATCGGCGACGCGAAATTGTGGGCGGGCGCAACTGGGCGTAATCCTTTTTCACATGATCTCTGCAATCCCGAGAGACATAGGGTCAGCCAACGAGCCAAGCGCTTCGTTAGTTTACCCCAAAGCCGCAGCAGCAACAAGCACGCAGCGACTGGCTCGAGCCCAGGGCAGCCGTGCATCGCACAAGCAAAAATTCTTACTTATTTGTTGTAAAAATACAAAAAAATAGTCTGATCCCTGTTAAAGCGGAGGAACCGTCGCCCACCTTCCCGGACAGTTCCAGCGCGCGCCACGCAAACGGGGTCAGGACAGCGTTGTGTCGCTGCCCGCCGGCACCGCCCCGGCCCGCCCCGGCATCTGCGGCACCACCCCGAGCACCGGCAGGCCGGTCGAACGCTCGACCGCCTCGGCGGAGAGGAAGCCACGCCGCAGCAGATGACTGAGGATCGCCGCCAGCACGCCGATGGCCAGGCTCATGATCACGCCAGCCACGAGCACCGTCAGGCGCACCCGGCTGCTGGCGAACGGGATGGCGGCGTTTTCGATCGGGCGGATATTGGCCAGCCGGTGCGCCGCAATGCCCTCCAGCATCTGCCGCTCTTCCAGCGTCTTCAGAATGGAGCGGTAGTTCTGTTCGATGACGGCGCGTTCGCGCTCAAGCCGCTGCAACTCCACTTCGTTGCTCTCAAGCCGGGCGATCGCCGAATCCGTCTCCGCGAGCTGTTGCCGTGCCGCCGCCACCCGCGCCTCGAGCGCGCTCTGTTCCTGTCGGGTTCGCGTCTGGTCGAGCAGCAGCCCGTCATAGACCGGGTTGCGTCCCTGGCGCGTCACCGTCGGCCGCCGGTCGGCCTGCACACGGGCGAGTTCGGCGACGGCGTCGGCAATCTGAGCCCGCAACTCGACCAGCGGGCGGGCGTCCTCCTGGTAATGCTGCTGGACCATCGACTCTCGCAGCCGCAGTTCGTCGATCGCGGTTTTCAGCTTGTCTATCCGCGCCTGCAGATCTGTATCGCGGTACAGCACGACATCGCTGGCCGTACCGGCCAGGTCGCGGTCGATGGCCTGCAGGCGCCGGGCCGCCTGCTGCAGCGCGCTCTCGGCGATTTGGACCTCGCGACCGATGTCGCTGCGTTGGCGCAGCAACAGTTCGCGTTGGGTGTCGTAATTGGCGATGCCGTTGTTCGCTTTGAAAGCGGCATAGGCGGTGACCGCTTCGTCCAGCCGGGTGCGCATGGTGCGCGCCTGTTCGGCGACCGCGTCCGACTGAACGTCGGCATAGATCTCGCTTCGCAGATGCAGATAGAAATGCACCGTGGCGTTCACCACCTCGGCGGCCACCACCGCATCGGGATGGGTGAACGTCACCGTGATGACGTTGCCTGCTTTGTCGGCCACGGTCGTGAGATGGGCATCCAGCTGCTCGAGCACGCGCTGCTCGGGGGTCGCCGAACGGGCGGCGCCGGAGCCGTTGGTAAGGGCGTGGCGAAGGAGGCCGACGACGCGGGCGACCAGGCCCGGCGCCTTGTAGGCGTCCGGATACAGCCGCGGCCCGCCGACGCTGCCGATGACGCTGCGGCCGACCACGGGGCTGGTCAGGATTTCGGTTTCCGCCTTCAGGAACGCATCCCGGTCGAGGATGGCGTTCACAGTGCCGCCCTCCCCGGCATCGCGGCGGACGGCGTATTCGGACGACAGCAGCACCAGCAGTTTCGCCTGCGCGGTGTAGTGCGGCGTGACGACCACGACCGCGACCGCGGTGCACAGCAGGGTCGCCAGCATCGACAGCAGAATCACCCGTCGCGACCGCCACACCCCGGCGGCGATTTCGCGCAGCGAGGGTGGCGCGGCGGACCAAGGCCTGGACCCGTCGCTCCGGCCATCCGTGCCGACGGGGCGGGGCATCAGATTATTCCTGTTGTTCGCATCTGTGCCCGCGACGCTTGGGGGTGTTGGGGCCGCGGATCAGCGCCCGGTGTCATCGCAGAAAACGAATCGGCTGCAGCGTTTTCCGCAGGGGGGACCTTAGCATGGGTGTTGCAAGCCTTCCTGGCGACCTCGCCGCGAACTCGGAGCATGCGTATAGTTTAGGTCAGCCGGTATTCCGGAGGAAAGGAAGGCCAAGGGCTCTGTCCCGGAAAGGCTGAATTCTTGACCGCAAGTTGCGCGAAGGGCGTAACTCCGACAGGCTGTCAGAACGACGAATCGGCCAGGGCAGTGCCTATGACGGAGACGGAACAAGATGGCATGAGCAAGGTCTTTCAGGCTCTTGAGCGTGCAAGCCTGCCGCTTCTGACGCCTGCCGATGGCGCCGGACCGGCGATTCATGCTGTGTCGCCCGGCCAGGGCGCCGCCGAGTTCATCCGCTTGCTGTACGCGGTGCGCGCCTTGAAAACCGGGGACCGCGCCTGTGTTCTGCAAATTCTCGCGTGCGCGCCAAAAGACGGCACCAGCACGGTGGCGACCGGGCTGGCCAAGGCGGCTGCCGCGGAAGTCGGTCAGCCGGTGCTCCTGGTGGATTGTGCGCCGACCTGCGATGCGCGGCCCACCCTCGTCGGCTCCTTCCGCCAATGGGGCAGCATCGACGCGGCCCTGCCCCCGGCGATCGGCTCGGATCGTTTGCACATGGCGCATTTTGCCGAATCGTGCCATCCTCTGCTGGACATGGGGGCGGCCGAGATGCAGCGGGTGTTGGACCTTGCGCGCGCCCGCTATTCGCTAGTCGTGCTCGATTGCCCGGCCGCGGCGAGCGTGCCTGATTCGGTCGCTTTGTCGCGGTTCTGCGACGGCAGCATCCTGGTGGTGCGGGCCGAGACGACGAATCGGGCGGCAATCATGCATACGACGGAGGAAATCAGCCGCCTGGGTGGGTGCATGCTCGGCATCGTCTTCAATCGCCAGCGCGACCACCTGCCGCCATGGCTGGCACGAACCCTGTAACCCCTCGCCTGCGATCCCCCTCCGCAAGAAATGGGACCTGAAGGCACACGCAATGTATCTGACGTTCTTCGGTTTCTCGCACCATCCTTTCGCCACCGCGCAAGTACCGGCAGAGGTGTTTCCTGCCTCCGGCCATCGCGAGGCGCTGGCGACCCTGCTCTATGGCGTGCTGACACGCAAACCGTTCATTGCCCTCACCGGCGAGACCGGCACCGGCAAGACCACGCTGCTTGGCATCGCGCTGGCCTTGCTGCGGGAACGGCGGCTTCACCTGCTGCGCCTGCCGGACCCGCTGATGGAGCCGACACAGCTGATCCGCTGGCTGGGATCGCAACTGGGCGTGCGGGAGGCAGGCGATCTTCTGCCGGGCGAGCTCTGGCGCATTCATGAGGCGATCGAACGCTCGAGCGCCGATGGGCGGCGCGTGGTCATCGTGGTCGACGAAGCGCAGGCGTTGCCGCGCGGATCGCTGGAGATCCTGCGGCTGCTATCGAACTTCGAGACCGGTGTGGACGGGCGCCAGCAGACCATCCTGGTCGGCCAGCCCGAGTTCTGGCAAACCCTGGCTGCCTTCGATCAGCGGAGCCTGCGTCAACGCATCGCCATCCAGGCGGTACTGTCCTCGCTGGGCCATCGCGATGCCGCCGCCTATATCGGGTTTCAGCTCCGCCGGGCCGGCCGGCAGCCAAGAGACGTGATCACTCCGCAGGCGCTGCGGCTGATTCTGTCCCACGCGCGCGGCATTCCGCGACGAATCAACACGATTGCGGACAATGCGCTGATCACCGCTTTCGGCGCCAATGCGCAGCAGGTGGCGGCGGCCCATGTGCGCGAGGCGCTCGATGCCCTGGACGAGAAAAATGGTTGGCGGCACTGGAAATTCCGCAACCCGGTGCTGACCGCGGCGAGCGCGTGGTGCTTGTGCGTCTGCGCCCTGCCGGTGTTGAGCATGTGGCAGCGCTGGTGCGCGTAAACGCAGCCGCCGCCTCGCTTGTTGGCAAACCGGCAGCAACCAGCTGCCCCGTGCGGTGACGCTTGTGCGCGCCGTGCCGGCGCTGCTGCCGCCGCTCTTCGCCCTCGCCCTTGTTGGCTGCGGCGGCAGTTCGCCGGCGCCCGCCTTGGCGGACGCCGCCAGCCTGCGTCCGGCGCCGGCGAGCGTGCTACATGCCGGCGATGAAATTGAAGTGAAGTTTTTCTATACGCCGGAACTCAGCGAACGCCAGGTCATCCGCCCGGACGGCATGATCGCGCTGGCCCTGATCGGCGAGGTCACGGCGGCCGGGCTGTCGGTGCCGGAACTGCGGGCCAGGCTGTTGCAGGCCTATGCGGCCACCCTGAAGGCCCCGGACCTGGCGGTGCTGGTGCGCGCGCAGCCGTCCAACCGGGTTTTCGTCGCCGGCGAGGTCAACCAGCAAGGGGCGCAGCCGCTGGTTGGCGGCACCACGATCACCCAGGCGGTCGCCGCGGCGGCCGGGCTGAAAACAACCGCCTATACCTCGCAGACGCTGCTGGTGCGCACAAGGCCGGACGGCACGCGCGATGTGCGCAGCATCGATCTCGACCGTGTGCTGCGCGGCGAGGCGCCGGACCAGGATGTCGAACTCCAGGCCTTTGACCTTGTGTTCGTGCCGCGCTCGCCGATCGCCAATGTCGATCTTTTCGTCGAGCAATACATCCGCGGCCTGCTGCCCTTCAACCCGACCCTCACGGTCCAGCCCTGATAGAAGCCGCAGCCTGTTAAGCCTTCGCCCGCGCGATCAACTCCAGGATAAGCCGTTTCGCCTCCGCGGCGTCGCCCCAGGCGATGACCTTGACCCATTTGCCGGGTTCCAGGTCCTTGTAGTGTTCGAAGAAGTGCTTGATCTGCTGCTGCGTGATAACCGGCAGATCGCTGTAGCACTCGATCTTGATGTAGCGCTGGGTGATATGGGCCGACGGCACGGCGATGATCTTTTCGTCGCCGCCGGCATTGTCCTCCATCTTCAGCACGCCGACCGGGCGGACGTTGATGACCGCGCCGGGCACGATCGGGGTGGTGTTGGCAATCAGCACGTCGATCGGGTCGCCGTCGTCGGACAGGGTGTGCGGCACGAAGCCGTAATTCCCGGGATAGCGCATCGGCGTGTAGAGAAACCGGTCGACGAACAGGGTGCCGGCGGCCTTGTGCATTTCGTATTTGATCGGCTCGCCGCCGATGGGAACCTCCACGACGACGTTCACGTCATTCGGGGGCGAGTCGCCGATGGGAATGGCGTCGATGCGCATGAGGTGTCTCCGGTTCAAAAGGGAACGGGCAGGAGTGATCGTCGTATCATATCGCCTCGGCGTGGTGGCAGGCCACAAAGTGACCGCCGACCTCGCGCCAGTCTGGACGCTCGGCGGTGCAGCGATCCGTCGTGTGCGGGCAGCGGGAGGCGAAGGCACAGCCCGGCGGCGGGTTCAGCGGCGAGGGCAACTCGCCTTTCACCGCTATTTCATGCTTGCGGTGGCGCGGGTCAACGCTGGGGGTGGCGGCTAGCAGCACCCGCGTATAGGGGTGGCGCGGCGCGTCGAACAGGGATTCCTTCCGCGCGTGTTCCACCGGCCGGCCGCAATAGAGGACCAGAACCTCGCGGGCAATGTGGCGGACCACGCTGAGATCGTGGCTGATGAACAGATAGGCGAGGCGGAACTCGTCCTGCAAATCCATCATCAGGTTCAGCACCTGCGCCTGGATGGACACGTCCAGCGCCGAGACCGGCTCGTCGGCCACCACGATGCGCGGGTTGAGCATCAGCGCGCGGGCGATGGCGATGCGCTGGCGCTGGCCGCCGGAGAACATATGCGGATAGCGGCCGTACTGGTCCTGGCGCAGCCCCACCCGGTCCATCATGGCGCGCGCGGCGCGCTCGCGCGCGGACCGGTCGCCACGGCGGTTCAGCCCCAGGGGCTCCTCCAGGATCGATCCCACGGTCTTGCGCGGATTGAGCGAGCCATAGGGATTCTGGAACACCATCTGCACATTCAACCGCAGGCGGCGGCGCTCGGCCTCGCCGGCGCCGGAGGTGGGCTGGCCGTCGATCAGCAACTCGCCGCCGGTGGGGATTTCCATCAGCGTCGCCATGCGGGCGAGGGTGGACTTGCCGCAGCCGGATTCGCCAACGATGGCCAGCGTCTCGGCCTCGCGCACGGCGAAGGACACCCCGTCGACGGCTTTCACCACGCCGGGCCTGGCGAACAACCCACGGCCGGCCTTGTAGTGGCGGCGCAACCCCTCGGCCTGCATGAGCACGGTCATGCCGCGGCCTCGGCCTGCGCCAGCGGATAGTGGCAGCGGGCGCGGCGGCCGGGCGGGCCGGTCAGGCCGGGTGCGAGCGCGCGGCACAGATCGTCGGCGAAACGGCAGCGCGGGTTAAACAGGCAGGCTTGCGGGCGGTCGTCAATGCCGGGCACCACGCCGGGAATGGTGGGCAGGCGGGCGCGGCCCATGGCGCGCTCGGGCAGCGCATCCAGCAGGGCGGCGGTGTAGGGGTGGCGCGGGGCGGCGAACAGGGCATCGGTGGGCTGTTCCTCGACCGTCTGTCCGGCATACATCACCTGCACCCGGTGCGCGGTTTCCGCCACCACGCCCATGTCGTGGGTGATCAGCACCAGCCCCATGCCGCGCTGGCGCTGCAGGTCGACGAGAAGATCGAGAATCTGCCTCTGGATGGTCACATCCAGCGCCGTCGTTGGCTCGTCGGCGATCAGCAGCCTCGGGTTGCAGGAAATCGCCATGGCGATCATGACGCGCTGGTTCATTCCGCCGGACAACTGGTGCGGAAACGCCCCCATGCGCGTGGCGGGCGCGGGAATGCCGACCTGGTCGAGCAGTTCCACCACCCGGTCGCGCACCAGCGCGCGCGGCACGGCGTGATGGGCGCGCAGCGCCTCGGCGATCTGCCAGCCGATGGGATAGCAGGGGTTCAGGCTCGACATCGGCTCCTGGAACACCATGGCCATGTCCTTGCCGACCACCTGCCGGCGCTGGCGCGACGAAAGAGCCGACAGGTCGGTGCCGGCGAAGCGCATCGCCGCGGCGGAAACGCGGCCGGGCCAGCCTATGAGCCCCATGGCGGCGAGCATGGACACGCTTTTGCCGGACCCGGATTCGCCGACGATGCACAGGATTTCGCCCGCCTCGACGCTGACATCGACTCCCTCCACCGCCCGGAAGCGGCCGCGGGCGGTGGCGAACTCGACCGCCAGGTTGCGGATGTCCAGCAGCGGCATCAGCGTTTCAGCTTCGGATCGAGGGCGTCGCGCAGACCGTCGCCGAACAGGTTGAAGGCGAGCACGGTGAGCAGAATGCACAACCCGGGGAAGGCCAGCACCCACCAGGCACGCTGATAGTACTGCAGCGCCCCGGCCAGCATAGTGCCCCATTCCGGCGTCGGCGGCTGGGCGCCGAGGCCGAGAAAGCCGAGGGCGGCGGCGTCGAGAATGGCGCCGGAGAAGCCGAGCGAGGCCTGCACGATCAGCGGCGCCAGGCAGTTCGGCAGCACGGTGTTGAACATCAGGTGCAGCCGCCCCGCCCCGGCGCAGCGGGTGGCGGTGACGTAGTCGCGCGACAATTCGGACAGGGCGGACGCGCGCGCCAGTCGCGTGTAGCCGGGCAACGTGACCAAAGCCACCGCCAGCATGGCGTTGAACAGGCTGGGGCCGAGAATGGCGACGATGACGATGGCCAGCAGCAGGCTCGGGAACACCAGCAGGATGTCCATCACCCGCATGATGACACTGTCGATGATGCCGCCGGCGAAGGCGGCGGTGAGGCCGAGCGCGGTGCCGCAACTGAGCGCCAGCGTCACCACCGAAAAGCCGATCAGGAGCGACAGGCGGGCGCCGTAGATCAGGCGCGAGAGAATATCGCGGCCGACATCGTCGGTGCCGAGCATGAAATTCCAGGAACCGCCCTGCTCCCAGACCGGCGGGGAGAGGAACGCGCTGCGGTACTGCTCGATCGGTGAATGCGGGGCGGCGATGTCGGCGGTGATGGCCAGCAGCGAGAGGACCGCCATGAAGGCGAGGCCGAGCACGGCGCCCCTGTTCTCGGCGAAGCCGCGCCAGAACAGGCGGACGCGGCCGGGCATCGGGGCGGCGACGGGCAGCGTCGCGGCGGCGGCAACCGGCGGGGCGGTCATCGGCGTATCCGCGGGTTCAGAAAGCCGTAGGTCATGTCCACGCCGAGATTGACCAGAATGACCAGCGTCGCCACCAGCAGCGTGCCGCCTTGCAGCACCGGATAATCGCGGCGCTGGATGCTCTCCACCAGCCAATGGCCGACGCCGGGCCAGGAAAAAATCGTTTCGGTCAGAATGGCCCCGCCCAGCAGCGCGCCGACCTGCAACCCCACCACCGTCACCACCGGGATCAGCGCATTGCGCAGCGCATGCACGATCACCACCCGCCCGGCGGACAGGCCCTTGGCGCGCGCGGTGCGGATGTAATCCTCGCCCAGCACGTCGAGCATGGCCGAACGGGTCATCCGCGCCACCACCGCCAGTGGATGCGTGCCCAGCACGATCGCCGGCAGGATCAGATGGCTCACCGCCGAGCCGAAGGCGCCGCGGTCGTCGCTGAACCAGGAGTTGATCAGCATGAAGCCGCTCCACGGCTCCACGTCATACATGTCGCTGATCCGGCCCGACACCGGCGTCCAGCCCAGGGCCACCGAGAACACCAGGATCATCATCAGCCCCCACCAGAAAATCGGCATGGAGGCACCGGTGACCGCCAATCCCATCAGCCCGTAATCAAAGGCCGAGCCGCGCTTCACCGCCGCGATGATGCCCAGGGGCAGGCCGATCAGCAGGCCGAGGGAAATGGCACACAGCGACAGTTCGAGAGTGGCGGGAAAGAGGGTGGTGAACTCGGTCCACACCGGCTGGTGCGTTACCACCGACACGCCGAGCCCGCCGGTGACCACCCCCACTTCATAGTCGAGGAACTGTTTCCACAGCGGCTGGTCGAGACCGTACTCGTGGCGCAGTTCGGCCAAACGCTCTGGCGCGATGCCGTGCTCGCCCACCCGCACCTCGATCGGGTCGCCGGGCACAAGCCGGATCAGCATGAAGGCGAGGAAGGTCACACCGATGAAGGTCGGCACGATCAGCCCGAGGCGGCGGAGCAGGAAGCGGAACACGCGGCGACGCTCCCCTCACCCGGCGCGGGTCACGTCACTTCACGTCGATCTTGTCGAACCGCATGCCGCCCAGCGGGCTGAGCCTGACCCCGGTGACCTCCTTGCGCAACGGCAGGAACACCACCGAGTGGGCGATCAGGAAAAACGGCGCCTCCTCGTGCATGATCACCTGCGCCTGCTCATAGAGCTTGCTGCGCTCGGCCTGGCTGGTGATGGACGCGGCCTTGTCAATCAGCGCCTGGAAATCCTGGTTGCACCATTTCGACGCACTGCCGCCGCCGACCCGCGCCGCCAGACATCCGGCGAGCGGATTGAAGAAATTGTCCGGATCGCCATTGTCGCCGGTCCAGCCCAGCAGGGCGGCGCCATGCTCGGCGTTCTGCACCCGCTTGCGGTACTCGCCCCATTCGTAGCTGACGATACTGGCCTTGATGCCCACCCGGGCGAGATCGGACTGGATCAGCTCGGCCATGCGCCGGGCATCGGGGTTGTACGGGCGTTGCACCGGCATAGCCCACAGCGTTGTTTCGAAACCGTCCGGCAAGCCGGCCTCGGCCAGCAGCGCCTTCGCCTTCACCGGGTCGTAGGGATAATCGGTGATCTTGTCGTTGTAGCTCCACAGCGTCGGCGGAATCGAATTCTTCGCCGGCTGGCCGGCGCCCTGGTAAATCGCGGTCAGGATCGATTTCTTGTCGATGGCGTAGTTGATCGCCTGGCGCACGCGCTTGTCAGTATAGGGCGGCTTCAGATTGTTGAAGGCCAGATAACCGATGTTCAGGCCGGGCTGGGACAGCAGCTGCAGGTTCTTATCCTCGCGGATCGCCGGCAGGTCGGCTGGGTTCGGATAGGGGGCGATCTGGCATTCGTTGGCGCGCAGCTTGGCCAGCCGCACCGCCGGATCCTTGGCGATCGAGAAAACCAGCGTGTCGATTTTCGCGCCCTCGCCCCAGAACGGCTTGAAGGCGCGATAACGGATGGTGCTGTCCTTCTGATAGGCGACGAACTCGAACGGTCCGGTGCCGATGGGCTCCTGGTCGATCAGTTCCGGCTTACCGAGGGCCAGCAGGGCGTCGGCATATTCCTTCGACTGGATGGCGGCGAAATCCATCGCCAGATTGGCCAGGAACGGCGCCTGCGGTTCCTTCAGGCGGAAGCGCACAGTGAAATCATCGATGCGGTCTATGCCATCCAGCAGCTTGGGCAGACCCATATCATTGAAGTAATCATATCCACCTCCCGAAACCTTGTGGTAGGGATTACTGTCCTTCCACTGTCGTTCGAAACTGAAGATCACGTCGTCCGCAGTGAAATTCCGGGTGGGCTTGAAGTTTTTATTGGAATGCCATTTTACGTCGTGGCGGAGATGAAACGTAATCGTGCGGCCGTCCTCGGAGACATCCCATTTCTCGGCCAGTCCTGGTTCGACCTCGGTGGTGCCGTATTTGAAATCGGTCAGCCGGTCATAGACCGGGCGGTTGGCGATGAAGGTGGTCCCGGTGGTGTTGATCATCGGGTTGAAGTTCTCCGGCGAGCCCTCGGTGCAGTAGACGAGTGTCTTCGCCTGCGCAGGCAGCGCCGCCGCAACCGCCAGAACGGCGGCGATGATCCATCCGGTCCTCATGGTGGCTGTCCCCCTCCAGGTTCCTGGTACATGCGACTGCTTCGCCCCATGGATGCTGAATAGGGGGCTGCGGGGCGTGTCACAAGAGCAAGCAAGGCCAGGACTCTGCACGGCCTTGCTTCACGCCGGCAGGGCGGGCGCGGCTACGGGGGCACGAAACCCCGGCATGTCCAGCATGCAGGCAGCGCGCAGCCAGGCTTGCGCCCGCGCCTCATCGGCCACGGCACCGGCCAGATCGGCGGCCCAGGCCTCGTCGCCCGGAACGGCGCGGTCGGCATAGGGCAGCAACTGGGCAACGGCGACCCGTCGCCGCTCACGCGCATAATGCTCGAGCGCCGCGCCCGCCGCCTCCGGCCGGTGCAGTGCCGTGGCCAGCGCCTCGGCCGCGGCCATGGCGTCGTGCAGGCCGCAATTCATGTTCAGCCCGGCGCGGGTCTGCGCCTGGTGAGCGGCGTCGCCAGCCAACAGGACCCGGCCGACGGCGTAGGTGCCTGCAACCTGGCGTCGCACCGGTTGCACCGCACGCTCAACCATCGGCAGCACGCCGACGCCGAACGGCAGAAACCGGGCCAGCCGGGCGCGCAGCGTGCGATCGTCGAGGGCTGCCTCCTGGCACTCGTCCTCGGGCAACGGCACGGCGATCTGCCAGAGATCGGGCATGCACAACAGGCCGCACCAGCCGCCCGGGGCATGGATCCAGGTGGCGTCATCGGCTCCGGGCACCAGCTCGCGCAGATCGACCGGGGTCATCACCTGCAGCAGACGGCGGACCACCGGCACGCCTTCAAGGCCGATGCCCAGGCAGCCCCGCACCGCACTGCCCATGCCGTCGGCAGCCAGCAGATAGGCACCGCGCTCCACTCGCTCGCCGCGGGCGGAATGGACGCGCACCGCAACCCCGGCCGCATCCTGGTCGACCCGCACGACCTCGGCGTCGAAGGCCAGACGAACATGCGGATAGGCGGTGAGCCGCGCTGCCAGCGCCGCCGCCACCGAGCCCTGATCGAGATGCAGGCGGAACGGGAACCTTGTTTCGCCGGCCAGCAGCCCGAGGCTGAACCGGGCGAGCGGCCTCGCCGCGCCGGCGCGGAGATAGGTGATCCGCTGCACCTGCAGGCCGGTGCGGAGCGCGCCGTCGAGGATGCCGAGCTGCTCGAATACCTCCAGCGTGGGCGGCAGCCAGGCGGAGGCGCGCTGCACCCGGCCGAGCTGCATGCGCTTCTCCAGCACGGTCACCGGCACACCGAGCTGGGCCAGGCGCAACGCCGAGGCCAGCCCCACCGGGCCGGCGCCGGCAATCAGAACGCGCGCGACGCCCTGCACGATTCGGCTCTGGACAGACTCATATCGTCGACTAGCCGTACCTGTTGCCCGCTGTCAAAGAATGGTCGCTTGCCTGGAACGGAAACGCCGTCACAGGCCAACGCGATCCGGTCGATATCGTATGCTGACGCGGTACACCTCCTGTGCCGCAGCTCGCCCGCTTCGCATCATAACTGTCTGACCGGGCGCCGATAAAGTCGGCCGGGTTCACTCGGAGATGCAACGGTCGGGGGAAAAGAGTAGGATTGCGCGGCTCGGCCAATCATTCTTGCGCCGGTCGCGTGTCTCTCGAATCTCGCTTTCGCGTGTTTCCGTGTTTCCCCGGCGCGCGCCCTTTTTCGCCGCCCGGTAGAGTCAGGTCCCGTGGCCGCGTCGAACCCTATCCGGCAGGCCGAGCCAACGCTCGACCGCGACCCGCCTCGCCCTCCGACACGTGGCCGGGGAGATCCGCCCCAAGATGGACGATTACGGCTGGCCTTCGATGGCGAAGACGGCAACGGAATCGCGTATGCCGATCGCGAGCTTTCTGCCGTCTGGCGCGAGCGAGAAAGAATTCGCCAAGCCCGGGATGTGGATCACTCGACCGGGCCCGGGCACGGCCGGATTCCACAAGTACAGGGCTTCATTCGTCAGGAATGCCGTGAACCGCCCTTGCCGGTCCCAGGCCACTTGCTTCACGCGCCAGGCCGTGGACGGATACGCTGCCACAAACGCGCCGTCGGCGACACGAAAGATTCGCACCGGGGCCGGGGGTCTCGTCGTCCTCCCCGCGGCGCCAAGTGATGGATGGGCGTGCGTCCGCGACAGCAATCTCCCTGGAATCCGGGCTGAACGCAACGCTGCTGATGCAGCAACCGTTCTCTTCCAGGGTGAAGGCCGTGAAGCGGAGGATCATGCGGCCCGTCGCGAGGTCGTAGACCATGACATCCAGCGAGGTTGCGTCTGCAATGAGATGTCCGTCCGGGGAAAAGGCCACGGCGCTCGGCCCGTCCCTCAGATTGACAGGAGCCGGGCCGGGAATGTCGGCCAGTTTGCGCCAGTATGTCGTCGAGTACAAGGCAAGCGGCCGATGTTCGGCGCTGCCGGAGGTGACGGCCAGGACACTCCCGTCAGGCGATGCCACGAGGTTGGTCGCCCAATTGGACGGAACCGGTGCCCCGGGGCGGGGCCGACAAAGTTGTCGCCATAGCGGCGGAAATCCTGCGCCCCGCTACGGTTCGCATTCCAGACGGTGATCGCGTCGCTCCATTCGCTGTAGGCAGTCACTTTTTGGCCGTCGGAACTCCAGATGACGCCGAAAAAAGCGGGCCAGCTACCCGGATGGTCGCGGCGGAGTTCGGCAACCAGGCGCAGTCCCGGCAGTCCGTCCGCTGCGGCCGAATTGGGCCCGGACATGGGATGTGGCCACAAAACGAGCGCACAAAGGACGACGGTTCCGGACACGGCCTGCCATGCCGCAAGTCTTCGCGCCCTGATTTCCTGCTTGGCCACTGGTTTGCGCCGTGCGAGTCAATACTAGTTGGCACGAACAGAACCTGGCGGATATGGCTGCGAAGGAAGCAAGGTCAGGGCTCTGTCCTGGCCTTGCTTCCTTCGCAGCCCACCCGTTCAGAACCGCTCTTGCCCACGCTTGCGGACCGGATCGGGAAAATCGCGTGTCAGCCCAAATGTCGCGTTGGTCACCAGCGCGTTCATGCCGTGGTGCTGCCCTTCCTCGGGATCGCCACGGGTGGCCATGCGCTGGAACGCGTCCTCCAGCTGGCGTAGGTCGCGCAACTCGATCATCAGGTGCCACTCGCCCAGGCAAGATGGTCCGAGGCCCAGCTTACGGCGGGTCAGACGCCAGGACTCGATCAGCTTTTCGGCGAGGAGGTGGTTCATGCAGCGGTCCACGTTCTCGTGGAACTGCATGTCGCGGACCCCGGGCTTGAGGTCGCACCACACATGGTAAATGTCCATCCTTTGCTCCGCGATGCGTGGCTGGTGAAAGACGTCAGGCGGTGTCCCTTCCTTCCGCCACCGCGTGGCAGGCGACCAGCACCTCGCCCGCCGCGGTGGCGAGGCGTGTGTGCGGCGGTTTCTCGACGCGGCAGCGCGCATTGGCGAGCGGACAGCGCGGATGGAAGGCGCAGCCGGGCGGCGGGTCGATCGGGCTCGGCACCTCGCCGCCGACCGGCGTGCGCGAGCGGCCGAGCATGCCGAGGTCGGGAACCGCCTCCAGCAGCAGGCGCGTGTATGGGTGGCGCGGGGTGCCGAACACCGACTCGCCGGGGCCGAGTTCGACGATGCGGCCGAGATACATCACCCCCAGCCGGTCCGACATGTGCCGCACCACGGCGAGGTTGTGGCTGATGAACAGGAAGGTCAGCCCCAGCCGTTCCTGCAGATCGCGCATCAGGTTGAGAATCTGCGCCTGCACCGAGACATCGAGCGCGCTGGTCGGCTCGTCGCAGACCAGGAACTCCGGCTCGCTCGACAGCGCGCGCGCGATCGAAATGCGCTGGCGCTGGCCGCCGCTGAAGGCGTGCGGGAATTTCTCGCCGTCCGCCGGCGACAATCCGACCTGCATGAGCAAGGTGCCGACCCGCTCGGCGATGGCCGCCGGCGACGACAGCAGGTTGAACGCCCGGATCGGCTCGGCGACGATATCGCGCACCCGCCAGCGCGGGTTCAACGAGGCATAGGGGTCCTGGAAGATCATGTTCATGCGCCGCCGCAGGGCGGGCTGGGCACGCACCGCTGACAGCCGCTGCCCGGCGAACAGAATCTCTCCCGCGCTCGGCGCGTACAGCCCCACGGCCAGGCGCGCCAGCGTGGTCTTGCCGCAGCCGCTCTCGCCCACCAGCGCCAGCGTGGTGCCGCGGGGGATGGAGAAATCGATTCCATCCACGGCGCGCAGCTTCCTGCGCCGCTCGCCGGCCAGGGTGCGTTGCAGCCATGGCCTGGAGACGTCGAAGCTCAGCGAGACGCCGACGGCCTGCAGCATCGGCACGCCGGTGGCTGCCTGCACGGAAGCTGGCGCCTCAGGCATCCGCGCCCATCCAAGCGCGAGGCTCGTGCAGCCAGCAGGCCGCACGGGTGGCACCGGCGTCGAACAGGTCCGGCTGCTCATGGCAGCGGTGAAACATCTTCGGGCAGCGCGGGTTGAACGCGCAGCCGGGCGGAATTTCCGTCAGCCGCGGCATGGCGCCGTCGATCTGCCGCAACCGCCCGACCCGCTGCGTCAATGAGGGAATGCTGCCCATCAGCCCTTCCGTGTAGGGATGCGCGGGCTCGCGCACCACCGCGCGCACCGGACCGATTTCGGCGATGCGGCCGGCATACATGACCGCCACCCGGTCGGCGGCCTCCGCGATCACCCCCATGTCGTGCGTCACCAGCATCACCGCGGTGCCGTGATCGCGGGTCAGGCGTTTCAACAGGGCGATGATCTGCGCCTGGATGGACACATCGAGCGCCGTGGTGGGTTCGTCGGCAATGAGCAGGCGCGGCTCGGCGCACAGCGCCAGGGCGATCACCACGCGCTGGCGCATGCCGCCGGAGAACTCGTGCGGATAGGCGCCGACGCGCTGCGGCGCGGCGGGAATGCCGACCTCCTCCAGCCAGCGCACCGCCCGCGCCCGCGCGTCGCGGTCGGACAGGTTCAGATGCGTCTGGATGGTTTCGACCAGCTGGCGGCCGACCGAATATAACGGGTTCAGGGTGGTCAACGGGTCCTGGAAAATGGCGCCGATCTGCCGGCCGCGAATCGGGCGCATCTGGGAGGGCGAGAGCGTGTCGATGCGCCGGCCGTCCAGCCGGATCTGACCGCCGGCAATCCGCCCTGGCGGCTCCAGCAGGCCGATGATGGCAGCACCGGTCAGCGATTTTCCCGCCCCGCTCTCGCCCACCACGCCCAGCACCTCGCCGGAGCCGATGGCGAAGGACACCTGGTCCAGCGCCCGCAGCACGCCGCGGCGGGTGGGGAACTCGACAGTGAGGGTGTCAACCTCCAGCAGAGTCATCGCAGCCGCGGATTCAGTGCGTCGCGCAGCCAGTCGCCCAGCAGATTGATGGACAGCACCAGCACGGCCAGGGTGGCGCCGGGAAACAGCGCGATCCACCATTCGCCGGAAAACAGGAAATCGTTGCCGATTCTTATCAACGTGCCCAGCGACGGCTGTGCCGGCGGCAGGCCGACACCGAGAAACGACAGCGTCGCTTCGTCAAGGATCGCCAGGCCCAGGTTCAAGGTGGCGATCACCAGCACCGGACCGAGCACATTGGGCAGGATATGGCTGGTCATGATCCGCCACGACGGCAGGCCGATCACCCTTGCGGCCATGACATAGTCGCGGCCGCGCTCGACCAGGGTGGAGCCGCGCACGGTGCGGGCGAATTGCGGCCAGCGGGCGATGCCGATGGCGAATACCAGCACGTACACCTGCACCCGGTCGTGCACGTCGCGCGGCAGGGCGGCGCGCACCACGCCATCGACCAGCAGCGCGATCAGGATGGCCGGGAAGGTCAACTGGATGTCGGCGATGCGCATCAGCAGGGACTCGAGGGCGCCGCCCAGGTAGCCCGCCACCAGGCCCATGGCGATGCCGACCGCGAGGGCGAAACCGATCGCCAGCACCCCCACCAGCAGGCTGATGCGGGTGCCGTACAGGATGGCGGACAGCACGTCGCGGCCCTGGTCGTCGGTACCGAGCGGCCAGGACCAGTCGGCGTCGGTGCCGCCCAGGAACGCCGGCGGCTTGAAGCTGTCCATGACGCTCAGGCTGGCGAGATCGAACGGATCGTGCGGCGCCAGCCAGTGACTGAACACCGCGCCCGCCACCACGAGCAGAAGCAGCAAAGACGATCCCAGCGCCACCGGCGAGCGGCGGAAGGCGAAGCAGGCGTCGCTGTCCCAGGCGCGCGCGAGCAGGCTGCTCATGGGGCGCCCGTCAGGGTGCGGCGACCGGCGCGCAGGCGCGGATCGACCGCATAGTACAGCAGGTCAACGATCAGATTGATACTGACGAATAGCAGCGCCACCAACAGCAGATAGGCCGACATGACCGGAATGTCGGCGACCGCGATGGACTGGACCAGCAGCAGGCCGATGCCCGGCCACTGGAACACCGTTTCGGTGACGATCGAAAACGCCAGCAGGCCGCCGATCTGCAGGCCGACGATGGTGATGACCGGCACCAGCGTGTTCTTCAGCGCGTGGCCGAAATTGATCGCATGCTCCGGCAGGCCGCGCGCACGGGCGAATTTGATGTAGTCGCTGCGCAGCACCTCCAGCATTTCCGACCGGACCAGGCGCATGATCAGCGTCATTTGGAACAACCCCAGGGTGATCGCCGGCAGCACCACCGAGCGCCAGCCGCTGAGGGTGAGGAAGCCGGTGCTCCAGTGAGTGAACCGCACCACGTCGCCCCGCCCGAAGCTGGGCAGCCAGCCGAGCTGCACGGAAAAAATGAGAATCAGAAGAATGCCGATCAGGAAGGTGGGCAGCGACACGCCGACCAGCGAGAAGATCATGAAGCTCCGCGCCAGCAAGCTCTCACGTCGGATGGCGGTATAAACGCCCATCGGCACCCCCACGAGCAGCGCCAGCACGGCCGCGGCGAAGGAAAGTTCCACCGTGGCCGGCAGGCGCTCCAGGATCAACTCCGAAACCGGCCGGGCCAGGCGATAGGAAATGCCGAACTGGCCGTGCAACGCCGACCATATGAAATCGGCGTATTGCACGACGAAGGGCTGGTCGAGGCCAAGCTGGCGCACCAGCGCCTCCCGCTGCGCCTCGGTGGAAATCCTGGCCGAGCATGATGCTGACCGGGTCGCCGACGTAAGCGAACATGGCGAAGGCGATAAAGCCCACCACCAGCAGCACCGGGACAGCCTGCAGCAGCCGTGACATGATGAAGACAAACATTGCGCCGATCGGGTCCTCCCGCTGGCAAACACATAGGCGACGGCGGTGGCGCTGGCAAAGGGAAGGAATGCCGCGGCTCTGCCCTTGGTCCGCCGACACAGGACTGCGATTTCTTCCCATTCACGGCGGTCGTATGGATTCGAATTCCCGGTGGGATGCCATGGGTTTTCAATCCTTTAGATCATGTCCCGGGGGCAAAACCCCGGGTAAGCAGGTGCAGCATATGTCCGGTTGCCGAACGGTCGCCGCAGAAATCCAACATTTCTCGATGGTTGAACCCGGATCGAACCGCGGTCGTTCCGTGTTTGCCCGGGGTTTTGCCCCGGTTACATATCCCCGGCACCATTGCCCGGTTCTTGCGGCAACCAGGCGGCAAAGGCGGTGGCGGACGAAACCCGCCGGGACTGAATTCCGCGGCTTTTGTTCCTATTTCGTTCACGGCTTTCCGACCGCCAGAAGCGTGCCGGGTCGTCCAGTTCTCATCTTTGCGGACACCCTAAACCGCTTGTGAGCACCCGACTGTAACTGCGCTGCTTTGGCGGTAATGAACCGCCAGTCAGACCCAACTTTCCCACCAGGCACAAAAATACCCCGCAACGTCAGTGCGTTGTAACACGTCAGGCGGTTTAGGCACCACACTTGCCCAGGGTGAGATTGGGTCCCGGGGGGCACCACCGACCGCAAACCGTGCTCTGCCCTTGATTTTAGGCGAGCGAGGGTTCGTACTGGAGTGGTCAAGGACGAACGCGAACACAAGCAGCTCGAGCCGATCGACACGGATGCCATTTTTTCTGACCGGCAATTTTTTTGCACCACAAATCAGCGCCGCTTTTCGGAACCCGCAGATTTCTGCGGCTTTCAGGCCATCGGACGCACAACGGTGGGAAAGTTGGGTCAGATTAGGTGGCGGTTTCGTGGGCCGATCCTTGCAGCCACGTCCTTGACCAGGATCTCCTTGTCAGGGGTGCGCGGATCGAGCCATGGAGACGACGGCACGCCAGGCGCTAGGGAGCTGCCGCCGGGGTGGTCCCAATGGGCTCAGTATCCAGATCGTCCATCACGCCGTTCTCCGGAAGCTTCCTGCGAGACAAACCGAGCCGCTTCACCGCAAAGGCAAGCGGCCGGTCGTCCTGAATATCTGCCACGGTTCTCGGAGCCGCGACGTCTGGGTGCATCAGACGCAGTGTAATCTGTGCCTTGTTGCCGAAAGCTCCTTTCGGAATTTCGCACTCCAACCTGCCAATTTCTTTCTTTTCGAAATTCGTGACGATATCGTTATTTGCGGCAGCAATAAATGTCTGGTGCGGCGAAATTTCTGCTCGGATATGCGTACGGATATGCGGCATCACATCCAGCCTTAAATACGCCCGCTCCCAGGCTGGAATGCGCGCTACCACGAGCCGACTGTCGAACCCGATCATACATTTGAGGGTTGGCTCAGGATGCGACCAGCCATTGCTTATGAACTGGGTGGTATTCCCATGTTCGTTGAAGAAAATCACAATCTGTTCCAGTATTCACTTCAATCAAACGCGGTCGGCAACCGCATGCGATGGCCTGCGCACAACATCTCTTGGACCTGCGATGAGTGCCGCGCAAAGGTCTCGCTCATGGCAGAGCGATCGCATTATTAGGAGTTTTTATTGTTCCAACATAACGTTGCAACCATTTAGAATTATGGACAATTATAAAAAATTTAGGGCCGCCCCAAACTCCTCAGTTGTCACAAGCCTTATAACGCGTTGCGCGGGGCGGCCGGACGATATAGATGTGGCGGAGATCGGAGCGGCGCGCGCATCCGAAACGCAAGTCCGTTCGGTTGGGAAGGGTTCCCTCTTGCATGCGAACAGCCATTTCACTCCAGGTCGACAACGGCAACGCAGGCGACACGATAGCCACTCTGGCCGGACGGGGGCTGTTTTGCACTGCAATCGGTCAGGTGCTTTTTGACACTTGGTTCATTGTTGAAGAAGAACCTTTTAAATATAACAAGCTTTCATTGCCGCGCTATGATTACGCGATGGCGCTGTGCACGCCATGGATTTGGGACAGGGCCCACCTGTCGACAAAGTATTCTATATTGCTTGATTTTCAACAAAACATAAAATCTGAAAAGAAAATTGCGCTGGGCGTTGGATCTTCCTTTCTACTAGATTACGACAATTCTTCGCAGGAAAAATTTATCGGACAAATTACGACAGATTCTAGCAAATATTATTGGAATTTCTTTGACAAAATCATTTGTCGGGACGCTCTTGCATATGAATTGTACTCGCGAATTGTTTCTGAAGAAAAGTTGCTTATTTTGCCGTGTCCATCTTTCTATATCTCACAGCTGTTTGAAATCCCGCATCAACCCTCGAAGGATCAATTGCTCGTGTTTTGTCATGTTTCGACGGCGAATATGTGGGGATTGAAACAACCCCATGCAAACGCCGTCATGAGCTATCAAGACGACCTTGTGCGGTCGGGCGTGGATACCGCTACGATGATCGATCGCGATCACGAGGCATTCGTCGAACGCTATGGGCGGCCGCCAACAGTCAGGTTGCGGCATCCGCTGGACGTTGTGCGCAGGATCGCGCGCTACCGGAGGCTTGTTTCGGCGCGGGTCCATGCGTGCATGCCTGCGCTGAGTCTCGGCCTCGCGGTCGAGATCATTCCCCTTGATAGCCGGGCTTTGACCGCCATTCACCTTGGGGCAAAGCCGATCGCCGTCGGACTGGACAGGCTAGAGCGTTACGCCCAGTCGATCCCACCCCTCTCACTTGAGGAGATGTGCGCCGAGGTGCGAGATTTCGCGGCGATCGTCTAACGCGGAAGCGCGGGCAGTCCGAGCCTGTCGCTTTCATCCAACGGCAGAGTTGAACGTAACTGGCCAGGTTGTCGGAGAGAGATTTGAGGTGGCCGGGTTCCTCGGGACAATTCTGTATTCCTCCGTCCCCACTGTCCGTTGCCGCCCTGGCAACATAGCTATGCGAGGTGAGCCTGCCCCACAGGTATTGCATTTATCGACCCTGGCAGGGTGGCCGCACTGTCATTCGCGCATGCCGCGTTCGCTGACGAGTTCCGTCAGTTGTGTTGCCGTGCCATTCACCATAGCGGCGGGATCGCCTGGCTCATGTCCCATTTCGTGCGCCGTTTGCCCGTTGCGCACGCCGGTCTCACCAAATGGCGCCGACCTTTCATCGGGTTCCGCGGCGGTGATGACCTTATGTTTGACCGCGTTCCGCGAGACCTGCCCGGTGCGACCGCCCACGACGTCCGCAACGACATATTGATTGCTCCGTTCAGCCCCACGACTGCTGCCCCAAACTGGCCCAAGGCGATTATGTTGACCGTCGCAGTCATTCGCGTGCAACCGCTCACGGCGCGACAGAATGGCCTCAATTTCAGGTCGAATTAAACCAAATACCGTCTCAGGGAGAAGATCCACCATACACCGATGTCCCTTCGTACAGTCACGGAGAACGGTCAGATGGCAGGGTGCACAAGGTTCGTTCCGAAAGATCCAACTTGCTTCTTCGCCGATTGGACCCCATTCCCGTGGGTGATTGGTTCCAGCATATATCCCGATCGTCCGCACGCCGACTTTCCCGGCGAAATGTGTCGTTCCGGTATTATTGCCGACAAACAGATCGAGTTGCGAAAGAAAAACACCCAGCCAATCGAGGCTCGTGACTCCACACAGCGCATGGGTCGCGGCATCCAGTCCGAGTTGGGCACATGCGTCAATCGCCTCGGGCTGCTCCGCTGGCGCACCAATGAAGACAATTCGGACTTTGCCCATAGCAATCATCCGGCCAATCAGATCAAAAAAATAGAGAAGAGGCCATCTCCGTATGTCGCTGTTGCACCCAAGCGCCACGCCAATCACCACATCACCCGAGGCTTTCCATCCAGAAATCATGGCGTCGAATTCAACCAGGCGTGGCGGCGGCGGGACGCCATTGGGCCGCTTCGCGAGAGCGGAATGCCGGTGCGGTGCGAACTTCCCAAAGGGCGCTTCATCCGACAAGACTTGCGCCGCTCGCAGCACCAGCAGGCTTGCCCAGTCGCTCATGTGCGCAACCGGCGTCGTGGTTTTTAGCCGCTCTCTGAGCACGAAGTTCACCTGATTGATGCGAACGCCGTCAAGGAGCGCGGCGTCACTTGTCTCGATCTCAAAAAATAACTTGCTCCCGGAAACATTCACGGTTGCGACGAACGGCAGATTGATCACCCCGCGTGAGCCATGCTTTAGCTGAGCCGCGCCCCGCAGCAACTCGACGTTGCCAGCGACCGAGCGCAAGACATATTCGATGTGCGGATGCCCCTGGATCGGCCGGCTAGCCAGGATACGCAAGGTGCCGTCATAACGACCCGGTGTAAGTTCAAAAGGTGGCGATACCAGTTCGCGTCGTGGCAGCTTCGCGGGGATGATCTGCCCGATGCTTGTTGCATCCATCGGATATTCGAACGCGACGAGCATTGCCTGGGTTGCGCCATCGACCTGAACCGAGCAATGAACACGTGGGCTCTGCGGGTTGACGTGCGCACGAATTGAAAGGTCGAGTCGAAACGCGTGCGCATTGGGCGCGTGCGGTGCGACAATGCTCAGTTGCGCCTGGCCGGCTGTGCTCCAGCGCCCCCACGTCTCGGGATGACCCCACCCCGCCCCGAAGGAGGCTCGGGCGTCAATCGGATTGTCAAGGGGTTTCCCCTGGGCAGTGAGCGGGGTTAGTTGGATCCGCTCGAAGCCGATGCCAAGCAGACGATCGTCACTGCTGGTTCCACACGAGCATGGTGTCGCGGCTCCCTTGATATCAAACGTCAATGTTATGGTGGAGCGTCGGTTCCACAGATCGCCGTTTCCTTGTGCGTCAGCAGGAACGTCGACGGCGCCGAAGAGGCGCGGCCCAAAACGATCTCCCGGAATCAATTCTTCTTCAGGTCCTGCAGTCTGGCAGCCTTCATGGCGAGGCACCACAATATCGAGAAATGGGAATTCCGGCGCGCGACCCAGCCCGGCGTAGACACCTGCATCAATATTCCGAAGAATTGGACGTGTATCTATATCATAACGAAAATCCATGGCGAGATCAAAATAACCAAGCCGCATTTCACAAAGCGTTTTTGTTCCAACATTGCAGGCCATTTCGGCAATATTTTGTTTACTTTGTTGCTCACTTATCTCATGAAATAAGTCTACGCCATGAACTACATCAAAGCGGCCAAGTTTAGTTGCAAGTTGTACATTCCAACGACCGCACACCAACTCAATGCGAGCATGGGGGAAAAAATGCCGCAGAAGGGCAAATGCCTTATCGACAATCAGCAGATCGCCAATATGGTCCGGTTTCAAAACCAAAATCCGCTGCACTCTGCCGCGCGGGCGCGACCGCCCTTCTGCTCCGATCCATTCTCCAGGCAAGGAATACAACGTCTCAATGTCACTCATAGGGGCGCGCCCCGGTTTGCCTATATGCCCACAGCATAGTGGAGAAGAATTGTTGAAGCAACGGCAAATAACAACCTTAGACCAATTGGCGCACCAGGCGTTGACGTTTTTTTAAATCTAAATTTACGTTTGTTGACTTCATTTTTTACTTGACATCGCTCAATCCACTATCCAACTTCGCAATGCAATACCGAGCCTGCGTAAATCATTCAATCCCACCTTCGTTCCGATCATAGCGTTTTTGCAATGCAGCACGATTTGCGCCGTTCGGAGTATGAAGAGTTCAAACGGAAGGCTAACGTTAATTTGCATCGATTCATTTACCTCGAAATAACCTACCCGGAAAAAGTTAAAAAAAACTTCCAAGGTTTGCATTCCGCCATGCGAAAAAGGAATTACCTCGGCCCGAAACGTATAGAATTCCTCTGGACGGCGGATTGAAAATTTTATTTCTCCCTCAACCCCTTCAATCCAGGTTTGCATGGCCTCAGGGGGGTACCAGCCGCGGGTATGAAACTCTGGGATTTTGGCGTCTGACGTGCAACGTATCTGGCGACCAGGAACGTAAATCGGAGCGGGCATGCTAACAGCTCCCTTAGTTTCGGTTGTCGGTTTGAATTTGCCACACAAACAACTGGCGTGCCAAGAGTGTTGGGCTGATGCAACGGATCCGCGCGTCCGAGCGCAGCGGCATATGAAGGGAAGACACAAGTCAGCGCACAGGCTCCGCGTCGCCGCCAGCGTGCACCAACCGGACCAAGAGCCTGGGGTGCGTGTCAACGTAGTTGCCGCTTATTTTTCGTAACGAACCGCCGACTATCCTACGTGCCGGGCTGACGGGCGGTTGAGTGGATGGCGTTCTCCCTCGACCATTGGCGAGCCTGACACGGTGCTCGCCACGGGGGAGGACCGGTGCTCGCCGTGCTCGCTGCGCTGCGCTTGGCTGCGGGCGACTGCGATTGGTCTGCTTCGCAGCCCAATCGCATCCCCTTCGCTGCGCTCCGTGGCCGGGACATTTCCAGGTCGGGAGCGGAAAGCAGGCGCCCCGATCGAACTGGAAAGCTGGCCTTTCGACTCGGCGGGCGTGAGGCGCGCGGCAGGCAGGCCCGGCCGCGCCGGTTCATCTGACCATGGTCGCGCAGTACGCGATGGAAGCTGGATTCGCTGGCGATATAGACGCCCTCGTCGGCCAGCGCCGGCACGATGCGCGCCGGCGGCGCATCGGCAAACCGGGCCTCGTTGGCCACCGCCGCGATCCGCGCCCGCTCCTCGGCGCTCAGCGCCTGCGCCGGCCGCGGACGTTCGGCCTGCGGCCGACGGTCGGGGCGCACCTCCCCGGCCGCCGCGGCGGTGCCGCCCAGCCAACGTTGCCGTGTTCGCGGGTCAATCCCCGCCTCGGCACAGGCCAGGTTCAGCCGCGCCCCGGCCGCATGCGCCCGGGCAATCTCGTCCAGCAGGGTTCGGCGGTCGTCCTGCGAGGTCATGCGTCCTCGCCGTCGCAAAAGGCCGCCGCCAGTTTTCTCCGCATCACCAGCAAGGCCGCGGTCTCCGCCAGCGCCTTGTCCTGGCGATGCAATTCACGCTCCAGTTCCTTGATCCGCCGCCGGTCCTGTCGCGTATCCACGGCGCTGGCGCCGCGCGGCTCCTCAAGCCCGCCGAGCGCGTCGCGCTTCCAGGCCTCCAGGTCAGCAACGTAAATACCGTGCTCACGGCACCAGTCGCTGCGGGAGGTGGCGTCCATCGGTGCCGTGGAAATCACCGCTTCCAGCCGCGCCGCCGCCGTCCACCGGTCGGCGCTGACCTGCTCGCCCGCGGGCTTCGCCAGGGCCTGCGTCCGCCACCGATCCAGCGTCGCCAGGCTGACACCAACCTCGCGCGCCCCCAAGGTTCCTCCTCCTATTTGGGCGGCAACTACCCTGACACAGGGGGCACCAACCCGTCGCCGGAGCTTGACCGCGGAACCGATTACGGGACGCCGCAGATCTACGCGCGAATCTGGCGGGCGCTGATCCTGTTCCTGTTCAACCTTCCCCACGACGACGATACTATCCGCGAAAACAGGGAATCGGAGCTCGTCGCCGCGCCGCCCACGTGACGCGCTCCGCGACAAAACCCTTGCCGCGTACCGCCCAGCCACGGCATCTTCCCATCATGCAGCGATCGGCCATCCTTGCTATCGCTGACCGGCCATCCTGAGCGTGTCGCGCTACACTCCAGGCACTTGCCAAGGTCCCCGCTGGAAAGTCGGTCATGCAGGGAGCGTGATTACCACCCTCGGGGGAACCTATGGGACAGATTGCATTCTCGGCTCCGGACGTCCGAGGCTTCTTATTACCGCACCGGTTTCTGACCCGACGGGCGGGCGGAAGACAGTACATGAGGAGCAGCGGATAAAGTTGGCAGCGAACAGACGGAAAACACCCAACACGCAAGCACGGGAGATATGACTCGATGTTAGAAGAACTGTTGAATAATACCGAGGCATTCCTTGACAACAACCTTCTGACTGCCGGACTCTTGGGAACGATCGACAGTGTGTACGGACGACCACAGCTTTCGGTCGCGTTTGAAGTCGGTGTTCGTCTCTATGAAAAAAACTGCACCAAAATTGGCAGTGATAAAAAAATAGACATGTACAGCGTTGAACAAGTTTCCAAATGGAATGCCGGGCTACCGAAATTAAAGATTTATTATTGTCACTATGAGACCGACGCAATTCATACGATTATTGTCGACGATGAGGCCAATTTAATGTTGACGCCGACAATGGACGGGTGCTCCTTCGGTGTTGGATCGGCAACACGCTCAGGCGCGCGGCTTGTTGGCCATGTCAATGTTACCCGAAATAAAGGTGGAGAGGCTGGATCTCTTGAAGCGATCAAACAGCAGGATGATATGATTAAAGAGGCTATGCCGAATGCTGCCCTTATGTCCGGCGGCGAATACAGACCTTTTGGAAACCCAGACGCTGGAACCACGATTGGGGTTCGCAATACGGCGAATGGGCAGTGGAGGTTTTACACGCAGTTTTGGTATCGCCCCCCATCAACTACACAATATTACCTGAAACAGCCAAGCTTTCGTAGATTTGCGTGACGTCTCTGTATGAAACCGTTCAGAACCTGGGGTACCTTGGCCAGCAGGCTACCCGTGGATCGGCAGACGTCTGAAAGACATCACTGAGGTCAGGGCATGACCTGTTCGACAGACAGCGCCAAGCTAGAACGAAACAGGCACAACCAGGGCTGCAGTTCGCCGCGATGCGGGGTTGAGGGCACTCCGGAGACCAGTTCAGCTTTCGCTACCTTGCCGGCGGCTGCCCGGCAGCAGGCGGCAGTGACGGTCGGAGACAAGAAAACTTGCGTTAGATCAGTATGTTGCGGCCAATTATGACACAACTCACGAATACGCAATATCTCGTTCATACGGTGCAGGGTCGCATCGCGAAGCGCTGGGTTTGCGGCCCGCTAACCTATCCGGCGATCGCCCTGGGTGGAACCACCCCGGATGTGAGCGGTCCCCGTGCTCCGCCAGACCGCCACGCCTCTACGCCCGCCCCAACCGCGCGGCGACCCAAGCCTGGTCAGGAAGCCACTCGCGTCCAGCAGCTTGCCATATTCCGGCGCGTGGTAGATCACGGCCACCTCCGGACTGCGAGCGGCGCGCAGCGCCTCGATCACCGCGCCGATCGTCGCCGCCTTAAACGGATTGAACAGGAACAGCACCACCGGCCCGGGCGGGAAGACGAAGCGCGCGGCGTCGCCGGTGTGCACCTCCGCCGCGACCCCGAGCCGGGCCAGGTTCGCCCGGGCTATGTCCGCCAGCGCCGGCACGATCTCCACCCCGATCAGCCGCTGGAAGCGCAACTGCGCGGCCAGGATCAGCGCCCGCCCCTTGCCGCAGCCAAGATCGACGAAGCTGACGCCCGCGGGCTCGATGCCAGCGAAGGCCACAGCCACCGCCAGCAAGCGCTCGTCGGTCGGCATGTAGCGCTCGGCCTGGACGGCGATATCCGCCGGCATGCCGAGTTGTCCGACCGGTATCTCCCCGTCGGTATCGACATCGTGGCGCGTGTCGAACGCGCTGCGCGCCGGCGGCAGCGCCGGCCGGACGATGCCGCGCCACGAGGTCCAGACGGCGATCACGGCCAGAATCAACAACACGGTGTGGGTCAAGCGGGATTTCCCCCTGATCCGGTGACGCTGGCAAACACGGCGAGACAGCCGGCCGGCAAGCTTTAGCGTCCGATTCGGGCGCGTTGTAAAGAGGCGATCGCGAGCCGCGAGCCCGGGGGAGTGTCAGCCGGGTCCTCCCCCGGGCAGAAAGCGTGGACAGGCTGCGGATGAGTGCGATCTCAGTTGTAGACAATGTGTGTTCAGTTGCGATGACTGTAACTCGGTCCCCTTCGGCAAATTACAATAAGCGTGGGGTATCATTTATTGTTATCCTGGCCGCCGATGATTGTAGTCCTCTCCAAGTAAGGTGAATTTGTCTTTCCGGGCTGTGGATTTTTCATCCAGGTGCGCCAACGGCAACTCCTGGCCACTGCCGCCGGGCGACGATGAATCTCGCGCGAGATCGACCGGAATCATCCAATTCCGCTCGGACTCGGCCTGGGGCGGGGAAGACGAAGGCGAACCACTCACAGGCGTCGGGGCAAGTGAGAGGTGGGTTTGCACCATCACGGCCCGACTGAGGCCGAGATTCGACGCTGATCCGTTGCGACCGCTCATTGGGCGGCTGCACTATCAGATCGCAGTCTGGCCATCCATCAGGCATGACGTTCGCTGGCAAGCCCGCGAACGTCAAACGCGCCGCCGCCAATATTTCGTACGCATCACCGATCTGCTTTGTCGTTGGGATCGTGCCCTGCTGTCGGTCACATATCTCGCCGCTTTTATTCTTGATGACATCCTTGAGCACATCAACAGAATATTGCCCACCGTCACGATGAATGGACTTCGCGGAGGCCAGCCAATTCGGTTCGCCTCGGGCGGCCTTGGCTTGCACTACAGGCTGCCCGGGGATGGTTCCAGTAAGCGACATCCGGCAACCGCTTGTCCCATGCAAGCCGAAGCGAGCATCCATGCCGAAGAAAATATCATAAGAATGGAAATATGACTAGAAACGATATAACTTACGATTATTTTTGTACAAAAAATTTAACAATCTTTTTTAATTTACCTCATTCTTCGTCGGTTTCTTCTCCGTAAAATCCTGCCTTGCTCCCTCCCTCTCACCCTAGGTCCAGAACTCCCCGCACCACCTCGATCTGTCCTGCCACGTTCAGCGCCGGCGCATGCCCGCATTCCGGGAACTCCACCAATTGCGCGCCAGGCCCCCGTCGCGTCATGGCTTCGGCCACATCCGGCAACAACAGGTCCGACCGCGCCCCGCGCAGCACCAGCACTGGCAAATCCAGCGCATCCCAATACGCCCACTGCTCATAATCCCGCGGATAAACAAACAACTGCCGAACGATGGAAGGGTCGTAATGGGTGGTCACGTTGCCATTCTGCCGCCGCCGCATCGAGGTCGCCGCCATCCGCTGCCACTGCGCGTCGGTCAGCGCCCCGAACGGGGCGTAGACCTGGCGCAGATAGTCCTCCAGTTCCGACAGCCGGGCGAACTCGGGCGGTGCGCCCACATAGGTGCGGATGCGTTCCGCCGCCGCCGCCGGCAGCGTCGGCCCGATATCGTTGACAACGAGCGAAGAAATACGCCCGCGCAGCGAGGTCGCGGCGGCGCGAATCCCGAGCGCCCCGCCCATCGAAGTACCCACCCAGCGCACGCGCTCCAGCCCCAGCGCATCGACAAAGGCGCGGGCAATCGCGGCATAGGAGTCCAGGCAGTACCTCCCGGTCCGGGTCCGGACTCCATTCCGACAGGCCGCGGCCGATCTGGTCGGGGCAGAGCACCCGGTAGCGGTCGGCCAACGCCGCCGCGATATCGTCGAAGTCGCGCCCGGTGCGCGCCAGCCCGTGCCACATCACCACCGGCGGCGCATCGGCGCTTCCCCATTCGGTATAGTGGATCTCCCGACCACGGCAGATCGTGGTGCCGGATTGCATCACGCGCTCTCCCGCCGGCAGGCGAGCAAACGCTCCGCAGTTTCCAGTTCCTCGGGACTGTTGACGTTGAAAAAGGGATCATCGCCCGCTTCGGCAAATGACGCCGACACAACGCCCTGGGTCGCGGTCCAGCGGTCGATCTTGCGCATCCCCGCCAGCAGCGCTGCCTCCAGCGCATCGGCCAGGGCGGCGGGCCAAAGTGCCGCCACGGGATGGCTGCGGCCCAGGCTCGCGGCGCAGGCGATCGGCACGCCAGCCGCGCGGCGTGCCGCCTCCAGCCGCGCCACCAAATCCACCGGCAAAAACGGCGTGTCGGCCGGCACCGACAACACATCGGCCGCCCCGAGCGCGGCCGCCCAGCGCATGCCCGCCAGTACCCCGGCCAACGGCCCCGGGTTGTCCGGCAGCGTGTCGGGCAGAACCGGCAAGTCCCAGGCAGCGAAGCGCGAGGCCTCGCCATTGGCGTTCAGCGCCACCGCGCGCACCTGCGGGCGGATGCGGCCGAGCACATGGTCGAGCAGCGGGCGCCCACCGAGCAGGCGCAGCGGCTTGTCCCCACCCCCCATCCGCCGCGCCAGCCCGCCGGCGAGCAGCACCGCGACCGGCCAATGCTCCAACTCCATGCCCTCTCCCTCCGCACAATCCAGATTGCATCGCCGACCGGTATGGCGGATACCCCCGGCGGACGTGCAACCGTTGTGGAAACGCACCGTACGGGAGGATCGAACATGCAGACACTTCCCCGCCGCACCCTGCTGGCCGCCGGCACGGCGCTGCCGCTCGTGGCGATCCGCACCCGCCCCGCCGATGCCGCCGAGTTCAGCTATAAGTATGCCAACAACCTGCCCGCCACGCACCCGCTGAACCTGCGCGCAACCGAGGCGGCGGCACGCATCAAGGAAGCCACCGGCGGACGCGTCGAGATCAACATCTTTCCCAGCAACCAGCTCGGCTCCGACACCGACACGCTAAGCCAGTTGCGCAACGGGGCGGTTGAGTTTTTCACCTTGTCCGGGATTCTGCTGTCCACCCTGGTGCCGGTCGCCTCGATCAACGGTGTCGGCTTCGCGTTCAAAAGCTACACCCAGGTCTGGTCGGCCATGGACGGCCAGCTCGGCGCCTATGTCCGCCGCGACATCGACAAGCGCGGGCTGATCGCCTTCGACAAAATGTGGGACAACGGCTATCGTCAGATCACCAGTTCCGCCAGGCCCATCCGCATCCCCGAGGATCTTAGCGGGTTCAAGATCCGGGTGCCGGTCGCACCGCTCTGGACCAGCCTGTTCAAGGCGTTCGGCGCCTCGCCGATCAGCATCAATTTCAGCGAAACCTACGCCGCCCTGCAGACCCACCTGGCGGACGGGCAGGAAAACCCGCTGGCGGTCATCGACACCGCCAAGCTCTACGAAGTGCAGAAATACCTCGCCGTCACCAATCACATGTGGGACGGATTCTGGTTCCTCGCCAATCGCCGCGCCTTCGACGCCCTGCCCGCCGACGCGCAACTGATCGTGCAGCGCGAGTTCAACCGCTCGGCGCTGGAGCAGCGGGAGGATGTGGCGAAACTCAACGCCACGCTGGAAGCGGGACTGAAGCAAAAAGGTCTGCAATTCGTCGCCACCGACCCGACCGCCTTCCGCGCCCTGCTGAAAAAGGCCGGGTTCTATGCCGAATGGCAGCAGAAATTCGGCACCGACGCCTGGGGGGTGCTGGAGGGCGCGGTCGGCAGCCTGGCCTGATGCCAGAAGCCGAGGCCGATGGGCCGGCGAACACCATCGCCGGCGCGATCGAGGCCGCGCTGCGCCACGCCGTGGAAGTCCCGACGGCCGTGCTGGTACTGACGGAAATCCTCGTGCTGTTCGCCGGCGTGGTCAGCCGCTTCATGTTCCACGCCCCGCTCGTGTGGAGCGACGAGCTGGCTTCCATTCTGTTCCTGTGGCTGGCGATGTTCGGCGCCGTGGTGGCGCTGCAGCGCGGCCAGCACATGCGCCTGAGCGCCGTGGAAGCGGCGATGTCGCCCCGCTGGCGGGCGCGCACGCAGGTTCTGGCGGTGGCGGTTCCCGCCCTGTTCCTGCTGCTGGTGCTGCCAGCGGCGCGCGACTATGCCCAGGACGAGTGGTTCATCGAAACTCCGGCGCTCGGCTGGTCCAACATCGTGCGCGCCGGCGCCATCCCGGTGGGCTGCGCGTTGATGCTGGGGAGCTGCGTCATCCGCCTGGCGCGCTTCCGGCTGGCCGATGTTGTTTTCGTCGCCGCAGCGCTGGCGGCGGTAGCCGCCGGGCTTTGGCTCGGGGCGCCGGCGTTGCGAGCCCTCGGCAACTGGAACCTCGTGTTCTTTTTCGTCGCCCTGCTGGCCGCCGCGGTGTTGCTCGGGGTGCCGATCGGCTTCGCCTTCGGCTCGGCCACACTCGCCTTCCTGATGTGCGCCACCCATGTGCCGCTGACAATCATCGTCTCGCGCATGGACGAGGGCATGAGCAGCCTGGTGCTGCTGGCGGTGCCGTTGTTCGTGTTTCTCGGTCTGTTGATCGAAATGACCGGCATGGCCCGCGCCATGGTGGCCTTCCTGGCGGCCGTGCTCGGGCATGTCCGCGGCGGACTGTATTATGTGCTGCTCGGGGCGATCTATCTTGTCTCCGGCATTTCCGGCTCGAAGGCCGCCGACATGGCGGCGGTGGCACCGGTGCTGTTCCCCGAAATGAAGCGGCGCGGCAGCCCCGAGGGCGAACTCATCGCCATCCTCTCCGCCTCCGGGGCCATGAGCGAGACCATCCCGCCCAGCCTGGTGCTGATCACCATCGGCTCGGTGACGGGCGTGTCCATCGCCGCCCTGTTCACCGGCGGGCTTTTGCCGGGGCTGGTGCTGGCGGCGGCCCTGGCGCTGGTGGCATGGCGGCGCTCGCGCGGCGAGGCGACCGGCACACGCGCGCCAGCCGCCGAGGTGATGCGCACCCTGGCCATCGCCCTGCCCGCCCTGCTGCTGCCCTTCCTCATCCGCGCCGCGGTGATGCAAGGCATCGCCACCACAACCGAGGTTTCGACCATCGGCATCGCCTATGCCGTCATCGCCGGATTGCTGGGACTGACGGCGTCCGCCCTGTTTGGCTGGCGCCTCTATTCGTTCGACTGGCGGCGCATCACGCCGATGCTGCTGGAAACAGCCTCCCTGTCCGGCGCCATCCTGCTGATCATCGGCACCGCCACCGCCATGGCCTGGGCGCTGACGCAATCCGGCTTTTCGCGCCAGCTGGCATCGGCGATGGCCTCCATGCCGGGCGGCTGGTTCGGCTACATGCTGGTGTCGATCATGGCCTTCATCGTCCTGGGCAGCGTGCTGGAAGGCATCCCGGCCATCGTGCTGTTCGGACCGCTGCTGTTCCCCATCGCCCGCCAACTCGGCATCCACGAGGTGCACTACGCCATGGTGGTGATCCTGGCGATGGGCATCGGCCTGTTCGCGCCACCGCTCGGGGTGGGGTATTACGCCGCCTGTGCCATCGGGCGGGTGTCGCCGGATTTGGGCATGCGGCGGGTGTGGCCCTATCTGGGGGCGCTGCTGGTGGGACTGCTCGCGGTGGCGGTGGTTCCCTGGATTTCGGTGGGGTTTCTTTGACCCGCCAGGGCGCTTCCCCGGACCGCGCACAGCGCGCCTTCGCCACGACAACGTTATCCCTGGCGTCCTACCAGGGGCCGAAAGCCCCTGGCCCCCCGATTATGCGAGCTCCTGACGCACCAGGCTGAGCCAGTAGGCCACGCCCAGCGGGATGATCGCGTCGTTGAAATCATACAGCGGCGTGTGCAGCGGCGCACCGCCGGGCTCGCCTTGCCTTCCGTTACCGATGAGCATGAACGCGCCGGGCCGCACGCGCAGCATGAGCGCGAAATCCTCGCCGCCGGTCACCGGCGGTGCGTCGTCATCCACCTCCACGCCGGACAGCGCCGCAGCAGCAGCGGCCGCCACGCCGGTCTGCGCCTCGTGGTTGATCAGCGCCGGCGCGCCCCAGCTCGCATCGAATTCCGCCGTGGCGCCGTGCAACCCCGCAAGCCCGAGGGCCAGCTCCTCCATCCGCCGCGCCAGCACATCGCGCACCGCATCGCTGAAACAGCGCCCGGTGCCAGAAACCACGATCTCGGCCGGCATCACGTTCGGGCTGTCGGCATTGCCCCCGGCAACATGCCCGACGCTCAGCACCGCGGTGTCCAGCGGCGGCACGTTGCGCCCGACGATCGTCTGCAGGCCGAGGATGAAATGCGACGCCACCACCGAAAGGTCGGCAGCCAGATGCGGCGCCGCGCCGCCATGGCCGCCCGGGCCGCGAAACCGCGCCGTCCAGCGCCCGGTGGTCGCCATGAAGGCACCCTTGCGGATGGCGAAGGCACCCGCCTTCAGCCCCGGCATATTGTGCAGGCCGTAGATGGAATCGCAGGGGAAGCGCTCGAACAGCCCGTCGCTGATCATGCCGGCAGCCCCGCCGAGGGCCTCCTCGGCGGGCTGAAAAATCACATGCACGGTGCCGGCGAAATCCGGGTCCTGTGCCAGCGCCCGCGCGGCGCCGAGCAGCATGGTGGTGTGACCATCGTGCCCACACGCATGCATGGTGCCAGGGTTGGCGGAGGCATAGGGCAACCCGGTGGCCTCGGGAATCGCCAACGCATCCATGTCGGCACGCAGGCCGATGGCGCGGGGACCGGGCCGGCGGCCCTTGATGCTGCCGACCACGCCGGTGCGGCCGACGCCCTCGGTCACCGCAATCCCCCAGGCGCGCAGGTGCGACGCCACCAGGGCAGCGGTGCGCGTCTCCTGCAAAGCCATTTCCGGATGTGCGTGAATGTCGTGGCGAATGGCAGCGAGGTCGGGAAGCTGGGCCTGCAAGCGCGCGCTCAGATCGTCCGGCATGTGAATCCCCATAGTCCGACGCCGACGCTAGACATCTTGCGACGCCGGGGGAAGCGTTGTGTTCAGGGGCGCCGGGCGGCCCGGGCAGCGAGGAACGCCTGCATCCGGGCGCGGGGCTCCGCGCTCTCCCAGCAGGCAGCGAACGCTTCGATACCGGGGGCGATCGCCTCGGCGGGAGACAATTCCTCCCACTCCCGCAGCAGCGCCTTCTGCCGGCGGATCGCCAGCGGGGCGCCAGCCAGCACGTCGCCGACCACCCGGCCCACCGCGCGCGTCAGTTCCTCCGGCAATACCGCCTCCTCCACCAGGCCCCAGGTGAGCGCGGTGGCGGCGTCGATCGGCTCGCCGGTCAGCAGCAGGCGGCTTGTGCGGCCCCAGCCGATCAGCCGCGGCAGCAGCGCCGCCCCGACGACGCCGGGAAGTCCCATTCGCACATCCGGCATGGCGAACAGGGCACCCTGTGCGGCCACGCGCAGATCACAGGCGGCGGCGATCTCCAACCCGGCGCCGATGGTCCAGCCCTGCAGCCGCGCCACCACCGGCACCGGCAGGGTGCGGATGGCCTGGCAGGCCTCGTGCAGGGCGGTGGCGACGTTGCACGCGCCGTGACGGTCCAGGGCCGCCATTTCGGTGATGTCGGCACCGCCGATGAAGGCGCGCTCCCCCTCCCCGGCCAGCACCACCACGCGCAGCAACTCATCGCCGGCGAGCGCCTGCATTGCCCCGGCCAGGGCGCGCATAGCAGCGGCGCCGATCGCGTTGAGCTTGGCCGGATTGCTGACGGTGACGCGCGCGACGCGGCCTTCCGGCCGGTCGTCCAGCGTCGTCACGATTGCCGCGGTCATGCGTCCACCCTCCGGGCGCTGGACAAGCCGGCGCCAAAGTCCACTTTGTAGCGCAGCGAAGGAGAAGGGCCATGACGGAACAGGTCGCGACGTTGGGGGGCGGGTGCTTCTGGTGCCTGGAGGCGGTGTATCTCGGCCTGCGCGGCGTATCGCGCGTGGTATCGGGCTATGCCGGCGGGCATGTGCCGAACCCGACCTACGAGCAGGTTTGCGGCAAGCGCACCGGGCATGCCGAGGTGGTGCAGATCAGTTTCGACCCCGCGCAGGTCAGTTACGAGGATTTGCTGCGGGTGTTCTTCACCATCCACGACCCGACCACGAAGGACCGCCAGGGCAACGACGTGGGGCCGCAGTATCGTTCGGTTATCCTGACGCATAACGACGCCCAGCGCGTGGCGGCGGCGGCGGTGATTGCCGAGATCGAGGCGGCGCATATCTGGCCGGGCCGCATCGTCACCGAGGTGCAGGCGCTGGAGGTATTCTGGCCGGCCGAGGAGTACCATCAAAACTACTTCGCCCGGAACCCCTGGCAGGGCTATTGCCAGGCGGTGGTTGCGCCAAAGGTGGCAAAGTTCCGCAAGACGTTTGCCGAGCGCCTCAAGGCGGCATAGGGTTCCAAGGGCCTCCGGCCCTTGGTGGGGTCAAGGGGCAAAGCCCCTGGTGGGGCGCGGGGCAACGCCCCGCCAGGACCCAGGAGACCGCCCGATGCCGCCCCCTGCCGACTGGCTAACCCAAGCCGCCGCCGCCGCCCGGAGTGCCTCTTCCGTGCTTGCGCGCCTTCCGGAGTCCGCCCGCAACGACGCCCTGCGCGCCGCGGCTTCCCATCTGCGTGCCCGCAGCATTTCCATCGTCGCGGAAAATGCGCGTGACCTAGCTGTCTTCGATGCCGGCGGCGGCTCCGCGGCCTTCCGTGACCGCCTAGCCCTTACTCCGGCGCGGGTGGAGGCGATGGCGCGGGGCCTGGACGATATCGCCGCCCTGCCCGATCCGCTGTCGCGCATTCTGGCCGACTGGACCAGGCCGAACGGTTTGCGCATCCGCCGCATCGCGGCGCCGATCGGCGTCATCGGCATGATTTACGAAAGCCGCCCCAATGTGGGTGCCGACGCCGCCGGGCTATGCCTGAAGGCGGGCAGCGCGGTGATACTCCGCGGCGGCTCGGACAGTTTTCACAGCGCCGCGGCGATCCACGCGGCGGTCACGGCGGGGCTGGTCGCGGCCGGGGCCCCCGCCGAGGCGGTGCAGGTGCCACCGGCGACCGACCGGGCCTATGTCGCCGCCATGCTGGGCGCGGCGGGGTTGATTGACCTGATCATTCCGCGCGGCGGCAAAGGCCTGGTGGACCGCGTGCTCACTGAGGCGCGGGTGCCTGTGCTCGCGCATGCCGAGGGGCTTTGCCACACCTATGTCCATGAAGCGGCTGAACCCACGATGGCACGGCGGATCGTGGCGAACGCCAAGATGCGGCGCACCGGAATTTGCGGCGCTACCGAGACGCTGCTGATCGACGCGGCGGTCGCGCCGTCGCTGCTGCCACTGCTGGTGGCAGATCTGCATGCGCTCGGCTGCGATTTCCGCGCCGATGAGCGCGCCCGGGCGATCGTGACCAACCTGCCGCCGGCCGGCGAGGCGGATTTCGACACCGAATGGCTCGAGTCCGTTCTGTCAGTCGCCGTGGTGGACGGGGTGGACGCCGCCATCGCCCATGTGCGCCGCCACGGCAGCGAGCACACCGACGCCATCGTGACCCAGGACGAAGCGGCGGCGCGGCGCTTCATCGCCGGCATCGACAGCGCGGTGGCGATGTGGAACGCCTCCACACAATTCTGCGACGGCGGCGAGTTCGGCTTCGGCGCCGAGATCGGCATCGCCACCGGCCGCATCCATGCGCGCGGGCCGGTCGGGCTGGAGCAGCTCACCACCTTCCGCTACGTGGTGACGGGCAACGGGCAGATCCGGACGTGAGGCGGTCGACCTGACCGCACCCGGCAAGTATGGCGACACCCGGCGCGCCCGCATCGGCCTGCTCGGCGGCTCGTTCAACCCGGCGCATGAGGGACATCGCCACGTCGCCGAACTGGCGCGCCGGCGACTGCGGTTGGACCAGATGTGGCTGCTGGTCTCGCCCGGCAATCCGCTGAAGCCGGTGGCGGGCATGGCGCCTCTGGCAACCCGGCTGGCCTCGGCGCGGCGGATCGCCGACGGGCGGCGGCTCGTGGCGACGTCGATCGAGGCGATGCTGGGCACCCGCTATACCGACGACACCATGCGCGCGCTGCGGCGACGGTTTCCGCACGCGCGGTTCGTCTGGGTCATGGGGGCGGACAACCTGGAGCAATTGCCGCGCTGGCGGCGCTGGCGCGCGGTGGTGGCGGCCATGCCGTTTGCGGTGGTGCCGCGGCCCACCTACAATCACCGGGCGCTCGCGGGGATGGCGGCGCGGCGGCTTCGCCAGGTGCGGCGCGCGGCCCACGCCGCCCCTGCCCTGGCCGGGATGGCGCCCCCGGCCTGGGTGTTCCTGCCGGCGCCGCAGCATGCCGCATCGGCCAGCGCCATCCGCGCGGCCCATCCGGGAACGTGATCCGGGAGTACTATATCATCGCCAGGAAGCCCCCTGCCCCGCCGGCACCGCCGAAAGACCCGCCTGGCCCTGCCAAGAAGCTTGTTCCGATCCGCAAGCGGGCCAGCCCGCGCAAGCCGTCCGGCCCTGCGCTGCCTGCCCCTCCCGGCACGCCGCGCAAGAAGGCGGTGGCCGCCGGGCCGAAGCGCGTCAAGGCGCAGCCACGCGAAGCCGCCGAGACCACCCGCCTCGACGAGTTGCAGCGGGTGATCGTCGGCAGCCTGGAGGATGACAAGGCAGAGAACATCGTCACCATCGAACTGGCCGGGCGGGCCGCCTTCGCCGACCGGATGGTGGTGGCAACCGGGATCGCCGACCGCCAGATCGCCGCCATGGCGACGCATCTGGAGGATAAGCTCGAAGAAGCCGGGCTGAAGCGGGTGCAGATCGAGGGCGCGACGGGGTCGGACTGGGTCCTAATCGACGCCGGCGACATCGTGGTGCACCTGTTCAAGCCCGAGGCGCGGACGATGTACGGGCTGGAGCGGATGTGGGGCGCCGAGCTGGACGAGGAGTCGCCGCCTCCTGGCTGAGCTGCGCATCCTGGCCGTCGGGCGGATCGGCCGCGGGCCGGAGGCGGAACTGGTGGCACGCTATACCGCCCGCACCAGGCCGGCGGTGATCGTGACCGAGGTCGCGGAGGGCCGTGGCAGCGCCGGGGAAATCCGCCGGCGGGAAGCGACAACCTTGCTCGCGGCGTTGCCGACGAACGCGCTGGCGGTGGCACTCGACCTGGACGGCGAGGCGCCGGACACTGAAGGATTCGCCGGCCGGCTGGGCCTATGGCTGGAGAGCGGGCGGGGTGTGTGTTTTCTCATCGGCGGCGCCGAGGGGCTGGACAGGGCGGTGCTGGACCGCGCCGACGCGCTGCTCTCGCTGGGGCGGATGACCTGGCCGCATATGCTGGCGCGGGTCATGCTCGCCGAGCAGATTTTCCGCGCCCGCAGCATCGCCGCGGGGCATCCGTATCACCGGGCCGGGCGGCCGTGAGGGACGGCGGCGAGCGGCGCGAAGGCGACGCACTCCCGGATGATGACCGGCGGCGCATCCGCGGCGCGGCGATGGCGACCTGGACCATGCTGGCCGGAGGACAAGGCGCGCAGATCGTCAGCGGCACCCCGGGAACGCTGCTGTTCCACGCCGACGCATTGCGGTGGATGGAGACTCTGCCCGACGTTTCGATCCACGGCATCCCGACCGACCCGCCCTATGGGCTGGTCGAATACGCGGAGAAAGACCACGCGAAGCTGCGCCGCCGGTGCGGCGGGGTGTGGCGGATTCCGCCTTCGTTCGACGGCTCCCGACGCGCGCCGCTGCCGCGCTTCACGGTGCTGACAGCGTCGGACCGAAGGCAGCTTGGAGACTTCTTCGCGACATTCGCCACCCACGCCCGGCGCGTGTTGGTGCCGGGCGGCCACCTCATCATCGCGTCGAATCCGCTGCTTTCGTCCGAGGTGTTCGCCACAATCGAACGTTGCGGCTTGGAGAAGCGCGGCGAGGTGATCCGGCTGGTGCAAACCCTGCGCGGCGGCGACCGACCGAAGGGGGCGGAAGACCAGTTCCCGGAGGTCAGCGTCATGCCTCGCTCGGGGTGGGAGCCATGGGGCATCTTCCGCAAGCCGCTGTCGGAAAAAACCGTGGCCGCGAATCTGCGGCGCTGGGGAACCGGCGGCCTGCGTCGGATCTCGCCCGCCGAGCCGTTCCGCGACGTGATCCGCTCCGCACCGACGCAGGCGGCCGAGCGGTCGCTGTCTCCGCACCCGTCGCTGAAGCCACAGGGGTTCATGCGCCAGCTGGTGCGCGCCATTCTGCCGGTGGGCGAAGGTCTGCTGTACGACCCGTTCGCCGGCGGCGGCGCCACCCTGGCGGCCGCGAACCGGCTGGGCTGCCTGTCGGTCGGGACAGAGTTGGACGCCGCCTATGCGGCCTCGGCCGTGGCCAACACCTTGCGGCTGGCGGCATTCGCGCCGCGGGCGCTGGGTGCGGAGGATGACAGCGGCTGAGATGGGGCCCGATGCGGACGGCCTGCCGCCCCGCGTTGACGGCGTGGTTCGGAAGAACCTATCGACTGCAGCAAAGGCTGAAAACGAGATCGCGATGGTCGAGCGACATTGGGTGTATGTTGGCGAGCGCGCCGGAGTTCGAGGCGCCGTCCGCGTGCCTGGGACATGTCAGCCAGGATCGCTTCGACCTTTCATGGCACCTGCACGCGGGCGAATGGCACTGCGTCCGTCAGAGCGTGTCACTCGCGGAAGCCTTGCGCCTGATCGAAACCGAAGAATATCTCCAGCCCTGCTGACGGCGCGCGAACCCCCGGCTAGGCAGCGGCCGGACAATGGCCACATACGAAGCGCGTCGTTCAGCAATCCAGACTAACCTGCCATCGCTCCGTTGTTCGCTCGGCGGAATGAGCGTAGGAAGATCAACCGCCCACCCAGCCAGAAGAGCCCTGCCCCATGCCGAACCCGCCTCGCCCGGTCATGCTCGTGGTCCTCGACGGCTGGGGCTGGCGCGAGGAGACTGCGGACAATGCCGTGCGGCAGGCGCACACGCCCATTTTCGACCGGCTCTGGGCCACCTGCCCGCACGCGTTCCTGCGCACCTCGGGCCTCGATGTCGGTCTGCCAGACGGGCAGATGGGCAATTCCGAAGTTGGCCATATGAACATCGGCGCCGGCCGGGTGGTGATGCAGGACCTGCCCCGTATCGGCCTGGCGATCGCCGACGGGTCGATCGAGACCGCGCCGGCGTTGGTGGCGTTGATCGCGGCGTTGCGACAGAGTGGCGGCGCCTGCCACCTGATGGGCCTGGTCTCGCCCGGCGGGGTGCATTCGCACCAGGATCACGCCGCGGCCCTGGCCGGTATCCTGACGCGTGCCGGCGTACCGGTCGCCGCCCACGCGTTCACGGATGGGCGCGACACGCCGCCCAAATCCGGCCGCGAGGACATCGAACGGTTCCAGGCATCCCTGCCCGCCGGCGCGCGCATCGCCACCGTGTCCGGCCGCTACTACGCCATGGATCGCGACAAGCGCTGGGACCGGGTGGCCAAGGCCTATATGGCGGTGGCGGAAGCCCAGGGCACGTCATTCGCCTACCCGGTTGCTGCCGTGAACGCCGCCTATGCCGAGGGCGTCACCGACGAGTTCGTCATCCCGTCCGTGATCGGCGACTACGCGGGCATGCGCGACGGCGACGGCATCCTGTGCTTCAACTTCCGCGCCGACCGCGTGCGCGAACTGCTCGGTGCCCTGACCGATGCGGCGTTTTCCGGCTTTGCCCGGCCCCGCACGATCCGTTTCGCCGCCGCCGCCGGCCTGACCCATTACAGCGACCATCTCGCACAACGCCTGGGCGTGCTGTTCCCGCCTGAATCGCTGGAAAACCAGCTTGGCCAGGTCGTCTCCCACGCCGGGCGCACGCAACTGCGCATGGCCGAGACAGAGAAATACCCGCACGTCACCTACTTCCTGAACGGCGGCGAGGAAACCGCCAACCCGGGCGAGGATCGCATCATGGTGCCCTCGCCGAAGGTCGCCACCTATGATCTGCAGCCTGAAATGTCGGCCCCTGAACTGACCGACGAGGCGGTGGCGCAGATTGACTCCGGGAAATACGACCTGATCGTGCTGAACTTCGCCAACCCGGACATGGTGGGGCACACCGGCAGCCTGCCCGCGGCGATCAAGGCGGTGGAAACGGTGGATGCAGGGCTGGGGCGCATTATGGAGGCCGTCGAACGCCAGGGCGGGGCGCTGCTGGTGACCGCCGATCACGGCAACTGCGAACTGATGCGCGACCCTGAAACCGGCGGCCCGCATACCGCCCACACGACCAACAAAGTTCCGGTGATCCTGGCCGGGACCCAGGTGAAACACCTCCACGACGGACGCCTTGCCGATGTCGCGCCGACGCTGCTGGCCCTTATGGGGCTGCCCCGGCCGGCGGAGATGACGGGGCGGGCGCTGGTTGAGGAGTAGGATGGCAATAAGCAAGCAAGGCCAGGGATACGCCCCTGGCAGGGTCCAGGGGCAGAGCGCCTTGCCTTGCTTGTTTCTTACGATCCTAACCCTCACCCTGACCGCCGGCATCTCCCCCGCCGAGACGCTCCAGGAGGCCGAAGCCCGGGTCCGTGCGGCCAAAGCGGAAGAGCAGCGTCTGGCCAGCGAGCGGGTCGCGGCGGCGGCGCGGCTGCGCGGCCTGGAGACCGTGACGGCGGCCACGGCCAACCAGGTGGCGGAGCTGGCGCAGCGCCAGCGCGAGGCGGAAGCCCTGCTGGAGCGGCGCACCGGAGAACTGGCGCCGATGCTGCCGGTGATGGAGCGTCTGGCGCTTTATCCCGCCGAAACGCTGCTGGCGGTGCCTTTGTCACCCGAGGATTCGGTGCGCGGCCTGCTGGTGCTGGGCACGATCGGCCGCCAGTTGGCGGCGGACGCGGCGGCGGTGCGCGCCGTCCAGGCCGAAGCGGCGCGGCGGCGGCAGGCGACCGAGGCAGAATTGCCGACCCTGGCCGCGGCCGAGAGCGAACAGGCACGCGCGGCGGCGGAACTCGACTCCCAGCTCAGCCAGAGCCGCGCCAAGCGCCAGGCAGCCGAGGATGATGCATCCGAGGCATCGCGGCGGGCCGCGGCCGAAGCCGCCCGCGCGGAGAATTCTGCGAGCCGCGCTTGTGCGCCTGGAGGCCGAGCGACGGGCGGCCAGCGATCGCGCCCGCGCCGAAGCGGCGGCGGCGGCAAGGCAGAAGCGGGACGCCGACGCGGCCTCGGCGCGGCGCCGGGAAGAAGCACTGGCTAGGCCGGCCGGGCCGGGCCTGGGCGAAGCGCATGCGCAGTTGACCGCGCCAGTGGCGGGCAGCATCATGCATGGATCGGCCGCTGACGGCGATTTCGGGCCCGGCGAACGGTGTGACGTACGCAGCCCCGCCGGGGGCGCGGGTGATTTCCCCTTGCTCGGGCCGGGTGGTGTTCGCCAGCCCGTTTCGGAGTTATGGCCTGCTTTTGATCGTGGATTGTGGCGGCGGCTGGCACGCGGTGCTGGCGGGGCTCGACCATTTCGACGCTCAGGCCGGCGACACGGTGCGCGAGGGTGAGCCGGTGGGCGTGATGCCGAGCTGGGACCCGCGCGCCGGAGGGACCAGGCCGGGCTTGTACCTGGAGTTGCGCAAGGGCGGTCAGCCCGTCAACCCGACTCCCTTTCTGGGCGCGAAGGGCTGACCGGCCAGATTCCGCATTCGTGCTTTCCTGCCGGCGCTGGCTGGGGGATAGATATTCAAGTGGGTCCAGGGTGAAATCCCGCCGACCGTGACCAAGTTTTGCGCCTGGGCGCATGAGGAAACCTTCGATGAAGCTTCGTACCGGCCTGCTGCTGGGAGCCGCCTTTGGCGCCGGAGTGGCGCTCGGCCCCGCCTCCGGCTTTCTGCAGCAACATTTCGGTTTGCAGGTCCTGCCCGAGGCACTGGCGCAGGATGGCGGACGGGCCGAGACCTACCGCCTGCTCACGTTGTTCGGCGACGTCTTCGAGCGCGTGCGCGCCGAGTATGTCGAGCCAGTCAACGACACCGACCTGGTCGAGAATGCCATCAACGGCATGCTGACCGGGCTCGACCCGCACAGCAACTACATGAACGCGAAGTCCTTCCGCGATATGCAGGTGCAGACCCGCGGCGAGTTCGGCGGGCTCGGCATCGAGGTGACGCAGGACAACGGGTTCATCAAGGTGATCAGCCCGATCGACGACACTCCGGCCAGCCGCGCCGGCATCAAGGCGGGCGACCTGATCCTGGCACTGGACGGGCAGACGGTGCAGGGGCTGAGCCTGAACGACGCAGTCGACAAGATGCGCGGCGCCCCCAACTCGAAGATCAAGCTGACCATCCGCCGCGAGGGCCAGGACACCCCGCTGGAAGTGGCGCTGACCCGCGAGGTGATCCGCATCCAGGTGGTGAAGTCGCATCTGGAGGGCGGCGACATCGCCTATATCCGGGTGACCAGCTTCAACGAACAGACCGACGCCGGCTTGCGCAAGGCGCTGGTGGCGCTGAAGCAGCAGGCCGGCGACAAGCTGCGCGGCATCATCCTGGACCTGCGCAACAATCCAGGTGGCCTGCTCGATCAGGCCGTGGCGGTGTCGAACGACTTCATCGATCAGGGCGAGATTGTCTCCACCCGCGCCCGTCACGCCGAGGACAGCCAGCGCTGGAACGCCAAGGCTGGCGACGTGACCGGCGGGCTGCCGGTGGTGGTGCTGATCAACGGTGGCTCAGCCTCGGCGAGCGAGATCGTCGCCGGCGCGCTGCAAGACCATCAGCGGGCGATCCTGCTGGGCACCCGCAGCTTCGGCAAGGGCTCGGTGCAGACGGTCATCCCGCTGCCCGGCAACGGCGCCATGCGGCTGACCACGGCCCGCTATTACACGCCCTCCGGCCGGTCGATCCAGGGGCTGGGCATCACACCGGATGTGGAGGTGGCGGCCACCCGCGAGGAGAAGCCGCATTTCATGCCGGATCGCGAAGCTGACCTGAACCGGGCGCTGACCAACTCCGGCGGCACGGCGGGATCGGCGCCGCCGCCGCGCACCGACCTGCCGCCGATCGCGCGCGATATCCCCAAGCTGCCGCCGGAAAACTGGCCTGCCTATGACGCCTCCAAGCCGGAAACCGACTTCCAGTTGCAGCAGGCGCTGGCGGTGGTGCGCGCCATGCCGGCCACCAAGCACGCGGCCCGCTAGAGCGCTTTCGCCCAAACCGTCAGCGGTCAGAGCGGTCTAGGTCTTTGTTTCATCGAGCAACTTTATCGGCCTTCTGACGCCAGTCCGGCCTATGTTGCTCTAGATCGAGCGGCGGGCGTTCCGCTAAGGTCAGCTCCGCCGGATCGATCCGGTCGCGCAAGAGGGTGGCCCGATGATCCGGCGGCAAGATGCCCGGCAGGCAGCAGGAATGCGGCAGCCCAAAGGCGGGTCGCGCGCCTGGCGGGCATTATGGTGGTTCTGGGCGGTGGTGCTCGGCGGCATGATCACCGGCGCCGCGGTGCTACAGCTGCTCGGCCCGCCGCCCCAGGCCGACGCTCCGGCGGCCATGGCGCCCGCGCCCGCTCCGATCGCCGCCACTGCGATCGCCGCTGCCCCGGCACGCCGGCCCGCGCCGGCACCTTCCAATGCTTCTGGTGCCGTGATCAGCGCCCCGGTCGCGTCCTTGCTGGAACCGGCCCCCGGGTTCGAAGGCACGATGCTGCCGCGCATCGGCCCCGACGGGCAGATGCCAATGCAGGTCTACGCGGCCCGGTTCGATGCCGCCGACCGGCGGCCGCGCGTGGCGGTGCTGCTGGCCGGCGTCGGCATGGCGGAAACCGACAGCGAAGAGGCGATACGGGCCACGCAGCCGGCGGTGTCGCTGGCGATCTCGCCCTATGCGGCGCGACCGGGCCGCTTACTGGACATCGCCCGCGCCACCGGCCATGAAACCCTGATTTCGCTCCCGATGGAGCCGCTCGGCTACCCGCTGAACGATGCCGGCAGCCACGCGCTGCTGACCGGTCTATCGCCGGCGGAGAACCTGGACCGGCTGGTCTGGGCGCTGTCGCGCATCGCCGGCTATGTGGGGGCCACGGCGGCGATGAGCGGCCTGAGCGGCGAGCGCTTCGCGGCGAGCCAGCAGATGACAGCGGTGCTGGACGATCTGGCCGCGCGCGGCCTGCTGTATGTCGATCCCCGCCCGCTGCCGGCGCGTCCAGGCGGTCCGCCGCCGGTGCGGCCGGGCATCCGCGTGGCCGATGTGGTGATCGACGATCCGCCCCTGCGCGCCGAGATCGAGGCCAAGCTGGCGCGGCTGGAGCAGATCGCGCGCGACCGCGGCAGCGCCCTCGGCGTGGCCGGGCTGCCCGCGCCGGTGACGGTGGACCGGCTTTCGGCCTGGGGATCGACCGTCGGTATGCGCGGCATTGCCCTGGTGCCGGTCAGCGCCCTGGTGCCACCGCTGTCCGTACCTGTGTCCCAAACTGCTGCGAGTCCGACCCGATGACCCGATCCACCCTGCGCGAGCGCCTGCCCTACCGGCCGAATGTCGGTGCGGTGCTGTTCAACCCGGCGGGGCAGGTGTTCGTCGCCCGCCGCGCCGATCTGCCGAATGCCGAGGGCGCGCCGGGCGGCTGGCAATTGCCGCAAGGCGGCATCGACGGCAGGGAAGACCCGGCGGCGGCGGTGATCCGCGAACTGGCCGAGGAGATCGGCACCGACCGCGCCGAAATCATCGGCGAGCACACCGATTGGCTGACCTATGAGCTGCCGGACGACCTGCTGGGGGTGGCGCTGCACGGGCGCTACCGGGGGCAGAAGCAGCGCTGGTTCGCGTTACGCTTCCTCGGCCGCGACGCCGACATCAGGCTGGACGCCGACCCGCATCCCGAATTCGACGCCTGGCGCTGGGCTGATCTCGCGGAATTGCCTTCGCTGGCAGTGGATTTCAAGCGGCCGATCTACCAGATCATTGCAGCGTCGTTCGCGCGGTTCGCGCGGTCGTCGGTCTGAGGTCATCGCCACAGGAAAATGCTGCCATGCGCACCCGTTTGCTGCCCTCGTTGGCCTTCGCCCTGATGGTGGCCGCCCCGCCCGGACTTGCCGGCGCGCAGACGCGCATCGGCGAAGTGGACACCACCTTCAAGCTGATCGGCCGCAACGACCGGGTGGTGGTCGACCGCTACGACGATCCGCGGGTGGACGGGGTGAGTTGCTACGTCTCGCGGGCCGAAACCGGCGGCATCACGGGGTCGCTGGGGCTGGCGACCGATCCGAATCGCTACTCGATCGCCTGCCGCGCCACCGGGCCGGTGAGCATCAAGGGCGATGCATTGCCCAAGAACGAAGTGGTGTTCGGCGAGAAGATGAGCGCGTTCTTCAAGGAAATCCGGGTCACGCGGCTGTTCGACCCGGAAAAGCGGGTGATCGTGTATCTGGTGTGGTCAACGATCAGCGTGGGCACCGGCGGGGCGGCGTTCAACAGCGTGACAGCGGTTCCGCTGGACGCGCGGTGAGTTTTTCGCTCGAATGAACGGCAGCCGGGCAGTGAGGCACCGCCCGCGTCAACCGGCAACAAGGGGGAGGCATCCATGAGCCTGCGGTTTATCCTGGCGGTCACCCAGATCGTTGGATTGGTGGTGTTGTTCCTGGTGGTCCGACACCACTAGAGCGCGGTCCGGATGCCTAAAACCGGCGCGACAACCAGCTGTGGGAACTCGTAGAATGTTTGATAGAGGTATTCCGAGCCGATCACGCCGATAGCGACGCCGAGCAAGTCGTTCACAGCCAGACCCGGCGCGATCAGCGCGGCACCGGCGATAATGCCGGCCCCCAGAAACAGCAGATGCGGCGGCTCCATATTGAAAATGTCGTTCAAGCCGCCGATCGGGCTTTCATCCACCGCGATAAACCCGCCGCCCGCCTGGTGAACCGGTGCGGCCAGATGCACCGGGGCGGCCTGCACGCTGCCGGCCAGCCCAAATACCAAAAACAAGCCGAGACACAGGCGCAAAGCCGCATGGATCATGTGAGGTCCCCTTAATTTCTTACACATCGCAACGGTTAGTCTTTGTGCCCCAAAGCCACCGGCGAAGGCCAGGGAATTTGCGCACCGACGCGGCTCTGACCGGATCACGATGATCCGGTGACGACGATCTTTCCCGTCATGCCGAACAGGGCGCGCGGGAAACTTGTGCGTCTCACCGTGCAGGTTCCTGCTTCTTGCGCGGTCCTGCCGCCGCGAACAGCGTCAGCCAATGGTCCTCAGCCGGCGGTCCAGGGCCGACGCCCGGGCCCTTGACCACCCTCTTGAAAGGGACCATTTGCGGCGTTCAGTTACACCGACGCTCGCCGGGTTCCACCGTCTTCAACAGCACCGTCCCGGCAGGTAAACTGCCGTGCGCAGGCTGGGCGAGGCGGGATAATCCTGGCAGGCCCCGGCGGACAGCATGGCCGACATCACCCAGTTCACGCCCCACGCGACCATCCACCTCCACCGCAACGACCTGCCGCCCGACCTTCTGCTTGGGCCGGTGGTGGCGGTCGATACCGAGACGATGGGGCTGAACCCGCATCGCGACCGATTGTGCCTGGTGCAGCTCTCGGCCGGCGACGGGGTGGCGCATCTGGTGCAGATCGTGCCGGAACGCCTTGGCGGGCGCGGCCCCGACTGCCCCAACCTGCGCCGCTTGCTGGCCGACACGACGGTGATCAAGCTGATGCATTTCGCCCGTTTCGACGTGGGCATCCTGCAGCACGCTCTGGGCATCGAGGTGGCGCCGGTCCGCTGCACCAAGATCGCCGCCCGGCTCACCCGCACCTTCACCGACCGGCACGGGCTGAAGGATCTCTGCCGCGAACTGATCGGCGTCGATCTGTCCAAACAGCAGCAGACCAGCGACTGGGGGGCGGCCGAGCTGACCCCCGAGCAGCTCGCCTACGCGGCCTCCGACGTGCTGCACCTGCATGCGCTGTGGCACCGGCTGGAAACGCTGCTGCTGCGCGAGGGGCGGCTCGGACTGGCCGAAGCCTGCTTCGCCTTTCTCCCCGCGCGCGCCCGGCTCGACCTGCTGGGCTACGACGCCCCGGATATTTTTTCGCACTGAGCGCAGAGCAGACCCGTCCGGCAGGGTGCGGCGGCAGGGCGGCGATTGTTGACCCCGTCGGCGCCAATGCCTACAGCCTACAGTGCTTTCAACCTGATGATGCCGCCGCAGCATGGAAAAAATTCAACCCGCATGAGAGCGCCCACCCTCGTCGCCGGGACAGTGCCGGGGCACATGCCGGACGATCATGACCTCGATGTCGCTCGCACCGTGCTCGGCACCGAAGCGGCGGGACTGCACGCGCTGGCCGCGGCACTGGACGGCCGCTTCGCCGCCGCCGTCGAATTGCTCGCCGCCGCCACTGGCCGCGTCGTGGTATCGGGCATGGGCAAGTCGGGCCATGTCGGCCACAAGATCGCCGCCACCTTCGCCTCCACCGGGACCCCAGCGCTGTTCGTCCATCCGGCCGAGGCCTCGCATGGCGATCTCGGCATGATCGTGGCCGGCGATGCGGTGCTGGCGCTGTCCAACTCCGGGGAAACCACCGAGCTGGCCGATCTGATCGCCCATACAAGCCGCTTCGCCCTCCCGCTGGTGGCGATCACCGGCGGCGACGGCAGCACGCTGGCCCAGGCCGCCGATGTCGCGCTGGTGCTGCCAGCGGCGCGCGAAGCCTGCCCGATGGGCCTGGCCCCCACCACCAGCACGACCATGCAGCTGGCGCTGGGTGACGCGCTGGCGGTGGCGCTGCTGACCCGGCGCGGCTTCGGCCCGTCCGATTTCCGCGCCTTCCATCCCGGCGGACGGCTGGGGGGGCGGCTGAAGCGGGTGCGCGACCTGATGCACGCCGGCGCCGACATACCGCTCGCGCAGCCCGACACGTCCATGGACGCGGCCCTGCTGGTCATGACCGAAAAGCGGTTCGGCTGCCTCGGCGTGGTTGGGGCGGACGGCTGCCTGATCGGCATCGTCACCGACGGCGACCTGCGCCGTGCCATGGGCCCAACGCTGCTGCAGCGCCGCGTCGGCGAGATCATGACGCCGATGCCGCGCACCATCGGCCCCGACGCTCTCGCGGCCGAGGCATTGCACGAAATGAATGCCGGCTCCCGCCCGGTGACCGCCCTGTTCGTGGTCGACGCGCAGCGCCGGCCGGTGGGCGTGCTGCACGTGCATGACCTGCTGCGCGCGGGGCTGGCGTGAACGTCGCCCCCCTGCATCTGCCACGCGGCCGGCAGCCGCGGCCCCCGCCCCGGCGGATGGATCTGCAGACGCGGCGCGTGCCGGCCGAGTTCGGCCGCCGCCGCATCGCGGTGGGCCTGGCCAAACGGCTGTTGCCGGTGGTGGCGCTGGCACTGCTCTCGCTGGTGGCGCTGTGGCCCGAGATCGGCCCGAGCGAACACAAACAATTCACCACCCGCGTCGGCGGCATCGAACCGCAGAGCGGCCAGCTCACCGATCTGCGCTACAACGGCGTGGACGACCGCGACCGCCCTTACACCGTCACCGCGTCGGCCGCCCACCAGGTTTCCCCCGAGCGGATCAACCTGGTCGACCCAAAGGGCGATATCAGAACCGAATCCGGGAGCTGGCTGATGGTTCAGGCGCGCCGGGGAGTCTACGGCCAGCACAGCGGCCAGCTCGACCTGTCCGGCGACGTAACGCTATACCGCGATGACGGGCTAACATTGCAGACCGACTCTGCCACCCTCGACCTGAAGGCTGGCGCCGGCGCCAGCGCTGATCTTGTGCACGCCGAGGGACCGTTCGGCAGCCTCGACGCCCAGGGATTCGCGGCCACCGACCACGGCGCGGTGCTGCAGTTCACCGGTCCCGGCCGGCTGGTGCTGAACGCGCGGTCGCGATGAAGCTCCGTCTTGCAGCCTTGCTGCTGCTCGCCGGCCTCGCGGCGCCGCCGGCGAAGGGCCAGCCGATCGACCTGTCGAGCGGCGGCCCGGTGGACGTGACCGCGCGCGACGGGTTCGAATGGCACGAGAATGACCAGACCGTGATCGCCAGCGGCGATGCCCGCGCGGTGCGCGGCAACGTCACCGTACTGGCCGACCGGCTGGTAGCGCATTACCGCAAGAAGGCGACGGCCGCCCAGCCTCCAGCCCAGCCGGCCGCCGCCGAGGCGAAGCCTGCCGCGACGGGCAGCAGCGACGTCGACACCGGCAGCAGCGAGATCTACCTGCTGGACGCGATCGGCCATGTCCGCATCGTCACCCCCACCGACGAGGCGGTGGGTGACAAGGCGGTGTATGACATCGACCAGGCGGTGCTTGTCATGACCGGCCACGGTTTGCGGCTGACCACGCCGCAATATGTCATGACTGCCCGCGACAGCATGGAATACTGGTCGCAGCAGCACATGGCGGTGGGCCGCGGCAACGCCGTGGTGGTGGCCAACGACGGCCGGCGCCTCTCCGGTGACGTGCTGGTGGGTTACACCAACGAAGCCACCCCCGCCGGAGGCACCGCCACCTCGGTCAGCGCGCCGGCCAAGCCCGAACCGGCGCGCCCGGCGAGCGGCGGCATCGACTCCGCCGGCAAGCTGCAGCGGGTGGAAGCCTATGGCAACGTCGTGGTCCGCACCCAGACCGACACCGTCTGGGGCGACCGCGGCGTCTATGTGCCCGACACCGGCATGGCGCGGGTGCTGGGACATGTGCGGGTGGTCCACGGGCAGAACGTGATCACCGGCGCAGCGGCGGACGTGAACATGAAAACCGGCATCGCCCATGTGATCTCCGACCCGGGCCGACGCGTGCAGGGGCTGATCATGCCCAACGACGCCCAGCAGAAGGGCGATTCGAAACCGGCCGGCCCCAAACAAGCCGCGCCGGGAGGGCCGTCGCCATGATGGATTTGCGCGTGGTGCCGGGCATGCAGCCGGGCCGGCATTCCCAGGCCGCAGCCGCGCCTGGACACGCCTCGGGGCTGGCGGCCATCGGGGTGGGCAAGACCTATCGCAAACGGCCGGTGGTCCGGAACGTGTCGATTTCGGTGCGGCGCGGCGAGGCGGTGGGCCTGCTCGGCCCCAACGGCGCCGGCAAGACCACGACGTTCTACATGATCGTCGGCCTGGTCCGCCCGGAGACCGGTTCGATCAGCCTGGACGGCCACGACATCACCATGCTGCCGATGTACCGGCGTGCCCGCCTGGGCATTGGCTACCTGCCGCAGGAGGCCAGCGTGTTCCGCGGCCTCAATGTCGAGCAGAACATCATGGCGGCGCTGGAAGTGGTGGAGCCCTACGCCGACCGGCGCGAGCAGATGCTCGACGAATTGCTGGCCGAGTTCGGCATCGGCCACTTGCGGCGCACCCCGGCGCTGGCGCTGTCCGGCGGCGAGCGCCGCCGGGTGGAGATCGCCCGCGCTCTGGCCACCCAGCCCGGCTATATCCTGCTCGATGAACCGCTGGCCGGCATCGACCCGATCGCGGTGGGCGAAATCCGCGATCTGGTCGGCCACCTCAAGGACCGCGGCATCGGCGTGCTGATCACCGACCACAATGTGCGCGAGACGCTGGAGATCATCGACCGGGCGTATATCATGCACGACGGCCAGGTGCTGATGGAGGGCGCGCCGCAGGAAGTGGTGGCGCATGAGGATGTCCGCCGCGTCTACCTGGGCGAGCGGTTCAGCCTGTAGCGGCTGCCCCGCGTCCAGCACGATTCTTGCTTGCATATCGGCGCCAGTCGCGCTGCATTGCGGCAATGATCCGTCCGGCAACCGCGCCTCTATCCTGGTAGCCCGCAACAGTGTCATTCGCCATCGGCCCTCGCCTCGACCTGCGCCAGTCCCAGTCGCTGGTCATGACGCCGCAACTGCGGCAGGCGATCAAGCTGTTGCAGTTCTCCAACATGGAAGCCGCCGCCTTCGTCGAGGAGGAGCTGGAGCGCAACCCGCTGCTCGAGCGCGACGAATCGCCGGAACACGGTGGCCCGGAGCGGCCGGCCCCCGACCAGGTGGTGCTGACCGGGCCGGAGCCGGCGGATGTCGCCGCGGCGGTGTCCGCCGAGACGCTGCCCGCCGAGGCGCCGCTGGAGACGCTCGACTACGCCGAAACCTACGATCCGGGCGGCGCCGGCGACGGCGCGATGATGGGCCGCGGCGGCAACGCCGCCTTCGAGGACGACGAGCGCAGCGTCGACGACTATGCCGCCCCCACCTGCACGCTGCGCGAGCATCTGGCAGAACAGCTGCGCCTGTCCTTCAACGACCCGGCCGAGCGGTTGATCGGCGCGTCGATGATCGCGCTGCTGGAGCCCTCCGGACGGCTGTCGGTGGACACCGCGGCGCTGGCGGCGGCCTTGGGCGCAGATGTCGCCGTGGTGGCGTCGGTGCGCGAACGGATGCTGCGCTTCGACCCGACCGGTATGTTCGCGCGCGACCTGAAGGAGTGCCTCGCGGTTCAGCTGGCCGAAAAGAACCGCCTCGACCCGGCGATGGCGGCGCTGCTGGACAATCTGGAGCTGTTGGCCAAGCGGGACCTGAAGCGGCTGATGGTGCTGTGCGGCGTCGACGCCGCCGACCTCACCGACATGATCGCCGAAATCCGCCGGCTGGACCCCAAGCCAGGCGCGTCGTTCGACGCCGTGCCGCCGCAGCCGGTGGTGCCGGACGTGCTGATGCGCCCCGATCCCGAGGGCGGCTGGTTGCTGGAGCTCAATCCCGAGACCATGCCCCGGGTGCTGGTCAACCACGGGTTTTCCGCCCACGCGCTGACCCGCGCCAGCCGCGAGGACCGCGCCTTCCTGACCGAAAAACTGCAGACCGCGAACTGGCTGGTCAAATCGCTGCAGCAGCGCGCGCACACGATCCTGAAAGTCGCCTCCGAGATCGTGCGCCAGCAGGACGCGTTTTTCCGCCACGGCGTCGGCCATCTGCGCCCGCTCATCCTGCGGGACATCGCCGCGGCGGTGGAGATGCACGAAAGCACTGTCAGCCGGGTGACAGCACACAAATACATCGCCACGCCGCGCGGCATCCACGAGCTTAAATACTTCTTTACCACTGCCATTGCCGGCACCGGCGGTGAAAGCCACAGCGCAGAGGCGGTGCGTCACCGCATCAAGAGCATGGTCGATGGCGAGCGTCCCGACGAAATCCTTTCCGATGATGCGATCGTGGCAGTTCTAAGACGGGAAGGCGTGGACATCGCCCGGCGGACCGTGGCCAAATACCGCGAAGCGTTGCGCATACCAAGCTCAGTGCAGCGCAAACGGGAGAAGGCCATTCCAGCCTGAACGCGGCCGCGTCCCTGCCGTCCTGGGAAGCCGTGATCCGGGCTGGCCGGCGGTCCCGAACGTGTGTGTGGATGAGAAAACGCATGCAAATCACCGTCTCCGGCAAACAGGTCGACCTGTCCGACGCCTTGCGGACCAGAGTGGCCCAGCAGCTCGATACGATCGCCGGCAAGTATTTCGACCAGGCCCTGGAAGCGCAGGTCACTTTTGGGCGCGCCCGCAGCTTCTTCACCTGCGACATCAACGTGCATGCCGCCCGTGGCCTGACCCTGCGCGGCGAAGGCGAGGCCGCCGACGCGAACAGTGCCTTCGACGACGCCGCCGAGCACATCGCCAAGCGGCTGCGCCGCTATCGCCGGCGCGTCAATGAGCATGCCCGCGACGCCGGCCTGCGCGAGCGCCCGCAAGCCGCCCGCCAGTACATCCTGCGCCAGGAGGAAGACTCAGAAACCACCGAAAGTGCCGAGGGGGGGACCCAGGCCACCACCTATGCCACCGTCATCGCCGAGCAGCCGGCCGAAATCGCGCTGCTGTCGGTCAGCGACGCGGTGATGCGCATGGACCTCGCCGACCAGCAGGTAATGATGTTCCGCAACAGCACGACGGGGGAACTCAACGTGGTCTATCGCCGCGGCGACGGACATATCGGCTGGATCGACCCGGCCGGGTCGAACGGGTCTACAAAGTAAGCACGGCGAGGGCTCTGCCCTGGACCCGGCCCACGCGCAGCGCGCCTTTGGCGGGCCCACGCGCAGCGCGCCTTTGGCGGGCCCACGCGCAGCGCGCCTTTGGCGCGAGGGGCGTGGGCCCTGCACCCCACGCCTTTCCTCAGCCGTCGGCGCGGGGTACCCAGGGGATTCTGGCAATCTCGATGCCTTCCTCAGCCAGTTCCTCAGCCTCGGACGGGCTGGCCTCGCCGTAGATTCCGCGCCGTTCGCTTTCGCCGCGATGGATGCGGCGAGCCTCGTCGGCAAATTCGGCCCCGACATAGTTGCAGTTCTTTTCGACCTCGGCGCGCACCCGCTGCAGCATGGCGCGCACATGATCGGGAATGTGCCCCGCCAGCGCCGCCGGAGCGGGCGGGGCCACCTCCGCCTCGGGCGCCGGCGGGTCGGGCAGCTCGCCCGGCGCCCTGCCCTTGCGCGCCAGGGCGGGAGCCATCAGGCCGCGCTCCACCTTGGTATCGCCGCAGACCGGACATGCAAGCAGCCCATGCTCCGCCTGCGCCTCGAACGACGCGCTGTCCTTGAACCAGCCGTCGAACCCGTGGCCGCCGGCGCACCGCAGCTCGTAATGGATCATGCGGGAACTCTGAAGAACCGGCGTCAACGAAGCTTTGACATGGATCATGCTGCCCCAGCGGGCGGCGCGCCGGTGCTATGTCGTCAGCAGCCTGTCCAGTTCGCCCGTCCGGTCCAACGCCAGCAGATCGTCGCAGCCACCGATGGAGGCGCCGGCGATGAAAATCTGCGGCACCGTGTCGCGGCCGGACCGCCGGATCGCCTCCTCGCGTGCCGGCGTGCCTTGTGGGGCGTCGATCTCGCGGAAGGCGACCCCCTTGCGGGTGAGCAGCGCCATCGCACGCGCGCAGTAGGCGCACCACGGCTGGGTGTAGATTTCGACCTCGGCCATCATGTTCTCCTTGCGGGCGGGCAGATGGTTGCGCCGGCACGTTATTGCAACCTCGGGTCGGGCACCCGGGCGGCCACCAGCACGTCAACCCCGGCGGCCCCGGCCGCCAGCAGCACCCTGGTGCAGGCGCCGCAAGTGGCGCCCAACGTCATCACGTCGTCAACCAGCAGCACCCGCCGCCCGGCGATACGGCCGATCCGGCTGGGCCGAATGGCGAACACGTCCTTCACCACCTCGGCCCGCGCCGCCGCGCCGAGCTCGCCCAGCGACCCGGTGGCGCGGGTGCGCAGCAGCGCGTCCGGCACCGCCGGCAGGCCGGACAGGCGCGCCAGCGCTTGCGCGAGCAGGGCGGCCTGGTTGTAGCGCCGGATGATCAGGCGGCGCCGGTGCAGCGGCACCGGCACGATCAGCTCGGCCTCGCGCAGCACAGCGGCGCCGGCCCGCGCCATCAGCGGCGCCAGGGCGGCGGCGAATTCGGTGCGGTCGCCATGCTTGAACGGCAGCATGACCCGGCGCGCCAGGGCGTCGTAGCGCAACGCCCCGCGGGCCCGGCCCCAAGGCGGTTTGTGGGCGCGGCAGGGCGGGCAAAGAAGCTCCCGTCCTCCCTGTCCGGCATGGATGAACGGCACGCCGCAGCCGGAGCAGCACGGCTCGCTGATGAAGCTCGCCTGGTGGAAGCAGTCCCGGCAAAACCGACCCGGCGCATCCACCGGGGCGTCGCAGGTCAGGCAGTGCGGCGGCAGCAGCAGGTCGATGGTGGCACGCGCGAGCGCGGAAACGACCCTCCATAGGGCGCGCGCCCTCCCCTGGCCCAGCTCCCCGTGCAGCGGGGCGCGCCGGACGGTCACACCCAGCTCTGGTAATCGGCCTCGACCGCCTTCGCGGCGGCCTTGGCGGCGTCGTGCAGCCACGCCGCCGGACGCGCCGCCAGATCGGCGCGCAGGTCGGGCAGACGCGGATCGGCCGCATGGATGGCACCGAGGTCGCGCCCCATGGCCGTCAGCAGCGCCGCCGGCACAGCGGGATCGCTGGAATATTCCACCTTGCGCGAGTTGGCGGCGATGCGGCGGAAGATAAAGCTGTCCTCGACGCGGAGAAAAGGATCGGGCGTGCGGAATCTGCCGTCCGCAACATCGGCGAAGCGGATTTGTCCGCCCGTCCTTGCGTGTGCCCAGTCCCAGGCCGAGGGCACCAGCGCCTTGGCCTCGCGCACCACGTGCCCGCCGCGCCACTGCGCGATGGCGATGAAGCGCGGCCGGCCCAGGCTGCCGCCGCCCTTGCGGCAGGAGGCGAAGCGCCGCAGCACCGCATCCACCGGCAGGCTCCGCTGCAGCCCGGCCGCGACCGCCGCCGGCGGCACCGCGTCGGGATAGGCTTTCACCTCCTCCCAGAACTTCGCCCGCTGCTTGTCCGTGCACGCCACCAGCGGGCGCATCCAGGTTTCCTGCTCGTCGAGCAGGATCGGCCGCGGGGTGTCGAGCCCCTGGCGGTAGCCGTCCAGGATCGCCGGGGCGATCGCAGGCTTGTCGATCCGCAGGTCGGCAACCAGGCGGGCGCTGGCGGCGAGGCGGACCAGGTCAAACGGATAGGGGATCACCGTCGCCTCGTCGAAATCATTCACCCCCCAGACCAGCCTGCCTTCGGCATCACGCCAGGTGCCGAAATTCTCCAGATGCAGGTCACCGACCGACAGCACGGCGGGGGCGCCGGCCAGGTCGGGACAGACCCGCTCGATCTGCCGCGCCCATCGGAAAAACGTCGCGCGCAGGAAGACGAACGGGTTTTGCTTCATGAGCTTGTGCTTGAACGTCAGGTCGGCCTCCACGACGTTGCATTGGGTGCGCAGCCAGGCTTCGAATGCGGTGTTGTCATCGCGGAACGCCATGTCCTGCCTCCGGAACGCGCCGATCTCGGCCACAGCCTATGCAGACCGGAAGAGTTTGTCACACGCGCCCGGCCGGCCCCATCAGGCCGGCCCATGGCGGCCGGTTCTGGTACGAAATTAACTCCGTTTCAGTCTGTGTTTACATAAACGTGAAGCTTGCATATCGTCATCTGGCCCTCCGCGGCGGCTTCAGTCTGGTCAGCGACTTTGCCGCGGACGACACGGCCATGGCGGCGGTCATGCTGGTCGGGGATCGCCGGGATTGCAGCTGGCGTGGAGATCGGGGCGATGAACCTGTCCGACTGGATCGATCGATGGGCCGCATTTGATGCCGCCAAGCCGGCGGTCCGCTACGAAGGGGCCGTCTTCAGCTATGGCGACCTGGCCGGTACCATCGCGCGCACCGCCGGCGCCCTGTCCGAACTCGGTGTCCGGCGGGGCGACCGGGTTGGCTGGCTTGGCCTGAACAGCATCCACAACATCGGCCTGCTGTTCGCCTGCGCGCGTCTGGGTGCCATCTTCGTGCCCCTGAACTGGCGGCTGACGCCGCTCGAACATCAGGCCGTGCTGGCGAATTTCGAGCCGGTGCTGCTGATCATGGAGCCCCCATTCGCGCATGCGATCGCCGCCAAGGGCCTGGTGCTCGGCGTTCCCAATCTCGCCTGCACGGGCGGACCGACGCCGGACTGGATCGATTGGGATGCGCTGCTGGCGGGCGCTTCGCCACGAAGCGGCAGCGACGGCAGCGGCGACGATCCGGCGCTGATCTGCTACACATCGGGCACCACCGGCGAACCCAAGGGGGCGATCCATACCCAGGACGGGCTGCTGTGGAATGCCATCAACAGCACCCACATGCACGACCTGACCAGCCAGGACCGCGTGCTGACCACCCTGCCGATGTTCCATGTCGGCGGGATCAACATCCAGACCACCCCCGCGCTGCACGCGGGCGCGACCGTCACCCTGCACCGACGCTTCAATTCCGCCGCCACGCTGGCAACGCTGGTTGCCGAGCGCATCACGCTGACCGTGCTGGTGCCAACGCAACTCGACATGATGCTGGCCGAGCCGGGCTGGCCGACCGCCGATCTGTCGTCATTGCGCTGCATTTCGACGGGATCGACCATCATCCCGCCGGCCCTGGTGCATGCCATCCAGGCGCGCGGGGTTCCGGTCATTCAGGTTTTCGGCTCAACCGAGACCGGACCCATATCGGTATTCCAGCGCGTGGCCGACAGCAGCCGGGTCGGCGTGGCCGGCCGCTGCGCCATCCACTGCCAGATGCGGCTGGTCGACGCGAGCGGCGATGATGTGCCAGCAGGCCGGTCCGGCGAGATTCTGCTCAAGGGCCGCAACATCATGACCGGCTACTGGCGCGACGAAGCCGCCACCAGCGAGGCGCTGCAGGACGGCTGGTTCCGCACCGGCGATATCGGCCACCTCACCGATGACGGGTTTCTGGTCATCGATGACCGCAAGAAGGACGTGATCATTTCGGGAGGCGAGAACATCTACCCGGCCGCCCTGGAGGCCATTCTGAAGGAGTCGCCCGACATCGCGGAAGCCGCCGTGGTCGGCCGGCCGGACCAGCATTGGGGCGAGGTTGCCGTGGCCGTGGTGGTGCCTCGTCCGGGCGCCCGGCTCACCCCGGATGCGGTCCTTGGACTGTTTCAGGACCGAGTGGCCCGCTACAAGCACCCGCGGGAAGTAATTTTCACCGAAGGGCTGCCACGGACCAGTATCGGCAAGGTGGCGAAGGCCGACATCCGTCAGATTGTGGGGCGGACACTGCTGCAGGCGGTCGATTAAGGAAGGCGGTTGATTAAGGTAAGGCAAGGGCTCTGCCCTCGCCTTCCTTAAGCCTGCACCAGCGCCCGCCCCAGCTCGAGCGCATCCAGGTTGATCTCAACGAATTTACGCGGCGTTTCCTCCCGGATCGCCGCCACGATCCCGTCGGTGCCGCACACCCCGGACGCGGCGACCAGCGCGCCGAGCGCGATGGTATTGGCAACCCGCTCATTGCCGAGGCGGCGCGCGGACGCGATGAACGGCAGGCGGCGCAGGATGAACGGCCCCTCCTCCACGCCTGCCACCCCTGCGTCCGCCAGCACCAGCCCGCCCGGCCCCACCAGGGGCAGCGACGCCGCCGCCGCCGCACCGTCGAGCAGAACGAGGTGGTCGAGCCGGGTCGCCAGCGGGTACTCCACCGGGTCCGCGTCCTCGCCCACCACGATGTCGGAGCGGCTGAGGCCGCCGCGCGAGGTCGGCTCGTAGCTTTGCGACAGCGCCAGGCTGCGGCCGCTGCGCAGCAGCGCCGACGCCAGGATCTTCGCCGACAGTTGCAGCCCCTGCCCGCCGCTGCCGGCGAAGCGGATTTCGGTGCTCATGGCGCAATCCGCGCGGCCACGGCGGCGCGATAGGCGGCGCCATATTCCGCCCGGTCGGTGCGCGCCAGCACGCCGGTGCGCAGCGCATTGGCGCGGAACGGCACCTCCACCGCGTTGCTCGATGGGCCCGGCCCGTAGCTGTCCGGCCGCATCCCGCCCTTCTGGCGCAAAATAATCTCCGGCGCCGAGCCAAGATCGTTCTTGCGGCCGAATATCTCGGTGCAGTCGGATATCGCCTCGATGAAGGCGAACCCGGGATGCGCCAGCCCCTCGACGATCAGCGTCTTCAGCGCCGGCAATTGCAGCGTCATGCCGCGCCCGACAAACCCCGCCCCGGCCGCCGCCGCCAAGGCACAGGCATCGAACACCGGCTCGGCATTGCCATACGGCGTCGTGCTGGTCAGCCGCCCCTCGCCGGTGGTCGGCGACACCTGCCCGCCCGTCATGCCGTAAATCTCGTTGTTCAGCATCAGGCAGGTCATGTTCAGGTTGCGCCGGCAGGCATGGATCAGATGGTTGCCGCCGATCGCCAGACAGTCGCCGTCGCCGGTGATCACCACCACCTCCAGATCGGGCCGCGCCAGCGCCAGACCGGTCGCGAAGGCCAGCGGGCGGCCATGCGTGGTGTGGTAGGTGTTGGCATCGATATAGGCGCCGACCCGGCCGGAACAGCCGATGCCGCACACCACCGCGAGCTTGTCCTTCGCAATGCCGCGCTCATGCACCGCCCATAGCAGGGCCTGCAGCGCAATCCCGTGCCCGCAGCCCGGACACATGAAATGCGGCAGCAACGCCTCGCGCACATAGGCGCGGATGTCGAAGGCGCCGGTGTCCGACGCGGCCGGGCTAATGGCGTCCATGGCGTGCGCACTCCTGAATTCGGGTCAGGATCTCGGCCGGGCCGATCGGCTCGCCGGTCACGCGGGTCAGGCGGGCAACCTTGCCTTGTTGCCCGCACAGCCGCTCGATCTCCAGGCTGAGCTGCCCGGCATTCATCTCCACCACCAGCACCGTCGAGGCCCGCGCCGCATGGGCGCGGAATTGCGGCTCGGGGAACGGCCACAGGGTAATCGGCCGGAACAGCCCGGCGCGCACGCCGGCGGCGCGCGCCTGGCGCACCGCCCGTCCGGCGGCGCGGGCGGCAATGCCGATCGCCACCACCAGCACCTCGGCATCGTCGGTATGCAGCGTCTCGAAACTGTCGATCAGGTCGCGATGGCGGTCGAACTTGCCCAGCAGCCGCTGCATGATGCGCGCGACATCGGCGGGGTTCTGGGTCGGAAACCCGTGCTCGCCATGCGTCAGGCCGGTGGTGTGGCAGCGATACCCATCGCCCGGCCGCGCCATGGCGGGAATGCCGTCGCCGGGATCGGCATAGGGACGAAACGCCTCGCGCGGTCCGCTGGCCCATTTGCGTCCGGCGCGTTCGATGCTGTCCGGATCGGGCAGGTCCACCGTCTCGACCAGATGCCCGATGGTTTCGTCGTACAGCAAAATCACCGGCGTGCGCAGAACCTCCGCCAGATTGAAGGCGCGGATCGTCTGCTCATACACCTCGCGCACCGAGGCCGGCGCGATCACCAGGATCGGGTGATCGCCATGCGTGCCCCAGCGCGCCTGCATGATGTCGCCCTGCGCCGGGCGGGTCGGCAGGCCGGTGCTGGGGCCGCCGCGCATGACATCGACAATCACGCAGGGAATTTCGGTCATCGCCGCGTAGCCCAGGTTCTCCTGCTTGAGCGAAAACCCCGGCCCGCTGGTCGCCGTCATCGCCTTCACCCCGCCCATGGAGGCGCCGATCACCGCCCCCATGGAGGCAATCTCGTCCTCCATCTGAATAAACACGCCGCCGACGCCGGGCAGTTCCAGCGACATGCGTTCGGCGATTTCGGACGAGGGCGTGATCGGATAGCCGCCGTAGAAGCGGCAGCCGGCGGCGATCGCCGCCAGCGCGCAGGCGTGGTTGCCTTGCAGGTTCTGTCGGGAGGTCATCATCATCTCAGGAAACTGTTTGCGGCGCGTCGTGGCTCACGCGAATGGCGAAGTCGGGGCACAGCCATTCGCACACCCGGCAGCCGGTGCAGGCACCTGGGTTTGCCAGCTCGGCGATGCCGCGCGCATCCAGGCGCAGGCAGCGCTCCGGGCACATCTTCACGCAGATGTCGCAGCCCTTGCACCAGGACTGGGTGATCTCCAGCCGGTGCCCCGGCCGCACCGCGACCGGCGCGAAGGCCGGCCGCGGCGCTTCCGCTTCCGGCCGCGCGCCGCTCTGCACCCAGTCGCGCCCGGCCCGGAAGGCCTGCAAATTCGCCCCCACCGTGCGCGGCGGCACCAGCTGCGCCAGCACCTCGGTCCAGCCCTCGACCGCGAAGGGCAGCGCGGTCGACAGCGCCCCCAGCAGCACCGTGTTGGCGATGCGGGCGTTGCCGAGCCCCTCGGCCATGCGGGTGGCATCCAGCGCATAGCCGGTGCCGACCATGTCGATCACCGCCGCCGGGGCTTGCGGCGCGTAGGCCGAGCGCGCCCCCGGGCGGCGGTCGCGGAAGGCGATCGGCGGCACGATCTGCTTTGTATCGGCAATGAAGGTGCCGCGGTCGCGCTTGAGCGTATTCAACCAGCGCAGGCCTTCCGCCCATTCCAGCGCCACCAGGATATCGGCCTCGCCATGCGGAATGGTCGGCGACCACACCTCCTCGCCAAAGCGGACATGGCTGAACACGCTGCCGCCGCGCTTGGCCATGCCGTGCACTTCGCTCTGCTTCACCGACAGGCCGTGACGCTGGCAAAGCGCCGCCAGAACCTTGGAAACCATGATCACGCCCTGGCCGCCAACGCCCACAATCAGAACATTGGTCGGCGGCGATCTGCCCATGTCGGCCATGCCCCCTACTCCGCCGCCGCCGGCCGGATGCAGTCCGATGGGCAGTTCTGCGCGCACAGGGTGCAGCCGATGCACAGCTCGGCGTTGATGCGCACCTTGTGACGGCCTTCGACCGTTTCCTCGTCCCAGGCCAGCGCCGGACAGCCAAGATTTCATGCAGGACTGGCAGGCGGTGCAACTCGCGGTCGCGACCGCGAAGGCCGGGCCCTTGATGCGCACCGGGTCGAGCACGCAGGGCCGGTCGGAAATCACCACCGACACGCCTTTGTAGGCGATGGCCTCGCGGCAGGTCTGGTGCATGGTGGCGACGTCGTAGGAATTGACGCTGCGCACCCATTTCACCCCGCAGGCGCGCACCATCGCCTCGAAATCGACGCGCTCTGCCTCCTCGCCGCGCAGCGTGCGGCCGGTGCCGGGATGGTCCTGGCCGCCGGTCATCGCCGTGATGTGGTTGTCGAGGATGACCACGGTGATATTGGCTTTGTTATAAACGGCATCGATCAGCGGCTGGATGCCGGCGTGCAGGAAGGTGGAATCGCCGATGGTGGCGATGATCGGCCGCGTCTCCGTGCCGGCCATGGCGATGCCGACCGCGTTGCCGATGCTGGAGCCCATGGAAACACAAGTGTCGATCGAGCGCAGCGGTTCGATGGCGGCCAGCGTGTAACAGCCGATATCGCCGGTGACGCGGGCGTTCTGCGCCCGGATGGCCATGTAGCTCATGACATGCGGGCAGCCCGGACAGAGCACCGGCGGGCGCGCCAGCGGCGTCTGCACCGCAAACGGCTCCGGCTTCGGCCGCGCCTCCAGCACGCCGGCCCGCTCGAAGCCCGCGCGCACCACTTCGGGCGAGAACTCGCCGACGCGGGGGAAATAGGCTTTGCCCTCGGCGGCCAGGCCGGCGGCACGGATCTCGGTCTCGATCACCGGCTCCAGTTCCTCGACCACGAGCACCCGCTCGACCGAGGCACAGAAGTCGCGGATCAGTTCCATCGGCAGCGGATAGGAGAGCGGGAGCTTGAGGATGCTGGCGCCGGGGAGCACTTCCTTGACGTAGGCGTAAGGCGTGCTGGCGGTAATGACGCCGATCGCCTTGTCGCCCCGCTCCCAGCGGTTCAGCGGATGGTCGGTGAAATAGGCTGCGACCGCCTGCTCGCGCTCGATCAGCTTCGGATGGCGGACCCGCGCATGCGCCGGGAAGATGACGTTCTTGCTGGTATTCTCGATGAATTGCCCCGGCGCGGCGTCGGTGCGCGGACCCAGGCGGACAATGCTGCGCGTGTGCGACAGACGGGTGGTGCTGCGGACGAGCACCGGCGTGTCGAACCGCTCGCTCAGCGCGAACGCCAGGCGCGTATACTCCAACGCTTCCTGCGCGTCGGACGGCTCCAGGCAGGGCATCATGGCGAGCCGGCAGAACAAGCGCGTGTCCTGCTCGTTCTGCGAGCTGTGGATGCCGGGGTCATCGCAGACCACCAGCACCAGCCCGCCGTTCACGCCGATATAGGTGAACGACATCAGCGCATCGGCGGCGACGTTCAGGCCGACATGCTTCATCGCCGTGAGCGCGCGCACGCCGGCGAACGAGGCCCCGATGGCGACATCCATCGCCACTTTCTCGTTCGTCGACCACTGGGCGTGCAGATCCTCGGCCGGGAATTTCGCCAGGCTTTCCAGGATTTCAGTGCTGGGCGTGCCGGGATAGGCGGCGGCCACCCGCACCCCCCCTCCCAGGCGCCGCGCGCGATCGCCTCGTTGCCGGTGAGCGGGCGTGCCTCAAGGTCAGGCTGAACCGCGGCAACGACCGGCGCGGCGAGGCGGTCCTTGGAACTGCTGATGACGGTCAATGCGCTGGCTTTCCGTGCACGTGGCGGGATCGGTAAACAACTCGTGCACATATCAGGTGTCGCTCGGTCAGGCGACACGGCAGGGCCACGCGCCCCTACCCTCCGGTCCGCGCCAGGCGCCTCGCGGCCCTTGGCCGCGCCGCCAAGGGCTGCCTCCCCGACCTGCCGACCGTCACGCGCGCATGTCGATGATGTGACAGGAATTTCCGGCCAACCTTACGACCTCGCTCACCGCCAGCGCGGCATCACGAAGGCGTGCGGTTTCGCCACATGGACAAGCTCAATCGCGCAGACCTGCCGTGCGGCTTGATCATACGCCCCTTCAGGCGGCGGCAATGCGGACCCACCATGTACGAGATGTTTTTGCAACGGTGTGCTTTGGATACCACAGACATGCCGTTCCATGCGTAACAATCATGAGTCTTGTTGGCGCCGCCTGCGAGGGGTGGATAATACCCTTCACGCGTTCGTGAGGCCCTTTCGATGCTCAAACGACGTACCAACCCCAGGCGGCGCTTCGATGGCCCCAACGTGGTCATGCTGCGGCAGCGACTCCTCCCGCACCATTGCGCCGTCCTGGCGCGCTGGCTGGAAGCAGGCCGCTGCATGGGTCTCTGCGATGCCTCAGTCAGCCTCGCCAATCCCGGCCGGGTCGACCCCGATTATGTGCTCGTTTGGGTCCGCGAAAACCCCGATCCGGCGTACATGATCACCCCCGAGGGCATGGACTGGCGCGTTACCGACTGTATCCGCGACAGCGTGCTGGCCCACCACACCAGTTTCGAGGCGGCGCTGCACTGCATCCGGCCGGTCCTGAAGCTGCACGAGGCCGCCTGACCGCCAGCTCACCTTCGAGCCGGACCCATTCAAGGGTAATGTCGTTCCGGGAATTGGCGAGCACGGTCTCCGTTCTGCTGGTCGATGACGCCGCCGCGGTCGCCGGGATGATCGTCGGGGTTCAGCAGAGCCTCGGCCACACGGCGTTCTGCGTGGCCAACGCCCCGGCAGCGCTCGGCGCGGTGGCGTCCGGCCTGCGCCCGGACGTGCTGGTCACCGACATGAATATGCCGGTCGGAATGAGCGGCCTCGCGCTGGCCGCCGCGTTGCGCATGCGCCTCCCGGGCGTGCCGGTGGTGCTGGCAACCGGCGGCCACGACGACAGCGCTCCGCTCCGCCGGCCTGCAGGAAGCCATGCGCCGAGCCATCCGAGGCCGTGGACCCGTTGACCCCCCGACTTAAAGGGTTCCAATCGCTTATGGCCCTTGGGGGGTGCAGGGCAACGACGTCGCGCTACAGGCGCGCTGCGGGCAGGTTGGGGTTCGGGGCAACGCCCCCCGATCGGATTGCCTTTACCCCTCCGGCAGCCCCGCCAGCCGCAGCCCGGCAGCATAGTGCAGCCTCTCCTCGGCGCGCTCGAACGGGCAGGATCTGAGGAAGCGTGACATGCTGAAACCCGGATCGATCGACAGCAGCCGCTCCCGCACCAGGGCAGCCTCGTCCGCCCGTCCAAGATGGCCAAGTGCCGCCAGATACGGTTTGCACCCCGCCGAAAAGGCCGGATTCATGTCGATCACCTGACGCCCGATCGTCACCGCCGCCTCGTGGTCGTGCTTCAGCAGCGCCACGAGAACAAGAAACGTGTCATACAGAAAGGCGTGCGGGTCGAGTGGCGATAGGGTCTTGTAGCGGCGCAAGCGCCGCTCGGCCTCGTCGAGTTCGCCCAGATAGGCGAAGGCCGCCGCCGACAGTGCCCAGGCCATCACCAGGTTGGGGTTCAAGGTCAGCGCCCGCTCGTGCAGCGCCAGCGCCTCGCGCAAGCGCCCGTGCAGAAACGCCCGCACATGCCCGGCGATCGTCAGCCCCCGCGCATCCTGAGGGTCCAGCGTGATCGCCCGGTTGGCGAGCCGCCCCGCCTCGGCCATCACCGCCAGAGGGTCGGCCGCCCAGTCCTGGCTGAACAGGAACATGTGCCAGAACGCGTGCCACGCATGCGCCGCGGCATAGCCGGGCTCCAGCACGATCGCCTCACGCAGCAGCTCGCCGGCCTGCATGAATTCCGGCCGTTCCAGCCGCGTCAGCAGCGGCAGCGCGCGCAGGACCAGCTCGTAGGCGGTGGCATCGGCCGACGGCCGCGCCGCCAGGCGTTGCCCCTCCATCAGCAGGATCTCGGGATCGATCTGCGCCACCACCTCGGCGGCCATCTCGTCCTGCAGCGTCAGCAGATCCTTGTCATCACGGTCGAACCGCCGCGACCACACCACCTGGTTGCCGGCACGCAGATCCAGCAGCCGCAGTGCCACCCGCAGCCGGCCCGGCACCCGCTGGATGCTGCCGTCAAGCAAGAAGTCGATGTTGAAGGCGCGTCGGATCGCCGCCTCGTCGCGGGTCTGCGCCGCGAAACGCGCCAGCGAGTTGGACGACACCAGGAACATCCAGCGGAACCGTGCCAGTGCCGAGGTGATCTCGTCGGCGAGCCCGGTCGACAGATGCGCTTCCGCCTCGCCGGTGCCGATCAGCTGCAGCGGCAGCACGCCCACCCGGGCGCCGCCACGCGGCGGCGCCGGCCGCGCCTCGGCGCGCGGCTCGGTTCTGGCATCCTGGCGAGGCTCGGTGCGCGTTTGCACGCGCCGCTGATCCGCCAGCGCCGCCGCAGCTGCCACTGTCAAATGCGCCGGCGGCGTGACCGGTGCGGCCGCACGGATATCGGCGGCCACATGCTGGGTCTCCTCGGACGGATGGGCGTCGAGCTGATCGGCCAGCACACTGCGGCACCGCTCATAGGCCTGGATCGCCATGCCGCGTTCTCCGCGCATGGCGTAGGCGCGCATCAGCGCCCGCCATGCCCCTTCGTGCGCCCGGTCGATCGACAGAAGTTGTTGCGCTGCCGAAATGACAGCGTCGGAGTCGCTTTTTTCCCGTAACAGGTGCTCGGCCAGCACCCGGGCGCGGTCCACCAGCCGCTCGCGCTCGCTGGCCAGCCAGGCGTCGAAGGCCGGATCGATGCCGTCCAGATCCTCCAGCAGGTCGCCGTCCAGCAGCGACAAGGCCGCAGGACGCTCCGGCGTCGCCCGCAGCACTTCCTCGACATCGATCCACACCGTGCCGGCCCGCAGCATCAGGTGGTCGCGATTGATCCCCAGAATGCGCGCGCCCACCGGCGCCATCGCCTCGGTCAGCCGGTGGATTTCCTGGCGCAGCGAGGCGCGCGCCTGTTCGTCCGGCCGGCGGCTCCACAGCAGCTCGGCCATCCTGCCGCGCAGCACAGGCCGCGGCGAAGACAATGCCAGCACCGCCAGCAGCGCTCGCGTCTTGCGCCCGGTCGGCAGCACGGAATCGCTGTTGAGCGTCCAGGCTTCCATCTGGCCGATCAGACGCAGGCGAACCAGGACGGGATCGCAGCGCATGGACGGCGAGATCGATGCGCCTCCCGGGGGTGATTCTAGGATCATGTGCCCATTAGATGCTAGTTTAGCAGGTAATTGCAAGCACTTGTGCAATCACCACGTGCATGCCCCACGACCAACTCCCATAATTGTCGCACTCGTTTCGAACCCGCGCGTTGCCTCGTCATTTCGGCATCGTCAGATCGCCGCCGCACGGAAAATCTGCGTTACATCCCCGTTCCATTCGCCGTGAAAGCGTGACAGCCAGGCTTCCGCCTGCGTCGGCGCTCCGGCCACCAGCGGCTCGAGAGGCGCCAGGTGGACCGATTCATCACTTCCGCGTGAGTCGCGATTCGCCCGCGCCCGCAATCCGTCCCGCGCGATCGCCACCATGTCGCGCGCCAGGTCGCGCACCGTGCCGTCCTGCCAGGGCGCATCCAGCGCCAGCCGCGCCACCTGCGGTCGCAGAGCGGCGAACTCGGTCCAAGGATGCCGGGCCACCAGCGCCGCCGCCGCCGCCAGCGCCGCCTCGTCGTACAGCAGGCCCACCCAGAGCGCCGATTGCGCCACCATCATGTCCAGCGTGCCGGCATCCGCGCCACGCATTTCGATGAACCGCTTCAGCCGCACATCGGTGAACACCGTCGTCAGATGGTCGGTCGCATCCCCCATCGTGGCCGTTCCGGCCTCGGAATCGTGGAGCGCCCCCTGCATGAAGCGGCGGAACGACTGGCCGGCCAGATCGACGTACTGGCCGTTGCGATAGACGAAATACATCGGCACATGATCGATCACCCAGTCGGCATAGCGCTGAAAGCCGAACCCGTCCTCGAAGAACACCCCCGGAATGCCGCTGCGGAACGGATCGGTATCGGTCCAGACATGCGCGCGATAGGACAAAAACCCGTTCGGCCGCCTCTCTGTGAACGGCGAGTTGGCGAACAGCGCGGTCGCCACCGGCTGCAGCGCCAGCGACACCCGCATCTTGCGCACCATGTCCGCCTCGTCGGCGAAATCGAGGTTCACCTGCACAGTGCAGGTGCGCGTCATCATGTCCAGTCCGAGCGTGCCCACGGTCGGCATGTGCCGGCGCATGATGGCGTAGCGCCCTTTCGGCATCCACGGCATGTCCTCCCGCCGCATCGTCGGGTGAAAGCCGAGCGGGGCGAAGCCGATGCCGAGCGGTGCCGCGACCTGGCGCACCAGGGCGTTGTGCGCCTCGATCTCGGCGCGGGTTTCGTGCAGGGTGCCGGCCAGCCCGCCGGACAGCTCCAGCTGTCCCGCCGGCTCCAGCGACACCGACGCCTTGCCTTTGGTCAGCCCGATCGGCCTGCCCTGGTCGAGGATCGGCTCCCACCCATCTGCCGCCGCCATGCCTTCCAGCAGGTCGCGGATGCCGTCGGGCTCATAGGCCGGCGGGGCAAGGTCGGTGAAGCGGAACCCGAATTTCTCGTGCTCGGTGCCGATGGTGAACCGCGCCCGCGGCTTGCCGCCGCCGGCCAGATACTCGGCCAGCTGCCGGGTCGACGTGATCGGCGTCGCGTCGGCCTCTCCGGGATTGGACATCGTGGTTCCGTTCCAGCTGGCGCGGCGGCGCGCATCATTGGTGTCTTAGCCGCAGGCGGACGCCCCCATCAGCGCCAGCCCGACGATCGCAGCCGTCTCGGCGCGCAGGATGCGGGGGCCGAGCCCGGCAGGAGCAACAAAGGCATGCCGGCCCAGAAGGTCAAGCTCCCCCCGGGTGAACCCTCCCTCGGGGCCGACCAGCAGCCCGGCCGCACCAGCGATCCTCGGTACCGCCGGTGCGCCCTGCCGCTCCACCGCCGCCACCAGCGACCGCCCGACCGGCCAATCCAACAGCAGCGCCGGCAAGGTCACCGCGGGCGCGATCCGTGGCACCGTCAGCCGCTCGCATTGCTCCGCCGCCGCGGTCGCGATCGCCCTCAGCCGGTCGAGATTGACCCGCGCCGCCACCGTCCGCGCGGTAATCACCGGCAGCAGCGCGGCGGCGCCAAGCTCGGTTGCCTTCTCAGCCACCAGGTCGGTGGCGTCGCGCTTCAGCAGCGCGAAGGCCAGCCACAGATCCGGCTCGGCCCCCTGCGGCCGCAGCCTTGCGTGCACCGCCAGTTCGCAGCGGTCGCGACGCAGGGTGACGATCCGGGCGGCGAATTCCCCGTCCGTGCCATTGAACAGCCGCACCACCTCCCCAGGCCCGCACCGCAGCACGGTGCCCAGATGATGCGCCTGCGACGCGGTGGCACCTACCATCACCCCCTCGGCCAGCGAAGCTTGGATGAACAGCCGCGGCGAGGTGATTGACGCTTCCGTATCGGCAGGCAGACTAGCAGGCATGACATCCCTCACCGACCCCGCGGCCGCCCAGGTGGCCGCGCATGGCCACACTGATATCATCACCAGCGGTTGGGTCGCGCGCCTGCCGCCCCGGCTGGTGCCCTTCGTGCTGCTGGCGCGCTTCGACCGGCCGATCGGCGCCTGGCTGCTGTTCCTGCCCGGGTTATGGTCGATTCTGCTCGCCGGCGCCCCGCCGGGCCGCACCGTCTGGCTGCTGGCGCTGTTCTTCCTCGGCGCCTTCCTGATGCGCGGGGCCGGCTGCGTGGTCAACGACATATGGGATCGCGAGCTGGACCGCCGCGTCACCCGCACCATCGGCCGGCCGCTGGCCTCCGGCGCGGTATCGCTGCGCCAGGCGCTGGGCTTCGTGGTCGCGCTGGGCTTGCTCAGCCTGCTGATCCTTCTGCAATTGCACCCGCTGGCGCAGGCGCTTGGCGTCGGCTCATTGCTGCTGGTAGCCACCTATCCGCTGGCCAAGCGGGTCACCTGGTGGCCGCAGGCCGTGCTGGGCATCACCTTCGGCTGGGGCGCGCCGATGGGCTACGCCGCCGCCGCGGGACGGCTCGACGGGGCGGCGGTGGCGCTCTATCTCGGCGCCATCAGCTGGATCCTCGGCTACGACACCATCTACGCCCATCAGGACCGCGAGGACGACGCGCAGGTCGGCATGCTGTCCACCGCCCGGCTGTGGGGCGAGCAGACACGCCCCTTCCTGGCGGTCTGTTACGCCGCCACGGCAATTTTGCTGGTCGCTGCCGGCTGGCTGGCCGGGCTGTCCTGGCCGTTCTTCGCGCTCCTGCCGCTGCCGGCCTGGCTCCTGGCCCGCCAGGCAGTGCGGCTCGACATCCACGACCCGGGGCTTTGCCTGCGCCTGTTCAAGGCCAACCGCGACGTGGGACTGGCCGTCGGGCTGGCCATCCTGCTCGGCCGGTTGTGATCGAACCCGCGGCGTTCCTGCGGGCCAACACCGTGCTTTCCAGCGTCCCGCTGGTCCCCGAAATCGCCCTGCATCTGGCCAGCGAAATCACCCCGATCTGGCAGGCCACCGAAGACTGGCTGCACCGAACCGGCATCGCGCCGCCGTTCTGGGCCTTCGCCTGGCCTGGCGGACAGGCGCTGGCGCGGCATGTGCTGGACCATCCGGCAACGGTTGCCGGGCGCCTTGTGCTCGACTTCGCCGCCGGATGCGGCATCGCCGCCATCGCCTGCGCCCAGGCCGGCGCCGCCCTGGTGGAAGCGGCCGAGATCGACGCGGTCGCCACCGCCGCCATCGCCCTCAACGCCGCCGCCAATGGCGTGACGGTGACCCCGATCACCGATGACCTGGTTGGCGCGCCCGGACGCTGGGACCTCATTCTCTGCGGCGATGTCTGTTACGAGGCACCGATGACCGCGCATATCCTGCCCTGGCTGCGCAGCCTGGCCGCAAGCGCGGAGGTCTGGGTCGCCGATCCCGGCCGGGCCTATCTGCCGCCGGAGGGGCTGGCGCCGTTCGCCCGCTATCTGGTGCCAACCACAACCGAACTTGAGGATCGCAGCGAACGGAATGTCACCCTATTCCGCGTGCTGCCGGCGGCCTGACCGCGCCGCCTTCGCCGGCCGGCGATTAAATCCCGCCTAACCCGGCTTTCCTATGATGCCGCCGCTCCGACAGGAGGTGTCGATGATACAGCTGGCTGGAACGGGGGACTCCGGCCTGCCCCCCGGCGAACTGGAGCGCTGGCTCGCAGCGATCTCCTTCGGCCAGATCGTCCGCGCCGTCGAACGTGTTGGCACCAATGCCGGCTTTCCCGCCGTCATCACCCTGTACGAGCGCTGGATCGCCAGCCAGCCGCCCAACCACCCGCATCTCTTCGCCGCCTGGTTCAACCTTGGGGTCGAGTTCGCCCTGGCCGGCAGGCGGACCGACGCGCTGGCCGCCTACCGCTCGGCGCTGGCGCTGCGGCCGGACTTCCATGCCGCCGCGTTCAACCTCGGTCTGATCCTGGAATCGCTCGGCGAGCCGGAGGCGGCTTTGCAGTGCTGGGCGCGGGCCTTGCAGGCCGAAGGCGATGGCACAATCCTGCTGCTCACCCATAGCGCCCGCGTGCAGGGACAGCTCGGGCGGTTGGCGGAGGCTGAGGCCACGCTGCGGGTTATCGGGGCGCGGGCAGAAGGCAAGCAAGGGCAGGGCTCTGACCTGGGCCCGCACTAGCGCGCAGCGGGCCTTCGCGCGACGGGGCAGTGGCCCCCTGGACCCCACGACTTAAACACTCCGTCCAGCCACGCTATGGCCGCGCCGAGGGTGGCAACCACCGGCACGGACGGGCGCGGCGGGCGGCGGCGCATGACCACTCTCAGGCCCAACGCCCGCGCCGCCTCCAGCTTGGCGTCGGTGGCCGATCCGCCGCTGTTTTTGCACACCAGCGTGTCGATGCCGCGCCCGCGCAGCAACGCATCCTCGCCCGCCCGGGTGAACGGACCGCGCGCCAGCAGCACTTCGGCCCGCGCGAACCCCGGCATCGGGTCGGGCGCATCGACCGAGCGGATCAGGAACCAGACATGGTCCAGCCCGGCGAACGGCGCCAGTTCCTGGCGTCCGAGCGCCAGCAGCACCCGCCGCGCCCTTTCCCCGACCAGCCGCGCCGCTTCGTCCCAGTCGTCCACCTCGTCCCAGCGATCGCCGGCAACCGGCATCCAGGCCGGCCGCTCCAACCGCAGCATGGCGACGCCGGCGGCACGGCAGGCGGCGGCGGCGTTCCAGCCCATGCGCGCGGCGAACGGGTGGGTGGCATCGATCACCGCGCCGGTCCGTTCCGCCCGCAAAAACGCCTCCAGCCCCGCCGGACCGCCGAAGCCGCCGATGCGCAAATCGCCCGGCGGATGCCTTGGGCTGGACGTGCGCCCGGCCAGCGAACTGACCACCCGCAGCCCCGACCGCCCCGCCAGCGCCTCCGCGAGCGCATACCCCTCGGTGGTACCGCCCAAAATCAGCACCGAATACCGTTCATCCCCGTGCATAACGGGCCGCCTCCTCGCCGGCGATGCGGCCGAACACCCCACCGATGGTGACCGCCGCGCCGGCCAGATAGCCGGTGGCGAGAATGTTGGGCGCCATGATCATCCCGGCCGCGAACAGGTTTGCCGCCGCCCGTCCGTCCGCCATCATCACCCGTGCGGCAGTGTCCACCTTCACCCCATGGCAGGTGAAGGTGACGCCCGGCCGGATCGGAATGGCGGCAAAGGGCGGCGTCGCGATCGGCCGCGCCCATCGCGTCTTCGCCGGCGCGATGCCCAGGGTATGCGCCGCCCCGGTGGGAATCGCGGCGTTGAACCCCACCACCGTTGCCTCCAGCGCCGCCGGGTCGAGCCCCGCCGCCGCCGCCAGGCCGCCGATCGTGGCCGCGCGGTGCGGCGGAAAAACCGGCGGCCGCAATCCGGCCTCGGCCGGCGCGTCGAGCAGCAAATAGGCGATCTGTCCAGGACATTGCGCCACCTTCTGGCCCCAGGCCGCGTAGCTCGTCGGCCCGATATCGGCCGCCTCGTCATGGAAGCGCCGGGCCGCGTGGTCGACCACGATGCCGGCGGACATGCCGAGCACGCGGGTAACGATGCCGCCATCTTCTGCCGGCGAGCGAGCATCCACCGCGACCAGATGGCACGCCCCGGGCTCCCCCACCGCGGCGGCGCCCTGGTCGAGCAAATCGAACAGCACTTCGCCGCGCGCATACGGCACGCCGCGAACAATGAACCGGTCGGCCGCCTCGCCCCAGTGCGGCCGCAACCGGGCGGGATCGGCCTGGTAGCCGCCGCAGCACGCAACCACGCTGGCCGCGCGCACCCGCCGCCGGCCGCCGGCATCCACGATGTCGACGCCGCGCACCCGCCCGTCGTCGAGCTGGAGGGCGGCAACCGTGCTGGCATAACGTATGTCGACGCCGAGGCGATGCGCGTGGGAATAGAGCGTATTCAGCATCACCATCCCGCCACCAAAACAGAACACCGTGCGCCGCGACGGCGGCAGCAGGCCACTGTCGATGGGCTGGAACGGCACGGCGTGCCGGCCGAGCCAGTCCGGAAGCTCGGCGGAGCGCCGCACCAGCAGCCACGCCAGCGCCGTGTCCTGCCGCCCCTGCGCGGCCTGGTTCAGTTCGGCCAGATATTCGTCCTCGCTGTACCGCCCCGGCATGAAGGGCGTGGGCGCGGGGTGAGCCACGCGGAAATTGCGCGAATGCCGCGTGTTGCCGCCACGCTGCCAGCGCGGCGCCTGCTCCAGCAGGCAGACGCGGGCGCCGGCCTCGCGCGCCGCGATGGCGGCGCACAGTGCGGCGATGCCGCCGCCGATCACCAGCACGTCGCAGGACACGGGAAGGGAGGGCCGGTCCGGGATGCTGCTGCTCCGCAGGGTAGGCTCTTATCCGGAGGGGGTGAGGCGGTGAGCCGCTGCAAGTCCTCGCCCTGTCGCATAAGACCACCTTAAGGGGCGGAGTCCAGGGCAGAGCCTCGGCCTTGTTTCACCCCAGCACCCGCGCATGCCGCACCTGCCACGCGATCGCCGCCGTCTGCCCGGCCGCGAGGCCGGCAAGCGGCACGCCCGCCGGCCGTGTCACCACCAGCGAGGCCGGCGCCTCCGTCCCGAGCGCCAGCGTCAGCCGCACATGGTCGCCCCGCCAGGCCAGCGCCGTCACCTTGGCCGGCAATGCGCCTTCACCCATTTCGGTGGCCGTGCCGGCGGCCACTGCGATGCGTTCGGGGCGGACGAACACCAGGCAGGCGCCGCCGGGCTCTGCGGCGATTGCGGTGGCCTCCACGGTCAGTCCACAGTCAAGCCGGACCAGGGCGATGTCGTCGTCCACACTCTCGACGGTTCCGGGCAGGCAGTTGGTCTCGCCGAGCAGACGCGCGACGCGCGCGGTCGCTGGCGCGTCATACAGGTGCTGCACCGGCCCGGACTGCAGCAGCGCGCCGCCATCAAGCACCGCGGCACGATCGCCCAGCGCGAGCGCCAGGGCGGCATCGCAGGTTGCCAGCACGCAGGCGGCGCCGGTGCCGGCCAGGACCGGCAGCAGGTCGTCCAGCAGGGCGTCGCGGGCAAGGGCATCGAGACCGGCGAAGGGTTCGTCCAGCAGCAACAGCCGGGGCCGGGCTGCCAGGGCACGGGCAAAGGCGGTGCGGACGCGCTGCGCGGGCGAGAGGTCGCGGGTGCGGCGATCGCCGAGCCCGGTCAGGCCGAGGGCCTGCATGATCGCGCCGGCTGCCCCTCCGCCGGCAGCCTCGCCGCTCGCGGCGACGGCGAAGCCGATCGTACCGGCGACGGTCAGGTGCGCCAGCGGGCCATCGTCGCGCAGCACCAGCCCAAGGCCGCGCCGGTGCGGCGGCAGGCCGGACGCTGGCCGTCCGTCCAGCAGCACCTCGCCGCCGGCCGGCCGGGCGAAGCCGGCCAGCAGATGCAGCACTTCGGTCTTGCCGGCGCCGGCGGGGCCGAGCAGCACCAGGGTCTCGCCGGGCGCGACCTGGAGGTCGAGACCGGTCAACGCCGGCGCGCGCGCGCGGCGCAGGCGCACGCCGCGCAGCGCGGCGGCCGGCGGCTGCGTGGCCGCCGCGAGGTCCTGCACGGGGGTGCGCGAGGGGGTGCGCAGAGCGGAGACGGGATGGGCGGACAGGGCGAATCCTCCGGCGGGATACGTTGCCGGGCGGACTGTCCGCAAACCCGGCGCATCAGGCAATGGTCTCGCGGGCCGGCGGTGCCCTGGGCGGGCGGCGAGCGAGGCGATATAGGGGAGTCCGCCAGCAACGTGGGGGGGTTCCGGATGACCAATGCCAGCGTGGTTGCCAGCAGGGACGGCCGGATCGGCCATATTCTCCTGGAACGGCCGAAGGCGCTGAACGCGCTCGACCTGGCCATGATCCGGGCGATGCAGGCGGCGCTGGACTCATGGCGCGACGACCCTGGCGTGCACGCCGTGGTGATCGAGGGGGCGGGCGGGCGGGCGTTCTGCGCAGGGGGCGACATCCGCGCCATCCGCACCCTCGCGCTGGCGGGCGAGGCCGAGGCGGTGGAGACGTTCTTCCGCGAGGAATACGCGCTGAACGCCAGCATCGATGAATACGCCAAACCCTATGTCGCGCTGATCGACGGTATCTGCATGGGCGGCGGCATCGGCGTGTCGGTGCATGGGCAGATCAGGGTGACCACCGAGGCCGGGCTGTTCGCCATGCCGGAGACGGCGATCGCCATGTTCCCCGATGTCGGCGCCACCTTCATGCTGCCGCGTTTGCCCGGGCAACTGGGCCTGTATCTGGGCCTGACCGGTGCGCGCATGCAGGGGGCGGATGCCGTGCATGCCGGAATCGCCACCCATTTCGTGCCGCAGGCCGACCTGCCCGCGCTGCGCGCCGACCTCGCGCGCGATGGCGTGGCGGCGGTGGCGGTGCATGCTCGCAGCCTGCCGGAATTTTCCCTCGCCCCGCACCGCGCCGCCATCGACCGCTGCTTCGGCGCCGACAGCGTGCCGGAGATCGTGACGCGGCTGGCGCAAGAGGGCACGGAGTGGGCGCGCGAGACACTGGCGACGCTGCGGGCGATGTCGCCGTCGTCGCTGATGTGGTCGTTCGCGGCGGTGCGCCGCGGCGGTCTGCTGTCACTGCGCGACGCGCTGGCGGCCGAGCTGGCGCTGACCCGGCACGTGACCCGCCATCCCGACTTTGCCGAGGGGGTGCGGGCAATGGTGGTGGACAAGGACCGACAGCCGCGCTGGTCGCCCGACCGCCTGGAGGCGGTGGACCCAGGCGTGATCGCGGCGATGCTGGCCTGAGGCCGCTGCGCCGGCCGCCTTTGCGGAAGTTCCCGGCCGCGAAGCGCCGGCCGGCCTGATTTGCCGCACGCCCCCGTTTTCTCGGGGTTTTGTCCGTCATTTCTCGGGCATGTCCGGTTGTTCCCATCCGGCTGCCGGCAAGTGCGGCGGCGGTTTCATGCCCATGGCAAATTGTTTGTTCACCCTTTGGGCGCAAACCGGTGATCAGCGCGGCCCTGTTTCCGTGCAACCTCACCCTGAACCGCAATCCGCCCTGCACCGCAATCCGCCCTGCACCGCAATCCGCCCTGCACCGCAACCGCATTGCCCGGAACCATCATGGCCCTTGTCAAAAAAGCTGGCGTCGCCGCCAAGCCGTCCGCCGATGTCGTGGACCTTGCCGAGAGGACGCCCTCCGCCGCAGCACCCGGCCTTCTCGCCGATGCGCAGAAGCGCAAGGCGCGTACGTTCGCCCGCCAGCAGAAGGCGGCCGAACGGGTTGCAGCCGCCACCTCGCAGCTGGCCAGCGGCATCGCCGAGGCCAGCTCGGCGGCGGCGGAACTGCAGCGCGCCACGGCGCAGATCGCCTCCGGCGCCGAGGAGGCCGCGAACGCCGCGGCGCAGTCGTTGAAGGCGGTGAACCACGGCGCCGGGCTGATCGTGAAGGCGAAGGAGAATGCCGAGACTTCGCTGAAAAAAACCGAAGGGCTGCAGGCGCTGGTTGGCAGCGTCTCCGGTCAGATCGGCGCCTCTCTGGCCGCCATCGGCAAGGCGGCGGAGCGGCAGGACGCCTCGGTGCGCCGCGTACAAGATCTGGAGGCGCAGGCGGCCAGTATCGGCGACGTGGTAAAGGCGGTGGCGCGCATCGCCGACCAGACCAACCTGCTGGCGCTGAACGCCGCCATCGAGGCGGCGCGCGCCGGGCAGCACGGCAAGGGCTTCGCGGTGGTTGCCGACGAGGTGCGCACGCTGGCCGAGACGTTGGAAAAATCGGCGCGCGAGATCCAGGACCTGATCGCGCAGATCCAGAACGAGGTGAAGATCATCGCCGAGGGTATCGGCGCATCCGCCCAGGCCGCCAAGGCGGAGGTCGAGAAAGGCACCACCGTTACCCGCCAGCTCGACGAGGTGCGGTCGGCGCTGATCGAGGTGGCTACCGGTTGCGGCGACATCGCCCGCGCCAATGAGGAATCCAACGCCGCGGCCAAGGAGGCGCAGAAGGGCTCCGAGGTGATCGCCGCTGCCGCCGAGGAACAGGGTGCGGCCTGCCAGGAAGCCTCCAACACCGTCGAGCAGCAAACCGCCGCGCTGACGCAGAGCGAGAAGGCTGCCCAGGAGCTTTCGGAAATCGCCGACGAGCTGAAGAACAGCACCGATATCGGCAAAAGCGCCGAGGAAGTCGCCTCGGCGGCGGAGGAACTGTCGAGCGCGGTCGAGGAGATCAACCGTGCCGCCGCCCAGATCATGGCGGCGCTGGAGCAGATCGGCCGTGGCGCCCAGCAACAGGCCGCCGCCACGCAGCAATCCTCGGCGGCGATCGCGCAGATCGAGCGCGGCGCGCAATTGTCCACCCAGCGTGCCCAGACTTCGCTGGAAAAGGCCGAGGCGACCGCGACCCTGATTGCCACCAGCAGCGGCGCGGTGGAGGAGTTGATCGAAGGCGTGCTGCAATCCGTGGCGGCCGGACGGCGCAGCCGCGAGCAGGTGGGCGCGCTCGAGCAGATCAGCCGCCGCATCGACAAGATCGTCGATGCCATCACCACCGTGTCGATCCAGACCAACATGCTGGCGGTCAACGGCTCGGTCGAGGCGGCGCGGGCCGGCGAGTTTGGCAAGGGATTTGCCGTGGTGTCCACCGACATCCGCAACCTGGCCCGCAACTCGGCGGAGAACGCCGAGCGCATCAAGGACATCGTCAAGGCGATCCAGGACCAGATCGTCAACGTTCGCAATGATTTGCAGGAGATCGCCGAGAACGCCGCCGTCGAGGCCGAGAAGAACAAGCTGATCGCCAGCGATCTCAAGAACGTCGCCACCGACGTGCAGGTCGTGCTCGCCGGCAACCGCGAGGTGCTGGCCGGCAGCGCCGACATCACGCGCATGGTGGCCGAGGTGCAGAAGGGCGTCGAACAGGTCGCCGCGGCGGCCAACCAGGCCTCGCGCGCCGTCGGCGAGGCGACCACGGCGGCGAAGCAACAGTCCAAGGGGGCGGAAGAACTGGCCGCCGCCATCGAGGAGATTGCCTCGCTGGCCGACGAACTGCAGGCCCGCTGAGCGGGACGGCAGGGAAGGACCAGAAAGCCATGAGTGATGTCGTCGAGCCCGGCACCGCCGGGCCCGCCGGAGGCCGCGATGACGCGGCCTCCGGCGGGGATGCCAGCCAGTTCGTGATGTTCCACGTTCAGGACGAGAAATTCGCGGTGAAGCTGGAGGACGTGCAGGAGATCATCCGCATGCCGGATGTGGTCCGGGTGCCGATGAGCCCGCCGGCGATGGAGGGGCTGGCCAACCTGCGCGGCACCGTGCTGCCGGTGATCAATCTGCGCGAGGTGTTCCGCTTCCCGGTCGCCCTGCACGACGACGCCACCCGCGTGGTGGTACTCGACCAGGGCCGTCCGGTCGGCCTGATCGTCGACCGCATGGCCAATGTCACCAGCGTAGAGGCGGACCGGATCGAATCCGCCGCCACCATCAGCGCCACCGTGGCGACCGATCTGCTGACCGGCATGATCAAGGACACGGACGGCAAGTCCATGGTGCTGATCCTGGACTCCGGCCGGGTGGTCCGTCACGAGTTCACCGCCTTCGCCGGCCGCGAGGGCGCCGCCGCGCGCACCGATACGGCGGTGGCGGAACACCGGCGCGAGGCCGGGAGCGTCGAGATCGACGAGGACCAACTGGTCAGCTTCGAGGTCGCCGGCCAGGAATACGCCTTCCCGATCGGCCAGGTGCAGGAGATCGTGCAGCTGCCGGACCGGATCACCCAGGTGCCGCAGGCACCCGGCCATGTCCTGGGCGTCATCACCCTGCGCGACCGGCTGCTGCCGCTGGTCAGCCTGCGCGAGATGTTCAACCTGCCGCATGCGGCCCTCTCCGAGGCCAACAAGGTGGTGGTGGTTTCGCTCGGCGAGTTGTCGGTGGGCGTGGTGATGGACAGCGTGAAGGAGGTGCTGCGGGTCAGCCGCGCGCTGGTCGATCCGATGCCCGCCCTGCTGGCGCGCGACTATCAGCTCGGTGACGTGCGCGCCATCTGCCGGCTGCAGGAAGGGCGTCGGCTGGTCTCCATCCTGTCGGCCGAGCGGATGTTCAACACCGACGAGCTGCGTCGCGTGGTCCAGGATGGAGGCGAAACCGCCATGGCGGAGAAGGACACGACCGCGAACGACGACGACGAGGAGCAGTTCGTCGTGTTTCGCCTGATGGGTGAGGAATACGGCGTGCCCATCGATGCGGTGCAGGAGATCGTGCGGGTGCCGGAGCTGCTGACGCGGGTGCCGAAGACGCCGGACTTTGTCGAAGGCGTGATCAACCTGCGCGGCGTCGTGCTGCCGGTGGTGGACCAGCGCCGCCGCTTCGGCCTGCCCGGCGCCGAGCGGAACGATCGTCAGCGCATCATGGTGTTTACCCTTCGCGGCGTGCGCACCGGCTTCATCGTCGATTCGGTGTCCGAGGTCATGCGCATCCCGGCGCGCTTCGTCGGCACCACGCCCGACCTGTCGGACGAACAGAAGCGGCTGATCCGCCGGGTTGCCAACCTGGAGGCGCAGAAGCGGATGATCCTGTTGCTGGAGGTCAACCAACTGCTGAACGGCCAGGAGCTGAACGCGCTCAAGCGGGCTGCGTGACGGGACGCCGGAAGCGGCGGGGCCGCTTCCGGCACTTCTGCATCCCCACCCAGAACAGGCGGCGGAGCATGACGATCAAGCTATTGGTGGCCGATGACTCGGCGCTGATGCGCCGGCATTTGAAGGAGCTGTTCGAAGCGGAGGGCGGGTTCGAGGTCAGGGCCGTGCGCAACGGTGCCGAGGTGCTGGCCGAGCTGGACCGGTTCGATCCGGATGTCATTACGCTCGACATCAACATGCCGGAGATGGACGGGCTGACCTGCCTGTCGCACATCATGGTGCAGCGGCCGAAGCCGGTGGTCATGGTATCCTCGCTGACTGCCGCAGGGGCGGAGGCGACGCTGCAATCGCTCAGCCTGGGGGCGGTGGATTTCGTCCGCAAGCCGGACGGCACCATTTCGCTGTCAATCGACCGCATCTGTGCCGAACTGCGCGCCAAGGTGCGGGCGGCGGCGGGCGCGCGGGTGCGCCGCACCGCCGGGCTGCGCGGGCGGCTGGAGGACGAGCGCGGCCGCATCGTCGCCCGCGCCGGCCGCGGCGCCAGCACGATGCCAGGTCTGGCGGGAGGGCAGCCGGGGATGGTGCTGGTTGGCGTGTCCACCGGCGGGCCGAGCACGCTGGAGGACATCCTGCCGCGTCTGCCGTCCGGGTTCCCTTGGCCGGTGCTGATCGCCCAGCACATGCCGGGCGGTTTCACTGGCGTGTTCGCGCGCCGCCTGAACGATCTGTGCCCGCTGATCGTGGTCGAGGTGGCGCAGCAGATGCCGATCGTGCCCGGCACCATCTATATCGCCAAGGGCGATGCCGACCTGCTGGTGCTGCGCCGCGGCACCGGGTTCGTCGCCGCCCCGGTACCGGCCTCGGCCGACCATCTCTGGCACCCGAGCGTGACCAGGCTGGTGCGCAGCGCCATGGAGGTGGTGCCGTTCGACCGGCTGATCGGCGTGCAGCTCACCGGCATGGGCGATGACGGCGCCCAGGCGATGACCGAGTTGCAGCGCAGCGGTGGCCGCACCATCGCCCAGGACGCCGCCAGCTCGGTGGTGCACGGCATGCCGGGCGAACTGATCCGCCGCGGCGGCGCCTCGGTGGTGGTCCGTTCCGATCGCATCGCCGACCAGCTCGTGGCCTGGCTGCCACCATCCGGAACCGTCCCTTTGGAGACGTCCCATGCCGCTCGTGCACGCTGAACGACTGGCCGAACCGGCATCCGCCGCCGTCGATGACCAGACCGACCTGCCGGCGCTGCTCGCCATGCTGCATGCGGCTGAACCATCACAACGGCGCCATGCGGCACGCGGTCTGGCCGTGCATCCGCAAGCGGCGGGCGATCTTTGCGCGCGGCTGGGTAACGAGCCGGCGGCGAGCGTGCGCAGCGTGATCCTCACCAGCCTGCTGGCCACGCAGTCCGACGCCGTGGTCCATGGCCTGCTGCCCTACCTGCGCAGCGAAGATGCCGCCCTGCGCAACGCTGTGATCGAGGCATTGCAGCGCATGCCCGATGCGCTGGGGCCGCACGTAAGGTCGTTGCTCGAAGACGACGACAGCGATGTGCGCATTTTCGCGGTGAACGTGCTGGCGGCGCTGGCGCATCCCCAGGCGCCACGCTGGCTGGAATCAGTGCTGCGCCGCGACCGGCACGTGAATGTCTGCGCCGCCGCGGTCGAGGGCCTGGCGGAAATGGGCGACGCGGCATCGCGCGCTGCGCTCGCCGAACTGCCGGCGCGATTTCCCGACGAGGAGTTCATTGCTTTCGCGGTGCAGGCTGCCTTGCAGCGGATTGGACCCGGCTGATGGACGCCGTGCTGCCGGCCCCGGACCACGACACGCACACCGTGCTGACAGCGGAGGAGTTTGCCCGGTTCTGCGCGTTTTTCTACCGCCACACCGGCATTCTGTTCAACGAGCAGAAGCGCTACTTCGTCGAGCGCCGGGTGCAGGAGCGCATTCGCGCCACCGGCTCGGAGGGGTTCCGCGCCTATTTCTCGCTGATGCGCTTCGAAGCGGCGGGGCAGGAGCTTCAGCGCCTGGTCAACGCGATGACGGTCAACGAGACCTATTTCTTCCGCGAAGATTACCAGTTTACCACCCTGACCAGCGCGGTGCTGCCCTATCTGGCGAAACTGCGCCAGCGGCCGATCCGCATCTGGTCGCTACCCTGCTCGACCGGCGAGGAGCCGTACTCGATCGCCATTGCCATCCTGGAAGACTGGGCGGACGCTGATGGGCACGACATCGAAATCCATGCTTCCGATATCGACTCGGAGGTGCTGGACCAGGCACGTGCCGGCATTTACGGTGAGCGCGCCCTGCACCGGCTGCCGGCGCAGTTGCGCGCCCGCTACTTCGCTCCGCTGGCGGACCGGCGCTTCCGCGCGCACGAGGGCATCCGCGGCTCGATCGACTTCACCCTCGTCAACGTGGTCGATCCACGCAGCATGGCACGCTACCGCGACATGGACGTGGTGTTCTGCCGCAACATGCTGATCTATTTCGACGATATCTCGCGCCGGCAGACCGTGGAGGCGATCTACGAATGCCTCGCACCCGGCGGCTTCGTTTTTCTCGGCCATTCCGAGAGCATGAGCCGCATGTCGTCGATGTTCCAACCATGTAAGGTTGGCGATTCGATCGTCTACCAGAAGCCGCTGGACGGCGAGTGAGGGGGCGATGAGCCGCAAACGAATCCTCGTGGTCGATGATGCGCTGACGGTGCGGATGTACTGCCGCGACGTGCTGGAACGCGCGGGCTTCGACGTGGTGGAGGCCGGTAACGGTATCGAGGGGCTGGAGCGCGCACTGGGCGGCAACTTCGACCTGCTGTTCGTCGACATCAACATGCCGCGTATGGACGGCTACGAGATGGTCCGCCACTTGCGCCAGAACCCGGGGCTGCACGGAGTGCCGGTGGTGGCCATCAGCGCCGAAGCGGCGGATGCCGACATGGTGCGCGCCTACCGGGCTGGCGCGAATGTCTACATGGTCAAGCCGGTGCGCGCGGCCCAGCTTGCGCGCACTGCGCAATTGCTGACCGGGATGCGCGCGTCGTGAATCCGCTGCTCGCTTGTTTCGTGCCCGAATCGCGCGACCTGCTGCAGGCCGCCACCGCCGGTCTGCTGCGCCTGGAGCGCGACGCCAACAATGAAGCGCTGATCAACGAGGTGTTCCGCGCCGTCCATACGATCAAGGGATCGTCCGGGCTGTTCGACGCGGTGGCGCTGACACGGCTGGTGCACGGGGCGGAGGATATGCTGGGCGAGGTGCGGGCCGGGCGGCTGGCGCTTTCGTCCGAGATGGTCGACCGTCTCCTCGATGCGCTGGACCAAGTCGGCATCTGGGTGGATGCGCTGGAGCAGCACGAATGCCTGCCGGCCGATGCCGAGGCGGATGCCGGCGACCGGGTAGCCGGGCTGCGGGCGCTGATGCCAGCGCAGGGTGGCGGCCCGGGGGCCGCCGCCGGGGCGGGGGGCGGAGCGCGTGCCGACTGGCTGGCGCTGCTGGCCCCGCCCGAGGTTCGCGCGGTGTCGCGCCACCTGGCCGAGGGGCTGCCGGTCGTTGCACTCCGCTACACACCCGATGAAGCCTGTTTTTATCGCGGCGAAGACCCGCTGCACCTGTTGCGCCAACTGCCCGACCTGTTGGCGTTGCGCATCGCGGCGCGCACGCCCTGGTCGCCGGCGGCGGCGCTCGATCCGTATCGCTGCAATCTGGTCTTTCATGCCGTCGCCGCCGCGCCGCATGATGCCGCCGCGCATCTGTTCCGCTACGTGGCCGAGCAGGTCGAGATCGTGACACTGTCGGCGGATGCCCTGCCGACGGCGGGCGCGGCCAATGATTTGTCCTTGCTGCTGCCGCGCCTGTTGGCCGAGCAGCGCCGCATTCTGGCGCTGCCGGCCGAGGATGCCGACGAGATGCGCCGGCGCATCGCCGGGGTGGCGGGCGCGCTCGGCAATCTGCTACACGGCGCCGACCTGCCGGTTGCGCAGCCGGACTTCGACGCCGCCGTTTCGCAGGCGCTCGACAGCGGCCGCGCGGCGCCGCTGCTGACGCTGCTCGATCACCTGCAACGGCCCGCCGCCGCCGTTGCGCCGGACGCCGCCCGCCCGGCCAGCCGGGTGCTGAAGGTCGACCAGGAACGCGTCGACCGGCTGATGAATCTGATCGGCGAACTGGTGGTTTCCAAAAACGCCCTGCCTTTTCTCGCCCGTCGCGCCGAGCGGGTGCATGGCAGCCGCGAAATGGCGCGCGAGATCAAGGACCAGTACGCGGTCATTGACCGGCTGGCGCAGGAGATGCAGGGCGCCATCATGCAGGTGCGCATGATCCCGGTCTCCGAGGTGTTCGAGCGGTTTCCGCGCCTGGTGCGCGACCTCGCGCGCAAGCTGGACAAGCGGATCGCGCTGGTGATCGAGGGCGAGGAAACGGCCGCCGACAAGACCATCATCGAATTGCTCGGTGATCCGTTGCTGCATATCGTGCGCAATGCAATCGACCATGGCATTGAGCCGGCGGCGCAGCGCGAGGCTGCCGGCAAGTCGGGAGGTGCCACGCTGCGCCTGTCCGCGCGGCAGGAAGGCGACCAGGTGGTGATCGAGGTCGCCGATGACGGTCGGGGAATCGATCCCGCCCGGATGCGCCGGTCGGCGGTCGAGAAAGGATTGCTGGACGCCGAGCAGGCCGACCGTTTGTCCGACCAAGAGGCGGTGAACCTGATTTTTCGCGCCGGTTTTTCCACCGCGGCGGAAATCTCCGACCTGTCCGGCCGTGGCGTCGGCATGGACGTGGTGCGCACCACGGTCGACCGGCTGGGCGGCACGGTGGGTGTCGCCTCCGCCATCGGCCAGGGCACGCGCGTCCGGCTGTCGCTGCCGCTCAGCGTGGCGATCACCCGGGTGATGACGGTGGAAGCCGGCGGCACGCTGTTCGGCATTCCGATGGTGTTGATCGGTGAAACCGTGCGGCTCGACCCGGTGCGTGTGCGCGAAATCAAACGGGCGAAAACCTTCGTGCTGCGCAATGAGGTGGTGCCGCTGCGCCATTTGGCCGATCTGCTGGGGCTGCCCGCCCCGCCGCCCGACCCCGACGTTCATCCCGCCGTGCTGGTCGTGCGGGTGGGCGGCGCGCCGGTTGGTCTGGTGGTGGACCGGTTCCGCGAGGGCATGGACGTGATTCTCAAACCGATGGACGGCGTGCTGGCCGGGTTGCGCGGCTATGCCGGCACCGCCTTGCTTGGCGACGGCAGCGTGTTGCTCGTGCTCGATCTGAAGGAGGTGTTGTGATGCCCCTGCGAACCGAGGGCGGGGTGCTGCATCTGCAGGCGGAGTGCAGCGTCGAGGAAGCGCTGGCCCTGCTGGAACAGCTGGCCGTTCCGGTGCCGCCCGGGGTCGATCTGCGGGCCTGCACGCATCTGCACACGGCGCTGGTGCAGGTCCTTGTCGCCTGCCGCCCGCGCGTCGAGGCGCCGCCCGACGACGCCTTCCTCGCCCGCTGGCTGATGCCGCTGCTGCAGGCGCCGGCGCCGTGAGCCGCGCACGCCGCCGCCATCGCGATTCCGCACCCCGGCGTCTGTGCATCGTTGCAACTTCGCGGAGGCTCGTATGAGCAAGACCATCATGATCGTCGACGACTCGCCGACGATGCTGCTCAGCCTGCAGGGCATCCTGTCCAAGGCCGGCTATGCGGTGGCGCAGGCGCGCAGCGGCGAGGAGGCGGTCGGCGCGCTGAAGGGCGGTCTGCGGCCGGCGATGGTGATCACCGATTTCAACATGGGCGCGATGAACGGCATCGACGTGGTGCGCCAGGTGCGCCGGATGCCGGGGTTGCAGTTCACGCCGCTGGTGCTGCTGACCACCGAATCGCAGCGCGACCGGCGCGATGAGGCGCGAAGTGCCGGTGCGACCGGCTGGCTGGTCAAGCCGGTGCAGGCCGACGCTCTGCTGCAGGTGGTGCGCCAGCTTGTGCCGGGCAGCTGAGGGGATTGGGCATCACGATGTCGCCCCCTCCCGCGCGCCGCGAGCCGAAGGCCGACGCGCAGGGCGTGCGCACAGTCCTCAACCGGCGTTTTGGCCGCATCCTGGGGCTGACCTTCGCGACGACTGTGATGGCGTCGTTTATCTGTTTCTTTTTGCTGCATGATTGGATTGACGACGTCGGTCGGGAGCTCGGGCTAAATCGTCGGCTGTACGACACCCTCGGTGCCACCGGTGCTCTGGTGATCGCCGGCGTGGTGATGCTGTTCACGATGTGGACGTATCGGCGCCTGTTTCAGGAGACGGTTATCGGCGCCTGTCATGATCGCATCCGCGCCGGGCTGTGCGAACTCGACGCGCCGCTGTCCCGTGCCCTGTCCGAGCGTGCGCGCCAGGAGTCCGAACTGAAGGCCGTGGGCGTGCACTGCCAGGAGCTGGCCGGCGCTTTTCCCGACATCGCCGCGGCGACCCTGACTCTGCGCGCGTGCATCGGCGCGACCGCCGGCCTCACCGAGGATGCCGCACTGCAGATTCTCGATCGCCTGCACCAGGTGGACAAGTCGGTGGATGCGCTGGTGCAGCTTCTGCTGCAGTCGGGCCAACGATCGGACACCATCATTCACCAGGCGCGTGCGCGTGTGTGCGCCAACCAAGTTTTTGCGACCGACATGGCGAACTACGTGCACTCCCGTCGCGACGACGTCCAGGCCAACCGCGCCCAGTTCATGGAAATCATGGACTATATCAAAGCCTTTGGCCGCAACCTCGGCAGCATCGAGACGATCGCCGCGCAGACCAATCTGCTGGCGTTGAACGCCACCATCGAGGCGGCGCGCGCCGGCGAGGCCGGGCGCGGCTTCGCCGTGGTGGCCAATGAGGTGCGCCAGCTTTCGCACCAGACCGTCGCCGCCGCCGACCAGATCCGCACCGGTCTCGCCCGCATGCAGCAGATGATCGACCGCTTCCTGGTCGAGCGGGTAGATGCGGCGCAGACCACCCACGAGATCGAGAAGCTGGAGTTCCTTCGGCCGCGAGCTGGGTCACGCGGTGGCGGGCTACAACGAGCTGACCACCTATCTGCGCGAGGTGATCGACGCTGCGGATGGCCAGAGCAAGATCGTGGCGGCGCGCATTGCCGATGCGATCGGCGGCGTGCAGTTCCAGGACATCGTCCGCCAGCGCCTGGAGCAGGTGTCGCAAGTTCTGTCGGTGATTGAGGCGTGCAACGACCGGCTGGCCGGGGCGATCGGGGCATTGCCGGAGCGGCGCCCGATCGGTGAGGCGTTGGCCGCCGTGCGCACTCTGGGCGGGTGCGGCGTGCTGTGTGTCTGTGGCGGCGCGGCCGGGTCGGTGGAGCCGGAGGTCGAGCTGTTCGGCTGATGTCTGCCGCCCTGTCTTAAGTCAGGGTTCCGAGAGCCTCCGGCCCTTGGTGGGATGCAGGGGCAAAGTCGTCGAGCCGAAGGCGCGCGCCGCGATGGGCGGGGTCCTGGGCAGCGCTCCGGCTGCGGAGCTTCAGTTCGGTTATGCGCTCCACAAGGGCGATCATCGCCACGGCGACCAACAGAGAACCGGCTGCGGTCCAGCCGTTGCCCGTCATGAGCGCAAACATGGCGATCAGTCCGAACACGAGCGCCACCACATAGCCGCTGTTCCGGATGCTATCGGTTGGATGCATGCTGCCGGACTCCTTTTGGAACTCGGGCATCATGGCGGTGGGTTCGGGCGCAAGTCTGGCCGGATCGTGGCCGAAGCAAGGCGCGGCAGCGGTGATGGCGGAGTCACGGGCCTTGCCGCCCGCGATAGCCGACAAGCCCATGATCGGCATCGAACAGAAAATCGAAGCCGTTCAGGAACCGCACGCTGGTGTTCACGAAGGCAGTGCGGTGCGTCACCAGCACGATCCGGTCGGGGGCGAGCGGGCCGGCCCGGTCGTCGGCTCGCAGCGTGTAGCTGACCGTCGGCGCGGCTGCGTCCGGCAGGTCGAAGCGCAGGGATGTGCCAGGACGCAGCGCCTTGCCGTCCGTTGCCAGGGCGGCTGGCGGCAGGTACGGTGGCGGCACCCCGAGATACATTGTGGTCACCCCGGTATCCATCAGCGCCGCCCCGCAGGCTGGCATGGCGTCGTCGACGGTGATGCAGACCGGTGCCTGCGCCCAGTCCGGATATTCGGTGCTGCGGGCCAGTTTGACGGTGGCGAAGCCGCGCCGCTCGGCCTCGTCCAGGCCGATCTGCACGCCGGTGCGGGTCACCACGTAGCCATGCCGGGCACCGCCGGTGTCGATGTTGAGGAACGGGTTGTGATCCGGTGTGCTTTGCGCCTGGTGATCGCCCTCACGGCCGAAACCGATGCCCAGCATGGCGATCGTGTCCGGTGCGGGGCCAGGGAGGCAGTTGCGCGCAGCGGGCAGGCAGTCGACCCGGGTGACCGCCAGCACCGGGATCGGCGCGGTGGTCACCGAGGCTGCGTTGGCGCCTTGCACGGTTGCCATGGTGCGCACCCAGATGCCGCGCATGATCCGGCCGGAACTGGAATAGGTCAGCGTTCCTGGCCCGAGGCCGGGCAGTGCTTGCACGTCCGGAATGGCGGAGGCCGAGACGACGATGCCGGTCGAGCCCGTGTCCATCACCGCCGGCCGCGCCAGGCCGCCGAGGGAAAGGCGCAGCCGTGGCGGCGCGGAGATATCGGACCCCGGCGCGGGGGCGTTCAGATAGGTCAGGAAAACCTGCCCTTGCGCCGCCCCGCCCCCCAATGCCAGGGCCGTCGCGCAGCCCAGGCATAGGCGCCGCATTGGTTTCACACCCGAGTGCCATCGAGGCGCATCCGGTCGTCGCGGGACTGGCGCCTCGCCGACGGCCTGTTTAGCATTCCGATCCGAAGGAGGCATGGATGCCAGCACCTGCCGATGAGTGAGGTGATCGCGCTGCGCCCCGCCCGCGACGACACGATGTGGGCGGTGGTGGCCAACATCGGCAAGACCACCCGGGTCGCCGACATCTATCCCACGCGCGGCGCGGCGCTGGCCGATCGCGCCTGGCGCGAACAGCAGGTGCGAGCCTACACGAGCTTGCTGGAAAACTGCCGGCAAGGGAAGCCACGCTACAGTGTGGTACCGATGCGACGCGCGGACCTGCCGCGCAAATGGACACCGCTGCCCGCGCTGGGCTTCCTGCGCGGGCAATTTTTTTGACTCCGGCGCGATTGCCGTCGAAACCTACAAGGAAGTGTGGGGCGAGGAAGGCCAGGGCCCTTCCCTGCACCCCGCTACTAAAGATTCAGTTGTTGGTCTTGTCTCTGCTGGCATTCCTCAGCGTTAACGGGCACTATCGCCTGGACATGGGGGGACGATGACGCGCTTTCTGGTATTCCTGGCGATGGGTTTGGCTTTGTCCACTGTGGGGCGCGCGGCGACATTGGAAGGCGTGACGTTGCCCGACACTCGGTCCGTTGGCCGAACCGAGCTGCGGCTCAACGGCATCGCGCTGCGGACCTACTCCATTTTTAAAATCCCGATTTATGTGGCCGGGCTATACCTTGTTCATCCGGACAGCGATGCCGACCATATCCTCCGCTCCTCTGAGGTGAAGCTGCTGGATATCCGCTTCATCCATGATGTTGATGTGCAGAGCGCCCGGACCGCCTGGCGGGAAGGCTTCGATCTGAACTGCGTCGCGCCCTGCCGGCTGCGCCCAGCGGATGTCGAGCGGTTCCTCGCCGGCATTCCCGCCATGCGAGAAGGCGACCGGTTCAGCATCCTGTTCACCCGCGACGGCGCCGAGATCGAGTCGAACGGCCGCTCCATCGGCAGCATCACCGACCGGGGGTTCGCCACCGCGATGCTGACCACGTTCATTGGTCCGCAGCCGCCGACGGCGCGACTGAAGCAGGAACTGCTGGGTGCGCAAGAAGTGCGGCAAGCCCAGGCGGCCGGGTCGTTTGCCCACGCGCGGCGCTGATCCGGCCGGAACCTCCAGTTTGACCATCACCGGCCGGGGCATGATCCGGGCAACGACGCTTGCAGCACGGGCATCGGGGCAGCAGGGGCATCGGGGCAGCACGGGCATCGGGGCAGAACGCGCGCGCGTGGGCGGGCAGTGACAATGCGGATCGTCGAGATGGAGGTTGGTTTGCGGCGTTCAGGCCTGACGGGAGACCCGCGTCCTTCACCCAAGCCCCTCCCGCGCCGCCGTCGCCAGCCGGTCGGCACGTTCATTCATCACATCCCCGGAATGGCCGCGCACCCAGCGCCACTCCACCGCATGGCGTTTCTCCGCCGCCAGCAACCGCTGCCATAGCTCCATATTGGCCACCGGGTCGCCGGACGCGGTGCGCCAATTGCGCCGCACCCAGCCGGCGTGCCAGCGCGTCACCCCGTTGCGCACGTATTCGCTGTCGGTGTGCAGCACCACCCGGCACGGCCGCGTCAGCGTCTCCAGCGCCGCCGCCGCGGCGGTGAGTTCCATACGGTTGTTGGTGGTCGCCGGATCGGCGCCGGTGAGTTCCCGCTCACGGCCGCGGAACCGCAGGATCGCCGCCCAGCCGCCCGGACCCGGATTGGGCTTGCAGCCGCCATCGGTCCAGATTTCGACCTCCGGCTCTCCGGCGCCCGCTTCCGGCGCGTCAGAGCCCATAAGCATGCTCGTCGCGGGCGGCGAGATGAAAGCGCAGGCGGCGGACATATTCCATCGGGTCCTTGCGGGTCACCAGGGCCCCGGCCGGCGTGTTGATCCAGTCGTACAGCCGGGTCAGCGCGAAGCGGATCGCCGCCCCCTGGCACAGCACCGGCAGCGCCGCGCGCTCGGCCGCCGACAGCGGACGGATGGCGGCATAGGCGCCGCACATCGCCCGCGCCCGGGTCACGTTCAGCGACAGGTCGGATTCGAAGCACCAGGCGTTCAGGCACACCGCGAGGTCGTACGCTAGGATGTCGGTGGCGGCGAAATAGAAATCGATCAGCCCCGATAGTTTGCCGTCGAGGAAAAACACGTTGTCGGGAAACAGGTCGGCATGGATGTGCCCGACCGGCAGCCCCTGCGGCCAGGCCGCCAGGATGCGCTGCAGCGCCGCCACCAGCTCCGCCCCCAGGCCGGGGTGCACGCCGCTGGCGCCGCGCAGGCTGCGCTCCAGCAGCGGCGGCCAGCCGTCCGGCCCAAGCGCGTTGCGGCGGGTCGGCTGATACCCGCCCCCGGCCAGGTGCAGCGCCGCCAGCGCCGCCCCCACCGGTGCGCAATGCTCCGGCCGCACCCGGCGCGGCCAGACGCCGGGCAGGAAGGTGGTGATGGCGGCATAGCGGCCGCATAATTGCCGCAGCGCCGCCCCGTCGCGCCCGTGCACCGGCCGTGGGCAGGTGATTCCGTTCGCGGCCAGATGCTCCATCAGCCCGAGGAACCAGGGCAGGTCGGCCGGCTCGACCCGCTTCTCATAGAGCGTCAGGATGAAATCGCCGCCCGTGGTCCGGAGGGAGAAATTGCTGTTCTCAACTCCCTCGGCGATGCCGCGGAAAGCCACCAGGTCGCCGATGCCGTAGTCGGCCAGGAACGCCGTGAGCGCGTCGTCGGAGACCTCGGTGTAGACGGCCATGGGCGGGGAGCAGTCCTGGAAGGGAACGCCCCGCCTACCTCACGCCAGGGGCGCGGGCAACCGGAACACCACGTCCTCGTCGACCACCCGCCGTTCTTCCACTGCGAGCGCGTAGCGGCTGCCGAGCCGCTCCAGCAGGGCCTCTACCAGTTCCTCCGGCGCCGAGGCGCCGGCGCTGATGCCGAGCACCTCCACCCCGTCGAGCTCGGCCCAGTCCAGCATCTCCGGCCGCGGCAGCAGCAGCGACCTTGCAGCGCCGGACCGCTCGGCCACCTCGCGCAAACGTTGCGAGTTGGAGGAGTTCGGGCTGCCGATGACCAGCACCAGGTCGGCGCCGGGGGCGATCGATTTCACCGCCGCCTGGCGGTTGGTGGTGGCGTAGCAGATGTCTTCGCGCTTCGGGCCGCTGATGGAGGGAAAGCGCTGACGCAGCACGGCGACGATCTCGGCGGTATCGTCCACCGACAGCGTGGTCTGGGTAATGAAGGCGAGGTCGCCCGGCGGCGGGCACACGCTGCGCGCCTCGTCGGAATCCTGCACCAGGGTCATGGCACCCGGCGGCAGCTGGCCCATCGTGCCTTCCACCTCCGGGTGGCCGGCATGGCCGATCATCAGGATGTGACGGCCGGCGGCGAAGTGGCGCTCGGCTTCCCGGTGGACCTTGGAGACCAAGGGACAGGTGGCATCGAGATACAGCAGCTTGCGCCGGCGCGCCTCGTCAGGCACCGACTTGGGCACGCCGTGCGCCGAGAACACCACATGCCCGCCATCCGGAACGGAGTCGAGTTCGTCGACGAACACCGCCCCCTGGGCCTCCAGTTGTTCCACGACGGTGCGGTTGTGCACGATCTCGTGGCGGACGTAGACAGGCGCGCCGTAGCGGCGCAATGCCTCCTCGACCACGCGGATGGCGCGGTCCACGCCGGCACAAAAGCCGCGCGGGGCGGCCAGCAGGATACGGAGGGACGGCTTGTCAGAGACGGCTTCGGGCATGTTGTCCGTGGCGCTGGGTCGCCTCACTATGGCCGTGATCGGTTCGTTGGACAAATGCCTGTCCCTCATCTCGGAGTTGCGGATGCGTTTTCCTGACCTCGCCTGCCCCACCCCGCCGGGCACCCTTGCATTCTTGCCCCAGAGAGTGGCGACGCGCGGGAAGGCTGCAATCCCGGAGCGGCGCCGTTTCCGCCACTGGACGGCGGTGCTGCTGGCGGTGGCTGCCGGGCCGCTCGCCGCCTGTTCGCGGCCGGACGCCTTCGCCCCGGCGTGCCCGCAGCTGGCGCTGCTGCCGGAAGGCGCCGACCTCGCGCGGTTCGCCGGGAGCGGCCGCGATATCACCGATCTTGTGCTGGACGCGCATCTCACGGCCGTCCCTGCGTCGTGCCGCTGGGCGGACGAGCGGCACACCAAGGTCGAAGCCAAGCTGCAGGTGGCGATGGCGCTCGACCGCGGGCCGGCAATGCAGGGGCGGACGGTCGACCTGCGCTATTTCGTCGCCGTCTCCGAGGGAGACGACATTCTCGACAAGCAGGTCTACGCCGCGCTTGCCGAATTCCCGGCCAATACCGACCGGCTTGCCCTCACCAGTCCCGAAATCAGCATGCTGTTCCCGGTGAGCCACGAGAAATCCGCCGCCGCTTACAAAATCACGGTCAGCTTCCAGCTCACCCCCGAGGAACTCGCCGTCAACCGAAGCCACAGCGGCCGTTGAGGGAAGGTTCGCTTTGATTATCGCCTGGGTGATACGGGCAGGCGGGCCTCCCCGCGGCCGCAGCGAACCTGCTTGAACCCGAAGCCGCGATCCGGCACTTTGATCATGTTCGGATATCCTCCGCGGGAGAGAATCGCCCGCCTCTGCGGCCAGGCAGAGGCGGATGGTCGCCGAAGGCGCAACCGGCCCCCGGAAACGCTCAGGCAGAAGGACCGCGCGGGAGAACGGACCTCTGGAAAGCCGGCCGGGCCGACGCCTCGCCGCACCGACGGAGTAAGGACGGCGTGTGCCCGTCTGAATCTCTCAGGTTCCGCGACAGAGGGGGGTCGACGGGTCAGGTCGGGCAGCCGACTGTGACCCATCTTCCGGCATCGGGCCGGGAGACGACCTGACAGCGGAGCCACGACGTGACAATCGAGTTCGGACCCGAACCGGCGGACTACGCCCCGCTCAAGATCTCGCCCCTGGACCTGCTGAACAAGGCGCTCGGCGCCCGGACGGTGAGTTTTGCCGGCTGGTCGATGCCGGTGCATTATAGCGCCGGCGTGCTGGCCGAGCACCTGCATTGCCGCGCCGACGGCAGTGCCGCGCTGTTCGACGTTTCCCACATGGGGCAGATCAGCCTGCACGGCGCGACGGCGCCGGCGGCGCTGGAAGCGTTGGTGCCCGGCGACATCCAGGGCCTCAGGCCCGGCCGGCAGCGCTACACCATGCTGACCAACGAGGCCGGCGGCATCATCGACGACCTGATGGTGGCCATGCTGGCGCCGGACCATTTGTTCCTGGTGGTCAATGCCAGCCGGCGCGACATCGACCTCGGCCATATCGCGGAATACCTGCCCGCCGGCGTGACCCTGAAGCGACACGACGACCGCGCCCTGCTGGCCCTGCAAGGGCCGGGCGCTGCGATGGTCATGGGGCGCCTGTGCGCGGACGCCGCGGCGCTGCCGTTCATGGGAGTCGGGCGGTTTTCCGTGGGCGGCACCGACTGCCTGGTATCGCGCTCCGGCTACACTGGCGAGGACGGGTTCGAAATCTCAGTCCCCGGCCGGCAGGCCGACCGGCTGGCCCGGCAGTTGCTCAACGAGCCGGAGGTGCAGCCCGCCGGGCTCGGCGCCCGCGACAGCCTGCGGCTGGAGGCGGGGCTTTGTCTCTACGGCAACGACCTCGACGCGGTCATCACCCCGGTCGAGGCCGGTCTCGCATGGGTCATCGGCAAGCGCCGGCGCAACGAATGGGCGTTCCCGGGCGGCGTCGTGGTGCGCGACCAGTTGCGGCACGGCTGCCACCGGCTGCGGGTGGGCATCCGCCCCGAGGGCCGTGCCCCGGCCCGCGCCGGCACCACCATCGTCGCCGAGGACGGCACCGCCGCGGGCATCGTCACCTCCGGCGGATTCGCCCCGTCTCTGAACGCGCCGGTCGCCATGGGCTATGTCCGCTGCGACCTCGCCGCCGTCGGAACGCCATTGCGCTTGCAGGTGCGCGGCCGCTCGCTGCCGGCCCGCGTCGTGCCCCTGCCCTTCGTCCCCCACCGCTACGCGTCCCCCCGCTTCGTGCAGTGAAGGAGCCCGCCCCATGTCCGAGACAAGGTTCACCAAGGATCACGAATGGGTCCGCCTCGACGGCGGCATCGCCACCATCGGCATCACCGAGCACGCGCAGGAGGCGCTGGGAGACGTGGTGTTCGTGGAACTCCCCGAGCCCGGCCGCGAGGTTGCGGAAGGCGAAGCCTGCGCCGTGGTGGAAAGCGTCAAGGCCGCTTCTGATGTCTACGCCCCGCTGGCCGGACGGGTGGTCGAAATCAACCAGGCAATCGTCGACGATCCCGCCTTGGTCAACCGCGCGGCCAGTGGCGAGGGGTGGTTCTTCCGCCTCGAGCTGGCCGACCCGGCGAGCTTCGCCGGCCTGCTGGACCAGGCCGCCTACGAGGCATTGCTGGAGAGCGCATGATGGACGCGCTGTCCGAACTGGCGGAGCTTGAATTCAGCCGATTCGTTCGTCGCCCGCCATATCGGACCGAGCGAGACCGAGATCGCCGCCATGCTGGGCGATCTCGGCTGCGCGACCCTGGACGAGCTGGCGGCGCGCACCGTGCCGCGCGGCATTCGCAGCCAGCAGCCGATGGCGCTGCCGCCTGCCACCGACGAGGCCGGGGTGATCGCCGAGCTGCGCGGCCTCGCGGAGCGCAACCTGCGGCGGACATCGTTGATCGGCCTGGGCTACCACGGCACCCATACGCCGCCGGTCATCCTGCGCAACGTGCTGGAGAACCCCGGCTGGTACACCGCCTACACGCCGTACCAGGCCGAGATCGCGCAGGGGCGCCTCGAGGCGCTGCTGAATTTCCAGACGCTGGTCTGCGAGCTCACCGGCATGGAGATCGCCAACGCCTCGCTGCTCGACGAGGCCACCGCGGCAGCCGAGGCGATGTCGATGGCGCATGCGGTGGCACGCGCGAAAAGCGACGTGATCGCCGTCGCCGCGGACCTGCATCCGCAGACCCGCGCCGTGGTGGCAACCAGGGCCGCGCCGCTGGGAATACGGCTGGTCGATGCGCCGCCCGGCGACGTGGCGGCTATCCGTGCGGCCCGGCCCTTCGCCGTGCTGTTGCAGTATCCTGGCTCCACCGGGGCGCTGCGCGACCTCACCGCCGAGATCGAAGCCGCGCACGAGGGTGCCGCCCTGGCGATCGTCGCCGCCGACCCGCTGGCGCTGGTGCTGCTGACGCCGCCAGGCGAGATGGGAGCGGACATCGTGGTTGGCTCAGCGCAGCGTTTCGGCGTGCCAATGGGATTCGGCGGCCCGCATGCCGGCTTCATGGCCACCCGCGACACGTTCAAGCGCCATATGCCGGGCCGGCTGGTCGGCATCAGCCAGGATGCCGCCGGACATCCGGCCATGCGGCTCGCCCTGCAAACTCGCGAGCAGCATATCCGCCGCGAAAAGGCCACCTCGAACATCTGCACCGCCCAGGTGCTGCTGGCGGTGATTGCCGGCATGTATGCCGTCTGGCACGGACCGGAGGGGCTGCGGCGCATCGCCCGGCGGGTCAATCTGCAGGCCCGGCTGCTGGCCGCAAGCGCCGCCCGCGGCGGTTTTCCGCTCCGCCACGAGGTTTTTTTCGACACCATCGCCATCGAGGCCGGCGCACAGGCCGACGCGCTCATGCAGGCCGCGCTGGATGCCGGGTTCAACCTGCGCCGCATCGACGCCACCGGCATCGGCATCGCGCTTGATGAAACCGTCACCCGCGAGGCGCTTGTCCGGCTGGCCGGGGTGCTTGGCGGCGACCCCGGCGAGGCCGCGCCGGCGCTGCCCGCGCCGCTGGTGCGGCGCTCCGGCCTGCTGGCGCAGCCGGTGTTCAACCTCCACCACGCCGAGCACGAAATGCTACGCTACCTCAAGCGCCTCGAGGACAAGGACGTGGCGCTGAACCGCAGCATGATCCCGCTCGGCTCCTGCACCATGAAGCTGAACGCGGCCGCCGAAATGATCCCGGTGACCCTGCCCGGTTTCGCCGATATCCATCCGTTCGCGCCCGCCGACCAGACCGAGGGGTTCAAGACGCTGATCGACCGCCTGTCGGCGTGGCTGCTGGCGGCCACCGGTTTCGCCGGCGTCTCGTTGCAGCCCAATGCCGGCAGCCAGGGGGAATATGCCGGGCTGCTCGCCATCCGCGCCTTTCACGCAGCGAACGGCCAGGGAAACCGCGACATCTGCCTGATCCCGTCCAGTGCGCATGGCACCAATCCGGCCAGCGCGGCGATGGCGGGATTGCGCGTGGTGGTGCTGGGCTGCGACCGCGACGGCAACATCGACCTGGCCGACCTGCGGTCCAGGGCCGACCAGCACGCCGACAAACTTGCCTGCCTGATGATCACCTATCCGAGCACACACGGCGTGTTCGAAGAGCAAGTGATGGACATCTGCCGCATCGTGCACGAGCGCGGCGGGCAGGTGTATATGGACGGCGCCAACATGAACGCCCAGGTCGGCCTGACCAGCCCGGCGCGCATCGGCGCCGACGTGTGCCACCTGAACTTGCACAAAACCTTCTGCATCCCGCATGGCGGGGGCGGCCCCGGCGTCGGCCCGATCGGGGTCGCCGGGCATCTGCTGCCGCATCTGCCCAACCATCCGTTGCGCGCCGATGCCGGACCGGCAAGCGGTTATGGCCCGGTTTCGGCCGCGCCGTTCGGCAGCGCGCTGATCCTGCCGATCGCCTACGCCTATATCCGCATGATGGGCGCCGACGGGCTGACGCGGGCTACTGAGGTTGCCATCCTGAACGCCAACTATGTCGCCAGACGGCTGCGGCCGCATTATCCGGTGCTGTACACCGGGGCCAACGACATGGTGGCGCATGAATGCATCATCGACTGCCGCGGCTTCGCCGCCGAGGCAGGGGTGATGGTCGAGGACATCGCCAAGCGGCTGCAGGATTATGGTTACCACGCGCCGACCATGTCCTGGCCGGTCGCCGGCACGCTGATGATCGAGCCGACCGAAAGCGAATCGAAGGCCGAACTCGACCGGTTCTGCGAGGCCATGATCGCCATCCGTCACGAGATCGCCGACATAGCCGCCGGACGGCTGCATCGTGACGACAACCCACTGAAAAACGCCCCGCATACCGCGCGGGACGTGACATCCGACACGTGGACACACGCCTACCCGCGCGAGCGGGCCGCCTTTCCGCTGCCTTGGGTCGCCACGACGAAATACTGGCCGCCAGTGAAGCGGGTGGACAACGTGTATGGCGACCGCAACCTGGTGTGCACCTGCGCGCCGCTGGAGGCGTATGCAGTGACCTCTGAGTAAGCAAGGAAGGCCAGGGCTCTGCCCTGGACCCGCCAAGGGCCGAGAGGCCCTTGGAACCCACTACTCTTAGGCTGTTGTTTAAGTAGCGGGGTCCAGGGGCAGAGCCCTTGGACTTCCTTACTTCGCCACCTCCACAAGCGCCTCCCGCACCAGAACACGGGTCGGCCGGCTGCCATCGAGGCGCAGCACCTTGCAGGGCAATTCGATCAGCCACGCTTCGTGGCGGCGCCGGCTGCGGCCCTCCTGCAGTCCGGTGTCGTAGGCAGCGGTCCAGTCGAGGAACGCCTGATGTTCGGCGTGCATGATCCCCCCCGGCGCAATCGCTGCGTGCCCGTAGCGTATGCGCTGGCGGGCGACGATCCGCGCCAGCCGGAGGTCGGTTGGCGTATCCAGCCAGATCACCAGGTCAAACAGCGGCACCAGCGGCGCGCCCCAACTGTCGAGCGAGCCCGAGAGCACCCACGCGCGCCGCTCCCCAAGCAACTCGCACAGCAGGCGCAACCGGTCGGCCACAGGCCGCTTGCGGCGATAGGGCGGGTCGGTCGGCACCCAGTAGAAATCATCGGTGTCGAAATGCGGCGCCGCGAGCCGCTGCGCCAGGGCACGGCCCAGCGTGGTCGTGCCCGACCCGGACGCGCCGGTGATGTGCACCCGTGCCCGGTACATGGTAATCTCCGCACGGAAAAAGGGGCAGCCCTCGGGCCGCCCCCACGCTGTCGCCCCACGCGCTGTCGCCAGATGCGCCGTGGCTGGTCAGGCGGCGCGACGGGTCAGCGCGCTGGGCAGGCCGCCGATGGCGTTGTCGATCAGGACCGCGTCGGCCGCGGCCGTAAAGTCCTCGCGAATAACCCGCTCCGCCGCGACTGCGGCAATCTCGGCGGCGGCGATGCGGACCTCGTCCACCGCGGCCTTCTCGGCGGCGGCGATCCGGTCGAGGGCCATCCGCTCGCGACGCGCGGCAGAGGCCTTGGCCTCCGCCTCGGCGGCGGCGGCCAGCCGGAGGGCCTCGGCGCGAGCGCCTTCCAGCAGCGCGTTGGCCTCCGACATCGCGGCGACGCGGCGAGCGTTGGCATCGCGCAGCATCGCCTCGGCTTCCTCGCGCAGGCGTTTGGCCTGATCGAGTTCGGCGCGGACCGCATTGGTCCTTGCGTCGAGCAGGCCGGTGATCGCCGCCCAGATCTTGCGGCCGACCAGAACGAAGAAGGTGATATAGGCGATGGCAACCCAGCTCGTCGGCTCGGCGAAGAAGTTGACTTCGTGCATGCGGGCCTCCTCAGCCCTGGCCGCGCGCGGTCAGGGCCACGTCCACGGCTTGGTCAACCAGAGCGCGGGCCGGAGCGCGGCCGGTCAGACGGGTGATGACCACATCAGCGGTCTCGGTGGCCACCTCTCGCAATGCCCCCAGGGCGGCAGCGCGAGCGGCAGAGATGCTTTGTTCGGCGGCGGCGAGCTGAGCCTCGAGCCGGGCATTCAGCTCGGCCGCCTGCGCCGCCGCGCTGTCCTTGGCGCGCGCCACAGAGGCGGCGATTTCGGCCTGCGCCTCGGCATTCGCCTTGCGGGTCGCTTCGTTGCTCGCGGCGACCGCCGCGTCGGATTCGGCCTTGGATGCGCGGGCGGCCTCGAGGTCTTCGGCAATCGAGACGGCACGGGCTTCCAGCACGTCGGCCACCTTCGGCAGACCCCATCGGGCGAGCAGCACGTACAGGGAAGCGAAGATGAAGATCAGCCAGACCACCTGGCTGGTGGTCAGCGGGTTCTTGAAGTCCAGCTGCGGCATGCCCCCCGCCATGGCGGCGGCGGGCATGGCCAGCAGAACAAGTGCGGCGACAGCGGTCCGGCGCATGGGGGCTCCCGGCGAAGTCATGGGGGCGAAGTCATGGGGGGCAAAGTCATGGGGGGCAAAGTCATGGGGGGCGAAGGCTGAGGGCGCGGTTGCGCCCTGGCCGTCGGACAACCCCCCGCCCTGTCAGCCGAACAGGATGATGAACGAGAACACCAGCTGGTAGAGCGCCACCGCTTCGGTCAGCGCGAAGCCCAGAATGGCGAGACCGAACACGTTGGCGCGGGCCGACGGGTTGCGGGCGATGCTGGAGACCAGGGCGGCAAAGATGGTGCCGATACCGATACCGACGCCGCCGACGCCGATGACGGAGAGGCCAGCGCCAATCAGCTTCGCAGAAGCGAGATCCATATGTCCGGTTCCTTTCTTGATCCAGGTGCGCCGGCAGCACCGAGCCGCAGGCCGCGCGGATGGTGGTGTTAACGGTGGCTAGTGGAGGTGGACGGCGTCGTGCAGGTAGATGCAGGTCAGCAAGGCGAAGACATAGGCCTGCAGCACGGCGACCAGAAATTCAAAGCCGATCAGCACGACATCCACCGAGAACGACAGGGCGGCCGGCGCCCAATAGAGCGCACCGGCGGTCCCCAGCATCACGATGAAGGCGCCGAACACCTCCAGCATCATGTGGCCCGCCACCATATTGGCGAACAGTCGGACCGAGAGGGAGATGAGCCGCGACAGATAGGAGAGGATCTCGATCGGAATCAGCAGCGGCATCAGCGCCACCGGCACCCCGGGAGGCGCGAAGTAGGTGAAGAACTTCCACCCGTGCAGGCGCAGCGCCACGGCGGTGGTCAGCACCCAGACCAGAACCGTCAGGGCGAGCGTGTTGGCGATGTGGCTGGTGAAGGTGAACGCGTACGGCCAGATGCCGATGAGGTTGCCGAACAGGATAAAAAAGAACAGCGCGAACACCAGCGGGAAGAACTTCTTTCCTTCCTCGCCGATATTTTCGACGCACATGCTGTGAACGAAATTGTAGCTGAGCTCGGCCAGCGCCTGCAGCCGGCCGGGCACGATCGCCCGCTTCCGCGCGCCGAAATGAAGCATCGCCAGCGTCAGGCCGGCGGCCAGCACCATCATCAGGTTGGCCTGGGTGAAATTGACGGACTGGCCTGCCAGCGCGCCCACCGTATGGAGCTCGAATTGCCCCAGGACGTTGATTCCGTGTCCTTCAGCCGCCACTGTCACGTCCTTTACGTCCGGGGCCGCCGCGCCGGCGACCCGTCAGTTCCGACATTGGCCCGGCGTCCGCCGACCCTGGCCCCATGAGGCGCCAGACATTGGCAACACCCGCCGCACCCCCAAGCAGCACAAACACCCCCATCAGCACCGGCGAGGTGTGCAGCCACTTGTCAAGCCACCAGCCGATAGCAACCGCCACCACCAGGGCAGAAACGAGTTCCAGACCCACCCGCAGGCCAATACTCAGCGCCGAGGCACCAAGCTGTCCCACACCGCCGGTTGGATCCGGGGGCCTGGGGTCCATCCCCTGCCTTTGCCGCGCGGCCCGCAGCCTGTCCTCGAAGGACCCGCCGCCGTCCTCGTCCCCGCTCATGCGTTCGCCCCTGTGCAAGTTGCCTTGCCGGAAGGCGACCGCTTGCTAACCGTGGGGGAGCAGGGTGTCAAGAACGGCTGCCTTGGCGGGCGTCAGGCGCTCGGGCAAGAAATGTAACGGCGCCGGTGCGCCGCCGCGCGGCGACCTGTTCGCCTGTGGAACACGCTATGGGGTGGCGGCGGATTGCTGTATGCGATGACGTTGCGATCAAGTGGGAGGAAGGAACGTCCCATGACCCCGCCGGAACTGTGTGATTCGGTCCTGTCCGTCGAGGGCCGCATCGCGGTGCTGACGATGAACCGCCATGAAGTGCGCAACGAGCTGACCGGCACCAAACTCGCTGCCGAGATCGCGCTGGTGGCGGATTGGATCAACCATGACGAGCGCGTTTCCGTTCTCGTGCTCACCGGAGAAGGCTCGGCCTTCTCGGCCGGCGGCAATGTCAAGCACATGCTGGAGCGCGAGCACGGCAGTTTCGGCGGCGATGTGTATGCGGTGGCGGGCAAGTACCGCCAGGGCATCCAGCGCCTGGCGCGGGCTTTGTACACCCTGGACGTGCCATCCATCGCCGCGGTGAACGGCCCGGCGGTCGGGGCGGGGTTCGATCTTGCCTGCATGTGCGATGTGCGTATCGGCTCGACCGCGGCCTGCGTGGCGGAGAGTTTCCTCACCCTCGGCCTGATCCCGGGCGATGGCGGCGGCTGGCTGCTGCAACGCCTGGTGGGCTGGCAGCGCGCCGCCGAACTCAGCTTCTCCGGCCGTAGCGTGGGCGCCGAAGAGGCGCTGACGCTCGGCATCTTCCTGGAAGTGGTGGAACCCGACGATCTGCTGGCGCGCGCGCGCGAAATGGCCGCGAGCTTCGCCGCCAAGCCGCCGCAGGCGGTGCGACTGACCAAGCGGCTGCTGCGCTACGCCCAGCGAATGGAATTCCGCGACTACCTGGACGTCTGCGGCATGGCCCAAGGCATATGCCACAATACCGAAGACCACATCGAGGCGGTCAGCGCGTTCCTGGAAAAGCGGCCACCGAGCTTCGACGGAAGGTAGGAAACGGCGGCGACCGCGTCGCCGCCGCGCAAGCCGGGTTCACACCGTCGGGCGGATCACTGCCCGGTAGGCATGCCACGTGGCATGCCCGATCACCGGCATCGTCACGCACAGGCCGATATACCACGAGGCCAGCCCGGCGCCGATGAGCAGCACCACCAGCACCGCCCACACCGCCATCGCCCGCGCGTTCAGCACAACCGCGGTCGCGCTGGTGGCCAAAGCCTCCATCAGCCCCTCGCGCCGGTCGAGCAGCAGCGGCAGCGAAAACGCGCCGCCGACGAAGGCGATGGTGGCCAGGATCGCCCCAACCGTCGTGCCCAAGGCCAGGAAGGAGGCCTCCTGGGTGGTGAACAGCGTGCTCGACAGCGCCCGCTCCATGTCCGTTCCGGCGTCCGGGTAGGACAGTGCGAACACCAGCGTGGCGTAACGCAGCCACACGAGGAGGAACATCAGCACCGTCAATCCGCAGGCGAACAACGGACCAGGGTTGGACAACCAGGCCCAGCAGGCGGAACCAAACGTGGGGTCGCGGTCGGCCTCGAGATCGCGGCTGATGGCATAGAAACCGACCGTGAACGCGGGTCCGGCCAGCATGAACGCAACGCCCACCGGGATGATCCAGTATTCCAGATCTTCGGCCGCCAAACCCGCCGTGAAACAGAATATAGCAACGACGAACAGGAAGGCGTAAGCAGCACTCAACCCACGGCTGCGGCGAAAATCGCGCCAGCCGGCGGCCAGCCACCGAAGCGGCTCGTCCACCGGCACCACACGGACTCGATCGGCAAATGGGAGCAACGACGGGGGTGCGTGAATTATTTGGCCAGACATGGTTGGTTCCTCCCAAGGCGGTGTTCCGCCACCGTGAGCGTAACACAATCATCAACCGGTTGCCACCGATGCTGCGCCACAGCATAGCATCTGTTATCTAACTGAAGTCGCTGAATGCTGCTATGCAGCATCCGAGGCTTTCAATCGAATTGTATCTGGCAGCAACAAAAAGTTGCACTTTTCCACATAGGGTCTTTTCTTCGTCCGTCAATCGCCTTGACCGCCACCAGCTCGCCAGTAACGGCGATGTGCGGGAACACAAGGCAATCCGCGATGGCGTCGCGGCGCTTGGTCTTCGAGCAACGTCGGCCAGGCTGGCGAGAGCCGGTCGATAGAGTTGCTTAAAAAACAGAGCGCTGGAGCGCTCTGACCGTAACGGTCAGAGCGCTCTAGCCGAAGGCCCCAACCTCATGGGTCACCGCCGTGGCGATCTCGCGCACCAGGTCAAACTGCCGCCGCATCGGCCCGAACACCTGCGCGTGCTCGACGCCATAGGCTTGCGAGGCCCGTGGCCCCGCGGGCTCGGCATAGTCGCACTCCGCCGCGGGGTCCGGCGCCTCGGGAAATATCTCCCCCAGCAGGGTCAGCGCCGCGGGAATCTCCAGCCGCAACACCGCCGCCTCCAGGTCACGCCGGGTCAGCCCGTGCCGCGGCGAGAATTCCGGTATACGGGTGGCCAGCAGCCAGATGCGATGGATCAACGCCAGCCGCAGGGCGTGCAGCAGCATCTCCCGCCCGCCCATCGCCGGGGCTTCCGGCCAGGCGGCCCGCAGCGCCAGGTGGTCGGCCTGCACCCGACGGAACATCGACTGCGCCACCGCCCACAGATCGAGCCGCTCCAGCGCATGCGCCACCGACAGCAGCGCCTGCCGCCGGCCGGGACGCGTGGTGTGGGCGGCGCGGTCGAGCCAGGTGCCCGGATCGAGGGTGCCGACCACCGCGCGCAGCACGTCCAGGTCGGAGTGCGCCAGCGCATGCGCGGCCAGGTCGAGGGCGCGGCGGAACCGCCGGCTTTTGCGGAGCATCTCCGGAAACGTCTCGGGATGCCGGCCGGCGGCGACCCCCAGTCCCTGCAGCGTGTTCGCCATCCAGCCCAGCTGCTGCAGGATGGCGTTGTTGGGAATGGCGCGCAGGTCGCGCGGGTGGCGGATCATCGTCGCCGTGCCCATGCCGTCCGCCTGCCGCGCCGGCGGCCGCGAGCCGGTCGGGTCGAGCAACGCCGGCCCGAATGCGCCCAGCAGCGCGCCGTAGCCGGCATCGCTCACCAGCCCCTCCATGCCGACGCGAACGGTGGCAAAGAAATCCGACGCGAAGTCGGGGTCGGCGTAGATCGGGTCCTCGATCGGGCCGGCGGCGGCGTGGAAGGCGTGCTCGGCGATGCGTGCCACGCTGGCCAGCGCCAGCTCCGGGGTGCCGAACAGCAGATAGCCATCGCCGCCCTGAAACGCGCTTTCCTCGCGCACGGACAGCGAGGCCCGGTTCAGCGCGCGCCGGCTGGCGGTGGGCGAGAGGTAGCGCAGCCGGTCGGCCAGCGACCCGGGATGGGCGCCACGGCCGACGCTCTCGCCATGGGTGTCGAACAGGATCACCTCGACGCCGGAGACACCGTGGCGCGACAGGGTCGCCGCGATCTTCAGGCGCAGTCGCTCGATCAGGTAGCTGGCGGCGGTCTGGCCGACATAGCGGCCGGAATCGGAATAGCCGAACTGCAGCGACAGCCGCCCGGTGCGTTTCAGATAGTCACGCCAGTGCGGGCTGCGCAGCGCCTCGTCCAGCACCTCCGCCCCGCGGCCCAGCGCCTCGGCGGTTTCGAACAAGGGACTGATTTCCACCTGGTCGGCGACCCCGAACAGCCGCGCCAGCCACAACGCCGCCAGGAGCGTGTAGCCGCTTTCGGTCTCGGCGATCAGGAAGCGCACCGGTGCCGAGCCGTCGATGTGCTTGACGATCTGCGCCACCGTCATCATCAGCCGCGCCGCGGAGGCCTGCTCGGCGAGCATCGCGCCGAAATCCACCGGCACCGCTTCCACCGTGTCAAGGGCGGCGTTGATGCTGCTCAGCAAGGCGCGGCGGCGGGCCGGGTCTTCCGGCGGGTCGGCAATGCCGAGGCGCTGGCGCACCACGTTGTGGATCTGCGCCGCATTCAACCGCACATGGGTGTGCGCCAGCGACAGACCGTGCGCCACCAGGCCGGCGCGGGCGGTGCACAAGCGCAACTGCTCCTCGTCGGTGGCAGCGGCGATCGCCGGAGCAAATAACGCCAGCAGCGGCTGAGGCGTGTGCAGCGCCTGCTCCGCCCCGGCCACCAGTTCGCGCGCGAACCCGGCCACGGCGGGAGGATGCATTTGCGGCGGGCAGGCCGCCTCCTGCGCGCCCACCGCCACCAGCGCCTCGGCCAGCCGGGCGCGGATCGGGGCGGCCAGCGGCAACTCCGCAAGCTGGCTGGCCAGCCGGTCCAACTGCAGCCGCTTCATGCGCAGGCGCAGCCGCAGGATGTCGAGCCAGCCGATATCGGTCCGCCCGTCGGTGTCGTAACCAACCCAACTGGTCATGATCAGCGGGCGCGGCATAAGCTCGGTCCAGCGGTCCGGCCATGATCCGCGCGCCGCCGCCAGCAGGGCGGCATTGAACTGGTCCAGCGCATCCCGCCCGCGCGCGATGGCGGCACTGGCCTGGGTGAACTCCTCCTCCAACGTGATTCGCTGCGGCCGGTGCGAGGCAAAGGACTCGGCCGGCACGCCGCAGGCCATGGCCGCCAGCGCCCGCGCTACCTCGGCCGGCAGGGCGAAGGTGGGATGGGCGGTGAACACGGCGGCGTAGCGGGTGCGCTCCACCGCCTCGCGGAATTCCGCCCAGCGCACCGGGCTGTCGGACGGGTCGGGCCGCAGCACCACCCCGGCCACCCGTTCCAGAGCCGCCTCATTTTCCGCCCGGCCGGTGCCGCCGACATAGCGCGCCAGGCGGCGGGCGCGGCCGGCGAAGGCAGCGTCGCGCAGGTGCCGCACCAGCGCCCACAAGGAGTTGTCGTCCAGTTGCCCGTCGTCGATGCGCCGCGCGATGCCCAGCGCGACCGACAGCACCGGATTGCCGAACGGGTCCTCGTCGGACGCGCGCTGGGCGCGTGCCACTTTCGCGAGCAATTCGGCCGCGATCGCCTCGATGCGCGGCCGTGCAGCCTCGCCGGTCGCCGCCTCGGTCGTCGTCGCCTCGGTCATCGCCATATCGGTCATGCGCGCTCCGCCTCCGGTCACCTCGTCGCTCGGCGCCCGATTTAATGCAAAGTTCGGTCCAGTGGCCGGGACCTTGGTTTGCTGTCTCCTGCCTCCTCCGTTGCGGGGGGCGGAGACAATAAGGACACAGGATCAGTGTGACACGGAACGCGAATGGCCGCGGCGGGAAAAGCGGCGCGCCCTCGCGGCGGAGGATGAACCTGCCGTTTGCCTATGGGCTTCCGGTGGGACGCTGCATGCCGCTCGCCTCGGCCGCCATGCGCCGCGACCCCGCGGCGGCGATCGGGAGCGGAGCCGGCGGGTAATTGTCGAGAAAGGCGCGCAGCGGCGCGGACTCCGTCACCGCATCATGCCCGGCGGCCACCAGCAGATCGACATCGGGCCGCGGGATCGTGAGGCCAGTGGGGATCGCCTGCAGGCGGGATGTCTGCGGGCTTGCCGGCAGGTCGGACAGCGCGATGTGCAGCATTTGCGTCTGCACATCGTCGCAGCGGCTGCCATCGATCACCGGTCCCTGCGCGCAGCGGGCCTCGCGCAGGCTGCGGGCCAGAAACTGGATCTGCTGGTTCACGGTGTTCAGTGTCTCGAAGTTGTAGCTGTCGATCTGGCCGCCGCTGACCAGGCCCAGCAGCAGCAGCAGTCCGCCGACATCCTGGCGCTGGGCAATGGTGCTGTCCTGGGTGCCCTGGCCATCGATGCTGAGCATCAACACACGGCGGAGCTTGGTGAAGCCACGCTCGCGCAGGTCGGTGGCGGTCATGACCTGCATCGTGTTGCCGGCGCTGCGCATTGCCAGATTATCCGACACGCCACCGTCCGAGAGATGCACATAGCGGGTGCGGTCGGCATCGAGATAGCGCTCGGCCTTGCGCGCTTCCGCACCAACGCGCGACAACGGATCGCGGCGGTCGGCGGGACTGACGCGCCGCAGCCAGCCGGGCGTCCGGCCGCCGCAGTCCCTCGCCCGGTTGGTCAGGGTGACCGGCGAGAACAGGCCAGGGAAGCCGTTCGAGGCGGCGACCGCGCGCGCGACCGGAAAAGCCGACAGGTCGGAGCAGATGAGATCGAACTGGTCCTGGGTGAACGCGAACGGCGTGCCATAGGAGATGTCAGTGGCTCCGATGGCAATCAGCGGTCTCCCGCGGGCCTGCAGGTCGGCGAACGTCGCGCCATGGAACATGGTGCGGTCATAGACGCGTTCCATGAAGTCGTTGGTGCCGACCGCGGGCTCGATCAGCCAGGTCCAGTTCCACGGCAGAAGATAGATGCCGAAAATATAGCTGTTGGTGTCGTCATACAAAAAATCCGTCTCGAACCGGCCGAACGCCTGGTCATGGTACAGGCCGTAATAGCTCGCCGGGAAGCTGCCGCCGGAAACGCCCGAGATGACGTTGATCTGCTCAAGCAGCGGGCGCGGGCCGGTGGCGGTCTGCAGCATCACCTCGCGCATGCCCTTGAGCGCGCCAAAGCCGAATGATGCCGACCGCTTGCCGCCGCCGGACATGGCGACCAGGACCAGCAGGTCCGGGGCATCGGGCGAAACCGTGAGCTGACCGACCCTATAGCCGTCGCGCGAAACGCGGTCGGCGCCGAGCGGCTCAAGCCGGGCCTGCGGCAACGCCTGCGTGTCGGTGACGAGGAACGAGGCGCAGCCGCTGGCCGTCAGCGCCACCGCCAGGCAAAGGCCGCGCGCCAGCGTTGGTAGTGTCATTCCACCCTGCCCCCTGCCGCGCCGACCTTGGTCCATGCCGGATAGTCCTCTGTCGCGCCATTTCCAAGTGTCATTCCCACCCGGATGCCTGTTGCGTGCCGGACCGCTGACCGGGCCGGCACGGCCGGGACACGGTTTCGGGAGGTGCCAGGCACCATGCTGGCACTCGACGACAGAGAGTGCTACGACCCCTGCTCCGGCGGAAACACCGGCCCGGCCTGTGCGGCAACCGCCACGCGCTCCGGCCTTCCTCCGCCCTCCAGGAGCAGCATCCATGACCTTCCGGCCCCTGCATAGCCAGGTCGCGATCCGCCGTATCGACCCCGTCGAAACGACCGCCGGTGGCATCATCATTCCCGGCAACGCCCAGGAGAAGCCGGCCGAGGGCGAAGTCATCGCCGTCGGCCCCGGCGCGCGCAACGAGAAGGGCACGATCGTGCCGCCCGACGTAAAGACAGGCGACCGCGTGCTGTTCGGAAAATGGTCCGGCACCGAAGTGAAAATCGACGGCGTCGATCTCCTGATCATGAAGGAAACCGACATCCTCGGCGTGCTCCATGGCCATGCCGCCTCGCATAAGGCAGCCAAGAGCCACGCCGCCTGACCGTAGCGATTGCGTGACGACCCGCCGCGGCACCTCCGTGCGGCGGCCCACAGCTAAGGAAAACAAACAATGGCTGCCAAGGACGTTCGCTTCGGCACCGACGCACGCGGGCGCATGCTCAGCGGCATCGAGATGCTCGCCCACGCGGTGCAAGTGACGCTCGGCCCGAAAGGCCGCAACGTCGTCATCGACAAAAGCTACGGTGCGCCGCGGATCACCAAGGACGGCGTGACCGTCGCCAAGGAAGTCGAGCTGGCCGACAAGTTCGAGAACATGGGCGCGCAGATGGTGCGCGAGGTCGCCAGCAAGACCAACGACGTCGCCGGCGACGGCACCACCACCGCGATTGTGCTGGCGCATGCCGTGGTGCGCGAGGGTTTGAAGGCGGTGGCCGCCGGCATGAACCCGATGGACCTCAAGCGCGGCGTGGACAAGGCGGTGACGGCGCTGGTCGAGGAGCTGGAAAAGCACAGCAAAAAGATCACCACTCAGGAAGAGACGGCGCAAGTCGGCACCATCTCCGCCAACGGTGAGGTCGAGATCGGCGAGATGATCGCCAAGGCGATGAAGAAAGTCGGCAACGAGGGCGTGATCACGGTCGAAGAGGCCAAGGGTCTTGAGACCGAACTCGACGTGGTCGAGGGCATGCAGTTCGACCGCGGCTACATGTCGCCGTATTTCATCACCAACGCCGAGAAGATGATCGCCGAGCTGGACCACCCCTACATCCTGATCCACGAAAAGAAGCTCTCCGTCCTGCAGCCGCTGCTGCCGCTGCTGGAAAGCATCGTGCAGGCAGGCAGGCCGCTGCTGGTCATCGCCGAGGATGTGGACGGTGAGGCGCTGGCCACGCTGGTGGTCAACAAGCTGCGCGGCGGGCTGAAAGTGGCGGCGGTGAAGGCGCCTGGCTTCGGCGACCGCCGCAAGGCCATCCTGCAGGATATCGCCGTGCTGACCGCCGGCACCCTGATCAGCGACGATCTCGGCATCAAGCTGGAGACCGTCACGCTGGACATGCTCGGCCAGGCCAAGAAGGTGCTGATCGAGAAGGAAACCACCACGGTGGTCGAAGGCGCGGGCAAGAAGGGCGACATCACCGACCGGGTGAAGCAGATCCGCGCGCAGATCGAGGACACCACCTCGGACTATGACCGCGAGAAGCTGCAGGAACGGCTTGCCAAGCTGGCCGGTGGCGTGGCGGTGATCCGCGTCGGCGGCGCCAGCGAGGTCGAGGTGAAGGAGCGCAAGGACCGTGTGGACGACGCGCTGCATGCCACCCGCGCGGCCGTCGAGGAAGGCATCGTGCCGGGCGGCGGCGTGGCGCTGGCGCGGGCGTCGGTGGTGCTCGCCAAGCTGAAGGGTGACAACGAAGACCAGCGGCACGGCATCGACATTGTTCGTCGCGCGGCGCTGTCGCCGCTGCGCCAGATCGCCACGAATGCGGGCGAGGACGGCGCGGTGATTTCCGGCAAGGTGCTCGACCATGACGAGTACAACTGGGGCTATGACGCGCAGGCCGACGCGTTCAAGGATCTGGTGAAGGCCGGCATCATCGATCCGACGAAGGTGGTGCGGGTGGCGTTGCAGAACGCGGCTTCTATCGGCTCGCTGCTGATTACCACCGAGGCGATGGTGGCTGAGCGGGTGGAGCGGAAGGCTGGCACAGAAGAGTAAGGAAGGAAGGCCAGGGCTCTGCCCTGGACCCGCAAGGGGGCGGTGGCCCCCTTGACCCCATGGGTCCAGGGGCCTTGCCCCTGGTGGGGGTCCAGGGGGCAAAGCCCCCTGGCGGGGTCCGGGGCAGCGCCCCGACCAAGCCGCACCGGAGCACCAAGCATGCCCAAACCAAACATCTTCGCCCACGGCGACTCCGGCCTGAACGCATTCCTGTACGCCGACATCGGGCCGCCGGACGGCACCGGGGCGCTGACCATCGCCTCCCTGTTCGGGCGGCACGGCGACGACCCGTGGGAGGAAGCGGCGCGGCTGTCGCGGCTGCCGGTCGCGGCGGCGGTGGCCAGCCTGGCGTCGATGATTGCGGGAACGCCATCGAGCCGCTGTTCGCTGCCGGAGGCGATGGCGATCGCCGAGCGGCTGGTGGCGTTGCTGCCCAGACCGGCGACGGGTGGCCGCCTTGTCCGTGCGCCGCGGCGGCTGCCTGTACGTTGGCAGATCGACTGGCTCGCCGGTCTCGCGGCCGGCCTCGGGTTCGTGGTGTTGATTGCCTTCGCCTGGCTGCTGATAGCCAGCGCATTGGGGGCACACGGCCCTGAGGATCACGACCGCATGGTCGATCCCACCACGCGCGAAAGCCCGCGTTAGCGACCGGCGGGCCAGGCCACTCATTTTTTCACCGAGTCCCGCCGCCGCGGTCTGCTAAACTTGCCCTCGACTTTATTCGGGGGGACCGCCCATGCCGCGCCGTCTGCTCGCGTTTCTGCTCCTGATCGTACTCACCATGGCGATGGGCGCACCCGGACACGCCGACGAGTTCCAGTTGCCTGGGCTGGATAGCGACAGCGAGGCCTGGAACAACGCGCTGGAAAAACGTTTCCCCGCCGGCGGCACGCCGCAGGCGCGGCGCACCGCCGAGCAGCAGGCGGCCGCGGCACTGCAGAAGAAGGATTACACCGCCGCCGCGATGGCGCTCGAACAGCGCGTCGCGCTGGGCAATGCGACCGCGCAGCAGTTTCTCGATCTGGCCAACGCTTATCTTCACCGCACGCCGCCCGATCCGGGCAAGGCGCTGCTGGCCGCCTGGAAGGATTTCTCCCTCGCCGATCCGGGCCAGCAGGAAATCCCGCCCCTGCTGGTCATCGCCGATGCACTGCGCGCCCTGGACCGCAACGCCCAGGCGGTGCAGGCGCTGGAGGCGGTGGTGGAACGCGCACCCGACAACCCGGCCTACAAGCGCCTGCTCGCCGACGCCCAGCGGGCCACGGGGCTGCTGGTTCGCGGCGTGCAGACCGAGGGCGAGGCCGATCCGCCGCGCGCCTGCATCGCCTTCACAGTGCCGCCGGCGCGGCGCCGGGACTTCAACCCGGCAGACTGGGTGCGGCTCGACCCGCCGGTGCCGGCCGCCGCCATTACCCGCGAGGGCGATCAGATCTGCGCCTCCGGCCTGCCCTCGGGAGCGACCACCAGGCTGATCCTGCGGGCCGGCCTGCCCGGCGAGCAGGGGCAGGCGCTGGTGAAGGAGACCGTGCTGGCGGTGTCGCTGCCCAACCGGCAGCCGCGGATCGCCTTTGATTCCAAGCTGTTCGTGCTGCCGCGCGGCCAGGCGCCGGCGGTCGGGCTCAGCACCGTCAACCTCTCGGCGGTGTCGCTCAAACTCATGCGGCTGACCGAACGCAACATCCCTGCCCTGCTGCGCGAGACCAAGCTGGGCGCGCCGGTGGAGAGCTGGACCGCCACGATGATCGGCCGTGACTGGGGGCGGGTGGTGTGGGAAGGCCGCGCCGATATCCCGAAATGGGAGCCCAACCGCGCCGCTCGCACCGCCCTGCCGCTGCCGGACGCCCTGCGCGACTCCGGCCCCGGGCTGTATGCGCTGGAAGCGACCCCGGGCGACGGCACCAAGGCCTGGGAAGCAAACGCAGTGCAACTGGTGCTGCGTACCGATCTGGCTCCGACAGTCTGGCGCGGCTCGGACGGGCTGACCGTGCAGGTGCGCGCCTATTCCGACGCAAGGCCGCGCGCCGGCGTGCGGCTGCAACTGCTGGCCCACAACAACGACATCCTGGGGGAGGCCACCACCGATGCCGCCGGCGTCGCCCGCTTCGCCGCCCCGCTGCTGCGCGGCGAGGGGCCGCTGGCGCCTTCCGTGCTGCACGCCTTCGGTGCCGATGATGATTTCGCCGCACTCGACCTCAGCGTCGCCGCGTTTGACCTCTCCGATCGCGGGGTGGAGGGCCAGCCCCAACCCGGACCGCTCGATTCTTATGTATGGCTCGATCGGGGCATCTACCGCCCGGGCGAAACCGTGCAGGTCATGGCGCTGCTGCGCGACGCCGCCGGCACCCCGGCCGAGATCCCCGCCCGCGTGACGGTGAAGCGGCCGAACGGTCAGGTGTTCCTGCAAGCCACCCCGCCGCGCGAGGCCGACGCGTCCATTCACCTGCCGGTGATCCTGTCGTCCGGCGCTCCGGTCGGCACCTGGACGGTGGAGGTGCAGGCCGATCCGCAGGCGCCGCCGATCGGGCGGACGGAGTTCCGCGTCGATGCGTTCGTTCCCGACCGCATGGCGGTCGAGCCCGGCCCGGCACCGGCGGTGATCGTTCCCGGCCAGCCCGCCGTGCTGCCGGTGGCGGCGCGATTCCTATATGGCGCGCCGGCCGCCAACCTGTCTGGCAAGGCGTCGCTGCGGCTGGTCATTGACCCGGCCCCCTTTCCGGCCCTGGCCGGCTATCGCATCGGGCTGGCCGGCGAGGCCTACGCCCCCGAAGCCAGCGACATCGACCTGCCCGACACCGATGCGCAGGGCCAGACCAAGCTCACGATTCTGCTGCCGCGCGCGCCGGACACGACGCAGGCGCTGAAGGCGGCGATTGACATTACGGTGGACGACCCTTCCGGCCATGGCAGCCGGGCGGAGCTGGAAATCCCGGTGCGGCCGGCGTTTCCGCTGATCGGCATCAAGCCTGCCTTCCCGGACAACGCCATTGATGCCGGCGCGGAAGCAGGGTTCGACATCGCCGCGGTGAGCCCGGATGGCCAACGCACCGCGCTGAAAGCGAAGCTGCGCCTGGTGCGCGAGCGGCCGGACTGGCGGCTGGTGATGCACGGCAACGTCGCCAGCTATGAAACGGTCTGGCGCGATGAGCCGCTGGAAACCAGCCAGGTGGACATCCCCGCCGCCACGCCGCTGCGCGTCGCGCGCAAGCTGGATTTCGGCCGCTACCGGGTGGAGGTGTCGCAGGACGGCGGCATGGCGGTTTCCTCGTATCGGTTCCGCTCGGGTTGGGCCTCGTCTGACAGCCCCGACGTGCCGGACCGGGCGGATGTGTCCGCCGACCGGCGCAGCGTGCCGGCGGGGCAGAATGTGAAGATCCACATCGCCCCGCCGTTCGCTGGTGAAGCCACGCTGCTGGTGCTGAGCGACCGGGTCCACAGCGTGCGCACCCTGTCCATTCCGGCCGGCGGCACGGATGTGGATCTGCCGGTGGAGACCTCCTGGGGCCCTGGCGCCTATGTCGCCGTGCATGTGTTCCGCCCTGGCGGCGATGGCACGCGGCCGGGGCGCGCCATCGGCCTGACCTGGGTCGGCGTCGATCCGGCCGCGCGCACGCTGGCGGTGAGCATCGCCGCTCCAGAACGGGCGCCACCGCGGGCGCGCACGGTGGTGCCGGTGCGCACCGCGCCGGGCGCCTGGGTGACGCTGGCGGCGGTGGATGAGGGCATTCTGCGCCTCACCCGCTTTGTCTCCCCCGATCCGGCGCCGCATTTTCTCGGCCGCCGCACGCTCGGCATCGATATCCGCGACGATTGGGGCCGGCTGATCGCCCCGCCGGAAGGCGAGGCCGCGCTGCTGCGTCAGGGCGGCGACGAGGCGAGTTTTGTGCTTCCGGACATCCCCTTGCGCACGGTGGTGCTGTTCGCCCCGCCGATGCAGGCCGGAGCGGATGGAGTGGCGTCGATTCCGCTCGACCTGCCCGATTTCAACGGTCAGGTGCGGCTGATGGCGGTGTCCTGGCTGGGCAGCCGGATCGGGGCGGCCAATACCGACGTGATCGTGCGCGATCCGCTGGTGGCCGAGGCGCTGTTGCCGCGTTTCCTCGCCCCGGGCGACGAGGCGCGGTTAGCCGTGCTGCTGCACAATCTCGACCTGCCGGCCGGCGAGGCGGCGGCGCGGATCAGCGTGCAGGGACCGCTGGCGGTGGTCGGCTCAGATCGGCTGGCGGTGAGCCTGGCGCCGGGGGCGCAATCGGTGCCCGCGACGGTGCTGCGCGCCACCGGCGCGGGGCGCGGCGTGATCCGACTGGACGCCAGCGGGCCAAACGGTTTCTCGGTGGCACACGAGTATGCGTTGACGGTGCGCCCGGCGCGCGGGCCTGTCTCGCTGGTGGTCGCCGGGGAGCTTGCTCCGGGGGGCGAGGCGTCGCTGGCGCCATCCCTGGCGCGGTTCCTGCCGGGCACGGCGCAAGCCTCCGCCAGTTTCGGCGCACCGGTACGCTACGACGCGGCGGCGCTGGTGCAGGCGCTGGCGGTCTACCCGTTCGGTTGCCTGGAGCAGGCGACCAGCCGCGGGCTGCCGCTCGCGGTGCTGCCGGACGGGCCATTGGCCGGGGCGGACCGGGCCGGGCGGCTGCAGGTGCAGGTGGCCTCCGTGCTCGACCACCAGCGCTATGACGGCGCCTTTGCGCTCTGGTCCGCCAGCGGCGATGCCGAGCCATGGCTGACGCCGTACGCCATGGAATTCCTGCTGCGTGCGCGCGCGGCGGGAGCGGCGGTGCCGGAGGCGGCGGTCGCCGACGGGCTGAAGGCACTGGGCGAGGCGGCCGACCAGGACCCCGACACACCGCAGGCGCTCGCCGCGCAGGCGTATCGCCTGTATGTGCTCGCCTTCGCCGGCCACGGCCGTCCGGGTGCCGCGCGGGTGCTGGCGGAGGCGACGGACAAACTGCCCACCCCGTTGGCCAAGGCGCAGCTTGGTGCCGCCCTGGCCCTCGGCCACGACACGCCGCGCGCCGAGGCCGCCTTTGCCGCCGCCCTCGCAGCCCCGGGACGGCGTTGGTGGGCCACCGACTACGGCACCGCGTTGCGCGACCAGACGGCGATCGCCCTGCTGTTGAAGGAAAGCGGTGTGCTGCCGCAGCGTCTGCCCGCCGTCGTCGCCGGCCTGCCGGGGGCCGAGTTGCAGGCCGATGCGCTCAGCACTCAGGAGCAGGCCTGGGCATCCGCCGCCGCCGGGGTGCTCGGCCGCGACGGCAAGCCGGCGCGGATCGAACTTAACGGCAATGCCCTGCCACCGGCTGCGGTGGTGACAGTTGCGCTCGACGGTCCGGCGACGGCGCGCAACCTCGGCGACCGGGCGATCTGGCAGAGCGTTTCGGCCACTGGCGTGCCGGCCGAGGCGCTGCCGGCGTCGCGCAACCTGATGCGGGTGCAGCGCCGGTTTTTCAATCTCGACGGCTCGACCCTCGATCTCGACACGCTGAAGCAGAACACGGTATTCGTTCTGCTCTTGGAAGGAAAGGCCGAGGACGGGCAGGATCACCGCGCGCTGGTGCTGCAGGGCTTGCCCGCGGGCTGGGAAGTGGCCGGCCGCTTCGCGGAGGGCGACGCGCCGGGCATGCCGTGGCTCGGCCAGTTGTCGGCGACCGAGGTGCAGATCGGCGCCGATGACCGCTTCGCCGCGGTAGTGGCGCTGACCGCGGACAAGCCGGGCTTGCGCATCGCCGTGCGGCTGCGCGCAGTGACGCCGGGCAGCTTCGAGCTCCCCGGTGCGGAGTTGTCCGACATGTACCGGCCGACGATCAACGCCCGGCAGGCGGCGAACCGGATCAAGGTGTTGGCGCCGGAGTGAGGCACGGGAGGACGGTGACTCCCGCCCCCTCCCCCCGGCCCGCTCCCGAAAGGGGAGAGGAAGAAAAAGGTCTGCACCCCCTCCCCTTGCGGAGGGGGGCCGGGGGGAGGGCTCGTACGGCCGCGAAGCTGGCGGCTTGTCTCGCGCTGATCGCGGCCACCCTCCTCACCCTCGACCGCCTGTTCCCCCCCGACCTCTCCCGCCTCGGCGTCGTCGGCAGCGAGATCACCGACCGCACCGGCCGCACCGTCGCCCTGTTGCCCGCCCCCGGTGGTATCTGGCGCTTCCGCACCACGGCGGACGACGTGGCCCCGGGACTGATCGACACTCTGGTCGCCATCGAGGACCGGCATTTCTGGCACCACCCCGGCGTCAACCCGTTATCGCTTGCCCGCGCCGCATGGCAGGATCTGCGTGCCGGGCGCATCGTCTCCGGCGGGTCCAGCCTCACCATGCAGGCCGCCCGGCTGCTGGAACCCCGGCCGCGCACACTGCGCGCCAAGCTGATCGAGGCCGTCCGCGCTTTGCAGCTGGAAGCCCGGTTCTCCAAGCGCGACATCCTGGGCATCTGGCTGACCCTGGCCCCCATGGGCGGCAATCTGGAAGGAGTCCGCGCCGGGTCGCTTGCATGGTTCGGCGCCTCCCCTCGCCTGCTCGACGCCGCCCAGGCGGCCCTGCTGGTGGCGATCCCGCGCCGCCCGGAGGCGCTGCGCCCGGACCGCTTCCCCGCCCGCGCCCGCGCCCTGCGCGACCGCATCCTGGCGGCCACCGGCGGCGAGCCGGGCAGCGACATTCCAGCCGCCCGCATCCCCCTGCCGCGCCACGCGCGCCAGGCGGTCGCCGCCCTGCCGCCGGCGCCCCGCGTGGCCACTGCGCTCGACCTGCCGCTGCAGATCGCGTTGGAACGCCTCGCCGCCGAGCGGGTTGAATCGCTGCCCGAACGCGCCTCGCTCGCCCTGCTGATAGCCGATGCCGGGTCGCGCGAAATCCGCGCCTTGGCCTCGGGCGGGCCCGGCGCCGGCGAAGGAAGGGGCGGCGCGCTTGATCTCACGCGCGCGGTGCGCTCGCCCGGGTCGGCGCTGAAGCCGTTCATTTACGCAATGGCGTTCCAGGATGGCATCGTCGGCCCCGACACCGTGCTGGCCGACCTGCCGCGCCGCTTCGGCGGCTACGCGCCGGAGAATTTCGATCGCGGCTTCGCCGGCCAGGTCACCGCAGGCGAAGCGCTGCGGCGCTCGCTCAACCTGCCGGCGGTGGCGTTGCTGGACCGGGTCGGGCCGTTGCGCTTCGCCGCGACGCTGAAAAGCGCCGGCGTTCCGCTGCGCCTGCCACCGGGTGCCGACGCCTCGTTGCCGCTGGCCCTCGGCGGCGCCGGCATCACATTGCGTCAGGCTGCCTCGCTGTATGCCGCCCTGGCGGGTGACGGCAGCACGGCCCCGCTGCGTTTGCGCGATGCCGACTCCTCGGAGCCGCGTCCGTTCCTGCAGCCGCGTGCCGCCGCAACCGTCGCCGGGGTGCTGACGCAGCCCCTGCCCGAAGGCGGGCCGCCCGGTATTGCGTGGAAGACCGGTACGAGCTGGGGCGGGCGCGATGCCTGGGCGCTCGGCTTCGACCGGACGCACGTGGTCGGCGTCTGGGTCGGCCGGCCCGACGGCACGCCGCTGCCCGGCGCCACCGGGCGCAGCCTGGCCCTGCCCCTGCTCGGCCGGGTCTTTTCCCTGCTCCCACCCGCCCCGCGCGATCCACCGCCGCCGCCACGGCCCGAGCGGCAGGCCGCCGCCGCCTCCGACGCGCTGCGCCTGCTGTTCCCGCCGCCGCAGGCCGTGCTGAGCAACGACGGCCCGGTAACGCTGCGCGCCATGGGCGGCCGCCGGCCGTTGGTTTTCATGGTCGATGGCACCCCCATCGCCACCGACCCGGCCCGGCGCGAGACCGCCTGGAACCCGCCAGGACCGGGGTTTTTTCGCCTGACGGTGCTCGATGCCGATGGGATGGCTGCCCGGGCCTGGGTGCGGGTGAAGTGACGTTGCGGGGGGCCCTGACCGGAATTGCCACTGCGGTCATGCTCGGACCGGCGGAGGAACGCAGCCTAGGGTGGGCCAACCATGCAACTTGCTGGCGATCGCGCTGGGGGCCATGCGCCGCCGATCCGGCAAGGCAAGCGCGGTGGAAGACAGCATAGCCGGGGCTCTGCGCTGGACCCCGCGACTGAAGCCTCGCTTGCTTGCCCCGGCGCGCCAACAGGCCGATCCTGCGGCGGACAGCACGGGCGGGAACCACAGGCATGGACGAAGACTTCCGCAAGGCAGCGCTGGACTATCACCGCCTGCCGCGGCCGGGGAAACTGCAGATCGAGCCCACCAAGCGGATGGCCAGCCAGCGCGACCTGGCGCTCGCCTACTCCCCCGGGGTCGCCGCCGCCTGCTTGGAAATCGCCGCCAATCCGGCGACCGCCTTCGACTACACCACCCGCGGCAATCTGGTGGGGGTGATCTCCAACGGCACCGCTGTGCTGGGGCTGGGCAATATCGGCGCCCTGGCCGGCAAGCCGGTGATGGAGGGCAAGGCCGTCCTGTTCAAGAAATTCGCCGGCATCGATGTGTTCGACATCGAAGTCGACGAACAGGACCCGGACCGGTTCGTCGAGGTGGTCGCCGCCCTCGAACCCACCTTCGGGGCGATCAACCTGGAAGACATCAAGGCGCCCGAGTGCTTCGAGATCGAGGCCAAACTGCGCGCCCGGATGGCGATTCCGGTGTTCCACGACGACCAGCACGGCACCGCGATCACCGTCGCCGCGGCAGTCCGCAACGGGCTGTTGCTGCAAGGCAAGCGGCTCGAGGAGGTGCACTTGGTCACCTCCGGCGCCGGCGCGGCGGCGATGGCCTGCGTCGACCTGCTGGTGGTCATGGGGCTGCGGCGGGAGAATGTCACGCTCACCGATGTGAAGGGAGTGGTGCATGCCGGCCGTAACGACCTGACCGACCGGATGCACCGGTACGCCCATGTCACGCCGGCGCGCACGCTTGACGAGGTGTTGCACGGCGCCGATGTGTTCATGGGCCTGTCGGCGCCACGGGTGCTCAAGCCCGAATGGCTCGGCCGGTTCGCCGCCAAACCGCTGATTCTCGCCCTGGCCAACCCTGAGCCCGAGATATTGCCCGAGGCCGTGCGCGCCGCCCGGCCGGATGCGATCGTCGCTACCGGGCGCAGCGACTATCCAAACCAGGTCAACAATGTCCTGTGTTTTCCCTTCATCTTCCGCGGCGCGCTGGATGTGGGTGCCACCACCATCAACGAGGCAATGAAACTCGCCGCCGTCGAGGCGATCGCCGAACTGGCCCGTATCGAGGCCAGCGAAGTGGTCGCCGCCGCCTATGGCGGCGCGGCGCCAGTGTTCGGGCCGGACTATATCATTCCCAAGCCGTTCGACCCGCGGCTGATCCTGCAAATCGCGCCGGCGGTCGCGCTCGCCGCCATGGAGTCCGGCGTCGCCCGCCGGCCGATCGCCGATTTCGCGGCCTACCGGCGGGAGCTGGAGCGCTTCGCCTTCCGCTCCGGCCAGCTCATGCGCCCGGTGTTCGAGCGCGCCAAAGCAAAACCGGCGCGGGTGGTCTATGCCGAGGGCGAGGACGAGCGGGTGCTGCGCGCGGTGCAGAGCCTGGTGGACGACGATATGGCCCGCCCGATCCTGATCGGCCGCCGCGGCGTGATCGAGCGCCGGGTGCGCGAGATGGGCCTGCGCATGGATTTGCAGGAAAGCGTGCAAGTGCTCGACCCTGCCCAGGACGAGGCGGTGTTCGCGCCGCTGGTGGCGGAATACCAGCGCCTGGTGGCGCGCCGCGGCGTGCCACCCGAGGCAGCCGCCCGCCGGGTGCGCACGCGGCCCACCGTCGCCGCCAGTCTGCTGCTGCACGCCGGTCGCGCCGACGCCGCCATCTGTGGCGGCAGCGGCGCCTGGTGGCGGCACATGCAGTATGTGATGGAAGTGATCCCCAAACGCCCGGAGGTCAGCCGCATCTACGCGCTGTCCTGCCTGATCGTGCAGGCCGGCGTGCTGTTCATGTGCGACACCCACATGAACCTCGACCCAACGGCAGAGCAGATCGCCGAAATGACGCTGCTGGCCGCCGATGCGGTGCGCAGCTTCGGCCTGCATCCGAAGGCGGCGCTGCTGTCGCATTCCAGCTTCGGCTCCAGCAACTCGGCGAGCGCGCGCAAGATGCGCCAGGCGCTGCCGCTGATCCGCGAGCGGGCGCCGCTGCTGGAGATCGACGGCGAGATGCACGCCGACGCGGCGCTTGCCCAGGCGCTTCGCCAGCGCCTGGTGCCGGACTCGCCGCTGACGGGGGCGGCCAATCTGCTGGTGATGCCCGGGCTGGATGCCGCCAACATCGCTTTCAACCTGCTGAAGGCCGCTGCCGAGGGGCTGCAGGTCGGGCCGCTGCTGTTGGGCATGGCGAAGGCGGTGCATGTGCTGCCCCCCAGCGTCACCGCACGCGGCATCCTCAACGTGAGTGCGATCGCGGCGATCGAGGCCCAGGCGCCGCGCCCGGTGCCGGGCTGATCCGGCAGTGTTTTTCCTTCTTGGCATCCTGGCGCTGCTGGTGCTGATGGGTGCCCTCGGCGCTTTCTCGCGCGCGCAGGTGGCCAGCATCAAGCAGCTGGGCCTCTGGGTGCTGGCAATCGGGGGGCTGCTGCTGTCGGTGCTGCTGCTGTTCACCCGTGGACCGGCCGGCCTCAGTACGCTGGTATTGCTCGGGCCGCTGCTGTGGAGTTGGGTGGGCCAGGCCCGCCCGGGCGCCGCCCCTGGTGGTCCCGGGCCACGGCCGCGCGCCGCGCCGGGTGGGCACATGACGCGGGAAGAAGCCTACCAGGTGCTCGGGCTGAAACCCGGCGCGAGTGTGGCGGAGATTCGTGCCGCGCATCACCGGCTGATGCGCGCGGCGCATCCGGATGTGGGCGGCTCCGACTGGCTTGCCGCCCGCATCAACCAGGCGCGCGACGCGCTGCTCGGATGAATCAAGGCCAGGGCAGAGCCCTGGCCTTCCTTTGCCCAATCAGCTTGCCGCCGCCGCGCGGGCGTGGCATCTGCCCGCCATATTTCGGCCCCGTCCGCGTGCTTTTGTGATCGAATCGAATCCATCCGGGGAACCACTCGCGTGATCAAGCCGCTGCGCAAGGCCGTCCTGCCCGTCGCGGGCCTCGGCACCCGCTTCCTGCCCGCCACCAAGGCGATGGCCAAGGAAATGCTGCCGGTGGTCGACAAGCCGCTGATCCAGTACGCGGTCGAGGAGGCGCGGGCCGCCGGGATCGACCAGTTCTGTATGGTCACCGGCCGCGGCAAGACCGCGCTGGTCGAGCATTTCGACATCGCCTTCGAACTGGAAGCGACCCTGCGCGAGCGTGGCAAGACCGCCGAGCTGAAGGCGCTGCACGACCAGCAATTGCCGCCGGGCGCGATCGTCACCGTCCGCCAGCAGGAGCCGCTCGGCCTCGGCCACGCCATCTGGTGCGCCCGCGCCTTCATCGGCGACGACCCGTTCGCCATTCTGCTGCCCGACGACCTCGTGCTGGCCGCGACGCCCTGCATGCAGCAATTGGCCGAGGCCTATGCCACCGTCGGCGGCTGCGTCGTCGCCGTGACCGAGGTGCCGCGCGATCAGACCAGCCGCTATGGCATCCTCGACATCGAGTTGGACGACGGGCGGTTGGTGTCGGTCAAGGGCCTGGTCGAGAAGCCGAAGCCCGAGGTGGCGCCGTCCAACCTGTCGATCATCGGCCGCTACGTGCTGGTGCCGGAGGTCATCGGCTACCTCTCGCGCATGGAGCGCGGCGCCGGCAACGAGGTGCAACTCACCGACGCCATGGCGCGGCTGATCGGCCAGGTGCCGTTCCACGGCCTGCGCTACGAGGGCCGCCGCTTCGATTGCGGCGACAAGGTCGGGTTCCTGGAGGCGCAGATCGCATTTGCGCTCAAACGCCCCGATCTCGGCCCGGCGGTGCGCACCTTCCTGCGCACTTACATCGACGCATGACCGCTGTTTCCGCCGCCATTTCAGTAGGCCCAGCCATGGACTTCTGCCATCGTTTCGATCCGACCGTCCTGCGTGAATACGACATCCGCGGCGTCGTCGGTCGTACCCTGAGTGCTGCCGATGCGTTTGCCATCGGCTGCTGCTTCGGCAGCATCGTGGCCCGCTCCGGCGGGGCGACGGTGGCGGTGGGCTACGACGGACGGGTGTCCTCGCCGGAGCTGGAGCCGCATCTGGTTGCCGGGTTGAAGTCGTGCGGGCTGGAGGTGCTGCGCATCGGCCGCGGCCCGACACCGATGCTGTACTACGCTGCCACCACGTTGAAGACCGCCGGCGGGATCATGCTGACCGGCAGTCACAATCCGCCCGACTACAACGGGTTCAAGATGATGCTGCATGGCAAGCCGTTTTTCGGCGCCCAGATCGCCGACATCGGCCGCATGGCCGAAGCCGGCGACGTGGTGGCGGCGGGAGGGGGAAGCGACCGCGCGGTCGATGTGTCCACTGACTACCTGGCCCGGCTGGTGTCCGACTGGGACGGCGGCGATCGCCAGTTGAACGTGGTGTGGGACAACGGCAACGGTGCCGCCGGCGAGGTGCTGCAGCGCCTTGTCAGCACCCTGCCCGGCCGCCACACGGTGCTGTTTCCGGAGATCGACGGCAGCTTTCCCAACCACCACCCCGACCCCACGGTGCCGAAGAACCTGGAGCACCTGACCGACGAAGTGCGACGCCGCGGCGCCGATCTCGGCATCGCCTTCGACGGTGATGCCGACCGCATCGGTGTGGTGGACGACACCGGCGAGATGATGTTCGGCGACCAGCTGCTGGTGGTGCTGGCGCGCGACGTGCTGGCGCGTCGCCCAGGCGCCACCATCATCGCCGACGTGAAGGCAAGCCAGGTGCTGTTCGACGAGGTCGCCCGGGCCGGCGGCGTGCCGCTGATGTTCAAGACTGGCCACAGCCTGATCAAGGCCAAGATGGCCGAGATCGGCTGTCCTCTGGCGGGCGAGATGTCGGGCCACATCTTTTTCGCCGACCATTGGTACGGTTTCGATGACGCTCTGTATGCCGCCGTCCGCTTGCTCGGCATCGTGGCGCGGCTGCCCGGGCCATTGTCATCCGTGCGGGCGGACTTGCCGCATGTGGTCAACACGCCCGAACTGCGCTTTGACTGCGACGACAGGCGGAAGTTCACGGTGATCGCGGACGTTGCCGCGCGGCTGAAGGCGGCGGGCGCGACTCTGTCCGACATCGACGGAGTACGGGTGCAGACCCGGGATGGCTGGTGGCTGCTGCGCGCATCCAACACCCAGGCGGTGCTGGTCGCCCGCGCCGAGGCGAGCAGCGAGGCCGGGCTGGAGCGGCTGAAGGCCGCCCTGGCTGAACAGCTCGAGGCGTCCGGGCTGGCGGCACCGGATTTTTCCGGGTCGCATGCCGGGCATTGATCGTTTGCTGCTGAGCGCACCCGGGGGCTGAAAGCGACCATGCTGGGCGCGCTGGTGCTGCTGCTGGGCTGCCAGCTGGCCGGTGAAGCCGTCGCGCGCGCGGCCGGGCTGCCGGTGCCCGGGCCGGTGCTGGGCATGGCGCTGCTGTTCGTGCTGCTGGTCCTGCGCGAGCGTCTGCAGCCGCACGCCCCGCCCGCCGACCGGACCGCGCTGGGCCCGCTGACGATGGTGCTGCTGGGCAATCTGTCCTTGCTGTTCGTGCCGGCCGGCACCGGGGTGGTGCAGCAAGGGCCGGTGCTGTTGCGCAACGGTCCCGGATTGATCGTGGCCCTTGTGGTCTCGACCGCGCTGACGCTGGCGGTGACGGCCTGGGTGTTCGCGGTGGTGGCGCGGCGGATGCGGCGATGACCGCGCTGGACGTGCTGTGGGTGTATCTGGGCGCCAGCCCGCTGCTGTGGCTGACCGCCACGCTGGCCGCCTATCTCTTGGCCGATCGGGTATCGACTGCTTGCGGGCGCCATCCGCTGGCGAATCCGGTGCTGCTGGCGGTGGCCCTGATGTCGGCCGTGCTGCTGGCGACCGGCACCAGGTTCCAGACCTATTTCGAGGGCGCCCAGTTCGTGCATTTCCTGCTTGGCCCGGCGACGGTCGCGCTGGCGGTGCCGCTGTGGCGCAACCGGCGCGAGGTGGCGCGTGTGCTGCTGCCGCTGGCGGCAGCGCTGCTGGCAGGGGCGGTGACGGCGGTGGTGTCGGCAGTGGGCATCGCCTGGGCATTCGGCGCGCCGGCCTCGGTGCTGGCGTCGATCGCGCCGAAATCGGTGACCGCGGCGATCGCCATGGGCATCGCGCGCGAACTGGGCGGGGATCCAGCACTGACGGCAACGCTGGTGATCACTACCGGCATCCTGGGCGCCATGATCGCCTCGCCGGTGCTGCGCGGGGTGGGCGTGCGCGACCCGGCCGCGCGCGGCTTTGCGCTAGGCTTGGCGGCGCACGGCATCGGCACGGCACGCGCCTTTCAGTCGGACGCTGTGGCGGGCACCTTCGCCGGCATCGCCATGGGGCTGAACGGGCTCGTCACCGCAGCGATCGTGCCGGTGGTGCTGCATGTGTTCGGACGGTAGCCTGGGCCGGGATGCGGAGGATGACGCGCATGACCATCGAGCTTTGGACCTGGGACACGCCCAATGGGCGCAAGATCAGCGTGGCGCTGGAGGAGATGGGACTGCCCTACACCGTCAAGCCGGTGGACCTATCCAAGGGTGAGCAGTTCAACCCCGATTTCCTGGCCTTCAGTCCGAATAACCGTATCCCGGCCATCAAGGACCTGCTTGGGCCGGACGGCAAGCCGATCACGGTCTTCGAGTCGGGGGCCATTCTGATGTATCTGGCGGTCAAGACAGGGCTGTTCTGGCCCGCCGACCTGCGCCGCCAGGTTCCGGTGCTGGAATGGCTGATGTGGCAGATGGGCGGGTTCGGGCCGATGCCGGGACAGGTGCACCATTTCCAGCAAGTGGGGAACGAGCAGGACCGGCGCTACGGGCTTGAACGTTACGGCCGCGAAACCAGTCGGCTTTACGGTGTGGCGGACCGGCGGCTGGCGCAGGTGGCATTTTTCGCCGGCGACATCTCGATCGCCGATTTTGCCATTCTGGGCTGGGTCTGGCGGCACGAGCGCCACCAGGTGGACCTGGCCGAGTTCCCGCACGTGAAGCGGTGGTACGAGACGATGATGTCGCGTCCGGCGACCCGGCGGGGTTTCGAGGTGGCGTTGAGCTGACTCTGACCACTCGGACATTCCCGACGCCTGCATGGCATTGGTCGTGCCGGCCGACATGGATGCCGGCCCGATGCTGTCGCGCGACGTTTCGTGGCGGGTCCAGAAGTGACGAGGGGGCTGTCCATTCCGAGGTCATCGGCCGGAGGGCGTTTGACGTCAGGGTGTGATGGTCCTAGAAGCGACTGGCAAACGTCGTGGCGGGCTCCGGCCCGGATTGCGGCTCCCGGCGGAGGGGTGGCCGAGCGGCTGAAGGCGGCGGTTTGCTAAACCGTTTAGGTCCGTCAAGGGCCTACGTGGGTTCGAATCCCATCCCCTCCGCCAACTACCCTTCCCGGCAATACCCGCCAGGTCCCGCCAAGCCTAGTTTTTCAGTCGCTTAGCTGGCATAATCATCCCGGCCAATCACCCGTTAACCCGCCCGATCACGCCGATCGGCGGGTATATTGCGGGGTATCGAGCCGACGATGACCGGGTATCGTGCTGGGAGGTCGGGGTGCTCACCGACGCGGGTGTCAGGGCTGCCAAGCCGAAGGAACGTGCATACAAGCTGACCGACGGCGGTGGGCTGCTGCTGTTCGTCGCGCCGACCGGCAGCAAGCTGTGGCGCATGCGTTACACGTTTGGCGGCAAAGAGAAGCTGCTGTCCTTCGGGCCATATCCCGAGGTCGGGCTGGCGCAGGCGCGTGAGGAACGCGACGCCACCAAGGCGCTGCTACGCGCCGGGAAGGACCCAGGGCTGGAAAAGAAGCTGCGCCGCGCTGCCGCCGGCAACTCGGCCGGCTCGTTCGAAGCGATCGCGCGTGACTGGCATGCCCGTAACCTGCCGACCTGGACCGAGCGGCACGCCCAGGATGTCCTCGGCAGCCTGGAAGGTGACGTGTTCCCGACGCTTGGTGCGTTACCCATCACAGAAATCACGGCGCCGATGGTGCTCGGCGTGCTGCGGGCGATCGAGGCCCGGCCGGCACTGGAAACGGCACGGCGGGTACGGCAACGGGTATCGGCCGTGTTTGTGTACGCCATTGCGCTGGGTATCGGCGAGAACGACCCGGCCGCGATCGTGAAGGGCGCCATGTCGCCGATGGTCAAGGGCCGGCAGCCGGCAGTGACGGACCTGGCCGAGGCACGCGAGGTGCTGGCGCGCGTTGAGGCTATCCCCGCCCACCCAACAACCAAGCTCGCCAACCGTCTGCTGGCGCTGACGGTGGTACGTCCAGGTGAGTTGCGGGCGTCGCGTTGGGTCGAGTTCGAGGGGCTGGACGGTCCCGATCCGCTATGGCGGGTGCCGGCCGAGCGCATGAAGATGAAAAAGGAACATCTGGTGCCGCTGTCTCGGCAGGCGCTGGCGGTGCTCAACGCCGTACGGCCGCTGACCGGTCGCTGCCCGCTGGTGTTCCCCAGCACACGGCACGCCCACCTCCCCATGTCGGAGAACGCGATCGGGTATTTGCTGAACCGTGCCGGGTATCACAGCCGGCACGTGCCGCATGGCTGGCGCGCGACATTTTCGTCCGTGATGAACGAGCATCACCGGGCTGACCGCCACGTGATCGACCTGATGCTGGCGCACGCTCCGCAGGACAAGACCGAGGCGGCCTACAACCGAGCGCTGCACATGGGGCGACGGCGTGAGTTGGCACAGGAGTGGGCGGACATGCTGCTCGAAGGCGCCGCAGACTTGGCGGAAGTGGTGGCCGGACGTCGGAGATAGCAGCCGGACTTCGATGTCGCGGGTTAGCAACCGAGGTCCGGCGGCTTTGCTGATCGCCGATTCCGGACATGATCGGGCCGAGGTATCAACGCCCCGGCACGGGCAAGTGCGCCGGGGGCCAGAAAATCTTGAGCGATCGGCGGCGCTCTCCGTCCGGCCAAATGAACTGTGTCGCCGGCCGAATTGACGAGGTTCCGCCGCAGACCCGCGTGCGGGATGTTGCCATCGTGCCCTGTTCGAGCAGCCATCGTCGAACCAATTCGCGCTGTCGGCCATCCGGTAGCAGCCGGTTAAACGCATCGGTTTTGACCACGAAGCACTCCTTGCCGGAGCGCCGTTCATGATAACCATCGGCCTCCCCAAGTTTGGCACGAACTCCAAGCTTGGGGACATGCTCCGGGAGCCGACGCAGGCCGTTGTGAAGGACCTCAAGTCCCGATTTGAGAAGCTGCGCGTCATCGGTCAGCAAGCTCCGCGCCCGATGATAGCACGTGGTCACAGCTGTGAGGTACTTCAGCATCTGTCCATGGGACACATTTCAGTTCAACCCCGATCATCCCACCCGCGAATAGCAATCCGAATTTTTCTGCGAGGTCGCGAGCCTCCGGTCCATGGACGTCGTGCTCAACTTGCTGAACGAATGCCGCTATGAAATCATTGACCTTGGTAGGCAAGGTACGCCGGAGCCCGATCAAACGCGATACGTAGTTTTGGAATGCGGCGCCGTGATAGCGCCGGCAGGCCTGGACAATTTCAGCATAGGTTTGGCTTCGCCATCTGACCTCGGCCTCCCGATCAACGGTGTCCGGCAAGCGGTCAAAGATGTGACCCTGCTGCCACTGCGTAACCGGCAGGTCGATAAGACGGAGTTCCTCGCCGCCGAGTTGCTGGCGTTGTGACCGGTGCGCGAGCGACGCGATAGAAGTCTCGGCTGATGTCAGGACGATGGTTCGGTGTCGAGCGTGGTTCGTGCCGGTCGACCCCTTGTAGGTGCGCGCCCGGGCCTTCCCCTGATTGGTTGCCACCATGTAGGCGAAGTTCCGAAGACGCGTATATTGTTCGGCCTCTGATGCGTCCATCGCAGACACATCGTCCAGCACGAAGATCGTATCAACAAACTCGCTCAGGCGCTCTTCGATTGCAGTGTCCGTTGACCGCCAACCAATCAGATCCTCGGTACGACCAATCCCGATCATCGAAGCGGCACACAGGCTGGCCAAGGTTTTTCCAGACCTCGATCTACCGAAAAAGCAGATGGCGAATGAGGTACGGTTGGTAAAGGTCAGCAGGGGGGCCGCGAGGGCGATGCATATGGCCAACATGCTTACCGACGATGAGAGCGCGAGCCTACCCACGGTGTCACGCCATTGTCTGGCTGTGCCTCGTGTCCGAAGTTGCCCGGGCTCTCCGGCGGCGTTTGCGATTGGGCGGGTCGCCAATTGCCCAACCGGCGCTTCGCCTATTACCTTTCTGCCGGTGACAAACCACGCCTTGTTACCGGACCAGCCGGCGGCCTTAGCGTAGGTTTGTCGGTGCTTCGGCTGGGCCTCGGCCAGCGCACACAGGAGCGCCTTCTTGCCTTTCTCGTCGGCCGGGAGAACGGCGTCCCGGTCCAGCAACTGCCGTCGAAGCTCGGCCCTATTACTGAGAGTGGAGGCCGGGATTTCGATGCGGCTGCGACCTCCGTTGCCGGTTGGGAAAATGACGGTGGCGAAGTGGATCCCGGTCGCCGGGTCCTCGCGAAGGAATCGATAACGGAAGCCAAAACGCTTTAGAAGATTTGTGTGCTCTTCCATGGTCTCCTCATTCGAAATTCTCCACGACGCATCGCTGCAATTCCGGTTTACAGTTTCACGCCAAGTGCGATGCCAGCCAGGACAGCGGGTGCGGACGCCACTTCGGGCGCCGCCATTCGCGGGAAACGAATTGCACGGTTTGCACGGCCACACTGACGTGTCGACCGCCGCGCGAAGCGCGTGTTTGGCCGCGTTAAGCTAAAGTGCAGTACCACTCGACTTTCCCTCATTTTCTTCACAGATTAGCGAATAGAGGCCAGTTTGAAGCCTCTTTGAAGGTATTTGCGGTCTACCGCAACTCGCGAACTCCCAACGGCTTCCCGACCTGGCCTCTCCTCTCAGCGTTTCGGAGGTCGCAGTTTCACGATCTGGCACCCCTCGCCTGCGGAGCGGAGTTGAGCCCGTCTCGTGACGATGCGACTGTCGAGGCTGATTTTGTCGTGGAACAGCAAGAGATCGAGCATCTCTTTCGAGGTTAGACGCCGCGGTGTCGTTGTTCAACTCACTCGGGTTTCCTGTTTTCGGACGTCGAAGCGTGTCTCATCATCGAGACCGACACGGCAACGTCGATCCAGCTTGTGGCAGTAACGCAACCATTGTAACCTTCCGTCCCATGGGGTCACTCGAACTGGACGTGGAACGCTATCGCTGCGGGGGAATGCTTTCGCCAAACGTTTGGCAAGAGCTTTGGGGTTGCGGGTGAATGCTATACCGTGAAGATGCCACGCCCATCCTAGAGGATATCGGTCCTGTTCATGTTCTACGAGCGAAACCTCAAGAACGCCTGCTGCCAGCGCAACTTTCGCCTTGGCCAATCGGTCGGTCATTCGTCGGTGGACTTGATCGATCGTGGGGTTGCCGAGCTGATCCGGCGGTGAGGTGGTTGCGTCCGGCACCAACGTGATCGCCATCGGGCGCCTGGGTAGCTTCTTTTTCTTCACGGTTGGAGCTCCTGTATGATTAACTCGTTCACCATCTCGACAAAGACTTCCTGCGCGGCTTGAGCGCACGCTGGGCATGCACCGGATCGGCACCGGTGCTTCGGGGTGCACCGTTCTAACTTCGCAGCGAGGGCCTGGGCTTTCTTGTTGGTCGGGTGCTCCCGCTTCAGCCAACTGATGCGCCGCTTGCGGGCGGTCTCGGCTTTGGCAGCGAGGCGCTTTCCGTTCTTGGAGAATCCGCGGTAGTGGCGTTCCTTAAGGCCGGTAGTGAAGGCGCCAGGGCTGGTTGCGGAGCCTTTGCCCTTGCTCATCGACCTGCCTCCCGCGCTTCGGCTCCAAGCTCGGCATGGGTCGCTTCGTACAGCATGACGTCGCTCAGGCGGTAGCGGACGAGGCGTCCAAGCCGAACGAACGGGCAGCCTTCACCGCGAGAACGTTGATTGCGAAGGGTTTTCGGGGAACATTTCCATCGGGCAGCAAGCTGGCGGTCGTCGAGGAACTGCTCGGGGCAGGGCATCGTCTGCACCGGCTGTTCCGCCGGAGTGGCTGTTCGGGGGGACAACCCGCGTCGCGTCGGCGGGCTTGGCGGTGGTGTTGTGGGGTTGTTCGGCGTGGAACTCGGCGTTGCGCTTGGATCGGCGATGAGCGGGCCGCCGTCGTGCGGCCGGTGACTCGTGAGGTTTCGACGTTTCGGCACGGCAGAAGTCCCTCCGGTTCATTGAACGCCCGAGGCTTACGCCGCCCGGCCCGGAACTCCTGGTCCGCGAGTTCTCCGGACTGATTCATCGCACTGAATTAGCGCGTTTTTTTCGCGTTGGCCTTGCGTAGGTCTGGACTGCAATCCGCAATGGTTCGGGGAGGTGAGCCTGAGCGCGCAAAGTGAGGGTGATTTCCCGACAAATTGATCACGGTATGTGATGGGCGCTGCGCCGCCGCCCTCACCGAGCGTGAGCAGCGCGGGTCCCGGTCTCGGCTGATCAGGCCGGCGTATCGGCGCCGGGTGGGTCGAGCCGATCGATGAGCTTCTGGAAGACGGCTTCGAACTCCGGATCGTAGTCGTCAGGGTGGGCGCGGATGACCGCGATGGCCTTACGATAGTACTCGGCTGCCTGGCGGTGATCGCCGCGTGCCTCGCAGACCATGCCGAGACGGTCGTAGCCGTCATGGACGTCGGGGAAGCGGGCGAGCAGATCGTGAGCGGCGCGTTCGGCTTCGTCGAGTTTGCCGGCGCGGACGAGGTTGGCCGCGGCGTTGGAGGCCTCGGTCAGTTCGTCGGTGTCGTGGTCACGGATCTGGAGATACCTGGTGAACCCCGGCCGACGTGGCGGCGCTGCGGCTGCCTGGGCGGCGCGTGCGGTCGCGGCGGCGGCCTCGTCGCGGGCGAGGCAGCACTGCTTGTACTTCTTGCCGCTGCCGCAGGGACAGGGATCATTCCGCCCAGTCTTGGCCATCTCGCCAACGCTATGGAGAAGGATGTCATCCTTGTACCAAGCCCTGCTGAACGACGCCAGATTCCATCAGCAATTGCTCGACTTCGATCGCGACATAGCAACCGCCGCCCGGGAGGCGGGCTGTAGCGAATGCCACGGCGCACTGCATTCGGCGCGGTTCGACCGCAAGCCGCGCGGGGTTCCGGCCGGACTGGGTGACGATTACTGCCAGCGTTTCAGCTGCTGCTGTGCGGTGGACGGCTGCCGCACGCGGGCGACGCCGCCATCGCTGCGCTTTCTCGGCCCCAAGGTCTATCTCGCCACGGTGGTGACGCTGGCCACCGCGATGCAGCAGGGGGCGACGCCGCTGCGTGTGCAGCGCCTGTCGGCGGAACTTGGCATCGACCGCCGCACGCTTGGGCGCTGGCGCAAATGGTGGCTGGAGACCTTTGCCGGCCCGTTCCGGCCGACCGTCATGGCCGCCTTCATGCCGGCGCTCGATCTGACCGGCGTGCCGGCCACGCTACTTGACCGCTTTGCCGGCGATCTCGCGGAGAAGCTGAGTTGCCTGCTGCGCTTTCTTGGCCCGTTGACTGGCGGGGCGGCGGCGAGGCGGGCTTTCTGAGGGACCGCAACGACCCGCAGAGGATGCCCGTCGCCGTCCGGCGGTAGCCACCGTTACCGTCCGACTCCGCAACTTTCTGGAGAGCGGGCATGGCGGACAAACCCGGATTGCGGGTGCATGAGCGCTGGGCGCGATTGCGTTTCTCGGTGATCGGGCAGCTGCTGGCTGCGCCGCCGGAGAACGGCGCCCTGCGGGCAGCACTGGAAGACCTGGCGGCCCGCGAGTGGCGCCATCCGACGACTGGTGGGCCGGTCCGCTTCGGTGTGTCGACCCTTGAGCGCTGGTACTATCGTGCCCGCAACGAGCGACAGGACCCGGTCGCCGTGCTGCGGCGCAAGCGGCGCGTGGATGCCGGCGAACAGGCGTCGATGACGACGCAGCTGCGTCAGGCCCTGCTCGCCCAGTACGACGCGCACAAGAGTTGGAGCGCCAAGCTGCATCACGACAACCTGGTTGCGCTGGCACAGACCCGCTCCGAGTTGCGGCCGGTCCCGTCCTACACGACGGTGCGGCGGTTCCTGCGCACGCACGGCCTGAGCAAGCGGCGTCCGCTGACGACGCGGCAGTCCGCTGGCGCGCTGGCAGCCGCGGCCCGGCTCGATGCCCGCGAGGTGCGCAGCTACGAGGCTGAATATACGAATTCACTTTGGCACTGGGATTGCCATTTTGGATCCAGAAAGGTGCTGACCTCCCGTGGCGTATGGGAGACGCCTGTGCTGTTCGGCGTTCTCGACGACTACTCCCGGCTGGCCTGTCATCTGCAATGGTATCTTTCAGAGGCGGCTGAGAATATCGCCCATGGCCTGTCGCAGGCGATGCAGAAGCGCGGCTTGCCGCGCGCTGCCATGAGCGACAACGGCGCCGCCATGACCGCCACCGAGATCAGCGAAGGCCTCGCCAGGCTCGGCGTTCTTCATCAAACCACGCTGCCGTACAGCCCGTACGTCAATGGCAAGCAAGAGACCTTCTGGGGGCAGATCGAAGGCCGTCTCATGGCAATGCTGGAAGGCGTCGATGATCTGACCCTGGCAAAACTCAACGAAGCGACACAGGCCTGGGCGGAATACGACTACAACCGCCAGCGCCATTCCGAGATCGACGACACGCCACTCGCTCGCTTCCTTGCCGGTCCCAACGTCACGCGGCCCTGCCCGGATGCAGCAACGCTCCGGCTGGCCTTTACCCGCACCGAGCGGCGCACCCTGCGCAAGAGCGACTGCACCGTTACCATCGAAGGTCGCCGCTTCGAAGTCCCGAGCCAGTATCGGCATCTTTCCATGCTGGACGTCCGCTACGCCGCCTGGGACCTCACCGAAGTCCACCTCGCTGACCTGCACACCGGCAAGGTCCTCTGCCGTCTGTTCCCGCAGGACAAGACCGGCAACGCCAACGGTCGGCGCCGAACCTTGCAGCCGATCGCGGCCGGTTCCGTCGCCGCGCAACCCGCCAGCGCACCGCCGGCACGCGGCATGGCGCCGCTGCTGCAACGCCTGATCGACCGGCAAGCGGCGACCGGTCTGCCGCCGGCCTACCTCCCCAAGGATGAAGGAGAGGACACGTGAACAAGAAACTGCTCGCCCTCTATGGCCTCAAGTGGAACCCGTTCGCCCCGGGCGTGCCGGTCGAGGCGTTGCACGTCACCGCACGCGTCGAGTCGTTCTGCTGGCGTGTGCGCCAGCTTGTGGGCGAAGGCGGCTTCGCTCTTGTCACCGGTGTGCCCGGCACCGGCAAGTCGGCTGCTTTGCGCGTCCTCGCGGCCTCGCTGGCGGCGCAGCGTGACGTCAAGCTCGGCGTGATCAGCCGCCCGCAGGCCAACATCGCCGACTTCTACCGCGAGATGGGCGACCTGTTCGGCGTCGAACTGCAGCCGCACAACCGCTGGGCCGGCGCCAAGGTGCTGCGCCAGCGCTGGCAGGCCTATATCGATGCCACCCTGTCCCGGCCCGTGCTCATCGTCGACGAGGCGCAGGAAATCCAGCCCGCCGTCCTCGCAGAGTTGCGCCTGCTGTCGTCCGCCGAACTCGATTCGCGCATCCTGCTCACCGTCGTGCTCGCCGGTGATGGCCGCCTCGCCGACCGTCTGCGTTCCGACGAGTTCCTCCCTCTCGACAGCCGCATGCGCGTGCGCCTGACGATGGAACGCGCCACGCCGCAGGACCTGCAGGAATGCCTCCGCCACGCCCTGCAGCAGGCCGGCGTGCCGACGCTGATGACCGCCGAAGTGATCGCCGCCCTCTGCGACCATGCCCAGGGCAACCTGCGCGCGCTGATGATCATGGCTGACGAACTGCTCGTCGCCGCTGCCCAGCGCGAGGCCCGCCAGATCGACGAAACCCTGTTCTTCGAGGTCTGCGCTGCCGCCACCGCCGGCGAGGCCAAGGCAGCGATCCGGCGCCGGCGATGACCGCGCTTGCCGTCCAGCCGGCGCATCGCCTCGCCGATCGCCCCGAGCAACAGCACTGGCTGGTCACCGGCCTGTGGGCCGACGAAGCCGTCGGCATCATCGGCGGCGAACCGAAGTGCTGCAAATCCTTCCTGGCGTTGGACCTCGCCGTCGCGGTCGCCGCCGGCTCTCCCTGCCTGCGCCGCTTCCCGGTGCCGCGCCCCGGTCGCGTTCTGCTCTATCCCGCCGAGGACGCACTGCACATCGTCCGCCGCCGCCTCGACGGCATCTGCGCGGCCGCCGGTCGTAGCCTCGACACGCTGGATGTTCAGGTGATCACCGCGCCGAGCCTGCGCCTCGATCTCGATACCGACCGCGGCCGTCTCGACCAGACCGTCGCCGCCCTGAAGCCGCGCCTGCTCGTCCTCGATCCGTTCGTCCGCCTGCACCGCATCGACGAAAACGCCAGCGGCGAGGTCGCGCCGGTGCTCGCCTTCCTGCGCGACCTGCAGCGTCGCCATGCGGTCGCCGTTGCCGTCGTCCACCACGCCAGAAAAGGGGCAAGCTCCATGCGTGCTGGCCAGGCGCTTCGTGGCTCCTCCGAGTTCCATGCCTGGGGCGATTCCAACCTTTACCTTCGCCGCGACGGCAACGACCGCATCGTGCTCACCGCCGAGCACCGCGCCGCCGCCGCCATCCCCAGCGTCACCCTGGCGCTCACTCAGCGCGCCGATGCCCTCGCGCTCGAGCCTGTCCAGCCGCACCAGGAACCGGACCCCAACCCCACACCATCGTCTATCGACGAGCGCATCGCCGCGGCCCTCGCGGACGCCGATCGACCCCGCCCGTTCGCCGAGCTGCGCGCCTGCTGCCGCATCCGCACCGCCACCCTCTACGCGCGCCTCGCCGCCATGACCGCCACCGGCCGCATCGTCAAAACCGGCGACGGCTATCGCCTCGCCGGTCACTGACCGGCGTCAGCGGCCGCCAAGCCTCAGCGCCGCTCCCGGCGGCGCCAGCTTCGCCGGACAGCCGGCCGGCGGGCAGGCCACACCCGCCTCTTCCGCTTCCCGCTTCCCAGCACCCCTACAGAAGTCGGGAAGCGGTAGCGGGAAGACCATCAAAAACCGCGCTGAGAACCCCATCAAAGAGCGCG